>NZ_OY781882.1:132500-1435833 GCF_963677125.1 uncultured Desulfobacter sp. | reverse complement strand
TTTTTCATGTATCGTTTAAACCATAAATTAGGTGAATACGCAATACGGTTCCTTAGCAGTTGCGCACAAAGCCTATAGATTTAATATTTGCTTAATGTTTGAAAATATTTTTTAAATTTTTCCAGCACCTTTCGTGCCGAATCCATGCCGAACATGTTGATATCAAGATCATTGACCGGGATGAACCTGAAACCGGCCACATCATCCATGGGATTGATTAAAGAAAAATCCCTGATCTTGCAGGTGAATGCCATGTCGGTGATGGGATACACAACATTTTTGTAAAGATAGGTATTGGCAAAAGAGCAGAAAAAGTCAAGGCCGAAAATGTCCAGGTTCAGTTCTTCTTTGATTTCCCTGACCAAACCATGGTCAATGCTTTCGCCAGGCTCTGCGAATCCGCCCGGCAAATCCAGCGAGCCTTTGCAGGGTTCTTTGGCACGAACGGTGACCAAAATCCTGTTTTGATCGTCAAGGATGATGGCCATGACTGCTGCCGCACAGTTAAGAAAAAATTCAAACCCGCATTCCCTGCATTTAAATGATTTTATACTGTCCGGGTCAAGGGTATTGCTGCCGCAGGCGGGGCAGAACTTAAACCGGTTATGGTTAGGATTGCTATGAGGCATACATAAATCCTGTCAGCAGGTTAAATGAAAACAGGCGCTCACCTGTTTATCCGGTGTCTGGACGATGGTTGTGTTGAACATCTCTACGGCACTCCCTGTTGCCAGAGTCTTGAGTTCAATGCCCATGGATGACAATTCTTTTGCAAGTCCCGGGGCTATTTTCATCCTGTCATTGACACCGGTACCGGCAATGATCAGATCCGGTTTTACCGGTAAAACCGATTTTAAATCCGCCAGTTCAAGTACATGCCCCTTTTTTCTGCGCCAGTTTGGCAGGATCGTTAAGTCCGGGAGGATAATCAGGTCTGTGGTATATTTATCTGCACCAATAACCATTTGACCAAAAGAAAATGATGAAATCATGGTTGGGTTCCTTTACGGGTCGTTCAGGTGAATGTTTTCATTCTCTTTTCTTGTTTTAATCATAAGATAAGGTACAAGTGAAGAATCTTTTTACAGACGCCTTATTATCTGGCCTGGCGATCAAAGCCCGGGATTTCCATACGCCGTTCAATATAGTTGAGAATAGCGCCGGCAAGAGTGACAAGGATCAAGTAATAAATGCCCACCACCAGGAAGGTTTCAACGTTTCTGAAAGAGGCCTTGGCAATGCCCCGGCCAATCCCGGTCATTTCATTGATGGTAATGATGGACGCAAGGGAAGAATATTTGATCAGGTAAATCACCTCATTGCAGCAGCCGGTAAAACAATGTCTGAAGGCCTGGGGCAAAACAATGCTTTTTACCGAGGTAAATGGGGTCATGCCCAACGCCTGGGCCGCTTTAAGCTGCCCTGTTTTGATGGAGAGCAGACCGCCTCGGATGTATTCGGAGTGATAGGCCCCGGAGCAAAGGGAAAATCCGACAATCGCACAGGCCATAGCGGACATGACAATACGAACGCCCCCAAAATTTGTGTAGGGCAGGGCAAAGTACCAGAAATAAAGTTGAACCACCAGTGGCGTACCCCGGAACACAGCCACATAAAAATTACACAATTTTCTTATAGGCCAGGGACCATAGACCCTCAGGGTTCCGGTCACGACACCGATTAAAAAGCCGAGCAGCGCCGAAGGCACAATCAGCTTGATACTTACAAAAAAACCTGTGTTCAGGCGGGGTATAACTTGATCTATGATAAAGGGAAAAAAGTCGTTCACGCCTCAGCTCCGGTCAGCTCTGAAATTTTGGCGCAAAAATCCCGGGTCCGTGATCCGCTGTTTTCAGCCAGCAGCGCAGCAGGCTCGCCCTGTTCTGTAATTTGTCCGTTTTCCATGAAAACAAATTCATGGGCAAGACCAGCGGAAAAACTGATCTGGTGCGTGGCCATGAGCATTGTCATCCCCGCCTTTGCCAGATCCCGGATCACCACCAGCACCTCGCTGATCAGTTCCGGGTCCAGGGCTGATGTGGGTTCATCCAGCAGCAACACTTCCGGGTCCATGGCCAGGGCCCTTGCAATGGAGACCCGTTGTTTCTGCCCCCCGGACAACTGGGCCGGATACAGGTCCATTTTGTCGGCCAGCCCCACCCGGGCAAGCTCCTCACATGCCCGGTCGTGGGCTTGGTTTTTGGATTGTTTTTTTACTTTTCTCAATGCAATGGCAACATTCTGGCAGGCAGACAAGTGATCAAATAGATTAAATTCCTGGAAAATCATGCCCACTTTTTGGCGCAACCGGTACAGCTCTGTTTTTTTTCTAAAATTCACTTGGGTCCCGTCTAAAAGCAGCCGGCCTTCTTCTGGGATGTGCAAGAGGTTTAAGCACTGCAGCAAGGTAGATTTCCCGGAACCTGAAGGTCCAATGAGCACCTTTAAATCTCCTTTGGCCAGGGTTAAATCCACATGGTTCAAAACGGTGTTGCCGCCAAGTTCCTTAACAATCCCCCGGGCTTCCAGAACAATTGGTTCGGTACCATTGGGTTGTGTCATATCTATGCCTTTTTCAAACATTATTGGGTATATCCCTGGATTTGCACTTTCTGCTCCAGTCGTTTAAGACCCTTGACTCCGGCCCAGGTCAGTATGAAAAATATCAATCCGGCAAACAGGGTAAAGGGCAGGGGTTTATGGGTGATGGCAGCAACGGACCGGGTTCTGGACATAAGTTCTGCCACCCCGATCACATAGGCAAGGGCCGAATCCTTTAAGACAATGGAATATTCATTGGACCAGGCCGGAATGGAAAACCGCAGGGCCTGGGGCAGTATAATACTGGTTATGGCTGAAATGTCACTCATGCCAAGGGAGCGTGCTGCCTTAAGCTGGCCCTGGGGCAAGGAGAGGATCGCGCCTTTGAAAATTTGAGTCTGATACGCCCCGGTGGTCATGCCCAGGACCACTATCGCTGCAACAAAAGCATCGCCAAGGGGCAGAAAATCCAACGCCGGCACCTGATCCAGCCAGGATAGAAGTCCAAAATAAAACAGGTAGAACAGAACAAGAACTGGTACGCCCCTGAAAAACCAGACATAAAGTGCCACACAGCCCCGGGCAAGAGGATGGCCATACACCCGGATTACGGAAAATGGGATGCCGATCAAAAGTCCTAATCCCATGGCCCCGATAATGAGGACCACTGTGATCCATAGTCCTGAAAATATATAGGGCAGAGAGTCGGTTATGGAAGTTAAAAAAGTGAACATGTTATGCATGGTAAATCCGGGGGTGGGGAATGGAACCGGGCAGACGAGCCCGGTTCACAATGTTGCATATTAGTGGATATCGTATTTGTCTTTAAGCACCTGCCACTGGGGATCAGCCATCAGCTTTTTTAACCCCTGGTTAAGCAGGTTCAAAAGCTTATCGTCGCCCTTGCGTACGGCATATCCATATTCTTCAGTGGAGCCTTCAAAGGTTCCGGCTGTTTTGTAAGTCTCGTCCTTATTGAGTTCGTTGGCAATGGATGAGTCCATGGAAGAGGCGTCAATACGGCCGATTTTGAGATCTTCCATGCTCAGATCCGTTGAATCATACTCCACAATTTTAAAGTCGTATTTTCCTGTGGCAAGCAGATCATTAAGGCGTTTTGTGCTGGTGGTACCTCTCTGGGTGCCGATTTTTTTGCCTGTGGTCAACAGGGTATTGAAATCATCTGTCCGGTCCTTCAAGACCAAAAGCACCTGGCTGACTTCATAGTAGGGCAGGGTGAAGTTAACAATTTTTTTACGGGATTCTGTTGCGCTCATGCCGGAAGCAATAAAATCTATTTTTTTTGCATTCAGGGCTGGGATAATGCCGTCCCAATCCATGGGCTGGTGTTTGACTTCAAAACCCATCTCATTGGCAATCCAGTTTGCACATTCTACGTCAAAGCCTGCAGGCTTGCCGGCCTTGTCCACATACCCAAAGGGAGGAAAACCAAAGTCAATGCCGTTAATGTAAACTTCTTTTGCACCGGCAGGTGTCAGGCTCAAGCATACCAATGTCGATAGAACACTCATCAGTAACGCAATTTTTTTTATCATTTATCTATCCTTTCAATACAAGGGCCCAGGCTTCTCCCTGAACCGGTTAATTTGAAGCTCAGTAGATTAACAGAACTTTAGCCCTGGTACAAGAATAATAATTACAAGCTGTTACCCCGCCATAATACCAATGGCAAAAAGTGTGCTGAACATCAGTGCAAGCTTTGCTGTATCTGCAAGTGCTACATTTAAAACTTCTCCATTCTGTTCAAAAATAATTTTAAATAAGGGATAAGATTTCCAAAAGACGGCCAAGGGCAATAAAATGGCCCAAGACCAGTAGCCCGATGCAAACATTAGACAGGGTATCAAAAAAGAGAAAAAGATCAAAAATACGAACTCCACTTTGGTACGCCAATGGCCTAATATGACGGCCAGGGTCTTTTTGCCTGCCCGGGCATCTGTTTCGATATCCCGCAGATTGTTGACTACGATAATGGCCGTGACCATAAAACCTACGGGAACAGATGCGATAAAGACCATTGGTGTTACGCATCCGGCCATCAGGTAGTAGGTGCCTGGTACTGCCACAGGCCCGAAAAAAATAAATACAAACACTTCGCCAAGGCCGTTGGATGCAATGGGAAAGGGACCGGCGCTGTAACAGATAACGCCAAGAAGGGAGGCGATCACAATGCACAGAATCACAACCCCTCCCTTGATAATAAGAACAGCGCCTAAACCCAAAGCCATCAGCATAGTCACTATGAATGCATTTCGAACGGTCTCAGGCGAAATCAGGCCGCTTTGGGTCATCCGCTTCGGGCCTTTACGGTCCGGGGTGTCAATGTTGTGTATAAAATCAAAATAATCATTGGCCAGATTTACGGATATCTGGATCAACAAAGCACCGGCCAAAGCCGCTGCAAACATCAATGCTGAAAATCTGTGGTCAGAAATAGTACACGCTGCGCCAACAACAACCGGGCAAGCAGCTGCCGGTAGGGTTTTAGGCCGGATGGCCAGCCACCAGTGGTGTAGATTCATAATTCGTTTCACCTGTTTTTTATCATCATCTAAATAAATTACAGCAAAGCAAATACGCTGGTTGCAGCCGATTTGTCAAGCCGGGGACCGAAATGTCCAATTTAATTCCATCGTTGGGGTTAATATTGAAATCATAAGAACTAAAGAACAAATTTGGTTATTGATTTTTTCATTCCGGGATGCTTAAGCTCCAATTAAATTATTTTTGGCACATCCTGTGATCAATGCAGGCGTGTTGTTAAAAGGGACGCTAACCGTTGTAACCGAAAAGAAGGAAAAATTACAGCTTAACGCAGGAGATTCGATCATCGAAGTCGTGAATAAATGCCACTATGGGATAAATGAAAGCAGTGAATTTGCAGAAATTATCGTTTTTTATGCCGGTGTGCCCAATTCTCCGATTACAGTTAAAAAATAGTGTCTGAACAAAAACCTGACTTTAGACTTTAGATATTGGGGCTGTTAATGGCCAATCTGTTTGAAAATATTCCTGATAATCTGGCAGCTGAGCATTTTACTGATTTAGTTAATCAAAAACATATTCGGATCGAACGCATTGTTTCTTTGGGCCATACTTCTCCTGAATTCGGGTGGTATAACCAAGATGAGAATGAGTGGGTGATTGTATTAGAAGGTTCGGGTACAATTTTGTACGAAAACGGACTTGAATATACATTAAATAAAGGGGATTATCTCGACATCCCGGCCCATACAAAACATAAGGTCACTCAAACTGATCCCAATAGCATAACTGTTTGGCTGGCTGTTTTTTATTAAAAATTCTGTGAATATGAGTTAGCGTGATTAATTGACAAAATTAACAAATATGTTAATACACTGTTATGGAATGGTAAATCCGATATTATAACGAGAAGGTCAGGGCCGGGCGTTCTTTTGTGCTGTCGTTGAATACCAAATTTTAATTTTGCACGAATTTTATAAGAAAGTCTGGGTAAGTTACTCAGATCTTTCAATCTTTGTTGTAGGCCGAGGCCTGGGTGTAGATAGACCAAGGGCGGCTCGTGGCCGTTATAAAAAAAATCCCAGAAGACGCCAAAGAAGGATCTTGACATAGCCCGGCAAAGGCTCAAGGATGTTAAAAATGACCAAACATAAAAAGATGATAGAAAAATGGAAAAAAGATCCTGCTTTTATGGCTGAATATGATGCCCTGGAAGATGAATTTGCATTGCTGGATGAATTGCTTAAAGCCAGGAAAAAAGCGGGGATGACGCAAGAAGATGTAGCCAGGGCCATGAATACCAAAGCCCCCGCTGTTGCAAGAATTGAATCCGGTGGGGGAAGTCAGAAGCATTCCCCTTCCATTGAAACATTGCGTAAGTATGCCAAAGCGGTTGGGTGTCGGTTGAAAATTAATCTGGAACCTATTTAATTTCAGTGCAGTCTATCATCCTGGGATAGGCCGGACTTAATTACAAGGCCTTCGCCTATCTTTCATTGATGAACAAGGCGCCCTTTCCAAGTTAAAAATAATATTTAAATATACTGAATAAAAATAGCAGGCCTTGATAATGAAAAATTCATTTGGACCTGATTATGCCTCCCTGGAAGATACAGAGTTTGTTGCAAAGTACCAAGCCTCATGCTTTTGTGGAACTATACGATATGAGGTGAGTGCAGATCCAGTGGATGCCAAAATTTGTCATTGCACGACTTGCCAGAGGTTGCATGGTGCCCCTATGCAGTGGGCTGCGATTTTTCACAAGCGCCATGTGAGATTTACCGCTGGTTTGGAACATCTAACTTTTTATAATAGTGAACAAAACCGGCCAGGACGTATCCTTCCCTGTAAAGTTCGCTGTAGCAAATGTGGCACCCTCATTGCCGATGAGGGGCGCAGGATGTGGCTCGCCTTCCCATCATTGTTTGATTTCGGACATCCCGCCAGGGTGCCGGAGTCGTTCAAACCAACCTGCCATCTATTTTATGGGTCGAGGGTTGTCGAGCCTCACGATGATTTGCCTAAGTGGTCCGGGCACAAAAATCATTCTGAGCTGCTGTAAAACTGTTTCATCGATGAAACAGCAAAAAGGTTTATGTCATTCAGCTGCGGCCGTCTGAAGAAGTGCTTTCCAGCTCATTCAACGGTTGAGCGGCAGAATGTTGAAGTAGCGTAAGCGATTAAAGACCCCATCTGCAAATCTTTAATGTGACATGAGAAAAGGCATCTGTTATCAGTAGAGCCTTTTTTGAATGGACCGGAGTAGAACCGGAAGCACAAAAAAAGCCCTCAAGGAAGTCCCTTGGGGGCTTAGTTGCTTTTATGGCGCGCCCGGCGCGATTCGAACACGCGGCCTACGGATTAGAAGTGCAAGATTCAGCATACTGAATTCCACTATAATTTTCAGGCCCTTATCTGGTAAGGCTTTCAGCGTCTAACTTTTGGTTTCGTTTGGAAACTTTTGTAAATAATTGACCTTGACGGGCACAATTTGGGCACCGTGGGCACACCCCAGACACCATCTTTCATCATATCTTCCGGGGGCAATTTTGAAATGTGCGCAGCCGAATAAAAGCCAGCTTTAGGCTTGAAATAGTTCGTTGCACCGATCAGTCCTTCTTGAGTCGGAGCCAGACTTGCGCATCAAAAGGGACCCGCCCCCGAAACATCTTCCCCTGATATAATGGAACGTCGTGGAAGCCACCGACGAGCACTTTTTCCACACTTATGCCAGTGACGCTGTATCCATTTTTTGCTAAACCAGCCATTATCTCCGATAGCAGCTCTTTTCTGAAGAGAAGGCTGGATACATATTTATTAATATCCATGGCGACAGGCTTCCCTTTCCTTGAGTCCCAACCGCCATCCGTGAGAGCGGTATTCGCCAGATACTGACACATCCAGGGGTAGTCAACAAGCCTTCCAATAAACAAGGATTCATAGCTTCTTTCAAGCTGCGGCGATCGGAGCTTTGAAAATGCTTCATCAAGAATCGGCAGTATTGACTCTCTGCCGATATCACACCTAGTGGCTCGGGGATGAAATGCCCTCAACCTCAGCGAATGCCACCGATCGCTCGCTTCCACCGTAAGCTCGCATTCTCCCACCTTTGTTGCCGCAATCACCGTTTCTTGAGACCATACGATGGTGGGAAAGAGCAAAAAGATCGCAATCAATCCAAAAACGCTGTGTAAAACCCTGATGGTCATTTTGGCTCACCTGTCCATTCTTCTATATCTTTCCACGTCTCCGGGAACGTCGCCAGTAACAGTTAGTTCTTCCCCGTTTACAGAAACGTTTAGGATCACTATCTCCACGGAAGCGTCTCCGTGCAGGATTTCGAATTTCACGCGCCCATCCTTTAAGCGCATATACTTTCCACTCACGGCCATTCCCTCATTGTCCACCGCACTGAATGATCCATTTTTTTTTGAATTCCAATGTTGCTTTTGCCGATCTCCAGCCATGTCCCGATCATATTGGGCGAAGCTGCGCAGTGTATGAGAAAAACACAGACAATGATCGCCAATACTCGAAGAGCGGTTGATTGTTTTTTTGTATTCTTGCGCTGTAGACCGCAACGATGACAGCATCATTACAGAGATCCCTCCTGAGAAAGAAATGGTTGTGATAGAAAACCATACCAATTACATGATTGCATGCAAAGCAAATCAGGCAAATGTTCTATCCGTACCAAATATTTTTTGCTTTTGTTGTCCAGATCAAGAAATATCATAAGTGTGTGTAACAGGGTGCCTGTATTCTGTAACGGGCTATGTGATGCGTGTAACGGATTTTGGACAGATACTGTAAAAACATACCCAGTAATCGTCGAAGAAGCAATCGTATCAAGGGGTTTACTTTTACAATCGAACCATAGGGGTAGATTACAAAATGCCAGAGTGGTTAGATTCTTTTTGAAGTTTTCTTAAGGTGCTAATTTATCCGAAATACCCTATATATTTGGATAATGATCTGACTCCTTCTTTTGTTCACGGTCAGATTCATAGATATCATATTGCATTTGATTAGAAATTTATCATTTACTACCATACGCCCCTTAAACACAAAGGAGCAACACTTTTTAATTTGAATTAAGCCTTACGCTTAAAGCGAAGGTGTCTTTTTTTACATCATCAT
The DNA here is from genome assembly GCF_963677125.1 of uncultured Desulfobacter sp. NCBI lineage: Bacteria > Pseudomonadati > Thermodesulfobacteriota > Desulfobacteria > Desulfobacterales > Desulfobacteraceae > Desulfobacter > uncultured Desulfobacter sp. The sequence continues at coordinate 1,426,647 of NZ_OY781882.1, read as the reverse complement.
CGACTAATGTCATTAAACAACAGAACCCTTGGTTGCTCCGGAGGCGGGGCTTGAACTGCAAGGCCCGCAGGACCGGGAACAGCGTGATGTACTGGCAGAGATTAACACAGTTATGGAAGGCGTGGGTCAACCGTTACCTGACGCTATCCGGGCCTTGGAGATGCAGGTCAGAGATATAAAGGCATCTATCGCATAGCCACATAAGCCCTGTTGCGGGGTTAATTTCAGCCCCCTGGTGGCTTTGTACTGCCAGGGGGCTTTTTATATTGTGGGGCGAGAAGAAATCTCGTCGGTGATCAGATTAATGTGCCGTTTGACATCAGCCGTGACCAAATGCTCTGTTTTGATTTGGTCTTTTTTGTATATAAAGACAGGAATTATAACCTGCTTCTCTTCCACAATCAGATAAAAGAGTCGCATCCCCTTTCTTTTGCTGATATTATAGGCCTTCAGTTCAAATCGCACCTTCTTCATATGATGAGGGCTGAACAGAGTGCATGAATCTCCTGGCAGGTTTGCACCCAAGGCCTGAATCTTGTTTTATATATCTGTTTTGCTTTTACTGTGCTTTTTTAGGGCGGCCTTTAATGCCTTTTTGAATACGTCTGTTTCAACTACTTTATAAGGCATTGATAAGCTGTCCGATGGCGTTACCAACGTCTGGGTCAGAGGAGATGGTTAAGTCTACAACGAAGTCGTCCCACTCAGTCAAGATATTATCGAAAGCAACAGCTAACGGGGTTAAGATAGAAACAGTTTTAAAATCATCGCTTATGACGGCAATATCATCCCGAACTTTTTTGGATATTTCAAGAACCTTAACGGCACATTCTTTCGGTGAACATGCCTTATCACACGGATTGCATGATTCTGCCATGCTTTTTAATATTTTCAACGACTTTGAGTTTTCTGCAATGATAAAGAAGGATGTTACATACACCTTAAAAACCCTATAAACCAAAGATGAAGATGTCCTCATGATAAGACTCACAGAGTCTATGCTTTTCATAAACTCGTTTATGCTGTACTCTTCGTTTGCTGTAAGGGTTGTCATCGTTACTGCCTTTTTATTGTGGTTTGCTACTGTTTGATATTAACTGCTCTTATTGGACGTTGTCAACAGTCTTGACTGTTTTGCCATAAGATACCTCTGGATAATAGCCGTGTAAAGGCGCTATTTTTTATAAGTGTGACTGATCCCACAGATTTAAAAGTGGGGGCTATGTGGGGGCAGATCATAGAATCAAATACAAAAGGGTCACAGAAAAACTCTGTAACCCCTTGATTTTTATGGCGCGCCCGGCGCGATTCGAACACGCGGCCTACGGATTAGAAGTCCGTTGCTCTATCCAGCTGAGCTACGGGCGCAACAGAAAGACCTTTTAACAAATTCAAGTGCTTTTGACAAGAGAAAATTTTGACTGAAAATAAATTTTTTCCAACTTCGGGTGTATCTCGGGTGCGTGGTTCATAAAAGTCTTTGAAAAAACACTATAAAACCATCAAGAGGCTTTTATATAGCAGGTTTCAATCAATATGGACTCGATTTTTTTTGAAGAAGCTATGAGAAAGATGAGATTTTTTTACCCATAGGCATCTAAGTGACAAAGGCAGGGCGATTTACACCCTGCCTTTACTGGTTATGGGTTATGAATATATTTCTTTAACGATGCCGTGCTGATAATTTTTTACGGCAATTTTTCCTGCCAACGCCGCGGATTTTATTTTGCTTTTTAAATGCAGTTTCATCCACATCAATCTGATATACGGTAGTTGTCCCGCTGACTTCGTTGGCCACGGCGAGCATATTCTGTCCAGTGGTGCTCTGGGCCGCTGGGATAAAGGTTAAGCCCTCGGGGGCCAGATCCCCTGCAGTGCCTTCTTCGGCATCACCGTCAAAGTCACGGTTGTTGAGGTATTGGACAAATTCAGGTGCTCCGGGTTCTGTGATGTCATACACCATGATGCCGGAAACGCGTTCAAGGCCCAGAAAAAGAAAGGTGCGGCCGTTGATAGTGCCAATCGTCAGCCCTTCGGGTTCTGGGCCTTTGTCATCACTTCGGCTGTCAAAGGAGTCATTTTCATCATTGTTGCTGTTAAAATCAAAGGGCAGGGCGGCCGCTGTGAGCTGCTCCAGCTGGTCCCCGCTGTCAAACACCATGGAAAGTCTGTCGCCCGTGGCGGATAAAATGCTGAAAGAACGGGCACCATAAGCGTATAATCCGTCATAGTCACCGTCACCATCCCAGTCGCCTAACGTAGATGTGATTTTAAGCTTGCCCAGATTCGCTTTCTTCTGAAGTGTTTCGGCATTGGGGAACTGATCCGCGTCAAGCTCAACATCTGCAACGGTGGTTTCTTCACTGACGCCGTCATAATCGCGGGAATCCCCTTCATTAGCCGTTACCAGGAACTGGTGCCCCCGGACCTGATAAGCCGCAACGGCGTCAGGCTGGTACATGCCGAACAGGTTGTCGTAGGTTGCAATATTGACGGCGTCATCCTTGTTGGAGACATCCAGGCCATTGCCGGCAATGTTGTGCGCTTTAAATCCCAAGGGATAAACACTGATAATTCGACCGCTGTTCACATTGAGCACAGCCACGGCATTGTTCTCCTGCAGAGTTACCCAAGCAAGGGCACCGTTGGCGGATACGGCAATGTATTCGGGTTCCAGATCCTGGGCCACGGTGGCATCAGGGCCGAAAATACGAACGCCTTTGGCTGTTAGCTGATCTTTCTGATCGTTGAATTCCTCAAATCCTGCAGTTTTAACTTCAGCATTTAAAACACCCTTAGAGATATCGATGATGGAGACTGAACCTTCAGGATCTACATCATAATCATCACTGGGTTCACCTTCATTGGCCACAAGGACTTTTTTTCCGTCCGGGGTAAAGGTCACCATGTCCGGCAGGGCACCCACCGTGACTTTGTTGATGAAGATGCCGGCGGTGTCAAAGAAAACCACCACACCATTATCCTGTTTAACATCCGCCTGAACAGCGGCTGCCAAAAGGCCGTTGTTCACCGCCACGCTGTTTACGCCCCCGCCGTAGGACGCCAGATCAATGGTGAAGGCTTTGGAGGGATTTGCGGGGTATGTGGTGATATTCAGAGCATCAATGGTGTTGTCCAGTGCATTGGTCACAAACAAAAGGCCGGTCTGTGAATCAAAAGCCACGATCTCTGCGGCCCCTTTGTCAAACTCGCCGCTTGCGTAGGTGCCAAGAACATTTAATTCGATTTTCGGATCAAGACTGAGCAGCGCACGGTTGTCTGTGGGTTCAAGATCGGTCCACAGCGCATATAGCATTTGTCCCAGAAACTTAACATTGGGGTCGCTGCTGCTTACATACCCGGAAATTAGTGTTAAAGTCTCTTGGTCAGGCTTTTCATCCCCTGCGTAGTGTGCAGCAAATGCATCGGCCACGTATGGTGACAGGGCCTGGGCTGTGGCATTATCCACCCCGTATGAGGAGACCAGAAGGCTTTGGGCAAGGTTTACCAGCCCGTCGTAGAGATAGGTCTGGGCATATTCAGAAAAGGAGTCAAACTGGTCATCATCATCAAGCCCGGCGTTATAGTCATAATCGATGTCTGTCATGTAACCGGTCTCTATCTGGGCGGCATTGTTTCCGTGCAGGCTTACAATGCGGTAGGGGCAGGGGGCGGTGACAAGGGAGCCTGTTTCGACATCATAAAGCACTGCATCATCTGTGCTGCCCACTGTTTTGGTGATGTCATTGGCATGGTAATGGCCGGTGAATACGATTTTCAGACCGGCATCGGCCAGGGTGGTGGCCACGGTTTCATAATCGTCAATCACATAGTCTGCAAAGGCTGTGGCCTGGCCGGTATAGTGTTCGGTCATGCCGTGATGCTGGAATGCCACCACCTGTTTGCCGGCATCTTTGGCCTGTTCAATCACACGGGCAGCCCAGTCCAGGGTGATCTGACTGAAAGCTCCGCTGGTTTCAGGAGATCCCTGATTCAGGTTGTCATCATATTTGCAGGAGTCCAAAGAGAGCAGGATAACACCGGGAACCGCTTCAACCGCATAGCTCAATGAGTCGGTGTCATGCGTGATAGCTTCATGATAACCAAAATCAGCATAAATGGCGGAAAATTGTGCGGCAGACACATTTTCCACGGCTGTTGCCACTTCACCATCGTAGGATGCGGCATGGGGGTTGTTGATATCGTGGTTGCCGGGTGCCACAAAAACTGGGATTCCGGCATCCTCCAGCTGTTTCAGATACACAGCAAACTCCTGGTGGCTGGTTAAGGCGCCGTCTTTGGTCAGGTCGCCCGGAACGATAACAAAATCAATGGGGGTTTCGGCATTGGATGCAATGATTTTTTCTATCACAGCCTTGGTCAATGCTTCACTTTCTCGGATCAGTTTGCGGTCCTGGGCCAGGTACGTTTCAAAGGCCGTGCCTTCAGTGCCAAGATCCGTGTCATAATAATGCGGGTCGGCAAACACCGCAAACCGCACGGCAGCAAATGCCTTGACCGAAGGCGCACCGAGCAGAAAAACGGCTGTCATCAAAACAGAGAACAAACGCGGGAACATAATTTTCTTCCTTTTAATTTTATGGTTAAAATAATTTAGTCCCGCAGAAAGGGACTCTCTCTGCGGGACAAGTTTTAATTGATAAAAAAAATAGGTTACTGAACCGATTTCAGACAATATATATCCGGGTCAAGTGCAGGAAGTATCTGATCCGGCAGTCCCTGAATATATTCCACCAAGGGGATATAGTAGGTGATATAGGTATCTTCAAACTTCGTCGGATCTGCATCGCGGACATCTTTAAAGGTTAGATAGTTATCCTTTCCCAGAGCCGTGAATGAATTAGTTGCAACGGTAAACATTGCATTCTCATCCAGAACTGTCCAGGTCCCGGTTTCTTCATCAAGCATTTCAATGTTGAAGATGACCTCACCTTCACCGCCACTTAAGTTCACGTCGTAGCGAAGCCCTGCTGCATAAGGAAATGCGCCTGTGGAGCCGGAATTAAGTGAATACCAAGCGGCCTCATTGAGTACTCTTTTAATTTCCGCTCCGGTCATGTCCAGCATCACCACCGTATTGGAGAAGGGTAGACATTCGATGGCGTCGCCCATGGTTATCGGCCCTTCAAGAAGAGGGGTTCTGACGCCTCCGGCATTCTGGATGGCGAAATCAATGGCTGGATTGGTCTGCTTGAAAGCATTGCAGACAACCTGGGCTGCATAACTTCCGGTTGGGGTGTCACCCACAGCAAACGGCGTAGGAATTCTGTCATATCCCATGGTTTCTGAAATGGTCCCGATCTCAACCCCCATGGATGCTTCAATTTCATCTCTGTAGGGCGTCAAGATATCATCAATAGTCTGATCTACCTGTCCATGCGTCAGAATGGGAGAATCATCAATAATCTGGTTGATCTCCTGGGTTGTTTCGTCAGATACTTCAGCCCTGACGCCCTCACTGTTTACCTGAAGGAACGGACCGGCCACAGGGATTTGAATATTGCCTTTGGCAAATTTTGCAATTCCGGCAGCATCAAAAAACACCTTCAGCCTGCCAAGCCCATAGGCATAGCTCCAGGCCTGGACAATATGAACCGGAGCCCCCTCAGGCCCGATGACAGTTGTGGGGTATGATCCCAGATCTTCGGATTCCACATCGTCATGGGTATAGCCTTCAAAAGGTCCGGTCTGTCCTGAATATTTCTGGGCAAGACCTACCGCTTCCAGATCCTCCGCATTCCCGAGCAATGAATGGGTGTCTCCACCGACGATCACATCAAGTCCAGGTACGTTTTTGGCAAAAACGATGTCATTATAGTATCCAACATGGCTCACCAGGATTATTTTATTGATTCCCTGGGCTTCCAGTTCAGCAACGGCATTATTTGCAGCTTCAATCTCTTCGGTAAAGGTGACATCATCGGAAACCATTGAAGAGTTTTTGGTTTTTTCAACTTTCAAAATGCCGATGATACCTATCTTTTCACCTTGTATTTCCTTGATCACGTAGGGTTTAATCTGATCCTTAACCCGGTAAAGGGGACTTGCCTCTTCCGGCGTCATATTTGATGAAAGGATAGGGAAATCCGCCATCTCAATCAGTTCGGCCAGACGCTCATCCCCTTCATCAAATTCATGGTTCCCAAGCGTGTAACCATCGAGCCCAAGCTCATTAAATACCAGAAAATCAGGTTCTCCTTTGAAAAGGGAAAAATAAAGGGTTCCGTTTAACTCACCGCTGTTAAGCACAATTGTGTTTTTATCTCTTTCTTCCTTGATAAGCGTTGCAAGGCTTGTAAATCCGCCCATCTGAAGCCGGGTGGCAACACCGCCAAGCGTGAGGTCATAAGTACTGCTGTCCAGGTAGGAGTGATGATCGTTGGTATGCAGAATCTGCACCATGACCGGTTTATGTTTTTTTCTATGCTTAAACTTGCCTTTGGAAAAATGTTCTGCCCAAGCACCTGTCATTCCGATTAGAAGCGCAACCGCTACAACAAAACATGTTTTAAGTGTCTTTTTTTTGAACATAATTTTTCTCCCCAACTCGTAGTTAATAAATCAAGAGACTGGCAACACTCCCGGTGAATTCTCTTATGATTGATTTAAAAATATTGGAAAAAGATGAGAAAAAAGATAAAGGATGGTTAATTGTACTGCCGCCATAATGTGTTGATGAACGGAAAGATTGTTGGGGTATGAAAGAAAAGAAAAAAGAGAAAAATCAGAAAGTTTGTATGGAAAATGTCGCCATTGTACTTCATGACACCCGCATTCCGGAAAATATTGGCGCCGCTGCCCGGGCTGCGGCAAATATGGGAGTAGGGCAGTTGATTTTGTCCGCACCCAGAAATTTTGATATGGAGCGGGTCCTGAAAGTGGCAACTCATTCAGCTGCCGGACTGGTTGAGGCCATGAAGGTTTGCAACACCTTAACTGAGGCGCTTGGAGAATTTAACTGGATCGTCGGCACAACTGCAAGGCTTGGCGGTACGCGCAGGGTGAACGTGTCTCCGGCCGATCTTGCCGCAACACTGATTCCCATCTCTTCAGAAAACCGGGTGGCTCTTCTTTTCGGTCCCGAGGACCGGGGACTGACCAATGAAGATTTGCAGCTATGCCATGATCTTGTGAACATCCCAACAGCTGGATTTTCTTCTTTGAATCTGGCTCAGGCTGTTATGGTTATATGCTATGAACTGTTCAAGGCGCGTACCATGGAACCGGAATTTCATATTCCCCGATTGGCCTGTCGGCATGAGCTGGAGAATATGTATACAGAACTCAAAGAGACCTTTGCCAAACTCCATTACATCAATCATGAAAATCCGGAACACCGGCTGGACAAGGCCCGCAGTTTTTTAAGCCGCTACCAGCTCCAATCCCGGGAAGTCAGTATAATCCGGGGGCTGTGCCGTCAGGTGACGCGGTATGGTGACAAATGCTACCAAGATGGTCTATCGGCTGGTGATAGCTGTGCTCCGAAGACCCAAGATCATGGATAAAAAGTTATTTGCTGCAGGGTCCATGGGTGAAGCCAACCACGTTTTTATTGCTGCAGGCCGTACAACCATTACTGAATGTTTTTACGGTGCCGTCAGCAAAATAACCGCATACAGGCCGGTAGTCCATGGTACATATGGTGTGCCGGGGTTCCTCGCAGACAATCGCGTTCTCCGGCAGATTCGGCTGATTCCGGGACGCGCCCATGCATCCTGACCCTGCCGATATCATTACAAACGCAGATATGAACAGTGAAATTTTAAAAATAAATTGTGTTTTCATGATGTACTCCTGTTTTACAATTTGACCAATTCCAGGGCACCCCACAGCCCAATCTGTTTTCCTATAATAATGACGATGCCCTGAACCCCTGACATATTTTTGCCTATGTCAATGGCTTTTTCAATGTCTTTGGGGGTCTGGATTTTATTGCCGAGAGATGTGGCCGCAGCATCGGCCAGTGCACAGCAATCTGCCAGAACAGTAACAGCATCAGCCTTGCCGAAACTTTTGGAATGACCCACTGTCCCTGAAGAGGTGCACATGGCAAATGAAGTTGGACGCGGGGCCACTTTAATACCGGTTTTCATGCTAAACGGAGATGACCCTGCGTAAATGGTAAATATGGTCTGGGTCTCTGATTTTATAAAGATATCCCCACCGTTTTCCACCAGAATATTTGAAGACCATTGAAGCAGATCTCTGCCCACACTCTGGGCCACGGCGCCTGCCACAGCTGCCATGGGGCCGACACCGGTAATTTTTGCCGCCTTTATCATTTCAGAAATGATTTTAGGCATGATCCCTGGATCGGACACCGGTGTCAGGCTGTCTGCAAACCTTGGAAAGCGGGCGATGTGATTTTCGATGTACTGTCGGTGGGTAAGGATGGACCGCACGGCCTGCTTACTGAGATCCGAATCTGCCTGGATATTCAGGTTTGTCTCTTTTACGGTCACATTAAAGGGGAGCAACCCCTGTTTTTGGTGACAAGCACGATATATTTTGCGGTTATCAAACATTGGCGTTTCTGGTGTTCTATGATTTTTTATATTAAAGACTGGGTAAGTTACTCAGATCTTTCAAGCTTTGTTGTGGGCTAAGCCCGGCAGCATATGTCAGGCCGGCCCGTGGCTGTTAAACCCAGTCAATGGGAGCAGGGCGCAAATGGTCCGGGGCCTGACGGATAAAATAGGAGTCGGTCATTCCGGCAATAAAATCCCGGGTAATTTCGGCATGGCTGTGGTTCGCAGGATAAGAGTCTTCCATGCCGTTGAGAAACTGGGAATAAACAACCGAAGACTTGTTTTCTTTGGCCAGATCGTTCATGTATCTGTCAAACAAACATTTGAAAATATCTTCAACCGTTGTCAGATGCTTCTTTATCAAGGGGTTTTTGTAAATAAATTGGTAATTGAACTGCTTCAATTCTTTCAGGGCATCAGCCACCCCAGGGGAAAATCCGATGAAATCTTGGTCAATGCTTGTGTTGATCAGATCTGTAACCAGGTTAAAGACAATGGTACCCTGGGTAGCCCCTAAACGCTTTCGGCAACTGTCGGGCAGTTGGTCTCGGGTTACAATTTTTAAACGGACAGCGTCCTCAAAATCTCGTCCGATATAGGAGACAGTGTCGGCGATGCGCACCACGCACCCTTCCATGGTCATGGGCATCACATCTTCCATGGTGCCGGCCCGGATCTGCCGGACAATTGTATCCAGGTCGGCAAACTTTCTTGGCGGTGCCGGGGTAAGCGCACGTGCATGGGCCTCCCCATTATGGCAGACAATGGCGTCCAGAGTTTGAAGGGTAAGATTCCAGCCTTTGCCGTTTCTTTCAATAACATCCAAAAACTGCATGCTTTGAAGGTTGTGGTGAAAGTGTCCTGCCCCTGCGGACTGGGTGAGGCAGGATAAAAACTGTTCGCCGTCATGGCCAAAGGGCGTATGCCCGATATCATGCCCCATGGCTGCCGCTTCAATGAGATCCGTGTTCAGCCCAAGGTATCGCCCAATGGTTCTTGCCACCCGGGAAACCATCTGTACATGGAGCACCCGGTGGGTGAGATGATCGTTATTGATCAAAGAAAAAACCTGGGTTTTGTCACTGTAACGGGTGTAGGCCAAAGAGTTGAGAATACGGTCGGCATCCGCAGAAAAAGCAAGGCGGTATTCGGTGTCAGATCGCTCTTCCGAATACCGCCGCACAGCATTTTTGGAAAAACAGGCCCGTTTGCCAAGGATTTGGGTTTCCCCTTGTTCAAGGCGGGCTTTCAGTGCCCGGGGTGTTTTTTCCAGATTCAATTAATCAGCCTTCAAATTGTTTGAGAATATTATTTACAATTTTTTCAAATGCATCTTTAAAAGGACCTTCGGCTTCATACGTCATTACGGGAACGCCTTCATCTCCTGATTCTACGACGCGTGTATCAAAGGGGATGGAACCTAAGAAGTTTAAGCCCTGTGCCTTGGCTGTTTTTTCTCCACCCCCGCTTTTGAATAGATCAATGTGCTTATTGCAATGGGGGCAGGTAAACCCAGCCATGTTTTCAAGGATGCCAAGGGTTTCCATTTTTACTGTTTTACAAAATGAAATGGATTTGCGGATATCTGCAAGTGCCACTTCCTGGGGCGTAGTTACGATGATGCCTTTGGCATCCGGGATGGTCTGTACAACGGTGAGGGGCTCATCGCCAGTCCCCGGAGGGGCGTCAATAACCAGATAATCCAGCTCTCCCCAGGCAACGGAGCCTACAAACTGCTTGATTATACCGGTTTTGGCAGGGCCTCTCCAAATAACGGCCTGGTCCTTGTCCTGCATCAACGCCTGGACCGAAACCACCGAAAGGTTTTCGTTGATCTGTCTGGGCAACAACTGCTTGGAGTCGGGTGATATATCTAACAACTCAGTTATATTGAACATCTGGGCAATGGATGGGCCATGGACATCCACATCCATCAGTCCGGTTTTATATCCTTTTTTAGCAAGGGTCGTTGCAAGGTTTGCAGACACAGAGCTTTTGCCCACACCGCCTTTGCCGGACAGAACGAAAATTTTATTTTTAATTTTGGCCAGGTTGTCCTTGATCATTGCCTCCATTTCCATCTGTTGCTTTGCAGCGTCATTCTGGGGCTGATTGGAACAACTGCTTGCTTTTTTGGCCTGTTCAACATTGTCATGAATCATGATTTATATTTATCTCCTTATGAGGTTTGGTAATAATAACACCGCCTAAATTATGTTCATTTTCATGAGCCTGTCAACCTGAATACCGATTCTTTTACAGGAATATTGGGCATAATGTTTTTTAAGGAGATGTCCATGATACGCCGGCCCCCTTTTTCTATGGAGATAAGCCTGGGAATATTAAAATTGTCCTGTTTGGAAAATTCTGAAAATCCTATTCCGAAAATGGGATTCTTTTTTTTGTCGAGCACCCGATACCTGGTCACCATTGCATTTTCGTCGGTTACCCATTCCTGGATTTGTGAAGAAAACGATTGTGAGGCAAAGACCTTACCCGGCGTTTCAGGAAGCGTCCAGGCCCAATCAAAAGGACGTTCCGGCACCTTTCCAAGAAGAAGGCTGACCAGTTCAGACAGACGCAACGGGATATTAATGTAAGGGTTGAGATCCGGATCTGTAGACACCGCTGAATGGGGCTTGTGCGCACCGGTATGGGAGATAAAGGTCACCCATTGGCCGGTGGAGGCAATGGTTTCAACCGGATGACCGGACATGAGCAGAGTCATGCGCAGGCGGTTTGGGGATTGTGCAGCCCAGGCAAATTTATACTTTTCCTTGCCGAATCCCCGGAGCAGGGTGAGCTCTCCTGTGCCTTTGGATGTGGTAATCCGGGCATTGTATGTCTGGATTTGGCTTATGATTTCTTCGGCATGGGGATCTGTTTGTTTCCAAAATTGAAGTCCAAGCAGCACACAACCCGGTCCGGTCAACATGACAGTAAACAGGAGTATGGTAATAATACCAACGCCTGAAAATTTCATACAAAAGAAACTTTCATGACGGGCCTTGAAACATGCCCTTATCATTGCCGGGTGGTTGTTAATTGTTTAAGTTTTTCTTTAATTTCCCGAATCTCTTTTTCCTGATCCTCTCTGGCATTATCAAGCGCTTTTTTATACATGGCAACCGCTTTTTGATGCTGTCCGGTTTTCGTGTATGCCTCGGCCAGATGGGCGGCAATAACGGTTTCATAGTCAGAGAGTTCAACGGCTTTTTCAAGGTAGAAAACCGCCTTGTCATAGACCTGTTTTTTATAATAAACCCATCCTAAACTGTCTGTGATAAAGCCGTCTTCAGGCCGGATTTCAAGGGCCCTTTGTACCAGTTCCAGAGCCTGATCTAGCTGGATACCCATTTCCGCATAGGTATATCCCAGGTAATTGAGGGCCGATGCGTGTTTGGGATCCAGCCTGATAATGGTTTTCATGGTTTCAATGCTTTGCTCACGCTGGCCTGCCGTATCCAGGACCGCACCAAGCTTGAACAGCAACGCCGTATTTTTGGGAGCCTCTTTCAACGCACGCTGCAGCATGGTGATGGCAATGTCGTGACGGTCGCTTTCCTGGTAAAATGATGCCAGATAAGAGGTGATGTCAATGTCTGCCGGGCTTTGCCTGTGGTGCTGTTCCAGGAATCGAACTGCATCTTCGGTGCGGTTCATGTCCCTGTAGAGAAACGCTATACTTAAGATTGTTTTTTTATACTGGGGGTGATCAGGCGTCACTTTAAGATAATACTCAATAGCCTTATCCGGTTCTTCCAATCCTTCATAAGCCATACCCAGAAAAAAATTGATGTTGGCATTTCCGGGCAACACTTTTTTGACCTGGGACAATACTGTTGCAGCATCCTGGTATCTATGCTCAGGTACCAGGATTTGAGCAATATTGACCACCAGTTCCGGATTTTTCTGGATTTCCCGGCCAAGTTCGGCGAACACTTCATCAGCGTTTTGATGATCCTTGGTGTTATAGTAGAGCAGACCAAGTTCAATCAGAGCCCGTTCACTTCCAGGGTCAGAATCAAGAATATCTTTGAGAACCGCTATGATGTTGGCTCTGTTTTTCTTTTCACCCAATGCTTTATATACATCGACCAGCCGGAACCGGGGTTCTAAAAGATCGGGCTCAAGTTCCATGGTTTTAAGGTAGGAATCCTTGGCCGCTGCAAGCTGGTTTTCCATTCGCTGGGTCTCACCCAGGTAGAAATAGGCAACATAATAGTCGGGAAATATGCTTGCCATACGGGAAAACAAATTCATTGCTTTCAGGTTCATGCCTTCATCCAGATACACTTTGCCCAGCCGTAAAAAGGTCTCTTTGTCCTCGGGGGCCAGTTCCAGTATCCGTTCCAGCAGGCGCGTCATATCCTTTTCATCCCCTTTTTTAAGTCGGGCGAGCAGGATCAGATTTTCCACATCATCCGGATGTTTTTTGGCCAGGTCCTGGGCAAGTGCCAGGGCCTGCTCTGATTTTTTCTCTTTTTGCAGCGATATGATGTATTCGCGCTGGAGAAAGCTTGAGCCAGGATCCTTTTCCATGGCCTTTTTCAGGGCATTTTTAGCCTGATCGGCTTCATTTTTACTCTCGTGGCGCCGTGCCATAAGATAGTAGTAAGACGCTTGGAGGTCACTGTCTTGGCTTGAAGTCGGGTCCTGTTCGGTAATATTTTTGCTGTCGGCTTGTTCTATATCGACAGTCCCCGGGGCCTTGATACAGCCTGAAACTGGGAAAAAGCTTAAGACTGAAGCCAGGGCCAGGGTACACACGGTAAGGTGTTTCATGAACGGTATGCCTTTTTAAACGCTTGGAAGACGACCATTACTGGTCATGGTCATACATGTCAAAATCCGGCATATCCTTTTTAAAATATGCTTTCATTTTTTTGATGATGTTGTTTTCAATCTGCCGGACCCGTTCCCTTGAGATGCTGTAGACTTCACCTATTTCCTGAAGGGTTTGGGGGGAATCGGAAAAAATTCTGCGCTCAAAAATATCCAGTTCACGGTCGTTTAAGGTTTTCTTAAATTTATCTACCTTGGTGTACAGGATATCTTCGATCTCTTTTTTTGCCAGTTGGTCTTCGGAGGAATCCGAATCAACATTTATAAATTCAATTCGCTCTGTATTGGAATCATCTTTAAGCGGCTCATCAAGGGAAAGATCCCAGTTGGCCAGCCGCTGGTCCATATCCACCACCTCTTTTTCAGATACACCCAACCGCTCGGACAGCAATTTGGGTTTAGGGTCAAAGCCCTGCTCAATGAGCAATTGTTTCTCTTTTTTTAATCTGAAAAAAAGCTTGCGCTGCCCCTGGGTGGTCCCGATTTTGACCATGCGCCAGTTGTCCATTATGAATTTGAGGATATATGCCTTGATCCAAAATGATGCATAATAGGAAAATTTAACGTTTTTATATGGGTCAAATTTTTTGACGGCCCGGACAAGACCGATATTGCCTTCCTGGATAAGGTCAAGAAGATTCTGCATCCAGATGCGTTGAAATTCCAAAGCAATTTTCACAACGAGACGCAGGTTGGACGTGGTCATTATATAGGCGGCTTCCTGGTCGTTATCTTCCTGAATCCGGCGCCCCAGTTCTATTTCCTGTTCCCGGGTTAAAAGCTTATATCGATTGATTTCATTAAGGTAACTTTGAATGGGATCAGATTTGATTAGGGCTTTAGAGGAACTGACCTTGGTTTTCCCTGCAGGCACCAAAAAATCTTTTTTAGTTAGTTTTTTGGTAACTTTGGGAGTTTTTGGGTCAACTTTTTTTTCCATTTAGAAACCTTTAATTTGAATTAAGTTAAACCTTATTATTATCACACTTCACCTGAAAACGATATAGCTGTATATTACCACTTGGTTATCTTATCCCATTTTTAAAAAAAGGTTGTCAGACCTGTATGAATTAACTAACTATCTATATTTGTTGGATAAAATTCAAAAGGCTTTTTATGATACCATCCAGATGATTCAAAATCAGAAGGCTGTAGTAAGGGTGAAGTCGGCACAAAAAAAGGGCGAGCCGTTAATTGACTCGCCTCATTGTGACGCGGGAGTTGAACCCTTCAGCCGCTTTGCATGGGCGTATCAAGAATCAAGGATAACCATTGAAAATAGCAAGGCTAACAACAATAGCTTTCACAAAAGACCTGAGTCTGCTTCTTCTCACGGACTGATTACGACCAGTAATATGCGCCACATATAATGACTTAAGCAGGGCGTCATTTTTTTGTCAAGAAAAATTGTTATCTTGTTGAAATTTTTCTTTTAAAGCCCCGTTTCGTTCGTTACGTTCAGCTGCTTCATTTTCCGCTTCATTTTGTTTTGCCCGCGCCCCAATTTCAAGGGCATATTTAGCTTTGGGTGAGATGTTATTTGTCGCAACCCATTGAACAAGTGATTGAGAAATATCATTGAGCGGGTTTACATAAATGCCGATTGTAAAGTTTTCAAGATGGTTACTCCTCAGAATCATCATGGGACCTAAATAACCAAAAATTCGAATGCCCTCTATATGTTTTGAGGTCGTTGAGGAAAAACGAGTAACACGGATAAAGTTGTTTTCTATAATTGCACTTTTACTATTTCCAACAAAAATGCCATATCGTTCATTGAAAGATAGAGGGGGGAATCGAAGGTCTATGGTATTATTCGTTATTACCAGACGATCAACATCATCGTACTTGCCTTGTGCCATAGACCGATGACGCAGCCCAACGTGAATGCCTTCAGATACACCACAAATCGTATTATTCTTTACACGGATATCAACAGCCTCTTGTCCTCCTATTACAATTCCCTGGGCGGCAACAGCCGGGTTCTGATTTTTTATAGTTTTATACCACTCTTTTATTTTTACCGACCCCCGGATTTGGCCCTGGTCTAAAATCATTTGGTCTGCCAACCGATTAAGATACTTAAAAAAGTCCCCGGTATTGATAATTTCGTTTTCTGAAGGCGGGTTTGCCTTTACAATATTTTGCCACTCCAGGGCTAATTTAGGATCCGTGTCGAAATATGCCTCAAAGTTACCCAATTGCACAGATGCATTTTTTTTCGATATTTGATCAGACGTAGCGCTTGTTGTTTTATCTTCCTTTATTGTGTGTATTTCAGTATTGTTTATCAATAAACGACGGACCTTTGCACGATAGATTTTATTTTTGTTAACGTATTCAAATGAATAGCGTTTGGGTTTTGCCGGAACCGTCAGGTAATTGTCTTCAATAACCGCCCTTGCCACATTAACCAACAACATACCGATCTGCAGATGCCCAATATGCAGGTTACAATGCTGAATTCGTACCGAGCCCTTGCCACCTGCCAGGCTTATACCTGATATATCGTTTCTTATGGTCACGCATGTTGCGGCTTTACTTGTTCCGGCACCACATTGTATAGATAAATTCTCAATGGCAACATCCAGACAATTTACCAATGAGAAGGTACCATTGAGCCCGTTGTTGTTCCCTGTATTTCCCGTTACTATACTGAGCGCAGAAAGGTCTTGTATCAAAACACTTTTACAATCTTCCAGCATCATGGCTGTTTCCGTGTTTTGCGCAATAATTTGTGTTCCAAAACCATTGCCGGTGATTTTTATGTGGCCCAGATTTTTTAAAAGGACAGGATTTTGAAGGGAATAAGTTCCTGTTTGAAAACAAATATGAACGTCATCTCCTTCTTTGATCTGGGCCAATTTGTTTTCCCATCCTGGTTCAGGCGTTAATGTTAACTGACAAGGGCCTTTATACAGATTGCAAAGATAATCAATAGCATCCTGGACCGTGGTTGCATTGGGAAGGGGACACTCGGTACTTTCATAACCGATATCTTCTGCAGTAATACCCGTGAGAGGGGGAAACTTGGGACAACAGTTTTCCTGCTCTATTATTTCAAAGGTTCTCTTGGCATTGTCAAAATCGACAATTGCCAAGGGCGCATAGCGATGATGAACACCCTGGGCATATTGGGGAAGTGGATTCTCGGCATCATCCTGGGGCCACTCAATGGTTCCTGTTTCCGATTGCATAACTGATCGGGCCGGTATCATCCAATAGTCGCCGGTGGTATAATGCCCTTTGGAAAAATTGATTTGAATGTCGTTTTCGAGTGTGATCCATTCTGTTGGTCCCATTGCCGCTTTTACTGTCTGCTCACCGGTACAGTCCCATCGCCTGAGATTCATGTTGCCGGTAAGATTCATTGTGGCCGGCGGGGCGCTCGAAAGTGTGATCGTGTTTGCACGCGTTGCGTCAGTGATTTTACTTAGGTGACCTGGTAACCGGTGCAATTCGTGAAGATCATCAGTTAATTCGGCCCATTGACCGGTCGTAAAGCCACTATTGGCATCCGGCTCTGTCGTGTTTACAAAAAGGGTTGATTCCTCGATCTTGTTCACTTGTATAACTGTTGATCCGTTGTCCCTGGACCATTTAAAGCTTATCGTATCACCGTTGCCTAAGTATCCGCCTTGATGAATTTCCACGCGGTAGAGTCTGTTTTCCAGGCCCTGATAAC
Source organism: uncultured Desulfobacter sp. (assembly GCF_963677125.1). Lineage (NCBI taxonomy): Bacteria > Pseudomonadati > Thermodesulfobacteriota > Desulfobacteria > Desulfobacterales > Desulfobacteraceae > Desulfobacter > uncultured Desulfobacter sp. Next base: position 1,409,568 of record NZ_OY781882.1, on the reverse strand, counting down.
CTGCCTGCATGGGCAACATGCAGTTGTTGGTTGTTTCCGGCACGGGGGCAGTTTGCACATTTAATTGGCCGTATGGCCCATCCGCCGGGCTCCATGTTTTTCCAAAATGGGAACACTGTGCATCTGCGTTGACAGGTAAGAGGGCGACCTGCCATATTGTTTTTGAACGTCCGGTTGTGTCGATACCACCAAGGGCCGTCTCTCGAATCTGAGCGTCATCTAAATGTGTGACGTACCGTTCCCACACATCCAGATATACAAGATATCTTTCTTTTTCCAGCTCACTCCCAGCAGATATTTTCGGCAAATCGTCCGGATTGAGATAGGGTTGGTTAAAATACGTAAAAATCCGGCGTATTAATATTGGTGTCTTTATTGTAGGAAAACGGTCCGTTTCTTCGATGGTCAACGGTGGTTCAAAGGTGACGGTCGTATTGTGGATATCTACGACCTTGACTACATTAGAGACACCGATTCCGGAAAATATTTCAAGCCATTGTCCTTTTTTTAGTTCCCCGTTATTGAACGGCTCAGTCGGTAACATCAGAAATTTATTGTCTGCGGTGAAGGCCTTTTCCAAAACGTTTAACGAGAAGGGCTCTGATTGGCAAAGATGTCCATCTACATAGATCCGGCCACAGGATATTGTCAGATCATTGCTGTCCGGCGTAAGGCCGATTTCAAATCCACCATCATTTTTTGGCCGTCCGTATTTTCCGATAACATCGCCGGCCTCGACCTCCTCACGATATTGTTTGATGGCCTGTAACTCATTCAAGTCGGCATCTAACTGCACCTTGCCCTGCTGGAAAAGAACGCCGCTGTATTGTTTGTTGGGATTGAATGTTAACCGACTAAAATCACCTTTCATACCTGTCTCCGTTTAAATGAAAATTTCAGTAAGGTGTTCAATTTCTTTCATGGGTTGTTGTGGGGCTATCCTTGATATCGGCAACCCGGGCCGCCCCATGACTGTTCATGTCTTTTTCAGGACGCATAAAAGACGCCTGCTTGCATCCCAACTTTGAGATATTCTTCAAATCTTGTGCGCAGGTTGGATTCGCGTTGTGGTTGATATAGATCATGAAATACACCCATTTCAGATTCGTCTTCGGCCCCGGTTCGTATTTGTTCAGGACAATTGGAATTCAGTTGTGCAAAGCCCGGGCTTCCATATTGAAGTGACGTAAATTGGGGGGTTAACCAGTTTTGGATTTGTTCAGAAATTGAGCTTATTTCAAGATCACAAAGATTTCGACCAAGGGATTGCTCGGTGCGTTCAATTTCATTTGCAATCTCGATATCCGGTTGGCACTGATATCGGGACGGGGTAATGGTGTTTGGCGGCAGATATGAAAATCGAATACACCCCGATTGTTGTCTATCACACCACACCGGAGCAGGCCACGTATCCGTGGGATTGAGCCGGGACCAGAAAATGCAGTTGTTTGCCGACATTATTTGTGTGCTGTGGACTTTGCCGACAAACGTTGTATTAGATGTTTGCAGAACTGCACCGGCGTCGGTTTCATTCATACTCCCGGCATAGGCGATCCGGGTGGGGTCTGTGGCATGCACAATGGAATTTTCAATCCGGACTGATCCGCTTTTAATCAGGAAAGTGCCGATGATACAATGCTCAATGACAACGGTTGTTGATGTGTCAATAACCATACTGGCCCGGGAGGGGTTTAAGGGCTTTCCGTTGGGTTCAAGCTGCAATCCCGGAACCAGGGTACAATGAAATAAAGACAAGTTTGAAAGCGTCTCTTTTGTATATATCGTTTCACCGCAAACAAGCAGCCCGTTCAAGATAAGCTCGGCCCCCTTGCTCCCTGTGATTTCCCAATCCTGTTGCAGAACTAAGGTGGGCCGGAAACCGTTGGCGGCCCGAAGCTCAATGCGCTGATTTTCTTTAAGAAGGCAAGTTATTGCTTCCGCATAGCGGCCATTGTCTCTAATCTCTATGACCACGCTTTTATGTCCATTGGCGTAGCGGTTAGAAGCCTCTTGGAATGCATCTAAAATCGTTGCCTGTTCCCCGGGAATATGAATCACCGGAGTTTCTGGTGTTTGTGTCAGGTTAAAGGTATCGGCACGTTCATATGCTCCGCCGCCAAGGTCTGCACTAAACCCATAATGAAAATTCACCGTCACCGAGTTCCCAGGCTTGAGTGATTGTGGGAGTGCAATTCTGCCAAGTACCGGATCCACAAAGACTTTAGCCCCGTCATCAACTTCCGGCGGCTGGTGGGCCCATGCACCGGTTCCAGTGTCGGCGAGGTTACAGGCAATGATTTGACTGTCGTCAATCAATTCCCCATCACAGGTAATGCAAAAGCTTTTTCCATTACCATAATACGCGTTGAGATATTCATGAAGCATACGGCGGCTTATCTCCATGGGAACATTTATTTGTTCGGCAATATGGGATATGTCTCGTTCTCGTTCCGGTTTCCCGATCAACGGGGTATCGATTGCTAAGGGATGAAAGAAATATCGCAGATCATGTTCATCGTTATTCAGCTTCACTGCAGGAGAGTCCGTCAGCGGGTATGCCTGAATGCGCCAGAGAAACACACCGATATTGGGGATGTTGTACTTTCCCTGACTGCTGCCGATGCGCCGAACATCTGCCAGATGCGCCATGGAATCAAAGGGTGATTCGATATTTTCCAATGGTTCCCATTGTTTCAGGAAAACCAGGGATAGGTTTTCCCGGCGTACATGGTTCATAAATTGTGTGGTGGCAAGAAGTTGAAAAAATTCCACCACCCGGGCATCCCACCCGGTCACATCCCTTGCCAACTGTTCCAGCATTGACGCCGTTCCCTTGCGCCGCCGAAAGGCAATGGTGTTGGCAACCTCTGCCCGTGGGCTGCTTACGGATGAAACGACCCCATGAAGGGGACGGTAGCCGATGAGATCGCCGATATACGGCACCACCCAGTCGGCACAGGTCTCAATGAATTGATCATCGTAGAGCTGATCAAGATTTTCTTCCAGCAGCTCTACTTGACTTGAGATGACGGATAAAAGTGCCTTCAGCGGCCCTCCTTTTTCACTGTCACGAAGACGATAGATCGCCGGCAAAAGCTCGTATATTTTTTGGCTGGTCATGGTCATAGGGTGTACCTGATTTTAGACATTGTGAAGCGTTGGGTGATTTTGGGTAATGAAATAGTTTGGGAAATCCCTTTGAAATCGGGTGTTGATGATACTGCGGTCCCGCTCTTGGCCACATAAAGAGATGGCAAAGCAGTGGTGTCTAACAGCAGAAGCTCGCCAGGCAGAATGTCTCCATTGGCTTTTACACTTCCCGTGGCTGCCGGTAATCGCTGACGCAGTGTGCGTACCAGGCCGGGGTCTGTCCGGTAGAATTGATCAATGTCCACTGCCGTTACGCCGGGTACGGAGTGTATAACTGCAATGATTTCGCTTAATCGTACGGGGTGGCCGAACTCCCGTGCCGTAAATCCAAATGTGGTTTCCAGTACCGGATAAAGGGCGGCCTGCACTTTTTTCGGTTCATAGTCCGGATGGCACCATACCGTGCCCTCAACTCGAAAAAACGCCTTCCTATATGATACAAGGCGTACCTGTACATGTGGATCACCGGCATCCTGCATGGCCTGTAAAAGATTCTTATATGTGCTCTGGTCCGGGAGGATTTCGGCCCCTTCCGGTCCGGATACGGTGATAACAACGACCTGGTGTGGGGAACCGCCGGCCAGGGTTGCCCTGGCCTTGGCGATGCCTGCAAAACTGCGGGCAAAATCTTCATAGTCTGTGAAAGAAACGATGCGATCAAGGGTAAGGACATGGCGCGGCGCATTCCGGCGCGCATTGGCCAGCGCCTCTGAATCATCACCACCGGTTGCCGCCTGGGGATTATAGGCCTCTTTTAAGCCCAGCGGCCGGGACATCAGTTGGGAGAGTTGCCCTGTTTTAACATTGCCGGCCGTACCGATACCCGAGCGGTATTGTGCCCGGACATTTTCCTGCCCGGTGGGCAGGCGGGCACCTGTCTTACCGTCACTAAACTGCACAGTGGTGGTACCGTCTTCGTTGGTCCTGGTGACATAAATATGTTCATCCGGACCCCGCCCGAAAAAAGTGTCCACTTCCTGCCAGAGCAGGTCATTGACCCGCACCTGCAGTGTTGAAGCACGTCCCGATGCGGTGGAACTGCTGATATAGGTCAAGGGCGGTTGGCGCAACAGAAAACTCTGGTTGATTGCACTGCCGTCACCGCTGCCCAACACCTCCATGACGGTTTCACCATGGGTGGCGGCCGCCACATTGGCGTTGAGCGTGATGGTGTCATAGATATACGAGGCCGCAACACCAGTCTTAAAGGTCAACGTCGTTAAATCTTCATCGGTGATTTTTTCGATGAAGAGAATTTCACTGCCTGTCACACCCGCCTGGTCCTGCAGTTTTCCTCTCAGGGCTACGGGTTGTCCCGGCCTCAGCCCTTCAACCCTCTGTCCCAGTGTCAACTGCGTAGCTCCCTTGGCAAGCAGTGTTTTTGAAACCGGCATGTCAGTTAATTTTAACTCTTCGCTTTTAAGATAGGCCGTTGTGGTGCGTACCTTGAAATCGAGATCCGGTCGAGCAGGCACCATTTCGCCTTGAACGGTTTTTAGTTTCAGTCCCGTTCCCCGTGCACTCATGCCAAAACCCACCAGTGATTTTTGATTCACCTCGGCGACTTGGAAAATTTCGGACTCGCCCTTAAATGTACTCAGGAGAACCCACGACCCCGGTATAACGCCCTGGATGATACGCTCGAGATAGACATGCGCACCTTCATGTGGAATAATTTGCGGATTTGTTTGGGATGTCTCTAAAAGTGGCGCAGCGTCCCACATAGTAATATTTTCAGAATCTTGATTTAATTCATCTGGAATAAGCGCTGAAGGTAGTGTAATTGTAAAAGGTGTTGTTTTAGATTTCTTAATATTCGACTCCGCATACTCAATATTAATATCCTCTGAATTTTGAACTAACGCATCTAAAATTTTTTTTGGAATTGTTTGTACATGTGTATCTGGAAGAGGGGGAGAATCCCAGATCGTCCAATCCTCGTAATTTTGATATAATTTACCTCCATCTGTTCCGATTAATGACGCATAGTGCGGCGCATTATTACCGAAAAAACCAATTTGTTCCCGTAGCACATACACCCGGACTTTCAGAGGCAATAATTGCTGGAATTTTTTTGAAACAGCGCCGGACAGTTCAATACGGGTACGGTTACAGGTTGTGGCCGGTTCCACCGAGGTAATCGTGCGGTGCTGTGCCATGGTGAGTGATCCTGTTCCCAGTACGATTAGAATCCGGTCTCCGACCTGCAGGCCAAGGCTTGTACCCTTGACATAGAGACTTGTTGTGCTGAAATTTATAACCTGTGTTTGGATCAATTGTGGTTTCAGGGCATTCCATTCTGCCCGGGCTTCGATCTCTTCTACGGTTTCAAAGGTCTGGGGCAGCTCGTCCTGGCCGGGAACGCTTTGCACCTTGGTCCCAATGGCAATGGCTATCCGGTCGGGCGTCTGGTATCCCTGGGAACTGCCGGTCTCCAGGGTCGGGTAATATTCGGTGACCGATTCGGGCAGCTTTGCCGGTTCGTCCACGGTAAAGGCCAGATAGGTTTCAGCAGCCACCCCGGGACTTGGTGAATAGCCGACCAGTCTCCCAAGTTCCCGGACCGAAAACCGTTCAGTGGCGGTTTTCAGATACGATTCATTGGCGATTCGTTCCTGGTAAAAGGTCAACACATCGCAAACCGTGGCCCAGGCATCAATCAGGGCTATGGAAAAATCATCTTTTTCCCGTGTTGTCAGGTCTGAGAGCGCCGGGGTGTCGGCCCCTGATAGTTTTGATTCCATGCTTTGTCTGAACTGGGCATGGCTGCCGATGCGGTAGGCAATGGCCGAAAGCCCGGGGCGATTGTCAATGGCCGCCGGGGTCTTTTGGCTCTTTCCCTCGCAGCATTGGCAATGGTTCAATGTGCTCTGTCCGGATGAAGAATTTTGGCTCATTTTCCCCCCTGTAGATCAATAAGGAACCTGCCCCGATCAGGAAAGTTCGGATCATTGTCCAGCATGGCGATCTCCATCTGACCTATGGACAGAACGCCTTTGGCCCCGGCATCGGTTGTGGGCTTGTCCAGACGCTGAAAGGTTGTCAGTTCAACGTCGGCAACCCCTGTCACTGCCTGGGCGGCTGCGATCATGGTGCCGGCATAGACCGGTTGTCCAAAGGTGAACCGGTCCGGGTGAAACATACCTTTACGGCCATCGGTACCCGTGGTGTTATGAAAGATCTTTAACAGCGCCTGCTTGACGGCGCTGCGGAAAAAGTCCGGTTGCACGCAGATCCGCATGGTGATTTCAAGGGGCACGAGCTGTGGCCCCGTGATTTCGATATCGTGGCCCATCATACGGTATCTTTCCAGGTATGCCCCCAAAGATTCTTTAAAATCCGTGTCAACGGGTAAGCCACCGACGCGGTCGATAACCAGGAAAACGGTATACCAGCTGCCGGTCCAGCGAAGTCCGGCCGCAGCATTCTGCACCCCGCTGTACCCCATGGCTAAGTCGGCATAATCTTCGGCCGTTATTGCCCGTTCCTGTTGTTTAAACGCTATGGGCGCAAAATGGCGCACCTCGTCCATGCTCTCCGGCTCAATGCCTCCCAAAGCCGGCAGCGGATTCCAGACCCGGCTTACCCCGGTGGTGTCCAGAACGATGTGGGCCAGGGTACCTGCACCAATATTACCGCTGGTGCCGTTGCCTACCCGGTAGTCAGCTCGGAATTGCACGGCTGCATTGGGCCGCATCCCATGCGTATCATCGCCAAAGCGGAGCAAAACCGTGCCGTCGTTTTCCGTCTCCACCACAAAGTCTTTGTCAAAGGGCCCGCTGGATAGCAGGTCGCGCTGGGGGGACCAGGAGAACTCTTCATCATCACTCTCCTTCAGGCGAACAGCCGGAAGTGTCTCATGCACGGATCCGTTAAAAACGTCTGTGGCAGGGGCTTTTGGGGCAAAAAAGACCGGCTTGCCTGCGGCCCCATCCACCGAGAGATCGGCTACGCCTCGGACGGCCTGGTGTGTCAGGGGCAGATGTTGCAGGCGAGGCTTAAACCGTGCCGGTAAAACCTGGGGTTGCTTTTCACTGCAAAAGTCCCAAGATTCGCCGGCCGGCATGGCACGTTCCTCATCTTTGGGAACAATGCCGAGAGATTCGTTGTGAATCGTCCGGCCATGGTCGGCAAGGATGATGTTGCCCAGGGCATAGCCAACGGTTTTAGTCTTTTGGGTCCCGTCCGCCTGGTCGATCCGGGATGAAACACAGATCGGGAAGGGCAGGGCATCCTTCTCGTGCCAAGTAATTTCAGTGATTTCATCTCCTGTAAGGGGATCGGTAAGTTTGCTTCCGGATGCGGTTTTCGCTGACACATGGATCAGGCGGACAGGGTGGCGGCGGCCCGGATCGGCATCTGCGGCCAACCCGGTCTTCGGGTCATACTTTTCCATCAAAATGAGGACATCTCCCACCCGCAAGTCAGGAAAATGGCCGGTCAAGGTAGCGTGGATGGCCCCCCTGGGCAAACAGCAGCGATCATCACTCCAGGTGTAAAGGGAGATGCAATTGTGGCCCTTGAACAGTACCGCCTCATGCATGGATTCAAATATCTGCGCGGTGCCGCTAAGTGCATGCTGGTGCTCGGCTGAATTGGGAGATATCTCTGCCGCCATACCGGCGCAGCGAGTGAGGAATTGCGTTTTTTCAGGCACATTCACCGCGGTACCCCCTGCCTCCACCTGGACCCAAACCCGGGCATTGCACCCCTCATGCATGAAATAATCCACCAGGCGGGCGTGGCGTTTGACGGAAACCCGGCGGCGGGCTGTGTCGAGATATGCCTCGGTGGCCACGGCGTCCTGACGGTAACTGAGCTGGTCTCCCACATGGGCCAGCAGTTCCACCAAGGCAACGCCTATATCTGCCGCATGGCGCTCTTTCCAGTCCGGGCTGAGCACGGCAATACGATCCATCATCAGCTGCCTGAAACCGGCATAATCTTTTGCCAGGTAGTTGATGGCAGGCTCTGCTGCCTTTTGGGTGGGGCAGCTGCTCTGGGCACAGCAGTCCAAGTCACTCGGGCAATTCACCTTGAAGGAAAATTCAATGGCGGCCAGCCGCGGGTCAAAGTTGTTTGGGGGTTCCGCATCCTGGGCTGCCGTTGCCACCAGGGCCAGCCGGTACCGGGAGAAATCACCGGGCCGGTCCACCTTCACCTGCAAAATATTGTCTGTTGGGGCAACATCCTCTACCCGGATATCCGTTACACGCACCCCGCCTGTTACCTGGACATTGTCAACGGTCAGCGCACCATCCTCAGTGTTCCCAGGCAGGGGATGGATAAAATGCACAAGCAGCATCCGTTGATCTGTTTCAGAAACCTCCAGATAGTCGATGCCGTTGAGCAGCGGCCGGCCATTCGGCCCTTTTGTTTCCCGGACCGCTCTGCGCCTGCCTTCATCACAGCAAAAGTAAGTTGCGCTCATGCCACACTCCGTTCGAACAGCTCGCTCTTACGCGTCTGACTGGTGCGAATGACGTACTGTACCTGCACCTGCAAGGTGGCCTCATCACTGTCAATCGTCACCGCTTCCACCTGGATCAAATCCCCCAGCCATTGCTGCAAAGCACCCTGCGCCGTAAATTGCGTAGCTGCAGCCAGTTCCGGGCAGTTGGGCTGAAAGACCAGTTGCAGCAGGCCGCAGCCGAAATCCGGGCGATTGATCCGTTCACCGGGAGAGGTGAATAACACCTGTTCAATTAAATTCCGGATGTGATCATCGTCCGTGCTTGCAGCTGTTTTCCCACTGCTGTCAAAACTGAATGGATAATCAACATTCATTTTTGCCTCACATGGCGCTTACGCGGGGCTGGGTCGCCATCACCACCAGGGGCGTTCCGGTGGGGACACAGGTTGATGTCCCGGGCTGCACCAGCAGCGGTTGTCCCAGCGAGGTCACCCGTACCGTACCCGAGGTCCATTGGCCGGTCACACACGGCCCATTTCCTGCGGAAGGCGGGGGCATGGCACAACCTGCCACCTGATATGGCGTGCTCATCAGCACCGTGGGTTGTCCGTTCACCAGGACCCGTGGGTTGGATACCGTGGGCGTGGCTATACCGCCATGCATGCATTGCACTTGAGAAAAAACGTTCAACAGATAACCGGGCATACCAAAATCTCCTGCTATGGTTTTATGGGAAATCAACGGCCAGCGCCCCTTTGTTGATGACCACCCCTTTGCCGATCAGCTCAATACTGGCAATGCCGTTGGAGATGGTCACAGCGCCTTGGGTCAGGATAATGCCGGGGCCGGCCGGCGGCGGCACCGGGCCGCAGCTGAGCATCACTCCCCGGGCCGGATCACCAAAAAGAGTAACGCTGTTTTGACCGATGCTCTGGAGGACAATATTGGGCACTGCCGGTGCCGCTGCCTGGGCCATAACCGGCGGGTCGGCGGCAGAGCCCCAGAAACCGCCTACCCAGATGGGATAGTCCGGATCTCCCTGTTCAAACTCCACCCACACCCCGGAGCCAATGGGTGGAATGGTGGAAATGCCTGACTGCAGTCCGCCAATGGGCACACAGGGCATGGCCCAATTGGACAGGGCAATACCCGAAACATCGGGTACCAGCACTTGGATACGCCCCTGGCGTTTGGGATCCTCGTTGTTGACAACCGTCCCTCGATACTTTCCGTAATATGTTTCTTTATCATTATTCATGCTGGAACCTTTTGAATGGTTGAAACCAGGCCGTTGCGGACCAGGGCGAAATCCTGGGTGTATTCACCGCGTTTCATCTTGTGGGTAACTTTTTTAACAAAATAGAGACCATCAAAGGCCAGTCCGGCACCGCGTACGGCCACCAAACGACGCGCTTTCAACAGTCTGCCGTACCGGGCAACCTGTAATGAGCCGGTGGCGGTCACTGCCTCGGTGGTCTTGGCTCTCTTGGCCATGCCTACCATTAATGCGCGAACAGGAGAGTATTTGGCCGTACCGGTGGTGTAGGTCTCGATTTTTTTGGGAATCGGTGCAATAGCCCCTAAGGGCGGATTCAGCGGCGACACATCCGGGATGGGAACAGGGATTGGGGCCTTGGTCGTTGGCTCCTGGAGATAGACAAAGGGCAGGGTGGCGGATTCGGTATCATATTCAAAGTTGAGCGACTCCACATTGGTATGAGCATCCATATCCACGTTTAACGAGGGCTGAAACCGTCCCAGGCGGAAGACCGGGCCCCAGTAGGCAACGCTTAAGCCCGGTTTCGGCCCCGGGGCCACATAAAAGGTGTAACCTACATTTTCGGCCAGTCGCTGGATATACCACAGATCCGTGCCCCGGTGCTGGGGGATATGGTTGATCGGGATTGGAATATCAACCATGACGCTTGGCATCACCGCCGGTATGATGCCAAGGAAGGCGTACTTGGCAATGATCGCAGCTACCCGCGCTTCCGGCGGCATGCAGGGATAGGGGAAGCCGCTGAAATCAATATAGTCCATGGCCCGGGACAGGTCCTCTCCTATAACGGTCAGGGTGGTGCCGGTTGTCCCGCCACCGCTTACCGAATGGTGGGTCATCACCCCGTCCATGAGCACCTCGGCAGTCCCGTTCACCGTGGCCAGGATGATGACCCGGATTATGGGGATGGGGGCTCCGGCGGACAGCAGAAAGAGGGTATGGAGGGGCGAGCGGGCACTGAGCTTGAAGGTCAGTTGAAAACCACTGGGCCCTTCGGCCGCCGAGGTGACTTCAAGCCCGATCAAGGCATCAATGACCTCCCGGGGCGCCGGTACCGGCACACATGGGCCGATCATCAGCGATAGCTGTACGCCTTTATACATTATTGACTCCGGGCACGCCCTGGGGCAAGGTGATCCGCAGACGACGGCCGGTCTGTTCGATCAGTTCCTCCGGCCGCATGGCCCCGTTGGCATCGCAGATCTGCCAGAACTGCTCGGGATCACCGATATACTGTGCTGCCAGATTATCCAGCCGGTCACCCTGGACCACCTGGTGCTCGTTGAGCAGGGCTAAGTTTTTAGGCTGGGGACAGAAGCGGCGCCGAAAGTAGGGCACGATTCTCCCTTCAGCCGTCTCCAGGGTTGCGATATCGATGCCGGCGTAGCGGCTGTTGGCCGCCACGTAGGTAGGGGCCAGTCCACCGGTCTGAAGCATTTGCATCATTGCCGCACGGGGGTCGGTCATCGTGCCTCCTTTGTTTTAAAGTCCTGAAAATCCGGTTGCACCGGGTGTGCCTCCCGGTGCCCGTCCGGCCAGTTGCTCTTTATTGCTCAAATAATTCATAAAAAGGGTACCGCCTTTGTGGTTGAATCCCAGGTCATCAACGCTGAGGACCCTCAGCCCCAGACTGATCTTGGCCCGGATGGGGTTGAGCGAGGCATCAAAGGCCTCCTCAGTAACACTGAATTCGGTGATTCGAACCGGCATGGTCCGCTGCTTGCTCCAGACAAAGAGAGTCAGCGGGGCCTCCATGGGCAGGATTTCCAGTTTTCCCGACTGAACCAGATAGTTGTTCTCCTGCAACTGCCCACTGCTGGGATAAAGGAGTAGCTCCAGCCGGGCCAGCTGGGGGTGCAGCCCCACCTCCACGGCTTTACCATCGGACGCCTCCAGCTGGTCGGTGGCGTCGAGTTCCGCCTCGAGTTTGATGGTCTCCACCGGCGGCCCTTTGATCCGCAAGGCTTCGGAACGGTCACCGCCTTCACCACCAGCCCCTTGGGTCTGTAGGGTGCGGCTGATAGTATCCGGGTTATACTGCAGCGAAATGAGACCGTTGGGCAGCATGATGCCGGTGGTCGGGTTGAGCAGGATTATGCCGCCTTTTAGGAGTTTTGGCGTGTTGGGGTAGGTAATCATCTCTGCCATTTCTCTTTCAGTTGCTATCCCTGTACTCGATAGTACTCAGCTTAATAAAAGACATGTATGTTTTCACCTCCGATGGCTGAAAGTGTCTGTACCGTTCAATAACTTAGCGGGCATGTCCTGCAATATGAAAATAACTCATTTAAGTTCAATCGGTATAATTCTCCTTCCTGTAGGAATGTTGACTTTCGCTCCGTCCATGTCTTTTTGAGGCGGTGGAAATTCGTATACTTTGTATTCCCAATCATTCTTAATTGCAGTGCTTTTTTTAACTGCAATGCTTCTGTCAGCAACACCAGACTGGACTATCGATATATAGAAGATTTTATCTATTTCACGCATGAGTTCACGACCGCTATATCGTGGATACCCGTAAATGGATAAAATAGTCAGTTTATAAAGACGTTCAAAGTGACTCCAGATAATTGTAATATCGTTTGTTGTATTGGTGATAATAGCAGTCGAACTACCCCAAGGGGCAACTTGGTTGTCAAAAATTATCTTCCAGGCGGCCTCACGCCGTTCTTGTGTTTTTTGGTTTGCATCCATCCAACCTGCATTAGAACTCTCTAAATCCCTATTCTCGTAATAGGCATATATTTTATTCACAATACTCGTGATATCTCGTTTCAAATTATCGACGTACGTTGATACCTGTTTGATAAGTTTAGGTTTAATTGCCGCCACCTTGGCTTCGCCCTTCATCGCTTTTTCCAATGTGCCCGAGCCGATCGCTGCCCCAATCATGGACATGGCTTTGATAGCTCCGCTTGCCATCGGGTTCACAAAACTCGTCGCTGCCCAGACGAGATTACCGGCAAGTGCAATACAAAACCAAACGTCACTTTGTTTTTCCTTGGGTGCAGACCAGCCCCTGACACCACTCTTGACCTGCTCTCTATAGTCGATTAGATGTGCGTTAACTATGGCGGCGACGTTTTCTTTGCTAACCTCTTTGCTGTATGAGTTTAAGTAAAATGGGCCTATGTTCATCCTTGGAGTTTTTTTGTCGTCTTTTCTTCGTTGAAGTTTTTCCGTGACTACAGAACTCGTATTATTTTTAAAACATTGCTGCCCCACATGCACCAATTCATGCGCCACAAGCCTCCGTCCTTCTTCGCTATCCGGCACATACTGCCCCTCACCAAATATCACATTTTGCCCCACCGTATACGCCTTCGCATTCAATGCCTGCGCCGATTTCGCCGCTTTACTGTCCGTATGCACCCGTACCTGACTGAAATCATGACCTAACCTTGGTTCCATAAAGCTGCGCGTGGCTTCATCCAGTGGTTGCCCCGGAGAGGACAACACATCCTGAATTATATTAGGGGCTACCTTCTGCGCATTTTCTGTATGAGTTTCAGTTCTACTTTGTCCTATTTTTGCATCATTTTTTGGTCTTGGACATGCCTTCCGTTGCACCTGTGGTTCATCTTGAAGAGCTGGCAGTAGTCTCCAATTGTTAAAATAGGGGTAAAAATCAAAAAGAGGAATCGGAAGTAGTAGTGAAGTTGTCTGAAGCTCTTGGTCTGTTATTTCCCACCATGTGGGATTGTTAATTTTTAGCTGTGCATCAATTGCAAAAGGAGCTAAAAGGTTTGATGCTTTTCCTGCCAATATATCATTAAGCCCCAATCGTTTCAAGAAATCGAAGCTATATTCCCATACCTCTATTGCATCTTCCACGTTCCAGAGACTATACACTTGACGTTCAAAAAATGGTTTTTTTAGGCTTAAAATATCTGGCTGAGGGGGTTGGAGAGAAAGCTTTGAATGATACTGTTGTTCTTTGTTTTGATTTACAGTGTTATCATCTTGTTTTTGAATGAAATGAGTTTTGCTGTGACATTGGAGCAGAAGAGGATTCTCTTGTTCCGGCATCCGCATCACCTGGTTCGCTATCCGATCAGCCTCCTGTTCGTACTGATCATTCGGCTCCCCAATCTTTAGCTTCGCCTGAAGCTGTGGCAGTGTTGATGAATAGGTCGACAGGGGTGGCTCATGGTTGAACAGGGGTTGCACAGCAGCATGCTGGAGAACACCTCCTGACCACAATGAATCGGGTATCTTTTTAGCCTGAGTCATCATCTGTTTCATTTGCCAATCCCTCCGTAGACCGACTGTGCGATCTGAACTCCCAGGGTGTGAGGCGCTGCCTTGTCATTGATATTCAGCGGTTTTGTCCTGATATTTGCTATCTCTCCACCTTGCTGTATCCCTGCGGCAATTCCCCCCGCCTGCAGCATACGGGAAATCTCGGCCTCCACTGCTGCCTGCACTTTGCGCCCTTGGCCTGGGCCGAGTGCCAGCCCGTCCAGTACCAGACGTTCGATATGCAGGTTGATATTCATCTGATTCCTCCGTCTGTCGGTTCGGGACGGAAATCCCGCTCATTGACCGGTTTTTCCAGTTTGCGGAATTCTGTGCGCACCGCCTCAAACAATAGCGGCATGGTCACCGGGGTGCCGGTCTGGGCTGCGAGAAAGGCACTGTTCAGGGCCACATTTTGGATGCTGCCGCCAGTAAGGTTGAAGCGGGCCAGGTGGTCATAGTCTATTTTGTCCAGCGGTGTTCCCGGCTGGTCGTGCGCATCGTTTTCGGGAAAGATGCGCTGCCAGATTTGTCTGCGTTCGACCTTGCCGGGGAAGGTAAAGGAAACGATAAACCGCAGGCGGCGGAGAAATGCCTGGTCCAGGGCGCTTTTCAGGTTGGTGGCCAGGATGGCCAGACCGCCAAAGGCCTCCATGCGCTGCAGCAGGTAGTTGACCTCAATATTGGCGTAGCGGTCGTGGCTGTCTCTAACCTCGCTGCGCTTGCCGAACAGGGCATCGGCCTCATCAAAGAGCAGGATTACGCCGCCGTCCTCGGCCGCATCAAAGATCCGGCGCAGGTTCTTTTCGGTCTCGCCGATATATTTGCTTACCACGGCGGACAGATCGATACGGTAGAGGTCCAGCTGCAGTTCGCCTGCCAGCACCTCTGCGGCCATGGTCTTGCCCGTACCACTCTCCCCGGCAAAGAGGGCGCTGATGCCCAGGCCGCGGCTCATCCGGCGGCGAAAACCCCAGCCATCATAGACCTGACTGCGCTGCCGTACCTGGGCCGCGATTTCCTGCAATCGCTTATACGCCTCTTCGGGCAGCACCAGCTGGTTCCAGTCGGCCTTGCACTCAATGCGCTGGGCCAGCCTGTCCAGGGTTGGCCGGGTGCGGCAGAGGCAGGCCTGCCAGAGCCGCTCAGCCTGGGATGTGGGATTCTGGCTGTTCAGATTAATAGCTGAAGCGATCTGGTGGATGGCGGGCAGGTTGAGATTGAACTGGCCGGCCAGCTGTTGGGGAAGGGCGCCTGCCTCTCCATTGAGCACGGTCTCCCATACAGCCGCCTGTTCCATGGGCAGGGGCTTTTCGATGACAAAAGATGGAGCGTCAATGCCCAGGCCGGCACGGGGTTCCCGGGTTGCCATCAGAACCGGGAGCCCGCAGCGTTCAATGAACCGGCCCAAGTGCAGCGGGGTCTCGGCTGACCCTTGGCCTTCATCCAGTTCCTGGGCATCGAGATACAGAGCCAGGGGCAGCAGCATCCCTTCCCGCTGCCAGAGCCGGGCCAGGCTCTCCAGTTCGCCTGCATTGGCGGGCAGCAGTTCCCCGGGGAGCCGCAATCCCTGCACCCCCACCCGGGAGAAGAGCTGGAGGGCCACCTGCTGTTTTGACAGTCCATCCATACCCAGCAGTTGCAACACCGGTGGTCGCCCTAATGTTGCCCCTGCCTTGAATGCGAATACCATGGATTCGACCGTGGCCTGCTGGGCTTCGGACAGGAAGCTCATCTCTTCCCCGGACAGAGCAAAAGGACTCAGATACACGGTCAACCGATCATCCAGCTGGTTCAATCCCTTAAGGTAATGTACGATTCGTTCATCGGCTCGCAGCACGCTCTGGATAAGCGGGGTGGCCGGCGGTTGACTGATTTCGATCAATCGCCAGTAGCGCAAGGGGCGCTCGGGGGAGAGCGCCTCCCAGCCCGGCTGGTCAAAAAGGGCCAGGGCCAGGGCAAAGGTGGGGTATGGTTTGGCTGCATCCCCCTGGGCCTGGGCGCAGAGTCCGGGGATGCGGGTGTCGAACTCCATGGCCGCACAGAGGAGCAGCATCTCCTGTTCAAAGGTGGAAAGCCCCATACGCCGGGCAAGAATTATCAGGGCCGGCGGCGGCGCTGCGGACGCTGCTTCCGTCATGATTGCCGCAGCCTTGGCTATCTCCTCGTTTCTCTCTTTTTCCCGCGCTAACCCAAGGTGGCTCGCCTCCATGGACGGCTCGGCGGCATTTTGCCTGGCCATCTGCAACAACGCCAGCCGCAGCCAATGCAAGGCCGCGCCAAGGTAGCGGTCATTGTTTGCCTGCCACTGTGCCGGATCGCTCATGATAGGGGCACCCTTTGCTTTGAGTCAAATTCGAATAGCGGAGGCGGCGTATCCGCCCGTTTGAAGGGCATACTCTCAATGCCGTCCACCCGTAGACGGACCTGTTCCCCCTGCATCGATGGGAGCCCAGAGGTATTGAAAACCACTTTGTCCGCATCTGTTGTATCGATTTTTCCCTCAATTTCCTTATCGGCCAAAAGCAGAACTACCTGCTGCCCGTTGTGTACCCGAGGTTGGCAGGTGGTAATAATGGTGGCTGACTGCACCTCAATATTGGTAATGGTGGGCGCAAGGGCGATGGGCAGGCCATTGCTGGTGATGTCACGTTCCCCTGTTGACGAGGGTTTGACAAGGGTTGCCGTATAGACGCCTGGTGCCCAGTCTGTTTGTGCTGTATTGGTGGTATCCGGTTCGGGCAGCAAGACCTTGAGTTCCGTGGGAGATTGATTTTCAGCCGTTATCGGGATTTCATTGATTAGTGCTTTATCCTGACTGTTGCGCAGGTCAGACCGTGAGTGGCGAAACCGCAGGAAGATATCCGTCCCCTTGAGGTTCCGGCCCGAAAGGATCACGGCGCGGCCCAATTGCGCAGCAGGAAATGAAGGGGGACGCACGGTCAGTAGCACATCCTCCTTCATGCCGTAATAGGCCGTTTGCAACAGGGGAAAGGGGCCAAGCAACAGATCAACGCCTTGATCACTCTTGCCCCGCTGCAAAACCGGCAGGGACGGTCTGGGTTTTTCCTCGGCTTCGATCAGAACCACCGATGCCTGGTAAGCTACGGAGAGGGCATAGGGGGTTTGAAAAAAGATGGACCAGAGTTTGGACAGCTCTTCCAAAGAGATAGGAATGGGGGTGAATTTTACCTGCTCCACCGATTCTGCCAGGTTTGATTCGACCTGGAACGTAGTATTGAGACTGGTGGCTGCATCCTCAATCATTCCTTTTGTAAGTACCGGGGTGGCGTTCAGGTCGCGGACCACGGCACCGAGCATCATTTGTCCCACCAGTTCCGTACTGCAGTGAAAGGCGATCAGGTAATGAAGGTCCAGTGCCACTGTGGGGCGTTGCACCAGCCGTCCGTTGGCTGAGCGTGTGGGAAGCTGATTGTTGCGCATCGTCCCATTGGGTACCACCTGATAAAGAAAGAGATAGATATTGTTGCCTGAAATGGTAGATGTATTGGGGCGGCCGGTTTCCACGTTAACACCGCTGACTCCGTCGGGCGCATTGGCCGCATTGTCAATGAGCTGGGATAGTGCAGTCGTAACCGTTGCTATGGCCAAATGGTTACTCATCGTCTGCCCTCCCGGCGCTGCTTGAGGTAATCGTCCAAGGCCAGTGAAGGCGCGGGTGCCGGTCTTGGGGGCTTTGCCGGTGGGGCGGGTGGTGTCACTGCCCGCACCTCAACCCGGCCGATGGTGACCTGGATGGTGGGCTGGGCCGGCTCGGAAGGTGCCGACAACGGATGGGAACTGCCCGGCATCTGAATCGTTTTGTGTTCCCTTGGAAATTTGCGAGGAAATTGTCTCGGTCTATTTGGCGTCCATTCCGGTTTCACCTCAGCATCTGGGGCATCCATGGCTGGGGGTAGCTTCGTTTTCGGCAAATCGGGGGCCGGGGGAAACTCTGATGTTTTGGGTATAGATTGTCCTTCAAGCTTGTCTGCTGCCGGGGGCCGCTGCCTGTCCACTTCAGCAGCGGGCGCAGCAGGTAGCCGCATTGGCTGTGTTGCTTGTTTTGGAGAACTTGGTGTTGGGGCTGCTATAACCGCTTTTGCTTTTGATTCCGTGGATACGGTTTTGCCTGCCATGGTATCGGCGGCATGGTCGTTATCATGTGGTAAATACTTAAACGTGTTTAACCTTTGGGATCTGGTATCTCGTTTCACAGGGGGCGCAGAGGGACGATGGCTTACCGGTGGGGGAGATGAAGCGCCGTAGCTGTCTGTTGTGAGTGTTTGTTTTAAAAAATCAGGCTGCTCAGCATCAAGAAACAGCCCTATGTCTTGGGTTGGCCGGGATTCGAACAGGCTGGGGGGGCATGGGCGCACCACCGGCGCTGCTTGTTCGTGCCCAAAACTGCGGCTGATAAGATGGGTGAAAAAATTGCTCACGTTCCAATCAACTCCAGATAGAGGTTGCGGCGAAACGGACTCATGGCCAGGATATCGGCTTCGTGCCAGCCGTAGGTTGAGGCCAGGACATGCACATCTCTTACAAGACCGAGGGCCCAATTATGGATTTCATTCCAAAAGTAGGAAACAATGTCAAACAGGGCCTGCCAGCGGTGCGCACAGGCCGGGCAGCTCAGCGCCAGCTGAATGTCCGCGTTGGGATCAGCTGCTTCGATCCGGGCAATGACCGCCTCGCACACCTGGCTTGGCAAATTCTCAAAAGGGATCTGGCCGCTGCCGCACCCGGCACTTAACAGGCAGCGCTGCAGCAATTGGTGCTGCAACGTTCGGCTATTTCTTTTTTGACTTTTTTCTTGATCATACAGGGAGATGAGATCGCGGCTGGTGGGCACACGAAACTCCACGGTGTAGCCGTCCATCTCCAGTTGCAGCGCTTCCGAAGGCAAATCGCCGGCCGAGGCCCGCAGTTCGGTGGTGTTTATGCTGAACTCCAGCATTTCCCGGCAGGCAGGGCAATCGGCCAGACAGCGCATCTTGGGGCCAAAGATCCCTTCCCGGAGTGCCAGGAGCCTTGTGTCACGCATACCGACAGGCAGCGCGGCAATATCTTCCACGGTTGTATTCTCTCCGGCGGCAACAAGCAGCAGGGCCCGGTGATAGGGGGGGATGCTCCGGCCCGCTTCCCATATCCGGAAAAGTTCATGTCCAGACAATGCAGACATGGCTTATTGGGGCTCCGTATAGCTTTCCTCAGCCGGTTCTGCAACCTCATAGTCACGTTCCCAGCCCTCGTTTTCTAATTTAAGGGTCTGGATGGCCACGGCGTTGGCATTGGCATCCAAATCGGGCAGGGCCTGATATTCGGAGGCCCAGCACCGATAAACCTTATAGCTCATGACGAGTTGACCAGCCTCATTGTACAGCTCAATGATGATGTCCTTACGAAAATCCTTCAAAGAGACCTCGGCCCCCAGTCCGGATCCATAATTCCAGATCTTGTTGGCCCACTGTTCAAACTCCTTGTCGTGGGTCACGCCACGCTCCAGGGTAATGGCCTCATATTTGCTCCGGCCCGGTGATTTCCGGCTGCTGCTGGGGTCGCCTCCTTCGCGATGTTCCACCACTTCGGTGGTCCGTTTCAAGGCACCGACTTTGCTGACGCCGGCCACATATTTTCCATCCCACTTGACGCGAAACTTGAAATTTTTGTACGGGTCGAATCGATCCGCATTGACACTGAATTGGGCCATAACCTTCTCCTTATACCTCGATTCCTTATACCTCGATCTGTCCGGCAATCTGCTGGATGCTGATCATCACGAATTCTGCCGGTTTGAGTGGGGCAAAGCCCACAAGGATATTGACAATGCCTTTGTTGATATCGCTCTGGGGGTTAGTCTCCTTGTCGCATTTAACGAAATAGGCCTCCCGGGGGGCTTTGCCCTGGAAGGCGCCTTGACGGAACAGGTCATGCATAAACGCGCCGATGTTCAAACGAATCTGTGCCCACAACGGTTCGTCGTTGGGCTCGAAGACCACCCACTGTGTGCCGCGAAAAAGGCTCTCTTCGATAAACAGGGCCAACCGCCTGATGGGTACATACTTCCATTCCGATGCCTGCTGGTCACTGCCGTCAAGGGTTCTTGCGCCCCAGCACACTGGGCCGTAGACAGGGAAGTTGCGCAGGCAGTTGATGGCCAGGGGATTGAGTGTGCCGTTTTGCCGGTCCGTCAGGCAATATTCCAGCTGCTTGGCGTTTTTCAGTGTGGCCTCGGTTCCGGCCGGCGCTTTCCATACCCCGCGGGTACTGTCGGTACGGGCGTAGAGCCCGGCAATGGTACCACAGGCCCCCACGGAGCGAAGCCTGAACCCGTTGAGCGGATCAGGGATCTCAATGCGGGGAAAGTACAATGCTGCGTTTTTGTGGCGCAGGCCGGCATTCTCTTCGAGCCACTCTTTTATCTCCTGCACCTCATCTCTGCCGGTGGGTGTATCCATAAGGAAAAAAGCCCTGCGCTCTTCGCAATAATCAATGGCGGCCCGTTGCACTGCAAAGGCCTCATCTGCGGAAAGCGCATCATCACCAACCACTGATGCACGGGGGATACAAAGCAGGTTAAAGAGGTCCACATCTTCCAGGGCGTAAATGCCGGATTTGTCACTGCGCCGGCCACGCAGTGCAGTGCCGTTGGGGAGCGTGCCATTGTCTCCAGGCGTTCCGCCACCTTGGGCTGTACCGGCTATTACTTTGCTGCCTAATGCATATGTTTGAACGTTAGTCTGTGCTGTTTCAAGTTGTAGCTCGCCGGCAGATGTTGAGTCTTCAGCTGTTACAGCAAAAGTCACACGGGAGTTTGAATCAGTTGGACCAGCCATTATTCTCAGATGATCTCCAACAATCGTAACGGAGGCGCTGGAAAAGGCGCGGAGTTCCGGTCTGGCTTCCTGGATCGCTTTCTCGAGAAGTGTCCTGGCTTGTGCAATTGTCGTTGGTTTATTTGTTAAGGTGGCTGTGCCTGAGTTCTCCTCGGATCCAATGGTGACTGTGAGCTGGGGGGTATCATTTGTGATGACAAGTTCGGATGGCAACTCACCAGACAAAGTTCCATTCTGAAGGGGATTGTTTGCGTTTTTTTCCACTGAGACCTGGACCAGTTTGGATCCGCTGAACCTGTCGTTAACGACAGGTTCAACAAAACGGGCATCCGAGGCGTTCACGGTCAATCCAAGAAATTCTTCGGATTGGACGGCCATCTCACGACCATCTGACTCCTCAACCAGAAAAACGGTCATATTGAATGGATTTGATTCGGCATTGGCCAGGGAGGGTGAGATGGGATCTATCCTCACCCGTAGACGGTTCCCCCACGATCCTGGATTAATGGCGGTTACTTCCATAGCTTTGCTGCTGCTACCGATACCATCAAGAATCTCGACACTTGCCTGTTCAGCCCCGGTCGCAGTGCGGATAATCCAGGCCTCTGCCCCACCGTTGGCAAAAAATTGCTGGATTGCGTAGCCGGCTTCGCTCTGGGCATGAAGCCCGCCAAATTCCAGGGTGAAATCCGCCATGTTAAAGACTTGGACAGCCTTTTCCATAGGGCCCTTGGAAAAGAATCCGACAAAGGCCGCCACCGAGGTGGAGACACCCGTGATGGTGCGAACACCGCTGGAAATTTCTTGTACATACACACCAGGATACGATGTAGCGATAGGCATAACTCATGCTCCTGTTAATGATTATTCCTAATCTGCAATCAGAGAACGAATTATTTGCGCATTAACAATCCGCTCACGTCATGAAGCAATTGTTTAAAATCCGGCGAAGGTGCATAAATCAATGATCTGCTGGTCCAATGAATTTAAGCCAGCGTTGTAAAATTTAATCTTCCAGGCAGCTTCTTGCATTACCCGGAAAGGATCTTTTTGAAAATGAACTACTTTTCTCTTTTATCAAAAAAACAGTCTTTGTCAAGAAAAAAAGTTTTTTCTACAAAATTTATAAATATATGGAATTAAAAGAAAAAGTATATTTATGCCTCGTTTTAAAAAAAGAACATTTCTACTGAAAATCGGCGCGATTCCTTGCCTGAACAGCCCTTGAAAAAATAGTTTTCAAGTTTATTTTTATCGGTCTGAATAGTAAAATAAATCATTGTGTGATAAATTTATCAGCAAAATTTTTAAATTAAATTGTAAATACAGGAGGAAAGCTTGAGCATTATACCCGGAACAGAATATGAAGGATTGCCGCTGATCAGACAAGGAAAGGTCAGGGACATTTTTGATACGGGCGATGCCCTGCTCATGGTAACAACCGACCGGCTTTCCGCGTTTGACGTGGTGCTGCCCGATGCCATTCCGGACAAGGGCAAGGTATTGAACCAGATTTCCGTGTTTTGGTTTAAGCAGATGGAGAGCATTGTTAAAAATCATATTATCAGCACGGATGTAAATGATTATCCGGAAGCGTTTCAGAAATATAAAGACAAACTTGAAGGCCGCAGCATGCTGGTCAAAAAAGCTGAGCCCATGGCTGTGGAGTGTATTGTCAGGGGATATATTTCGGGGTCGGGCTGGAAATCCTACCAATCCGAAGGCCATGTGTGCAATATCAAGTTGCCCCAGGGGCTTAAGGAGTCCGACAAACTTGAAGCACCGCTTTTTACACCGTCCACCAAGGCTGAAATCGGTGATCATGACATTAATATCGGCTTTGATGAAGCCGTAAATATTCTTGGCAAAGAGACAGCAGAAAAACTGCGCGACCTCAGCCTTGAAATTTACAACCGCGGCGCTGCCTTTGCCTTGGAAAAAGGCATTATCATAGCGGACACAAAATTTGAGTTCGGCCTGCTTGATGGTGAAATTATCCTGATTGATGAAATTATGACCCCGGATTCATCCAGGTTCTGGCCTTTGGATGATTATGCTCCCGGCAGAGGGCAGAAAAGTTTTGACAAACAGACCGTCAGGGACTGGCTGACCAATTCAGGCTGGGGCAAAACCCCGCCGGGTCCCAAGTTGCCCCAGGAGGTCATTGACAATACCAGCAAAACCTACAAGGAAATTTTTACCCGGCTGACCGGAAAAACCATCTGATCCATGACAGATATAACATTTACTGATATCCCGGTGTCTGAGATTGACCTTTCAGACACCGGGTTTCGCGTTACAGGGCCCCATTATGACATTGAACAGTTAAGGGAATCCATCTCACAGTATGGCATCATGGTTGCGCCCCTGGTGTTGGGCGAACCGGATCAATACAGTGTGGTGTCGGGGTTCAGGCGGATTGAAGCCGCCCGGCATGCGGGATTGTCGCGGATCACCTGCCATGTCATGCCTGCAGGCAAACAATTTGATGCGGCAATTGCCGCTGTAACCGAAAATGCATTTTCAAGGGAACTGACCGCTTCAGAACTCATTCGGGCCACAGGGCTTTTATTGCGTTTTATGGATGCCAAAGATATCGCAAAAAACGCCACATCTATCTTTAACAGGCCAATGAATACGGGTTATATTAAGACCTTGTCGCGCATCCATGCCATGCCTGATTCTGTTCTCGAGCTGTTGGATCAAAATAAAATATCCATTAAGGCGTGTAAAAATCTTGTGTCCATGGATCCAGATACCCAAGCTAAGTTTTTACATCTTTTTTCCCTTATTAAAGTATCCTCAGGCATCCAGATGGAAATCATCTCGTGGGCCAAAGAGATATGCGCCCTTGAAAAGATCAGTCTTGAAAGGCTTATTCAAGAAAGCCCCATAGGCGTTGATCAGAGCGATGGCTTAGACGTTGACGTGCATCGGGATATGAGCGCGCTTGGCAAACAGTTCAAGGCATTTCTTGCCCAACGACGTTTTCCTGCGTTAACGGCCGCTAAAGACCTGGCCCGGAAACGCATCAATGCCCTTGGATTGGATTCCGGGCTTCAGCTGTCGGTTCCGGAAAATTTTGAGGGGATGGTTTATGCCATGCAAATGGAATTTAAAAATGTGGATGAGTTTAGAACGCGTCTCAACTGCCTGACTGAACTTATCGAACTGCCTGACTTTAAAAATCTTGTGGACAACAAAATATGATTCGTCCAACCCGGGTATTCATAGACAAGGATCTGGATCGGACACCGGAAATTGAGTACCTGATTTCAAAAGTTAAAACAGCACCGGAGACGGTTGCAGACTCAAAACCTGTGTACGACCTGATTAATCAGGCGGATGATCCTGTGGGTTTCGCCAAAAAGGTGCTTTATATCACCACAAATAAGGGTGCCCTGATTCGTCAGTGCCCGGGAACCAGCCACTACACCTGCTGTGATTACACTATTTTTCATTGCGGCACGTTTTGCACCATGGACTGTTCCTACTGTATTTTGCAGGCCTATTTTCATCCCCCTGTGCTTCAATATTTTGCAGGCTTTGACCAGTACGCTGCTGCATTGGACCCGGTTTTTTGCGGGGACACTATTTTGCGCATCGGCACTGGCGAGTACACGGACTCCCTGATCTGGGAACCGGTCAGCTTGATGCCCAAATTTTTGGTTGAAAAATTTGCGGCCCAGGACCGGGCAGTCCTTGAACTGAAAACAAAAACCGTGAATATAGACTCACTTTTAGACTTAGCGCACAACCAAAAGACCATTTTGTCCTGGTCCGTAAATACCCCTGAGATGATAGCTTCCCAAGAGCGGGGTACGGCCTCGCTTGCCGCTAGGCTTAAGGCCGCAGCCAAAGCTGTGTCAAAGGGATTTCGGGTGGCGTTTCATTTTGATCCCATTTTTCTCTATCCCGGGTGTGAAAATGCTTATGAAAAGGTGATTGAAGCCATCTTTGACCACGTCAGTCCCGAAGATGTTGTTTGGATATCCATTGGGACATTCAGATTCATGCCCCATCTAAAATCCATCATTGAAGCCCGGTTTCCTAAGTCAACTATTGCCTATGGTGAATTTATCACAGGACTCGACAATAAGATGCGTTATTTCAAACCGTTACGCATCGCCATGTACCAGCGCCTTGCCGCCGTCTTCAAGCAGATTGCCCCCGACGTCGCCGTCTATTTTTGCATGGAAGATGAAGAGGTATGGATGAAAACCTTTGGGTTTTTCCCCGGAAAACCCAAAGCGCTTGCGCATATGCTGGACAGGGCCGCCGCAGACCGTTGCAAATTAGACAACAGCCTGCTTTAGCCCAATCACGTTATGCAACAAATTTTTTATATGGCCAGCACACCACCCCGCCGTCCATATATTTTACGTTTGTGTAGCCTGCGCCGGTCAGGATACGTTCGGCTTCATAGCCACGTAAAGAGATTTTGCAAAACGCGATAATCTCCTTATCCATTGGCAAATCCATCAAGCAGTTTCTCAACTGACCCAAGGGGAGCAGTTTAATCCTGGGATCTTCAATGCGCATCTGCTCGAACTCCTTGGGTGAACGCACATCAAGGAATATGAAATCATCGCCGTTATCTATTTTGGCCTGGACCTCCACAGGTGTCAGGGAACTGCCGATATTATAAAGTTTGTTTTCAGCAATATTGGCCGCTGTGATAATATTGTCCATGGCAGGTGAAAAGGGCGGTGCATAGGCCAGATCATACTGGGCAATGTCGGTTACTTTGGATCCGGACGCAATATTGGCCACAACCACTTCCATACGTTTTGCCACATCGCCGGGGCCCACGATCTGGGCGCCTAAAAGTTTATGGGTCGCTTTGTCCACCACCAGTTTCACAATAATCAGTTTGGCCTCGTCAAGAAAGTGGGGCTTGTCAGGCGCGGGGCTTAATACGGTAACGCAGTCATAGCCCATATCTTTAGCCTGTTTTTCAGTCAGGCCTGTTCGGGAGACATTGATACCGAAAACCCGGCAGATGGCCGTACCACAAATCCCCTTGAATTCAGAAGATATGCCGCAAATATTATCGCCGATGATTCTGCCGTGTTTGTTGGCAGTAGACCCCATGGGTGCAAACATGGGTTTTCCTGTGATAATTGAAACGTTTTCAACACAGTCCCCACCAGCATAAATATCAGGATCTGAGGTCCGCATGGAACTATCCACCCGGATAGCACCGGTCTCACCAATATCAAGGCCGGCCTCTTTTGCAAGCTGGGTATTGGGATTTACCCCCACAGCAACCAGGACCAAATCTGCAGGGTATTCTCCTTTGTCCGTGACAACGGATTGTACTGTCGATTGGTCATTTCCTTTAATTTCCCGGACCGTTTCCAAGGTTTTGAGTTCAACCCCGTTTTTCCTAAGTTCATTATGAAGATGATACACCATTTCATGATCAAACATATTTCCCATGGCCTGGTCTGCCATTTCGATCATGGTAATGTTCATCCCCTGGGCCTTCAAAGATTCCGTGGCCTCAAGGCCGATGAGTCCGGCACCAATCACCACGGCATTTTTCCCTTCCAGGGGTCCGTTCTCATCTCTGATGCCTTTTGCATCTTCCACTGTTTGAAGAAAATGCACCCCTGTCAGATCAATGCCGGGAAACGGCGGTTTTTTGAACTGACTTCCTACGGAAAGGACAAGGGCGTCATATTCATAGTCAATTTTATTTCCGGTTGTAAGATCAACGGCGTTAACAACTTTGTTTTCACGGTCAATGGATTCGGCCAGGGTATGATTTTTGACCTGAATATCTTTAACCATTTTAAAAAAATTAGGATCCCTGACAACACCTGCCGGGGTAGTCATCAAATCATCGCCATTTTGAACCTGTCCGGAAATATAATATGGCAATCCACATCCTGCATAGGAGAGCAGTTCGCCTTTTTCAAGAATGGTTACTTCAGTGTCCGGGTCGAGTCGTTTAATCCGGGAAGCGGCTTTAGGACCGCATGCAACGCCACCGATAATCAGTACTTTTCTTCTCACTACTTAAAACTCCCTTGAATATCATAATTCTCGTTTAGCTACGCAATACAGCGTTCAAATCACTGAAGAACAGTCTATTCACAGTCTGTGCCAGAGTGTGGGGTGTTTTTAGGCTGAACAAAAAAACTTTGTTATCTATTTGAAATCAAGGGTTAAAAAAATATTTTAAAAGGCAAAAAGAATTAAAGCGTTAATTAGAAGTAACGTTACATAAAAAATATAACGTTACAAGGTGACACATGGATTGTTTAAACCTGAAAACCAAAAAAGCCGTTCGGATAAACATATCCGAACGGCTTTTTATGCAGACTATAGGTAAGCCCCTATCGAACCATAGGCCTAAAACCGATCATCAATTTCAAAAGAAATGATTCGAATGGTGCTGTTCTCTTTGTCACTGACAAAAAATGTTTTTCCCTCCAGAATTGAGGGCAGGGCAATGGCACTGGGCGTATCAAATTGAGCCTCAACCGCCTCGACATTATCGGTAAAGCCCGAGAGTCCGCCGGCGATGGTTTGGATAATACCGTCGGAACCGCAAACCCGCCTGATCCGGTGATTTCCAGTATCTGCAATATATAGATTGCCGCTGGTGTCCAAGGCAATATTCCAGGGAGTGTCAAGCCGTGCCGATGTGGCATCACCATCATCTCCTTTAAACCCGCTTTGACTGCTTCCGGCCACGGTGGTGATGATGTCGGACTCAACCTTGCGAATCCTGGAATTCTCTGTGTCGGCAATGTATAAAACCCCGGCCGGGGTGACAAAAATTCCCCGTGGGGTGTTGAGTAGGGCCAGGGTTGCATCTCCGTCGTCCCCGGAGTCTCCGGCCACCTCCGGTGTTCCCGCGATTGTAGTGATGATGCCGGAACTGTTGATCTGACGGATGCATGAATTCTCTTTATCCGCTATGTAAAGGCTGTCTGAAGCGGCGTGATAAAACAGATCATTGGGCGTGTTCAGTTCGGCATTGACAGCATATCCACCGTTAACCGCATAGCCTGCGGTGCCGGTTCCTGCCACTGTGGTGATCATGCCCGACGAATCAACCATCCTGATTCGGTGATTTTCCGTGTCGGCAATGTATACATTCCCGGTCGGATCCACACAAACCCCGGCTGGTTTATTGAGCATGGCACTGGTGGCCAATCCCCCGTCACCGCTGTACCCGGCTGTTTCGGTACCGGCAAATAATGTCAAGTTCCCGTCACTGTCTCGTATTACGATACGGTTATTCTCTTTATCCGCGATGAACAGATTCCCATCAGCATCCAAAGCAATCCCTTCGGGTTTATTGAATCCTGATGTAACACCGGGCTGGGGCTCTACCTCTCCGGTGACGGCATCACAGAAATAACGGTATCCACGGTTCAGCGACTGGGTGCTTCCCTGGGACATCACTTCGAACAACACCACGTCTTCGTGATTGGTAAGGCTTGAATTCAAAATTTTCCGGTTAAAGTCAGCCCCGTCAAAGGTATAGGTCTCCCCGGCTGCAACCGTTCGGTAGCAGGGGTTGGACAGCACCTGCCACAAAGATTCCTGGAGAACGGCCCCCCGCCTAAAATCCTCCTGGACAGCGGCCTGGTGATTCATGGTCATGCGCTGTTGGGTGGCGGTGTAATAATTGACGGAAAAAACAGACACGGCCATGAGCACCATTAAAAGCATAATGCTCACCAGCAGGAATCCATCCTGATTTTTGAAAACGGGATAAAATCTTTCGTCTGTTGCCCTAAAGCCAATTGGGCTTTGGTCATATTTTAGGCCAAACGAATTTCCGGTAGGTTGGGTTGAGGAACGAAACCCAACATTGATAAGTTGTTGGGTTTCACTTCGTTCAACCCAACCTACGCTATGGCCGATGTTAGGGCCAAGCTCGCCAATTGTTTTTATGTTTTGAATGTAGATGATGTTTACTGCGGGGATGTTATGGAAGTTGAGGGGGTGGTATCCGGGTGAATATCTTTAGATAGGATTTTTCCAGATTTGGACAGTGGGGGCGCCGGTTCAAAGGGCTCATTATGATCCAGTATCCGGGGGGTGATCATGACCACGGTTTCTGTCTTTTGCTGGGTGTCAACGGTTCGTCCGAACAAGTTGCCAAGGACGGGAATATCCCCTAACACCGGGACCGATTTGCGAATTTTTGTGTCCGCATTCTCAATGAGTCCGCCAATGAACACGGTTTCACCGTTACGGGCAATGAGCGAAGTCGACACGGTTGTGGACTTGACCACGGGAATACCTTCTTCGATTTGTGCGGTGTTAATGCTAGGTTCAACATTGAGCAGGATGTTGTTTTCTTTGTCAATGTATGGGGTGATCTCCAGGATAACGCCGGTGTCTATAAATTCGATGGTTTCTGTTTGAACGCCTAAATTGGTAGTGGTGACCTTGTACCCCTGCTGCCCTCCGACCTGGACCCTGGCTGACCGGCCGTGGATAGCGATGATTTTCGGCGTGGATATCGTATTGACCGTGGTTTTTTCCTTTAATGCATCAATGGCCAGGGAAATGGTCGAGTTGGTGCCTGTGGCGGCAAACAGATTGGCAAATACACCGGTGCCGTCTGAGGGGATGGCAGATATGCCTTTGGCATCGGGCAGGACCGCCTTGGAAAAACCACTGGTGCCCACGTTGATGTCGGTCCAGATATGCTGCCAGTCTACCCCAAAGGACATGTCGTCGGTCAAGGCGACTTCCAGGATTTCGGCCTCAATCATGACCTGTTTGGGAACACTGTCCAGAAAGCCGATGACCTCCTCCACCCGCCTTATGTTTTCCGGGGTATCCTCCACAAATATGGTTTTGCTGGCGGTATGAACTTCAATGGGCGCAAGGCCGGTCAAGGCATTAAGGATTTCCTTGACCTGGTCGATTTCAACAAAGTTGAGCCGGAAGGTTTTCATATGCCGTTCCGGCGTTTCCGGTGCTTTTTTTAGAATGTAGAATGATCCGTTCTTGTTTTGAGCCGTGAATCCACCGGCCAGGGCAATGCTTTGGATGGCCTCTTCCAGGGTGGCCTTGAAAATATGCAGGGTGATATTGCCTTTTACATCCGATGACAGCACAATATTGGTTTTAAATTCCATGGCCAGGGATGAAAAAGCATCCCTTATATTCATATCTCTGAAATTTAAGGAAATACTACCCTGTTTACGAGGTTGTTTATGTGGCTGTGCGGGCTTTTGGGGTATACGTATTTTAAAATAGCGTTCCAGGCGGTCCCCATCCAGAACCAGGGATTTATGGATCCATCCCTTTGTATTATTGGGCAAAAGGACTTGAAACCACGGGCTGTGCATGTCAAGAACCGTTAGGGGGGCACCGGCAGACAGGACATACAGGACAGGATATGCCATGGACGGACCTTTACGGATTTTTGCTTTTTCTTTGATGCAGGTTTTGAGGGTCAGGCTCTCTTTTTCCGGAAAGTCTGCCTTTAGACGCTCATTTCGGGCTTGATCCATAGGCAGCCCCACTTGCTGTTTATCCGCACAAAAAGCGATGCCGGCACTTCCAGTCAAAAATATAATCACCACGCCCCACAGCAGAAAACATAGATTCATTCTTTTGAACCAGCCCACTTTTCGGGGAAACCTTCCGGGGGTTAATTTTTTTTTATTCATGATGGATCATCTCTAAAGTTACAATTCCGCGAAACGTATCAATCCGAACATTTCTGTCCGAAATAGATACGATTTTATAAGGTCCAATGGTGTCGCCGACATGGAAAAATCCATTGTCGATAATGGCAACAGCGTGTCCCGCATTAAGGATGGCTCCTTTAAACGTGAGCTTGTCTCTGATCGCCTGGATTTCTTCTTGGCTTAAAGGTTTGGGTGCGGTTTTTTTTATTGCCGGCATTTGTTTTGAAGTGGACGGTGATAACTGTGGTTTGAAAATGTCCCGGATCGGATATTGAAAGGCAATGTCCGCTTCTTTTCCCAGGGGCAAGGGCTTATTGACAGGTTGAGTGTTCAACAGCGTATTGCTGTTAAGTGATGAGGGCGAGGCTGCCGG
Organism: uncultured Desulfobacter sp.; assembly: GCF_963677125.1. Taxonomy (NCBI): domain Bacteria; kingdom Pseudomonadati; phylum Thermodesulfobacteriota; class Desulfobacteria; order Desulfobacterales; family Desulfobacteraceae; genus Desulfobacter; species uncultured Desulfobacter sp. Next base: position 1,378,601 of record NZ_OY781882.1, on the reverse strand, counting down.
TACAGATCGGGGGGGAGCCGGCTGGGGACCGGATTTATTTTTGAAAAATGTCATATAAAAGGTAATGACAAAAACAACAGAGACCACGGCCAGGGCAATCTGTTTTATTTTCTCTGTTTTTTTGGACATAATCTATACGGGGCAGACGGTCATGCGCTTTCCCGGACTATTCATTGTAAAAAATACGGGCATTGATCAAGGCTTGGCAGTCATCAATTCCAGTCTCATGATGGTTCATGTTCAAGGTTTCAATGATAAACAACCGGCTTAAAGTCTCCAGCTGATGGATAATGTAATAGATATCCAGGAATTTTCCATGCAGGGTCAATTGAAGCTGGATCTGTTTGTATTGTCTTATTTTTTCAGGCTTTGCATGGCTAAAGCCGGTGATGGTCACGTCACGGTCCCGGACCAGTGCATGGATGGTGCTGAGCAAAAGGCCGATGTTGGCGGATTCCGGAATCCGTTTGTTCAAAATGTTCAAGGCACTCTGCTGGTCGGCCAGGACATCCTTAACCGCAGCCAGGTTATTTTGGGCCAGATTCAGCTCTGTTTGCTGCTTGTTTATTAACTGCTGCGCAACAAACTGTTTCTGGCGGTTTTCCATGATTATCCTGAAACAGAATGTGCCGCCTAATACAATAATGACAATCATTGACAGCCCTGCCATCAGATCAATATGCCTGGGCTGCAGTTTCATTTCAGAGGCATCCGGGTCATGACGCAGGAAATACTGAACCGCACGGCCTGGGGATAATCAGGCTGTAATCCAGTGTCTTGGCTTCCGGTCCCAGATTTGTTGAGCTCTACCTCTTTGATCCGGGGGACTTTGGCGATCCGATCCAGGAACAGCCCTAGCGTGTTGTGATTCAGGGAAAATCCGTTACAGGTCAAGAGGAACTGGTCGGATTCGTCATCATCGCGCTTGATGGAGAGTTGGTCGATCCAGGTTTCATGGTTCAGGCAGCCTGCAAATACGGCAATGGTATCGTAAAATACCTGTTTTTTGACAATGCGTGCCAGGGTCTGGTGTTTTTCCTGAAGGGCGGCTATTCGACTGTGAAAATCATTGATTTTGTCCAGTTCCTGGGAAACGGCCTGCCTGGTGTCAAGGGGAAGGGGCAGGGCTTTTTTTTGTAGCTGAATCCAGCGATAACTACCGGCACAACAGGCCAGGACAATGACAAGTACCAGCACCAGCCATTGGGCCCAGAATTTGAACAGCCGGTATTGCATCGATTTTTCCAGAACATCCAGGGGCAGCATGTTGATGTCTCTTATCGCCATGGAATCCTCCTGGCGGCCAGGCCGATGGCCGGGCTGAACAATGCCCATGTTTCCATATCCGGAAACTGGAGAGGCGCCTTCCAGGTAATATGATTCCTAATGGTTCCCAGGGTGGCAGGAATATTGAGACGCTGTTCAATGTATCGGTTTAACCCGTTGACGGTTGCACCTAATCCGTAAAAATAGATGTTTCCAATACTGTGAAACTGTTCTTTGGCCAGGGCATATCCCAGAACTTTATGGAATTCAAAAATCAGTTTCTCCATGGGCGGTGTCAGAATTCTTGAAATAATGCCGGAAATTTTGGCATTCTCCCTGGTATCTGTGACTTCTTCAAGACCGTAAGTTTTCAAAAGATCCAAAGCATGGGGCGCCGCCCGGTCATATTTCAGGGTCCGGTCGAGCTGATCCTTGAGTTTGTTACGGCCCCAGTTAAATTTATTCAGGGCATAAATTCGGTTCTGGCCCACTACTATAAGACTGGATTGATACCTGCCGATGTGGCAGATTACGTCAGGCTTTTCATGGCTTTGTGTCAAAAATCCATGTAGCCGGACCAAAGACAGGGGGCTGAAATCCACGGCTTCCACCAGGAATCCTGCTTTTTTGTAAGGGGCGATCAGGTCCAGAACATCCTTTTTTTTGGCTGCGGTAATGATGGCTGTCTTTTGATCGGCGGTCCCGGATTGATAAAGACAGGGATAATCGGCCACTGCGTCTTCCAGGGCATAGGGCAGGCTTTTTTCTATTTCAGCTAAAAGGGCCCAGTCCTGGTTATCATCCTTTTTGAGCTTAAAATTTACTGGAAAGCTTAACATCTTTTCCATGGGCAAATGGAGGATGATACGCCTGCCTGAAAACCCTTTTGTTTTTTTCAACCGTTTTAATGTGCCTGAAAGTTCCGGGTGTGCCGTATCATGACTTATTGACGGGGCCGGTATCTCTTGGCTGCTTGCCGTTTTTTTGTTTAAGGGTTCATGAAAGGCGGCTCTAATGCATACCTGTCCCTTATGATCCTTTAGCTGGATTGCAAACAGGTCCTGTCCATCCGTATCAACCGCAATGGGGTATCGGCCGGCTTTGTGGGTCATGATTCAACCCTTCCGGCCACAGCCCGGGTTTTCAGATAGATGGTTTTGCCCTGGTTTTCTATGGTGAGTTCAAATTCCACCAGATTGGCGGTCAATACGGTGCAGGTAAACTGGGTCACATGCTCACAAAGGGTTCTTTGGGGCAGGGAATCGTCCATGGCAGGCGTTGTATAATCGGGAAAGGTCTCAATGAGCTTCCAGTTGTCGCTTTGGCTTTTATCCAGTCCAAAGGTCACCAGTTCCACGTCGTCGTTGGCACCGGGATCATTGTCCGTCAGGCCGTCGAAATCATTGTCTGCATCGGGCATGCCGTCTCCTGCGGCAATGTATAGTTTATTGATATTGTTCACCATGTCCAGAAGCCGTTCCGTTACCCTGAATTCTTCATCCGAACTGCCTTGGGCCGGATAATCAATAACGGCGGTTTCCCGGGTGACGGCCACCATACGGTCCATGGCAAACCGCCCTTGGTTGAGTAAACGAGACGTCTGTTTTGTATACTGGTGGCTTGCAAGGAAGCTGCCTAATACCTGCTGAAATACCGTGACCACAATACCGATAATCAGGACCGAAACCAATACTTCAATTAGGGAAAATCCGTTTTGAGATACCCGGCGGAACCCAGGATGAAAATAAAAGTGGGTCAGGAAATTATTCATTGGTTTTCAGGGTGGCTACTTTCAGGTTTTCTAAGGTCACGCTGAGTTTTAAAAGCGTATTGTCGCCACCGGATTCATCTTCAATGGCGATGACGGGTTGATATACAACGCTGCCATGGGTGAAGATCTCCTTTTGTCCTTCGGTTATATTGCCGAACAAAGAGGTGATATCCACAGGATTTCCCACATTGGCCGTAAGGGTATCAAAATCCAGGGCGATTATCCGGTTAAGTGTTCCTCTGGCACGGTTGGTCAACACGATTTCCTTTTCCAGGTAAGGGATGGTGGACATCGAGGGGGCCATGGCATCCATGATGGGAATTATAGCTGTGCCTAGAATCACTAAAGCAATGAGAATTTCAAACAGGGTGAAGCCTTCGGATGACCGAAAAAAAAATTTCAATCGATGGAGACCCTTGAGCTGATGCTGTCCACGCGGATTGTTTTTGACATGCTGCCCAGTGCCACGATTAGAAGACTGTCAAATTCACCGGAATGACCGTCCGGATAAAAAGTGATGTCGGCCGGTGTTGACGAAATTTGGATCTCTGCCAGGCCGGGCATTTGGTCCAGACGGGTGGAATACCATTGATCCGCCACAGGGTTGAATACCACGTCCTCGGCATTGACCGGCGGAGTGTTGCCGGTGCGGACAACGGCCGAGCTATCCGGATAGGGGGCTGTATCCTTGACCTGAAATTGCTTAATCGTCGTGTCTGTGGACATGGAAAAGGGCCGCTGGTACCGGATGCTTAAGGCCGAAGCATATTCAAGGCCGGCTATGACCAGGCTGCAGGCGGCGGACAATCTGCGGTCGGTTAGAAAATCGGAAATTTTAGGTAACGCAGTCATACCGATGATGCCGATGATCAACACGGCAATCATGGTATCAATCAGCGTGAACCCGGATGGATAAATTGAAGCGTGTCTAAAAAAATGACGCGGATCTTTACAGATCGTCATGGTCTCCGTCATTGGCCATGAGATTTCCGGTAATGACATAAAACTTCCACCCGGTAGTTTTGTCTGACGTCTTACTGGTAATATCATCCGTATCGATATCACAGAGCACGGTGGCCATTTCATTAAAGGGATTGGTCGGCAAAACACCATTTTTAATGTAGGGGCCGTATTTGGCCGTATCAGATTTGACTGTAGCTGTGGCGCCGTTTACGTCGGTATACCGGGTAAGCTGCTGCTCAAATGCAGTGGCCGCCTCGGCCGCAGTGGTTACAGCATCGGTTCCACCTACTATTAACGCCCCAGGGTACACACCGTTATGCTGGTGATAGTAAAGCTCAATGGCATTGCGCAGCGCCGTGATGTTGGTGGACAAAGTAGATTCCTTGGCATCCTCGGTTGACACATTGATCTGGGGAACAATGATCATGGCCAGAATACCCAGCACCATGACAACAATCAAAATCTCAATAAGGGTAAACCCTTTTTGTGAAGCCATGTGTTTAGATTTTTTTATATATCGCTTCATGAACCTTCTTCTCCTTTGACGATTTTCAGAACGAATAATTTATCGGGGCGTTCGCATAAACTGTTACAAGAATACATCCATTTTGCCCATTTTTTCAAGAAAAGAGTTGGGTGATACGTCTTTTTAATTAGTTCCGGAGCTGCCATCTTTCCCTGATTGGACGAAAAGTTGCCCAGATGCAACGCCGCAGGTGGGTGACTTTCCGTTCAATCATTAATGAATGGCACCGGCTAGGCGGAACATAGGCAGAATAACCGCTGACACAATGATCCAGACCACCACACCCATGAATATCAGAGCTACAGGTTCGATCAATGACGTAATTTTTTTAAAATCCTGCTGGATTTCCATATCGTAAAATTTCACCAGCCTGGCCATGACCGCCGGTAACTTCCCCACTTCTTCGCCTACGAAAATCATCTGTTTGACGGAATTCTGGATATGTGAATTGGAGAGGAATCCCGCTGCAAAACTACTCCCTTTTTCAATATTGTCATGGAGGGTCTTAACAAACCTACGGTAATACCGGTTTGTCATAGACTTTTCAGCGATGGCCAAAGCCTCGCTCAAGGGGATGTTGCTGCTGAGCATGTTGCCCATAATTCTTAAAAACAGGTTGGTGTAAACATTATTGGCGATTTTAGCCACCACCGGGGTGTTGATTAAAAGCCAGTCTATGTGGGATTTTCCCACATCGGATTTTAGATAATAAATCGTAAGGGCCATAACCGTTGAAGCTCCGATAAGGCAGGCCCACCAGTAATTGCGAAGGATAAGGCTTGCCCCCATAAGTGCTTGGGTGGTCAGGGGCAGAATGTCGGTTTTGCCCTCGAAAAAGGCCATAAATTTGGGAAGGATCCCCACCAGTACGAAAATCGTAACCAGAATGGCCAATACGCAGAGAACCGACGGATAGACCAGGGCCGTTTTGAGCTGGGACATGACCCCCTGATTTTTTTCCTGGATTTCAATAATATTGTCCAGGGCCTGGTTCAGGATGCCGCCGGTTTCTCCGGACCGGATGATATTGATGTGGACCGGCTTAAAAACTTTTGGATGGATTGCCATGGCATCGGAAAGCTGGTTGCCCTCTTCAATGTGGTCCACCATGGATAAAAGTGCCGCTTTAAATTTGGCATTTCCGGTCTGATTGGCAATGGTTGAAACGGCATTGCTCAAAGAGATTCCCACTTCCAGCATCATGGATAACTGGGTTAAAAAAAAGACGATGTCCTTGGATTTGATCGCCTTCCCACTGGAAAAGGATCGTTTAGTGGACGGCTTTTCAGCGGTTGTTTTAGGTGATGTATTTAGGTCAATAGGCATGGTAGCATGGTAAATCTATGACTCGATGATCGAGTATGAACTATATATCATCGGTCAGGGTGACCCGCTGGATTTCTTCCAGTGTGGTCAGACCTTGGAGAACCTTATTGAACCCGTCATGTTTCAGGGACTGATGGTTTCGGGCCGCAAGGTTTTCCTTGATTTTATCAATGGTCGGATTGGCTAAAATCAACCGTTGGAGATCGTTGTCGTTGACCAGAAGTTCGTGGATGCCGATCCGGCCTTTATAACCGGAATCCAGGCATTCGGTACACCCTTTTCCCCGCTGGAACTTCTTTTTTTCCGACTCATCAAATCCCAAAATTTTTAAAACCTCTTTGGGCGGATAATAGTCGGTTTTGCACGAGGGGCAGATGGAACGGACGAGGCGCTGTCCCATGGAGGCCAGCAGGGAGGAGGAGATCAAATACGGCTCGATGCCCATTTCTAAAAGTCTTGTGATGGCACTGGGGCTGTCGTTGGTATGAAGCGTGGTGAGTACAAGATGCCCGGTCAAGGAGGCTTGGATTGCAATCTCCGCGGTTTCCCGGTCCCGTATCTCTCCCAAAAGGATAATGTCCGGATCCTGGCGCAGGACATGCTTTAGGATTTTGGCAAAGGTTAAGCCGATGGGCGCATTGACCGATACCTGGTTAACCCCTTCCATTTGATATTCCACCGGGTCTTCAATGGCCACAATGTTTTTGTCCGGGGTGTTGAGCATGTTTGTGGCGCCGTAAAGGGTCGTGGTTTTACCGGAGCCTGTAGGCCCGCAGACAATGATCAGGCCGTAAGGCTTTCTTACCAGTTCCTTGAACCTGTTGAGAATATCCGGGGCAAATCCCAACCGGTTGATGTCCAGAATGGACTGATTTTTGTCCAAAATCCGGATGACCAGTTTTTCACCAAAATACCCGGGAATGGATGAGAAACGCAGGTCAATGCGCCGTCCGTCCACGGTAACCTGGATCCGCCCATCCTGGGGAAGGCGGCGTTCTGAAATGTCCAGGTTGGCCATAATCTTCAACCGGGATACCACCGCTGAATGACGTTCCATGCGGTGGGTTAAAAGTTCATACAGCACACCGTCAACCCTGGCCCTTACCCGGAACTCTTTTTGCTGGGGTTCGATGTGGATATCGCTGGCATTGGCCCGGATGGATTTGAGCAGGATCAGGTTGGTCAGGTTGATGACCGGACTGCCGTCAGCCATTTTGGAGATTTCAGCTATGGACGTTTCCACCGGGGCGGCCACCACATCCACGGACCCTTCCTCTAAGCTGGTCATAACGTCGTCGATTTCAGCTTCAGCCTGGTAGCATTCTTTGATGGCCTTTTGGATATCGGAATCCCGGGTCAGGACCATCTGTATTTCCAAGCCGGTAATCTCTTTAATTTTTTCCTGGTTGAAAAAATTGTGGGGATCGCAGGTGGCAACCGTAAGGACATCATGGACTTTAAACATGGGGATTACATTGAACTGGACGGCTTTTTCCTTGGGCAGGACATGGACAATGGCCGGGTCTACCATGCCTTTTCGAATCCAGGCATGGGGAACACCCAATTGTTCAGACAGACACTGATTCAGCTCCTCCGGGGTCAGAATTTTTTCAGCCACCAGAATGTGACCCAGGCTTTTTCCCGATTCTTTTTGCAGCTGGAGCAATTCATACAGTCTTTCCATGGTGAGCTTTCCTTTGGCCACAAGAAGCTCACCAAGCTTCATTCTCGTATGAATATTTTGGTTTTTTGATGACATGGTCAAGTTGTTATGATCGGTAGTACGTCTGGTTCATAATGCCAAACAGGTTGATTAATCTTGCGCAGATCAGGATATCCCGGCAGACATCATTGAGATTTGACAACAGCAGGGTTCCGTTTTTTGATTTAAGATCTTTCTGGGCGTCCACCAGAATTTCCAGGGCCTTGGAATCAAAAAAAGGAACTTGGTCCAGATCCAGGACGATTTCAGTAATGTTTTTTTTGAGCAAAAGGGTGAGCAGAGATTCAAGCTGGCCGGCGTTTTTTTGAGTCAGGGCTGCAACCGGTGCCAGCACGGTTTTCCCATTGATGTTACGGACGGTGATCTCCCTGGTTGGTTCTAAAGGCCGGCCGGGTTCCATCAGATCTCTCCTTTAACCAGGTACTGATTGACGGTTTCAAGAATTTTGGAGGGACTGAATGGTTTTTCCATCAATACCGTATCGGTCATCTCATTTACCCACGCCTCATTATCCGATGTGATCCGGGCCGTAACGATGATGGTTAAAAAAGGTGCAGTTGCTTTCATCGGATTTGAGAGACGGCACAGTTCCTGACCGTTCATTTTGGGCATATTTATATCGGATATAACAACATCGGGATTTTCTTGTTTTATGATGTCAAGGCCTTGCACTCCGTTTTTCGCCGATACCACCCTGAAACCTGCGTTGCGGCATTTAAGCTCCAGAATTCTGCGAATATGGGCATCATCGTCAATGATGAGGATTGTTTTTTCTGATTTATCCAATCTGAAGGTCTCCCTTTGGTATGGTGATGGTAAATTTGCTGCCTTTTGTCAGTTCGCTGGACACTTCTATTGTTCCTCCGTGCGATTTGACAATTTCAGCCGTAATCGCAAGCCCTAAGCCCGATCCGGTCTGGGCTGAAACCTGATCGTTTTCCGACCGGTAAAATTTTTCAAACACATGGGGCAGGTCTTTTTGCTCAATGCCGTATCCGGTGTCTTCTACTTCAAAACAGACCATATCCCTGGTTTCCCGCAGGGAAAAGGTCGCACTTCCGCCTTCCGGGGTGTATTTGACGGCATTGCCCAGCACATTGATCAGGGCGGCCTTGAGCATTTCCTTATCACCGGATATGTTGGGTAAATTATCCGGCAGATGGGTGGTCAAGGCAATGCCTTTTTCCAGGGCCATTGCCTCAACCGCGTTTATGGTGCTTTCAACCAGCCATTGGGTTTTGACCATCTCTTTTTTCGCCGTCATCTGTCCCATCTCGGTTTCGGCAAGCTCCAGAATACTTTTGATCAGGTCTGAAAGCCGGTTTGTCTCATCATTAATCGTATTGAAAAATTCTTTTTGCATTTCCTGGTCTTCAATTTCTCCGTCCATGATCATTTCGTTATAGGCCTTGATATTGGTCAAAGGGGTGCGCAGTTCATGGGCAATGTGGTTCATGAAATCTTTCTGGGATTTTTCAGTCGCTTTTTCCTGGGAGATGTCCGTAAGCTTAACAACCCGGCCAAATATTGTGTCGTCATGGTCTATCAGGGGATGCGCTGATACCATGAAGGTCTGTTCAGGCCGGGTGTCGGGAAACGAGACTTCCATTTGGAAATTAAGGGAGTCGTGTTCGATAAGTCTGAGCTGCCGGATGAATGTGTTCAGACCAGAGTGGTCCAGCACCTCAAAAACAGTTTGATTCATCAGGGGATCACGTTCTTTGTTCAACAGGGTAAGAAAAAAGTCATTGATAAAAAACAGATTGTCTTTGGTATCAATGAGCAAAATACCAAAATCCAGGCTGTTTAAGATATCGAACAATTGATTGTTTTCATATTCAATGATTTTCATTTTGCCCTCAAGGGCATTTTTTTCCTGTTCCGCATCCTGTTTCTTGCTGAGAAGATCGGTCATAAGTGTTTCAAGCCCCATGACCATGGTACTGATATTGGTCCGCAGGTGTCTGCGCCCAACAAGCCCGGCTCCGGTTTCATTTATAACTTGCCGGAGCGGTTTGAACATGAGCATAAACCAGTAATAAATGCAGACCATTCCCATTCCAATGAAGAACAACATCTGGAGGGGTAAAATCAGATTTTTGATTTCAAAAAAGCCGGATTGGTCAGGTTTTATGCCCAACCGGACTACTGCAAATGGATCCCCTTGCTCATAGATGGGTTGAGACAATTCAATATATGCCGTTTGATCCGGAGATGTAAAATCCTGTATTTGAAATCCGGGTTTGGACAATGACGCGGTTTGGATGGCGGTCGGAATCATCCGGGTGATATCGGCAGAAGGAAGGGCTATGACGGGTTTATCTGCACTGTCTTTGCGCTGGATGATGATATAGGCTATTTTTTTATTGGAAACGGTCTGGGAAAGTACTTTTAAAAATAGATGTTCATCCTTTGCAGATGCAGGTTCTTGTATTTTTGATGTAAATCTTTCATAGGCAAGGCTGATCAGTTTTAAAGTATTTTGTCCGTCTTTTCTGAGCATCAGGTTGGCGTTCACTTTTTTTTGCTCAAACCGCATCTGAAAGGTCAACATGATACCGACGCACATAAAAATCGTCAGTAACATGAGAAAGACTTTTCTTTTAGTTGTATTGTGAAATGTCATAATAAATGAATATAGCTCCGCCGCGTCACTTTCTGTCATAAATTAGACAGTATGTGCAATGATACAGGTTAAGCCATTGAAATAATAGGCTTCTGGCTAAATATGCCTTATTCCGGCTGTTTTTCGAGTTGCTTTAACGTATCGGCCAGAGCCATGGGTCTGCCGGTATGGTAGCCCTGGGCGTAGTTCACCTTAAGTTTTTTTAAAAAATCGAGGATGTTCTGGTTTTCAACAAATTCGGCAATGGTTTTGATTTCCAGAAATTTTGCAATATCCGCAATGGACTTGACCGCCACCTGGTTGAATTGGTTGGTTTCCAGATCCTTAATGAACGAGCCGTCAATTTTCAGATGGGAAACCGGCAACTGCTGCAGGTACTCAAAAGAACTGTAACCGGTGCCAAAATCATCCAAGGAGATTTCAAACCCCATATGCTTAATCTGTTCGATAACTTCTATTACCTTTGAGAAATTTCGGATGGCAGTGGTTTCTGTGATTTCAAAATGGACCCAGGAGGAGGGGATGGACAAGTTGGATAAAAAAACCAGAAAAAAATTAATAAATGTCTCATCCTGGAGTGACTGTCCCGACAGGTTGATGCCCCATGATATATCAAGATCCTTTAACATGGATGCGTTTTCTTCAAGACACTTACACGTGTTTTCGATGACCCACCGGTCAATAAAGGGCATTTTGTTATAGGCTTCAGCCGCTGGAAGAAACCTGAAGGGTGGCAGAATTTTCTGATCGTCGTCCAGCAGGCGGATCAGGATTTCATAATACATCCTGTCACCATGCAGAGGGACAATGGGCTGTGAAAACAATACAAACCTGCCTTGTTCCATGAGCGCTTCAATCTGGGTGGCATACCGGGCCTGGTCCATTTTTTCCTGGAGACGGCATCCGCCTTCTTCATAAAGTTTAATGCAGTTGCCGCCTTTTTCCTTTGCTTCTTCCGCTGCAATATCCACCGTGGCATTGACTTGTGCAACATGATTAACGGGATCGGCAAGGATAACAAATCCTATCCGGACAGTGATATGGATGATGCTGTTGCCCACTTGAAAATTTTTTTCGGCAATATCGCTTCGGATTCGTTCAAGAATATTCCAGCCGTCGTGCACGGACCGCATTCCCCTGAGGATCAGGGCGAACTTGTCGCCTTCCAGCCGTGAAATGCAGTCCCGGTTTCTGACGTGGGATTTGAGTAACTGGGAAACCTGCTTTAAAATCTCATCGGCAACGTTAACGCCGTATGCATCATTGATGAGGCGGAATTGGTCGATATTGATGAGGCATGCAACTGCATGGTCATTCTTTCGGGCCGGCCGGTTCAGAACCTCTTTGAGATTATTCTCATAGTTGTTGCGGGTATTCAGCCCTGTCATGGGATCCAGATCCATGAGGACAATTTTGCCGGCGCGCTGGCTTAGTGCATCCACAAGTTTGCGGTCACCCGTTTTAAAATTGGGCGCGTCCGGTTTCCGGACACAGCCCAATGCACCGATCGGCTCTTTGTCCGAATTTTGAATCGGAGATAATATCATTAAGAACGGCTCTTTCATTTTCAGGTACTTGCGGGTCTTCAATTCTTCCAAATTCAAGACAATGGTTTTCATGTCCTGTTTTATCTCTTTGAATCCGCTTCTTGCCATCTCCTTAATCCCGGTTTCATTTTCAACAATCCCGGTTCCCTGGGTTGCATGAAAAATCCATTTTTTCATGTCAGGGATGATGAGAAATGCCGCATCCACATCCATGAAAGCCGACATGTCTTCCACAACACGGTTCAGGGTTTCCGTAGTGCCGGCCATCTCCTTTGAATGGTCCTCGGTCTGGTAGATCAGGTTGAGCTCTTCATAGTGACGGCCAAGTTCAAGAGCCATCTGGTCATTTTCGAGGTGCAGATTGATATAAACTTCCAGACACTTGGCAATATGGGGGAAAAAACGGGAAACCGTATTCAGATCAACCTTGGATGCTCTCTTGGCCGGCGTTAGGCCGCAAAAAAAAAATTGAGTGTCCCAAAAATCCAGTTCCAGCGCTTCAATCAACAGGTCATGGGATGGGGGGCAGTGATTTTTTAACCGGGTGGTGGGTTCATTCAGATCCGGTTTTACCGGAGCACTATCGAGTTGACGAATATCGGCAATCAGGTTCTGCAGCAAAGATGACCGGCAGGATTCCCAAATCAGATATGGCGTTTCGTCTTCAATACGGATAATACCAAAACCGGAATCTTGCCCTATAATTGACGAGATCGCCTGTTCATAGGGCATTAAATCGAGCCGTTGAAAATCAATTTTTTCAATCATCCGGGGCTGCCTTTAGTATTAAAAATTGAAGTTGTTGGATCCTTATGGGTATCAATCACTTGTATCGTACCGGGAGATTATTTATTTTTCGTCAAATATGGGTTGGAAGTCAAGTAAAAAATGAAAACCCCCCCTTTGATCGTGTTCCAGCGTATACTTTTCAACAACTTGAAATTACAGATTAACTAAATAGAAAAAGCCGTCCGGATATATAATCCGGACGGCTTATCAATAGCCCATCAGGAAAACCCAATGGATCTGAAATAAATGTTAACCTTCTTTTTCAGCAGTGACCTGGTCAATAATCTTTTTGGCCAGATCCGGCGGTACTTCATCGTACTGCTCAAACTCCATGGTGAAGGTTCCGCGGCCACCGGTCATGGAGCCTAAATCCGGTGCATACCGAAGCATCTCAGACATGGGAACCAGTGCGTTGATAATCTGTTTGTCTCCTTCGGAATCCATGCCGAGCACCCGGCCGCGTCTGGAGTTCATATCACCCATGATATCGCCTGTGGCATCATCAGGCGCCTTGACCGATACCTTCATAATGGGTTCAAGTAAAACAGCTTTGGCCTCGGCTGCCGCATTTTTAAATGCCAGGGATCCAGCCGTTTTAAATGCCATTTCAGACGAGTCAACAGCATGGTAGGAACCAAAATCCAGGGTGGTACGGAAATCCACACAAGGGAATCCTGCCAGAATACCTTTCTGCATGGCTTCCCGGATACCCGCCTCAACCGCAGGGATGTAGTTTTTGGGAATCACGCCGCCCACAATCTTATCCACGAATTCATAACCGGAGCCTTTGGGTAGGGGTTCAAGTTCGATCCAGCAGTCACCATACTGTCCATGGCCGCCAGACTGTTTTTTATGCTTGCCCTGGACCCGGACTTTTTTCTTAAAGGTTTCACGAAAGGCAACCTTGGGTGTGGCAATGTCCATGCCCACATTGAATTTACGCTGGATTTTTTCCGCCGTAACTTCGATATGAACCAGGCCGCGCCCGGACAGAATGGTCTGACGGGTCTCTTCCTCGCGACGCAGGGTCAGGCCGGTATCTTCTTCAAGGATTTTACGCACGGCTTCATGAATTTTATCTTCGTCGCTTTTGGACTTGGGTGAAATGGCAAAGGAGATGCACGGGGGTAAGGGTGCCGGTGCCGGAATCTGAATGTTTTTGCCGCCGGTCAGGGTATCCCCTGTCAGGGTGCTTTTCAGTTTTGCAACGGCCACAATGGACCCGGGCAGTGCGCCTGTAATCTGTTTTTGTTCTTTGCCGGCAATTTCAAGAAGCTGTGAAAAGCGTTCCTTGGTGTCTTTGGTCACATTGAGGATATTGCCCTCCTTGCCAAGTGTTCCGGAGATGACCCGGAAAAGAGACAGCCGGCCTGCATAGGGGTCAACGATGGTGGCAAATACAAAACCTGTAAATTCAGCATCGGGATCAGGCGCCACTTCCACATCGTTTCCATCGGCATCTTTGGCAATCCAAGCACCGCGGTCAATGGGTGAAGGCATATAGTCATTGATAAAATCAAATACCACATCAACGCCGATCATCTTTGCGGCGGATGTGCAGATCGCCGGATAAAATTGAGCATCAAGAACGCCTTTTCTGAAAGCGCCTTTAATCTCTTCTTCAGTCAGTTCTTCGCCTTCCAGATATTTTTCAAGCAGATCATCATCAAGCTCTGCGATATTTTCAACGAATTCTTCCTTGTCAGCGGCAATTTCATCTGCCATATCCGCCGGGACATCTATTCTTGTGGCCTTGCCGTCGGCGTCATACTCAAAGGCTTCGCCGGAAACGATATTTACAAGGCCTTTAAACCCGTCCTCTGTTCCAATGGGATAACATACGGGAATGACTTTCTTTTTAAGAGACGTATCGCACGCGGCAACCGCAGTGCTGAAATCAGAACGTTCACGGTCAAGTTTGTTGATGATAACAAAACCGGGCAGGTTATATTCCAGGGCAGAAGCTGCTGCTTCCTCGGTCATGGCAGAAGGTCCGCCAACACCATCAATGACAAAAGCCATACTGTCGGCTACAGGAAAACATGTTTTGGCAGCAGAAAAGAAATTTTGGTCCCCGGGGGTATCCATCAAAGTAACGACATGCTTGTCATGCGTATATTTGATAAATGATGTATTAATACTTTGCTGCTTCTTTGTTTCTTCGGGCTGGAAATCCATTACGGTATTTCCCTCTTCAACCTTGCCAAGGCGATTGGTTACCCCGGCCTTGAAAAGCATAGCCTCAGCAAGAGTTGTCTTGCCCGCACCTCCATGGCCCGCAAAAGCCACATTCCTCATGGATTTGATTTCTTCGCTCATTACGGCTCCTTTAGAATATTAATAACAGCCACGGGCTGACCCAGGATACGGCACCCGGATACATCCCACAACAAAACATGAAAGTAACTTAACAACTTATTGCAACTTTCATATAAAAAATAACAATACTCTAATAATCAAAATGAAATAAAAATAACAGAATTATTTTATTTTTTTCCGTAAACCAATGAAATTACGTATTCCTCATTGCCTTTTGCGCCTAAAACCGGTGAGGTCACGGTACCGTTCACCTTGTATCCCCTGTTCTGGAAAAAAAGCATAATATCCTGCTTGACCTGGTTTCTGATTTCAGGATCCTTTACGATGCCGCCTTTGCCGACATTTTCCTTTCCTGCCTCAAATTGGGGTTTGATCAGGGCCAGGATATTCGTACCTTCGTGCATGAATTTTTCTGCCGATGGAATAACCGTTTTTAGAGAGATAAAAGAGGTGTCCGCCACCACCGCATCCATGGATTGACCGATTGTCTCATAGGGAAGGTGGCGGATATTGGTGCGTTCTATAACCACCACCCGGCCGTCTTGTCGAAGGGACCAGTCAAGCTGCCCATAGCCCACATCCACGGCAAATACTTTTTTGGCCCCGAATTTGAGCAGGCAGTCGGTGAATCCGCCTGTGGAGGCACCAATATCAAGACAGACCGCATCCTGAACAGATACGGGAAAACTTTGAAGTGCTTTTTCAAGTTTAAGCCCGCCCCGGCTGACATATGGGTGATCCGGGGCTTTGACCTCAAGCCGGGCATCGTGATTCACCTGGGTGCCCGGCTTATCTACCTTGATACCGTTGACCAGAACCTTTCCGGCCATGATCATGGCCTTGGCCCGTTCCCTTGAGCGTATCAGGCCCTGTTCAACTAAGGCCTGGTCCAGGCGTTTTCTGACCATTTTATTTTTCACTGCACAACTTCAATCCTGCTGACACAACGGCCTGGGCATCAATGCCGTAATCCTTTCGAAGCTCCTTCTGGCTGCCGTGTTCAACAAATTGATCTTTAATGCCTACCCGGCTGACCACACACCCTGAAAGGCCGTTGTCGCAGATCAGTTCAAGAACGGCGGAGCCAAAACCACCTGCCAGCACATGTTCTTCTATGGTCACCACTTTTTTGACCTTTCCGGCAAGCTCAAGAATCAGATCTGCATCCAAAGGCTTTACAAACCGTGCATTGACTACGGTGCTTTCAATGCCCTGTAGGGATAATTGTTCTGCAGCATCCATGGCCTCATTAACGCAGCGGCCGATGCCGATGATCAGCAGATCGTCGCCTGTGCGAAGCACTTTTGCTTTTCCGATGTCAATGGGCTTGGCATTGTAATCAACGTCAACCCCCTGGCCCGCCCCCCTGGGATAACGCAGGGCAATGGGGCCTTGGTGGGCCACGGCGGTATGCATCATACGCACTAGTTCGTTTTCATCCATGGGGGCCATAACAGTGATATTGGGTATGGACCGAAGATAGGAAAAATCAAACAACCCGTGGTGGGTGGGACCGTCTTCACCCACAATGCCGCCACGGTCCAGGGCAAAAATTACAGGATGACCGTCAATGCAGACATCATGAAGAATCTGGTCATAGCCGCGCTGCAAAAAGGTTGAATAGATGGCCACCACAGGCTTTGCACCTTTGGCGGCAAGTCCTGCGGCAAAGGTCACGGCATGCTGTTCGGCAATACCCACATCAATAAACCGGTCGGGAAACTGTTCGGCAAACGGACCTAATCCCGTACCTTCGGGCATGGCTGCCGTCACCGCCACAATGCATTTGTTTTGTTGTGCAAGCTCAATCATGCACTTCCCGAACACCGATGTATAAGAGGGAGGGGCGCCTGCTGACGTAATCGGGCATTTCCCGGTATCCACGGAAAATTTACCCACACCGTGAAAATATACCGGATTGTCTTCGGCAGGTTTATACCCTTTGCCCTTTTTGGTGGTCACATGCAGCAGCACTGGGGAATCCGGATCTTTAATATTAGATAAAATATCAATGAGA
Source organism: uncultured Desulfobacter sp. (assembly GCF_963677125.1). Classification (NCBI taxonomy): domain Bacteria; kingdom Pseudomonadati; phylum Thermodesulfobacteriota; class Desulfobacteria; order Desulfobacterales; family Desulfobacteraceae; genus Desulfobacter; species uncultured Desulfobacter sp. Next base: position 1,361,728 of record NZ_OY781882.1, on the reverse strand, counting down.
TGATCCAGATTATGCCCGTCAATGGGACCGAAATAATCGAAATTAAAGGCCTCAAACAGCATGCCCGGGGTTACAAAGGTCTTAAACGACTCCTCCCACCTTTTGGCCCATCCATACATGTCATCGCCGATTTTTGGAACGGATTTTAGAAACTGGCCAAACTGGTTTCGCATATTCTGCAGGGCCTTGTGTGAAAAGGTCCGGGACAGATAAGAAGACAACGCACCGACATTGGCGGATATGGACATGTCGTTATCGTTTAATATAACGATGTATTTCTGCTGGAGATCTCCAGAATGGTTCAGGCCTTCATAGGCGAGCCCTGCGGTCATCGAACCGTCGCCGATGATGGAGACTACATTGGAGTTGTCCTGCTTGAGCTTCTTGGCATAACTCATGCCGAGACCTGCGGAAATTGACGTGGATGCGTGTCCCACGGTCAGCGAATCGTAAGGACTTTCCTTGATTTTAACAAATCCCGAAAGGCCTTTGTATTTTCGAAGGGTGTCAAAGTTTTTGTGACGCCCGGTCAACAGTTTGTGCGCGTAGGATTGATGGCCCACATCCCAGATCAGGGTATCCTTGGGCAGATCAAATACGTAATGCAGGGCAATGGTGAGTTCAACAACGCCCAGACTTGATGCCAGATGCCCGCCGTTTTTTGATACCACATCAATAATTCTGCTCCGGAGCTCCCGGGCAACAGCACCGAGTTCGTTTCTTGGGATCCGTTTTAGATCCTCGGGGCCGTTTATTTGGTCAAGATATTTCAATGCCTACCTCTTTTAAGCCTTCATCGTTTCCTGTTGATAATGTAACCGGCAATGGCGCGTAACGGCTCGCTTTTTTCCTTAAATTCCTTGTCTTTGTAACTGTCCAAAGCATCCAGGGCATTGGCTATAAGCTGTTGTGAAAAGTCTTTTGATCCTTGCAGGCCCAAAATGGCAGGAAATGTCATCTTATCATGCAGGGCATCGGTTCCCACCGCCTTGCCCATGATTTTGGGATCCCCCTCCACATTTAAAATGTCGTCCATCACCTGGAAGGCAAGCCCGATATTTTTCGCATATGTGCCCAAGGCGGTCACCGCGTCAGGGTCGGCACCGGCGCTGAGTGCCCCGGATGCAACACTGACCTCTATCATGGCACCGGTTTTGTGCCGGTGGATTTTTTTCAAATGGGCCAGGGCTTCAGCGCTGTCATCCGGCAAAGCTTCGGGATTTTTTTCTGCCTGCATATCCAGCATCTGGCCTTCCACCATGCCGTTAATGCCGGCAGCCGCAGAGATTTTTTCCACTAAAATCAGCCGGGTTTGGGCACCGGGAAAGACCTTGAAGCATGATCCGGGGGCGGCAAGAATGTGAAAGGCATGGGTTAACAGCCCGTCACCGGCCAAAATGGCAGTGGCTTCGGAAAATTGTTTGTGGCAGGTCGGCACACCCCTGCGCAGATCATCATCATCCATGCCCGGTAAATCATCATGGATCAAAGAATAGGTATGGATCATTTCAATGGCACACGAAGCGGGCAGGGCAATGAGCGGATCTGCACCTAATGCATGGGCCGTTGCCAGCGCCAGGGCAGGGCGCACCCGTTTGCCCCCGGCCATCAAAGAGTGTGTCATGGCCTGGACAAGCTCACGTTGCCGGTCCAGCTTTTCAAAAATGCTTATCAACGCGTCATCAACCAGTTTTCTGTTCCGGGATAAATATCCGGAAAGATCAAAAGTGCTCATTGCTCTTCCTTAAAATCTGATACATCGGGGTTGCCGTCAACATCCAGGGTCAGTTGGGTAATTTTCTGTTCGGTCTTATCTAAAATATCAAGGCAGAAACGGGTATTGGCGATACCTTCTTCATATTTTTTAACTGCCTTTTCCAATGTCAAATCACCGGATTCCATCTCTTTGACAATGGTTTCAAGCTGTTTTAGTGCCGATTCAAAGGTCTTTTTTGCCATATGTTTTTACCACCCGGGCATCCAGGCGTCCTTTAGATAAAATAATTTCAATGTCATCGTCCGTATCAACCGTATCCGCATCCATGACAACATGACGGCCGGAAAGGCTGCGGGTGATGCTGTAACCGCGCTTTAATACGGCTGACGGATTTAACGTCTCAATTTGGACATGTTGTTCGTTTACCCGGTCTTTGCATCGTTTCAAAAAAGCCCCAAAAAGATAATCCAGATTTGCTTTAAAGTCCTCAACATCCTTTCTATGGGTCTGGATGCTGGGCAGGGTGCCTGCAAGGGTTCGGTTAAGCCATTGGATTCTTTCACGCTGGTGGGCAATTTGATTTTTGACCAGAGAAAACGCTCTGGATTGCAGATCCTCGATGCGGAACCTGAAATCGTCTACAACCCTGGCCGGGCTTTTAAGCCGACTGCGCAAATCGGTTATATGTTCGCGCAGTTGAAACAGCCGACGCTCAATTTTATTGTTTAATTCGTTTTGCAGCCCAAGGATTTGATGAACAATCGCAGCCTGGTCGGGCAAAGCCATCTGGGCCGCAGCCGATGGGGTAGGGGCACGAAGATCGGCGACAAAGTCGGCAATGGTGAAGTCAATTTCATGGCCAACACCTGAAATGATTGGGATTTCGGATTCAAAAACCGCCTTTGCCACGGTTTGGGTGTTAAATGCCCACAAATCCTCCAAAGAGCCGCCGCCACGGGCAATGATAATCAGGTCACAGGTGTTGACCGTGTTGGCAAGTTCAATGGCCTTGGCAATTTCAAATTCTGCGGTCTCTCCTTGTACCTTGACCGGAATGATTTCAAGGGGAACACTTGGGCAGCGCTGTTTGGCCACCTGAATAATGTCGCGAACCGCAGCACCCGTGCCCGAGGTGATGACATGGATTTTCGATGGTAAAAACGGAATCTCTTTTTTGAGTTCAGCATCAAACCAGCCCATGGCTGACAGCTTGGCTTTAAGCTGTTCAAAGGCTTGCTGCAGTGCGCCTGTGCCCTCGGGCTCCATATGTTCAAAAATGAGTTGGTAAGTTCCCCGGGGCTCGTAAAGGGAGAGGCGGGCCATGCCTTTGACTTTCATGCCGTTTTCAGGAGTGAATTTTAAATGGCGTTTTTGCCCTTTAAAAATCACGCAGGAAATCACGGCAGCTTCGTCTTTTAATGAAAAATAGGAATGACCTGAAGCCGGCGTTGCAAAATTTGAGATCTCACCTGTGATCCATAAAAAAGGATATTGGTCCTCCAGCAGGTTTTTTATCTGTCTTGTCAGGGTGCCGACGGTGTAAACTTTATTATCTTTCTGTGGTATCATTCCTTATCCCGGCCTTGTGCGCAAAGTTAGTACTTATAAAATAAAACATTTATAAAAGTCAATAAGCGCACAGCCGGGGAAAATACCTGCTATAGGTTATGGTTGATGATGGTTCTCCCTACATGCTTACCTGCAAGTATTAAATCGATTCTATCGTTGAGTTTTTCTAAAGAGACTTCGGTAACATTTGAATTGATATTGTCAATCTTCCATGACGTTGCAAGGTTGGACCAGATATCCTTTCTCAAATCCATCGGGCACTGGACCGAGTCAATGCCAAAAAGAGAGATGCCCCGAAGGATAAAAGGATAGATTGAGCTTGTGAATTCATGTGCAGAGACATTGCCGCAGCATGTGACACTTCCGGAATAGTTGGTCATCTTTAGCGCAGTGGATAGTGTATTGCCCCCTACGGTATCGATTACACCTGCCCATCTGCCTTTAAGCATCGGACGCTTGGAGCTGTCATCTAGTTCGCTGCGATCAATGATATCTTTTGCGCCGATGGACTGTAACAATTCTTTTTCGTGAATTTTTCCGGTTGCCGCAATCACTTCATATCCAAGTCTTTTAAGGATTGACACGGCTATGCTCCCCACCCCTCCGGTCGCACCTGTTACAAGGATTTCACCATCTTCAGGGTTTACGCCTGACCCAATAAGTTTGTAAACAGACAAAGCAGCTGTGAAACCGGCTGTGCCATAAATCATGCTCTCCTTTAGGGATAAAGAATCAGGACAAGGTACAACCCAGTCAGCAGGAACGCGTATATATTCGCCAAAGCCACCGGCTGTATTCATCCCAAGATCATATCCGGTTACGATGACCTCATCTCCGGTTTTAAAAAGACCGGAGCTACTTTGGGTAACAATTCCGGCTGCATCTATTCCCGGCGTATGTGGATATTGCCGGGTAACACCCTTATTGCCAATAGATGAAAGCGCATCTTTATAATTCAGTGAAGAGTAGCTTACCTTGATCAGGACGTCACCATCGGGCAAATCTGAGGTGTTTCTTGAGATGATGTTGCGTTCAAATACACCTTTGTCTTTTTCACTAATTTGCATCGCTTTAAATTGTATAGATTCCATTTTGATTTCCTTTGTTTTAGTTCTACATCGAACTAATGTAATGTGAAAAAAGTTCCATGTCAAACTATTTTCTTGTTAAATTTGATACGCCCATAATATAATCGGGTCTAACAAATATGAATTGAGGATAAATGATGAAAGAAAAGTACATTGTCTTTTTTATGAGTAAAACAAAAAAGAAGATGATTAAATTTATTGAAAAGCAGCTTCAGGATAAAAATATTGATGATATCGTACCTTCTTACGGGAATATCTTAACCGTACTCTACGATCATAATGAATCTTTGACCATGAAAGAAATAGGCGCGTTGTTAGGTAAAGAAAAGTCAACGATTACCACATTGGTTAATAAGCTCGAAAAGCTGGGCTATGTAAAGAAAGTTAAGCGCAGCCGTGATCAACGGACAACTCATGTCTGTTTAACCGAAAAAGGGTTGAGTATTGAAAAGATATTTGATGAAATATCCACTGAGGTTCAGAACACTGCCTACCACGATTTCACACAGGAAGAAAAAAAAGAATTTCTAAGACTTCTTAAAAAAATGAACCAAAATTTTGATACATGAGATCCTGCAGATAATAGAATTCGGATAGGATCAATCCTGGGACTCACTTTTATATGTCTTTTCTCTTGTCAACCGGCAGTCGAATAATAAAATTGGCCCCTTTTCCCGGTTCCGAAATGACGTCCATTGTTCCCTTATGATTTTCAGTGATGATAAAATAAGAAACAGATAATCCCAGCCCTGTACCAACCCCTACCGGTTTTGTCGTAAAGAACGGCTCAAACACCTTTAATCGAGTCTGCTCATCCATCCCCGGTCCATTATCCTCTATTTCTATATGGACCATTTCCGGTTCTCCTTTACTGAAAATTCTAAGGATAAACCGTGGCGATTTTGTTTTTGCCGTTTGCATGGCCTGGGCACCATTTCTGAAAATATTCAACAGCACCTGCTGAATTTTCGCCCCTTCACAGGGCAGCAGGGGCAAATTGTCAGCATATTCTTTTATAATTTTTATAGATTTAAAATCATACTGTTTTTTGAAGTCATAGCTTGTAGCTGCCAGTTCAAGAATTTCATCCATAAGTTTATCAGGATAAATGGACGAGACGGTGGCATCTGATTTTCGTGCAAAACTGAGCATGCTGTTAACTATTTCAGCCGCACGTACCCCGGATTCCTGAATGGCATCAATCATGCGGAAAATATTTCTTTTTTCCATAAAAGCCGTGATATCCTCCGTGGAGATGCCAAGTTCTTTTGCCACTTTCAAATTTGCCTGCATATCAATATCTCTCAATCGGGATTTTAAGACATTGGCATTTTGCACCATGCCTGCCAAGGGATTATTTATTTCATGGGCCATGCCCGCTGCAAGTCCACCCACTGAAAGCATTTTTTCAGATTGTATCAGCATTTCATGGGTCTTTCTTTGTTCTGTAATGTCCCGTATAACGCCAACCGCACTCCAACCATCCTGGGAATCAATTGCAGACAGGGATAGTCCGATGGCTATCTTTTCTCCATCTTTTCTAATGGCTTCCAGTTCTATGGTTTTATTTATTGCGTTGCCTTGACCTATTTGCTGAAATATCACAGCGGCATTATTATAAGCTTTGCTGTAGTGTTGTAGCATCAACAGGTGATGCAGATTCCGACCCATTGCTTCTTGGTGGGTATAGCCAAAAATTTGTTTGGCCGCTGGGTTCCAAAATAAAATTTTTCCTTGGCGGTCTACTACAATGATAGCATCCTGGGATGAGTCTGTAATACTTTGTAGCCTCTTGGTGGTATTCAACAATGTCTGCTCTGCTTGTTTCCTTGAGGTTATATCAGAAATGCTGAGCACGGCACGTTGCATTGGATCGGAAGGGTCAACACTGCTTATTTTTATGTGTGCCGGGAATGTTGAGCCGTCTTTACGCCGAACTGTAGTCTCACCCTCAATCGGCTCGCCGGCTTTCGCCTCATCATAGAATATCCGGCCAAAGTAAAGATAATCTTCTTCATTAACATACAATTGCCGGGTACTCTTGTTCTGATAATCCTTTTTAGATTCGAATCTAAACAACGACTTGAATTCGTCATTGGCCCATTTCAAAATCCTGTTTTCAACAAGGACAATACCTATTGGCGAGGCCGCTAAGGTGTGATTTAAGGTGTCGTAGCTTTGTTGCAACGCATTTTCAGTTTGTCTTCGGATATTAATTTCGGCTTGAAGCTGCTTGTTGGTATTGAGTAATTCCGATGTCCGTTGGGCAACCTTTTGTTCTAATGTTTTTGAATATTCCTCAATTTGTTTTTGAGCTTGTTTGAGTTCCGCTGTTCTGTCTTCAATTTTTTTTGCCAATACTTGTTCTTTTTTTGCCATTTGCAGGTAGCGAATTTTTTTAATTTCATCTTCAATGGTCTTCTTGGAAGGAAAAATTTTTAATTCTGCATATGGTTTATCCTGGTCATAATAGCAAAAGACATCTGCCCAGCATCGGGTGTTAAAGGCATGACTAAATATTCCAATAATTTTTCCCTGCAAAAACGGGCATCCCCAGCGTTCTTCAGCAGGAAGATTCCTTTGCATTCTTATTTCCCATGAATTATGTATTATCACTGTCGCTTGTTGGGTCTTTGCATTAAACTCGGGCATTTCAAAAATACCCCACCCTGCGGTTGAAACGGCCTCTCCCCAAGCCAAAAATCCTGCTTTAAACGTTTTCCCTAAAGTTGAGACCATTGCGTGATAATCTTCATAGGTGCCAAAACTTGATGAATAAGCTATAAGTAACTGAAATAAATCAAGTCCTATTTCCTTAGCAAGCGGCGATAACATTCGCACCAGAGAAGGATCTGTCCAGAAAAGAGCCGAATCTATTCCGAAAAAAGACAAATTACCATTTTCTAAATCCCAAACAATTGGAGCGTTCTTTAGCTCGACGCCAATTCTGTTGTCATGTTGAAATGGTTTGAATACAAAATTTGATCGTCGCTCTTCTTTGGTCATATTTACATCCCCAACAGTCGAATCTGAGAGTTTTATAGTAAGAAGAAATCCACAATATGGTATTGCCATCATTAAACGCGAAACTGAATACTGGGGACAAAAAAGCGTTAAGTGAATCGCCTGAAAAATTGAGAATTCAGAATCTGCGTTTCTATAAATTCTAATCAACAGATAAGCTTCGCGTAAAGTCCAGGTCATTTGCGGCTAATATAAAAAGCTTATCCATTGCAACGTGTACCCATTTTCTATATCATTTTAAAATAACAAGTTCAAAAATATTTATTGCGATTGCGATATATTTGCCCGAATCCTTTTGGGATCAAAACACGTTTAAATCTGATACGGATTTTATTTCAGTCTAATGAAGAAATTTAGTTTAAAATGTCTGTCCCTGCTCATTCTGATTTATATACTAAATTCCCAAACGACTTTGGGCCAGGAAATAAAAAAACTTGTGTTTGTTTCTCCTCGTGACCCCTTGGTCAGGCAGTTGAGTGAAGTATACTCGACCATACTACACCAGATGGGATACACGTTTGAATACAAAAACCTTCCGGGATAGTTCAAATTCCTTTAATCTGAAATTGTTATGTGTTAAATGTAGTCAATACACCACCCCGACTTTTATCGCACCAATATTATTCTTACACGTTTCTTTGTGGCTTGACCCAGATCAAGGTTTTTATTCTTCTTTAAGCGTATGGTGTACCTGTAAGTGCAAGGAAAGGCGGCATTCAGCAATTAATTTATCAATAAAGAGGCTTTTACATGTTTTGTTTTCAATGTCAGGAAACCGCTAAAAACCAAGGATGTACCATTAACGGGATGTGCGGCAAAAAAGGGAGCACGGCAAATCTTCAGGATCTTTTGATTTATAATTTAAAAGGAATTGCAGTCCTTCGGTGAAGTTGATGCAGATATTGCAGCCAGGATGGCAGGCAACTAGTCGATCAAGGAGATTTGAGTATGGATGAATATGAATGCATCCCCCTACGGATTGAGAACTTAGGCTTTGAGACTCTACTTTTTGATAAAAATTAACCTTGAGGAACGAAATGACCACGACGAAACAAACGATCTTATTGGTTGATGATATCCCGGAAAATGTAGGTGTCTTAAGAGGCATTTTGGAGAAAGACTACAACATACAAGTTGCAACGTCAGGCATGACGGCACTTAAGATCGCCTTTGGACAAAAGCAACCCGATTTGATTTTGCTGGATGTTATGATGCCGGAAATGGATGGTTTTGAAGTATGCCGGCGGCTTAAACAGAGCGCGAGCACTCGGAAAATACCGGTCATCTTTGTTACGTCTAAAAATAATGTAGAAGATGAAACATATGGATTTGAGCTGGGTGCGGTTGACTATATTACCAAACCGGTCAGCCCCCCCATTGTTCTGGCACGCGCCGCCACTCACCTTGCCTTGTACGATCAGAATCGCGTTTTGTCACACAAGGTCGCTGAGGCTATGGCAAAGCTGGTTTTAACCCAGGATGTCACGATTCTGAGCATGGCTAATTTGGCAGAACACCGCGACCCCGAAACCGGTGGGCATATCCTCAGGACAAGCACGTATGTCCGCCTGCTGGCAGAAAGATTAATAAATCATCCGAATTTCCGTGATTTTCTGGATGCAGAGACCATCGATTTAATGGCGAAATCAGCACCGCTTCATGATATCGGTAAGGTCGGAATCCCAGACGCGATCCTGCTGAAGCCGGGAAAGCTGACTTTTGATGAATTTGAAGAAATGAAACGTCACGCCATCATCGGCTACAAAGCCATATCCCATTCCGAAGCCTCTTTGGGTTCAGAAAATGATTCGTTTTTACGTTATGCAAGACAGATTAGCCGGTCTCACCATGAGAAATGGGATGGCACAGGTTATCCGGACGGATTATCGGGAAACGATATTCCAATTGCCGGAAGGCTGATGGCCTTGGCAGATGTATATGATGCTTTGATCAGCAGGCGCGTCTATAAAAAGCCGTTTTCCCATCAAAAATCGGTAGCAATGATTTCAGAGCTCCGGGGCGTGCATCTTGACCCGGACGTTGTTGATGCATTCCTGGAAATTCAGGATCAGTTCAAAGAGACAGCCATGACTTTAGCGGATTCAGAAGAGGAACGTAATTCTTTATAGGGAAGAGGATTTTTTATGCAAAGCATTCTGATTGTCGATGATTTGCCGGAAAACATTGATGTTCTCAGGAGGGTATTGGAAAATGATTATTTTATCATGGTGGCTCCCTCAGGTGCCATTGCGCTGGAAATTGCCGAGAAGCGCACGCCTGATCTGATTTTACTTGACATAATGATGCCGGACATGGACGGTTATGACGTATGCCGAAAATTGAAAGCCGGTGAAAAAACTAAAAACACGCCGATCATCTTTGTGACGGCTAAAAGTGAAATGGAGGCTGAGACCAAAGGCTTCGGCCTTGGTGCGGTTGACTACATTTCCAAGCCCATTAAACCCGCAGTCGTTAAAGCCAGGGTGCGGACGCATATGGAGCTTAAAATGCACCGCGATCACATGGAAGCCCTGGCCCAAGAAAGAGCCCGGCAGCTGGTGCACGCAGAACGCCTCAGTACTTTAGGCACCTTATCCGCCGGCGTAGCGCATGAAATCAATAATCCGTTGACGTTTATCAGCAGCAATGCAGACATGATAAAAGACGAACTTCAACGGCTGCGGCAATCCTTGACAGGGGACATGGATGTTTCGCATCTGAATACGGAAGAGATCGCATCAAGGGTTGCCCAATGCCAGGAGATGGTTGAAGAGGTCATAATCGGTGCCCAAAGAATAACAACTCTTACCGGGAATATGCGTCACTTCTCACGCCGGGATGATCATCAGAAAGCCGTTATCAATTTGGTCGCCTGTATAGAAACCGCCCGGAATCTTTGCCATTCCGATTTAAAAAGGATTCAGGTAAATCTGGATGCAGACAGCAGCATGCCGCCGGTTAAAGGCAATCGACAGCAAATTGAGCAGGTGCTTATCAATTTATTCAGAAATGCCGCAGATGCAATGGCGTCTGTAAAACGCCCCCAATTAAATGTTGTCGTAAAAGAAAATGCGGGAAATGTTCAAATATCCATTGCCGATAACGGCCCGGGAATCACGGAAGATGCGTTTGGGACCATATGGGATGCTTTTTACACGACCAAAGGACCGGAAAAGGGAACGGGGCTGGGGTTATCCATCAGCAAGGGAATCATAGAGGAACATGGCGGACGGATCCAGGCTGAAAACCGGATGCCGAACGGGGCATGTTTTGTCATTGAACTGCCCCGGGCCCATCAAAATTTATCTTCTGAATTACAAATGCAGCTATCCACTTAAGAGGCATATATGAGCATTCGATATAAAATTATACTGCCTCTACTTGCCCTTACGCTCTCTACACATATCATCATCATGGCAACCGGCTACTACCATTCACAAAAGGCCATCTTGTCCGAGGCGGTCGGGGACATGGAATCCATGGCAAACGTTCAGAAACGGCGCCTGACTGCTCTCCTTGATACCAATTTTGAAAAACTCCGACTGATCAGCAGACTGACACAGCTTCAGCGGTCCCTGAAAACGTACAATCAAACCCGTGATGAAGATGCATTGGATCGGGTGAAAAAAATCATGTCGGATGCCATTGGAAACATTCAGCGCATGGATGGCCTTTTTGTCGTATGCCCGGACGGAGAGATGACAATTTCAGCCAATGACAAGCGCCCCCAAAACTCCCGCATGGGCCATCCGTCATTCCTAAAGGCGATGAAAAAGCCGGATGTGCATTATTTTATCGATCAGCATGATATCGCATCCACCAAAATCATGTTTGCAGAACCTCTCAAACTTAACAGCGAGTTTTTGGGTGTTATCGTTATGCAGGTTGAAATAGGCATTTTGAATGAACTGCTGCGTGATTATACCGGTTTTGGATCAAGCGGTGAAATGATGATGGCATTGAGCGGCAGCGACAATGAGATGCTGTTCCTCACGCCGCGGCGATTTAAAAAATCATCTGCTCATGCAATAAACGGCACTGAAAGAGCCAGGCCGATGGTGATGGCATTGCAGAAGATTGAAACGACGCTTGATCATGCCTTTGATTACCGGAATGAGCCTGTCATTGCGGTCACCCGTTATCTGGATGCGTTGGGCATTGGCATTGTCGTTAAGATGGACAGAGCAGAAGTGCTTAAAACGGCTACTGATTTGGGAACGTTGATGACGGGACTGATTATCGGGCTGATGTTGCTTACCACGATCATCTCCTTTTTTCTCTCGGGTATGATTACAAAACCTATCATCAATATTACCAGGGCCGCCGTTATGATCAGCCGGGGTGATTATGAGAAACGGATCACGCTTTGCTCAAAAGACGAGATCGGGAAACTCGGCAACGCCTTGAACGGAATGACGGAAAGATTGATACACGCCAACCGGACTCTGGAAAAAAAGGTCCAGGAACAAACCAGCACACTCCTGCAACTGGAGATCAGTGAAGAAAAATTTCGGCACATATTTAACCAGGCCGCCATGGGTATTGCGTTAAGCGAGGCTGAGACCGGCAGTTATCTTCAAGTGAATAGAAAATATTGTGAAATTGTCGGGTATACCGAAGAAGAACTGAGTGAAATGAATTGTATGAAGGTCACGCACCCGGATGATCGCCCCCTTGAATTAGACAATCTGCAGCGTTTGAAGGAAGGTAAACTTGAAAATTTCAAGATGGAGAAACGGTTGATTCGTAAAGACGGTACCCTTGTATGGACCAACGTTGCCGTCTCTCTTATTCAAGGCATGAAAGACCATCCGCTCCTTCGCGTTGCCGTGTTTGAAGATATTACCCAACGCAGAGACGCGGAAGCCGCCCTGCTGGACTCAATATCCCTGCTGGATGCCACACTGGAATCGACTGCCGACGGGATACTGGTCGTTGATAATAAAGGAAAGATGGCGACCTACAATAAAAAGTTCGTCGAAATGTGGGGCGTCCCCGACGATATCCTGGCATTAAAGGATGATGACAAGGCCATCGGATTTGTGCTCGATCAGCTTAGAAATCCCGGGGAATTTCTTGAAAAAGTGAAAGCGCTCTACCACCAGCCTGAAAAGGAGAGCTTTGATATCCTGAAATTAAATGACGGGAGGATCTTTGAGCGGTTTTCGCTGCCCCAGAGAGTCGAAGATTTAATTGTCGGCCGGGTATGGAGTTTTCGGGACATCACCAAACAGAAGCGGAACGAAACGGCGCTGAGGGAGGCCGAGGAACGCAGCCGGCTCCTTCTGGAGTCTGCCGGTGAAGGCATTTTTGGTGTTGACACCGAAGGCCGGACCACCTTTGTCAATTCGGCGGCACTCGAACTTCTGGGCTTTCAAAAGGAGGAATTGATCGGACGAAACATCCATGCCTTGATTCACCACACCCGGTCCGACGGCAGCCCTTACTCCGTCGAAAAATGCCCCATGTGTCATGCGTACGCTGAAGGCCTCACCAGCCATGTTGACAATGAACTGCTTTGGAACCGGAACGGAAAAAAATTGCCGGTGGAATACACGGCTTCGCCGATTAGAAGTCAGGAAGGGATAACCGGGGCGGTTGTTGTTTTCCGGGACGTCACGGAAATCATACGGGCCCGGGAAGAGCTGCTCAGAAGCGAAGCCAATTTGGTCCTGGCCCAGCAAATCGCTCATATGGGAAGCTGGGAGCTTGACATGCCAACGGGTAAGCTGAGCTGGTCCGACGAAGTATACCGCATCTTTGAGCTTGATCCCAAGTCGTTTGAAGCCACCTATGAAACGTTTCTTAATGTCATACATCCGGACGATCGGGATTTGGTGAATACCTCCTTTTCCGACTCTGTACGGGACAGGTCTCCCTATAGTGTCGAACATCGGTTGGTGATGCCGGACGGGAGAACCAAATACGTCCATGAACAAGGGGAAACCTTCTATGATATGGAGGGAAGTCCGATAAAATCAATAGGGACGATATTGGATGTCACCGAACGTAAGAAAGTTGAGAAGGAGGTCCTGGAGGCAAAAAAAGCGGCAGAAGCCGCCACACGTGTAAAGTCCATGTTTCTGGCCAACATGTCCCACGAGATACGGACCCCTCTAAATGCCGTCCTTGGTTTTCTGGATCTGGTCCTGGAGGACCCTGCGCTCAGCGACCGACACAGGCAATATCTTGAAATTGCAATAAAATCAGCTCATCAACTTTTGGACTTGATAAACGATATCCTTGATGTCAGTAAACTGGAAAGAGGCAAACTCATCATCGATGCGTGTCCTTTCAGCATCTGCCGGCTCATGCATGATATTCAGTCGGAACTGAACATAAAAGCGGATGAGAAGCGTATTTACCTCAAACTGGATATCCACCACTCTGTGTCGGGAAATTTTATAGGCGACCCCTTGAGACTGAGACAGATCGTGCTGAATCTGGCCGGCAATGCGATCAAATTTACCATAGAAGGGGGGGTGTTCATGCGGGTCATGCCGGCTGAAGAGGAAGGCCGGCTTCATTTTATCATTGAGGATACGGGGATCGGCATATCAGCCGACCGGTTGAGCCAGATCTTTGAACCCTTTACGCAAGCGGACACATCAACGACACGCCGATATGGCGGTACCGGACTTGGCACAACCATTGCCCGGGAACTGGTTGAACTGATGGGAGGACGGATTTGGGTTGAAAGTGAGGAGGGATGTGGAAGCATTTTTCATTTTACAATTAAACTGCCCCCTACCGATCAGATTCAGGATGACGACGATGTGTTCACTATACCGGGGAAATTGCCTCTGCCGGGTGAACGGCGCGGCTTCAGGATATTGCTGGCCGAAGACATTGAGGCGAATGTGGATCTGGCCAAAATACGGTTGGAACAGATGGGCCACGAGGTTACGGTGGCTCGGAACGGAGTTGAAGCGGTTGAGGCGGTTGCCCAGAGAGAATTCGACGTGATCCTGATGGATATTCAAATGCCGCAAATGGGAGGAATAGAAGCAACCGAACGAATTCGTGAGTTTGAAACCGACAAGGAAGAACATGTGCCGGTTATTGCCATGACAGCCTCCGTAATGAAAGAAGAAATAGAAAAATATTTGGGGTCCGGAATAGATCGGGTTGTTCCCAAGCCTGTTAACTTCGAAAAACTTTTCAGGACAATCGAAGCGGTCGTCCCCGAAGGCGTGGGAGAAACGGTTGTAGGGGGCCAACCCGGTGGGCCTGCCACATCTATGTTTGAACTGCCTTTGCTTGCCGGTATCGACATCAAGGAAGGAATACAACGCTGGCAGAATACAGCGGTCTACCTCAAGAAATTGCAGGCGTTCTCACTCGATTACAAAAATGCGTCAGCCCAATTGGACCGGTTGATAGATGAAGGCGATCTGGATGGTGCTTCCCGAATGGTGCATTCTCTAACAGGCTTGGCGGGAAACCTGTCGCTGACAGAGGTTGCCGGAGCGGTCAGTTCCATTGATGCTGCGCTCAAGAATAGACGGACTGATCGCATAAAAGATCTGGTTTCCGCTTTTTCAGACGCGCTTCATAACGTAATCAATTCCATCCGGCAACTGGGCGTCGTAAATGATATAGCGGATAACTCAAAAAAAATGATAAAAGAGATAGATGAAGTGTATTTGAAAAAGCTCTTTACTAAAATGATACCCGCTTTTGATCAGTACACCCCAAGCGTTATTGAACCGCTGTTATCTGAGCTTGAAACATATCTCCCGCAAGAGCAGCTTGCTTCCATTGTGAATTTTATAGAACGATACGACTATGGTAGCGCTAAGAAGGAAACGATTAAATTAGCTGCAGAACTTCAGCTTTTCCCGAAAGAGCCGGATTTGGGGTTTGAAGCCCAATGGTACGAAAAGTTACTATAAGAGGGGCTAAGTGTAGCGGCTCGGAATAAAAACGCCCAGGGCTCGGAATAATTCCGATTTTGGGCTCTGATTATACGTTATCTTTTTCCAACGTCGTCTGAAAATTTTTCAGCACAGTCGTTTTCCCACATCCTACAATACCGGAAACGGCAATAATTTTTCCTTTTTGAATGGAAAACTTGATGTCCTCTTTCAATTTTTTCAGATATTGTGTCTCGAAATATTCAGCTTGCCTGAACTCTTTTACAATATCAAAGTGTTTCATCACGTCGTTTAGCATCCAGTCTCCTTTTCGATCGTTTTTTGAGACTTAATAAATCCTGACCGGAAAGCAATGACCCAGATCAAGTATTCACAAAAAAGCCAAAACTTGATCTGGGTCAATGAAATAAGCCTGTATTTCGTATAGGAAAAGATTAAGGATACCACCTTAAAGCGGGGGGGGGGCAAGTGAGGACAGCACCATTATTAAGCAGGCGATCTGTTTAGATACTCTTTTCAGGTCGCATTGTTTTTATCGGTATCAGTTTTATTTGTTTGCGTCCTGTCTTGAAAACGGGAGATTCCAACAATTAAAAAACATGCCGGTGTTGAAAATTCTTTAACGATAACTTTGGCAAAAAGGAACAAACCTATGAAAATTCATTATCTGCAACATGTCCCTTTTGAAGATCTTGGCATGATGGCTCCGGTATTAATGAAGGGCGGTCATCAATTAAGCAAGACACAATTTTTTAACTCCTGCACACTCCCGTCAGTTAACGATTTTGACTGCTTGATCGTTATGGGAGGTCCCATGGGGGTAAATGATGAGACCTGCTATCCCTGGCTATATGAAGAAAAAAAATTAATTGAGCAGGCTGTCAGGCACAAAAAAAATATTCTGGGAATCTGCCTGGGAGCCCAATTGATTGCACAGGTTATGGGGGCGAATGTCTATAAAAATAAATATCGAGAAATCGGCTGGTTTGACATAGAAATAAGCAAAGCGATCAATAATACTACTCTGGCAGGCGTTTTTCCACAGCAGACATGTGTTTTCCATTGGCATGGGGATACTTTTGATATCCCAAAAGGAGCAGTACATATCGCAAAAAGCCAGGCCTGTTTGAATCAAGGGTTTGTTTTTGAGGATCATATTATTGGATTTCAATTTCATCTGGAATCAACACGGCAGACTGTTGAAAGCCTGATATTGAACTGTAAGGATGAAATTGACGGATCAAAATACGTTCAGTCGAAAACAGAAATTTTATCAATGGAAAATAATTTTTCCAATATCAATAAGATCATGCATGGCGTTTTGGATTCATTGACCCGGCAAACCGCAAAATAAATTTTTTAGAATGTGAAAGGAAGAATACATGAAGGTTTTAAAACTTATAGAAACCAACGAATTTACCCCTGGAGCGATGAAGAGATTTTTTTTAGTCCAAACTTCAGAATTTTTTAAAATCATCAATTTTAATCTTGATGCCGGGGTGACGTTTCCGGTTCATTCCCATGACCTGGACGGGGAATTGTCCATCCAGGTTCTTGAGGGAAAGGGGTGGTTTCTGGGGAGAAGGGGGATATCATGATTTCGGAAATCAGGGAACCCCACGGGGTAATGGCGGACACCAGGATGCGGATCATCGTTACAATTGCTCCGCCAATCTGATAAAGCAACCTGGCGGAAAAAACAAATCACTGCGACAAAATGACTCTAAGAATGTCCTGAGGGATTTCCCCGTCACCAAGCAGGACAGAAAATCTCTGGCCTGCGCTGCTGTTCTTTTTATAATAGGCCAGACAAGCCTTGACGACCTCAAGGGCTTGATCCTCGGTAAGAAGAGAGGGCAGCTCACGGCCAAGCCTGGGATGGCGACCTAACCGTCCGCCGAGCAGAATACGGTATCCCTTCTCTTCGGGTAGGATGCACTCCGTTGGGCAGGAGCGGACGCAGGCTCCGCAGCCAAGACAGGCCCGGGTATCAATAAGGGGAAAGGGAACATCTGACAGGACAACGGCGTTTTCCTTGCAAACATTGACACAGGACATGCATCCGCTGCACAATGTTTCTTCGGCCCTGGGGTACGTGGCGGCAATGATACCAATGTCCTTTATCTGTGGCTGGGAACAGGCATTGGGACAATGGGAAACGCTGATCCGAAATTCATGATGGAATCTGAGCGTGCCCGGAACACTTTTCCGTAGAAATCCCAAAAGGTCTTCTGCCGCAAGCAATGCTTCAAGCCGCGCCGTTAAAGTATCTTTTTCAATGCAACTATTAGGACATCCCCCTTGGCTGAAACAGGCCTCAATCTGATATCCTTTAACCTCCGATTCCATGTTAGACAAAAAGCGTTTGCGTGATGCATGGACATGATCCAATGAAACCATGGCGGCTCCGCGTTCAGCGGCCTCCTTTTCAACCCGTCTCCGAACCTTTTTTCTCACAAAAAACGGAACTTTTGATATTTCTTTTTCAGCATCCCAAGCCCATTCCATAATTCTCCTTTCAGGGAAAACCTTTGCAACATAACAGATATGTGACCTTCCGTTCAGATCTTCAAAGAAATATACCTGAAAAAGGTTATAAAACCCTTGACGCAAATCAAGAAAAACTCTTTTTTTTTAAATGAGTATCTTTGTTACGATTTCATCCCCATTTGAAATATCTTGACCGTTAGAAACATTGATTCAGAGATAGTGCAAATTCCTTTAATCTGAAATTGTTATGTGTTAAATATAGTCAATACACCACCCCGACTTTTATCGCACCAATATTTATTCTTACACGTTTCTTTGTGGCTTGACCCAGATCAAGGTTTTTATTCTTCTTTAAGCGTATGGTGTACCTGTAAGTGCAAGGAAAGGCGGCATTCAGCAATTAATTTATCAATAAGGAGGCTTTTACATGTTTTGTTTTCAATGTCAGGAAACCGCTAAAAACCAAGGATGTACCATTAACGGGATGTGCGGCAAAAAAGGGAGCACGGCAAACCTTCAGGATCTTTTGATTTATAATTTAAAAGGAATTGCAGTCCTTGCACAGGCAGCAAAAGCCGCAGAGGTTGATGTGCCGGCATCCAACGGTAAATTCATCGCCGAAGGGTTGTTCACAACCATTACAAATGTCAATTTCAATGATGAAGATCTTGTAAACTGGATCAATCGCGCCCAGGCAGTTAAAAAGACATTGTTTGACAGCGTCAAAGATAAGGTCGGGACAAATCTTCATGACTGTGCAACCTGGTTTTCCGATAACACCTCTGAATTTGCAGCTAAGGCAGAAGCCGTTGGTGTTCTTTCAACTGAAAATGAAGATGTCAGATCTCTTCGGGAACTTCTGGTTATCGGCCTGAAAGGTATTTGTGCATATGCCGATCATGCCGCGGTACTTGGTGTTACTAAAGATGAGATTTGGGATTTTTTGTATGAGGCATTAACCTCCACCACCCAGGATCTGAGTGTTGATGAAATGGTCGCCATGGTCATGAAAGCCGGCGAAACAGCCGTTACAACAATGGCTGCTCTGGATCAGGCCAATACCCAGGCCTATGGGAATCCGGAGATAACAGAAGTCAACATAGGCGTGGGGACAAACCCTGGAATCCTGATTTCCGGCCACGATCTGAAAGACATGGAAGAACTGTTGGAGCAGACAAAAGGTACGGGCGTCGATGTATACACTCACGGCGAAATGCTGCCGGCCAATTATTATCCGGCATTTAAAAAATACGATAACCTCAAAGGTAATTACGGTGGGTCCTGGTGGCACCAGAATGAAGATTTCGAAACATTTAACGGTCCCATCCTGATGACTACCAACTGCATTATTCCCATTAAAAAGAAAAATACATACCAGGACAGGCTTTTTACGACCGGCGTAGTCTCCTATCCAGGCACAACCCATATTCCGGACAGAACTAATGGCAGTGCTAAAGATTTCTCGAAAATTGTGGCGCTGGCAAAAACCTGTCAATCGCCCACTGAAATAGAAACTGGTTCAATTGTTGGCGGATTTGCGCATAATCAGGTACTGGCCCTGGCCGATAACGTGGTTGAAGCAATTAAATCAGGTGCCATCAAACGTTTCATTGTCATGGCCGGATGCGATGGCCGCCAAAAAGACAGAAACTATTTCACCGAAGTAGCTGAAAAATTACCCAAAGATACCGTGATTCTCACCGCCGGGTGTGCGAAATACAGGTATAATAAACTCAATTTAGGCGATATCGGAGGGATTCCAAGGGTGCTGGACGCAGGACAATGCAACGACTCGTATTCACTGGCTGTGATCGCCATGAAACTGCGGGATGCATTTGGGCTGGATCACATTAATGATCTGCCCATCTCCTTTGATATTGGTTGGTATGAACAAAAAGCGGTTGCTGTTCTTTTGGCATTGCTGCACCTGGGCGTGAAGGGTATCCGTTTAGGTCCCACGCTGCCCGCTTTTGTTTCACCCACAGTGTTAAATGTCCTGGTTGAAAACTTTGATATCAAACCCATTGGTGACGTTGACGCTGATGTTGCAGCCATGATGGCAGGAAAATGAACTGATTTACATCCCTTGAGATAAACAACACAGCCGTTCGGTTAATCCTGAACGGCTGTACTATCATCTAACACTTTCCTTATTTTTGCCGCCAGCCCATCAACTGTAAAGGGTTTTTGAATCATTTGAACACCTTTGTCAAGTACACCACGGTGAGCAATAATATCGTCCGTGTACCCGGACGTGTAAAGTACTTTGAGATGAGGATGCCTTTGAGCGGCCCTTGCATAAAGCTCTTTACCGTTCATGCCCGGCATGACAACATCTGTAAACAAAAGATGAACCATACCCTCATGAGATGACAGGATTTCTAAAGCATCCTCTCCGTTTCCTGCCTCAAGCACATTGTATCCTTGGCGCTCAAGTATGCGTCGACCTAAATTCCTCACCTGCTCGTTGTCCTCCACAAGGAGGATGGTTTCCTCGCCTTTTTGAGGGGATGATTTTTGCTGGACAATGTCTTTTTTCTCCGGTATCTCCGCAGATATCGGAAAATAAATTTTGAAGGTGGTCCCCATTCCTGGTTCGCTGTATACCCAGATATTGCCATCATGCTGTTTAACGACACCGTAAACTGTTGCCAGTCCAAGGCCGGTTCCCATTTCTCCTTTCGTGGAAAAAAACGGTTCGAACATATGAGAAAGCGTTTCGTCATCCATACCCCAACCTGTATCACTAACTGACAGCATAATGTATTGACCAGGAATTACACCGGGATGCGTCTTTGCATATTCATCATCTAAGTCGCACAATCCTGTTTCAATCTTTATAAGGCCTCCGTCCGGCATAGCATCAGCAGAATTCACGACCAGATTCATTAGAATTTGTTCAACCTGTCCGATATCTGCCAACGTCGGCCGCATTTGCCTTGAAAGCGTTTTTTCTAATTTAATATCCTCAGGTATGGTACGTAAAAGCAGTTTCTCGATTCCTTTAATAACCGAATTCATATCGATGGGTTTAAGTGTAATGACTTGTTTGCGGGAAAATGCCAGCAACTGACGTACTAAATCACGTGCACGAAAGCCTGCATTCATGATTTCCTCTGCCTGTTCCCGCCGCTCATCCCCGGCGCTTAAATCGTCGATGAGCATTTGGGCGTAACTGAGAATCGGGGAAAGCATATTGTTTAAATCATGGGCAACTCCTCCAGCTAACCTTCCGATGGCTTCCACCTTTTGGGCTTGTCTCAATTGGGCTTCCAGGCCATTTTTCTCTCTTTCCGTTCTAATTCGATTGAGAGCAATGGCGACAAGGTCAGCTATGGATTTCATCATTTCTATTTCATGGGGCTGAAACTTTATATCCGATCGTTTCCCAAATGACAGGGTGCCGAGCAAACGATCCTCGATCATCAGGGGGTGACAGCAATACGCCTGAATATCAAAGGATTTTACAAATACTGTCAACGGACTGGAACTGTTTGATATATCCTCACAGATTATACGCTGACGGGTCTGGGCAACCGTTCCGCACACGGCAGAACCATGGTCAAGCCTCTCTATTTCGGAAAATTTTTCCTCCGGAATACCGGCGCATGCATTTAAATGCAGCTTTCCTTGATCAGGATCTTCTATGAAATTAAAAAAAGTCTGGCAGTCGAGGAATGTCATCACCTTTCGGCACAGGATTTTAATCAAGTTTTGTGGATCATTACTTTGAAGCAGGCTGGATGCTGTATCCGACAGGATTTTGTTTCTTTTTATATTCCACTTTAAGACCTTTTCAGCAGCCTTATGTTCCGTTATATCTCTTGCGGCAACGACTCGTGCCGGTTTGCCCCGGAACTCTATGTCTTTCGATATGATTTCAACCGGGAATTGTGTTCCGTCACATTTTATTCCAGTTACTTCATAACTTCCCTGATATCCGGAGGCCATATAGGTCTGTGCTTTTTTAAAACTGTCCGGAGAGAGATGTTCCTGCATTATCTGCTTGCCTATAATTTCATCAGATGAATCGTATCCCAACATTTTTGCAAATGACTGATTGGCATCAAGAGCGACACCGTTATCGTGTATATGAACACCTTCAACCGTAGCTTCCGATAAAAACTTAAACCGCTCTTCGCTCGCTTTCAAGGCTTTTTCAGCAAGTTTGCTTTCTGTTATGTCCTGAACCGTGCCATGGAGTTCGGTCACTTGGCCATCAGTGTCCTTAACAACTTCCCCCCGAGCAGTGATCCAGCGGTGTTCACCATCCGGTCGTACGACCTCGGCATCATATTGATAGGCTTCTCCTTCAGCTATGGCCTTTTCTACCCGTTCAGACAATCCTGTCCAGCTTTCCGGTGTAAAATAACTCTGAACTTCCGGATAAACAGCAGGCGGGAGGTTCAAATTCCGGCCGTAAATCTGATAAATTTCATTTGACCAGAAATGACGATCATCCTCAATTTCCCACCACCAATTCCCTATGCCGGCCAGTTTCTGGGCCTGCTTTAACACGGCTTCGCTTCGACGAAGCGCTTCCTGGTTTGTTTTTTGCTCCGTAATGTCCTGTACCATGGCAACAAAGTAATCCAGTTCACCAGAGAGCTTTCGTACCCCGGCTACTTCAGTACGGGCCCATATCGTACCTCCGTTTTTATTCAAATAACGTTTTTCCACAGTCACGTGGTCTGCCTTGCCTTCACGAATCCGGCTGACTGCATTAAGGCTGTCGTCAATATCATCAGGATGGGTCCAGGTCACAAACGGGTTTGCACATAGTTCATCCTTTGAATATCCTAAAAGATCAATTAGGGCCTGGTTGACATGGGTGGGTATCCCTACCGGAGAAACGATATCGATCCCAATAGGAGCCTGTTCAAACAAGGTCCGAAAACGCTGCTCACTGTTTTTTAATGCCTCGTTCGAATTTTTAAGGCTGATGGCTTCCCAGGACAGATCGGCCAGTTCCTGTATCATTTCAACATCCGGATCGGTATAATCCGTTTTTTTGTTTCCAACGCCCAGTATGGCAACCACTTTTTCACCCCTTAACACCGGGACGGTCAATAAACGGACAACGGAGGCATGACCTGCCGGGAATCCCGCTCTATTCGGCAGTGCCTGATAATCATTGTAAACAACCGGGTTGCGGGTTCTAAAACTGTCTCCCCATACCCCTGCTTTTGAGATTGGGTAATGCGCTTCTTTCACATATTCGGTACACATGTTTTTAAGCGTATTTGTGGACCATGCCTGTAAACTCAATGTTCTTTGATTATCATCTATGAAGTGATAAAAACCAATCTGACTTTCAACCAAAGCTTCCGCTTCATCCAAAAATTTCTGCAGCAGTTCTCGTGACGTATGGGACAATGCATATTCAACCATGCGTAGTTTAATGGACTGGATTTGTTCTCTCTGCTTTATTAGTGTGATATCCTGGGTCACGCCAATACCGCGGATACACTCACCTTTGCTGTCAAATTCAAGCATGGCTTTTTCTCTGACCCATTTTACAACTCCATGGGCTATGACGCGGTGTTCAATATCATAGGGCGCACCTGATAAAGCTGCTTTCCATGCATTGTCCACATAATCCAAATCATCCGGATGGATACAACCTAAAAATTGTTCATAGGTCAGATCTGTTCCTTTTGGGACGCCGAAGATTCTATAGTTCTCATCTGTCCACACAAGGATATCAGCATTAACATCCAACTCCCATGTGCCTATTTTCCCAATTTCCTGGGCCTTTTCCAGAAAATATTTCTGTCGGCGCATCTGGGCTTCAGACTTAATTCGCTCCGTAATATCCCTAAGAATAACAAGATTTTTCTGATCATCTTCAGGACCGTAACGGGAAACCGTCACTTCCATATCAAACTCGGTGCCGTCACGTTTCAGTCCTTTTGTCTGATAATTATTTTCTGCGAAATCTCCGTTTTCTCTGGCCATCATAACGGATTTTATTCTGTCTCTTTCCTGCACTGCGAGTAGATCAATAAGTGGCCTACCAATCAACTCTTCCGATTGCTGGTAACCGAACATTTTCACATACGCAGGATTTATAAAATAATGCTGACCTTTTCTGGAGACACCGATAGCATCTATGGAGTTTTCCACAACGGCTTTTAATTGTTCTTCACTTCTTCTGAGGGCTTCCACGGCTTTCAGCTTCGCCAGGGAAGATGCGACATTGTCGGCAACTCTTCGGTATGCCGCAATTTTTCCGGCAGAGAATTTTCCTTCCTCATGATCATTGAACTGCATTAACCCAAAGGTTTCCCCAGCTGTTCGCAATGGGATCAATGCAACCGATTCATACCCGAAACTGTTGCACCTGTTGCGGGTACGGGCCTGGCGCTCTTCATCTGTAGTTTCGGCCAATAAGCGAGTGGTACAATTACTAAAAAAACTACCGTCTGATGTGAAAAAATTCTTGGACGAATCAAACCTGCCACAGATAATATTCCCGCACATACATTCGATTATAGGTCGGCCTTCTTCGTCCCTTTCCAAAATACCATTTTCATCATAGGAACACAGGTGTTTTTCAAGTCTGACGAATTGTTCAGAGAACCCGGAAGTTGTATAATACGGGAAATCTTCACCCTCCTGAAGCCTGATCCCAACAGCTTCGCATTCAGACCATTTTTTCATCCAGGATAGAATAAAGTAAATTAATTCATCCAATGTATTGATTTCATTCACGGACTGAAGTGCGTCCAAAATCATCAGCTGCTCTTTTTCAATATTTTTGCATTTGGCTAATGATTTCTCCAGAGCCCTGACTTTTTTTTCCAGATTCAATACAGAGTCATCTTTTGGCATAGTGATCACCTATAATTCAGGAAAATCGCATAATCCTATAATCAATGCCCCTATTGTATGATGACGTTAAGAAGCTAAATTTGATTTTTCAGATCAGCATTTCGACTTTAGATGTAATTGTTGTCTTTTGACGATACCATATTGTGGTTCGAAATTAAAATGCAGCCGCTCAAAAATTTTGAGCGGCTGCATTTGTGTTTGCCCGGCATGGCGGGCAAACCCAGCCTGCGGTAAGCAGGTGTCACCCCGACCAGGGGGAAGACAATCCGAATTGCAAGGGCGTTGCTGGTAACGGCAGGGTCTGAAGGAAGCAATAGGAAGTGAGCAGTACATAGCGTAAGCGAACCTGATTCGGCGTCATGGGAGGATAAGCGTGCACAATAGCGCGAAGTCCAATACCTGGTCAGTCCTATGGTGTGATTGAGGATGGCATTGCTCACAGGGTACCAGCCTTAACCGGGGAAGCCCTGCATTGTTCCCGTCAAGGGATAGGAGACCTCAAGAGGAAACTCAAGACGATCCGAAGCAGTGTGGGGTGGCAGATGAATCCGTAGTAGTGTAGAAGTTCCGGCCTATGAAGCCTGGTAACAGTGTGGAGGATAAAACCGGAATGACCTGTAGGTAATCCACAGGAGCTGACTTGAGCCAAAAGCCCGGTCGGTTGCGAAGGGAGGAAGTATATTTGAAGAATTTTTGGAATTTGAAAAAAGGTGATCGTACCGGACACAAGCTGCCCGACGGGGCAGGGCACTCTATCAGCGGTAAATCGTGACTGATGCACGGCTGATTCAGGCTGTCCAGTGGAGTACGCTGGGATTCAATTCAGTAAATTGCCGTAAAAAGGATAGAATGCTGGATATCCCGGGGGAAGAGCCAGGGTAGCGAGCCCTAATCAAAGGAAGGAAATACAGAAAAGCCATTATGGACAAGGTTTACTACAGTCTGTATGACAGGATGCTGATTTACAGAAATTTGGAAAAAGCATTCAAAAAAGTCAAAGCTTCGAAAGGCGCAGCCGGAATAGATGGGCAGACCATTGGGGATTTTGACAAGTCGTTGCAGAAAAATCTATCCATATTGGTTCACGAACTTAGGACAAAGCTTTACAGGCCGCAGCCGGTAAAACGGGTGGAGATCCCCAAACCTGGTGGCGGAATAAGAAAGCTTGGGATACCAACAGTACGTGATCGTGTTGTACAACAGGCGTTGCGGGAAATTCTTGAACCGATTTTTGATCCAGGCTTTCATCCATCAAGCTATGGATACAGGCCGGGGCGAAGCTGTCATCATGCCATATCAAAAGCGCAGATGTTCATCCGTGAGTACGGATTGAAATGGGTTGTAGATATGGATCTGTCCAAATGTTTTGATACGCTTGATCATGAGATCATTATCAGGTCTATCAAACGACGGGTGACAGACGGCAGTGTCCTGAATCTGGTAAGAATGTTCCTGACAAGCGGTGTGATGGAAAATGGCAACAACTGGCAGTCAAGCACGGAAGGAAGCCCTCAAGGAGGGGTGATAAGCCCCTTGATAGCAAATATTTACATAGACGCCTTTGATCAGTTTATGAAAAATCGTGGACATCGGATCGTTAGATACGCCGATGATATTCTGATTTTAAAACGGTCGAGAAAGGCGGCTGAAAATGTATGTGATCAGGCCACCAGATATCTGGAAGACACCCTGAAATTAACAGTAAATCAAACCAAGACACATATCATCCACAGTTTTAAAGGGGTAAAGTTTCTGGGCGTAATAATCCATACCGGATTCACGCGTATCCAGGAAAAGAAGGTGGAGGAATTTAAAGATAAGGTAAGAAAAATTACCGGTCGTAATTCCCCGGTAAACCTTGAAACTGTGATAAGGGACCTAAACCCAGTGTGCAGAGGATTTGCGAACTATTTCAGGATAGCTAATTGTAAACAGGTGTTTGAAAGGCTGTTTCCTTGGATAAGGCGCCGACTTCGTGCAAAACAGCTCAAGCTATGGAAAAAGCCCGTTCGTTTACACCGCCGACTGAGACAGCTTGGCTACAAAGGTGAGTTCAAAAGCATAAAAATGAACTCCTGGCGAAACTCAGCAAGCCCTTTAGCGAGCTACTCTTTGCCTAATAAATACTTTGAGACATTAGGGTTGTTCGATATGAGGACAGTACAGACAGGAATTTCTGTCATAGTAACATAAGATAAGAATATACAGGAGCCGTATACGAGGCCCGTACGTACGGTTCTGTGAGAGGGATGAGGCTGGGTTAATTACCTAGTCTCACCCTACTCGATTTTTTCTGTGTTAAATATTAATACCGTGGAGCGTTTTAGTATAAAAAAAATACAGGTTTGACCATTTTTTCATTTTAAACCTCTCGCCTGTTAATATTTAGAAGAAAATTTATATTTATTAAGATGCTTGGAATGCGTATTTGAAGCACGACTTTACTTAAGTCGAAATTAATCTACATCAAAGATGTCTGTCAAGAGGTTGATAACCAATAAATTAAGCTATATTGAGACTTAATTTTTCTTTGATGGTTTGGATACCCACCTTTTCAACAAAACGGGATGTTCTTTGCTTAACCCTTGCAGTCTTACAATAAAAATCAAGAAATTCCCGACAAAGCTCGAAGGCCTGTTGCGTGGTCAGGCCTTTTGCCAATTCATTAGCAATTCTGGGTTTCATTCCGGAATTACCACCCACAAACATTCTCCAGCCTGTGGGGGTTCCGATGAACCCGATATCCCGAACGCGTGATTCTGCACAGCTAAAAGTGCAACCTGAAATGCCGAGTTTGATTTTGGCCGGTGTTGGAACGGTTCCAAATTTTTCCTCAAGCATTTGGGCAAATCCCATGGCATCTTGTTGCCCATATTTACACCATATCGTCCCCGGACATGCCTGGACATAATGCCCGCCGGTTCTAAATGGCATTGCGTCGCAAAGGGCGTGAACGTGTTTCTTGCTGATTCCGTAAAATCCAATGCGCTGTCCAGAAGTCAGTTTCACCTGTGGTACCTCATAAAGCCTGGCAAGCTTAGCCATTCTTTCAAGATCTTGGGCTTTAAGGATTCCGGAAGGCGGTGTGATACGCACAGCAAAAGTTTTTCCGTCCCGTTGAAGGATTATACCTATAGGGAGTGTTTTTTCTTGTGGCATAAATGGTCTCCAATTTTTGTTCGAATTTAATCCGGCGTAGAAATCTTGGCCCCGAGGGCCAGGATTTCTACGCCGGATTAAAATTTGCGACCAACGAAGTAATCGGCAAAATTTATGATTTTCGGTCGGGCACTATTTAGAATGTTACGATTGGACATAGCCTTAACTATACAGAATAAAATTAAAGACATCAAAATATTTGCAATTTGAAATTTTTTTATGATTGTAGTAACGCATAATGTGAGCCCAGCTTACCTCGTAGCAATGTATAATCAGAGCCCAAAATCGGAATTATTCATAGCCGCTACAATTATCATTCATTCTGCCAACACACCAGGTCAATGCCCTTTATATGGGACCCGGTGGATACCGGACCCGGGGCTATATTAGAATCGGTGGCATCCTGGCTGTTATCTATATCGCCATTCTTGTAACGACCGTATGGATCTAATATTTATGACTGCAGAGACAACCACTGTCCATAATACCAGCTATGGTAAAGGCTTCGTGCCCCGACGACAGGATGGCAGATCTATAACCCTAATTTTAGGCTGATATATTATGGTTTTTTTTGAAATGCATAGATGATTTCAGCGGTTAAGGCGTCCGTCTACGGTCATTTATGAATTTTAGAATCAAAAGAATCAGCGGGAACAGGTGAAAGCATAAATCGAAAATATCAATGGGTCTGAAGAGCGTACCATTGATAAGCATAAGAATTTTTTCAACCACATGGGGCATAGGCGTCATCGGAGCCACCAGTAACATTATGGTAAAAATGATCAACGCCGAATATGGGATTTTATCCAGAAATTTTAACATGGCTTGAAGATAGCATTTCTATAGATAATTTGAAATAGGGACGAATCTATAGGGTCTGGAAGATACTTCCTACAAGAATGTTTTATCCTCTTCAACATAACAAGAGACGAAGAAATTAAAAATACTCGGTGTCCACCAAATCATTTCCCGCCAGGGAAAGGATTTGGTTCAACGCATCCGTAAAGCTTATCTCTGACTGTTTTTTTCCGCCAAAGACAGCATTCTGCACCTTGAGTCCGAATTCATCGTCTTTGTGTACGGTCAGGCGTACCGACCCTGATGCGAAGCTACCGTTTTTCAGGACCACGTCCTCGTCCCCGTCCACAATACCGATGACCGGAATATCGAACCTTGATAGAATATCTCCAGCCACCACCGTGGTGTCGTCGCCTACGGTGACTACCCCGTTTGCTTCGTTGGCAAGTTGATACACATGCATGCCGGTATGATCGATAAACACCATACCGCTGCCGTTGCTTTTTACCGTGCGCCGGGAGAAACAGGTACGACGGATAGTAGGGGTTGAAGCCAGTTTGGCCGATTTTAGATCAACGCCGCCTAACCGATCCAGCTTTTCAATGCCGTGGGCCTTGACATCCACACCCTTGATGTCACATAGATGACCGTTTTGACAAGCCATTACCACTTCGCTTCCTAAGGCCCGGCCCACCATAATCCCGTTTACCAATACAAAATCGCCTGGTTCCGCCGTTGTCATGCGGCGGTAAATTCTGCCGTTTTCGCTCCAAACCGAGGATTTTATCTCAATTTTTTCTTTTTGGGAAAGGCCTATCCCGGTCAGGATATCAATAATAAAAGAGGGGCACCCTGACTGCCATTCCACCCAAAAAGGTCCCGCACACTCCACCTGAACCACCGGGGTGTTGACCTTGGCGCGGTCAACCACCATGCCGCCAAAAACAAGTCCTGATTCAACCGACTTACCGTAATTAACAATGATTACCATGTCCGTGGCCTGGGACAGTTCCTGGAGGCATGCGCCCGGCATCTGCTCCCAGAACTCAATGTCTTCAAGACCGCTGTCGAAAACGGCTGTCCGGCCCATGGTCCCTGCCAAGACGCAACGGACGGAGTCAAGAGGTTCAAGGACCTTGATCACCCTTTGGGCCCATCCGGAATCAAACACTTCAGGTCCATGGAAAAGCAGCCCGATCATTCATTCACCCTGAATAATTTTTTATAAAGGTCTATGTGGGTCCGGCTCCAAACGGCATCATGGTCATGGCCATGATTTTCCCAATGCTGAATGTTTTTCTGCCAGTGCGAGATGGGGGCGTCGTACCCACTGACATCCCTGCCTGCTATGGCCATGAGTTCTGCGGCATGCTCAAATGCATCTGCAGCCTGGAAATGGGCATCTTTTTCTGCACAAAATCGTCCAAGCCGTTCATATGCATGAATACCGGCATCCCAATTTTTTTCATTCTCAAATATCTGCGCCAAGCGGTAAGTCAGGATTACAGCTAAATCTCTGTTGTCTGCTTTCATAGCTGCGGCAAGCCCTGCTTCCAGTGAAGAGACGGCATGCTGCATTTCTCCTTTGGCTTGATATATGTTGGCTGCATTCATATATCCGTGGACACCCAATGTATAGCTGCCTTTTTGGGTTTTAAGATCTGCATAACACGTCCATTTTTCAGGGTCATTGGCTTTGCGGGCCTCTTGTTCCAGTTTGCGGCCTCTGTAGTAAATGTCTTCTTTAACTGAATCCCAATCCATACGTTCTATCCTTTCTATCTTTTTGGCAGGGCCGTGGTCATCCTCAGGTCCAAATCACAAACAAAGTCCAAATCAGGGCTGCCATGATTACCATGCGCAATACCGTTGAAACAGCCAGCACCTGCCATCCTGTCCCTGGGCCAAAAATCCCTAAATAATAGGGGATGAGGAACCTCAGGTTGATCCCACTGGCCAGAAAGTTGCCAACCAGTAGTGACAACACAACTTCCCGGCCGGAAAGCTTTGACGCATACAATAGGTTGCCGGCCACAGTGAATGCGCCCACATTGCTGGCCAGCCTTGTGGCCACAATGGAAAGGGCCTTGGGCGACAGCGGCAGAAATGCCGTATGGCCGGAAAGCCATGTGTTTAAATAATCAAACATGCCGGCGTGAATAAGCACAAACATGACCGCTGTCACCGGAATGGTTGTTTTTATAACACGAATAATAATTTTCCGGCTTTTTTTTGCACTTTCAACCCAAAGCGCCCATGACGGGGAAGCGCCTTCCTGTGTTTCGGCTGAAGGTATATTGGCGTACGCATTATCCGGTTTAAGAAGGAAATGGCCCGCAAACAAAGCCGCAATGGTTTTTAAAAGTCCGACCAGCACCAGAAAGCCGTAATATACAAAGGCGTATATACCAATGAGCGGAATGGCGATGGGCAACACGGTGCGCCAGTGCATGACAATGCCGGGAAAGGTATTGACAATGGCTGCGATGATCAGTTCCTTGCGGGTAATAAGTCCTGCCTCATGGTGCCGGACCAGCATGGCGTTGCCCGCCGAAGGGGAGAGGAATGCGGTTAAAAAACTTGCTCCGCATTCAGGTTTCAGGTGTCCTATGCGGGTCAGGGGCTGGGTGATCCAGGCTATTTTGTTTACCCAGCCAAGGGCCACAATAAACTCCGCCACGATCACACCAACGCTGAAAACCGGTACCATGGCGATCAGGAACTTCAGCGTGGAAAGGGCTGCAGCGGCCAGGACAGCAATCATGAATTACCCAACCGTTCCCGTGGGCAGAATATAGGGATGTCCCTCATTCTGACTGACAACTGCATGAACGCCGTATACGGTGCTGATGTTTTCCGGCGTCATAACGTCACCGGGTGTACCCGAGCAAAGAATTTGACCATCTTTCATCATCACCATTCTGTGGGAAAACCGGGAGGCCAGGTTTAAGTCGTGCATGGCCAGAACGGCCGCCATTTGGTTTATTTCAACCAGGCTTGAAATCATCTCAAGTACTTCGAGCTGGTGTTTTAAATCCAGGTTGGATGTCGGTTCGTCCAAAAGAAGGATGTCGGTGTCCTGGGCAATGGCCCTGGCCAGCAGAACTTTTTGTTTTTGCCCCCCGCTGAGTTTATCAAAATCCCGCAGGGCAATATCCTTTAAATTCATGGATTCTATGACCTGGGCGGTTTTTTCAAAATCGGTTTGTGTTGGTTTCCAAGCAATATAAGGCCGACGGCCCATGAGCACGGCTTCAAAAACGGTGATGGGGAATTTGGAAGGCGAGCTTTGGGGTACATATCCCACACACCGGGCATGCTCCCGGCGGTGCATACCAAAGGCATCCTTGCCATTGATCAGGATGCTGCCGCGGCTTGGCCGTTGGATACCGGCAAGGCATTTGATCAGCGTTGTCTTTCCGGTTCCGTTAGGACCGACTATACTGACCATTTGTCCTTTATGAACCTTCAGGCTTATATCCGTAAGGATGGTTCTTTTTTTGTATCCAAACGAGAGGGCATCAACTTGAAGCATTACCAGTACGCCTTCTTTTTTTTCATAAGCAGGTAAAAGAAAAACGGTACGCCCATAAAGGAGGTGACAATGCCCAGAGGAATCACCTGGGGGGCCCAGCAGGTTCGTCCTGCCGTGTCTGCCGCCAGGACCAGAGTGGCGCCGATCAGTGCTGAGGAGGGCAGAAGATACCAGTGGTCGCTGCCCACAATCATCCGGGCGATATGGGGCGCAACAAGGCCGATAAAACCGATGACACCGGTAAAGCAGATTCCGGCGGCAGTGATCAAAGAAGCAAGGATTACGCCGGTGGTCCGGATACCAGTGACATTGACACCCATAGCGTTTGCTGATTCGTCGCCTGCGGCCAATAGATTTAGATCAAATGAGAGTTTAATCAGAAGGGGCACCGGTAACATGATCATCACGGCGGCAACCATGATTTCCGGCCATCCTACCTTGGTCAGGCTGCCAAAAAACCAGAACACGATTTCATGCACCTGTTCCACGGTGCCCATATACTGTAAAAAAGAAGACAGAGACGAAAAAAGAAACATGACGGCAATCCCGGAAAGGATCATAATCTCTGGGGAAGCGCCTTTAAACCTGGCAATCCCCAGGATGAGAAAAGAGGCGGCAAGGGAAAAAAAGAATGCCGAGCCTGCCACCAGATACTGACCATACAGGGAGCCGCCGAAAACAATGGCAGCCACAGCCCCGAATCCGGCGCTTGAGGCGATCCCCAGGGTGTAGGGCGATGCCAATGGATTTTTTAAAATGGCCTGGAACACGCTGCCGGCCACGGCAAGGCCGCCTCCCACCAGAACGGCCATAACGACCCTTGGCAGCCGAAGTTGCCATATGATGGCCGAGGCGCGTCCGGTATTGGTGAACAATGCGTTTAAAGATTGGAAAAACCCCATGGTTGACGCCCCCAGGCAAAGGGCACTGACCATCATACCGGCTAGTACAAAACAAAGAAAAAAAATGAAAAAAATTTTTCTTGTGCCTCGCCTTCGATATTGGTTCTGAAGATCATTCATCCATTCACAGGCGTCCTTTTTTACAAGAAAGTATGTGTAACCCACACGGATCTTTCAACTTTAGGTGTGGGTTGAGCCTGGGTGCTGATAGACCAGGTCGGCCCATGGCCGTTATTCGGGATAGACATACACGCCTTGATACGGGATTTTTTGAAATTTTTCAAGGTATTGTCTGTGCAGCTGATCCGGATGAAAATTGGGGGATGTGTCAGGGAAGAACCATTTAACCAGGTAGTACATGCCGACCACTGCCCGGGGACCGGTCCAGATATCGTTGGCGATCACGTGGACCCGGCCGCTTTTTACGGCGTTGGTGTGGGACCATGCCGGTCTGTTGATAATACCCGCCTGGATGGATTCATAATTTCGTGCATCCGCCATGCTGTAACATGATCCGCCTGCGCTTTTTGTGGTGACTTTAACCACCACATCAGGGTTGGCTGTCACGATCCACTCCGATGTCACTTCAGGATAGGGAATGGACAATGCTCCGGCGATATTGTTTCCCCCGGATGACACGCACATGTCATGGCCGCCGGCTCCGGGGGCTGCGGTATGGTAGCTTGCATTTCCTTCGATATAGACGTTTGGGCAGGCAGATGATTTTTTCAGAAAACGCCGAATATGGTTCATGTGCTCCCCATACCATGCAGCTAGATCTGCGGCCTCTTGTTCCTTACCAAGAATTTGGCCAAGAATGAGAACCTCTTTGGGAAGGGTGGCGGGTTTATAAAAATCAAGCCGAATCACCTGAATGCCGAAAGGCGCAAGCTTTTTTTCCATGTCCCTGCCGGGCCGGGAGCCGTAACAGAGCACGGCATCGGGATTAAGTTCCACAACCTGTTCGTAATTGACCTCTTTCCAGGACCCTACCTTGGGTTTGTCATTGAGCTTGGGCCAGAACAGACTGTTTTTCGAAATTCCGGAGTATACCCCGGCCACAAGATCAGACGCTTCTAAAGACCGGATGACCTCCAGCGCGTCAGAGGTCAGGACCACCAGGCGTTTCACCGGCAGTTCGACCTCTATCTGTGTGCCGTTGGCATCTTCCACCACAATGGTCTGCCGGGTCTCCGGGGCCGCAACGATTGAAGAGCCGGGGAGAATCCCGAAGACCGTCAGAATGACAATGGCAAGACATCTTTTCATGCAAAATTGCATATCGAGTTAGAAATCAAAGGAGACGCCTGCCTCAATGTACCGGCCGCTCATGGGATAATAGTACTGTTTATATGGGGTCCCGTCAGAATTTCTTCTCCCGGTCTCATTGAAATAGTTATACTCTTCCCGGTCAAATACATTATTGCACAGCACCCACACTTTAAATTTTTCAGCGGTATAGGTCAGTTTAAGATCAGCGGTGACATAATCGCTGATCTCGTACCGGTTGAGAACATCCACATACTGCTTGCCGTAATAGTTCAGATCCGCACTGAATTTCCAGTGATTCAGAAAATAAAAATCCAATCCGAACGTCCCGGTAAACTTAGGGACATGGGGTAATTGCTGGCCGGAAATATCCACATTCTCGCTGTTGGAATCAGATGTCTCCCCCCAGATATAGGGTTTGAATATGGCATTGTCCCACTCGGCATTCTGATATGCTCCTTGGAGGCGATAACCCACCATAGGATTGATCCGGCCTGAAGCTTCCAACTCAAGGCCCATATGTTCGGAATCCCCCACGTTTCTGTATCCTAACCAATCGCTGGTATCATCTGAATCATACAAGGAGAGGAACTTATCATCCACTTGCATGTAATAGGCTGTGACAGCCAGGCTGAGTTTAGCGCTGACATACTGCTTATACCCCAATTCCAGGGTCTGATACTTTTCAGGTTTCAAATCATCGGCCGTATATTCATCTGTGGCATATTCCATGGCATATTTATAGTAATACAATACCGGATACCAGTAAGATTGAGAAAACGACGCATAGACAGTCGCGTTTGAATTGGGATGATAGGCTGGTGTGATATCCCAGGAAAAATCGGAGTGACTGTTGGTCACCTGGTTGGATTGCAAGGTACTCACATCATAATCCACCTGATCAAAACGGCCGCTGAAACTCAATTCCCACTGTTGGTTGAAGTCCAGTTCATTGTTTAGAAAAATGCCGAACCGTTCCCTTTCAGCGTCCATGGTGCCTTTGGCAACCGCACTCTCTTGGGAAGCGGACAATGGGGTCGGCGACCATGGATATGATTTAACCAGATCAAAGGAGATCTTTTCATAATCTGCGCCGATGGTGGGGGTATACTTTATTGTGTTGAACAAAAAATTATAACCGCCGGATGCTCTGGCCAGGAACCTGTCTTGATCACTGTCCTCCTGGTAATCATAATAGGAACTGGTTGTGCTGTAACCGGCATCAAGTTTTTTGGCCAGATATCTGTAAACATGATCGGTGTTATCATAAGACACCACCCCGTTGGCAAAATATTTTTCTTTTTTTGTGCTGAATTCAAGACTTACGGCTGTATTCTCATCCTCATTCTCTCGGTTATGGATCAGGGTGTCATTTGTTTGGGATGTGGGGAAGATTTTTTCCCGCCGATAATTGTCCAACTGCCATTTTGTTTTCCCGTAAATGGTATCGTAGTCTGCCTTATGCCAGTCAAGGTTGAGGCCCAGGCGGGTCTCTTCAGAAAAATTATGGCCTACACTGACCCGGGCAGTTCCCAATTCTTTATTATCATCTTCATAACCGCCTGTATTTAAAAAAGAACCGCCAAAAGCATAATCCCATTTATCCACCAGTCCACTAACACCGCCAAAGGCTTTTAGACTGTTCCAGGAGCCATAGGAAACGCTTGTTTTTCCGGAAAAGGTCTCCGCTTTTCCCCTTTTGGTGATAATATTGATCACCCCTCTGGATGCATCAGGCCCAAAGGCGATGTTTCCCGAAGATCGGCGGACTTCAATGCGTTCAATATCTGAGACGGGAATTGAATCATATTCAACATACCATCCAATACCATTATTGGCAGGCACCCCGTTAATGAGAACTAAAACGCCACCGGACTGCGGGCTGCGGTTGCCCCTGAATGTCAGCCGCTCGCGGCTGTCGCTGTCTTTTACGACGCCTGGAATGTTTTCAACAATTTCCACAAAATTTGTTGCCCCCATCTCTTCAATTTGCTCGGCTGTAATAATCGTAACACTGGCCGCTGTCTCTAACAGGGTCTTGTCTGTCCGTGTCGCTGTCACCACGACGTCTTCAAGGGTTGTGGACGGATTCTGTTCAATCGCCCAGACAAAACAGGGAAAAATCATCCCCCAAATTAATAGTGACACTATTCCCCCAAGTCCCAATCTTCGTCTTTTCATTCAACACCTCCTGGTTAGCGCTTCTGCATGAACATTAAAATATGTCTGATACGTATCATCAGATAAGATTGTTCCATCGCACATTGAGCCTTTCCCAAGCGTTTACGCCTATTCCCAACCTTTCTTACCTGGATTCAAAACAAAAAAAGCCAGGAATCCCAACAAACACGGACACAAATCCGGTAGGTGGCCTTCTTGGCTTTGATTATTTTTTTTATAGGAAAGTCTGTGTAAGTGACACAGATCTTTCAACTTTCATTGTGGGCTGAGCCTGGCAGATGATATGTCAGGTCGGCCCCTGGCCGTTATTTGAAAACTCTATTTACTTTTAAAACATGCACAGATTCGTTCTATGCGTTGACATGGTTGTTTAAACAGATCCCTATTTTTTGTCAACAAGTATATAATTATGATACAAACAAGCAAAATTGATGAACAGAATTGACCCAAAACTATTACCTTTTATAAAAAGTAAAGCTGAATCCCGCGACTAAAGCGCTATTCAAAAATTCTATGGCTTTACATAATCGTACGATCTTGATATTCCGTTATATATAAAAAGATGAGAAAGAGCTTGATAATAAAGCGGCCAGTGAAACGCAGTTGGACCTTTTCACTGGAAAAGAAATTATTGATGTACCACCCATTTCACAGGAGGATTCACGATGCAAGACGATTTTTACCCCAACATCATGGCCTATTTTAACGATTTAAAGATAAATCAGAATGCCACTTATCCCGACCAGATGAATAAGAGCGAAGTGTCTACGGTTATCGACCTTGCAATCCACGCCACAAGTTCAGAGTCAATGGGTGGCGGCATCAAGGGATATGAAGCGCTTTTAGACAAAATCACGCGTCGGATGTCATTGGATCATGGCGAAGAAGCCGTAATCCGTTCTTTAAAGCAGATTATAGTACATTTGGAGGAGATCGCTGAGTATACCCGTCAAGTAGAAGAGGAAGAAGCAGGGTGTAAAAGCAATGAAGGTTCGTATTAACAAAATAGATTCGCCGGTAGGGTCCGCTGCCGTTTACGCCGGGGGCCAGATAAAGCCCCCCGGCCTTAGATTTTTGTATGTTATCGTAGATCAAATACAGAAATCGGAGTACCCGATTTTTCGGGTCGGTTTATAATGTTTTTGTTTTTCCACCTACTCTTTAACAGTTATGGTGTTTTGACTCTTGTTTGAGTGTCTATGTGCAACCGCCGCCCCTTTCGACGCTGTGTGCGCCATCTTCAAGGGGGTTGCCATACCAATCGTTTGGGTTCGTCGATGAGAAACAACTCCAATCGGCCTTACCGGCCAAGGCGGAGCTTAACAAGCCCCACAAACCGCCAATGACCCAAAAAGGGATAAACGTATCACCAAAATAGGTATATTGCCTTGAGTGATATAGTTCATGTGCGAATAGTGGATTAGAAGTATTACCTTCCCATATATTAACCGTGGCGCCTAAAGTTACCGCTGAAAAAGCGCTACTGCCAGAATTATACTCAAAAGCGATAACCCCTCCTTTGAACCATTCGACATCTCCCCATAGGCCAAAACCGGTTCCAAATCCGCCAATCAACAGGCCGATTGTTGAGGATATTGGAGATGCGGCGAACTTTATAACAAAGCTCAAAAAGCCCAGAAACCTGTTACCGAATGTATCTCCCATTGCTGCTTGGTCCAGTGCTCCGGTGACTGCCGGGGCCAATAATTGTGCGGCCCAAATAACCGCAACTAAACCAATACCGACCGTGTTATATGCAAGCCAGCCGATAGCGGCTCCGGCCAGCCCGGACATCAGCATTTCTCCAAAACTGAAATCCGACCCGCTTATTGCAGCATTAATGCAATACGCCACCACCCCGACGACAAAACCAACTGCTGCTACAATCAAGTCATCAATGCCAAACCATAACCCGAAAGGATCAATCAGATTGACAGGGTTGTTTAACACAAAACCGTATACAATCAGGCTGCGATGTGATCTGAAGAATTTTTCAGGTTGCATTTCAATCAGCAAAGGGTCAGGCGTTAAAAAACGCCCATATTCAGGCATGTAATATCGCCCACCAAAAAACTGCAAACCTGAGATATCATCATATTTTTTGCCATTATAATGAAATGGTACATTATATGACGTATTCATAGCAATTTTACCGAAGGGAAGATAAATCTCCTGACCTATATAGTCTCCGGATTTTAGATCGCTTTGCGCTACAATGTTTCCCAAATGATCCTTATGAAAAATCAGCCCCGAAGCATCGTCATTAATTATGGCGATATGTTGCGAATTATCATATACCATTTTTTTGGCTGTCTCTCCCTCTATTTGATAAATGTCATCAAAATTGTAGAAGGTTTGGGTTACACCATTTTGGGTAAGCTTTTTCATCACACGTGAACTATTTTGATCGTACCAGTATTCTTCAGTGTCGCCTTTTTTATTGGTCACTTTTGTTAACCGGTTTTTGGCGTCAAATTCAAACAGCTTTCCATCGGCCTGTGTCAAATTTCCAGAACCATCGTAAGAATAGGCTGCAGTTGGATTTCCGGCAACACCTGTTAACCGGCAGGGCTTTGAAGTATTACGATATTCCAGAGATCCGCTGTGTGGTCCATCCGGCATATCTAAAATATTCAAATCATCATCATACGCATAATTATGTGTATAGCCACCTGTAGCATCTTTGCCTGTTGCTTGTACAAGTTGGTATAATTCATCGTATTTAAAAGTTTGATTATTCTTTACATGTCCGGCAACATTCGCCATATCCGTAATCGATGTGATGTTGCCGACCATATCATGCTGATAGGATACATCCTGATAAGTTGTAACACCATCAGGTGCTATTGTTTTTATGCGTTTGAGTATTGTGCTTCCTGGCTCATACTCATATGCAGTAACTGAATTGTTTGCATATTCGATACGGGTTCGTTTTCCTGTCGGAGAATAGGCTATTTTTTTTACAACGCCATCTATAGAATCAATAAGACCGCCATGATTATAGGTAAGTTTAGCTTCAAACCCGTCTGGATAAATCACTTTTTTTATTCTGTTAATTCGGTCCTTTTCATAATTGACGGTCAATGCATCGGATAATCCAGGGAAATTACGGGTTTTGGATTTCAGGCAATTGCACTTTGAGTATTCGTAACTGACGTCACCGAATAATCCATCGACTTTTACTAAATGGCCTTTTTGATTGGGCGTCCCTGTTCCATCATCGTCGTATGTATATGTTTCTTGTTTTGTTCCGGAGGGCCCTTCAAACCATACTTCTTTTATCCTGTTCAGCATATCGTATTTTCTATATACAATATCCCCTTTTCCATCTTGTCTTTCTATCAAATTTCCTTCGGAATCATATGTAAAAAGATATCTTCCGGCATCCCGATAACTACTTTTTATACGGTTTCCCAAATAGTCATATATGTTTTCCAGGTATTGATCTCCATTAATAATGACTCGTACACGCTGTCCTAAAGGATCATAGAAATAGCAGGAAACAAAATTGGAATTGCTTTTTTGTTCGACAGTCTTAATCAATCGGTCCTCGGCATCGTACCACTCAATTTTTGGTGTGTCATAAGACTGATTTTCCGGTGAATTCAACAAATCAATAGGGTCATGCATGATCTTGGATGACAGGAGATAACCCGTTGTGTAAATATGACCATTCCAGTCTGTTCTTTTAGTACTTCTGCCCAACGCATCGTATTGATAATGGGTAAATAAATTGGGATCAGACTGGTCATTTAAATTCAAACCAAAACCAGTTGCAAAATATGGGGGAAACTCTTTGATAATGTTCCCTTTGCAATTTCTAATGGTATTGCCGCTGACAACTAATTTTCCATCTTCGGCTTCAGAGCGAACCTGCAGCTTTTCTCCATACCCATCAAAGTACTCAACCTTTTTATGCTGAACAGTCGATCCCATTTCTGGGCGCGTGAGCGTAGTTCGATGATTAGAACCGTGACTAGCATGATACTGATACTCAATATGGGCTTCATTTGCCGGATCATCATGCCTGAAAACCTTGACCAGCCTTCCTGCAATATCATATTCCATTGTTTTGGGAACATTATTATAGTCATATTGTTTTATAATAGACCCATATTTGTATTCGAATTCAGTAGTTTGTATCAAATTGTTGGGGGAAATAATTTTGAGCGGATAAATCCCAAAGCTGTCAAATTCGATTTTGATACTATTTCCCTTTGAATTTTTTCTTTCAGTGGGATTTCCGTTCGAATCTATTTTCTGGGCTACTTTATCTACATAATACCCGTCTCCCAATACCGGATCGTTATCTGAGACATACCCCAGTGAGGCCATGTCGTGTGTCCAAGAAGGATAAACGGTGTTTAATATGCTGTCCGTTATGGCCAGATGCCTTTCACGCATCACGCCACCTTTATCAATCTGGCCAACAGGTAAACCGATGAATTCATTACCATCATAATAGGTAATGTTACCTTCAATAATGTTATTTAATCTATCTCTTGTGATTACGCGGCAGGGATACCCAACAAGCCATTTAGATGTGTTTTTTGCATACTCTGTTTCTTTTTTTAGATAACGGCTTTGTAGTGCGCCGCCATCATCATGCCATAGTGTTTCTTTGACTTCCGAGATTTTATTACCAAATTCATCATAATCAAAAGTCAGGGTTATTGAATTAAAGGAATCTGTTCTTTCAAAATTTTTCTTAACATTTTTTTCAAGATTAACCGCTTTAACCGCTTTCCCTTCAGCGGTTGTCACAATGGTTTTTACGGAATAGATGTTTTCTTCTGTCTTATACGGTTTTTCTTGCAAAGCCGTATTATCGATTCCAAATATTTGTGTTTTGAATTGCGCCCCTTTAAGTCCCGGATCATCATTATGGAAATAGGAAATTGTTTTCAATGATGGTTCGGAGGCATCTCCGCGGTCAATTTTAACAGCTTTGCCAAACCCTAAAAATTGTTTGAAATCAGCGTCATAGTTTCCATCATAGTATTCAAAATCAGATATGGCAGTATTGTTTGTAGCCGGATCAGTCACTTCTATTTTACTAATCACATTAACCGGAAACGGAAGAAATGATTCTTGAACCTGATCATCACTTTTAAATTGCACAGAAGATGAATAAAAAACTTTAGTTTGAACACCTGCATTATTAGTGATGCTGTTTAATAAGTAAGGTTTTTCGGCACCGGCCAATTCAAGATATCTGTATTTGACATTATTTTTTAAACTTTGATGAAAACTCCACAGGATGCCTTGTGTTCCAGTCCCTTTCATATCTGCAATAACAATCGCAGCATTTGCCATGGGGGGCGTTCCCTTGATTTCAATCGCTTCACTAAAAGCATGTCCTGACTGATTCATCCAGCAATAGACTCTGTCGTAATCAACATATACAATGTCTGAAAGGCCGTCTCCGTCAATATCTACCAGGAATAATCTTTCAGGTTGATAATTTTGGGGAAGTTTCGGTGCGTTCTTTATGGTTCTTCGGGTACCCCAATTCCCATTACCCAGATTAGGCCAAAAAACGATCCTTTTGCTATGAATTTGCACGATATGCTGCCGCCCATCTCCAACAACATCTGCCAGGCGGATTGAAGCGTCTGAAAAATTAACATCAGGAAAAATTTCGCGGTCATGTTTGCGTTTTATGACCTTTGGTGCCAGCCACTTTTCCCCATTATTATTTTTGTAAATGTAGAATGCTTTGTTATCCGTATGCATGGCATCGACCTGCAGATCACCATCCACATCCAATAAGCGAGTATTTTTATCTTTCAATGAAAAATGGGGTGCATAATCAAACGTTTTTTTCCTGCCCCATTTTTTTCTGTTATTAGGAAAATAGCCTGTTGTGGGCGATTCCACTAAAAACATATCCGCAAGTCCTGAGCCATTCAAATCGGCAAAAGTAATGCGGTCATCACTAAGGTCCGCAGCCAAAGGTACTTCCTTATATGTTTCAGGCGTCTCCCATTGTAGATTTCCATTGTTTTCCCAAAATCGTATTTTGCCGTTATTCATTTCAAATATGCCGGGCAGTCCATTACCATTATAATCCAATAAAGTAATATCATTATCCAATAAGGATGGGGGAGGGATAGCCCCTTTCGGATGTTCAAACAATTCCAATTTGTGTTTAAGGGGATTGAAATCGGTATAGCCAAATTGAATCGGAGGAAGTTCCAATTTTTCGGTTATGCCTGCGTTCGTCTGTAAAGCAACTGGCAGTATCTCTTTTAGCAATGAAAGGTTGCTATAGGCGGAACTTTCATATTTTAATTTATATCTTTTTATAGGTTCAACGGTGCCTGTATTCATAGAAAGCATTATTGCTGAACATCGTTTGGTGGTTCTGATTTCTAACCCTTTGCTGAAATCGGAAAACTTGTCCTCCCTGTCCTCATACGTCAGGTGTAACGTATAAATGGCATATTGGACTTCCTGTAGGTATAAATTACCCCCTATTTTTTGATATTTAAATTGAATGGTATTACCGTATGTGTCTATTATCTGCGTTACAAACCACTGTAAAATTTGATCATTGTTGTTCTCATCTTTTACAATCATGCATGAACTATCAGTGGTACCAATCAAAAAACGTAAACCGTTCTTACTGGTAATTTCCCAACCCTTTGCCAGTTTTTTTATACGAGAAAAATCTGTTTCCACATCCGGACGATAAACAGACTCGCCTATGTGAATGAGTTCTTTTCCTTCAAAAGTAAAGATATCCGTGGAATTATTAAAAGCTGGTTGTCCATTCCGGTTGCTCCTCAGAATGTTTGGAACAGGTAAGGCCCATCCCATACCAAAAACCCCGTTTCCTTGGCCAGTGCTATAACTCAGGCTTAAAGTGGGTTTTAAATCATTAACGCCTCTTGGCAGGTCAATGGGAACCTGGTAGGTGCCTGAACCGCTACTTAGATTTGTTTTAAACGACTCGTCTATTGAATTCATTCCTCCCCCTCCTTTGGGGAGTGGAAGAATATCAGGGTTGGTTGCTGATGGTTTTGCCATGATTAAACCCCCCTGTATTTAAATCCATACTCAACAAATAAAAAGAGTCTGTTTATTGATTTGGCCTTGAATGTTTCAGTTTCATTGATTGCTATTTTCCATTTTCCACTCAAGTTTTTATCAAGAAATGTATTGTATGTTATTGCTGCAATGGTTGGATCAGTTTTAACTATTCCTGAGTCATCTGTTTTTGCAACTGCTGCAACGTTGAGATCAAGGTTTTTCAATTCAACTGTAATCCCTTTGGACGAAACACTGTCGTCAGTAACGATTTGAATGGAAAGGTTTTTAATTTTCAGATTTGTTTCGTTATAGGCAAAATCTGAATCCGTCAAAGAAAACGGTAGTTCCGCCGAATCGAGGAAAGAATAGTATTCATCGGGAAACAGCAACTGAAATGGTACGACCATCGATTTTTCACCTGTGTCAGGCAACTGTTCTTTCACTTTATTTTCCAGCAATCTATCATGGCGAGCTGAATAATACAGGGTGACTTTAATATCAGATATCAGATTGAAATCAACGTTATTGACAGACGGGGAAAGCTCAAACGACCAATTGGTTGAAACACCGGTATTTTCAAAAACATCCAATACTTTTTTATTCCCCTGGAAAATAAATGCATCCTGCTTGATATGATATTCCGACGTAAATAGCGTTTCGTAGGGTTGTACACGATAGTAGGTTGTCCCGTTTTTCTTTCGGTCCAATGCAAATCCCGAATTTTTTAACACACCGGTTACACCTCCGGTAGGAACCATACCTTCTACAGCCACTTCAACTCTTTTTATTTTTCTCAAATAACTGCCTGGAAATGCCCTATCAAAATATTCCAATGGTGTATTAAAATCAATTTTGCCGGTTTCCTTGAAAGTTGTCTCGAAAGCCATTGGATTTAATTGTGAAATTGAGTAGGTTTTTTTGGCAGGAATATCTTTTGATTTTACAGTACCGATGTAATGCACATCAAAATAATCAATATCCTTTAATAGGTAATCGGCACTGAGCAAACCGGATACTATATTAGTATCGTACTCATTTTTTATGATCTGAACTTTTATTCCATTTTCAAGTTCATAGGCTGATTCCATTTTTTTGGCAAAATTAATGGCATAATACAAATACGATCTGGATATGTTGTACATATGATATCCCAGTTGAAACCAGACTTCAGGCGTGAATACCTGGTTGTCGAATGCATCAAGAAGACTTTGCGCATGCTTTTTCCGCATTTTAGCGATTTTCTTTTGTTCTTTTGCGACATCCACTCTGGCGCCGGCAGATTCTTTTTGCGCCTTGGCCACATCTTTAGCTTTTTCCATTTCATCGATATTGTTT
Organism: uncultured Desulfobacter sp.; assembly: GCF_963677125.1. NCBI lineage: Bacteria > Pseudomonadati > Thermodesulfobacteriota > Desulfobacteria > Desulfobacterales > Desulfobacteraceae > Desulfobacter > uncultured Desulfobacter sp. Next base: position 1,316,915 of record NZ_OY781882.1, on the reverse strand, counting down.
TGCATATTTAATAATTCCATTTCGCGACTTAACATACCTTTTTTCAAGGCGATGTCTTTCATTACTTTATATGCATCACTCCCTGATACTGTTACATTTTTACCTTCTTTTTGGCTGTAGTAAGAATAACTTACCTCATATCCCTCAGGACCAGCGGCAAAAGCATTCGCAGCGGAAAGTTGCGCCAAATCATAGGCTATAGCAGAATATTTGTTTTTGGCATCCTTTGCATTTTGAATTCTTTCATCCAGCAATTCTATATTTTCCTTTGTAACCTGAAATTCAGCCTCAGCGTATTCTAGTTGCTTTTGACTTAATTCAATTTCTGCTGAAGATACTTCAAGTGACTGTTGTAATTGCAACTTGGTAAGAGCATCGTCTTCACCTTTGGAATAAAATCCAATGTATTCTCGCTCCGCTTGAACGGCCTGGTTAGCAAAATATTTTGTAATGCTTTGCAAATAATCGAATTTGAAAATCGGGAAATACTCAGCCGGAAAGCCTGTAAAATCAAGACCGGCAGCAATTTTTGTTAAGTGTGTCCGAATTTCAAGTATCATGGTGATTATATTGGGATTTAACGTTGATTTTTCCGCATTGTCGATATCAGTAATTAAGCTTCCTACCTTATTGCCATAGTTATCCATTACGCCTTTATATAAAAATGAATCATTTGGTACGGTATCCTTAATGGTTATTACTTTAGTATATTGAGTGATCGCTTCTTCCGGATTATAATCCTTATAATAAAAATCACCCCACTCCAGGTAGTTTTTAGCAATCTTCATCCACAATGAAGGTATCTCATATGCTTGATTGATGTATTGATAGGACGACGCTTTTTTATACTGATTAAATGCTTTTTGAAATTCGCCCAGATGATGATAACAATCCCCTATACATACGGGAAGGGTGAAGGAATACATATGGGGCAGGTTTAATACAACATCCGTATCCAGCTCGAAATTAGGCCGTATTCGATCAAATCTATTTTCAGTAATCCGATTTGCATAATAAACAGATTTGGCATCGTTAATATCTATCTCTTTGCCTTCCTGCCATTTCAATGAGACAACTGAATTACCGGATAAGTAGTTAACCTGTTTGTTATACTCTAAATTTGTTTTTTCCAATGGTACGCTAATGTTGTCACCAACGGATTTGAAGCCTTTGATCGCTTTGTTGATCATCGTTTTTGCCTGATCAATCTTTTCATTTTGAATGAGTACATTGCTAAGATTTAATTGAATGGATGCCTTTGCAGCTTTCTTTTCATTAGATTGCGCCCCTTCTAATTTGGTTAACGCACGAGTGAATAAATGTTCTGCTTTATCCCATTGCTGAAGATTAGCATAATCAAGTCCCATTTCTGTATCATGGATAACTTCAGGAGCAATATTGTTGTCGGTCTGTATACCCAACGTCACATAAGGGGCTATTGGATTAACAATCTCATCGGGGATTGACTCCTCATCCAATCCAAAAAGGTTTTCAGAGACTGGTTTAACCATGACGTCTAAAATCTTTAAGCAGGACTTTAAAGTCGATTCAAACGTTTTTACAGTGACGGGTAATTCGAAGCCCGGATATAATTCTACACCAAGATTGAAAGATGGGTTCATAAGCTTATAGATTAAAGCCTGGGTCGTTTTGTATTCATTTAATGCTTCCTGATACTGAAGGGTAAAGTACAATTCGTTGGCCTTTGCATAGTGTAGCTTTATTTGTGCAGTTAACTTTTGTGCTGCTAGATTCGAATCACTATTATTCTTATCCATTAGACTGTCTAAAGTCTCGTAGGCTTTAGATAATGTATCAAGAGCACTCATTTTTGGACGATAAACCACAAAATTTTCATTGATTTGGGCTTGCATGGTTTTCTCCTTTATTTTTCAGTCGTTTTATTTTCGATTTTTTCTGATTATAACGGATTTTTTTTTGGGGGGCTGTCCGTCAGCCTCCCAAAGAACCCGAAATTAAAAGGTTATGAAGCGGTTTTATCCCGCGTATTTAACGCAATTTTAAAAAAAGAGAAGAAGATATGAATCTCTGAGTGAAAACTGACTGAAAATGATGATCCTTTTTTTAAAGAGCGTATTATCAGATAGATTGATAATAATCACTCCTGGCAGAAAAATGCAATCGAAAATATTATGACTGATTTTCAATAGTTGATTTTTAATATTCTTTTATTCCAATATGATACATGAGGCAAGAAAGTTCTTGGCACGACCCGAGGCCTTTTTTAATGATCAGTTCAAAGCTTTGATCTGATAGTCCTGTCTGGCCGTATTCCATCGAAAATTCAGAAAGAACCATCATTGGTTTTCGCCGGTGATTTTCAGAAATTCATGAATAACTGAAACATTCCGTATTGGCTATTCAGATTAATGACGAAACACCAACTAAGGATCAGCGAGTTTGAAAAGTCGTACTCTGGTTGACCGAAACAATCTGGCGCGTTATATAGAATGAGAGTGGGATAAATAATCAGGAGGTCCCCAAAATTATCCTTAAAATAGCTCTCTTCTTTTTAATCTGATGAAAGTTTTTGGCCCAATTGGGTGAATAATGAACCGTAATGAAAATAGCGAAGTTTTTTTAACCGTGCTCGACGGTGTCCTTACACCGATAGTGTACATCAATTCCGAATTACAGTATGTTTTTGTCAATAAAGCCTACATGGATTGGTATGAATTAGAAAGAGAAGAAATAGAAGGCAAATATATCCGCGATATTTTGGCTTCTGATGTTTATGAGCGAGCACTGCCGAATTATCAAGCCGTCCTCAAAGGTCAATCCATTTATTTTGAAAATAAAACGGTTCGCAAGAGTGAAGAAAAATACGTTAGCGTTAGAATGATACCTCATGCAGTAAACGATGAGGTGATTGGTTTTTTTTCCACGATCACGGATATTACGGAACTCAAACTTTCAGAAATGAAAAATAAAAAACTGATTGAAGAACTGTCAGAATCACTTGCCGAGGTCAAAATGCTTTCGGGATTGTTGCCTATTTGTTCTTCTTGTAAAAAAATACGTGATGACAAAGGATATTGGAATAATTTAGAGCTATATATTGAAACACATTCTGACGCACAGTTCAGTCACGGTCTTTGCCCTGAGTGCTCAGACAAGCTTTATGGTGATCAAGACTGGTATATCAAAAGAAAAAAAAAGAGAGAATATGATTAGTTTGGATGTGTTGATTATATTAAAAACTAAACATGAGCATAAATGCGACCATAAAGAATCGATTTTGCGAATCATTATTCTTGTACAAGACCTTGGCCTCATTATTTTACGGGTCCGTCTGAAACAGGATTGAGGTTTCTATTCAGAAGCTATTGGCCTTATCGCCTAAAAAGCTAATTTTGACTAAAAGTCACTTGAATCTATAGGGAATGGTCATGGTCTATACTTTGCAGAAAAATGGGGAAGTGGTTAATCTTCAATTAAATGGAATTTTTGCTCTAAACCGTTCCACATAAAAACGAATAGATAGAATTTGCCTGTCACTATTTGTCCCATTCTGTCTGATTGACTGTTATATGTGGAGGATTTCTTCAGTGTAATAAGTAACAGATACGGATCTAACCAAAAAAAGGATATTAATTAGTGCCCGACCGAAAACCGTAAATTTTGCCGATTACGGCGTTGGCCTGAAATTATAATCCTCGAAATACGCCTTGTATTCCGAAGGTTTTAATTTCAGGCCGCCTTGTACTCAACAAAATTTCCAGGTTTTCGTTCAGACACTAATTATGAAAATTAAAGCACATAGGTTATACAGAGACGATGGTTCTAAGATTTCTTATGTTCGAAGTCCTAATCAAAGCAGTGGAACAATAAAACCCAGATTCTTAGTGATGCACTACACGGCTGGTGCAAGCGCTTCAAGTTCAGTCAGCTGGTTAACGAACCGAGATGCTAAAGCTTCAGCACACCTGGTAATCGGTCGTGATGGATCAATCACACAATTAGTCGATTTTAATCGTAAAGCGTGGCATGCCGGGAGAAGCGAGTGGCGAGGGATTCAAGGGCTCAATAGCCATTCAATAGGTATCGAATTAGATAATCCCGGCATTCTTAAAGGCGCACATGGAAATTGGCGAACTTCATGGGGGCGGCCGGTTCCTGACACAGAAGTGTTCATTCTATCCGATGGTTTTGGCAATTCGTCAGTCGGCTGGCATACCTATACAGAAATACAGCTGGAGGTAACACGGGAGGTCTCGCTGGCATTGGTACGGCACTATGACATAGAGGAAGTGGTGGGTCACGAGGATATCGCGCCTGGAAGGAAGAAAGATCCCGGCCCCGCATTTCCGATGACTGCTTTCCAAAGCTTGATTATCGGACGTGATAGTGATGAGGCAGAGGAAGTATTTGAAACCAAGACGGATCTAAATATCCGTAAAGGGCCCGGTACGGAATTTGAGAAGTTCGATGAAGTATCACCGTTACCTAAAGGAACAAGCCTTGCCATTCTTGAATCACAGGGTTTGTGGCGGAAGGTGGATGTTCTTGATATTGTCAATAATGAAATGGATATCGTTGGCTGGGTTCATGGTCGTTATATAGACAGAAAATGAATCAATAACGCATACTCGATAGGGTGTGAAGATTATATCAATATAGCATTAAAAATTACACCTTTGGAACAAGGAGATATGACAATGGCAAATATAGTTATTTGTGCAGATGGAACTTGGAACCGCCCGGAAGAGGACATCCAAAAAGATTTCCCGACCAATGTATTGAAACTGTCCCGTGCCATTAAACCTTCCGCCGATGGCGTCAAGCAGCATGTCTTTTACGATTGGGGTTTAGGTTCTTATCACAGCAACGTTAGTGCCGGGGCGACTGGTCGCGGAATTCATAAGAACATAATGGATGGATATCGTTACATAGTTCAGAATTATGCTCCTGAAGACAAGATATTTCTGTTTGGCTTCAGCAGAGGCGCATATACCGTGAGAGCCCTAAGCGGTTTTATTAATAACTGTGGCATTTTGAAACGTTCTGAGGCCCGTCTTATTGCCGAAGCTTGGAAGATTTATAAAAGTCCGGTAAAGAAAAACCGTCCAGAAGAGACTGCGGCTTTAGATTTCAGGAATAAGTATAGCCATCCCTCGCGTAATGTTCATTTTATAGGTGTCTGGGACACCGTTGGCGCGTTGGGTATTCCTTTCAGCTTTATGGGGTTGTTTGAAAGCCATGACGAGTTCTATGATACCAAGATGGGGGCAAACATATCGATTGCTCGACACGCAATGGCAATTGATGAGCAACGTGAGGATTTCGAACCCACAATTTGGCTTAGTAGACCTGGGATCGATTTAAAACAGGTCTGGTTCGCAGGCGTTCATACGGACATCGGAGGCTCGTACCCACCTGACAAGGAAAACGGAATCCGGTCATCTGACACCACTCTTGAATGGATGCTGGACGAAGCGCAAGCTGCCGGTCTGGGCATAGAGCCGCATCTTCGGACCAACATAACTGATGGTAGTCAAGGCAAATTGCATAAGTCCCGCAACCATGTTTATCGATTCAAATCCCCTCTACATAGACCGCTCGTAATGAAAGATAAACCAACAAAAATACACCCAAGCGTAAAATTGCGGTACGAGACGGACCCCGACTACCGACCACCGAAATTAAAGGAATTGGTAGAAAATTACGGTTGGGAAGATTTGGATGTCGGTGTATAAATTAAGGTATAAAGGTTTTATACAGGGCAGGGGGAATTGATGCCTTTAATTTTAACATCAGCCCCCCATACCCTTATTTGCACTAATAGATTGTGATCATTTGCAGCAGTTTCACCCCGTTAACCTTCAGCTTTGTTAAGAAAGCCTGTGAGTTGAGCAACATGCTTTTGTTCTTCTTGAATAATCTCATCTATCTTTTCACGCCCCAGTTTTGGCGGAACCATATCTTTAAGCCCGATGTAAAATAAAATCGATTCCTTTTCCAAATCAATGGCCGTCTTAATAATTTGGGTCATAGATTCTTCACCCGTAAGTTGCGCTGTCACATCTGGGTTACCTTCGCCACCATGGGCATCGGCCATGGCTTTCAAATACAATGACATTTCTTCATTTGGATCAAACACCGTCTGGCTTTTCTCCGCATCTGACAAAGCGGTTTTCATTTCTTCAAACCCTCCTTGATGTCGATCCTCCATTTTTGCAATTGTTTCAAGAAACTTTTTGTCTTCATCTTTTGTTTGAAGAGCGGCTGCCTTTCTGTAGAAAGCTGCCCCATTTTTTTCAATCTGGATAGCCATTTCGAATGCTTCTGCTGCATTATAATTGTAAGCCATGTTCGGACTCCTTTTCGATATTTGTTTCATATTTCCACGACATGTTTTTGTGATATTGAAATCAATTCAAATTTAACCGCCTTTGACAAGACTCCAATTCATTTCATTATTCAATAAGACTTTCAACAAATTACCAAATCTGGAAGGTCGTCCGTTTTGGCTTCTGCGAAAAAAATAAAGGATATTGCCTGAATTTTTACTTTTGAGCTTAATTCTTATCTCTGACAAGCTGCCTTTCATCATCCAATTCAAAAAACTCAAGGAGTTTTATGTATTTTGCCCCCCAGTGTCAAGACAGTTTTTTTGATTTAAGGGCAATCATTATGTCGTGGGAGGGGGGGGCTTGCTGGTGTCCGGCTTTGTGCAGTTGAGCGACCCAGCGGCTATTGGGTCAGACGGTCTATTTTTGTCGTTAAAAGGTCTAATGCTGAATCATTCTGGCTGCTGCCGGGTACGATAATGTCCGCGCATCTTCTGGAAGGATACACAAACCTGTCGTGCATGGGTTTGACCGTTTCAAGGTATTGGTTGACCACGGATTCCCGGGTGCGACCTCGATGCTCAATATCCCGGTTCATTCTCCGGATGAATCGGATATCCGGGTCGGTATCCACATAAACTTTAAGATCTATCATCGCCTTTAAGGCTGGGTCAGTCAAAATTAAGATACCGTCAATGATGATGACTGGGCAGGGACGGATGGTGAGCGTTTGCGCCCGCCGCAGATGGGTGTTGTAATCATATTGTGGGGCTGTTACCGGCTGCCCGTCAAGAAGCGCCCTAAGCTGTTTGACTAAAAGGGCTGTGTCCAGGGCATCGGGGTGGTCATAATTCACCCGGGCGCGATCGGCCGATGGCAGGTCGGGATGATGTTTATAGTACCAGTCATGCCGGATAACGGCAACGCGATCAGGTGTTGTGTGTTGCAGTATCCTGTTGATGATCGTGGTTTTTCCGGACCCAGAGCCCCCTGCAATACCGATCACATATGATTGCCGTCTGTCCATGTAGTGTTTCCTGTTGCTGTCCAGTGGGTTAAAAATTTTTTAAAGTATAAAAAAGTAAACCGGTATCCTGCCAAAATCAATCTTTTTTCAGAGTCGTCAAAAGCTGTACCAACCTGTTTTTAACGGTTTCCATGATAACATAGTTAGATTTGAAACAATTCTCTTTAAATAAATCGAAATTTATTATAACCAGAGAAGGAAATATTTGGCCAACGATTGGAAAGCGCCTGCTCTTTATGAGCAGGAAAGGTACAACCTAAAACAAGTGAGTGGTTTAACTCGGTCTCCAGTTTTTTCGGGGGGAAGCGCACTGCTTTGCTTGTAAAAAAAATGTGGTAACGTTCAATTGATCAATAACAATAAGAAGAATTCTCTGACAGGTCTTTTTTGTGGTGGTTCTGCATTTTTGATATGGGGCTTTGTTCCCCTATATTATAAAACATTATCCCATGTTCCGGCACATGAAGTGATTATCCATCGCATTGTATGGTCCCTTATTTTTCTGATGCCGGTCGTTTTTTTTCAGGGGCAATGGCGTGCGTTTACAGCTGTTTTTAGATCGTTTGAACAGTTAAAATGGCTTTTGTGCACTGCTCTGCTTGTGGCATCCAACTGGTTTATTTTTATCTGGGCGATTGATAATGATATGTTGATTCAGGCAAGCTTGGGATATTATATCAATCCCCTGATCAGTGTATTGTTAGGTATGTTGTTTCTTCAGGAACGACTGAGAAAATTACAGTCCGTGGCAGTTTTTATTGCGGCTGCCGGCGTTTTCTACCTGACATACCGGTACGGGTCATTCCCACTTGTTTCATTTTTGCTGGCTATAACATTTGGCCTATATGGACTGATGAGAAAAAAACTTGCTGTTAATTCAGCAGTGGGATTGGCTGTAGAAACGTTTGTATTGATGATTCCAGGGTTAATCTATCTGTTTTATCTTGAAAAAACAGGTACAGCCGCTTTTTGCCACGTAAATCGGGTCACTGACCTTCTCCTAATTGGAACAGCCCTGGTTACGGCTATACCTCTTTTGTTGTTTAACATCGGTGTGGGGCGGTTAAAACTTGCCACTATCGGTTTTCTTCAGTATCTCGGACCAAGTTTAATGTTTCTGCTTGCCGTTTTTGTGTTTGAGGAACCGTTGTCAGTACACCAATTGATTTCTTTTATCTTTATTTGGACAGCACTGGCAATATATGCACTGGATTCAATCAGAACCTGAACAATCCTCCACTTTTTTTACATATTCCTTGTGTTGCTTCGATCAGAAGCTGGGTAATAAGTTTAATGCAACGGTCAGCTACCCCGGTGGCAACGCAGGTAAACCGTGATAAAAATTGAGATGCCTGTTGCCACGGCACTGACTAAAAAAACGGATTCAAGTCCAAATTTTGCAGCCAGAAACCCTAGCCCGGGGCTTCCGAATCCCAGGGTGACATCAAGAAAGGCATTATAACTCCCCATGGCAAGTCCCCGGTGCTCAACAGGGCGCGTTTGAGCGCCTCAATACCCAATCCGGGAAACACCAGGGAAAATCCGGCGCCCGCAGCGGCAGCCCCACCATGGCCATCGGGGCATGGTGGTCGGGTCCTTGAAGTGAGAATGGAAGCTTGACGGGCTCACTCATGCCAGCCATCACGCGCGTTGCACCCTGGGCAATCAAGCCGAGGATCGGTTCTTTTAGTACACCGAACAATTCCGTTGGTTTGACGCGTTTGACCAATGCCAGAGAAGGGATCTCAGTGACAACCAGTCCGTCCCCACTGGTTCATTGATTAATGAGCTTTGCCAGTCTCATTTTTGCTGCAATGATTTTTTGATTCATGATTTCCTCCAGTGATTTATAAGCCGAGTTTATATAATAAATGTTCTCGGATATTCTTCGGATGAAATGCTGTCTGGTAGCGTTGGATATGATCAGGTTATTCATCCAGAAGATCTGTCAAGGGTGCAGCAGGAAGTCGTCGGAGTCAGCGCTGAAAAAAACCGAGACCGATTTATTCATAAGCCGTATCGAATCTTGACACCAAAAGGCGACGCAAGATGGATTGAGGACAGAACCGACATTGAAAGAGATGAAAAAGGCAATATTATCCGTTACCGAGGAATTCTTCTGGACATTACAGATCGTAAAAATGCAGAAAAAGCGCTTCGAGAAAGCGAGGAGAGATTTCGTCTATATGTGGAAAATTCTCAAAGTGGCGTCCTGATCATCGATGCGGATCAAAGGATTGAATATGTAAATTCTGGAATGGCTGAAACAGTAGGGTATCCTTTGGCTGAAATAATCGGAAGGCAGTTCGCGTTCTTTATAGACGATTCGGACAAAAAAATGGTCATTGACCATTATATCCGTCGGCAAAAAGGGGAAGATATCCCTTCACGGTATGAGTTTACCAGTATTGTGCAGGAAAAAATAATCGATATCTTCGGCCTGGATGCCGAATTGGGGGATTTTTTCAATCGGTTTTCCGCCTGCCTTCCGGAAGAGGACCGCACGCGTTTTCGTACTTCCGTAAAGGATGTTGCCGAAACACTGGCCCCCTGGAATTACGAAGGGCAATTCATCAAGCCCTCGGGAGAATTAATCTGGTTCGAGGGGCGGTCCCTGCAGCGAAAAATCGGCGACAAGATTGCCTTTTACGGTTTTCTCGCAGATATTACCCCTCGCAAGCAAATAGAGGAATCCCTGCGCTTTACCCAGTTCAGTTTTGACAAAGCAGCAATCTCAATCTACTACATCGATTCAAAAGCCCGAATTTCAAATGTAAACCAACAGGCGGCTGAAAGTTTGGGCTACACAATAGAAGAATTATCCAATATGTCTGTTTTTGATATCGATCCTTTAGTGGATAACACCAATTGGAGAGCGATATGGCAAAAATTATGCAAAGGTGGCCGGGATAATTTCGAAACGATCCATAGACGTAAAGACGGAAAAGAGATCCCTGTAGAAATAACCTCAAATCTGTTAGAATATAACGGTCAACAGCATTCCATCGCCTTTGTTCAGGACATTACCGAACGTAAACGGATGGCCGAGGCCCTTGAAAATCGTATCCTGGCCCTGACCCAGCCGCTGGGAGATGTCTCTGACATTGCCTTTGAAGACCTGTTTAATTTAACCGATCTCCAGCAGTTTCAGGATCTGTATTCAGAGGTCTTCGGCGTCGCAGCCCTTATTACCCATCCTGACGGCACACCGATCACCCAGACGAGCAACTTCACGGATCTGTGTGAAAATATCATTCGAAAAACAAAAAAGGGGTGCGAAAAATGCAATTACTCCGACGCAATGATAGGACGCCATAATCCCGACGGCCCCAATATCATGGCCTGTCTGAGTGCCGGGTTGTGGAACGCAGGCGCCTGTATTTCCGTCGGCGGACGCCATATTGCCAACTGGCTGATCGGTCAGGTCCGGAACGACGCCCTGGATGAGAAAAAAATTATAGCCTATGCCCATGAAATCGGCGCAGACGAACATGACTTCCGTACGGCTTACCTCCAGGTCCCCATAATGTCTGAAACACAGTTTGAGAACGCGGCGAAGGTACTCTTTGCGGTGACCAGTCAACTCTCACTTAGGGCATATCAAAATGTTCAGCAGGCCCGATTTATTTCACAACATAAGCTGGATGAAGAAGAACTGCGCAAATTACGGAACTACCTCTCTAATATCATTAATTCCATGCCCTCCATGCTTGTTGCGGTGGACAGAGAAGGCAGGGTGACGCAGTGGAACCGTCAGACGGAGCAAGTCACCGGACTGAATTTTAAGGATGCCCAGACCCAGCCCTTGGCCAAGGTATTCCCCCGCCTGGCCAACGAGATGGAAAACGTACGGACGTCTATCCAGGAGGGCCGGGTGATCAAATCTCCTAAAATCTCCCATAAGGTGGCCCAGGAAATTTGCTACGAGGATATCACCATTTTCCCCCTGGTGGCCAACGGCGTGGAAGGAGCCGTGATCCGGGTGGATAACGTGACCGAGCGGGTAAGAATGGAAGAGATGATGATCCAGAGCGAAAAAATGCTGTCTGTCGGTGGGCTTGCCGCAGGCATGGCCCACGAGATCAACAACCCCCTGGCCGGGATGCTTCAGACCGCTCAGGTGTTATCCCAGCGGCTTATGGCAGGCGCCAATATCCCGGCTAACCTGAAAGCGGCAGAAGCCGCCGGCACTACCATGGAAGCCATTGAGCAGTTCATGGAAAACAGGGGAATACAGCGGATGATTGGAGCTATCACTGAGTCAGGACAGCGGGTATCGGAGATTGTGAGCAATATGCTTAGCTTTGCCCGGAAAGAAGACCCGGTTGTATCCTACGATTATCTTGACAAAATTTTGGACAAAACCATTGCATTGGCGGCTACCGATTACGACTTGAAAAAAGAGTATGACTTTAAGCAAATCGAGATCATCAGGGAATATGATGATAATCTGCCTGCAGTTCCCTGTCAGGCGAGCAAAATCCAGCAGGTGATCCTTAATATCCTGACCAACGGGGCTCAGGCTATGCAGGATGCAGGGACCCCCAACGCCGGGTTCATTATCCGGACCTATGGGGATTCAGTCAAAAATATGGCCTGCATAGAGATACAGGACAACGGGCCTGGAATGGATGAAAAAACCCGCAAAAAAATATTTGATCCATTTTTCACTACCAAGCCGAAAGGCGTGGGAACAGGTCTGGGCTTAAGTGTCTCCTATTTCATTATCACTGAAAATCATAAAGGGAAGATGACAGTGGAATCCTGTCCGGGAGAAGGAACTAAATTTATGATACAATTGCCTCTGTAGATGGGCAGACATCAACTTTTGTAAAGTCCCTGCCCATGATCAACCTGACGTTATCCGGTTTCTTCATGGGATTCTGCCTGAGTATGTTCTTTTACGGTCCCCTGTCCGACCGGTACGGCAGAAAGCCGCCTCTTATGGTCTTCTTTTACTTTTGAAAAACAACACAATACAAACAAGGAACATCAAATGAATTCAACTAAAACAAAGAAGATACGGTCAGGCATTGTGACAACTTATACAGTGACGGGCCGGGAAAGCATGAATATCGATACCACCAGCCGGGTATCTGCCTATATGGATTCGAGCATGGTAGATTCTTTCTACGGCTTGCTGTGGATCCGGGCGGGGCTCAAGTAAGGCGGATACAGAGATGCTAATGATATCCCGGACGATCCGGCGTTATACGGTGATATAAAAAAGAACCTATATTAGATTCTGCCCACCGCCTATACGCCAATACCGCATTTCAACCGGCTGAAACAAAAGTCCCCCAAGTCTGGGGTAAAAACCCTTACCGAAGAATGCCGGCGGCTTAATCAGGGTTGACCTGACAGGACTATCAGATTAAATTAACATATTGGCCTATTTGTTGTATTCGTTATTGCCCACACAACTCCAGAAAATCATGTATAGCCTGCTTTTGTAGGGTTTTTAATTCTCCTTGTTGCTCCATACGCATCAATACCGCCTCCAACTTTGCCGCCAGGGCTGTGTGGCGTATGTGGAGATAATGATATAGGACAAGCTGATCAATTGGGGGCTCTAAAACCCGAATGCCTGACACGTTGAGATCTTTGAGTTCACACAGCACACGTCTGCTCTCCAGGACAACATCATTACGGCCGGATTTGAGCATGCGAAGCGCCTGTTCGGTAGTATCGGCTACCTCTACATTCATTCCCTCAGTCTTGGCCTCAGCCAGTTTAAACCCTCTCACGAAGCCGATGGAATACGGCGCGAGACTGTGCCACCCCTCGACCGCGAATTCCTTTTCCTTGGTATAGACCATAATATCCACATAGCCTATTGGAACAGAAATCATTATTAGATTCGGATACGTTTGCTCAAGTCCCGTAATACGCTCAAACTCGCCATCCGTGTCTCCGCTATTGGCAGAGGCAAGGGCTCGCAAGTTGGACTTTTCTATAAATTTAAAATCAATACCCAGTCTCGCATAGGCCTCCTTCAGAATACGCTCTCCCATTAAAGTCGCCACCCCTGATTTGCCTTCAGGACGTGAGAATCTCAAAAGCTCTAGTGCCCCACATGGAATCGTAGAAAAGAATATGAATATCATACCAATCAAAACAGTATAACGTGTTTTCATAGGCTGTTCTTCATTCTCCGAAAAATTTTTTTTAAGTTTCATGTTGATGTCTGCTTATTGACATAGGCAGATGTATAATAAATTTAGCTCCTGTTCCCGGACTGGAATCGACTGTCATTTCCCCATTATGATTTTCGGTGATGATGAAATAGGAAACACTGAGCCCCAACCCTGTCCCCATTCCTACCGGTTTGGTGGTGAAAAAGGGGTCAAATATATGTTTGCGAACTTTTTCATTCATTCCAGGGCCGCAATCCTCTATTTCCATACAGGCCATGTCGTGGTCCGGATCGGAATAGGTCCTGAGGATGAACCTGGGCTCAGGGGTTTCGGCCTCCTTCATGGCCTGGGCCCCGTTGGTCAGGATATTGAACACCACCTGCTGGATTTTACCGACCTGACAGGGAACGGCTGGCAAATCGTTATCATATTCTCTGATAATCTTAATTCGCTTAAAGTCGTATGCTTTTTTTAGATCATAATCCGTAGATGCAAGTTCAATGGTTTTATCCAGAATTTGGCCAAGATCATGTGAGGTTACGCACGAACTGTCTTTCCGGACAAAGTTGAGCATACCGTTCACAATCTCCGATGCCCGCTGGCCTGAAATCATAATTGCTTCTATCATGTTTTGTATGCCCCTGGCCTTCATGAACTGTTCAATGGCCTCCATGGTAGTGCCGGCAGCTTCAGCCGCTTTCTGGTTAGCCGAGATAGTAGAACCTGCCCTGAGCCGCTGAGCCATCACCTGAGCGGTCTGCATCATGCCGGCTAAGGGGTTATTAACCTCGTGTGCCATGCCTGCGGCCAGTCCTCCCACCGACAACATCTTTTCGTTCTGGATCATCATCTCTTCCATGCGTTTCCGTTCGGTGATATCTTGAAGCGCACCCTGCAATTGAACCACTATCCCGTCTTTTATTATTGGGAAACCGGTAGTCCGCACCCACTTTTGAATTCCCTTGGCAGATATGAATTCAAGCACCAAGTCGTAAGGGCGACCATTTTTATGCAGTTCATTAAAGGCGCATTCAATTTTTTTCCGGTGTTCGCCATGGAAAAAAACAAAGCCTTTTTCAACACTCAACTCCTGATTTGATTCAAGGTCATGTATTAGGCTTACTTCGTCTGTCCATGTTACCTTACCTGTTTCGATATCGTATTTCCACCCACCAATTTTGACCATCTTGCCGATATCATAAAGCAGTCTATCCTTTTCCCGCAGCGCTTCTTCATTCTGTTTGCGTTCAGTAATGTCCTGGATAAATGCCACAAGGAATTCTTGGTTTTCGAATTTCATCAGGTTTTCAATAACCTGGACAGGGATAATCTTTCCGTTTTTATTTTGATGAAAGGCTTCTGTAGTTTTAAACCCGGCTTCATTCAGTATTCTAATATTTTCTGCCCAGTGCTCCGTTGTGAATCCGGGCGCAACATCAAAGACCTTCATGCGCAGGAGTTTTTTCCGTGAATAGCCAAGGCTTTCGCATCCCTTATCGTTTACATCAAGGATTTCTCCATTAGGTCCCATCCGCCAGATGCCGATGGGAGCTTTATCGAAAATGGCCTTGGCAAGGCGCAGCGATGTCTCGGTTTGTTTCCGTTCGGTAATGTCCTGTACAAAGGCAACAGAATACTCTTGGTCATTGTATTCGAACCTATTGCTCGTAATCCCCACTGGGATTCTGGAACCATCTTTTTTTATGTGAACTGTTTCGAAATTAATTCTGCCCGGGGCAATGATCCTGTCAATGTCTTCATTCAAGGTATCAACGGAAACAAACGGATTAATATCGGGAAGTGACAACTTTGTCAGCTCTTCTGTGGTGTATCCCAGCATCCTCGCGGCATAAGCATTTGCATTGAAAATACGTCCATTCGTTGTAATTTGGAAGATGCCAATATCTGCATTGTCAAAACAGAACTGAGTCAGCTTCAAGGATTCTGAGATTCGTCTGCTTTCCAAAATAGACCGAGCCTGCTGACTGTTCTGATAAGCCGGTTCCGACAGGCTGGACATTTCTTCAGAGGCGATGCCCTCCATGTCCTCCAAGGACTGGGTTAAGGCCGCCACCCGTTTTCGCATCTCCTGCAGTTCAGCGATCAACTGGGATTTGGTTTTGTCCTCATCTTTCATTTTGTTATTTCCAAGAGTTATCGCGGCTAACGCTAATATAGAATTTTATTTGGAGGGTTATGTTCTTAGATTCAACAGTACTAAAAAAATTTTAAAAAATCAAAAATAAAAGAGTGTGGCATCGTCACTTCCATTGCAGAACTTGGTGTAACCAGAGAGATGCTGCCTAAAATAGCGGAATCGACATTTATTCTTGAAAATGGATACAAGAAACTGACTACTGAAGAAATTATTAAGATTTTGGAAGCATGTTTTTAACTTGAGTATATAGAAATTCCCATTTCAACAAAGAAAGAGGGCGTTCATCGGGCTCCCCTTTTATTTGGAAATAGATTTTTTGTATTTGCTTCGACACCCTCTTCTTGTTACTTTCATATAAAATGTGACATCCTTGAGGTCGGAAATGATTCAAGAAAATGAACTCGCAACGATGCTAATCGGTATATGGGTATTTATATACACTCGAAAGATCAACCTTACGGAATTCCCTGAATATCGATATTTCTTTGCAGGATTTTATTGTCTGCTTCTGAGTTGGGTTTTTACCGTTCTTGAAACATTTTTTCTGCATAGCTTCCTAAATTTTGTTGAGCATCTCCTCTATGTCCTGAGTTCTGTACTCCTGATGATCTGGTGTCTCAGAGTTTTTATTCGCAAAGGCAAGGCGTAAATCATGACGATTATTGTATTTGATGCAATGTTCCTTGCTTTTTCTTGTCTCTCACTTGGCACAATACGGATCTGCCTTAAAAGCGGCTCCCCCTTTTATGAAATAAAAAATCAATTAACAGCTGTTTTTTTACTGCACGCATTTTATAGCCTTTTATTGTCTCTACAATGGACAAATATTAGTAGCTTATCCCTCGAAAAAATTGAAGATTTGATCAGTGTGATGATCCCGATATCCTGGCTTTTTTTATTCCACATATATAAGCACAAGATGGACAAATTACAGATTCAAAATAGCGAAGAAAGACTGTCTCTATCTCTTCAAGGTGCCAAATGTGGTATTTGGGATTGGAACCTGAAAACCGGTGAAGTTTTTTTTGATCCAAACTATTTTAGAATCGCCGGTTATGACCCAAATGAATTCCCCTATTCCTATGAAAGTTGGAGAACAAGAGTTCATCCCGATGATATCAAAGGCACTGAAGTTAAGCTAAAAGCATACCTGGCTAAGCAGTTGAATGAATATGTTGCTGAATTTAGATTTAAGACTAAAGTTGGCGAATGGATGTGGATTCAGGGACGGGGGAAAGTTTTTAAGTATGACAAAACAGGTGAACCGGTCCGTTTCACCGGGGTACATATCGATATCACTGACTACAAAAAAATGGCAGAACAGTTGAAACAGGCACAAAAAATGGAAGCTATAGGAACCCTGGCTGGTGGCATTGCCCATGATTTCAATAATATTCTGTCCGGAATATTAGGGTATTCCCAATTGGCTCACGAAAATTTGAAAAATCCTGAAAAAACAAATGAGTATATTGAACAGATTATAAAAGGATCCCAGCGCGCGGCAGACCTGACAAAGCAAATATTAACATTTAGCAGGCAAGGTGAGTACAAAAAACAGCCATTTGCAATTTATTTGGAGGTTACAGACGCGTTAAAACTATTGCGTTCATCAATACCTTCAACGATTGAAATCAAAAGTAAGCTTGATTCAAAAAAAAAGGTTCTGGCAGATCCGATTGAAATCCATCAGGTAATCATGAATCTTTGTACCAACGCGTATCATGCCATGAGGCAAACAGGAGGGTGTTTAACTGTTTCGTTAACGGATGTTGAATTCTCCGGTTCAAAATTTTTCAAAGGTAAAAAGGTGGCTGTTGGTGAATATATCGATCTTGAAGTAAGTGATACGGGTTCCGGAATGGATAAAAAGACATTAGAAAGAGTTTTTGAGCCTTATTTTACCACAAAAGAAAAAGGAGATGGAACAGGAATGGGTCTGGCTCTTGCTGATGCAATTGTTGAAAAGCATGACGGCTTTTATGACGTCAAAAGTGAACCCGGAAAAGGCACAACCTTTCACCTCTATTTTCCTATTGTAAAAGGCAGCGAAGAAAAAATTAATCAGAAAATTGAAAAAAATTCTCAGTTGTCAGGGAATGAAAAAATAATGGTCGTTGATGATGAAGAATCCATCACAACAATCTACAAAGCGCTGTTAGAAAACTTCGGGTATCAAGTCAAAACATTCGGCAATGCTGTTGACGCCCTTGAAATATTTAAAACCGATCCGGATAAATTTGATTTAATCATAACCGATATGACAATGCCGGGGTTCACTGGAGATAAATTTGCCTTAGAAATTTTCAAAATAAAACCTGATTTGCCGGTTATATTATGTTCAGGATTTAGTGACAACATGTCCCCGGCAAAGGCTCTTAAGCTCGGAATTAAATATTTTATTCAAAAACCGATTCTAAACCAAGAGCTTATGATTATAATTCGGAAAATTTTTGAAGATAATGACAATACAATGCCCCTAAAAAAGCCAGTCCGGTAGGATGGGCAAAAGCGTAACCTCGCCATCCTACGCCGGATTAAAAGAGAAACTAATAAATCCTTTAATTAAGATACACGGAGTTTGAAGTCCACTGGAACGATTATGCAACGCTTTGCATAATCGTTCCAGTGATTGTCAAACCCCTCATTTAATTTTAATCAGTTCGTAACTCCGGTTCCCCAAGCCGATCTTCTCGGCATGGTCCAGGCAGCTTTGCCATTCAGACTCCGGCCGGTTATTAGTAAAATGGTCGTGATGGTCATGGAAATTATGCTTGGCCAGGTTCTCGGCCAACTGGCTGCCGGGCAGGGGATCAGCCGCCAGACAAGCGTCCACACAGGCCTGGTCCAGGGCCAGGGGGTCAAAGGAGGCGAACATACCCAGATTGGGCAAGATGGGCACATCGTTTTCTCCGTGGCAGTCACAGTTTGGTGAGACATCCACCACCAGGGAAATATGGAAACAGGGACGCCCGTGCACCACAGCTTTGGTATACTCTGCCATGCGGCGGTTCAGCATCTCCACTGCGCCGTTGAAATTAAATGAGATGGCGTCAAAGTTGCACGCCCCAAGGCACCGGCCGCAGCCGACGCAGTTGTCCTGGTTCACCAGCATTTTTTTATTCTCTTCATCATAGTCAAGCCCGTCGTTGGCACACTCCTTCTGGCAGAGCATACAACCCCGGCACAGGGTTTCGTCAATTTGAGCCTTTCCGCTGCAGTGCTGCTCGGTTTTGCCGGCCCGGGAACCGCATCCCATGCCGATGTTCTTGATGACGCCGCCGAAGCCGGTCATCTCGTGGCCTTTAAAGTGGGTGAGGCTGATGAAGACATCTGCATCCATCACAGCCCGCCCGATTTTGGCCTCCTTGACATACTCGCATCCGGTCAGGGGCACATTAATGTCATCGGTCCCTTTAAGGCCGTCGCCGATGAGGATGGGACAGCCCACGGTCAAGGGGGTGAATCCGTTTTCCCAGGCGCATTCCAAGTGCTCCAGGGCATTTTTCCGGCTTCCCGGATACATGGTATTGCAGTCGGTTAAAAAAGGTTTGCCCCCCATCTCCTTGACCACGTCTGCTACGGCTCTGGCATAGTTTGGCCTAAGATAGCTGATGTTCCCCATTTCTCCGAAATGAAGCTTGATGGCAGCAAACTTGCCGTCCATATCGAGCTCCGCAATCCCCGCCTTTTTGATGAGCTTTTTCAGTTTTGTCGGCAGTCCGTCGCCAAATGCCTTGGTGCGGAAATCCGTAAAATAAACTTTTGCTTTTTCCATGTTTGTCTTTCTCCTGTTTTATATTAAAGTTCCACCTCGCTACCGTTTTCACGTGCTCCATTGATGGCGCTGTCAAGCATTGTTGCCGCATTGCCTTTGAGACGCGGAATACTGTTAAATGCCAAAATTTTTATATAACTTTCCTTCAGGCTGTTTTGGGTAATATCCAATTGGGGCGGTGCCGCTGCAGCGTCCGAAATTATGACTGGATCTGCCGATTGTCTGCCGAGGTTCATATGTTGTTACTCTCTTGATTAATCATTGTTACAGTGCAAGTTTATGGATCGCGGCGGAATCATCAAGGGTGATGTCCCCGCGTTCACCCAGGGCGGTCAGCCCGTGGCTAACGAATTATTGATACACCGGGAACACACCGGCGTCACCATAATCTTTAAAGGCATGGGACAATCTCAGGGCGTCTGCCGTCCGCTCTCTTTCGTGCAGTTGGCCACACCCACAACAGTGAATTTGTCACCAAGGGACTGGAGAGCCGGGAAATCGGACATGGAAGCCCAGTGACTGTCCGGGGTAAGGCCGATAAATCCCACACGGATAATATTTTTCATAAACCTGCTCCGTTGCTTTAGAATTATATCAGAAACCTTTTTTGTAAGAAGGTTCTTCATTGCTGTTCGTTTCATCAAAATCCACATCTGGGGATTTGAAAGCTGATATAAAAATATGCACTGGCTTACCCAGATGCAATGACCTGATAGTCCGCAATACTTGCCTGATAATCCAGGTGGCAGGTAAAGTCCAAGAACGTATAAACTGAATAACTTTTGAATGGTCCCCCAAGATAGATCTTGTTTTTTCTTCTTCAGATTCTGGACAACAAATTACACTTACTCCTGTATGAGGAAAATTAACCCTCTATGCTCCGGTGGGAAATATCGCCATTCGCGTTTGAAGATATGTTTGATGAACTTGGCTGTAGCAACTATCAGATCATCAATGATGATACGGGATTCTGGATTGTGCTGTCCGCAAATTGGGTCTGATATCATTTTTGCCTGGGATTCGAATGTCTGCTTGAGTTTTTGCGTGGATATTGGTATGTTTTTTATAAGCATTCATTAGTATTAGGCTGATCTCGTAAAATATTTACATAAATTAAATGTGGTACTGTCATTTTTGTTTAATCAAGAACAAAAGTAACAAGGAGATTTATATGGATATGGATGTATTTATTCAGAATATTCCAAAGGCAGAACTGCATCTTCATATTGAGGGTACTCTGGAGCCTGGGACATTGTTTCGTATAGCCGAAAGAAATGGCATAAGTATTAAGTACGATTCGGTAGAGGCTTTGCGCCAGGCTTATCGTTTCGATAATCTACAGTCATTTTTGGATATCTATTACGAAGGTGCGGGGGTACTTCAAAATGAAGCTGATTTTTATGAACTGACATGGGAATATTTGCTGAAAGCCAAAGATCAAAACGTTCGGCACGTTGAAATTTTTTTTGATCCCCAGACCCATACCGAACGTGGCATTGCATTTGAAACAGTAATAACGGGTATACATAATGCTTTATCCGACGCTACCCGGAAACTCAACATTTCATTTTGCCTGATCATGTGTTTTTTACGCCATCTGCCTGAATCCGAGGCTATGGAAACCCTTTCCCAGGCTTTGGATTTCAAGGATAGAATTAAGGGTGTCGGACTTGATTCATCCGAATCCGGACACCCTCCGTCCAAATTCAAGCGTGTTTTTGACAAAGCACGAAAAGAAGGCTTTTTGACCGTGGCTCATGCCGGCGAGGAGGGTCCTCCAGAATATATATGGGAGGCCATCCAAAACCTTAAGGTCCAGCGGATTGATCATGGCGTGCGTGCCCTTGAAGACGCGTTGCTTATCTCTGAACTTAAGCGCCGGCAGATCCCGTTAACGGTTTGTCCGCTTTCCAATATCAAGCTGTGTGTATTTAAAAACATGCAGGAACACAATTTTAAAAAGCTATTTGACCAGGGACTTTGCCTGACGGTCAATTCAGATGATCCTGCATATTTCGGGGGATATGTTGCTGAAAACTATCTGGCAGTCCAAAACGCTTTTCAGCTGACACAAGAAGATATCGCAAAACTTGCAATTAATTCGTTCAATGCTGCTTTTATCACTCAGGATGAAAAGGATAAATTTATTGATCAGGTAAAAAAATTCATGGCTGAATAACGGCCATGGGACGGCCTGGTCTATCGATACCCAGGCTCACCCCACAACAACCCATGAAAGTAATTTAGCAACTTATTGGTACGTTCAAAAGCTGGCCTAATCTTTATAATACCGGTCTTTTTCACTGTATATACAGCCGCAATACTGCTGGCGGTACATGTTCAAGGCCTTTGATGTCTCTATGCCCTGTTTCCAGCCTTCACGAAAATCCTGGTAAATGAATTTCAGGCCATATTGTTTTGCCAGGCCCTGGCCGATTTCCGTGATCATCCTGTGATTCTGGAATTTTGAATAGAGCAGGGTGGTGGAAAATCCGTCAAATTTTCCTTTTTTGGCGACCAGGGCACTGGCTTTAAGACGTGCGTGGTAGCAGTATCTGCACCTGTTCTCTTCCCTGAACGTCACGGCGCGCAAAAAATTTTCAAGTTCATACCCCTTTTGCCACACCATTTTCAGATTCACCTGATCCGCATAATCGCGCAAGGTTTCCTCTCGTTTCATGCACTCGGTAAACGGATGAATATTGTGCCGGTAAAAATATCCCATGACCTCCATATCCATGTGTCGCAACACCTCAAGGGGGTAGATGGTACACGGGCCGCAACAGGTATGCAAAAGAACTTTCATTACCGTGCTCCGAAGATGGCTGTGCCCACTCGCACTAACGTCGACCCTTCTTCAACGGCCACGGTAAAATCATTGCTCATTCCCATGGATAAATGGGTCATGTCCGTATGCGGAAGCTTGAGCGCTTGAATTTCTTTGCGGAGCTCTTTAAGTCTTTTAAAATAAACTCTTGCCCCTTCAGGATCATCGAAAAAAGGCGGCATGCACATCAGCCCTGAAACATGCAGGTTTTCATATTGGGAGACCTGTCTTGCAATATCTATAATTTCACTTTCTTGTGCACCGGATTTGGTGGTTTCCTGGGCAATGTTTACCTGGAGCAGGATTTTTTGGATTTTGTCGATTTTTTCAGCCTGACGGTTGATTTCCTTGGCAAGCTTGACCGTATCCACGGTATGGATCAGATCAAAATATTGTACTGCGAATTTGGCTTTATTGGATTGAAGATGCCCTATAAAATGCCAGTTCGCTGAGTCTCTGCCAAGCAGATCAATTTTTTCCATGGCTTCCTGGATATAATTTTCTCCAAAATCCCTGTGTCCGCCATCAATGGCTTGACGGATCATTTCAGAGGGTTTTCTTTTACTTACTGCAATAAGGGTGACCCGGGATGCATCCCGTCCACTTTTTTGTGCTGCCGCACAAATGTCATCTTGAATTTTTTTTATGTTGGATTGAATCTGCATTGTTATTTTGCTTCCTTAAAACTGATTGCCCCTAAATATGCCAGGGCCTCAATGAGTTCACATACCGGCAGGCCGACAACATTGGTGTACGATCCACAGATCTCTTTAACCAGAAAGGCACCAATACCTTGTATCCCGTATCCGCCGGCCTTGTCATAGGGCTCTTGGGTGGCTGCGTACCAGTTGATCTCATCGTTGGATAGTCGTTTGAACCGCACCCGGGTGTTTGCGACCTTTGTAACCAACGCATTGGCGTTCGGTCTGGTGATGGTGAAGGCGGTAAAGACATTGTGTTCCCTGTTGTTAAGCCGGCTTAACATGGTTACAGCCTGCCGGTGTCCGTCAGGTTTGCCTAAAATCGTATCATCAACAGCCACAATGGTGTCCGCCCCGATGGTCCAGGCGTCAGGATAGTTTGCAGCTACAGCCTGGGCCTTGATTTTAGATAATAGACAGACATAGTTTTCAGGATCCATGGACGGATCAACTTGGGATTCGTCAATTGCAGCCACATGAATTTTGAAATCTATACCGGCCTGGGCCATAAGCTCTTTTCTGCGCGGAGAACCCGAGGCAAGGATGATTTTTTCTTTGTTTATCTCTTTCATGACCCCTTATGTATCATAATTGATGGTCATCCAGAAATAGCCTTTTTGTCCAAATTTTTGTCGGAGTAAAATTTTAATTTTTGAATTATGGAAAAGCCCGGCAACATCGTCTAAGATAAGCTGTCTTGAAAAACAACATATTGATTTCTATTCTTCTTTGCCTCGTACATGGCTTTATCTGCACATTGCAAAAGTGTTTCAACATCAGTTCCGTCAGAAGGATAAAAACTGATACCAATGCTTGTTGTCACAAAATCAATGGTTTGTGATTTCAGGTAAAAGGGTTCGGACATGAGATCGATAATCCGTTGGGCGATGATATCGGGTGTGGGGTCCTTGGGATTTGTCAAGATTATGGCGAACTCATCACCGCCCAGGCGGTAAACCAGGTCCGTGCTTCTGAGGACTTTTTTAACCCGATGGGCAAATCCTTTCAGTAACTGGTCTCCGGCATCATGGCCGAATGTATCATTCACCTTCTTAAATTTATCAAGGTCCACATACATTACAACTCTCTGCTGCTTGTACCGGTCTGCATAAGATAATTCCTTTTTAAGATTTTCATGAAATGCCTTTCTGTTCAAAAGCCCGGTTAAGGAATCATGGTAAACCATATACAAAAGTTTTTTAGAAGATTCCTTTTGTTCGGTGACGTCCCTTGATATCCCGCGAAATCCGATTGCTTTTCCATTATCGTCCTTAATTAGAGACGCAGATGATTCCAGATATATTGTATGACCTTTTTCAAGCTGAAATTCCGTCTCAATAGACCTTACCGGAATGCCGGTTTTATACAAATGCTTAAATGTATTAAATGCCTTTTCAGCAGCGGTTTCATCCAGCAGTTTTCGGTAATTCATTTCATCCAAATTTTGTTCCTTATATTTGAAAATCCTGGATAGGGCATCATTGTAAAAGGTGAGATTACCTGAAAGGTCCAGCTCAAAATAGGCGTCTTCAATGGATTCCAGGATTGCATGATCCCTTTCGGTGCTGACCCTGACAGATTCCAACATAAGATTTATCTGTGTTGACAGGTCAGATAATTCGTCCTTCCCGCTCATCGTTGTTTTTGCAAACAGGTCGCCGCTGCCTGCAATTTTTTTAACGTCATGGTTTAATCGAACAAGTCGTGATAACACGGTGACCTCAAGCAAAATCAAGGTGGCAATAATGAAAACTATACCGGTTATCAGCAACGAATAGACAAGATAACGCATATTGGTCTTACCCTGGGAATATATTCTGCGTTCCTTATCTATACCTATCATGAGTATGGGACGGTCGGTTAAATCCGTCAGTGTTGAGTAAGCCGCAATAGTGTTTTCATCCAAGAGCATAATGGCCGTCTTATTATCCATAGATAAAGATTGCTTGGCCTTTTTGAATGGATCGGAAAGAGTCGGACTGTCCAGTCTTTCAAATGTGAGTGGCAGATTTGTCAGAGAAGCCAGTCTTTTAATCTCAGGCGCATTTAAATACTTTCCGACAATCAGTGTCCCCATTACAGGGCCTTTAAATTGACTGGTAAGAATCGGAGCTGATGCAAGAAAAACAGGGTTCTCCGGTAGTATTGCAAGACCCGACAAAGTTTTTTGTTTACTTTCATTTCGTAGAATAAAAGATCCCTCAAAAGAAAGATATTTTTTGAGGGATTCAGGGCATGCTTCGCCTTGACCGCTTTGCAGGTTAAGATATTTACAATAAACAATTTCCCCGGCAGTGTTAACAAATAATAGGAAATTTACATGTAAATTGATCACAGTTGAATCCATGAGATTATCGTCAATGTAATTTTGATTTTTATTTTGAACAAAAAGATAGGTATCATTCCATGGCGCCCAGTCGCCTGCAATGGTTTGCAGTTGACTCAGTTCATCATCAATAACCTTCATTGCCTGATCCATGCTCTGAAGGATATTTTCCCTTTCAAGTTTTGCATAGCCCCCAAGCAGGATCGTGTTGGTGATGGAATGAATTATTAAAACCATTAGAATGAGTGTTATGCCAATGGTTATCAGTGTTTTTTTTCGCAATCCCACTGCATAATCTCCTAAATGTTTGGCAAACGATGCGTTTGCCTTGTACCCAAAAAAAGTTCAAGTTTTCGATCAGGCTCTATTTTTAGAAAGTCACTTACAATTTTAGCGTGTTCATTCTTTTTTTAAAAAAATTTATACAACGATGGGATAGAATTCGGGCCAAAGATTTATGTGCTGAATATTATGGTGACATAATGCTTGTATTCAGTGGATAAAATATAGCGCATCTTACACTGTAAAACAAACGCATTCCCATTGCAGGTCCGTTATTGACATGATTTTGATGGTAATGATACATGTAAAATATGCAGAAATTTTTAATTGACAAAGAGGCGCTAAAAGCAGATAAGGCTGTTATTCATGGCCAGGATGCAAAACACATATGCAAAGTCCTCAGGCTTAAACCCCAAGATACCATTTCCATGACCGACGGCCATGGCACTGACTATACGGGCTGTATTGATAAGGCCTCTTTTGAATGTGTTGAAATTTCAATTTTAAGTGAGAAAAAAAGCCTCACGGAATCAAATCTTGATCTGACATTATGTACGGCCATGCTCAAACACAACAAGATGGATGAGATCATCAAGCAGATTACCCAGCTTGGGGTTACCCGTTGGATTCCTTTTTATTGTAAAAGATCCATTCCATTGTCAGGCCAAAAAAAGGAAAAAAAACAGATCGAGCGATGGCAGACCATTGCCAGAGAATCTTTAAAGCAGTGCCGACGATCCTGTCTTGTAGACGTTATGCCGCCTATGGATTTTGAACAGGTTCTGGTGTTTTCAAAAGCGTGTTCACACAAATTTGCCTTTTGGGAAGCCTCGGAGCGGCCGCTTACCGGAGTGCTTCCCAAAGAAAATAATAACGCGGTTGTGCTAATCGGACCCGAGGGCGGGTTTGAAGAAGAGGAAATTAGACTTGCCGTTGAATCCGGATTTATCAGTTACTCCCTTGGACCCAGAATTTTAAGAGCTGAAACAGCCGCGGTATCAGCCTGCGGGCTCATTCAGTATCTGCTGGGTGATATGGGTGGGCGTTAAAAAACATTATTCTTAATACGTCCCTAATTTTTTCCTTGACTTGAACCGTTAAAGAACATATAAAAGCTGACGTTGTTTGACTTGCCCAGGTAGCTCAGTCGGTAGAGCAGGGGACTGAAAATCCCCGTGTCAGCAGTTCAATTCTGTTCCTGGGCACCACGATTATAAGAGCCTTCAGTGATCTTCACTGAAGGCTTTTTTGCTTTTTGGGTCGCTGTACTATTCTATTTGTTCAGTTTATGAAAAAACGACTCTGGCCGGGTTTATGCCTTCTTAGACCGCATTTAAAGTGTTGTCATAATCCCACAAGAAGATGGTTACGGCAATGCCGCCCAAAAGGATTAATATGCTGCCAACGATAAAGACGTAGGAGACGCCCATCCAATCAAGGATAAGTCCGGAAAGAATGGGGGAGACGATGAACCCCAGCCCCCAGGCGGCATCGTTGAGGCTCATAATGGATGCCATCCCCATGGTCTGCCCCAGTCTGCCGGTAATGACCAGTCCGCCGGGTAAAGACAGTCCGTTGGCCATTCCCATCAGTATATTGAGTATTAGAATCGGGATAAATCCGTGAAAAAAAGGCATTCCTATAACAGTTATGCCGCAGGCAAAGGTGCCGATGATGATCAGGTGCTTGGGGTTGATCCGGTCGGCAAGCCCTCCGCTTATGCGTTGGAGAAAGGCAATTAAAAAGATGTTCATGGTTAAAATGATGCCGACCTGTGAACTGGATAGATCGATCTTCATGGCCAAAATGGGCAGAAAGGTATACACCGATCCCTGGCCCGAAGCGGCGAAAAACCGCATAATGAGGATCCCGACAGCTGTTTTGTGGGTGATTATTTTTCTGATAGGGTATGGTTCGGGTCGCTTTATATCACTCAGGTGTGTTTTGTCCGCCGGGATGAAAACCGCCACCACCAGAGAAGTAAGCAGAGCCAGGCCCCCCATGATGTAAAAAGCGGCGTTAAACCCCAAGGTATCCCGGATCATGCCGCCCATGGCCGGGCCAAAGCCAAGACCAATCATAATGGCCATGTTCAATGTTCCCATGTAGAGCCCAAGTTTTCGGGGCGGCGCAATGTCTGCTGTCAGCGCCATGGCCACCGGAACCACTAGAAGTGAGGCCATTCCATGAAGCAGTCTGATCAGAATCAGGGTTTCGGCATTTTTCGGCAGTACATAAAATACAGAGAGAACCGCATAGATCAGAAGGCCGGATGCAATGAATCGTTTTCTGCCCCATTTATCTGATATTGAACCGCTGAACGGGCTTAAAAGGGTTCTGGAAATATTAAAGCTGGCAACAATGAGCCCAACCAAAAATCCCCCGGCCCCAAGTTCTACTGCGTAAACCGGAATCAAGGGCCAGATGATACCAAGCCCCATCATCGCCACCCCCACGGCAACAGACAGAATAAAAAGAATAGCGGATTTGTTCATTCAGGGTCTTCCATGGGCTAGTTAAATTTAAACAGGATAAGTTATAAATTTCAGGTTGGCAATACCGTTTTAAAAGCAGCGGTTTTGCCCAGGTTCATACATTTTGTAATCGTTTATCTCGACTTGACACGCAAAAGCCAAATTCCTATCATCCTTTGATTTTGGATTGGCATTAACATGGGAATAGACATATGAAAAAGTATCCTTTTTTAGAAGAAGTCGGCCTTGAAGTCATTTATGCAAAAGACGGTGAATCCGAACTGGCAGTTGATTTAGCAGAAAAACACACGACCTCCTGGGGATCCATGCACGGTGGTGTGACAATGACGTTATTGGATGTCTGTATGTCACGTGCGGCACGGTCATCAGATCCGGAAGAGAGCGGTGCTGCAACAATTGAAATGAAAGTCAGTTTTTTTCAACCAGGGGGGCAAATCGGGCAACGCGTGACCGGGAAAGGTCGGCTTTTGCATAATTCAGGTCGGATGTTCTTTTGTGAAGGAGAGGTCTGGAATGGCGAAAAATTGGTTGCCAAGGCGTTGGGTACTTTTAAGGTTTTTCATAGCGTCAAAACCAAAACTGCATAATTTTTTTTGGGACTTTTTTAAAAAATAAAGGCATATACCACATGAAATATTCACAGGCAAAGCAAGGAAGAATTTACATCATTCGTCTTGAGGACGGAGATATCATACACGAGGAACTTGAAAAGTTTGCCAGGGAAAAAGCTATAAAAGCAGCTTCTTTAACCATAATCGGAGGTGCGGATAAAGAAAGTAAGCTGATTGTAGGGCCGGAGCATGGACGGACCGAGACGATTACACCAATGGAACATATTCTCAATAATGTGAATGAAATAGTGGGGACAGGTACAATCTTTCCCAACGAGAGCGGGGACGCCAAATTACACATGCACATTGCCTGTGGCAGAGAGGAATCAACTGTCACCGGATGTGTGCGTAACGGTGTCCGCACATGGCATATACTGGAGGTTATTTTATTTGAATTGGTTGAGACCACTGCTGTACGTGTGTTTGATCCAACCACAGGATTTGAATTGCTGAATCCATAAATATCTTTAAATACCCCACAATGGCAAGCAAGCGTCTATTTTTTCAACACAGGGGATTGGTATTCTATCCAAACCCCTGTGTTCTGTCGACGGTCACTGCCACTTCTGCAATCTGGACAAAACCGTTTTTCAATTCCTGTATAATTTAATGGATTGAGGCGACGACGATCTATACCGGAACGTCTTTCTACCTGGTCGCGACGCTCTGTTTCTTTTTTTATCATGGTACCCTCTCCTTTGACTTTACGGATTTTTGTGAGGATAGGGAAATTATAATAGTTCGAATTAATCCTGTCAAACAAATAGACATTATTGGAAGAAAGTCTGTTTAGACACCGATAAAACTAATAAATAATTTGCTCATTTTGTACCGACATTGTAATTTGAAGATAGTATTCAATCAAATACATTTAGTATCGATATTATCCGTGCCTAAAATTACACAAGAAAAAACATATAAAGTTTTCGTATCAATACTGTTTGGTATTATCGGCTTTTTTGCCAACTTTAATACAATTATTTTCCCCTTTGGTGATTACACGGTTGCCATACTTTTTGGGCTTCTCTTTCCTCTTCTCAAAAGAAGTGATAAACCGCGAAGTGCTTTTGTCCTCTTTGATCAATGCGATACCTGATCTGGTATGGCTTAAAGACAAAGACGGCGTATATCTGGCATGCAACTCCCGGTTCGAGGATTTTTTTGGTGCAAGTGAAGGTGAGATTCTCGGCAAGACGGATTATGATTTTCTTGAAACGCATCTGGCCGATTTTTTTAGAACCCATGACCAAAACGCCATGACCAAGGGCAGTGCCTTAACAAATGAAGAAGAGATTGTTTTTGCAAGTGATGGCCACAGCGAGCTGTTGGAAACCACCAAAACCCCGATGTACGACAATAACGAAGAACTCATCGGAATACTGGGTATCGGCCGCGACATTACCGAACGCAAACTGCTTCAGGAACAACTGGCGCAATCCCGGAAACTTGAATCTGTTGGGCGTTTGGCCGGAGGGGTTGCCCATGACTTCAACAATATGCTCAGTATCATTCTTGGTAATTCCGAACTGATTCAAGATGACATTTCGGAAGGCAGTTCCTTAGATGACCATCTTCAGCAGATAATGTATGCTGCAAAACGATCAGCGTGGCTAACCAGACAGCTTCTGGCTTTTGCCCGGCAAGAGACGATTTCACCCAAAAAGCTGGATTTGAATCATAATCTTGAAGGTATCCTAAACATGTTGCGCAGGCTGATCGGTGAAAACATTGAGCTTGTCTGGAAGCCGGGTAAAAATCTTTGGGTTATCCATATGGATGCAGGGCAAATCGATCAAATCATGACCAATCTGTGCGTCAATGCACGGGATTCCATTGACAACGTCGGATGCATTACCATTGAGACGCAAAATATTTCCATCGATGAAGCCTATTGTCTCGAACACGCCGATGCCCAAGTACAAGATTATGTTATGCTGACGATAAGTGATACCGGAGCCGGGATGAGCAAAGAGGTGCAGGCACACATATTTGAACCTTTTTACACGACAAAAATTTCCACTAAAGGAACCGGTCTCGGACTTGCGACGGTTTATGGCATCATGAAACAAAATCAAGGATTCATCAATGTATATAGTGAACCGGATAAAGGCAGTGCGTTTAAGCTATTTTTTCCCAGGTGTATAGCTGGTGAAGAAACCAAGGCGTTAAAAGAAACACATCAAAACCTTCCCTCCGGCGATGAGGTCATTCTCCTGCTCCTGGTCGAAGATAAAATCTCTTTTTATGTCAGGGTATACGGCTGATGTTATTGCGCACCACGGCATCTTGCACCAAGGTCTTCATTTCATAAACAAGCCGTTTACGATTAAAGATCTTTCCGTTAAGATTCGCAAAATTTTAGACTCGTAGATAATTTTTATAACAAAGCATGAAAGATTTGAGCAACTTATCCAATCTTTGATGCAATATAAAAAAGGTGCGCCAATGCAGCACATACTGCATTGGCGCACCTTTTGGATTTTATCTGTTTTTATCTACTAATACGTGTGCGTATTATAAGAATAGATAGCAGGCAATAAGGCCTGTTATTGACATGGTGATGGTGTATGGCAATGCAAGCCAAACCATCCGGCCATAGGACAGTCTGATGACTGGGGCCAAGGCTGAAGTCAGCAAGAAAAGAAATGCAGCCTGACCATTAGGTGTTGCTACACTTGGAATGTTGGTTCCGGTATTAATTGCGACGGCCAGGTGGTCAAAATGTTTGATAATATCACCTGCTTTGGCAGCAGCTCCTGCGGGCAGTGACGCCAATACGTCAGCCCGGACAAGGTGCGGGTCGGTCAGTTTGTCCATGAGTTCCTGTCCGGTCATGCCGATATGGGGTATCTGACCCAGCATATTGACAAAATGCATCTTTGTTTCCGTAATATATACGGTGGCTACAAATACGTTGTCGGAGATCGCGGATAATAAACCGTTTGCAATGTAGTACGCCCCAAGCTGGAGATGACCATGAAGGCTGAGAACAAAATGCATGATGGGGTGGAAAAGGTGTTGTTCGTGAATAACCGCAACAATGGAGAAAAAGACAACCAGCAGGGCGGTAAACGGCAGGGCTTCAGTAAACGCGTGTCCAAATTGGTGTTCGTCGGTAATCCCGTTGAAGGAGGTAAGCAAGATGATAACGGAGAGTCCGATTAGACCTACAGCGGCAAGGTGGAAGGCAAGTGCAAGGATCAGCCAGATACCGCCTATGGCCTGAATAACAAGTCTGGCCTTGAGTTTGGTTCCTCCTTGTTCTTCCATTTTAACTGCGGTTTCCAGCAGATGGGAACGAATGTTGCCGGGCATTTCAACTCCGTAGCCGAACCAATGCTTTTTCTCCAGTGCATAGCAGGTTCCAAGCCCGACAAAGAGGACTGGGATGGAGACCGGTGCAACTTCCAGAAAAAACTCAACAAAGTGCCAGCCCATCTGACTGCCGATCAGCAGGTTCTGGGGTTCACCAACCAGGGTACAGACACCACCCAGAGCCGTGCCCACGGCACCGTGCATCATGAGGTTACGCAAGAACCCACGAAATTGAACCAGGTCGTCTCGTTTTGCTTCCTGGCATGATTTATCGTCGGTGAGATCATGTTCGCAGGAGCTATCTTTTCCTGAGGCATAACGGTGGTACACATTGTAGAAACCATAGGCAACCGCAATGATTACCGCTGTAACGGTTAACGCATCAAGAAACGCAGACAGAAATGCGCCGGCAAAACAAAAGAGCAAAGAAATTATAATTTTAGACTTTACCTGCACAAGTATACGGGTGAAGGTGAACTGTAAAAACTCCTTCATGAAATAGATGCCTGCAACCATGAACATCAGAAGAAGGATGACCTCAAAATTGGCCAGTGCTTCGTGGTAAACGGTTTCGGGTTTGGCCATCCCCAGGATGATGGCTTCAATGGCCAGAAGACCGCCCGAAGGCAAAGGGTAGCATTTCAGTGCCATGGCCAGGGTAAAGATAAATTCTCCGATGAGCACCCAGCCCGTAATAAAAGAGCCGGAAGTTACAAGGAGAATAGGGTTGATAATCAGGAACACTATAATGGCAAGCTTATACCAAATAGGCGCATTCCCTAAAAAATTTTTTACTAAAGCGTTGAACATGGTCGGATCCTCACAATTAATATTAGAAACAACGGGTTATAAATTATACATTTATTACAAATTATGTTTACTAACACCCTCTTTGTAAAAATTCAACATAATATTCAACGCAGTCTTGTTAATCTATGTTTCCACCACAACATAGTATGTTTTTGAAGATCCTGCTTTATCGACGGTCATTGCAATTCGATTTATAGTGAGTTTTTAAAATGTTAGATCAGCTTTTTTTCGGTAGAAGACGGCTGTATTCCTCTCTTGTCAAAATACAATAAACCGGATAGATTGTACCCAAATGTTGAAGCATGTGGTTGTTTTTACGATGTATTCACAATATAGTATCAAATATCGGGAACTTAATTTGAAAAAAATAGTGATGGAATTTATGAAAGTACGATTTGTAATCATTCTTTTATTTTTTATATTATTTTTTACCGCTGTTGCATACGCCGCAGGGAGCGGTTCGGGCGCTCCTGATTTTCCCCCAAGTTTTGCCGACTACCATGATGCTGAAATCAAAGGGGTCATATCCATCCTTAAGCACCGCATCAACCATACCCCGTTTAACCTGGTAGCCTCTTTAATTTTTTTGGCTGCAATTCTTCATACTTTTTTCAGTAGTAAATTCCTTTATTATGCACACAAGTGGAAAGCTGAACACCAAAAAAACATTGAAGCGGGAAAGGCTTCTGAACATTGCACTATAATCCGTGCGGAAATCTTTCACTTTCTGGGTGAGGTTGAAGTTATCTTTGGCCTTTGGGCCGTATTGCTTACAGGTGCAATCGTTCTCTTTTATGACTGGCCAACTTTTGTCAGCTATATAAGTGGTGTAAATTATACTGAGCCGATGTTTGTTGTTGTTATCATGACCCTTGCCTCCTCCCGCCCTATCTTAAATCTTTCAGAAAAAATCATGAGTCGTGTTGCAGGAATTTTTAAAGGCACATTGGCAGCCTGGTGGCTGACAATCATGACCCTTGGGCCGATTTTAGGCTCATTTATCACTGAACCGGCAGCCATGACAATATCGGCCATGCTGCTTGCCCGTAAGTTTTATGAACTAAAACCGGGGAGAGCGCTTAAATACGCCACCATATCCTTGCTTTTTGTTAATATTTCGGTTGGCGGAACCCTTACCCATTTTGCTGCCCCTCCGGTCCTTATGGTGGCAGCACCCTGGGACTGGAATCTGCCTTTCATGTTCACCACCTTTGGCTGGAAAGCGGTCATTGGTATTATTATGTCCAATGCCTTGGTTTTTTTTGTATTTAAAAATGAATTATCTAAACTGGAAAGAAAGTTCAAACTTTCCCAGCTCAAAGGTGAGATTAAGGAAAAATATATCCACAGCCATGCGCTCAAAAAAGATTTGGAAGAGGCGCAACAGCGGATTGGCAATGAATTGCAGATAGAAATCCAAAGAATTAAAGATGCTGCCAGAGACTCAACAATGACTGTCTGTGAAATGGATGAAACCGACTGCGCTTTGCTGGACGAAACGTTTGAGCAGGAGTTTGAAGATCTTAAAATCCAACAAATGAGTGTATCAGTTCCAGGACTGCTTCCTAGAGATAAAAGGCCGAAGCTCAGCGACCCGAATTGGGATAATCGTTCCGGGGATGTTCCCGGGTGGATCATCGCCGTTCATGTCGCTTTCATGGTCTGGACCATTGCCAATGCGCATTACCCGGCTATTTTTGTTTCCGGATTGCTTTTTTTTATCGGCTTCAGCCATGTAACCTGGCCGTTTCAGAACAATATTCGACTCAAGTCCCCAATGCTGGTCGGCTTTTTTTTGGGGGGGCTTGTGATCCACGGTGGCCTTCAGGGATGGTGGATTGCACCGGTGCTTGGCAGTTTAGGAAAAATTCCTCTTATGTTAAGCGCCATAGTACTTACAGCCTTCAACGACAATGCGGCCATTACCTACCTGAGCACGCTGGTTCCCGGCTTCACCGACAACTTGAAATATGCGGTGGTGGCGGGTGCTGTTACCGGCGGTGGGCTTACTGTCATTGCAAATGCACCGAACCCGGCCGGACAGGCCCTTTTGAAAAATTACTTTACTAACGGTATCTCTCCTTTACGACTGCTCACCTATTCACTGGTGCCTACGATAATTATGGCGCTTTGTTTCCTTCTCCTATAGAAACTGATGGTGTATTAAAATAAAGAGGTTTGAATAACCGGCCAAATTTAATATATTTCTCTTGACTATTAATACATTTTAGTCCATTTAAGCTGCGCCAATAATTTTAACGTTCTTTAAAGACGATTTTCCTCCTTATGCATTAATTTGCGTCAAAGGAGAATTGTCTGGTGAAAGATCAACCTTTTTCCCTGGAGTACTGCCATGTTCATACAACTTGAAGATTACCTCCCACTGGAAACGTTTAAAAAAATTAAGTTTTTTTCCGAAGACAAGGAGACGCCTTTTCTCGTTATTGATACGGACACGGTGGTTAAGAATCTTGATGATCTGACAACCTGCTTTCCCTATGCGAGCATTTATTATGCTGTTAAAGCCAACCCTGGTGTAGAGGTCCTGACCATTATGCGGGACAAGGGCGTCAATTTTGATATTGCATCTGTCTATGAACTGGACCGAGTTCTGTCGCTGGGCATCAGTCCTGACAGGATCAGTTACGGCAACACCATCAAAAAAAGTCGGGATGTCAGGTATTTCTATGATAAAGGGGTCAGGTTATATGCCACGGATTCTGAAGCCGATATCCGCAATATCGCCAAGGCGGCACCCGGCTCCAAAATTTATGTCCGTATCTTATCCGAAGGAACCCTTACGGCAGACTGGCCGCTATCCAGAAAATTCGGCTGTCAGCCCGATATGGCCATGGATTTGATTATTCTGGCAAAAAACCTTGGCCTGATCCCCTATGGTATCTCCTTTCATGTGGGTTCCCAACAGCGTGATATCGGTGCCTGGGATGGGGTATTGGGGAAAGTAAAAGTCATCTTTGAAAGGCTGCTGGAAGAGGAGAATATCAAGCTTGAGATGATTAATTTAGGTGGTGGGTTTCCAGCCAATTATCTGGCAAAGGCCAACACACTGGATGTCTATGCCCAGGAGATCACCCGGTTTCTCAAGGAGGGATTTGGTGAAGATTTGCCTACTATTTTCCTTGAGCCCGGCCGATCCATTATGGGTAATGCAGGTGTGCTGGTCAGCGAAGTGGTTTTGATCTCAAGAAAATCCAGAACCGCTTTGAACCGGTGGGTCTATACGGATGTCGGAAAATTTTCCGGGCTGATTGAAACTCTGGATGAAGCCATTAAATACCCGGTTTATTCAGACCGCAACGGAGAACTTGAGGATGTCATTATTGCCGGCCCCACCTGTGACAGTGCAGATATTATGTATGAAGACTTCAAGTATAAGCTGCCTTTGAATTTGTCGATCAGTGACCGGCTCTATTGGCTTTCCACGGGTGCGTATACCAGTAGTTACAGTGCCATTGAATTCAACGGATTCCCTCCATTAAAGACATATTTCATTTAGATAGTGTCTGGACGAAAAGCTGGAAATTTTGTCGAGACAAGGCGGGCGCAAATTTTAACCGGAGGATGAAGTATTTCGAGGATTAAAATTTGTGGCCAACGAAGTAATAGGCAAAATTTACGGTTTTCGGTCGGGCACTAGATCACAAGCAGGTTGTATTTATCAATAATATGTTTTTATAATATATGGCCTGTAATGAAATAAAATGATTTTTCAATACATAAAAAAGAAATAAAGCCCTTTTGGGAGGGTGAAGAGAACAATAATGATAGAATTTGAGTTCGCTTTCAGGAAAATACTATGTTAAAAAAATCACTTATCGCGATTGTCCTATTGATGATTTCGGGATGTCAGCCCCAGGAACGGGAATGGAATCCCATTTTCGAAGACACCCATTTTAACTATTTTAACGCCAGAATAGAAAAGTCTTTGGCCCTTGTTGATGAGTTGGTTGGAAATCCAGAAGAGTCCCCGCAGGAAAATCTTGAGTTAATACGGCAGCAATTGCTTAAACTAAAAGACTACTACATTCCTATTACCACTGTAAGGCAGGATGTGTATGATGCTGAAAGATATTTGAAAATAAAGGATACCGAGAAAGCAAAAGAACTGCTCATGCATGGTCGGTCTACTGTTGCGTCCCTGCTATCCGGAACGGACAACCCTATCTTTGACAAGGTGGTGGTGGACTTAACCTCCGCGATTGATGAAACGCTGGCCAGCCTTAACCATAACGATGTGGATGCGGCCTACACCAGACTGGAAACCCTGGGAGCGCAGGTTAACCAGATGCTCTACAAGGGTGAGTTGGTGCTTTCCGGTATTGAGTTTGAAAAGTAAAACCGCCACGATCATAACCCCAACGTTGCATAAAAAATTTTTTAAAAAAGAATGAACACGCTGAAATTGTAAGTGACTTTCTAAAAATATGGATCTCAGCAGGACTTAACTGATTGTGTGATCCTGATTTTACTTTTTTTTACTTAAAATTTTTACCCTGCGGGGAAGCCATGTGGATTTCATCTTCCGCGTTATCAAGCTTTTGCGGTAGTCTACTACAGCAGCAAGCTTGATGCCTTGAAGCTAAAATCCACAGGACTTCTGCAACGATGGGGATAACTGTCCCGGGTCCAGGAATTTTTTACTTTATATTGACTGACGTGTGCTATTGTCCATATTATGCCCCCCTTGGGAGGGTTTATGTCCAAAGGAAATGTTGATCGCTTGTTTTATAGGATTGCAACCGCCGTATCCGCTCTTTTGTGGGCGGATGTGTTCTTAACAGCGAGTTTGAATGATTTTCCGAGATGGGGATTTTAAACCAGCGCTTCATATTTTTTTTATAAATTTCAAGTTTTGTAAGTGCCGCGATTAAATAATCGGGGCTGCCCGTCAGCATAGCGCTTCCTAAGTCTGCTTCATATTCATGGGATCGAGATAACGCATGAATTAAAAATAAACTCATTGCTGGAGCAAATGCCATAATGATCACCGGGATGATTGGTAGGGTTCCTTGACTTATCCAGATTAAGGGGGCCAGAAATATTAACCCGATTTGTCCCACCAAGGAAACATAATAGGTGATCCGGTTGAAAATATACGCATATTCCATAAAAAGCATATCGTTATTCTTTATATGACTGATTTCATGTCCAAGAATGCCGACGATCTCTTTTGTGTCAAGGGTATGGATCAGTTCTTGGCTTAAACAAATAGCCGGATCGTCTTTTGACCCGACTGCAAATGCATTCATTAATTTTCCCGGTAGCAGGTACAGATCAGGAGAACGTTTAAGGCCTGCGCGTTGTGCCAGCACATCGGAAATTTGGTAGAGTTCCGGAAACCTGCGGGAGGATATCGGCCGGGTTCGGTAAAGTCTCATTACAAAACTCGATGATGAAGTGGGGCTGAATATCCAGGACAGACACGCCAATATAACT
This sequence comes from uncultured Desulfobacter sp., assembly GCF_963677125.1. Classification (NCBI taxonomy): domain Bacteria; kingdom Pseudomonadati; phylum Thermodesulfobacteriota; class Desulfobacteria; order Desulfobacterales; family Desulfobacteraceae; genus Desulfobacter; species uncultured Desulfobacter sp. The sequence goes on along the minus strand of NZ_OY781882.1, from coordinate 1,278,683 downwards.
GCAGCGTTAACACCGGCCATTCCTGCAATAACCCAGCCGGTTACTGCCAGCAATACTGTCATGGCCAAAAATAATATGAGCATATGAAACCGGTTAACAAGCTGCTGGAATTTAAACTGTCTTTTATCCATAATGGAATCTCCGTAAAATTGGTTTACCTAAAAAATAAAGCATTTCATTACTTTGTCAATATAAGCAGAAATAGTAATGAGTTTTGGCGCTCAGCAATTAGGTTTTCTTGGCAATCATCCGGACCCGGTATATTCCACATTCGCTTAGGATTAAAAAAGGCCGCAATACCTTTTGACGGGTATTGCGGCCTATAAGCGTGTTTGCTTTTGTTAGGACGGTGCTATTAATGCAAGCTGTTTATTTTATTCTTCGGCAGGCATCAACGTGGCCGGATCCAGCAGGAATTTCTGGTCCGTTCTGTCTCCGTCCTTAAGTACGATGGCCTGAACTTTATCTTCCTCAGCAACAAGGAATACGGCTTTGTCAAACATCGTGTCGTAATTTTCAAGTTGAACCGGATAACCGTTCTGGTTCAGTGGTTCTTCCCGGTGGCTTTGCATGGAAAACCAGATGAAAATGCCGAAATCCTGGTGAAGCTGCTGCAATTCAGAAAGCACCTTCGAAAGATCGGTATCAAAATCGAGTCCGTCAATGATCATCAGGGTCGGCAGGGTAAGGTCCGCCCCCTTAAAGCTATTAAGATAATCTCTGAGTTTGTTTACATTAAATGTGGACTCGTTGTATGCAATCCCTGTTTTGTGATGTTGTATCTCATCCCACAGACGTTCGGCAATCTGGGCGTCAACATAACCGATGCTGTCGATGAGGCCGGCGTAGCCCTCGTTATATCTGACGGCTATTTTTTCTATGGTGTCAGATAAACTGATATGAAGCACTTTTTCATCACTTAGCAGGCGTGTCAGGGCAATTTGGACCAAAAATCCGGTTTTGCCGACACCGGCCCGGGAAAGTACGGCACCGAACTGGCCATCCGTTATGTTTTCGGCACCAATGGTTTTTTCTGCCGGGCTTCTTAAAATGAGGTCATTTTTAAGCATGTTTCCTCTCTTTATATCAAAAAGTCTTAAAGAATCTTATTTGTTTTTGGCTGCTTTTTCTTCGGCTTTTTTCTTGGCAATTTCGTCTGCAATAGACTGGGGAGCCTGTTTATACGAAGAAAATTCCATGGTAAACTGAGCTTTACCCTGGGTGGCGGATCGTAAAACCGTTGAAAAACCGAACATGTCGGACAGTGGAACCTGGGATTCGATGACTGACATAACCCCTTCCTCCTGGGAACCCTGGATAATGCCTCGCCGCTGGTTGATCAGGCCCATGCAGGCTCCTTGGAACTCATTGGGAGTTTCAATGACCACCTTCATAATCGGTTCCATGATCACAGGTTTTGCTTTGTTGTAAGCCTCAAGAAAACCACCACGGGCTGCTGACTGAAATGCCATCTCAGATGAGTCAACGGCATGGTAGGCACCGTCTTCTAAGGTGACCTTGATGCCGGTTACGGGGAATTCAAGGCTGGGGCCCTTTTCAAGGCAGCCCTCAAAGCCCTTTTCGCAGGCCGGAATATATTGGGTTGGAATGCGGCCGCCGGTAATTTTGTTCACAAATTCAAATTCTTCTTCAGTAGGCTCCATAAAGCCTGCGACACGGCCAAACTGACCTGCACCACCGGTCTGTTTTTTATGGGTATAATTGAATGGGGCTTTTTTAGTAATAGTTTCTCTGTAAGCAACCCGGGGTTGGCCTGTGGCAACTTCGGCCTTGTATTCACGTTTCATGCGCTCCACGTATACTTCCAAGTGAAGCTCGCCCATACCCTGGATAATTGTATCTCCGGTTTCATGATCCACATAGGTCTTGAATGTCGGGTCTTCCTTGGTGAACCGGTTCAGAGCCTTGGACATGTTGATTTGGGCTTTGTTGTCCTTGGGTGTAATGGACAAGGAGATAACCGGGTCCATAACGTGCATGGCCATCATGGAGTAGTTGACATCCGGTGACACAAAGGTGTCGCCCGATGCACAATCAATACCGAACATTGCACCGATATGGCCGGCCGGAATACATTCCACATCTTCCATCTGGTTGGAGTGCATACGAATGAGACGTCCGATTTTAACCTTCTTGTGATCCCTGCTGTTGATCAGCGTATCTCCCTTATTCACGCAACCCTGGTAGACACGAATGTAGGTCAGCTGACCGTACTGGCCATCTTCCAATTTAAAGGCCAGCGCTACAGCGGGTTTGTCGAAATCACTTTCCAGGACAACCGTTTCCTCGTTATTGTCCAGGTCAATGGCTTCGTTTCTGATATCCAGGGGGCAGGGCAGGTAATTGACAACTGCATTCAGCAAGGGCTGAACGCCTTTGTTTTTGTAAGCTGAACCCAGAAAAACAGGGGTCATCTCCCGGGCAATGGTGCCGGTCCTGACCGCTGCCATGATCAGTTCTTCGGAGATTTCAGCCTCTTCAAGAAGCGCGTCCGTCAGTTCTTCGGAGAACAAAGAGACCTCATCAAGCATCTCTTCTCTGGCCGCATCAGCATCATCCTGAAGCTCTGCAGGAATGTCGGCTTCGACCATTTGTTCTCCATTGTCGCCTTCAAAATAGTAGGCTTTCATTGTAACAAGGTCAATAAGACCTTCATGCTTATCTTCAAGGCCGATGGGAAGCTGCATCATCACGGAGTTGTGTCCGAGTTTGTCTTTAAGCTGCTGGCTGACTTTAAGCGGGTTGGCGCCTGAACGGTCACACTTGTTGACAAACGCGATACAGGGAACTTCGTAGCGCTTCATCTGCTGGTCAACGGTAATGGACTGGGACTGAACCCCGGATACCGAGCAAAGAATCAGTACTACACCGTCCAGAACCCGCAGTGACCGTTCCACCTCCACGGTGAAATCCACATGGCCGGGTGTATCAATAATATTGACGGCATGCTTGTCCCATTCGCAGTGGGTGGCTGCAGAGGCAATGGTAATGCCCCTTTCCTTTTCCAGTTCCATGGAATCCATGACCGCACCTGTGCCGTCCTTGCCCCTGACTTCGTTGATTTTATGGATTCGGTTGGTATAAAAAAGAATCCGTTCAGTAAGCGTGGTTTTACCGGAATCGATATGAGCACTGATTCCAATATTTCTTACCCGTTTAAGATCTCTGATCATTTTGTTTTGTCCTTAAAAATAAAAAAATCCTTTGAAACAAATAAATATAGGAGGCGCGACCGTTGCCAAAGGCGCAACCGTTATGTTTCATACTATAGTTTTATTATGATCTTGTTAAATTATCCCAAGAATATAAACATCAAATATAAAATAGAAAAAGATAAAATACACTATTTTTTAAGTAAAATCAAATGTAATTTTGTTTTTGTTGTTGAATTTCCGCAAGACTGATTATAAGATTGATCAAAAAAATTTTACTGCCATGGACGGGCAGTGCCTACCCGAGAATCATTTTAGAAAAAATAACGGATAACACATTTTAATGAAGGAATTTTGCCATTATCTTGAAAAGGGTGCCAATGCGCTTGGGTTAAATCTGTCACCGGACCAGACTGCCTTGCTGGCCACCCATGCACAGCAGTTACAGCTTTGGAATGCCAAAATGAACTTGACCGCCATAAAGGATATCCGGCTTGTGGCGTATAAACATTTTGTGGATGCACTGGCTGCGGCCCAATTTCTGGAGGGGTCGTCACGAATAATGGACATTGGGTCCGGAGCGGGATTCCCGGCTGTTCCCATGAAAGTCATCTGCCCGAATCTTGATGTCACCATGGTGGATGCCGTGAGAAAAAAAGTCAGTTTTTTAAACCATGTGGTACGCACCTTAAAACTTGGCAACATCAAAGCGCTGCATGCAAGGGTGGAAGACCTTGCCCGGGATTCAGCGCATTTTCAAATGTATGACACAGTGACGGCCAGGGGGTTTGCCGATCTTGGAAAATTTGCAGATCTTGCCGGTCCAATGCTGGCACCCGGTGGCAGAATTTATGCGCTGAAAGGTGCCAATGCCTTGGAAGAAATATCTTCTGAGCTTAAAAATAAGTTTCAAATTACACATAGATCTTATACCCTGCCGTTTGTTGAAGCCCAAAGGGTTGTGGTTATTCTTCAGAGCCCGTCAGATTGATGCGTGAGTGTTCTAAATTCAGCTAAATTCTTGACTTTTGCCTTTGCTGCCATTACAAAGAAAAGTTCATTAATTAAGACTTCAAACCAGATCCGAAAGGCAAAAGGAATTTAGGAATAATGGATTATAAAAAAACACTGAACCTGCCTTCTACTAAATTTGCAATGAAGGCCAACCTGCCCCAGCGAGAACCTGAGATGATCAAAGCCTGGGAGCAGAAAAAAATTTATAAAAAACTGCGGGAACAATCCAAGGACAAGCCCCTTTTTATTCTCCATGACGGTCCTCCCTATGCCAACGGTCATCTTCATATGGGCCATGCCATCAACAAGATATTAAAGGATATTATTATCCGGTCCCGGCAGATGTGCGGTTTTAATGCACCTTATGTTCCGGGGTGGGACTGCCACGGCCTGCCCATCGAACATAATGTTGACAAAAAGCTGGGCAAAAAGAAAAGGGACATGACCCCGGTAGAGGTGCGCAGGGAATGCCGGGCCTATGCGGCATCCTTTGTGGATATCCAGAGAGAAGAGTTTAAGCGCTTCGGGGTTGCAGGGGAGTGGGATGAACCTTATCTGACCATGAATTATCCCTATGAAGCACGTATTGCTAAAGAGTGTGGTGAATTCGGGCTTTCTGGGGATATGTTTTTGGGTAAAAAACCCATTTATTGGTGCTGTAATTGCCAGACCGCTCTGGCTGAAGCTGAAATTGAGTACCACGATCATACCTCCCCATCTATTTATGTTAAATTTCCTGTAAAGGATGATATCAAAGATCTTTTCGATGCCGATGGGGAAACTGTGTCCGTTGTAATCTGGACCACCACCCCATGGACCCTTCCGGCCAACCTGGGTGTCTGCCTGCATCCTGATTTTGTTTATGCAGCGGTAAAAACACAAAACCAGGGCATTTTGATCATGGCCAAGGAGCTTGTTGAAAACGTCATGGGTGAATTTGGCATAACCGATTATTCCATTCTTGCTGAACTGTCAGGAAAGGATCTTGAAAATCGTAACTGCAAGCATCCTTTTTATGACAGAAATTCACTGATTATTTTGGGGGATCATGTCACCCTTGAGGCCGGCACCGGCTGTGTTCATACCGCCCCCGGTCACGGCGCCGATGACCATATTGCCGGCAAACGCTATGATCTGGACTGCTATTCCCCTGTGGAGGACAACGGTACATTTTCCCAGGGGGTAGAGCTGTTTGAAGGCCAGTTTATTTTTAAGGCCAATGCTGAAATTAATAAAACCCTGGAAGAAAAAGGGGCGCTGCTCAAACAAGAAAATATGTCCCACTCCTATCCCCACTGCTGGCGTTGTAAAAAACCTGTTATTTACCGGGCCACACCCCAGTGGTTTATCTCCATGGACAACCTGGGCTTGCGGCAAAAAGCCCTTGATGAAATCAACAATGTCCATTGGATTCCGTCCTGGGGCAGGGAGCGTATTTATTCCATGATTGAGCACCGGCCGGACTGGTGCCTGTCCCGCCAGCGTTCCTGGGGGGTTCCCATTCCCGTATTCCACTGCACCAAATGCAAAAAGGTGTATGTCACCCGGGAGTCTGTGGACCGTATCCATGAACTTTTTAGTGAATTTTCTTCGGACATTTGGTTTGAAAAGGATGCGCAGTATTTAATGCCTGACGGTGCGGTATGCGAAGACTGCGGTTCAACAACCTTTACCAAAGACCAGAATATCCTTGATGTCTGGTTTGACTCAGGTGTCAGCCATGCTGCCGTCTTAGAGGAAAGAGACGGTCTGCAGCGTCCGGCGGACATGTACCTTGAAGGTTCTGACCAGCACCGCGGCTGGTTTCACTCTTCTCTTCTGACCGCTGTGGGCAGAACCGGCCATGCCCCATATAAGGCCGTGCTTACCCACGGGTTTGTGGTGGATGAAAAGGGACATAAGATGTCCAAATCCGTGGGCAATGTCGTGGCCCCGGACAAGGTGATCAAACAATACGGTGCCGACGTGTTGAGGCTTTGGGCGGCGTCAGCAGATTACCGCGGGGATGTGAGCATCTCTAATAATATCATCAAGCAGCTTTCCGATGCCTACAGACGGATCAGAAATACCTGCCGGTTTCTTTTGGGGAACTTCACCGGGTTTGATCCTTCCCAGATCAGGCCTATTGAAAATATGGCGGAGCTGGACCGGTTCATTCTCCATCGTCTACATTATGTGGTAAAACGGTGCCGGGCGGCTTATGATGCCTATGAATTTCATGTGATCTACCATACCCTTCATAACTTTTGCGTAGTGGATCTCTCCTCTTTTTATCTGGATATTATCAAGGATCGTGTGTACACAAATCCCGAGAACTCAGATACCCGTAAAGATGCCCAGACGGTCATGTTTATGATGCTGGATGCCCTGGTCAAAATTATGGCACCCATCCTGCCCTTTACAGCCGAAGAGATTTATACCCACATGCCCTTGGGCGACGCTAAAAAAGAGAGTGTCCACATGGAGGACATGGTCAGCATAGATGATTCTCTTGAGGACAGGGATCTTGCATCCAAGTGGGAAAATATTCGGGCATTGCGGGCGGAAGTAACCAAGGCTCTGGAAGAGGCAAGAACAGCCAAACTCATCGGCCATCCCCTGGATGCTGCCGTAGAAATTAAACTGCCCCAGGGTGACCTTGAGGCCCAGGTGGCATCCCTTGATGTTGATCTCAATGACATTTTTATCGTGTCTGATGCCCGTGTGGTCGATACCCTTGACGGGGATGTCTACCAGGGTAAGGAGATTGAGGGGCTGGCCATTAAGGTGGCAAAGGCGTCCGGTGAAAAATGTGAACGGTGCTGGCGGTTTGATGAAAACCTGGGAACTGATGCGGATCATCCCACTGCCTGTCCCCGTTGCACCCAGGCACTTAAAACCATTCTGGGCTGATGCTTGGTTTTTTAACACCCATACGGCGGCTTGCCCTGGTCAGTATCAGTGTGGTTTTACTGGACCAGTTCACAAAGTGGCTTATAGTCAAGCATCTGCCGCTGTATACCCATATTGCGGTGATTGATCATTTTTTTAACATCACCCATGTACTTAATCCCGGTGGGGCGTTCGGTTTTTTCGCCGAACAGTCCCCCGGGATCAGAAAATTTATTTTTTTATTTTTATCTTCCGGGGTTGCTCTGTTTGTACTCTGGCTTTACAGAAAAACGGCCCGATCCCACATCTTTTTATCCTATGGGCTGGCCTTGATTTTCGGCGGTGCAATAGGGAATCTGATTGACCGATTCCGGTTTGGAAAAGTTGTTGATTTTCTGGAATTTTATGTTGGTGCCTTTCATTGGCCGGCGTTTAATGTCGCAGATTCAGCAATTACCATTGGAATGGGCATATTAATTTACCACGTAATATTCAACAAACTGCCCGAAATATAAGGGGTTCACATGCATCCGATTCTTCTTCAGGCCGGCAGTCTGAAGCTTTATACCTATGGCCTTTTCGTGGCGTTAGGGTTTATCACCGCCATCTGGTTTACAAAACGGAATGCTAAATTCTATGGTGTTCCGGATCAGATTGTATCCGATCTTTTCTTCACCATTTTGATCAGTGCCCTTGTCGGCGCGCGTCTCCTGTATATATTCATTAATCTCGATGCTTACACGGACAACATTCTTGATATTTTTAAAATCTGGAATGGCGGCCTTGTTTTTTTCGGCGGTTTTATCGGCGGCTCCCTTGGCGCCATTATTTTCTTGCGCATTAAGAAGATGGATATCTGGAAAAGCGCCGATGTCCTGGCCCCCGGTCTTGCTTTAGGGCATAGTGTGGGGCGTTTTGGCTGTCTTTTTGCCGGATGCTGTTACGGTAAAACCTGTTCGTTGCCCATTGCCATTACCTTTACCAATCCGGATAGCTTGGCCCCCCTGAATATTCCTTTGCACCCCACTCAGCTGTATATGATTGCCTCCAACTTTATTCTTTTTTTGATTCTTCTGGCCATACAGCGGCGTAAACGCTTTAACGGCATGGTTTTTTTAAGCTACATCATGCTCTATTCCCTGTTCAGATCAATTATTGAGTTCTTCCGAGGAGATTTCAGGGGGAATTTCTTTTTTGATTTTCTTTCACTGTCCCAGGGTATTGGTTTGCTGATTTCCTGTATTGCTTTGATATTCATGATCCTCAAACTGAGATCCAGGCATGGCAGCCGCTAAGAATCTGATTACATACAAGGCGCTTGCAGGCAGTCTGGATACGCTCTCAAAGGACGATAAACTTAAAGTCGTTTTGATCTGCGGGGAACCCTTTCTGGTGCGTAAGGCGATGAATGCCCTTGTGCCCATACTGCTCAAAGGGGAGTCAAAACAATTCGGCCTTGATGTCCTGGACGGGAGAACCACACCCGTGGGTGAGATCGCTGAACAGGCTGGTACGTTTTCTTTTTTAGGAACCCGGAAAGTTATTGCGGTAAAAGATGCCCCGCTTTTTTTGCTGAAAGCGCCTCCAGGCGAGATCAGATACAGTGAAAGAGATTTGTCGGTTTTAATTCGCCTTGTTGAAGAGGGCATCCCTGAAAATCATGTGCTTGTGTTTACCACAGGTACGCCGGACCGCCGAAAAAAGATATACAAAATTATCCTTGAACACGGACTGGTGGTGGACTGCAATGTCGCCACAGGCGCCAGAAAGGCAGACATTGAAGAACAGCAGGCAGTGTTAAGGGATATCAGCCGGCAGATGCTGTTAAAAGCTGGCAAGCAAATGCCCCCGGATGCATTTGCAGCACTTGTGGATCAGACAGGGTTTAATCCAGAAGTTTTTGCAAACGCCATTGAAAAACTTCTGGCATATATCGGGGGCAGAGACCAAATATCTGCGGCAGATATTGGGGCTGTGGTACACAAAGATAAAAAGGACCCCATATTTGCTTTGACCAATGCAATGATGGAACGAAATGTTTCTAAAGCGCTTACACTTTTATCGAGCTTGTTGTCTGATGGGTTTCATCCGTTACAAATTTTAAAAACATTTGAAAATCAGGTCAGAAAACTTTTAGCCATTAAGTGCTGCGCAACAGGTCTAAATACAGGCAGGGCAGGGGGGCCTCCTTTAAAACATATGCAGTTCAATGCATTTAAGCAAATGCTTTTACCTGCAATTGTTGACTGGGATGCCAACACCTTGAAAGCGGATGAAGCGCATATGCGTCTCTTTAGTATCGAAGACGGTGAAAGCAAGAAAAAGTCCACCAAACTGCCGGCCAACGATCTTTTGCTGGCGCCTAATCCTAAAAATGCCTACCCTATATTTCAGAATTTTTTAAAATCTGAAAATTTTGCCCTGGAGGAATTGACCGAAGCACTGTCCGTTCTTGCCGACCTTGATTATCGCATTAAATCATCGGGCATTGATGCAGCCACAGGACTTGAAAATTTTATTATGACCCTGTGCCGCAACCCCTAATTGATTTCCCAATATATTAATAGATTCTGAAAATATATGATCATATGATAGGTCAAGTAACAACGCAAAAATAATCACCTGAGCTTCGATGAAAAAGGGACAATAGTTGCATCATGCGTTTTTTTAAAATATTAGAAAATAGTCCCCATAAAAAAAATAGCTGCATCCCATACACCATACTGTTTTTAATTACTTTTTCAGGGATCGTTCAGGCCAGGGATTTGGTGGCCGGCATCAGTTTTATTGTTTCTGTAAAAGGTTAAAACCCCCGTCTTTAGACGGGTAGCATTTTGCCAGCAGTTGTTTTATAGTCCTTTGCATGGACTATCGGCAAAACAGTCATACAAAGTACAAAATAGAATATCATTTTGTTTGGGTGACGAAGTACCGATACCACGTATTGCAAGGGGATGTTGCTTTGCGAGTGAGAGAACTCGTCCGACAAACCTGTGAGAGGTTTGAAATTCACATTTTGCGTGGTGTTGTCAGCAAGGATCATGTTCACATTCTGTGTTCGGCACCACCAAATATTTCCCCGTCTGATATCATGCGCAGAGTTAAGGGGCGTGTGTCTCGGAAAATTTTTGAGGAGTTTCCACATTTGAAAAAGCGATATTGGGGTAAACATTTTTGGGCTCGGGGGTATTTTTGCATAACCTCTGGAGAACTGACAAAAGATATGATTCAAGAGTATCTTGAACATCATTTTGAAAAAGACCCTAATGATCATTTTGATATTGAGTAGCTCCTTCAACCGGCTATAGCCGGTCTCGCTGGACTTTCAGTCCGCGAGTTTAAACCCACCGGCTTGAAGCCGGTGGTTGTTTAGTCCACCCCATGCTTTTGCTGGAGAAGATGGCCGGCCTGAAGGGGGATTTGTAGATGTGGTCAGGGCGATGGATGAGATCTATACGGAAGGTGGCATTTCCATCAAATTATTGCCGGTTAAACGATCAATCGTAAACTTAAAAAACGGGCACATTGATTTCCATATTCCCTACATTCCGAACCCTCGGATTCCTGAAGGGAACCTGCCCTATACCTTTGCATCAGAACCGGTCGTCGATGTTGCCTTTGTACTCTACACGCGTCCTGAAATAAAGATGTCGTCAATGGACAATCTGGAAAAAATTAAACATTGCGACTTTAAGAGGCGCTGAACCCCATTTTCCGTTCAGGATATCCGGGGTTGACAGTTTTCGACAGGGTATTGTAAGTGTCAGCCTCGGACGGTTGGACGGTTTTATAGCGGAACAGGACGGTTGCGACCTTTTCATCCGCCAACATAAAATAAAGAACATTCGCCGAGCGTTATACGCAAAATGGAAATCTTCCATCGTCATCCTCAAAGGGCCCGAGAGCAAGGAAATCAATCGCATTGTTTCAAGTGCTTTGCGTAAATTAAAACAAAAAGGGCAATTGCAAAAAATTACTAAAACCATCCATCGTCCTTATGAGGATTGGCAGCCCTACCTGATGGATTGGCCGTCCATAAAGTAATTAGACTTAAGAAATTTTTTAAAAATGAATTAATGTCCCCATATAATTATAATTGGCATTGATCATGCTTTTTTCTTGCGTCTGATTCCCCAAATGACGTATTCTTTGAACAACAGCTACGGGCTGAATTGGTCTATCGATCCCAAGATTTACCCCCACAACGAAATATGAAAGTATTTAAAAAATTTTTTATAACAGCCACGTGCTGACCTGACATATCAGGTCGGTCCATGGCCGTTATCGAAATTTTAGATAAAAATTTATCATGGCATTGTGCCGAAAGAGAGATCTGTTTTGAAAAGGCGTAAAACAAAAATAGTAGCGACCATATCCAACTTGAATTGCTCGGTTGAATTCATTGAAACGCTTTATAGAGCTGGAATGAACGTGGTGCGCTTGAATACGGCTCACATGAGCCATGACGATGCCGGGCAGGTTATTGAAAATACCCGCAAAGTATCGGAAAAAATAGGTATCCTTTTAGACACCAAAGGCCCTGAAATCAGAACTTGTGATGCCAATGATCCCCTGTCTGTCGTTTATGGGGATTCTATCCGCATAAAAGGCGAGGCCGGCGGGATGTCAAAGGATGATGTGATTTGTGTCTCTTATCCGCATTTTGTCGACGACGTGCCGGTCGGATCTTCTATTCTTATTGATGATGGATACATTGCCCTGAAGGTGAAAGACAAAGTAGATGATCATCTCATCTGTTTCGTGGAAAATGATGGGGTGATTTACCCAAGAAAAAGTATCAACATCCCATCGGTTCATGTTAAATTGCCGGCTTTAAGCGAAAAGGATAAGGGGTTTATAGCTTTTGCCGCAGACCAGGAGCTTGACTTTATAGCCCACTCCTTTGTACGCAACAAGGAAGATGTCCTGGCAGTCCAAAAGATTCTTGATGAGAAGAATTCTTCAATCAAAATCATCGCTAAGATTGAAAATGCCCAAGGCGTGGACAATCTTCGGGAAATTCTGGAACATGCCTATGGCGTAATGGTGGCCAGGGGAGATTTAGCCGTTGAAATTCCAACTGAAAAAATTCCGTTGATTCAAAAAGATATTGTCCAGACCTGTATTGAGCTTAGACGCCCTGTTATCGTCGCCACCCAGATGTTGCATTCCATGATTCAATCGCCACGGCCAACAAGGGCAGAGGTCTCTGATGTCGCCAATGCCTGCCTGGATCATACCGACGCGTTGATGCTTTCTGGTGAAACGGCAAATGGTAAATATCCCGAACAAGCGGTACAGACCATGGCCAGAATTGCCCAGGAGGTGGAATTAAAAAGAAGCTCATTCATTGATATCCCCTATTCAAGCCAGGGAAATTTGACAGACTATCTTTCCAAGGCTGCAGTGAAGTCTTCCCTGCGTTTGAACACCCGGGGGATTGTGGCCGATTCTCTATCCGGAAAAACCATTTTGGCCCTGGCCGCCTATCGGGGGGACAGTCCGATTTTTGCCCAGGTTTACGATAAAAAAGTGATGCGCATTCTCTCTTTGTCCTTTGGGGTATTCGCCGAGTATATACCGCTTGGCGCAAGTCCAAGGGAATCGCTGACAGGTTCTATCTGCCGTCTAATTGCAGACCAGAATTTTAAAGACGACGACCTCATTATTGTGCTTTCCGGCAGCTTCGGTCCTGAACAGGGTGCATCTTATATTGAAATCGGTAATGCAAAAAATTTCAGTGAGAAATGCACCTGGAGCCCGAAATAAGGCCCATGATCAGAATTAAATCTGCCATAGATGCGCCGGATTTTAAGTCACTATCAAGGCACGCCAACGGAAGCATATTGAAATATGTAGCCGTTGGCGTAACGCCGAGGGTGGCTTAAAAGACAAGCATCTGGGCGATTTTATTTTGATCATGGTCCTAAGATCGGCACTCCGGCAAGATAATCGGACTGCGCTACACGGGTATCTGTTTATAGTATAGGAATATCAATTTTTAATTGCGGAACGATGTTTGTTTCGGATATAGTCCCTGCTTGATGATATTTCTACTTGTCATAGCGCTTGAACGAAAATTGATCCGTCTGTTGTGTTGCAGCACGAATTTAAAGCTCTCATGTCATCGGGTGCGGGTTGATTTAAGATTTGTGAGCCGGGCGGGGGGGCAATATCGTCATGGATGAGACAGTCGCCCTCTGTCCCGAATGTGGCCTGGCCCAGACCCTGCCTGATCCGATTTTGGGGCGCATTGCCGTATGCAACCGGTGTAATGCGGTGTTGCGACGGTATACCCGTGACACGGTACAGCAGACCCTGGCCCTGACCTTGACCGGCCTGATCCTTTTTGTCATTGCCAATACCTATCCCTTTCTTTCCTTGAGCCTTGAAGGCCAGGCCAGGGAAACCCTTCTTTTTACCGGTATTCTCGGTCTCTTTGAACAGGGAATGTATCCTTTGGCAATATTGGTCTTTTTGACCAGTATTGCGATTCCCCTGGTTCAGCTTTTGGGGCTTGTTTATCTTTTGGTACCCATTTTGTTCCGCCGGGGCGGGGCCCGCCATTCTGCATGGGTGTTCAGGATGCTAGGCCACCTGCGTCCCTGGAGCATGACCGAGGTCTTTATGCTGGCCATCCTTGTGGCCATGATCAAACTGGCCCATATGGCTGACATCATTGCAGGTCCGGCCATATGGGCTTTTGTGGTGTTGATTTTTGTCATGGTGGCGGCATTTGCAGGGCTCAATCCCGAGGATATCTGGACCCGGGTCCCGGGGCAGTCTGCCAAGACCTGCGGAAAAGCGCAGGGGCCTTTGACCGTCTGCCACAGCTGTGGGATGACTAACCGGCTAACCTTGGGAAAGAGTGAAGGAATTTGTCCCAGGTGCGGGGGGCGGCTTCATTTTCGTAAGCCCGCCGGCATTCAACGGACCTGGGCCCTTGTCATTGCTGCCATTGTTTTCTATGTGCCGGCCAATGTCCTGCCGGTGACCATCACAGGAATGCTTGGCGCCAAGCAGGCTGATACCATCATGAGCGGGGTTATATATTTTATGCTCTCCGGTTCATGGCATATTTCCCTGGTTATTTTTGTGGCCAGTATCCTGATCCCTCTGGTGAAACTTGGCGTTTTGATCTATCTTCTGGTGTCGGTTCACTTTCGTTCTAAATGGAAAAATATTGACAGAACCCGGCTCTACCGGTTTACCGAGGCGGTCGGCAGGTGGTCAATGGTAGATGTTTATGTGGTGACTGTGCTGGTGGCCCTGGTCAAGATCGGATCTCTGGCCGAAATTGAGGCCGGCCCCGGCGCGCCCTATTTTGCCGCTGTGGTGGTGACCACGATGTTTGCAGCCCAGAGCTTTGATTCCCGGATGATCTGGGACTATGAGGATTAATATATGAGTGTGCAGACCCAATTTCCCCAGGCCGGTATCAGCCGGAAAAAGGGGATTTCCCTGGTGTGGATCGTACCCATTGTGGCCCTGGTGGTTGGGGCGGGACTGGTGTACAAGACCATTACTGAGAAAGGACCGGCCATTGAGATCCTTTTTGAATCGGCAGAAGGACTTGAAGCCGGTAAAACCAAGATAAAGTACAAGGATGTGGATATCGGCAAGGTAAAAGATGTCACCCTCACCCATGATCTTAAAGGGGTGAAGGTCTCTGCGGCACTGGCGAGGGAGGCTAAGGGGTATCTCACGGAACAGACCCGGTTCTGGGTGGTGCGCCCCCGGTTGACCGGCAGCACGGTGAGCGGGATGGACACACTTTTATCCGGAGCCTATATTGCTATTGAACCGGGCCGGGAGGGTGCCCCCCGGTTGAAATTCAAGGGACTTGAGGTCCCCCCCCTTGTGACCCGGGACAGTAAGGGGCGGCTCTTTACCCTGAAGGCCGGGGAACTTCAATCCCTGGATTACGGGTCCCCGGTCTACTTTCGGGGGGTAAAGGTTGGACAGGTTACGGGGTACGGCCTTGATAAGGAGGAGCAGGGTGTGGATATCCGGATCTTTATTGACGCGCCCCATGACAGGATGGTGAGTAATCTATCCAAATTCTGGGCGGTCTCGGGCATTAATATGAACGTCGGCACCGACGGTCTTCAGGTTAATACACAATCCCTTGTCAGCATTCTGATGGGAGGCATTGAATTGTATACGCCCCAGGGAACGCAGGACCAAAATCCGGTTGAAGAAGGTCAAATTTTTACATTGTACGCTTCCCGGGAAACTGCAATGGAAAAATCTTTTGCCCGGAAAAAATCTTATCTTCTCAAATTTTCCCAATCCGTCCGGGGACTTGATATTGGCGCGCCGGTTGAATTCAGGGGATTTGAACTGGGCCGGGTGGCCCAGATCAGTCTGGAATATGACAGCAAGGCCGATAAGATTCTTGTGCCGGTGCGCATTGAAGTTGAAGAGGAGCGCCTTCATTGTGTATCCTATAATGCCGGCAGCGGGAAAGAGAAGATCACCATGGATCAGCTGGTGTCTAAGGGCATGCGGGGGCAGCTAAGCACCGGCAATCTGCTTACGGGCAAGCTTTTTGTGGCCCTCGATTTTTTTACGTCCCAGGCCCCGGCCAAGGTCATTGACCATGGGGATATCATAGAGATTCCCACCATTCCCACCCCCTTGGAGGCCCTGACCAACAATCTGGTTACAATTATAGGGAAAATTCAGAAACTCCCCTTTGAGGATATTGGTACCGGACTTAAAGATGCGGTTCAAAGCTTTAAAACCGCCGGAAATGCAGTAAAAGCCCTGGCTGAATCCGGAGAGCTGGCAGAGGCGGTTAAAGGATTTGGTCAGATTATTGAAAAGGTTCAGATTCTGGCAGACAAGCTTTCATCCACACTTCCCCCGACCGTGGACCAGGCCAGGCAGACCCTGAAAGATGCAGGCGGGGTCTTGTCCCGGGATGCTGCCGTGGTGGTGGAGCTGCGCCGGACCCTTGATGAACTGAGCCAGGCGGCCAAAGCGGTCCAGGCCCTTGCCGATGAACTTGAGCAGCACCCGGAATCCCTGTTGCGGGGAAAGGAAAAAAAATAATGAAATGCTTTGGATTGCATATCCTGTTAATTTCTGGGTTGATGATGGTTTCGGGATGTGGCTTATCGCCCCAATCCTCTTTTTATCTGTTAAAAGGGACCGCCCCTTCGACCCCACTGGATCAGGCCGGACCGGACCTGTCTGTGGGGATCGGTTTTGTGGACTTGCCCACATACCTGGATCGGGCCGAGATCGTGACCCGTAAGTCGGGCAATGCCATGACCGTAAATGAATTTCAGCGCTGGGGTGCTCCCTTGGCACACCAGATCAGAGAGAAGCTTATGATGGACCTGTCTGCCCTGCTCGGCACTGCCCGGGTGGTGCTTTCTCCCTGGGAACGGGCCCTGAGTCCTGAATATCAGGTGGACGTAACCCTTCTCCGGTTTGAGCTAAATGACGGTCGGGCTGTTATGGATGCGCTCTGGTATGTGCGGGAGGTAAAAACGGAAAAACTGCTGATCTCCCGGAGTTTCTCCTCTGCCCTGCCCGTATCCGACAAGGATATCACCACCTATGTCAGGGTCCAGGTTCAGGCCCTGGAAAATCTGGTCCGCGATATTGCAATAGGAATAACCCAGATTACCGTCAAGCCGTAATTCAAACGCCTGCCGGAAGTGGACAAAATCCTTGAATGAACTTTTGGCATAAATCTATACTGTGGGGATGATGGTAGATACGGCCTTCATAATCCATTCCTCTGGGAATGGCGTCTGTTACAAACATTCGGATTAAAAGAATACTGGCCTTGTATCTGTCCATTTTTCCATGGCACCTGTTTTCAATGTCTAAAATTTCACCGCCACTTAATGCATCGGGCAAAACACCATTTTGGTCCACATAGAATTTGAGAAAATTTAAAATTCTTGCCAGGCGTAAAAGTGTCACCGCTTCAAGCCTGGACGTCGTATCTTCCACCGGAAACACCGTGGAGCGCATTAAAGTGAAATTTTCAGGCAGCAACCGCTGTTTTTCGCACAGGGCATAATCCGCACTGCCCGGGGCCGGGTAGTAAATGGACAACCCGGCAATGGTTCTTTTTGCCCCAAGGGCCAGAAGATCATTTAAGGTGGTGGCCGCAGTCTGGCCGGGCGCTGCCCCAAGGAGATAAGAGACACAATCCATATCCAGCTCTTTAGCCATCTCCAGCACCCGGTCATGGGCATATCTGACGTCCGGGCGTTTAAACCGTTTTAACTGGGTCGCGCTGAAAGAGCCCACGGACAGGTTCAAGGTTTTGAATCCGGCGGCTTTCATGGCCGTCAGGATCTCCATATCAAGGGACGGGGGGAAAAGTCCGTTCATGGCCCGCAGTTCAATATCCTGCCCCTTAAATATCTCTTGGATCCCGGCTAAAAGTTCCAGTATCCATGCTTTTTTCAGGGTCAGGTTTTCATCCTCAAAATCAATGAACCCAACCTGTTTGAACTTTGCCTGCAATTTAATTTCATCAATCACATCTTTGACCGGCCGCATCCTGAATCCGGCGTGATTGCTTGACCCGGAGACCGCACAATAGGAACACAGAAAAGGACATCCTCTAGAGGCCACAACGGTGATGGCACTCTTTTTATTGCGTTGGTAAAAGTGCCAATTGATTTTATCCAACGCATTCCGGTCAAGGCCATGGGGCGTCTCAGCCCAGGCTGGGGGATTTAGTGTGATGCCGGTGTCGTGTCTAAAACCGATGCCGCTGATTTTTTTCAATTCATCCGCCTTGGGCATGGTGTGGGCCGGCTCTTTTTTTATGAGCTGGGCAAGCTGTACCATGGGCGCCTCACCCTCTCCTTGGATCAGAAAATCTATGTCGCTGTTTTCAAGGCAGCTTTCTGGAAATTGGGTGACATGATGGCCGCCCAATACAATATAAGCGTTGGGCCAAAACTTTTTAACCGCCTTTGCCGTGTCTATCGCCTGCTCCCAATAGGGGGTGAACAAAGCGGAGATGCCCACTAAAAATGGTTTTTCTCGTCTGACCAGATTTCCAATATGCTCGAAACTGTAGCCGAAATGTCTGTAATGGTGGAACAAAGAAAACATGGAGATATCGGTCCTGCCGTAGTGGGGAACCAGGTGCTCAAAACCTTGTGGGTATTCAATGATCTTTGATTTATCCACGGCAAGGGCATCAATAATGGTGGCTGAAAATCCGGCACGCTCCAGCTGTGTGGCAATACAGGCCAACCCGTAGGGAATTGTACGCTTTTTTGTCAGATAAAATTCCCGGATGGGCGGGGCAATTAAGACAATATCCGCCATAACTGTGCGCCTACTTTATTTTGGGAAATAGGGCAATGGGTACCAAACAGACCAGGGGGATAAATGCGGTGCATTTAAGGACGATGGTCAGTCCGAAAATATCCGCCAGCCAGCCGACGCCTGGGGAGATGACACCGCCAAGCCCGTAGGCCAGCCCCATCATCAGACTGGCTGCCATGGCCCTGGAGCCGGGGGCAAGTTTCTGGGCCATGACCACGCCCAAAGGCATCGGGGCCAGCACAAAAAAGCCGGCAAGAAAGGAGCTTGCGTATGCGCCCAACCCCGGCATGTATAAGAACATCAAAAGGGTCGGCGGCATGAGCAGGTAGGATAGAAAAAATACGGGCTTGAACCCGAACCGGTCTGCGCAATAGCCCGCGGTCAGTCCGGACAGGGTTCCGGCAATGGTAAACAGTGCGATGATCACACCCACAGAGGGCAACGGATGGCCGTGGTGGGTCAGGTAAATGGGCATGAAGGTTAAAAATGTCTGGCCCACAACCGCCCGCAGCACCATGGCCAGCCAGATTAAAAATATCGTTTTATACACCTTTCCAAAGGTGTGCTTCAAACTGTTGATAAATCCCAATCCCGCCATATTCTCGGACACGGGTCTGGGCATATATTTCAGGCAGAATATAAAAGAGACAAGCCCCAGCAGCATAGTCCAGGGCATGGCAGACAGCCCGAACCGGCTCACATACCAGGTGATAAAGACCGGACCCAAAGCAAACGACAGGGTGCCGCCGGTATTGAAAATGGACTGCGCAAAGCCTGCCCGGTTTCCGGCATACAGATTCACCATACCCGAAGTGGACGGGTGAAACATGGAGGAGCCAAAAGAGCCCAGACACAGAATGGTCAGCAAGATCCAGTAATTGGGCGCAATGCCGGAAAAGGGAATGACAAAAAAGACCAGAAACAGCCCGGTAAGTACAAACCAGCGGGTTTCGTATCTGTCAGCCATATATCCCACAGCCGGCTGCACCACAAAAGATAAAAATCGCACGGTGCCTGTAATCAGGCCTATCTGGGTCAGTGTGAGGCCCAGTTTAGCCTGGAATGCCGGCAGCAAAGGGGTGAAAAAAGAGGAGTAAAAATCTCCGGTAAAATGAACCAGGCTTAACACCAGGACGATTTTATAATCGATCATCTGTCCCTGGGGCGACCGGCTCTGGGCTTGTATGCTACTCATGTACGGATTTCCTAAATTGTACCGAATCTCTGTGTTTGGACGAAAGGTTACCCAGATGCAAGGCGCAAAAAAATTTGGGGCTTGGTCATAACATCGGCCATAATGTAGGTTGGGGTGACGCAGGAACCCCAACATAAGTTTCGGGATTGACACCATATTTTGTTGGGGTTCCTGCGTCACCCCAACCTACAGCAAATGGGTATGGCCCCAAATATGATCAAACCCAAAATTTGCAACGCCGCAGGTGGGTGACTTTTCGTTCAAACAAACATTAATTTTTTAAACTGTGGATGGGGGCCGGAATATGCCCCCCATACTCTACAAAAATATCTTCAAGGTCGAGGTGGGGCACATCCATGATGCTGGCCTTACCCAAAAGCCCGCCGAAATTGACATAGTCACCCGCTTTTTTGCCGGGCACAGGGATAATGCGCGTGGCCGTTGTTTTGGCATTGATCATGCCGATCGCCATCTCATCGGCAATGATGCCTGCTAAAACCTGCTCTGTAATATTTCCGGGTACCGCCACCATATCTAGGCCGACAGAGCATACACAGGTCATGGCTTCCAGTTTTTCCACGGAGAGAAACCCTTTTTGTGCAGCTTCAGCAATGTTAAGGTCTTCACTGACAGGAATAAAGGCACCGGACAGGCCACCCACATGGGATGAGGCAAAGGCCCCGCCTTTTTTTACCGCATCGTTTAGCATGGCAAGGGCTGCGGTGGAGCCGGGGACACCAATGTGAGACAGACCTAAGGCCTGGAAAATTTCGCCCACACTGTCTCCCACCGTGGGGGTCGGGGCAAGGGAGAGGTCCACCACACCAAACTGGATATTAAGGTTGTCCGCCACTTCCCTGCCGATGAGTTCACCCACCCGGGTGACTTTGCATGCGGTGCGTTTGATGATTTCTGCAATGCGGCCAAGGGATAAGCGCTGTTGAGACAGGTTTCTTTCAATGGCGCGTTTGACCACGCCGGGCCCGGATACGCCGACATTAATCACGGCATCTGCCTGGCCCACCCCAAGATAGGCACCTGCCATAAAGGGCATGTCCTGGGGAATATTTGAAAATACGCACAGCTTGGCACAGGCTATACCATCGTCATCAGCCGTAAGCGCAGCTGCTTTTTTAATGGCTTTGGAAATGGCTAATACGGCATCCATATTAATACCGGCCTTGGTGGTGGCGACATTTACCGACGCGCAGATCCGCTGGGTTTCGGCCAATGCCTGGGGAATCGCGTCAATCAATGCCTGGTCTCCCTTGGCAATGCCTTTTTCCACCAGTGCTGAAAACCCGCCGATGAAATCAATATTCACGGTTTTGGCAATGTCATTGAGTTCATGGGCAATCTCCACCATCTGTTCAGATGAAAAAGATGCCCCCACCAGGGCAATGGGAGAGATGGATATACGCTTGTTGACCACCTTGATACCGTACTTCTCACCCACCTGGTCACAGGTTTCCACAAGCTTGGACGCATGCCCGATGATTTTTTTGCGTATATTTTTTTTAAAAACATTCAGGTCATGGGAAATGCAGTCAAACAGGCTGATTCCCAAAGTAACTGCACGTACGTCCAGGTTTTCATTTTTTACCATCTCTATGGTGGAGATAATTTCCTGATCTTCAAACACCGTAAATTTCCTTAAATCTTGTTGGTCACGTCAAAAATATTCTTGTGCTGGATGCGGATGTCCAGGTCCAGTGCCTTGGCTTTTTCTTTAAGGGCGGCGAACAGGGCAGGGGCATCAATCTCTTTTGTAATCGGAACCTGGTAGGACATGACATTTTCGTTGGGATTTGAGCCACCCATAAAGACAGCTTTCAGGTTGACAATATTAGCGCCGAAACTTGAAATAACACGCGACAATTGTGCTACAAGACCTTTTTGGTCAGGTCCGGAGGTTGTGATCAGAAAAATCTCTTTTTCCTCAGCAGGTGTCAGGGAATCCCCTTCAAGGGATCTGACATGAATGGTCAGTCCACGCGCTTCCTCTTTTAATGTGAGATCCTTTCTGATGGTTTCTGCGGATATGCCTTCGGGGGCTTGGACAACAAAAAAACCGGCAAACTGGTTTTGCAGAATCATCTGGTTGACGTTTTCAAGATTACACCCCAGATCACACAGATCTGAGGTGACACTTGCAATGATGCCCGGCCGGTCTTGGGCCAGGACGGATATGATCATTTTGTTCATTTCTTGCCTTTGTCGGAAAGCTTGCGAAGCCCATCTATGGTTGTTTTATAGTCTGCGGTGTTAAAAATGGCGGAACCGGCCACAAAACAGTTAGCACCAGCCCTTGTAACGGCTTCCATGGTATCATTGTTTACGCCGCCATCGACCTGGATAACAGCATGGGAGCCTGCATCTGACAGCATTTTTGACAGTGCGGTGATTTTATTCAAACTGGAGTCAATGAATTTCTGGCCGCCGAACCCTGGGTTAACGCTCATGATCAGAACAAAATCCAGCATGTCAATGACATATTCAATGGAAGATAAAGGTGTGGCCGGATTCAAGGCAACGCCGGCTTTTACGTCTAAACTTTTTATCAGCTGCAAACTTCTGTGCAAATGAGGGCATGCTTCGGCATGGACGCTGATATAGTCGGCCCCGGCTTTGGCAAAATCCGGAATCCTGGCATCCGGGGTTTCAATCATCAGGTGAACGTCCAGCACCATGTCTGTGGCACGTTTGCACGCCTCCACAACTATGGGTCCATAAGAAATGTTGGGCACAAACTGGCCGTCCATGACATCAATGTGAATCCAGTCTGCACCGGCTTTTTCAACGGCTTTGACTTCTTCTCCCAAACGGGTGAAATCGGCAGACAGAATGGAAGGGGCGATCAGTGTCATAATTGTCTCCTATTTTAATGTTTGAACGAAAAGTCACCCATCTGCGGCGTTGCAAGAAAAATTGCATATGGGCAACTTTTCGTCCAAACACGATTTTTTAAGTCCTATTTTTTTCTTCGCATCCTGGCCATGAAAAATCCGTCCATGTCAAGATGGTCAGGGAAAGTTGTTTTGCTAAATGTCTTATCCCCGGATTTGTAGAAAAAGGGCAGGTGTGCTTCAAATCCTGACGGGTCCGGGGAAAAATCTTTTCTTTTTTCTAAAAAGCGCTCAATCACCTGGGTTGTCTCTTCCGGTTCGCAGGAACAAACCGCATAGACCAGCACTCCGCTGGGTGCCACCAGATTGGCGGAACCGTTAAGGATTTTTTTCTGCAGGGCTGCCATGCGCATGATGTCCTTTGATTTTCTTTTCCAGCGGCTGTCCGGATTTCTGGCAAGAACCCCCAAACCCGTACACGGGGCATCTACAAGCACCCGGTCAAAATAGGAAGAAAAATCATTTAATCCTGCCCGGGCCATGTCCACATGGGTGTTGCTAATCATATCGATATCCAGCCGCCTGGCTTCGTTGTCTAAGCGCTCGGCTTTGCCTTCACCTGTATCATTGGCGGTGATATTGCCTTTGTTCTCCATTTCAAGGGCTATATGGCAAGTTTTGGTGCCAAGCCCTGCACAGGCATCCAGAATGCGTTCCCCAGGTTTAGGGCCTAAAAGCTGAACGGCGAGCTGGGCGGCTTCATCCTGAACCTGGAACAGGCCTTCATTAAATCCGGGTAGATCAGGGATTGCAATCCCGGATGTTTGGATCTGAAAGCCTACAGGGCTGAACTGTGTGGGGTGGGCTTTGATTCCTGAGCGGTCAAACTCTTCAATCAGTGCTTCACGGCTGATTTTACATGGATTTATCCTGAGGGTGACCGGGGGTAATGCCATTAAAGCATTGCCAAGGGCCAATGTCTTTTCCTTTCCATATCTGGCTGACCAGCGTTTGCCAAGCCAGGATGGTATGGAAAAGGCTGCCTTAAGGTGCCCGGCTAAATTTTTATTGGCGCTGGGCAGGGCAATGTCTTTGTGCGACCTGGATATATTGCGCAAAACGGCATTGATAAAACCTGATGCCTTTTTACCGCAGATCGGTTTTGCAAGTTCAATCGTGGTATTTATGGCTGCAAAATCCGGGACCCTGTCCAGGAAAACAATCTGAAATACCCCAATGCGCAATATGGTTTTCACTTTAGGGTCAATACGGTCAAAAGCAAGTTTAGAACCATGGCAGATTAATTGATCAATACGCCCTCTGTGCCTGAACACCCCAAACACAATGGCATGACAAAGCCCTTTATCCTTTTGACTCAAGCGTTCAAGCTGTTGCGCTGCATCTTCAATGGCACGGTCAAGGGGCAGTGTAGGCTTTTGCCCTGCTTCAATCAGGGTAAAGGCCATATAACGTGAATCAGCAGTCATGTTCATTCAAAATAGGCCTGGGGTTCAATTTTATTTCCTCGAAGGAATGCCGCGGCACCAAGCCGTTTTCCTGAATTACCCATCAGTTCAAGGATCTGGACAATACCTTCTTTTGCCGCAACAAACACCCCCTTATCACTGCAGTTTACTACAGTGCCAGGCTGGACGGAAGTTTGCGTGGGGTCGGATGAAACAATAGCTTTAAAAATTTTAAGACGTTTTCCGTCAACTGCCGTAAATGCACCGGGCCAAGGGGTCATGGCATTGATGTGGGCACATATAGCCTTGGCACTGTTGTTCCAGTTAATACGGCCGTCTGACTTTTTAAGCATGGATACATAAGTTGCTTTAGAATGATCCTGGGGAACTGGGGTAATTTTTTTTTGTTCAATGCTGTGGATGGTTTTAATGATAAGGTCGGCGCCCATCAGTGATAACCTGTCATGCAGCGTTGACGCAGTCTCTTCAGGGTCAACAGGTGTTGTTTCCATCAATAGAATATCCCCTGCATCCATTTTTTCAGCCATCACCATGGTGCTCACACCGGTTTGTTCATCCATGTTTAAAACGGCTGCTTGGATGGGCGCAGCCCCTCGGTATTTGGGTAAAAGGGACGCGTGGATATTGATGGGATAGATTTTGGGAATGTCCAGCACCTTCCGTGAAAGGATCTGTCCAAAGGCAACTACGACAAAATAGTCCGGTTCAAGATCAGAAAGGTACTCTATTCCTTCCGGGGTGTTTATTTTTTCTGGCTGGTACACGTCAATGCCAAGATCCAGTGCGGCCTGCTTGACTGCAGAAGGGCTAAGCTTTTTTCCCCGACCTTTGGGCCGGTCCGGCTGGGTCACTGCCAGTAAAATATCAAACCCCGGCTCTTTTGCCAGGGTTTTTAACGCCGGAACTGAGAATTCCGGCGTTCCCATGAAAACGATGCGGGTATTTTTCATTTTTTATTTTTCAATTGTTTTAACCGTTTTTTTGTATACATAGCCCGTTTCAATGCAGAAATTCTGTCGATGAACAGGATACCGTCAAGATGGTCAATTTCATGCTGCATGATAACGGACATAAGCCCGTGGGCTTCAAATTCAATGGTTTCACCGTCAATATTCATGGCCCGTACAGTGACGCTTGAATGCCGCTTGACATCGGCCCTGTAGTCAATAACACTTAAGCACCCTTCTTGTTCAGAAGTGAAGGTCTCTTTGGATTTGGACAGGATTTCAGGATTAATCAGTGAGGCAAATGTTTTGTCTTCAGGGTCTTGTTGTTCCTCTGCTGCATTGGGATTATAAACAATAACCCGGCGGTTAACCCCGACCTGGGGGGCGGCAAGGCCGACCCCCGCGTCATGGAACATGGTTTGACCCATATCTTCAATAAACGTTTTTAACTCTTCATCAATGGTTTCAATCGGTACGGATTTCTCTTTTAAGGACGGTTCTGGGAACGTGACAATATCAAGAATAGCCATTTATTTTAAAATTTCCTTTGCAGTTTGAATATCCTTTCTAATTTGATCAGACAGCTGCTCAATATTTGCAAATTTAATTTCATCCCGGAGCCGTTCCACCATATTAACGCGTATCCGGGAACCGTATAGGTTTTCTTCAAAATCAAGGATGTGAACTTCAATGGTAAACATGTCATCTCCAAAGGTCGGTGAAAATCCGATATTGGCTACGCCCTTGAAGTTGCCATGGATAGTTTCAACCGTTACCGCATAAACCCCTAACTTGGGGCACAGTTCATCATGAAGCTTTATATTGGCCGTGGGAAATCCAAGTTGGCTGCCGCCGCGCTTGCGCCCTTTTATAACCTTGCCCCGGATTTGGTAAAACCGCCCAAGAAAGTGCTTTGCCCGGTCCACATGGCCGTCCATGACAAGTTCTCTGATGCGTGTACTGGAAATACGTTCGGTGTCGGTTTCATCACCTTTTATCCAGTCAGATACAATAGTCTCAAACCCTAATTCCCCACCTTTGATTTTCAAAAGCTCAATATTGCCGCCCCTGTTTTTTCCAAAGGTATAATCTGGACCGATAACAATGGTTTTCATACCGATTTTTTTTACAAGAATATCTTCAATGAATTCCTGGGCTGAAATTTGTGCAAAGGCCTTATCAAAGGGCAGGCAAAGCAGTACGTCTATGCCTGACGATTCGATTAATTCGATTTTCTGGTCCCTTCGGGTGATCAGAGGTGGGCTGGAAAGGCCCAATGCTCTTAGCGGGTGCGGTTCAAATGTAATGGCTATGCAGGTGCCGCCGGCCTGGGTCCCCCTTTCAATCACCTGGTTCAACAGCGCCTGGTGACCTTTGTGCACGCCATCAAAATTACCAATGGTAACAACAGCGTTATTGAAGGGGGTTTTAATCTGATTTAGATCTTCAATTAATTCCATGTCGTCCTTTAAAATTTAAGCAAAATACTGTTGACAAACCAAACAAACACATATATATATCCCAACCATTGCTTTTACGCAATCTTTAAATGGGTTGCCAACAAAGCGATTGTGAGTGTGCCGAAGTGGCGGAATTGGTAGACGCACTAGTTTCAGGGACTAGCGAGCGTACGCTTGTGGGAGTTCGAATCTCCCCTTCGGCACCACCCCAAATTAGTATCCCGGAAGGATAAACCTTCTTGGGATTTTTTGTTTTTTGGATGCCTTTTCAATCCTACCGTTGCATAAATTCTGTGTATAGGGTGTATGACCTATATATGTTTCGGTGTATAGGTTTGGGAAGTTGTTGACACTTTTTATCTGCTCTGGTAAATTTTAATCCTCACCAAAATAAAATTAAACGCTTCAAAATCAATACGAAAAGAGGATTTTATGGTTCAAGATAATGAAGATGATATTATTGAACTGACTGAGGTGGCCACCGAAGAATCAACCCCAAAAGAGCAGGACATAATTGAACTGACCGAGCAACCCTCTGATACAGAAGCGGCTCTTTGTGATGAAATTTCTTTGGAGCGAAAAGACAGTGAAAATGCCGAGCCGTCACTGGACCAGAGTGACATAGAAGCTGTCCTTGAAAAACTTATTGAGAAGAAATTTTCTGAAATCATTGAAAAAATCCTTTTTGAGGTGACCGAAAAGGTGATTAAGCGTGAAATAGAAGATATTAAAGCAGGGCTTAAAAAAGATCTGGATGATATTGGCTGAGCCTGATTAAACGATTGACTTAATTTTTAAAAATTTTTATTAACGTGACGGGGATTGATTCAATCCCCTTTTTTCATTAACTGGTCTTGGACGGCTTTGCGCTTTAAAACGCGCTGCGGTTCATAACAAAACATGGCAGAGATCCTTAAAGAATTGAGGACTCTCTTATATATTGCCTGGACTTGTGTTTGGACGAAAAGTTGCCTATATGCAAAGCTCAAGAAAAGTTGCAACCGGAGCAACCTCATGGTTGTGAGGATTGCAACTTTTTTTGCAACGCCGCAGATGGGTGACTTTACGTTCAAACACGATGTAAAAGGGTTTGAGGAGTTGATTATGTGTTCGGATTCCCTGGACAAAGGATATTCACCAAAAGAGATTGAAGAGAAATGGTATTCATTCTGGCTTGAAAACGGTTTTTTTAAAGCTGAAGACAAAAGTGACAGCCCCCCCTTTTCAATTGTTATTCCACCGCCTAATGTCACCGGCGTGCTTCATATGGGTCATGCGTTGAATAACGTGATCCAGGATATCATGTGCAGATACAGAAGGCTTTTGGGGCAGAATGTTCTATGGATGCCGGGAACTGATCATGCCGGAATCGCCACCCAGAATGTAGTGGAACGTAAACTTGCGGCAGAAGGCAAAAATCGAGATCAGGTCGGACGGGAAGCCTTTATTGAAGAAGTCTGGAAATGGCGGGAAAAATCAGGTGGTGCCATCATCAACCAGCTTAAACGCCTTGGTGCCTCCTGTGACTGGGACCGGGAACGTTTTACCATGGATGAGGGGCTATCCGAGGCAGTACGCAAGGTATTTGTCCGTTTATATAAGGAAGGCCTGATCTATGAAGACCAGTATATCATTAACTGGTGTCCCAGATGCATGACGGCTCTTGCCGATCTTGAGGTTGAATATGAAGAAAAGGACGGTTACCTCTATTATATTCGTTACCCGTTCAAAGGCAGTCAGAAAAAAGGGCTGACCGTAGCCACCACCCGGCCTGAAACCTTGTTCGGGGACATGGCTGTGGCCGTCAATCCTGAAGACGAACGGTTCAAGGACCTTGAAGAGACAGAAGTTCTGCTGCCCCTGACAGACCGGGTAATCCCCATTATCCGGGATGATTATGTAGACACCCAGTTTGGGACCGGTGCTTTGAAAGTCACCCCGGCCCATGATCCCAACGATTTTCATTTGGGTGAAAAACACGACCTGAAAAAATTAAAGGTCATTGATGATGCAGGTGTAATGATGGAAGGGGCAGGGCGTTTTGCCGGCCTTGATCGATTTGAATGCCGCAAAAAAGCGGTTGCAGCCCTTGAAGAGTTGGGCTTGCTTGAGAAAAAAGAGCCCTTGAAACACAGCGTTGGCAATTGCTACCGTTGCCATACAGATGTTGAGCCTTCCATTTCCAAACAATGGTTTGTCAAAGTAGGACCCTTGGCTGAGAAAGCAGCGCAGGCTGTACGGGACGGGAGAACCAGAATTATTCCCGATAATTGGTCAAAAACCTATTTTGAATGGATGGACAATATCAGGGATTGGTGCATATCACGTCAAATCTGGTGGGGACATCGCATCCCTGTGTGGAAATGCCCGGAATGCAAGGCCGTTATTGTTGAAGAGACAGATCCCGATAGCTGCCCTAATTGCGGCTGCAAAGAGATTGTCCAGGAAACCGACGTCCTTGACACCTGGTTTTCTTCAGCGCTCTGGCCGTTTTCCACCATGGGCTGGCCGGAAAATACGGATCTTTTACAAACCTTTTATCCGACCAATGTTTTGGTCACAGGGTTTGACATTTTGTTCTTTTGGGTTGCCAGAATGATGATGATGGGTATCCATTTCATGGACGATGAAATTCCCTTCAAGGATGTTTATATCCATGCTTTGGTCAGAGATGAACACGGCAAAAAAATGTCTAAGTCCAAGGGTAATGTCATTGACCCGCTTAAGGTCATTGATGAATACGGAGCAGATGCGTTCAGGTTTACACTGGCCGCCTTTGCCGCCCAGGGCAGGGATGTTAAAATGTCCGAATCCAGGGTGGAAGGCTACAGAAATTTTGTTAACAAGTTGTGGAATGCCGCCAGATTCACCCTGATGCACATTACAGAACAAGATGCTCTGACAGATGATCTTGATTTGACCCTGACAGACCGCTGGATTCTGTCCAGATGCGCTGAAACCTCTTTGGCAGTCAAGCTGGGAATTGAGGAATACCGCTTTAATGAAGCCGCTTCTGCGGTTTACCAGTTTGTATGGCATGAATTCTGTGACTGGTATCTTGAGGCGGCTAAACCTGCACTTTATGAAAAGTTAGGGGCTGACCAGCGCGACGCGGCCCGTGGTGTTCTGGCAAAAGTGCTCGAAGATATTATCATCATGCTGCATCCTTTTATGCCTTTTGTGACCGAAGAAATTTATAATATTCTGCCGGGCACAAGCGGGTCCGTCATGAAAGCGGCATTTCCATACAACGACGACGACTTCAAAAAGTTCAAAGATCCATCTTGTGAAAAAGAGATGGAATTTATGTTCTCTTTGATTTCAGGTATCCGCAATATCAGATCCGAGATGAACATCCAGCCCTCCACCAGAGTTAAGGTGCTGGCCACCACGGAAGAAAAGGCGGAAAAACTGTTGATTGCCGAAAATAAATCGGTCATTATCAATCTTGCGACCCTTGAGAATCTTTCTTTTTGCGAAGCAGACAATCCGCCTGAATCCTCAGCTACGACCGTTTCTGGTGCCACCACATGCTATGTCTGCCTTGACGGTGTTATTGATTTTGACAAGGAAATCAGCCGTCTTGAAAAGGAGTTGGAGAAAAACACCAAGGAGCTGAATAGTATCCTGAAACGGCTTAACAACGATAGTTTCCTTGAAAAAGCTCCGGAAGATGTTATTGAGAAGGTTAAGGCCCAGCATGAAGAACTTAAGGAAAAGCAGGATAAGATTACGGTGAACCTGGATCGGGTTAGAAATCTGAAACAGGACTAATTTAGATATGGATATGACAGAACAGATTATTCAGCTGGCACTTTTTGAAGATGCATGTCTTGGGGATGTGACCACGGAAAGTATTTTCCTGCATCCCCAGGAAAGAACCGCTATCATTGTTGCAAAACAGGACTTTATCCTGGCAGGCGTTGATGTGGCCAAAAAGGTGTTTAATGCCGTAGATCCTTCAATGGTATGCAAGATTCATTTTAATGATTCGGACTCCATTGAAAAAAATGATGTAATCTTTACCATCACCGGCGATATCCGTTCTCTTTTGACTGCCGAGCGTGTGGCGTTAAATTTTTTGCAACGGCTTTCCGGCATTGCAACCTTAACAAGAAAATTTGTCACTGCCCTGGATAACCCGGAAGTCAGACTGGTGGATACAAGAAAGACAACCCCCGGATGGCGAAAAATTGAAAAAGATGCTGTCAGGGCGGGGGGGGGATTTAATCATAGATTTGCTCTTTATGACGGGGTACTGATCAAGGATAATCATATTGCTGCAGCCGGTTCCATTGCTGCAGCCGTTTTTCATGTTCGGGCCAGGGCATCCCATTTGATGAAGATAGAAGTGGAAGTCTCGGATATGGATCAGGTTCAGCAGGCGCTTGATGTCCAAGCGGATGTGATTATGCTGGACAATATGGACATTGATACCATGAGCAAAGCCGTGAAGCTGATCTCAAAGCGCGCCGTGGTTGAAGCCTCGGGTAATGTCAGTTTAAACACGTTAAATGCCATTGCCGGAACCGGCGTGGATGTTATTTCCTGCGGTGCGTTGACCCATCAGGCTGTTTCCGTTGATCTGAGCATGCGCATCGCCGAAGATTAAGGGACCTGGGCTGCGGTTAACTGGTTTCGACCGTTTGCCTTGGAAAGGTACAATGCTTTATCCGTGCGTTTGACAAATGAGGCAAAATCTTCGCCTTTGGTAATTTGTGCCGCCCCGATGCTTACGGTCACAGAGGTCTGTACCCCTTTTTCCGGTGTAAATACCGCTTTCAGGACATTGTCCCGGATGCGGTTGCCCACCAGGCAGGCCTCATTTAACTCAGTTTCCGGTAAAAGTACGGCGAATTCCTCGCCGCCATAACGGTAGGCTGAATCCATACTGCGCAGGCACGAAGAGATAATCATGCCCATGCTCATAAGCACCTTGTCTCCTTCCAGATGCCCCCAGGTGTCGTTATAGTTTTTAAAAAAATCGATATCCAGCATTAGAAGTGATAAATTCCGTGCGTAACGCTGGAAACGCTCAACCTCCTGCTTGATTTCATGAAAAAACTGCCGGGAATTGTACAGGCCGGTCAATCCGTCGGTTATGGCCAGCTGCTTCATGTCTTCAAGCAGTTTATCCCTCTCCTTTTTAAAAGCAGCTTCTCTGAGCATCCGTTTGATTCTCAAGTCCAGCTCTTCAAAGCGAAACGGCTTGAAAATGAAATCACTGGCACCGGCATTAATGGCCTCTTCATAGGAATAATCTGCAGAATACCCGGTCATGACCATGACATAAATGTCGTATTTTTCCCTGATTAATCGAGTGAGTTCAAGCCCGTCCATGCCCTGCATCATGATATCTGTGAGAACAATATCGGGCTGAAACGTTTTCAGAATGTCAACAGCCTGGAATGCATTGTCAGCACTTTTAACTTCATAGGTCATCAATGTTAAAAATTCTTCCACAGATTCCTTAATTGCTATATCATCATCAACAATGAGGATGGCAGGGGGCATGTGCTTCTCCGATACATTCCAATACAAATAGAAGGCCTTGAACAGCGGCTTTTCTTGACACTATAAAATACAATTGATAAATGTATAGGCCTTATTATGAAGGATACATCTTTTTTGTCAACTCTTAGTTTGGAGTCTAATTGAAATACGATCACCTTAATATTAGAAACTTTTCTATTATTGCGCATATTGACCATGGCAAATCCACTTTGTCTGACCGGCTGATACAATTATCCGGTATTATAGAGGATCGGGATATGAAAGAGCAGATCCTGGACTCCATGGATATCGAACGGGAAAGAGGGATCACCATAAAATCCCAGACCGTGTCCCTTCCATATACGGCTTCGGACGGCAGCAAGTATCTGCTTAATCTCATTGATACACCGGGGCATGTGGATTTTTCATATGAAGTGTCGAGGGCGCTTGCGTCCTGTGAAGGCGCGTTGATATTGGCTGACGCATCCCAGGGGGTAGAGGCCCAGACCCTTGCAAACCTGTACCTGGCCATGGAACATGACCTTGAGATTCTCCCGATCATCAATAAAATTGATCTGCCCTCTGCTGAAATAGAATGGGTCAAAAGCCAGATTGATGAAGACTTAGGACTTGATAGCGAAGAGGCGCTTCTTGTCTCTGCAAAAACAGGGCTTGGTGTTGATGAAATTTTTCAGACCATTGTTGACAAAATACCTGGGCCTACGGTGGAAAATACCGGTGCATTCAAGGCCTTGGTCTTTGATTCCCATTATGATCCTTTCAGAGGCGTTATCATTCATTTCAGGATTTTTGAAGGAAGTGTCAAAAAAGGGGATAGGATACAGTTCATGTCCAATGATGCAACTTACAAGGTCGAGGAAGTTGGACTGTTTCAGATTAAACGTAACCCCCAACCCAGTCTTGACGCAGGCCAGGTCGGGTATGTGATTGCAGGCATAAAGCTCATTTCCGATGTCAAAATCGGTGATACGGTGACCATGCCGGATAAAAGATGCGACAAAGCGCTTGGCGGTTTCAGGGAACCGACGCCTGTTGTGTTTTCTTCCATGTATCCCGTGGCCTCCGACGATTATGAGGAACTGACCGAAGCGTTGGAGAAACTTAAGCTCAATGATGCCGCCTTGATTTATGAAAAGGATTCATCGGCAGCGTTGGGGTTTGGTTATCGCTGTGGGTTTCTGGGGCTTTTACATCTTGAAGTGGTTCAGGAACGCCTTGAGCGGGAATATGATGTTTCACTGATTTTAACCTCACCTTCGGTACAATATGAAGTCACCTATGTGTCCGGGGAAGTAAAGATTATAGACAATCCAACTGAATACCCTGATCCAACTGAGATTAAATGCGTCCGTGAACCCATTATCAAAGCGTCTATCATTGTGCCGGATAAATATATGGGCAATGTCATGCAAGTCTGTCATGAGTTTCGCGGTGAGAGCACCAATTATCAGTATTTGACCTCAAATCGTATGGAAATGAAATTCACCCTGCCTTTGGCCGAGGTGGTTTATGAGTTTTATGACCGCCTCAAAAGTGTGACCCAGGGCTATGGGTCTTTTGATTATGAAATTGCAGGCTACCAGGAAACAAATCTTGTAAAACTGGATTTTTTGATCAATGCGGAACGGGTTGATGCCCTTTCCATGCTGATTCACCGGGACAAGGCAGAAACTAAGGCCCGGGCTGCCTGCAAAAAACTGCGCGAAGAAATCCCAAGACAACAGTTTAAAATACCCATCCAGGGTGCCATTGGCGGCAAAATTATTGCCAGGGAAACAATCTCGGCCTATCGCAAAGATGTTACAGCCAAGTGTTATGGCGGTGATATTTCAAGAAAGCGCAAACTTTTGGAAAAACAAAAGAAAGGCAAAAAGAGAATGAAAATGGTGGGATCAGTTGAAATTCCGCAATCGGCGTTCCTGTCCGTGTTGAAGACTGATTAAATTAGGTGGTGTCGTAAAAAAATTAATCCCCCCCGGCCATAAAAGCCAGGGGGGAGGAAATTAATCAATAATGCCTACGCTGTAGATTCGACTTTGTTTAGTTCATTTTTGTGATCCAGCGATAGTTTATACTGAAAACTATCAGCCAAAGCTTGCCATGAGGCTTCGATAATATCCTCGGAAACCCCAACGGTTGAAAAAATATTGTCTGTATCCCGGGACTCGATCAATACCCTGACCCTTGCATCGGTACCGTCGGATCCGTCAATCACACGAACCTTGAAGTCCACCAGATGAAGGTCTTTGACTCCCGGATACATAGCAGCCAAAGCTTTTCTCAGGGCGTTATCAAGGGCGGAGACCGGACCTTCGCCTTCAGCTGAGGTGATTTCGGTTTTGTCCCCAACCCGTATCTTGATCATGGCATGGGAATAACAGGGTCTTTCCTTGTCTTTTTCCACCACGACCCTGAAGGATTCCAGCTCAAAATGAGATTGATACTGCTCGGTGAGTCTTTCCATGATCAGTTTCAAAGAGCCTTCGGCCGTATCGAACTCATATCCGAAATTCTCCATCTCTTTGATGTTGTTAACAATCAGCGATTTTTTAGATTCGTCATTGCCCAGATCAACCCCAAGTTCCTTGGCCTTGTAGGTGATGTTACTTTTACCGGACTGCTCGGAGACCAGAACCCGGCGTCGGTTACCCACAAGTTCCGGAGCCATGTGTTCATACGCTTTAGGGTTTTTCATGATGGCCGACACATGAACGCCACCTTTATGGGTGAAGGCAGACCGCCCCACAAAAGGTCGTGACGCCACAGGCGGCATATTGGCTGTTTCAGATACAAATCTGGACAGAGCCCGCAGCTTGGCCAGGTTCTCATCACTGATACAATCCCTGTTCATCTTATGGGCCAGAATGGGGATAATTGCCGTAAGATCTGCATTGCCGCAGCGTTCCCCATATCCGTTAATCGTGCCCTGCACCATGGTCGCGCCGGCATGAATCGCATTGATAGCATTGGCAACACCCATGGCGCAGTCATTATGGGTATGGACCCCGAAAATGACATCATCATGGTCCTTGAAATGGGCCATGGTTTCCCGGGTGATGGTGTCAATATCACAAGGCAGGCTTCCGCCGTTGGTGTCACAAAGCACCAGGCATCGGGTTCCTCCCTCTACGGCCGCTTCCAGGGTTTCCAACGCAAACTGTGCATTCGCTTTATACCCATCGTAATAATGTTCGGCATCATAGAGCACTTCACGGCCCTGGGCTTTCAAATAGGCGACACTTTGCGTGATCATGGCCAGGTTTTCTTCCCGGGTGTTGTTCATGATGTCCGTGACATGAAGATCCCATGATTTGCCGAAAATCGTTACCGCTGGTGCACCTGAGTCAATCAGGGCCTTGATATTGCCGTCTTGTTCACAGGTTGAGTTTTGTCTTCTTGTGGAGCCGAATGCGCAGATTTTGGCCTGTTTGAATTCTTTGTCCCTGACCAGATCAAAAAAAGCCTGGGCCCCCGGGTTGGAGCCGGGCCAACCCCCTTCAATGTAGTGGACACCGGCATCATCTAAGCGCATGGCGATTTTGAGTTTATCCTCAGGAGAAAAGAATATATTTTCCCCCTGCATCCCATCACGCAACGTGGTGTCGTAAAGCAAGGCTTTTTTCTTTGCTTTTACTCCATTCATTTCCAGTTCTCCCTGCCAAGAGCTATGGTGCCGGTGGAGGCGATCTCAATAATGCCCATGGGCTTCATCAGCTCGATAAAGGCCTTTATTTTGCCCGAATCACCCGATACTTCTACAATAAAGTGTGAGCAGCCGACATCAACGATCCTGGATCTGAAAATATCAACGATCCGCATTATTTCGGCCCGTTTTTCGGTTTTCGCATGGACCTTGACCAATACAAGTTCGCGTTCCACATATTGTTTTTCGGTTAAATCATTGACCGTGATGACATTGATCAGCTTGTGCAGCTGTTTTTTAATTTGTTCAATGACGTGTTCATCACAGCAGGTTGCCAGGGTGACCACTGAGACATCCGGCTCTGCAGTTTTTGCAACGCTCAAGGAGTCGATGTTAAACCCGCGCCCGGAGAACAGGCCTGCAATCCGGGACAGAACTCCCGGTTCATTGTCCACAAGAATTGATAAAATATATCTGTTGGTTTTCATATCAATTATCCTTTTTAAACCAGAAGCATGTCAGTGATGGCCCCGCCTGCCGGAACCATGGGATAGACCGATTCTTCACGTTCGACAACAAATTCCATGATTACTGTGCCGGGGGTGTTCAAGCCCGTCTCAAGGGTCTGGATCACCTTGGCCGGATCATCGCACCTGAAACCGGTTGCCCCGTATGCGTCGGCAAGCTTCACAAAATCAGGTTGAGCCTCCATATTGGTATCGGCATATACCTTATCATAGAAAAATTCCTGCCACTGGCGCACCATGCCAAGATAGCGGTTGTTTAAGATGACGATTTTCACATCTAATTTTTCAGCAACAGCCGTCATCAACTCCTGGGAATTCATCTGTATTGAACCGTCCCCTGCGATACAGACAACGGTCTTGTCCGGGGCTGCCGCTTTGGCACCGATGGCAGCGGGCAGACCAAACCCCATAACGCCAAGGCCGCCGGATGTGATGAAGTGGTTGGGCTTTTCAAAATGATAGTACTGGGCAGCCCACATTTGGTTTTGCCCCACTTCCGTGGTCACAATGGCTTTGCCTTGGGTGACCTCATGCAGTTTTTCAACAACATATTGGGGTTTAATGGTGTCAAAGGATTGCTCGTACCTGAGGGGCGTCAACTCTTTCCATTCATTGATGCGCTTAAACCAAGCATCCCGGTCATTCATAAAATTTTCAGGTGCTTCCTTTTCCATGAGCGAGGCAATGTCTGCCAAAGCCATTTTGCAATCCCCGACAATGGGACAGTCAACATCGACATTTTTATGGATGGATGTGGGGTCAATGTCAATTTGAATGATTTTGGCATCCGGTGCAAATTTTTCAAGGTTACCGGTGACTCGGTCATCAAACCTTACACCGGCCGCAAAAATAAGGTCACTGTGGCCGATACTCATATTGGCCCGGTAGGTGCCGTGCATGCCCAACATGCCTAGCCAATTGTCATCAGTTCCAGGGTAAGCCCCAAGTCCCATCAAAGATGCCGTAACCGGGAGGTTGGCAAATTTTGCAATCCGGGTAAATTCCTTGCTTGCCCCGGATGAAATGAGGCCGCCGCCACCGAACATTACGGGCCGCCGAGCCTCTTTAAGCATTTTTACAGCCTTGGTCATCTGCTTTTTATTGGGTTTGTAGTTAGGCTTGTAAGTGCGCATTTTTATCGGTTCAGGCATCTGAAAATCAATCACAGCCTGGACAACATCCTTAGGCAGGTCCACAAGTACCGGACCCGGACGACCGGACCCGGCAATGAAAAATGCTTCCTGAATAGTTTCCGCAAGCTTGTTTGGATCTTTAACCAGGTAGTTATGTTTAGTGCAGGGGCGGGTAATGCCGACAATGTCCACTTCCTGGAAGGCATCATTGCCGATAAGGGCGGTGGGCACCTGGCCTGTAAACACAACGATGGGAATGGAATCGCAATGGGCTGATGCAAGCCCGGTCACGGCATTAGTAGCACCCGGCCCCGAGGTGACCAGGGCAACGCCGGTGGTTTTATGCGCCCTTGCATAGGAATCGGCCATGTGAACGGCACCCTGTTCGTGTCTGACCACGATATGGCGCAGGTCGTCATGTTTAAGAATTTCATCATGGATATCAATGGTGGCACCGCCGGGATACCCGAACATGGTATCAACACCCTGCGCCTTTATCATCTTAATGAGGATTTGGGCCCCTGTAAGTTTCATTATCCGCTCCTTTATTTGAAAATGGCGCCATTGCCGGCAGATGTCACCATCTTGGCATAACGGGCCATATAACCTTTTTTGATTTTGGGTTCGGGTTTTTTCCAATCTGCTTTTCGTTGGGCAAGTTCTTCTTCAGGTACCAATAATTCAATGGTTTTATTCGGGATATCAATGCTGATCTGATCACCTTCGTTCACAAAAGCAATCAAGCCGCCCTGGGCTGCTTCCGGAGATACGTGCCCGATGCTTGCACCCTTGGTGCCGCCGGAAAACCGGCCATCCGTGATCAGGGCACACCGGTCATCAAGTCCCATGCCGGCAATGGCTGATGTGGGGGTGAGCATCTCGCGCATGCCCGGCCCCCCTGCCGGTCCTTCGTAACGGATCACGATGACATCGCCCGGATTGATCTGCCGTTCCATGATGGCGTTGCTGGCATCTTCTTCACAGTTAAATACCCGTGCAGGCCCCTGGTGGGTCATCATTTCCGGGAGAACCGCAGACTGCTTAACCACACAGCCTTCAGGGGCAAGGTTGCCGAACAATACGGCAAGTCCGCCTTCCTTGTGGTAAGGATCATTAACCGGCCTGATGACATCCGGGTACTTGACCTTAACTTTTTCAAGGTTTTCTTCGATGGTTTTACCTGTGGCCGTTATAAGGCTTGTGTCGATCATTTTGTTATCACTGAGTTCTTTCATGACAGCCTGGATACCACCGGCTGAATCAAGGTCTTCAATGTGGTCCTTTCCACCGGGGCTCAAAGAGCATAAATGGGGGGTTTTTTTGCTGACTTCATTGATCAGATCAAGAGGAATATCCACACCGGCTTCGGCAGCCACGGCTTTAAGATGCAGCACCGTATTAGTGGAACAGCCCAGGGCCATATCCACGGCCAAGGCATTCATAAACGCCTGCCGGGTCATGATTTTGTCCGGGGTAATATCGTGTACCACCAGATTCATGATCTGCATACCGGCCGCTTTTGCCAGACGCACCCGGCTGGACATGGGTGCCGGAATAGTGCCGTTGCCCGGCAGTCCCATGCCGATGGCTTCGGTGAGGCAGTTCATGGAATTGGCCGTAAACATGCCTGCACAGGATCCGCAGGTGGGACAAGCCGCATTTTCCATTTCCAAAAGTTCTTCTTCGGTCATTTTGTCGCTTTGTACGGCACCCACAGCCTCGAATATAGTGATCAGGTCAATTTTCTTTGACCGGTCATGGGGGTGGCGTCCTGCCAGCATTGGACCGCCGCTGACAAAAATGGAGGGAATATTAAGCCTTGCCGCAGCCATCAGCATGCCCGGCACAATTTTGTCACAATTGGGCACCATGACAATACCGTCAAAGGGGTGGGCTGTGGCCGTCACTTCGATACTGTCGGCAATAAGTTCCCTTGATGCCAGTGAATAGTGCATGCCGATATGGTTCATAGCAACACCGTCACATACACCGATGGTGGAAAATTCCATAGGGGTACCGCCAGCCATGGAAATACCGGCCTTGACGGCTTTGACAATGGAGTCAAGGTGCATGTGCCCCGGGATCAGTTCATTGGCGGAATTGGCAATCCCGATCAGGGGGCGGCTCAACTCCATATCAGTATACCCTAACGCTTTAAGCAGGCCCCGGTGGGGTGCCCTTGCCACGCCCTGTGTTGCAATGCGGCTTCTTTTCATTTTTTAAAAAGTCTCCTAAAAGCAAAAAAGCCGTTACCGGCCCCCCTTCGGGGCTGGTAACGGCTTTTTTTAATTAATCTTATTTAAGCCACTAATCGCCCCTTCGCCAGGAGGTGACAATAATCACCTCCACGATAATAAGGACCACTAGGCTGTTAATAATATTTGTTTTAATCATAATATTTTACTCTCAATTAAGAATATTTATTATATATAAATAACAATAATGTCAAGAAAAAATAAAACCTTCTTCAAATTAAATTTTTAAGCCAATAAGCAGGCGTTAATTCAACCGTGTCCGCTCATCAATTAATATCTTTGTTTAACAATGAGATTGTAACAAATACTATTTCTAAATGGGCGGGAATTAGGGTTTGACATTCAAACAGCTGGACAGTTATATTATTTATATTCAAATTCTTAAAAAATTTAAATTGGCAAACACTAAATGATCACTGATAAAGACATTTCAATACGGCTGTCATCTATCATGACGGCAATTATAGTTTGCCTTGCAGGAATGGGGCTGTATGCGAAAACTCTTGTCCTTATTTCCCCTTCAATTGCCTCCGTCTGCCTGATTTGGGCCGCACATTATCTTTTAGGTGGGCACACTGAGCAACGATTCGTCATCCGGGGGCGCAGTATATTACTGATCTTCTCCGCTTATATCACTTGGTTTACCTGTCTTACCGGTGGTGTTTTCAGTCCCGGACTCTTTTTTTTTATTATTGTGATGGCCGGAACTGTTCTATTTGCTGATTTGACCGGTTTTTTTGTTTTTTGCTGTTTTTTGGGCCTTTTGCTTTCTTTTTTTTATTGGGGACCGTCCTGGGGACCGGGGGTGTTGAATCCCAATGAATTTCGCCTTGTTTTTTTCATCATTTTGTTTTCCGGCGTTGGCGCCGTCCTGTTTTTAATACTCAAAAAACAACAGAAGTTGATCTCAGAAAAGCAGTCGGCTGTTACGCTTTCCCGAAAAATCCAGGATGATGCTGAAAACGCCATTGAGGTTAAGGATAGATTTTTGGCCAACATGAGCCATGAAATACGAAATCCTATGAACGGGGTCATCGGCATGCTTCATGTCCTTCTCGACTCTGAGCTTGATACTGACCAAAAACGATATGCGGACATTGCCTATAACAGTGCTAAAGCCCTTTTAACCATAGTAGATGATATACTGGATCTATCCAAAATTGAAGCCGGCAAAATTGAACTTGATATCCGCCCCTTTGATCTTGAAATTGCCATTAAGGATATTGTCTCTTTGCCTGAATTGCAGGCCAGGCAAAAAGGCCTTGAGTTTATTTATAATATAGATGCGGATGTGCCAAGGCTGCTCAAAGGAGATATCGGCAGAATACGCCAGGTGATATTAAATTTTACCAGCAATGCCATAAAATTTACTGAAACCGGATCTGTGACCTTGAATGTGACAATCAAAGAGGACAAAGAAGAGCACGCGCGGATTCATTTCAGCGTGGACGATACAGGTATCGGTATCAGTGAGGAGGTTATGAATGGCCTTTTTGCTCCTTTTGTTCAGGCTGACGCCTCCATAACAAAGAAATATGGCGGTACCGGCCTTGGCTTGTTCATATCAAAATTGTTTATTGAACTCATGGGTGGTCAGGTGGGGGTGGACAGCATTGAAATGATAGGCTCTACCTTCTGGTTTGAGGCGCCCTTTGAAAAACAGCTGCCCGAAGAGATTTCCCAGACCCCGTCTATCGTTCCCGTAAACGAAATCAGGGTGGTTGCCGTATCCGACAAGCCCGAACCCAGTACTCGGCTGACTAAAATTTTTGACCGGATCGGCTTTCACTATGAAACATGTGGGCACAATCAACTGATTGAACTTATAACTTTTGCCAATGAAAGTGTAACGCCTTTTCATGTGGTCATTATGGAGGTCAATGAATCGGATCAATATGCAAGGAATATTGGCCGGGAAGTCAGCCAGAACCCCGAGTTGAACAGCCTTGCCCGAATTATTGTCACGGCTGTGGGTAAGCAAGGGGACGCAAGGGAATTTGAAGGCTTGGGATTTTCAGCTTTTTTAAGCTTTCCTTTGGATACATCCATTCTCCAGGATGCTCTCCACATGGTACTTTCACCAACTTATAAAAAAAGCAATCAGGCCATTATCACCCGATATGCTTTAGCCGAACGTAAGAAAAGAGCATTTAAAATTTTAATCGTTGATGACATTGATACCAATGTTGTGACGGTTAAAGAAATTATCAAAAAACAGGGATATCAGACGGATTCGGCTTCCAACGGCATTCAGGCCGTTGAAAAGGTTAAACAGAATAAATATGATTTAATCTTCATGGATTGCCAGATGCCGGAAATGGATGGTTATGAAGCCAGTCGTCGGATCAGGGAATATGAAACCTTAGAAGATCTTATGGCAACACCCATCATTGCCATGACCGGAAACGCTTTTGAAAAGGATCAACAGGCATGCAAAGCAGCCGGTATGGATGATTTTATAAAAAAACCGGTCAATCCCCGTGCTCTAATTGAACTGATAAACATGTATAAGTCGGAAAGTTTGGCTTGTGAGGTATTTCTCTCCCCGGATTCTAAAACGCCTGACCGCGATATTCATAAGGCTGAAAAAAAAGAACAGGTAGCCGCTGGTGTGGAAGAGAATCCTGCTTCCGCGCCTGTATTTGACCGGACTGTATTTCTTGAACGCTTTGGCAATGATGAGGATATGGCTGCTGAAGTCCTTGCGTCCTTTTTCCAGGAGGTGGACGGACTTGTTGATAACCTTATTGCGGCGATTAAAAAAGCGCCCATTGATCCTGGGTATGTCAAGGACTGTGCCCATGCGTTAAAAGGCGCTGCCGCCAATGTAAATGCAGAGCAGTTGAGACTTGCCGCTTTTGACATTGAGTCCCGGGCCGGTGATGGCGAGCCGTCAGACTCATTGGTTGAACCCGAAATACTTGAGCAATATCTGAATTGGTTTAAAGAGAAAGCAATTTTATGATTGATATTCAAAACATGACTATACTGATTGTGGATGACATGAAAAGCATGCGCCTGACCCTGCGTAAAATGCTGCGGAATCTTGAAATCGGCAAAAATCTTTTATTTGCGGACAATGGCAGGTCAGGCTTAAATATGTTGAAAAATTCATCCTGTGATTTGCTCATCGTTGACTGGAACATGCCGGAAATGAACGGCAGTGAAATGCTGGCCAGACTGCGCCGGGATAAAAATATCAGGGACATTCCCGTTGTTATGGTTACAGCCGAAAATGAACGCGATATTGTGGCTGATGTTGCAGAACACGAAGTGGACGGATATCTTCTTAAACCATTAACTCTGGCTGCTTTGGACACGAAAATAAAGAGTGTTGTTGAGGCCGCCAACCACCCTGACAAGGCAAAGCTTCATCTGCTTGAGGCAAGGGCGTGTGAAGAGGCCGGAAATATTGAAGGTGCCATAGACGAAATTCGAAGAGCGTTGGCGCTTAAACCCAATGCATCACGGATTCTAAGAAAGCTTGGGCTTTTATATATTCAGGTCAAGAAAACCGAAATAGGTGAAAAATGCCTTCAAAAGGCCGTTGCTGTAAATTGTCAGGATACTATATCCCGTAGCCATCTGGCTAAGCTGTACATCAAAAAACGAGCCTATAAACGAGCGGCCCAGCTATATATGGAAATTCTTGCTTTCAGCACGAAATATTTTGAACCGGCGGTTCGTTTGGGAGAAACACTTTTGGTTAACGGGTTCAGAAATGAGGCAAGAATGCTTTTCTCGCGTATCATGTCAAAAAGTCGCTCCAACAAGGGACTCCAGGGACAAATCATCAATATATGCCTGGAGAACCAGGAATATGAATTTGTAGCCGATATCGTTACTGAGGCGATCAAAGATAATCCTTCCAACATGGATTTGATGTATACGGCCGGGACCATTTATCTTCAAACCGGCGATCAGGCAAAAGCCTTGGAATGCTTTGTCACGGTTGATAATAGCAGGCGAGGGGATATTAAAACCAAACTTCAAATTGCCCAGATTCATTTCAGCAATAGACGTATTCTCCAGACAGACGACTATCTAAACCGCATTTTGAGAATTGATCCGTCAAATAAGGAAGCCCTGAAAATGCGCCAACAAATATAGACACTATTTAATATTCAATCCCCACATGGTTAATGGTCGCAGCCATATAACCTGCTCCAAACCCATTGTCTATGTTGACCACAGCAATATTTGAACTGCAGGAATTAAGCATGCCCAAAAGGGCGGTCATACCGTTAAAGCTTGTGCCGTAACCAACACTTGTGGGCACGGCAATGACAGGGGATTTAACAAGTCCCCCCACCACCGAGGGCAGGGCACCTTCCATACCGGCGGCAACAATAATCACAGATGCGCTTTCAAGTTCACTTTGGTGGGCGAAAAGGCGATGGATGCCTGCAACCCCGACATCAAAAAGGGTTTTTACCTGGTTGCCCATGGCCTGGGCTGTTAAAGAGGCTTCCATTGCCACCGGGATATCGGAGGTGCCGGCACTGACGATAAGGATCGTCCCCTGGCCTGTAATCTTCGGGGGCTGTTTTTCGATTTTTAACAGGTGGGCGTCATCAAAATATTGCGCACTGGGAAACCGGGACTTAACCACGTCGGCCTTTCCCGGGTCAATGCGGGTGACAAGCACAATATTTTCCGATTCTTCAAGTTTTTCAAGAATGGCAATTATCTGTGTCGATGTTTTACCCTGCCCGAAAATCACCTCGGGGAATCCTTTGCGCAGTGCTCTATGATGATCCACATGGGCGCAACCAATATCTTCAAATGAGAGATGTTTTAATTGATCTGCCGCCTGTCCGACAGGCAGTGCACCGTCAGCCACCATGGAAAGAATTTTTGTCAGTGTGTCAATGTTCATATAGCGTCTATGCGTTTTGCCTTCTTAACCAGGCAAGTCCTTTCCCTGTTTTATCTGTTTCTTCCGAAGACGGTTCCTCTTCTTGGATCGGCGTCTCTTCTTTAGGGGCAGGCGCCGGCCGGGAAGCTATCACCTTGTCTTTTCCCCACTTATAATGACCAAATTTACAATACCCCTGAACATTATTAAACCGTGCGTCAATGCTCTTGGGGATGGGGATCACATTGCCTTCAACGGATGGTATCAGAAATTCGGCCAAAGGGATAGACCCACCTCCGGATATGA
Source organism: uncultured Desulfobacter sp. (assembly GCF_963677125.1). Taxonomy (NCBI): domain Bacteria; kingdom Pseudomonadati; phylum Thermodesulfobacteriota; class Desulfobacteria; order Desulfobacterales; family Desulfobacteraceae; genus Desulfobacter; species uncultured Desulfobacter sp. The sequence continues at coordinate 1,234,141 of NZ_OY781882.1, read as the reverse complement.
TAATATTATCAATATCCCAGTCATTTTTCCATAACCGGTTCAAATCAGAGGCGATGGTCGAGGCTGCGTGTGTATACACCCGCTTTTTAAGATTAAGCACATTATATTCCTTGCCTCTAATTTTAATCACACCGGATTCGATGAATTTAAAAATTTTATAAAGTTCGATATTGACACCACTTTCCTGGCGCAGCTTATCCGCGATCACCGAAAAGCATTTGGATACCCCTGTTTCCATGGTTGACGAGCCCCTTTCAATGTACTGGAGATGGTCAAAAATAGAAAAATCCGTTGTTTTAAAACCAATATCCACCACCCCGAGCTTGGAGGCCGCAAGATCCCTGTCGCAGATTTTTCCGTCATCGTCAAAAATCAGGTTGAAAATGGACCCAATAGGCTGGGGTATGACATGCACCTTGTCAATGGAAAGTTTTCTATGTTCATCCGGGGCGTCCTGGTGATGGTAGATGATTTCGTGCTCACCTTGGATAATCTCTTTAAGCCGTTTGGTATCCCGCTTTAAGTACGCTACAGGCAGGCCGGTTACCACATTGATCGGGCCATGGGCCTGGGAACATGTCCCTGCTGCCGCAAGGGCAAGGATTTTGACGAATTCTTCCACCATTTTTTCCTGGTTAAGGGTGTATTCGGTCAGGCTTGATTGACGTTCGGCATAGGAGCCTAAAAAATAAGTTTTATTGTCCAAGGTGATATGCAGATTAGCCGTTGCTGCAGCATCACCCAAGGTTGACATAAACTGGATTTCAGCTGCATCGCCGATCAGGGATTTGAAAATTACCGAATTTTGTCCGTTATATGCTTTTGTAAAACCAAACCCCACATCTATGCCGATAATTTCCATGTTATGACCTCCTGATTTTAATCTGCTTAGATAGTGCCCGACCGAAAACCGTAAATTTTGCCGATTACGGCGTTTGTCTCAAATTTTAATCCTCAAAATACGTCATGTATTCCTCCGGTTAAAATTTGCGCCCGCCTTGTACTCAACAAAATTTCCAGGTTTTCGTTCAGACACTAGATAGTACCCGATTAAACAATAGACGTTGTGAACTGTTTTGAAATTGTGTCATACCAAAGCTATCACTGTCCCCATAATCAGTCAAGGAATCAGGGTGATTACATGAAAAAAAACAGAGAAGATAAATTCCATATTCCACCGCTTGATTCCCCCCTTGTAATTAAATACTATGGGCCATGAAGTTGAGAACAAAAATTCTGGGCGTTTTATTGGCGGTAATGCTTTTATACGGTGTTTTAAGCTACGCGATTGAGCGGTTCGTAGTTTTTCCAAGTTTTGTTCTGCAAGAACGACTTGAGGCAGAAAAAGACTTGAACCGGTGTCTTGAAGCCCTGAGAAGGGAAATTCATTATCTTGACGAATTTGTCCATGACTGGGCGGCCTGGGATGATGCGTATGCGTTTGTTCAGGACGCCAATATGGACTTCATCCGGTCTAATTTGGTTTATACAACTTTTATCGACAACAGATTGAACCTCATCATGGTCCTGGATCTTGAAGGCCGTGTCCTCTGGAAAAAAATAGTGGATTTAAAATCCGGCCTGGAATTGAACATCACCCAGTTCGCCGAAGACCGTTTTCCGCTTTCCCATGTATTCATGGCGCACACAAAAGATATAGAGAGCAGTGTTGCCGGAGTTTATGCCACCGATAAAGGCCCCCTTCTTATGGCGTCTCGGCCTGTCATCCAAAGCCTTCATACCGGGCCGCCCAAAGGTTATTTGATTATGGGTCGTTTTCTGAATGAGAGATACATGAAAACCCTGGCGGATCAGACCAAGGTGGATCATCGGTATTGGCTTTTACACGATACGTCTATTTCTGCTGAATCCGGATCTGTATTTGAGAGATTGAAAAAAAATTCCGGTCCCGTGTTTGAAGAACAAAATAAAAACATGCTTTTTGCTTACGGTGTTTTCAAAGGACTGACCGATTCTTCTGACCTCATTATCCGAGCCGAAATTCCACGCCAAATTATGAAATATGCCGTAAACACAATGTTTTTTGTTTTAATCTCCACGATTTTGGCCGGGTTTATTCTGCTGCTTGTGATGTTTTTTTTATTGAACCGGGTGGTGATTGAACCTTTGGGAAAACTAACGGAGAGAGTCGTTTCCTTAGGAAACTCAAAACCGCCTTTATCTCCACTTTTTTTAGACAGGAATGATGAAATAGGCATTTTATGCGGTGAGTTTCAAATGCTCTTCAATAAACTTACCCAGGTTCATAAGAATCTGCAACAGACCAATACCCATTTAAATCATGAAATCCGGGAGCGGAAAAGTTCCCAGGAAAAACTCCAGTCACATCGGACCCGGTTACGGCAACTTACTTACAAACTCCTTTTGACCGAAGAAAGGGAGAGGCGGCGTCTTGCCTCAGATCTTCATGACCAGATCAGTCAAAATCTGGCGATATGCCGGTTAAAACTCTCCATGCTCAAAGAGTCCTGCACCGCGGTTAATAGAACCCGGGCTATGGAAATGAAAGAAGTAGAAGATATACTCGAAGATATTATCCAAAAAACCCGGACCTTGACCTTTGAAATCAGCCCGCCAATACTTTATGAACTTGGGTTGAAGCCTGCCCTGGAGTGGCTTTTGGAAAACACCTTTAGCCAAAGCGGCATCGAAACACTTTTAGAGGGAGATCTAAAAAAAAATCGGCTGGATAATAGTCTGAGTATTCTTGTTTTTAGGACAGTAAGAGAATTGCTTCACAATATCATCAAACACGCAAACGCGTCACAAATAACGGTTAGTCTATCCCAAGAAGCGTATTTTTTTGAAATCCGTGTGACAGATAACGGGGTTGGGTTTAATCCTGAAAAACAGTATAAAAATATTGGATTCGGTCTATTCAGCATCCGGGAACAGTTCAGTTCCATTGGCGGCAAGTTCGTGGTTTTATCTGAACCCGGTACCGGAACCCGGGCCATTTTGAGGGTCCCGTATCATTTGAAACATACCATTTAAAGGAAGCACCATGAAAATCAATATCATTCTTGCTGATGATCATCATTTGATTCGTGAAGGGCTCAGGCTGCTTCTTGACCGCGAAAAGGATTTTTCAGTTCTCGCTGAGGCCGACGATGGAAGGGCCGCCCTGTCGGCAGTTAAAAAATTTAAACCGGATCTTGTGATTATGGATGTCTCCATGCCTGAATTAAACGGTATGGAGGCCACCCGCAAAATCATATCCGAAGCTCCCGGCACCAAAGTTTTGGCCCTTTCCATGTACTCAGACAAGCGCTTTGTTGAAGGGATGTTCCTGGCGGGGGTATCCGGTTATATCCTGAAAAATTGCATTGCAAAAGAACTGGTTTCGGCCGTCCGCCTGGTGGCAAAAGGGCAGGTCTACATCAGCCCTGAAATTGCAGGAACCATTGTAGACGGATACCTGTCGTGCGTTGTTTCTGAAAATGATACGAATCGGGGCATAAATCGAAAATCTTTGACGGATCGTGAACGTGAAATTCTTCAATTGATTTCCGAAGGTCAAAATACCAAAGAGATCGCTGAAAAACTTCATGTAAGCTCAAAAACCGTCGATGCCCACCGAAGAAACATCATGACAAAGATCGGCGTCCAGTCCATTGCGGAACTGACCAAATTTGCCATACGGGAAGGGATTACCACCCTGTAACTCTTCAAGGAAGCTCTTCTTTCCTAAACTTTTAAGCCACCGGCTATGCCTAAACTAGGCATTTTGCCAATATCCTTCAAAATTCACATCTGGTAAGGTGGACGTTATCGGTATCTATTTGTTCATCAAGTTAGGCTACATGTTACCTTGTAGCAGACAAATTTTTTACATTCAAAAAAAGTAAAAGGAGAGTAACATGATGAAAAAGCTGACAGGTTTTTTGGTAAGTTCCCTATTTTTAATTTCGGCAGTCTGGGCTGCCGACGACAGTCTGACGGATATGGAAAGGCTTGGGAAGCGAATTTATAAGGACACGAACATGTCGTACTACGGTACACAATCCTGCCGAGACTGCCATCACCATACCAGTGGGTTTGCAGATCTCACCAATTATCTGGATCCTGATATCAACTTTGTTTCAACCGGTGCAGACGGTGTCAGCAAAGGTGGGCGGAATGCTCCGTCCGCCGCATATGCCGGGTTTAGCCCGCCATTGTACTTGAATGAGGATGGCGATTATGTTGGCGGGATGTTCTGGGACGGCCGGGCAGACGGCTCTGTGCTCGGAGATCCCCTTGCCGAACAGGCTCAGGGGCCGCCTTTAAATCCCAAAGAAATGGCTATGCCGAGTAAAGAGGCGGTGATTCAGGTAATTCGGGATTCCGACTACTTAAACCTATGGAACAAAATTTTTGGGCGTGGATCACTTGATAACTTGGAAACTCATGAGGAAGTGGACGCCGTATATAACAACTTCGGCATAGCCATAGCGACATATGAACGCTCAATCGAGGTGACAAAATTCACTTCAAAGTTTGACAGGGGAGGGCTTTCCAAAGTGGAGCGGACGGGACAGGCTCTCTTCGAGGCCAATTGTGCCATCTGCCATTCCACGACAGAGGCATTGGGTGCGCCTGCAGCTCTTTTCACCAATTACCAATACGCCAATATCGGTGTGCCGGTCAACCCGGGAATTGATGCGGAGGACCCGGATTTAGGCTTAGGTGTAATTAAAGGTTCTGCCCAAGACGGTAAGTTTAAAATTCCTACCCTCCGCAATATCGCACTGACACCCCCTTATTCCCACAACGGCGTGTTTCCAACCCTTATTGAAATGTTAAAGTTTATAAATGACAGCAGTGGTTTTACACCGGAAGTGCCATATAATCTGTCAACAGAGGTCGGAAGCATAGGTTTGTCAGATACAGATTTGGAAAAAATCGAAGCATTTCTAATGACCTTGACGGATGATTAAAAAGTAAAAAACTATAAGCGCCTGCCTTCGCAATTTCAGGAGGTCGTGCCTGAAACTGCGGAGCAGGTTGCCAACACAGGAGAAAAAGCCATGACAAAAAAGCGGTTATAAGACATTGACTTTGACCGGGTACGCGACCGACAATGAAGCCTTTATAGGTGTTCAGGACATCATGGTCATAGAGAACATTCCTTCCGGACGCCAGGATTAGCCCTGGCTGAAGATTTCTCCCAGCAGAAAACTGACTGCAAAAAAAATCCAACATCCATTTGAAGAATGGTAAAAAGAATTATATCATTCTATCTATTCGTTTAATTTTAAAACCACAGGAAAATAGAACGTGAAAGAAATACGCGATAAGGCAAGAGAAATGATGGATGGTTTTTGTCGGGTCTGTTCCAGATGCGACGGCAGGGTTTGCGCAGGAGAGGTTCCGGGAATGGGGGGGATCGGCACGGCCGCCGCCTTTAAAGATAACCTGGCAGCCCTGGACGAACTGCATTTTAATATGCGCTTGATTCATGGGGTGACGGAACCGGACACAGGTGTCGAAATTTTAGGAAAAAAGCTGTCTTTACCCCTGCTTGCCGCCCCTATCGGCGGGGTTTCCTTTAATATGGGCGGAAAGATCAGCGAACAAGATTATGTAAGGGCTATTCTCCAGGGTTGCAAAGAGGCCGGGATTATAGGCTGTACAGGGGACGGTGTTCCTGAATTTATCCACCAGACCGCCCTGGAAGAGATCAAGACGGTAAAGGGAAATGGTATTCCCTTTATCAAGCCCTGGGAAGGAGATGAATTTTTTGAAAAGATTAAGAAGGTCCAGAGCTGCGGAACCGATATCATGGGCATGGACATTGATGCAGCCGGTCTGATCACTCTGCGGAAGATGGGCCGGCCGGTCTCGCCCAAAAACGTGGATGAACTGGGGCGAATCATTAAAAAATCAGGCATGAAGTTTATTGTAAAAGGGGTGATGACTGTCTCTGATGCCAAGGCTGCTGTATCTGCCGGGGCTGACGCCATTGTGGTCTCCAATCACGGAGGACGCGTCCTGGAGTATACACCGGGGGCAGCCAGGGTATTGCCTCAGATCGCCAAGGCCGTAGGCAGCGACGTTTGCATACTGGCCGACGGCGGGGTGAGAAGTGGCGGAGATATCTTGAAAATGCTGGCCCTGGGCGCAGATGCCGTGATGATCGGTCGTCCATTCAGCGTGGCTGCCTTAGGTGGACTCAAAGAGGGTGTAAAGGCCTTTATTGAAACCGTAAGAACCGAATTGATTCAGGCCATGGTTCTTACCGGTACCCAGCGGGCAAGCCAGGTAAACGAATCTATTTTATTTACGGCCTGATCAAGCCCCAATAAAATAAGGGAATAAAAGAAATTGCCGTGAAAAAAATAAACAATGGATGGTCGCAGGAAGCGTATATAGCGGCTTACAGGTTCGCTGCGGAAAGACATGAAGGACAGTTGGTCCCAGGCACTAAATGGTCATATTTAGCTCACCTTAGTATGGTCAGTATGGAGATTATCGCCGCTTTAAATCATGAAGCCGATATGAATGGGAATTTGGCAGTGCAAGCTGCGATCCTCCATGACACCATTGAAGATACCGATACCACTTATGATGAACTGCTGTCCGCATTCGGACAGCCTGTTGCAGATGGTGTTCTTGCGCTCACTAAAGACGAGGCTATCGAAAAACAGCATCAGATATCAGACAGCCTACGAAGGATAAAACGCCAACCCTCAGAAATATGGATGGTCAAACTGGCTGACAGAATAACCAACCTTCAGATGCCACCTGCCAACTGGACAACAGAGAAAAGGAGAAATTACCTGGATCAGGCCAGATTAATTTGGGCGGAATTAAAATCCGGCAATCAATTCCTGTCAACCCGGTTGAACGAAAAGATACAGGTATATCAGTTATATATTTAACAAAGGCCGGCAGTTGTGTTCTGGAGATGAAAATTTTAACCACGAGTCTATACTATCTTATTGGACTTACGTCCGTCTTCAAGCTCAGATTAAAATTTTCATCCGCCACAGAAATCAATCCAAAATGCTATTTGGGGTTGGCGCTAATTGGATTGCCAATACTCTTCGGGCATATCTTCGGCCAGAGCCAGAGCACCATCAGCACCGGCATACAGGGGATCGTCAATTAAATGGACCTTGCATGGGCCATACTCCTTTAACACCTTTTCAATATGCTCTTTTATGCCTCTAATCTGACTGCCGCCACCGGCCAGAATAATATTATTACGTACCATTTTCTGGAATTCGGGATCAAAATCAGCAATTAATTCCAACATCGTCTCTGTGAGACCCGGCAAAATGCTTTCACAAGCACGTTTCATCTCTTCTGTGATGTTGTGTTTAATAGGTTTTCCATCAACCGGGATATCTACTGTCACGGTATCGGGCGGATCCCCCACAAAACTATACTGCTCCTTGAAATGGCGAACCATATTTATGGTGAAATTAGCTTCAGGATAGCTTTCGCTTAGATAGGTCTCAAGTTGGCGGTCAATATAGTCTCCAGCCATCAAAACGGTTTTCTGGTCTTCTTCGGAAGGCATGGTGCCGTGCATGATGCAAAAATCCATAGTGCCTGCGCCGATATCAATCACCATAGAATTATTCAGCTCGTTGATCCCGTAGGCGACAGAAAATGGCTCTGACACGACCATGATCGCATCTGAAAAATCTGACAGCAGCCGTTTGATCGCCATCTTATTCTCTTTGAACGATTCGGACGGCACCCCCACAATAATACGCAGGTCTGACGCTTCATAATCTTGTGTTCGGGCAACATCGATTAAACATCCAACAAGTTCTTTTACTGCTGATTCACTTAATTCCGAGCCATCCTTGATTACCCCACGCTCCAATGGCCGGCAAAGATTCAGGGACAGGCGATTTTTCAGCGCATCATCTCCGAACAGCACTCTTTTACCAAGCATCTTTTGAGCAACAAAATCTTTGGGCCAACCAACGTAGCTTTCCACCCAATCTTTTTTGCTGTTACTGGCGGACATGGCGCTTCTTGAGGTGCCGAGATCAATGCCGATATTCAGACTTTGCATTGGATCTTTTTTTTTGGTTTTTGGCGTAGGGTCATTCCCCTCATTAGCTTTACTGGTCATTGCTGAATCCTCCTGTCTGAAATTATCGTATTTTGCATCTCCAAGTAGGCAGCGATACCTTCCTGAAGGTAATCGGCGATATCAGAGCGATAGTTTACCGATGCCAATTTAGCTTCCTGCTCTAGTTTTGAAATGCATGAAATTTCTACCAATACGCTGGGTACTCCAGTTTGAGAAAGTACTACGAACGGCGCCATTTTGATGCCTATGTTAAGAACCTGGGCATCTTGACGTTTTATGTTTTTATACAAGCTGCCCTGTATTAGTTTTGCGAGTTTAGCCGATTCTTGACGTTTTAACGTGTTTTCAAAATCTGCAAGAATTAAATCAAGCTCTGCCATGCTAAAATGGGATCCTGAATTTTCCAATTCAGCTAAGCGCAGCGTTTCAGAGCTTCTTGGCGCGCCAAAGTAATAAGTCTCAATAATATTAACGGATTTATTGGGCAATGCATTCACATGTATAGAAACAAACAGATCCGCATTATTTCCCTTAGCAAAGGCAACGCGGTCAGCTAATGATAGTGTTATATCTTCATTTCGGGTCAGCAATACATTGAATTGCGTTAACTTGTCTAAACGATCCTTGAGTTTGATGGAGACATCAAGGGTAATTTCTTTTTCCATAGTGCCGTTAGCACCAATGGCACCAGGGTCGCGACCACCGTGTCCGGGATCTATAACAACGGTTTTAACGCCCAGTCCGAATAAAGATGATAACTCAATATTTTTATACTCATCAAGTAACAAATTAAAGTCGTTGAGTGATAATTGGTTTCCTGTCCACTCTATAATCCATCTCGGGATGGTACTTACGGAGGTGTCCTTTGTATACATGGTCAAGTCGGCTTTTTCATCTACGTTTTCGGCAAAAGAGGCTGTTATGCGTTCAGGCTCTTTGTTTGTGTTATGTATCTCCGGCACATTATAAATCCCAGTGGATAGATTTTTGCTGAACAATTGTATTAAGAGTATATTTAAAAGGATCAGCAACATGGCTGTTTTTCTAATTTTTAAAGATTTAAGAACAACTCGTTGGACTTTTTTTTGTCGATTGAACGACGTTTTGGTGATCATGTGCTGATTTTCCAGATAGACGTCTCTAAGTATTTCAGCTCTGGAATCAGCATCATGTTTGCAGTCGAGTTGAGCCATAAAACCTTTCCGCTAAGGCCATGGGCCGGCCTGGCCTATCAAGTGCCCAGGTTAAACTCACAATAAACAATAGAATAATTCACCTATCGAGATAATACTTTTTGATTTTATTTGTTTTATCGTATTCAGTTTATGCCCGAAGTAGTTGAATCACCCGCAAATCAAAAGGTGGCGAGACAAGATCTGTAAACAAGGCAATATTAAATTGTATTATATCAAAACTATATACGAAAAAAAAATTTTTAAATATTAAATTTTTTTTCGAGGCTGTAGTGGTCGCTTGCACAAAGCTTGCGGATGGTGTATAGATGCCCGGATTAAAACGGACGGTATTATGAATAAAGACAGGGTATTTTCAGAAAAACTAACCACAATCACACCTTTCAGGTTCAACGAAAAAGTCGCCCGGGTATTTGACGATATGCTGGTCAGATCCGTACCGCTGTACGGTGAAGTGCTTAAACAGCAGGCGAGAATTGCCAGGCAGTTTTATCAAAGCGGCACACAGATATTTGATCTGGGATGCTCCCATGGCAATTTTGGTGTTCTGCTTCTTGACTGCTTTGGTGAAACGGCATTTAAGATGACGGGTGTTGACAGTTCCTGGCCCATGATCCAGCGGTTTAAAAAGAGGCTTTGCGTCCATGACAGCCAGGGCTGCATAGAACTTGCCTGTGCCTGCATGGAAGACATTGTGATTGCAAACGCATCTGTGGTGGTTATTAATCTGACCTTGCAGTTTCTTGATTCCGACAAACGCGATACGCTTATTCAATCCGCCTTTGACGGCCTTTGTCAAGGCGGTATATTACTGCTCACGGAAAAGACCGTTCACCCTGATCCGCAAATGAATAATCTGGAGCAGGAATATTATCATCAGTTTAAAAGGGAAAACGGATATACGGACCTTGAGATCAGTCAGAAACGGGATGCCCTGGAACGGGTGCTGGTTCCTGAGACCGTGGCCGAACATGAACACCGGATCCAGAAGGCCGGTTTTGATTCCTTTAATGTTTGGCTTAAGTGGTTTAATTTTACATCCATGATCGCTGTTAAAAAATAGAATGGAACAATTTTTAGATAATTTCGGATACTTGGGATGGGGTAAATGGTATGATGCCCTGGAAAAACTGGTTAAAGAAAAACGGGCCTTTCTTGATTCTGCCGGGGGAAATTTTGAAAAGTTTAAAGGCGTGGTTGACGATCTGACCAAAATTTGTCCCAGCACCGTTGATATATCATCTGATTTATCCGCAAAAGCTGTCAGCATCGGACAGGCAGACCAGCTTTTACCCGATGACAAAGAGAGGCTTTACAACGGTCTTGTCAATTTGAGCCCCTGGCGAAAGGGGCCGTTTAGCTTTTTTGGTGTTCACGTTGATTCCGAGTGGCAGTCCTGGATGAAATGGGAGCGTTTGGCACCTCATCTGCCCAACCTTGAAAACACAAAAATTTTGGATATCGGTTCAAGCAACGGCTATTACATGTTCAAAATGGCGGCACAAAAGCCCATGTTTGCGTTGGGCCTTGAACCCCAAAGTGCCTTTTATTATCAGTATTGTGCGGCACAAAAATATCTCAATTTGAAAAACGTATTTTGTCTGCCGGCCACCTACAAAGATCTGCCGGCTATGAACCGTTTTTTTGATCTGGTGCTGTGCATGGGCATTTTGTACCACCGCAAATCCCCGGTGGAGATGCTCAGGCAGATCCATGACAGCCTTGCACCGGGTGGTCAGGTGGTTGTGGAAAATCTGGTGATCCGAGGGGAAAACAATAATTGCCTGTTTCCTTTTGACCGGTACGCTAAAATGCGCAATGTGTTTTTTATCCCTGATCTGTCTGCCATGAAAGCTTGGCTTGTCCGGGCGGGATTTTCACATATCAGGTGCGTGGATATAACAGATACCACCCTTGAAGAGCAGCGCAAGACTCCATGGATTCAAACTGAATCCCTTGAAGATTTTTTGGACCCCGATGATCCGTCAAAAACCGTTGAGGGGTATCCGGCGCCCGTCAGGGCCATTTTTATGGCAACGGCCTAAGAGATTTCCACCGGATCAAGCTGTCTGGCTGCGGCAAAAATTCGATCCTCCTTTTCAAAGAATGCCACGGCATCCAGGTATCCGGCATCCAGGGCATTTTCATGGGGAAGGCCTAACTTGAAATATTTGACGGGAAAGATATTCCAGTCATGGGTCACGCACACTGCGGCCTGCCCCGGCAAAAGATCTTTTAGCCTTGAAACCATAAAATCGGTAATCCGGTTTGCCGTCACCTCAGGGTCAAGCATAATTGATTCATCAACGATTTTGTCAAACCAGTTTTTGACGAACTGTGTGGAACCTGTTTTGATCAACATGTTTGTAGCGGTGATAATATCTTTGACATAAAAAGGGGTTAAAGCTGTATTAATCGTATTGTGGGGCAGATTTTTATTTGAGACCGAGGTAAATCCTTTATCAATGAGGTAGGCGGTTTCAATACACCGGCCAAAATGGCTGGAAAACAGCACCGGGGTTAAATCCAAAGGAAATGATTTGCCGAGGTCAAAGGCATATTGCTTTCCTGGATCGTTGAGTCCCATAAACGGTTCAAGCCGCGGATTGTCCGAGTATTGTCTGTCTGAGTGACGTAAAATTAAAGAGATGCGGTCAACACCCTGCCCAAGCAGGTCTCTGACCAAATCAATGGTATGCTGGGACCGAAGTTTATATTTAGTTTCCATGTGATCTCCCAGGGGTGTGCAAAACGGTTCGTTAAACTCCGCAGCAGTGTTATGCTTTTGAAATTTATTGAATAGATTTCTTACTCTATGATATATGACCTGTCAATACAGGCCTGCCCTGGCCGTTATTTTAAAGGATATCAATATGGCAAAACCCATCAGCACTGTCGGTAGATCTCGTGGGGATCGATGACTATATAAAAGGATTAAAGTCCTTTAAGGGGTTTGCAGGCGATATTGTCAGTCATAGAACGTTTGACTCACAACCTGCGGCCTGGGCATCCGGGAGAGCCTTTCCCTGTTTTAAAAATGACTTGTCCCGCCTTCTTGCAAAGCTTGGCATTAAAAATCTGTACACCCACCAGGCCCGGGCTATTTCGTTCATCCTTGACAATCGCCATACGGTTATTGCCACACCCACGGCATCGGGCAAAAGCCTGGTATATAACCTGCCGGTGATGGATGCGCTGATTTCCGATCCCCACGCTCACGCCCTGTACCTGTTTCCCTTAAAAGCCCTGGCCCGAGACCAGCTTGATACAGTAAATCAAATGCTGGCCGGCACGGATGCAATTTGTTCTCAGGCGTTGACCGCAGGTGTTTATGACGGGGATATCACGGCGTATCAAAAGACAAAGATCCGCAAAAATCCGCCCAATATCCTTTTATCAAATCCTGAGATGCTGCATCTGGCCATGCTGGCCCATCATCATCTATGGGACTCTTTTTTCGCGAATCTGAAGTACATCGTGGTGGATGAGGTGCATACCTACCGCGGGATCATGGGCTCGAACATGGCCTGGGTGTTTCGCAGGCTTTTGCGTATTTGCCGGTTTTACGGATCTGATCCTTGCTTTATTTTTTGTTCAGCCACCATTGCTAATCCCGGACAGCTTGCCTCGGAATTGACCGGATTGCAGGTGACGGTGGTGGATGAACAGGGCGCTCCGTGCGGGAAAAAAGATGTTTTGATGATGAAGGGGCTGGAGGGCGCGGCCCAGACCGCCATCACACTCATCCATGCCGCCGTGTACCGAAATCTTGCCACCATTGTTTACACTCAGTCCAGAAAAATTACGGAACTGATTGCCGTATGGGCGGGACAGCGGGCAAAATCCATGGCGGATAAGATCTGTGCATACCGGGCCGGGTTTCTTCCCGAGGAGCGGCGGGAGATTGAACAAAAACTTGCCAAAGGCGAACTGCTTTGCGTGGTATCAACGTCTGCCCTTGAGCTTGGTATTGATATCGGCAATCTGGACCTTTGCATTCTTGTGGGGTATCCGGGAACCATGATGTCCACCTGGCAGCGGGCCGGCAGGGTAGGGCGGGACGGCGGAGACTCTGCCATGGTACTCATTGCCCATGAAGACGCTTTGGACCAGTATTTCATCAATCATCCGGATATCTTTTTTTCCATGCCCCCTGAAACCGCGAGGATCAATCCTGGAAACCCCCAGATCCTTGACCGCCACTTGGATTGTGCGGCTGCTGAACTCAGCCTGGATGCTGAGGATCCCTTGTTAAAGTCTACAGTTGTGCAGGAACGGGTTCAAGCCCTGGGAAGTGAAGGCCGGTTGCTGTTGAGCCGGGACGGGCATACCTGGTTTTCCCGGCGCAAACGTCCCCACAGGGAGGTCAGTTTAAGGGGGACCGGCCACACCATTCCCATCTTCAAAGAAGACACCCGGGAGAGTTTAGGGGACATCGATTGGCACAGATCCTATTTTGAAACCCATGAAGGGGCGGTTTACCTGCACCGGGGGCAAACCTTTGTGGTCACATTGTTTGATTATCTCAAAGGCGTGGTCCGGGCCAAAAAGGAAACGGTCAATTATTACACCCGGGCAAGGTCTTCAAAAAATACTGAAATTATCAGTGTGGAAAAAATCTGCCAGGTCAAAGACACCCGGGTGGGGTTCGGCAAACTGAGAATCCGTGAACAGGTCACAGGGTATGAAAGAAAATCGGTGTCCGGGCAAAAATCCCTTGGCATTGTGCCGTTGGATCTGCCGGAACTGACCTATGAAACCCAGGGGTTGTGGATTGAGATTCCGGACTGGATCAGGCAGCGCATTGAAACGGATCACCTACATTTTATGGGCGGGATTCATGCGTTGGAGCATGCGGCCATCGGCATGATGCCACTACTGGTAATGACGGACAGAAATGATCTGGGCGGTATTTCCATGCCCTATCATCCCCAGGTTGATACGTCGGTTGTTTTTGTTTACGATGGCGTGCCGGGTGGATTGGGGCTTACATCGCAGGCTTTTGACAACGCAGAGACCCTTATGCAAAGGACGTATGAGGCGATCCGGGACTGCCCTTGCGAGACCGGGTGCCCGGCATGTGTCCATTCTCCCAAATGCGGTTCGGGAAACCGTCCCATCGACAAGGAAGCGGCAAAGCACATTCTTGATATGCTCCTTGAACAAGTGACGGGGCAGGGGGCAGTCGCCTCTGCATCCGCCACACCAGCGTCTCTTTTTCCAGATATCGCCGTTTCCAAAAAAGTGGCAGATAAAAAGAAAAAAGAGCCCATATCTCCCCAAAGATACGCTGTTCTTGACATTGAAACCCGGCGGTCTGCCAAGCAGGTGGGTGGATGGCACAAAGCTGACCGTATGGGGGTCTCCTGTGCTGTGCTCTACGATTCCCTTGAAAAGGATTTTCTGGTTTATTACCAGGAGGATATGGAAAAACTTGTGGAGCGGCTCGGGCAAATGGATCTGATAATCGGATTTAATATTACCCGATTTGATTACAAAGTGCTGTCCGGTTTGAGCCGGTTTAATTTTCACAATCTGCCCACCTTGGATATTCTGACAAAAGTCCATGATCGTTTAGGCTATCGGCTTTCACTGGATCATCTGGCCGGACAGACCCTGGGCCTTGAAAAAAGTGCGGATGGGCTTCTGGCCTTGAAGTGGTGGCAGGAAGGCCGTCTGGATCTGATCGTGGACTATTGTACCCAGGATGTGCGCGTTACCCATGAATTATACACCTATGGCCGGGATCATGGGTATTTGCTTTTTAAAAACAAGGCCGGTCATCAGGTGCGGATCCCAGTAGACTGGAAATAGTAGTACATATACTGTTTGAACGAAGAGTCACCCACCTGCGGCGTTGCAGAAAAATTTGCCAAATCACCGGGAATAAAATTATATATCATAAAACATCTTTTATGATATATAATTAGCCAATTTTTAACATAAAACCTCTTTAAAGTTGTTTTTTATAGGTATTGACAACAATTAAAATTCTTTTTATATTGCACCTTAAAAGGTGTGTAATCGTCAAAAAAACAATTATAAAATACTTTAAAGGTGTGCTGTGTCTTTTTTTGCTATGACTGATAAGGCGATCATAAAAGAGATCGGTCGCCGATTAAAATCCACTCGCCTGAGAAAAAATATGACGCAAAAAGAAGTTGCCGAGGCCACCGGGCTTTCTTTGAATGCCGTTCAGACTGCGGAAAAGGGCGCAAGCAAAATGATGACCTATGTGAAAATATTACGGGTCTTGAATGCCCTTGACAGCTTGGATAACTTTTTGCCCGAAGTAAATATCAGCCCGCTGGCGTTGGCAAAAATGGCGGGCAAAAAGCGTAAGAGAGCATCCGGGGCCAGGTTAAAGGACACTTAATGGAACCTTTAAAAACAGCATATGTAAAAATCTGGGATGAAGTTGTCGGCGCTGTTACCTGGGATGACAGCCAGGGGTGTGCCATATTTGAGTATGAACCTGGGTTTTTAAGCAAAGGGTGGGATCTTTCCCCGGTTCACATGGCCCTTTCGTCTGCCCTGCGGGGTGAACAGCAATTCTTTTTCCCGAATATTGATTTTCATACATTCCACGGCTTGCCCGGACTGTTAGCCAGTGCGTTACCGGATGACTTCGGTAACAGTATTATTGATTCCTGGCTGGCCAGAAACGGCCGGGATCCACGATCATTTAATCCTGTTGAACGGCTTTGCTATGTGGGTACCCGGGGTATGGGGGCTCTGGAGTTCTTTCCCCAGGTCCGCCCGGGCCAGTTAAACAAATCCGTTCCCATTGAAATTGAAAAGATTATGCAACTGGCCCAGGATGCATTGTCAAAAAGATCTCAACTTGATGCACAAATTCGGGGTTCCGACAAAGAAAAATCCGAAGCCATGCTCGATATTTTACGGGTGGGGACAACTGCCGGCGGCGCGGTTCCCAAGGCCATTATTGCCATGAATGATAAAGGGCATGTTATCTCCGGGCAATCCAGTGTGCCCAAAGGGTACGACCACTGGATCCTGAAATTTGACGGGATATCCATCCAACAGCCCGACAATTTTGGAAAATCCCGGGAAGATTGCCGGGTGGAATACGCCTATTATCTGATGGCCCAAAGTGCGGGAATCAATATGGCGTCCTGCCGTCTTTTAGAAGAGAACAGCAGGGCACATTTCATGACCAAACGGTTTGACCGGTTGGGTGGAAACAAAATGCATGTGCTCTCTTTGGCCTGTATGGGGCATTTGGGCTGGAATCCGGTTGGCCGGGTCAATTATGAAGACGCGTTCCAGGTGATGCGTATCCTAAGGCTGCCATATGCTGAACAGGCACAGCAATACCGCCGTATGGTGTTTAACGCCATAACAAAAAATATAGATGACCACACCAAAAATATCAGTTATATGATGGACAAAACCGGGGTATGGAAACTTTGCCCGGCATACGACATCACCTTTACCTATGACCCGGATGAACTATTTGGCGACCGCCATAAAATGAAGATCAACGGCAAACAGGAGGGGGTTACAATGGATGATTTCCTGCAGGTTGCAGACAATATGGGTATCAATAAACCCAAGGAGATCATCGAACAGGTTTCAGATGCAGCATCCCGGTGGCGTGATTTTGCAAAACAGGCTGATGTCAACCCGGACGTCATTGAATTTATCCAAAACACCATAAAACCAATTTCATTGTATAAATGAAAAGAATTTTCTGTTTTTTAGTTTTACACCAAAAGATCTGTTCTGCTAAAATCGTTTTTATGAGGTAGTCTTTTAAAATTTAAATATCTGGAGGTATCGACATGAAATCCATCCAGGCGGAATATAATGAGGCCTCAAAGGAAATCACCATCAAACAAGATGCAAACGTTGAAGACTGGGTTTCGGTATGCCGAAAGTTTAACGATGATGTTTCCAGGATCTGCGATGTTACCGATATGGAAGAGTATACCGGGCTTTTTGAGTGTTTTGATGAGCAAAATAACAAACACTATTACCTGGTCAAAGAAGACAAGGCGCTTCATCGGATGAAACGCCGTCACTTTTACGAAAACCTGGGGATTGATTAATATGGACAACATAGAAGAAAATATCAAGCTCGCTGCTGAAGTTGTTAAAAATGCCGATGCACTTTTTATAACTTCCGGTGCCGGTATGGGCGTTGATTCGGGGCTGCCTGATTTCAGAGGCAATTCAGGCTTTTGGAAGGCTTATCCGCCCATAGCAAAACTGGGCAAATCCTTTAGTGAAATGGCAGACCCTATCTGGTTTCACAAACAACCTGAAATCGCGTGGGCGTTTTATGGGCACAGGTTGAACCTTTATCTTGAAACCATCCCCCACGAAGGTTTTTTTCGGTTGCTTGAGTTGGGAAAAAAGAAGCCGTACGGATATTTTGTATTCACGTCAAATGTTGACGGACAGTTCCAAATGGCCGGCTTTGACGATGCGTTGATTGAAGAATGCCATGGTTCTATCCACCATCTTCAATGCACCGAGCCCTGTTCTACCGACATCTGGGAGGTTGGAGAACAAACAGTCCATGTGGATATCGAGGCGTTTGTGGCAACCGGTGAACTGCCTAAATGCAGAAACTGCGGAAAACTGGCCCGGCCCAATATTTTAATGTTT
The DNA here is from genome assembly GCF_963677125.1 of uncultured Desulfobacter sp. Classification (NCBI taxonomy): domain Bacteria; kingdom Pseudomonadati; phylum Thermodesulfobacteriota; class Desulfobacteria; order Desulfobacterales; family Desulfobacteraceae; genus Desulfobacter; species uncultured Desulfobacter sp. The sequence goes on along the minus strand of NZ_OY781882.1, from coordinate 1,216,258 downwards.
GGGGACTGGAACTGGATATCAAACCGCACTGGTGAACAGGGACAGCGATTGCAATCTTGGCTGCAAAGGGTCAATAATGCCAATGCAAAATTAGCCATTATTGAAATGGGAGCAGGTCTTGCCGTGCCTACCGTGCGGATGACATCCCAGCGCGCCGGCAACAACACGAATGCAACGCTGATACGCATTAACCCAAGGGATTACGATGTTCCCCAAGGCGCCATCGGCATCCCTCTTGGTGCCAAGGAAGGCGTAGATAGAATTTTAGATTGATGTTTTTGATTTTCAACTGAAAAGTTTAACCACGGAAATCACAGAATACGCGGAAGATAAAATTCCGTGATTTCCGTGTATTCCGTGGTTGAAATCATAGTTTGTTGTGTCTGCCGGTCCGGCCTGGCTGTTATAGAAAGATTGCCAGGATAAAGTAGCAGATCGGCAGAACGTATAAAACACCTCGTACCATGGCAGAATATTTTTGTCTTTTTGTAAACACCACAATACATAAGCCGACAAATACTGCCGCCCCCCTGAACCCCATGGAAAGATAGCTCCAGTGTAAAATTGTTGTGCTGAACCCTGCCATTACAACGCCGCCAGATAAAATGAGGACCACAAGTGTGCATAACCTGACAATGGCCAGGCTGTTGGCAGGTTCTTTTTTGCACAGGTGCCGAATGCCATCCATATAAATGTTGGTCGTCACCCCAAGCACAAGGCCTGCACCGGTGCCTAATACGGCAAGCAGCAGCACGGCAGAGCAGAACGCAGCCATTGCCGGGGGCAGGGTGTATTGAAAGAAAAAGGGCAATGCCTGGGCGCTTTGGCCTTCAAGTTCAGGGCAGTTGGCACGAAGAAAAAGCCCCACAATAATACCTAAGATGCCGATGGGAGGTATGACAATAGCGGTAAGAAATGCACCGTTTCTGGCCTCTTTGATTGTTTTAGCCGAAAAGATGGCCTGCAGGTAAATCTGGGTGGATAATACGCCGGTGACCATGGAAACAATATCAATGGCCGTTGGGCCGAAACCATTGGAAAAAAAGTTTAAAAAATCCGTATCTTTGGGCAGTTGAGATAGAATGTTGATGAGACCCTGCCCTTTGATCAGTGCAATCACGGTGCATAGGATCATGATCGCGTACAGCAGGAAAAATTTGATTTTCCCCACCATGCCGGCGCCGGAAATCCCGCCTGAAATAACAAAAAAGCCCATGAGTACCATGGTAATCAACAAAGAGATCGGCAGCGGAAAGTGAAATACGGAGGTCAGAATGGCCATTGCCGCCAGGTATTGGGCAATAATGTGAATAAACATGCCGCAGGAATTGAGCATGGAACAGTAATATTGAAACTTGACGCCAAAGTATTTGCCTAGCAGTTCGGAAACGGTTGTGACCTGCTCCCGCCTTAATGCTGCTGCAAAAAAGCATCCCAAAATAAAGCAGGAAATACCGCTGCCCAGGGTAAAAATCCAGGCGTTGATACCATGATCATAGGCCGATTGAACGGTCCCGATGGTGGAGACGCCACCGACAAGTGTGCCGATAATTACCCAGGAGACTTGGGTGGTGGAAAGGGATCTGCCTGCCACTGAAAAATCTGAACCACTGACCATGCGTCTTTGATTTTTTAAAACCAGGGCGCCAAAAAGAACAAATGCGCCGACAAATACTACTGCGTATGTTAACTGTCCCAACCCGATAATCCTTGATGCCACAGAGTCCTTTAAATCCAGGGATACCGCATGTAAAATTTGACACAATAATCTCATTTGCAGCAGCAAACGGGATTAATTGTTGTCAAGAATCACAATAGTTTTCATTCTGATACCCTGCTTTAAACCGGACTTGATTTTAAAATTTTAAAAAGGCAGTTCTACGCCGGATCAACACATAACGCAATGGAATAATCAGATTTGATGTTATTTGTATTGTTTAAAGGTAATGATACCCTATGCTTAAGGGTATAGTTGTCCGTGCCGTACAGGTATTTAGGGAATTTAAGGTGGTATAAATATATCTTGATTCTATTCTGAAATGCTGTTAAATTTCCACCCTTAATTTTACTATTTCAAGGCCTTTTTTATGAATCGGGCAGGGTAAAGAGACATCAATGACAAACCCCACAAACAAAACATTAGATAAGACGCTATTACCGGAAATAAAAAAACGCAGAACATTCGGCATTATCAGCCATCCGGATGCCGGCAAAACAACCTTGACGGAAAAGCTTTTATTGTTCGGCGGGGCCATCCAGCAGGCCGGTGCCGTAAAATCCAGAAAAGCTGCCCGGGCCGCCACTTCGGATTTTTTATCCATTGAGCAGGAAAGGGGCATTTCCGTATCGTCTTCCGTAATGAAGTTTAATTATAAGGATTATGAAATCAATCTGCTGGATACCCCGGGACATAAGGATTTCAGTGAGGATACTTACCGGGTGCTCACGGCGGTGGACTGTGCCGTGATGATCATTGACTCTGCCAAGGGGGTGGAGCCTCAGACCCAGAAACTGATGGAGGTGTGTCGGATGCGCAACACGCCGATCATCACTTTTATCAACAAGCTGGACAGAGAGGGGCTGGAGCCTCTTGATATTTTCCAGGACATTGAGGATAAGCTGCAGATCGAGTGTGTGCCTCTGACCTGGCCCATTGGTATGGGAAAGCGGTTTAGAGGGGTGTATAATCTGGAAGAACAGCAGTTGGGAATTTTTACACCGGGATATACTCCTAAAAATGACGATGGGGTATTAATCGAGGACCTTGATGACCCCGTGCTGGAAGAAATGATTGGCCAGAGTCCGGCGGAGCAGCTGCGCGAGGATGTGGAGCTGATTTCTGTGGCTTCAGAGCCCTTTGATCTTGACCTTTATCTTAACGGCACCCAGACCCCGGTGTTTTTCGGTTCCGCCATTAATAATTTTGGCGTCAGGGAGATGCTGGACGCATTTGTCAGGATTGCGCCATGCCCCGGCGTCCGGCCTACGGCATCCCGGGATGTGGATCCTTGTGAAAAGGCATTTTCAGGGTTCACCTTTAAAATACAAGCCAACATGGATCCTGAGCACAGGGATCGAATCGCTTTTTTCAGGATCTGCTCCGGAAAATTCACCAAGGGCATGAAAGTGCGTCACCACCGTATAGGTAAAGATATCAAAATTGCCAATGCCACCATTTTCATGGCCCAGGAGCGATCCAATGTGGAAGAGGCATATCCTGGTGATATCATAGGCATTCACAACCACGGTACCATTAAGATCGGGGATACCTTTACCACAAAAGAACCCTTGAAGTTTTTAGGCATACCTAATTTTGCTCCGGAACATTTCAGGCGGGTACTGCTAAAAGATCCCCTAAAAGCCAAAGCCCTGACAAAAGGGTTGACCCAGCTGGCCGAAGAGGGCACTATCCAGGTGTTTCGGCCCTTGCAGGGTAATATGCATATCATTGGTGCCGTGGGGGTACTTCAGTTTGATGTTACGATGGCCCGGCTTAAGGCTGAATACAATGTCAGTGCCGGATACGAGCCCGTAGACCTCTCCGTGGCCCGGTGGGTTGAATGCGAAAGCGAATCTTATCTTAAAGACTTTATCCGGAAGAATGAATCCAGCCTGACCCGGGACGCAGAAGGGCGTTTGACTTTTCTTACCACAAGTGAATATCAGCTCGGGTTTACCCAGGAAGATTGGCCGGAGATCAAGTTCCATAAAACAAGGGAACACAACGAGTAAATTTGACAGATAGCCACATCGTTTTTATATTTAAGTCCCAATAGATTAATTATTTTATATTGCTGTGGGTTGGATTGATTTATTGAAAAATCAGTTCAGCCTACAGCTGCTATTTGAAGTAAAGTATAATGCGAGATCTTTTCAGAAAAATACCGTTTAATTACACCTCGGCCGGGGACGACCAGATCATTGCCCATTTGTTTGGCAATGAAATTTTAGAAACTATTCGTGTCCTGGAAACACTTAAGGGAACAGGCAGATCCTCACGCCTTCTCCACCGATTTATGGGGGACCTTTTCGTCATCCGCAGGAATGCATTTTTATTCCAGGAACTTGTCGAACATCCCGTGCTCCGACGGCGGCTGTTTACCGAATTTGAAAATGACCTTTTCAATATTGCCGAACATGCTGAACATGAAGAGGTTCGCATTGTACTTGACGCCTGCAGATCTTCACTTCGACAGCTAAAAGCCCAGATCAATGCCGTTGCAAAAGAGCAGGCAAGGGTTTCACGGCGGCTTTCTCCTGTGGTGGGAAAAAACAACATATGCTTTGATCCCTTTAACATTACCGCACATATCACGGACGCCACGGACTGGCGAAGATACACGCCTGCTGCCGTAATTCGGCCGGACCGTGAAGATCAGATCCCCAAGCTGGTCAAAAAATTAAAAGATTTAAAATTCCATATCATTCCCCGGGGCGGGGGCACCGGTCTGACCGGTGGGGCTACACCCCTGGCCCCGGACTGCGTGATGATCAATACGGAAAAACTGAACACAATTTTTCCCATTGAACACCGCAAAACATCGGACGGCAGAGATTATGCCGTAATGCCCATGGAAGCAGGGGTCATTACCCAGGATGCCAAGGATTCGGCTGCGGCCCAGGGTTATATTTTCGCCACAGATCCCACCTCTGCCTGGGCCTGTACCATTGGCGGCAACCTGGCTGAAAACGCCGGTGGTAAGACAGCGGTGCTTTATGGTACTGCCATAGATAATGTCTTGTCTTTCAGGATCACCATGCCCGACGGCCAACTGCTGACAGTGGCGCGCCAGGACCATCCCTTACGTAAAATTTTGTACGAGGACACCCTTAGCTTTGTAATCAAAGATGAAACCGGTAAAATCCTTGACATCATTGAACTGACCGGGGCGGATGTCCGTAAAAAAGGTTTGGGCAAGGATGTCACCAATAAGGTTCTAGGCGGTCTGCCCGGCGTACAGAAAGAAGGATGCGACGGCATAATTACCTGGGCTGAATTTATCCTATATCCGGAGTTCGCACACAAGGCCACCTGCTGCATTGAATTTTTCGGCAATGACATGACCGAGGCCGGCAAGGTGATAACGCAAATCTGTACCCGATTTGAGAACAGCGATCCCGCGCTGATGGCCCTTGAACATTTTGACGAAGAATACATCAAGGCCATCAAATACAAAACCAAGCGGTCTGTGGGAGACCGGCTTAAAGCCGTATTACTCATTGACATGGTGTCCAATGATCTGTTCCTTCTTGACCAGGGCATGCGTACCATAGAAACAATCCTTGAAGCCTATGACAAGACCGGGCTATCCATTGCCCGGAACAGGACCGAGGCTGCCCGTTACTGGGAGGACCGCAAGCGGCTGGGTGCCATAGCTGCCCATACCAATGCCTTTAAGCTCAACGAAGATATTGTTCTGCCCATTGACAGTCTGGCTGATTTTGTCAGATTTGTTGATGACACTAACCTTGAAGAAAAAAAATATACCCAGGGCCGGATTATTCAAAATATCCTGACCTATCTGGAGACGGCCATTCCCCAGTCTGATCCGGAGTGGCTTGGAAAAAAAGTCGGACGGATCAAGGATCTTGCTTACGGTATCCGCAAAAAACTCGACATTGCATCCCGTGACGCTCTGGAAGCCTTTATTCACACTAAAAATTTTCACAGCAAAATCCAGGATCACCTGCACGGCTACAGCCTGGTTTTATCCAACGTTGAAGAGATTTACAATGACACCTTAAGCCGGTTGATTGTCATTGCAACCCACATGCATGCCGGGGACGGTAACGTACATGTGAATATTCCAGTCTTTTCCAATGACAAGGAGATGCTTGCCCGGGCCCATATGACCGCTGACAAGGTCATGGCAAAAGCTGTCGCCCTTGATGGTGTGGTCTCCGGAGAGCACGGTATCGGTGTCACCAAGTTCAAATACCTGGATAAAGAGCAGGTGAGCCGGTTTGACGCCTACCGCAAACAGGTGGACCCGAACGGGTTGATGAACCCTGGCAAATTATCCGAGTCCGAGATTTTGAACAAGGTGTTTACCCCGTCATTCAATCTAATGAAACTTGAGGCCCAGATCCTCAAGCACGGGTCGTTGTCCGAACTGTCTGCCAGCATTTCCCATTGTGTTCGCTGCGGTAAATGCAAGCCTGAGTGTCCTGTGTTTTATCCGGCAAGGAACATGTTTTTTCATCCCCGGAATAAAAATCTGGCTTTGGGCGCTTTGATCGAGGCGTTGCTTTACATTACCCAGCGGACCCAGTCCACAAAATTCAAGGTATTGAAAAACCTTGAGCAGATCGGTGATCATTGTACGATTTGCCATAAGTGCCTTGAAAAGTGTCCGGTGAACATTGATACCGGGGTTATTTCCATCAAGGAACGTGAAATTTTAAAAAAAATGAATTTCAAGCATACGCCTGTGCCCACAAAGTTGACTTTGGGGTATTTGGGTAACCGCAACCAGACACTGAACCCGATTATTCGTACAGGGCTTTTAACAGCAGGCAGTGCGGTTCAGCAAACGGCGGTCAAGCTTGCAAAATCGGTTTCTTTTTTGCCGGCGTTAAAGGAAACAAAAGCCCTGCAGATGCTAAACACCCCGGTGTCACAGCCGGGTCTGACCACGCTTCGGGCCCACCTGCCGTCCGCAGACAGAAATCAGGCTATTTTGATTAATCCTCCTGGCAAAATTACGTCAACAGTGTTTTATTTCCCGGGATGCGGCAGTGAGCGCATGTTTTCCAATATCTCAAAGGCGACCATTTTTTTGCTGCTCTCCCAGGGACACCAGGTGGTGTTGCCGCCGCCATACATGTGCTGCGGATATCCGCTGAAGGTGAATGCCCGAATCAAGGAGGCCCAAAAGGTCTCGCTTGAGAACACCATTATCATGACCCAGATTCGGGACATGTTCTATGATCTTGATTTTTCCGGCTGTATTGTCTCCTGCGGCACCTGTATGGATTCTTTGTCCGATCTGGGCATAACAGAACTGTTTGATGCAAAGCTGTTTGATATTTCCGGGTACCTGTTTGAACATGGTTTGACAACTGAAGAACCCCACGCCTGTCTTTACCATGCCCCCTGCCATGACAGTTTAAAGGGCACGGCGACTGCACAGCTTGCCAGAGCAGGCATTGACGCCCGGGCTGTGCCATACTGCTGCTCCGAAGCCGGAACCATGTCGCTGTCCCGGCCGGATATCAGTTACAACATGTTTTTAAGGAAACAGGAGACTGTTAAACAGGTGAGTCAGGGGCTTGATAAAGCAAAGCCAAAGATATTGACCAACTGCCCGTCATGTGTCCAGGGGCTAGGCCGCCAAAGTCAGGTAACTGCGGTGCATATGGCTGTGGAACTGGCACGGCTTACGGGTGGTGCCGACTGGATGAAGCAGTTTCGGGCTTTGATTAAAAATATGGAAATCGTTACCTTCTAACATGAACCTTATCCTGCTGGAAGAACGGGATTTTATAGGTCCGGGTCGGGTTCGGCTTCAGGATGACCGATGCAAACATATTAACCGGGTGATAAAGGCAAAGCCTGGAGACACACTGGTTTGCGGAAAAATAAATTCAAAAATGGGCATAGGGCGAATCGTGTCCATGGACCGGCACTTCATTGACATGCAGGTTTGCCTTGACCAGGATCCGCCGCCCCCATTGCCCTTGACCCTGGTACTGGCGTTGCCCAGACCCAAGATGCTTAAAAGAATACTCTACAATCTTGCAAGCTTAGGCGTAAAAAAAATTTTTTTGGTCAATTCCCGGCGGGTGGAGAAAAGCTTTTGGGATTCAGGCGTATTATCCGAATCGGATATTCAGCGCCATCTATACCTTGGTCTTTGCCAGGCTAAGGATACCCTCGTGCCTCTAGTCCATCTCAAACGTTTTTTTTCTCCTTTTGTTAAAGAAGAATTGCCGAAATTAAGCAGAAACAAAAAAAGAATTCTTGCCCATCCCAAAGCGCAAACGTCTTGTCCAATGGGGCTTAATTCCGATACAGTGCTTGTGGTCGGTCCGGAAGGCGGATTTATTGATCTTGAAGTGCAGACACTGGTGGACCAAGGCTTTGAACCCATGACCATGGGGAGCCGGATTTTGCGGGTGGAAACTGCCGTAACCGCTTTGATTTCAAGGCTTTTCACTTGAAATGTTATATTTTGGAGATAAAAATGGATAAAAAAACAGAAAAAATAAGACAAGAGGCATATGAGAGCCTGCCTCCTATTATTAAAGATAGTCTGACCCCGGAAGAAAAGGAACTATTTTTAACTGCCGAACAATGGCCTGACAGTCTTTTCGCTAAACTGGATGAATTTATCACCAAGGAATAGGGCTTTTCCGATTCATTGACATCAGTTGATCAAGAATTTATACTGAAATAATTCAATTTTCAGATGATCGGAAAAAGCATGAAACCTAAAGGGCTGCAGAATACAGACGGCTCCCCTCTGAAAAAATATGCCAAATATGCCCATGTACTCCAAAAAACAAAGTGGGCAAGGGAGTTTTCCTGGGAGCATATCCAAAAGATATGTTTCTATATTGAACCGGTAATCGCTAAACCGGGAGCCATCGTGTTCAAAGAAGGAGATACAGACAAAAGCTTAGGGATTATTGTCAAGGGTGCCATTGATATTCTTAAGGAAAACACCCGGGTCAGTACCCTGACCAGTTCCCAGACCTTTGGCGAGATGGCCTTGATTGACGGCGAGCCTCGCTCCGCATCGGGTATTGCCGCCAAAGAAACCGTAATTTTTTTCATGACCCAGGAGAATCTGATTCTTCTGACCCGGGACGATCCGGAATTAGGCGTTCAACTGCTGTGGAAAATCTCCAAGCTTATCAGTCAGCGGTTACGTCAAACCACCGGGATGCTGGTGGATTATATGGGAGAATATTGACCTTGTCGTATTTTATACCATTTTCATTTTACTATTTGTTTTACAGTTTGCAGCTCCCCATTTTAGAAAGATTAAAAAAATATGATCCAACAAGACGACTTTAAAGAAATCTCTTTTGAAGAATTTGAGCAATACCGCGCCGCTAATAAAGAAAACAATTATGTGGTCGTTGATGTCCGGCAGGAAAATGAATATAAATCAGGGCATGTCCCAGGGGCCAAACTGATTCCTTTAAACACCCTGGGGGATCATTTACCTGAACTTGCTTTGGATAAGGAGCTGTTTTTTTACTGCCATAGCGGTGCCCGGTCTGAAGTGGCTGGAATAATGGCGGCAGAAGAGGGCAGAGACGCCCAAACAATTTACAACATCACTGGTGGATTTCGTTCCTTCCAGGGGCATTCTCTGGATGGTTTCCCACGACTGCAGGTATTTGACTACCAAGAAGATGATACTCGCCTGCTTTATCAGGCTATGGAGCTGGAAAAAGCTGCAGAACGTTTTTATGAAACCATTCTTGCGTTTGTCCCGGATGAAAAATTTAAAGGAACCATTGAACAATTGGCTAAGGCGGAAATTGCCCATGCCCGAACCATCTATTCATACTGGAAGCAAATAGTTGAAAATCCACAACCCTTTGAAGACATTTACGACGTTTTAAAAGGCGATATCCTTGAAAGTGGTCAGCCCCTATCCGAAGTGACAACAGCCCTGTATGCAAACAACGAGATTACATGGATTGACATTGTTGAGATGGCCTTAAGCATTGAAATCCAGGCATATGACCTTTATCGCACCATGGCAGACCGCCTGGGTAAGGGTGAGGCACAAAATGCCTTTCTCTCTATTGCCCAGATGGAGAAAGCACATATGAAGCTGGCAGCTAAACTGTTAGATGCGCAATAGCATAAATCCCATCGTTGGTTTGAACCAACGATGGGGTAAAATTCCGTGTTGATTTAAAAGGTTTATATTTCAATATTTCATTCAGGCATTTATTCGCGGGGATTCTCGGCCTGAATACTTTTCTTGACAAAAAGCATTTTATTATCTTATAAAATGCTTATTTATTACAAATGGGCTACCATAGTCCGAACTCATCAAAGCGATTACCTCATCATAAAAGTGATGAGTCGGGCTCATCCATCAACACTCAGACTCACGCCAAGACGAAATTAACAGCAATTCAATACCTTATTGAAACTTTTCTTAATAGGAGAGCAGACATGAGTGACAGAACCGAAGGTAAATGTCCTGTGATGCACGGCAGTCATACACTTGCCGGGACATCCAATACAGACTGGTGGCCGAATGCACTGAATCTGGACATATTACACCAACACGACACCAAAACAAATCCACTGGGCGATGATTTTAATTATCATGAAGAACTTAAAAAACTCGACGTCAATGCTTTGAAACAAGATGTTCGGGATTTGCTTGCCAACAGTCAGGATTGGTGGCCGGCAGACCATGGTTTCTATGGCGGCATGATGGCGCGAGTCGCGTGGCACTCTGCCGGCTCATACCGTTTACAGGATGGTCGTGGCGGTGGAAACACCGGCAATCAGCGCTTTGCACCCCTGAACTCCTGGCCGGATAATGCCAATACCGACAAAGGGCGTCGTCTGCTTTGGCCAATAAAAAAGAAATACGGCAACAAAATTTCCTGGGCCGATCTCATCATGTTGGCAGGTACCATTGCTTATGAAATGGCCGGGTTGAAAATTTATGGCTTCGGCTTTGGTCGTAAAGACATTTGGCATCCTGAAAAAGATACCTACTGGGGCGCAGAAAAAGAGTGGCTGGCACCTTCGGACGGACGTTATGAAGCCGTCGATAAACCGGACACAATGGAAAATCCACTTTCTGCTGTGCAGATGGGTTTAATCTATGTCAACCCGGAAGGTGTCAATGGAAAGCCGGACCCGCAGGCGACGGCCCATCAGGTTCGCGAAACATTTGCACGCATGGCGATGAATGATGAAGAAACGGTGGCGCTGACTGCCGGCGGTCACACGATCGGAAAATGCCACGGGGGGGAGTCAGCTGATAATGTGGGGCCCGCACCGGAAGATGCCGATATAACCGCCCAAGGTATGGGTTGGATGCCCAAAGAGAGACGCGGCATTGGTCGTAACGTGGTTGCAGGTGGTCCGGAAGGTGCATGGACGACCGATCCAACCAAGTGGGATATGGGCTTTTTCGATATGCTTTTCGGCCATGAATGGGAACTCACCGAGTCTCCGGCGGGTGCCAAACAGTGGAAACCTGTGGACATTAAAGAAGAAGACATGCCAACTGACCCGGAAGACCCGTCCATTCGCGTAATGCCGATGATGACGGATGCGGATATGGCCATGAAAGTTGATCCTGTCTATAATAAAATATGCAAAAAATTCATGGCAGATCCTGAATACTTTAGTGATTGTTTTGCCCGGGCCTGGTTTAAGTTGACCCATCGAGATCTTGGGCCTAAGAGCTGTTACTTTGGCCCCGATGTGCCTCAAGAGGATTTGGTCTGGCAAGACCCCGTTCCCAAGGGAAATACTCAGTTTGATATTGGCCATCTCAAAACTTTAATTCGCGAAAGCGGATTGTCCGTTGCTGATATGGTGAGTACGGCCTGGGACAGTGCCCGCACCTTTCGTGGTTCAGATAACCGGGGTGGAGCCAACGGCGCAAGAATTCGCTTAGTACCGCAGAAAGACTGGGAAGGAAATGAGCCTGAGCGCCTGCAGCGTGTACTGGCTGTGTTGGAGCCTTTGGCCGCTAAGGTTGGGGCGTCCATTGCAGATACCATTGTTTTGGCAGGTAATGTGGGGGTTGAATTGGCAGCCAAAGCCGGTGGTGTGGAAATCGATGTACCTTTTGCGCCGGGCCGGGGCGATGCAACAGATGAAATGACGGATGCAGAATCGTTCACCGTTTTGGAGCCTTTCGCTGATGGTTTCCGTAATTATTTGCAAAAGGATTACATTCCGACTCCCGAGGAAATGCTGCTTGACCGAGCACAGCTTATGGGGCTTACAGCACCTGAGATGACAGTGCTTATCGGTGGTATGCGTGTTATGGGAGCAAACTACGGCAATAGTAAACTTGGCGTATTTACCGACCAAGAGGGTGCCTTAACCAACGATTTTTTTGTTGCCCTGACTGATATGGCTTACAAGTGGGAATCAGCCGGGACATCAGACTACAACATTATTGATCGTGTAACCGGCGAAACGAAATATACGGCGACGCGTGTCGACCTTGTCTTCGGCTCTAACTCCATTTTGCGTGCCTATGCTGAGGTCTATGCCCAGGACGATAATATGAATAAATTCGTTAAGGATTTCGTTAAGGCATGGGAAAAAGTGATGAATGCGGATCGCTTTGATCTATCTATTTAAATTTTGTATTTTTTTGTATAAGTTCTATATGCAGAAACAAAAAGGGTTGACAAAAATCTAACAATCATCGTACGACTTTGGCCAATCAGGTTTTGTTGTATATTTGTAATATACTACTTAAAAGGGAGAAAAAGATGAAAAAGGTTATTGTAGTTTTGGCGGCTATTGTTTTAATGGCAGGTTCAGCCTATGCATCACAGTGGAATTTTTATGGAAGTGCCCGTGTCAGCACCTTCTGGTCTGATACTGACACCATTTCGGGCGCTGACGGCGATACACAATATTCTGAAGGCCTTCAGACTAATTCCCGTATCGGTGCAAAAGTTAAAGTATCCGATGAACTAATTGGACGTTTTGAATATGGTACAGGTGTTAATGTCCGTTTGCTTTATGGTGAATGGGATTTTGGTGCGGGTAAATTACTTGTCGGGCAGGATTATGCACCTCTAAGCTGGCTCTGGTCCAACCAGGTCTATGGCGATGACAATGATCTGCTGAGACATGGTGCTGTTTATTCCCACCGTCACCCTCAACTCCGTCTGACTTTTGGTGACTTTAAGATTGCTTTTATTGATCCGCAGAAAGATGTCGATGGCTTTGGCGCAGAAAGCCAAACCATTATTCCTGCAATTGAGATCGCGTACTCTCTTGACCTTGACGTGGTGAAACTGGACTTCGGTGCCGGATACAGCACCTTTGAGGCCACTGACACTGTTGTCGGAGATGAGGAGGATGTTGATTCCTATGTTTTGGCTTTCGGTGCTCGGTTTGACATGGCTGGTTTCTTCATGAAGGGCGATGTTTACTATGGCCAGAATGCCGGTAACTTAATCTGGATTAATGTTGACGGCACCCAAGCCGCGGATGGCGGTTTTGCAGCATTCGATGCCACCGGAAAATTGCTCGATAACGAATGTATTGGTTTCATGCTGGTTGCCGGGTATAAAATCAACGACATGTTTACTGTTGAAGCAGGTTACGGATTTACACAGACAGAACTTGATGACAACGATGATAATGAAGCGGCTGCATACTACATTAATACCACCATCAATCTGGCCCCGGGCGTGTTCGTTGTTCCTGAAGTCGGTTACTTTGACGGCAAAGAAAACGGCGAAACTGAAGTTTTTTACTACGGTATGAAATGGCAGATCAACTTCTAATGCGTTGATTATTTAATTGGATACGACAAAACCTGAAGGGTTCCAGGCTTTTGCCCATAAAGAGATGTTGCAATCTTAAAAAAGTGTCATAGGCAAAGATTGCAAATTATTTTGGCAAGTTCGGGAAGGAAGCTGGGAACCATCTTTCTATAAAGAAAGATAGGAAGCGTCATTTTCAAGTTGGCAAAGATTACAACTGCATTTGACTGCAGCGAAATCTTATCAACTAAAGAAGATGGCGCTTTCTTATTGACGATATTCGGATTGGAATTTAATAGTTCGTTTGTTACGATTTTTAGCCTTTATGTGTGTGTTTTTATCTTGACACTTGCAGGTGCAGATTTATATGATTTCAAGTAGGGGAAGGGAAAATCCAGTTAACTGATATTTAATCAAGGAGCGTTTGTATGGAGATTAAAAAATTTCTTGAACTTAAGGATGCCTTTGAACTGAAGAAATATGTCAGAAACATGGACTTTGATAAAAAAAACTGCTGCTCATTCTATGGATCACCTAAAAAGCATCCATATGGAAAAGAACGCGTTATTTTGGTGGCAGACCCATTTGGGGAGCATACCTTTTACTATGATTTTAAGCTAAAAGATATTCTATCAATAGAGGAACAACCCCGCATTAATAGTCCAGCAGGAGATTCGATTTCCATGGTCCGGCTCTGGGTAAAAAACGGCAGTATCGGACTACAGTGCACCCCGTTTTCCGTGGGCCCAACTCTCGGACTTGGTTAAAGCGTATTTGTGCTTATTTAAGAGACAAAGACACTGCCATTGACATTTAATCCAAAGAACGGCAGGATGTAGGAAAACCTTTACGAAAAGGATTTTTTTTATCATGAATCCATCTATTCCCAGTACCATGAAAGCACTGGTAAAGGCCCGGCCTGAAAAAGGACTCTGGTTGCAAGAAATGCCGGTTCCAAGTATAAACTATAACGAAGTGCTGATTAAAATTTTAAAAACGGCGATTTGCGGCACGGATGTACATATTTACAATTGGGATCAATGGTCCCAAAAAAACGTTCCTGTGCCCATGCACATTGGACACGAATTCGTAGGCGAAGTGGTTGCTGTGGGTTCCCATGTGAAAGATTGCAAGCCCGGGGATCTGGTTTCCGGGGAAGGACATATTATCTGCGGCCATTGCAGGAACTGTCTTGCCGGGCGGCGTCACCTATGCCGGGATACAAAAGGCGTGGGGGTCAATCGGCCTGGTGCCTTTGCCCAGTATCTATCCATCCCGGTTACCAATGTTTGGTTTTGTGATAAAAAAATTGCATTGGATGTTTTGGCCTGTTTTGACCCTTTGGGCAATGCTGTTCATACGGCGTTAACCTTTGACGTGCTTGGCGAAGATGTACTGATTACAGGGGCAGGCCCTATAGGGTGCATGGCAGCGGCAATTGCAAAACACGCAGGCGCCAGAAATATCGTGGTCACGGATATAAACCCTTTTCGTTTGACTCTTGCCGAAAAAGCCGGGGCTACCCGGGTAGTAAATGCGGAAAAAGAAAGTCTGACCCAGGTTCAAAAGGAACTTGGCATGAAAGAGGGGTTTGACGTGGCCATGGAAATGTCAGGAAGCCCTGCCGCGCTTGATTCTATACTGGATAACATGTTTCATGGCGGAAAAATCGCGCTTCTTGGCATTCTGCCCGACCAAATCCCCATGGACTGGAATAAAGTCGTCTTTAACATGCTCACCATCAAAGGGATATATGGGCGACAGATGTTTGAAACCTGGTATAAAATGACAGCTATGGTTCAAAGCGGCCTGGATATTTCCCCACTGATTACCCACAGGTTTCATTACACGCAATTCCAACAAGGATTTGATGTTATGCGGTCGGGACATTCAGGAAAAGTGATTCTGGATTGGGATTAAAACGCCGCCTTTCAAAAGGTCTGTTAGTTATTCGCAGTTGGGAAAGAAAAAGCGTTTATACAATTAAATGAAAAGATAAGGTCTTAATATGACAACAGATAAATTAGACAAAAGCCTTCAAGCTGAGCTTGCATCGCTGGCTGCTGAAGGTAGGGCAAAAGCCCCCGAAAGAGTGATTACTGAATATATTCCCCCCAAAAAGGATTTCGGTCCAAGATACCGGCTTGAAGGTTCAAGTAAAGAATATATCCGGCTCAATTCAAACTCGTATCTATCCTTGTCCGCCCATCCGGATCTGATTAAGGCTGCGGACAAAGCCACTCAACAATTTGGCGTAGGCCCTGGTGCGGTAAGGTTTATAGACGGTACATTTTGTTACCACGCGGCTTTGGAAAAACGAATTGCCGAATTTGTCGGCAAGCCCTGTGCAAAAATTTTTAACTCAGCCTATACGGCCAATTGTGGTTTGGCTTTGTCCATTTCCAGTGCTAAAACACATTGGATAGGAGATCAGCTCAACCACAACTCAATTATCAGGGCCATGCGTATTTCAAATATTCCATCAGGAAACAAGGGAATTTTTAAACACAATGATATGGATGACCTCAAACGCTGCCTTGATGCGGTGGGCCCGGACATTGAACGTGTCGTGGTCATTTTTGACGGGATTTTTTCCATGCGTGGCGATTTTGCGCCCATTGACGAAATTCTCAGCGTCTGTAAAGCCTATGAAGACAAGTTCAAGGATGGCGTTATAACTGTTGTGGATGATTCTCATGGCATCGGCGCCTATGGCGCAACAGGCCGGGGAACCAGCGAATATACAGGGGGCAGACCCGACGTCATTGTCGGCACCTTCGGCAAAGCCTTCGGGGTTAACGGAGGGTTTATCGCAGCAAGTGAAACCTTGATCGAAGCGGTTCGTCAAAAGGCAGATACTTATATCTATACAAATCCCTTAAGTGTTGCAGACTGTGCGGCTGCCCTGGCCGCCATTGATATCTGTGACAGTGACCAGGGCCTGGATCTTCTGGATCACTTAGGCTCAGTAACCACCGCGTTTCGCAATGGCCTTAAGCGTATGGGCCTTGAATCAATTGAAGGACCCCACCCCGTGGTGCCGCTTATGGTCAGAGATACCGACAAAACCCATAGGCTGGTGAATTTTCTCTACGAAAACGGCGTGCTGGTGGTGGGTTTAACCTTTCCGGTTGTTCCCAGGGGAGATGAAACCATACGGTTTCAAATTAACGCCTGTCACACCCATGCTGATATTGACTATGTCCTGGGAGTGATCAAGTCTTTTAACCACTAACACCTGACCGGGGGGATATGCTTTAATTTATCAGGGTGCTCGGGGGCTGGGCCCGGTCTGAATCGGATGTTTTGGAAAGGCAGCCAATGGCATCTTTGCTGGTTTCCTTTATCCTGAACATCAGTTGGTCGGCCAACTTGAGCAATGCTCTTGCCTCTGTTGCATCATCAGGGAAGGCTGCGATGCCGAAGCTTGCGCTCAGTTGCACGTTACACCCTTCGTTTTTCAGGTAGGTTGTCTGTTTCATCCGGGTACGAATGTTTTCTGTTGTTTTAATTGCCTGGTCCTTGTCAAACCCAGGTAATACGATGACAAATTCATCCCCACCATACGCAACCCCATAGCATGGCTTTGAAATTGATTCCATGATTGTTTCGGCTATTTCTCGCAGCGCCCGGCTACCGTTCAGATGCCCGCAAGTATCCACAACATATTTGAAATTATCAATATCCATAAACAGCAGGGCAAAGGATCTGTTTTCAGCTTTACTGCTTTCAACCAGCTGGTACAAGGCATCGTAAAGATAGCGTGTATTGTAAAGCCCGGTCAAATCATCATGAATCGTTAGATGTTCCAGTCTTGAATTGATTCTTTTCATTTCTCTTCGCGAATGGCTCAGCTCAAGCTGTGTCTTTACGCGCACCAACAATTCGGTCACATTAAACGGTTTGCCGATGTAATCCACCGCGCCGGCTTGGAATCCCTCCACAATACTTTTTCCATCAGTCTTTGCTGTCAAGAAGATGATGGGAATATCCTTAGTTTCGGGTTGCTCTTTAAGATGTCGGCAGACTTCAAAACCATCCATTTCCGGCATCATGATGTCCAGAAGGATCAAATCAGGCGGTTCCTTGGCAACGCTCTCCAAAGCCGATTTTCCGTCCATGGCTATACTTACGTTGTACTGAATTCCTAATACCGTAGCGAGAATATCGATATTTTCCTGGATGTCATCGACCACCATTACCGTAAATTTTTTATCGTTATTCACAGGAATTTACCTTTCGGGTTAAATTAGAAATAAAAGCCATGGGTTGACTTGGTTTATCAACACCGAGGCTCAACTCCACTACGAACGTTGAAAGATCCGTGCAGATTACACGGCCTTTCTTATAAAAAAGCTCGGAACTATTTATAGAATGGAATATAACCCCCTCCTTTGTCAAGTAAATAGATGAAATATCAACAATTATTAAATGTCAGGTCAGGTGCCGCAAAAGGTCCGGGTAACCCGTTCTTCTTTGGCCGGTGCCTGGGCGTAATTTATAAATTCCGGCTGTTCGGTAAAAGGATTTTCATAAAGTGTCGTCAATAGGTCTACCAGACTGAAGTCATTGTTGGCTTCCGCATCTTTAATCGCCCTTTGAATCCAGTGATTTCTTGGAATGAAAAGGGGATTAACGCGGTTCATTTTTGTCTGGATGACTTCAGGACTATTTTCTTTAACAATGCGTGCCTGCCATGATTTTAGCCAGGCTGCGACCTCCTCTGGTGCGTTAAAAAGGTCTTGGAATTGCGGTGTCATGTCTGAACCTTGCTTTACATGATCAGCAAGATATCGAAACGTGAGGGTGAAATCGGCTTGTTGGTTCTGCATAAGGGCAAGCAGTTCTCCAAGAAGGTAAACATCCTGATCAGAAGCGGTTTCTATTCCGATTTTTTTCAGCATGCCACTTTTGTGGGTATTAATAAATTCCTGCTCAAATTCTGCCAGGGTGGTATCAATCACATCCATTGCCTCTTCATCTGTTTTTCCTAAAAGCGTTTGTAAACAAATGCCAAGACAGTGCAGGTTCCATTTCATGATCGCGCTTTGATTGGCATAACGGTATCTTCCCATGGTATCAATGGAACTGAAGACCATGTTGGGGTCATAATAGTCAATAAAGGCACACGGGCCATAATCAATGGTTTCCCCTGAAATTGAGGTGTTATCCGTATTCATGACACCGTGGATAAATCCAAGCTGCATCCATTTGGCCACTAACTGTGCTTGCCGTGTGGCCACTAACGAAAAAAAGAGTCTGTAACGGTCCTTTTTTTCTAAAATTTCAGGATAATGCCGGGTGATCACGTAATCAGCAAGCATGTGTATTGCTGCTTCATCACCCCGGGCGGCAAAATATTCAAAACTGCCCACCCGGACTAAACCCGACGCAACTCTGGTCATGATCCCCCCGGGGTGAATGCCATCCGGTCGCGGGATTTTCTCTTCGGTAGAAACAATAGCCAGGGCTCGGGTGGTGGGTACGTTGAGTCTGTGCATCGCCTCACTGACAATGTACTCACGGATAACCGGTCCCAATGGAGACTTGCCGTCTCCGCCCCGTGAAAACCGGGTTTTTCCGGAACCTTTAAGTTGAACATTCAATTGTTTTCCGTCCGGGGCAATTTTTTCTCCAAGCAGAATGGCACGGCCATCGCCAAGCTGGGGAACAAAATTACCGAATTGATGCCCTGCATAGGCCATGGCAATGGGTGTGGCATCTGCAAAAACAAGATTACCTGCCAGGCAATCTGCAAGTTCCGGCGTCTCTTTGGTAAAACCAAACCCCATATCCCGGTCCAGCTTTTGGTTATATTTTTGCAACACAGCGCCGTGTACGGGTTCGGGCATACTTGGTTCATAAAATTTTTTTGGAAGCGCTGCAAAACTATTTTGAAACCCGGCTCTAAGGGTTGACACAGTATTTGTCTTTTCCATATATGCGCACCTCTCTTGCCTGTTATAGAGGCCATTGCAATTCAATATTTCAACTTATTTATAATAATAATGCCGAATACAAGGAAGTCATCATTTGTGTCCGTTTCTTTTACACCCCGACAAATTTATTTCCGGCCAAGATATTTTAGAAACAGGCATTTTTATCCAACATGGCGATCTACAATGATCTTCGAAATCATGAATACAGCCCTGTCTCCTGGCATTTAACTTGCTCACCTAAAAAATGGGTAAGATTTGATAAATTGATAAAATTGAGTAAATTAAAATAATGTGAATAAAGGGTTCTATTATGGCCAACAGCCTTTACATTACAACGACTGAAACCAGAAGCGGAAAATCTCTTATCGTTCTTGGCATTATGCAGCTTTTGCTCAAAGATATTCGGATTGTGGGATTTTTTAGACCCATCATTAACCCGAGCCCAGAAGAGGTCTCAGATCATGATATTGATCTGGTGCTTTCTCATTTTAACATTGGATTGCAGTATGAAGAAACCTATGCCTATACCCTGGAAGAGGCCAAGCAGATGGTCCGATCGGGCCGCCAGGCAGAGATGATGAAAACCATTTTGAACAAGTATAAGGCCCTTGAGGAAAAAAGCCGCTTTGTTTTGTGCGAGGGTACTGATTTCGCAGCCGGTTCAGAGGCGTTTGAATTTGATATCAATGCAGAAATTATAGCCGATATCGGATGTCCGGCCCTGGTGGTCTCCTATGGATATGAAAAAGAACCCGAGGAGGTTATTTCCTCGTGTCAACTGGCTTTGGAAAGCTTATATCGCAAAGGGGTGGATGTGCTGGCTGTGGTGGTTAACCAGGTGGTCTCTGATTCGTTGCATGACCTGAAAAACCTTTTAGAGAATGCAATTGACCGTCCTGAAGTTCTGATATATACCATCCCTGAAACCCAGGCTTTGAGCCGCCCATCGTTTAGGAATTTGATACCGGCTGTGGATGCCCAGGTGTTGTACGGAAGACAGGGGCTTGAAAATCAGATTGCAGGATGTGTGATTGCGGCCATGCTGGCGCCTAATTTTCTGGCCTACATTAAAAAAGACGACCTGATTATTACTTCCGGTGACCGGTCCAGTATTGTCATCACCTGCATTGCCTCCCGACTTTCCATGTCCTATCCTGATATTGCAGGCATCCTGGTCACCGGCGGCATTCCCATTCCGGACTCCATCATTCGGCTTATTCAAGGGTGGAAAGAGCTGCCTGTGCCAATTCTGCTGACCCAGATGGACACCCATACAGCGGTCAAGGCTGTTGATCAGATTTACGGCAGGATCAGCCCTGACGACCCCCAACGCATTGCCCTGGCTTTGGGGGTTTTTGAGGCCAATGTGGATGCCGGTTCTTTAAGGCAACGGCTGGCTGCCAGAAAATCGGTACGCATTACACCCCAGATGTTTGAATACAGCCTGATTGAAAGAGCCAAAAAGGACCGCCGGCATATTGTGTTGCCCGAAGGAAGCAGTGACAGGATTCTTAAAGCCGCTGACATCATTTTGCGGCGGTCGTTTTGTGATATCACTTTATTAGGCAAGAGTGAAGCGATTGAACGCAGGGTCAAGGAGTTGGGGATAAATCTGTCCCAGGCACGAATTATCCAGCCCGACGCCGCTGGCTGGCTGAACGATTTTGCCCAGACCTATTTTGAATTGCGTAAAGATAAGGGCGTGACCCTGGATATGGCCAGGGACACCATGACCGATCCCTCCTATTTTGGTACCATGATGGTGCATAAAGGATATGCCGACGGCATGGTATCCGGCTCGGTGAACACCACTGCACACACCATTCTTCCGGCATTCCAGATCATTAAAACCCTGCCTGGGTCTTCCATTGTGTCGTCGGTTTTCCTCATGTGTCTGAAAGACCGGGTTCTGGTGTTTGGCGACTGCGCCGTTAATCCCAATCCCACGGCGCTCCAATTGGCTGAGATTGCGGTAACCTCAGCCAAGACCGCTTCAATTTTCGGTATTGAACCCCGGGTGGCCATGCTATCTTATTCCACTGGATCTTCAGGCACAGGCGCAGATGTAGAAAAAGTGGCCCAAGCCACCGTCATGGCCAGAAAAAATGCGCCGAATCTTCCCATAGAAGGGCCCATTCAATACGATGCGGCCATTGACCCGGTCGTTGCCATGACCAAGCTGCCGAACTCCCAGGTGGCCGGCCGGGCCACAGTTTTTATTTTTCCAGACCTGAACACCGGAAACAATACTTATAAGGCAGTCCAGCGGGCCTCGGAAAAGGCCGTGGCCATCGGCCCGGTGCTCCAGGGGCTCAAACGGCCCATTAATGATTTAAGCCGGGGATGTACAGTGCCGGATATTGTCAATACCGTAGCCATAACAGCCATCCAGGCCCAGGCAGGAAAAACCTCAATTTAAGGCCACCTGAAAGAAAAATGTATGATGAATATTGCCGGACTGCGGCGCATATGATATTTCCCTTGGATTCAAACTAACTGATTTCCATGGAGGAAATGAAAATATGGAAGAATGTCCCTGCGGAAGCAACCTTGCTTATGCCGAATGCTGCGAACCCGTCATTACTGACACACAGCCGGCCCGGACGGCGCAACAACTTATGCGGGCCCGGTATACCGCCTATACAATAGCTGATACGGAATTTATTTTTAACACAACCCATCCGGATCACCGGGAAGGCTACGATCATGCCGGTACAAAATCATGGGCGCAAAATTCCGAATGGTTGGGTCTTGAAATCGTTGCCACAGAAGCCGGCTGTTCAGAAGACCAGGAAGGTACGGTTGAATTCATAGCCACGTTCCGGTCAAATGAAATCGTTCAAAAACACCATGAACTCGGTAGGTTTTCAAAAGAGGATGATAGGTGGCTGTTCACCATAGGTGATATGGTGAAACCCAAACCCGCTGTTTCCACCAAAGTGGGCAGAAATGAACCCTGTCCGTGTGGCAGTGGGAAAAAGTACAAGAAATGCTGCGGTAGATAAAGCAAAAATGACCGCAGGAACTGCCGTATTTAAAGGTGTACCTGCGGTCATTTAATACGCCTGAATTAAAAGGTTATTATTTTGTATCCTTTTTCGATGAACGCGCCCATGGAAGGATGGTTGGCCATATCCCCAACTAAAGGGATTCCTTCATCTTCAATGGGACCAAGGGCCTCAAGTTTTGTTGCACACGCCTTGCAGGCGCCGTAAATAAGACCGGCGTTCTTGGCTTTTTGGTAAAGCGCGTTTAAAAAATGTCCTGACTCAGACATAGGTCCCACAAGCTTGACGGATTCGCCTTCAAGAACAATGAGTCCTTCCTGACCCCGCTGTTTCATATCAAGGGCGTTGAGAAGCACATGGATAAAGCATAAAGGGTCTCCCCGGAATGCAAATAATACGGTTTTTTCCATAATAATACTCCTGAGTTAAAATTTTTAGCATAGCACCCATCCAGAATCATTTTTTTGCAAAAGTTTCACCGTCTTCGTTTGCTTTTAACTTAAAAAATATGGCCTGGGTGGACGCCAGTTTAACTAATTGATGCTCCAGTTATGTTTAGCATCACTAAGGGCGACGTCAAGCCATTATATTTTTTGTCTAACGGCCATGGGCTGATTTGATCTATCAGCGCCCTGGTCCGGCTGCAACAAAATATGAAGTTATGAATAAGAGCCCTACCGCTCCCTGAAAATGCTGGTGTTCCGACCGCTTTCCTTGGCCTCGTAAAGGGTCATGTCCGCCTCTTTCAGCAGGCTGTCCAAGGAGTTGAATTCAGAATATTTTCGTCCGATTCCAACGGTTATTGTACAGGAGACACTGCCTCCGTCCTTCAGAGGGATCCGTGCCTTGGAAACGGTTTCCAATATGTCAGAAACGATATCCATGGACAGTTCGTGGGTCTGTGCCGTATACATAACAGAAAATTCTTCTCCGCCCATACGCCCGAATATTGCATCCGGTGGAAGAACTTCTTTGATGACATTTGCCACTTTTTTTAAAACAATGTCACCTACATCATGACCAAACTGATCATTGATCTTTTTAAGATGGTCAATATCAATCATTAGGACATATAGTTCCTGACCTGATCTATTGAACAGCGTCATGCCAAGTTCAAAAAATTTTCTTCGGTTGAATATACCGGTTAATGAGTCCCGGGTGGATAAGAAATCCAGTTTTCTGATCAGTTCCTGCAACCGAAGCTGAACC
This sequence comes from uncultured Desulfobacter sp., assembly GCF_963677125.1. Lineage (NCBI taxonomy): Bacteria > Pseudomonadati > Thermodesulfobacteriota > Desulfobacteria > Desulfobacterales > Desulfobacteraceae > Desulfobacter > uncultured Desulfobacter sp. Next base: position 1,192,647 of record NZ_OY781882.1, on the reverse strand, counting down.
TTGACCCGGGCTAACAGTTGCGCATGCTTGAAAGGTTTGACGACATAGTCCGCTGCGCCCATTTCATATATTTTGTTAATGTCTTTTTCACAAGTACTGGTTGTCATGAAAATAATAGGAATTTGCTGGGTATCAGGATCCTGTTTAAGCTTTTTGCAGACGGGATATCCATCTATTTCAGAGATATTCGTATCAAGAAGAATTAAATTAACCTGTTTTTTTTTGACTATTTCCAGAGCATCAGTCCCCGAATTGCACTGGATTAGATTGTAATCTTGAAGAATGGCCGAAATCATTGCCAGATGGCTTTTGGTATCGTCTACAACCAGGATGGTTTTATCTTTGTAATCACTCATAGTTACATGCTTTTGAAATCGTCCTTATTCCCAGCTGATTTTTTTAAACTTCGTACCCAATATGACCTATGCGACCAACACTCAGACTCAACCCACACTAAATTTTGAAGCTTACTCTTTTTTATTTTCCCAGAAATCACGACTTTCCTGGAGAAGCTCACTAATGTCGTCATCATCCACATCCACCTGTTCGTCGCTCTCCTTGTCTCCTTCTTCCAGACCAAGATCTGTAAGTTCATCAACAGTTAAATCTTTTTCTTCATCCGCGTGGGGTAAATCATCAATCAATTCATCCTCGCCCTCTGCCTCAATGCTGTCTAATTCATCCTGATTAATCTGGGTATCATCTTCAGGGTCTTCAATTTCAAATTCCGACTCGACATTCTGGATATCATCGAAAGCGTCTTCGGATTCCAAAACTTCAGGCTCTATTTTTTCAGACGCCTCGTTTAATGCATCATCATAATCGGGAAGCTCAATAGATAGATTTTCATCCAGACCTAGTGCTGCGGCCTCATCTTCGGTTTGCAGATCTTGTTCTGGCGCACTACTTTCCTCGTCTTCAATCAGGTTGCCGTTCCGGTCAAAAAGCAGGCTGCCATTTAAATTAATTTCATAATCAAGCCTGAACGCCACATCGTTGTCATGCACGACAATTCGACCGCCTTTGGGGGACAACTCGCTTGCGGTCAAGCGTTTTTTGAGCAGATCCTTGACAGCTTCAAGGTCCAGATCTCTTTGAACAGATGCAATAAGGTCTTGTTCTCCGTCTTGTATGACTTGGGGATCCGTGATTCTCATGCATAACTCCTTGCTTTATATTTTGAATGCGATGTTGGCAAACCCGGGTTCAATAAATTTTTCAAGATCGATGATTTTGCCTATTTCCATGACATCATGCATGTACTTTTGAATTTTATCCAGATCTGCAGCTTCCGGATAGAGTCCGTCCCAGCGGATGGCCATGGGCTGGGAAAATACATTCTGAAGCACCTGGGGATTCAGCCCCATTTTACCTTCGGGGTCCAGAAATTTTACAGCAATGTCTGCTGCCCGGGCCTTATCGTTTTCAATATATTCGCCTGTATCCACCAGCAGAGATACAAATTCCTGAACAGCTTCAGGATGTTTTTGAATAAAATCCTTTTGCATGGCCACAATGCAGCAGGGGTGATTTTCCCAGCGTGTGGCTGAATAGAATTCCAGGTTGCCGATATCCCCTTTGATGGCTTTGGTGGCAACCGGTTCGGCAACCATGAATCCACCCACATCCTCGTTTTCTTTCATAATGCCGGGCATCTTAATGGGGGGCACCACCTCAAAGCGCACGTTAATCGCTTTTTTCCCGGGAACACCGGGTTTGAGCCCCAGTTCTTTTAAAAATTGATGTGCAAGCATGTGGTGAACCGACATTTTATGGGGAATATCCACGACCTTATATTTGTAGAAGCTTTGCAAAGAGTCAAATCGGTGATCATAATGCCGGGAGCGCACAAACGTGGAACCGTTTTTGTGGGCAAACAGTACCAGTTGAATGGGAGAATCATAGGCAAACAAGTCCATGGCAATGGGTGCCAGAACAAAGGCACAGTCTATCTCTCCGCTTTCAAGGCCTTCCTGTATGGGGTTCCATCCACCCATCAGGGTGGTGGACAGGTCAAAGAACTCAGGTTCCACATCCCCTTGAGCGATACGGTGCTTCAAGGCACCCAGGGCAAGGTGATCGGTGATCTGGATGTGAGCGACATTGAGTTCAACACGGCCGCCGATAATACTTCTTTCTTTTGCTACACGCTCTTTTTTTATCCCTCCGGAGAATGCGGTTTCAATGGCTTTTTTTATTTCTTGCTCATTGAACGGCTTCGGGCAATGGGCATTACCGCCGGCTTCAATAATGGCTTTTTGCTGGCCCATGTCAGCCTGGGCCGTGGCCATAATGAAAGGAATATTTTTGAACTCTTCACTGGCTCTTAATGCTTCAAGGAACCCAAGGCCATCCAATGTGGGCATGTTCCAGTCGGATATGACAAGATCAGGCTTTTCAGCTTTTACTTTTTCCATACCATCTGCACCATTCACCGCCATAACGAGGTTTGAAAATCCGGCTTTAGCCAGGATTTGTTTGAACATTATCCGCATGGTGCCTGAATCATCAGCCACAACAATTTTAATATTCGGGTCTACCGCCATAAAATACTCCTTATGTCCTGTAAAGGTGTTGTATGTAACAGCTGTGGGTCGGTTTGGTCATTGAACCCGGACTAAACCCACAACGAAATATGAAAGAAGCTTAGCAAGTTATCGGTACTTTCATATAAAAAAATTTTTAATTTTATTCATTAAGCATCGCCGGCCCATGCCCAGCTAAATCTGTGCTGCATTTTTTGAAAAACTCTGTCGAGTATAAATCCCAGTATGCCGATGGCAATAATTACTGCCATAAGTTTGTCATATTCCATAGTATCCCTGGCATCGTTAATGAGATAACCTAAGCCCGATGATACCCCTAAAAATTCAGCAGGGACCAAAACAATCCATGCAATCCCAAGTGCCAGTCTGAGGCTGGTCATCATATGGGGAATGGAATATGGAATAACTATCGTTTGAATGAGTTGAACGTTATTGGCACCCTGGTTCAAAGCCATTTTTATCCATTGGGGATTAATGTCCATGACACCAATGGCTGTATTCAATATTATAGGGCAAATTGTCGCCATTACAATCAAAAAATGAACTGCAGACTCAAAGCTTGAAAATAAAAGCAGTGCTACGGGCATCCAGGACAGGGGGCTAATCATCCTTACGAATTGAATTGATGAATATGTCAGTTTGCGAAGTCGTGCAAAGAAACCGATCAATACGCCCAATGGAAGTCCGATGAATGCTGATATGCCAATACCCACAATGATCCTACGAAGACTTGCAAAAACAGATGTCCAGAACTTGGTATTTTGGAAGGCATCTGCCAAGGCCGCAAGGGTTGGCCCGGGTAGAAATCCTTTGAAATGGTATAATTCAGGGCGAGTAAAAATGAACTGCGTCACAGCGATCCAGGAAAAGGCAAATAGAGCAAACCCGGCTAATTCGTATTTCCAACCCGACCAGACCCGGGTAAAAAATAAAGATAACCCGCTTCGTATGGTTCTGTCCCGGTTATTTTCATTAGTTGATTTCAACAATCTCTTCTCTTGTAAATTCATCTTTCATATCGCAATGACAAAATCCTTTCATCCCCCCCATCTCGTCCAGAGCCTTTCTGACAAATCGATCATCCACAAGCTGAGAAACAGCCGCTTTGGTTTCAAGAGTGGTCAGAAAATCCGTATTACCCTCAACCTTGGTTTTCTTCATCTGTTCCAGAATAAATCGGGTGGCTGACGGAAAAGGAAACGGCTGGAAACCGATTCTTTCTACATGCCACTGTGGGTGTATCAGTTCTTTGTCGGGAATAGCACCAAAAACCCTGCTAAGAACGGATTCATTTACCGGCAAGAATCCTTCGCCATCCCTGCTGAGCAGGTGGGCGGTTTCTTTAGGATTCTGAAGGCACCAAGATTGTGCTCTTACTATGGCGTTTATCGCCTTTTGTATAATTATTGGGCTTTTTTGAATCAGATGATCATTGGCTACGATAACACAACAGGGATGATTTTTCCAGATATCTCCTGAATATCGCATGATCTTTGCCGAAAATTTTTCCTGGGCAAGTGCGTTGAAAGGGTCGGCTACGATAAAAGCGTCTACTTTTTTTCCCAAAAGGGCCTGGGGCATATCCGGCGGCGGCAGGGTAACCAGGTTCACTTCATGGGAGGCAAGCGTTGAACCCGACGGACGAATTACAGGCTCAAGCCCCTGGACCTGGAGGCCTAACTGCATGACCAGATTGTGCATGGAGTACCATGAAGGCACAGCCACCTGTTTTCCCGAAAGATCGGCAAATCCGTTGATGCCGGAGTCTGCTCTGACTGTGACGGCGCTGCCGTTGGTATGATCCCAGGCTAAAACTTTGACAGGTATATTTTGTTTAAATCGCATCCATACGGGAATGGGGAAAAGCATGTGAACCAGGTCAAACTTGCCTGTTAAAAAGGATTCGGAAAGAATATTCCATGACCTCACCATGATAGGACGTTCCACGTCGATACCTTCATGGGAAAAATAACCAAGACTATAGGCAACAAGCAAGGGTGTGGCGTCAGTAATAGGCAGATAGCCAATTTTCAACTTACTTTTTTTCGCCGCTGCCGAACACGGAAATGCCAATGGGGTACAGGCGGCTGCACCTGCAGTTCGTATTGCTTTTTTTAAAAAAATTCGCCGTGAAATATCCTCAGGGAATGCCGATTTTACATGGTTAAATTTCATTCGTAAGATTCCGTTTAACTAAATGGGCGATCTTAAACCGATCAAGAATATCGGTTCGCAAGGCTTTAACCTCAGGATCATGCCGATTTCTGGGGTAAGGTACCTCAATATCAAAAATATCGGAAATGCCGGCAGGTGATCCTGCAAGAAATACAATTTTATTTCCAAGTCGTATGGCTTCATCAATATCATGGGTGACAAAAATCGCGGTAAAGTTTTCCGACATCCACAGATTTATCAGTTCTTCCTGGATATGGGCCTGGGTAAAGGTGTCCAGAGAGGCAAAGGGCTCATCAAGCAGCAAAACCTGGGGGTGTCCAACCAGAGCCCTGGCAAGACAAACCCGCTGGGCCATGCCCAGGGAAAGCTGGTCAGGTTTTACGTTGGCCGCACTTGCCAGTCCCATGATTTCCAAAAATTGACTGACCCGGTATTCCAGGTCCCGGCTGTCTTTTCTGATTTTGCAGCCATAGGCCACATTTTCCTTAACCGTAAGCCATGGGATTAAGACAGGCTGCTGGAACATCATGGAACGGGACGGATGGATACCGGTAATAGCCTTGCCGTCTACAAGAATCCGACCGCTGCTTGGCATTTCAAGTCCTGAAATCAAGTTCAATAAGGTGGTCTTCCCACAGCCCGATTCACCCAAAATGATCACAAAATCCCCAGCATTTATGGAAAACGAAATATCCTTGAGAATTTCGTGCCGTTTTTTTTCCGGTCCGTTGTAATTTTTATAAATTTTTTCAATATCTATTTTCAAGTGCTAATTTTCCGATAAAGCCATAAGAATAAATTCGGGTTTGATAAAGCTGTCAAGGTCCGTTCCGGTCAACATGACCGCCATGGTTGTGCGCATATAATCAAGCACGATGTTTAAAATATCCATGTCCGGCACCAAAAGTTTTGGGCGATAGGTTATACCCGATGCCTTAAGCACCATTCGCATCCGGTCCACAGAAAGACCTAAAAAAGAGGATGAGAGGCTTTCAATGCCTTTTTCGGCCGCGTCCGATGACATATACAAATCAAGTTGGTGGGCACTATCGATAAGACAGTTAACCAGCAGACCTAAATTTTCAACTTTGGTTTCAAGCAGATCATGGTGAACCACAAATACGCTACCCGGATGATCGCGCCACAGGTCCCGGGAAACCAGCAGCGGCCTGAATCCTCTTTTTTTTAAATCACTGCCGTCAAAGGGATCTGGGCAGATGAATGCTGCAATATCGCCATCAAGATCCGCATTCGCCATTTCCGGCATCAGGGGACATGGTACGGATTCAATGTCAACGCTGTCCTTGCCTCCTCCTGAATCGGCGATTTTTAACTTTCCTGCACTCAGTAATCTGTGCATAAGCATATGCTGGACACTAAGCCTGTGTGGGATCAAAACACTTTTTCCCTTAAAATCCGAAAGCCTTTGAGTCTGTTCGGGTACAATAACTCTGCTGCCTGCCCTGTGGGTGAACATGAGCATGGATATAGCCAACCCTTTGTCAAACAGATACATAGCCTGGCAGATATCCATAAACGCGGCATTGATGTCCCCCGATGAAAACCCTTTTTCCACCTGCTCCCAGGAGCGCATGGTAAAAGGTATCACATCCGCATCTGTTCCTGGCCCCACACACTCAATATAGCGGGGTAAAGCGGTTCCCAGTATTAAGTGATCAATACTGATAAAATGTCCGATTCGGATAGTCAGGGCATCCTCAACTGTTTTTAGAGCTATTAATTCGCCGATTTTATTAAAAAGAACCTTAGCACAGCCCGGAATGGGTTGGCAAGCTCGTACACATAATTTAAAGTCGCCCTCTGCGAATAATAGCAACCAGCAGCCAGATGCCGAGCACGGCAGCGGCAATAAATCCGGCAATGCCTATGACGGAAACCCCGAGGATTAAGGGAGGTATCCGGGAATTGAGTACAATGGCTGAGCCCAGTATCAAGGCGGCAATAATGATACTAAAGGAAATTCGATTGGATGTCTGGTCCTGATTCATCATTATCCGCTCCAGACCCTCAATACTGATCGTTGCCTTAATTTTTCCCTGCTTAATTTGGGTGATGATGCTGCCCGTATCACCGGGCAGGGTTTGCAACAGCGTCATGGTATCTTTGGCAATACCTGCAAATTGTCTGGAAAGCCGGGGCAATGAGTATTTTCTTAACGTGGCTGCCCTGATATAGGGTTTGGCATGGGAAAGCATGTCAAACTGTGGATCTAATGTGCGTGCGACACCTTCGATACTGAGAAATGCCTTTATCATTAAAAACAGGTCTGGAGGGATTCTCAATCCGTGCCGGGTGCACAGCTCAAAAAATTGGTGAATCATGCGGCTGGGATTGAGTTCTTCAAGCTTTCTGGATAGATATAAGGCACAAAATTGTGAAATATCTTTTTCCAGACCCGGCATATTGACCGATTCATCAGGATCGGTCAGGCGGCAAAGCAGACGGGCGGTATCCCGGGTATTGTTTGAGGCAAGCCCCTGGAGCAGATCAATAAATAGCTCCCGGGTGGATGAATCCACAAATCCGGTCATGCCGAAATCAATCATGCAGATGCGTTGATCTGCCAGGATAAAAATATTCCCCGGATGGGGATCGGCATGGAAAAAACCGAATTCAAATACCTGGCGCAAGACAAAGTCAGCGCCTATTCGCGTAATTTTTTTTCGGTCAAGGCCTGCCCGGTCAATGGCCTTAACATCATCGGCCTTGATCCCCTGGATGAATTCCATGCACAACACCCGTTGTGTGGAATGGGACCAATGCACTTCAGGAATATGGATAGCCGACTCTTTGGCAAACTGATCAGCCATCTGTTCCATATTGGCCGCCTCAACCATGTAGTCGAGCTCCTTTTCCAGGGTCTGGGCAAACTCTTCAACGATTTTTACGGGTCGAAATATTTCCACATCTTCCAGCGTTTTTTCCATGACCTGGGCCAGATAGTGGATGATTTCCAGATCGACCTCAACTGTTTTACGGATGCCGGGACGTTGAATTTTTACCGCCACCGATTCGTTTGGCGACAGTTCCGCCCGGTGGACTTGTCCGATGGAGGCTGAAGCAAAAGGAGATTCCTCAAAGGAATGGAACACCTCACTGATCGGTTTGCCGAACTCCGCAAGGATAATTTGTCCAACCTGTCCAAAGGAAAAAGAGGGGACTTTGTCCTGGAGTTTGGCAAGCTCCCGGGTCAAATCCAGGGGGATCAAATCAGGACGAGACGATAATACCTGGCCCATTTTAATAAAGGTCGGGCCCAGTTCCTCCAACACCATCCTGATCCGCTCATTCCTGGATAATTTTTGATGGGGTTTTGAGAACGGAATGATATCTAAATAATGATCAATCTTCATGGCATCAATAATGTTTTCAAATCCGTATTTGAAGATGATGCCGATGATCTGCTGGTAACGGACCAAATGCCGGTACCGTTTAGTGACCTTGGAAACGGTCTTAAAGCTGAGCATGGTCAGGGTAAAATGCCTGAAGTTCAGACGTCTTTTTCATCTTTTTGGGTCAATTCATCTATCCGGGCATTGAGCGCATCAATATCTCCTCGGGTAGGCAGATCCAGACGTTTTAACACGGCTTCCACCACCTCTTCAATCTTTTTATCAAGACCGGATTTTGCGTCATCATACCGCTTTTTACACTCTTCTAAAAAGTCTTTTGCCTCTTTTTGGTTCATCTCAGATTGCTGGGCAAACTCCTTGGCAAATGTCTCAATCTCTTTTTTGGAGCGCAGCGCCATGCCTACTCCGGTAAGCAGACTGTTTTTCAGAGTTTCTATCATGTTCTTTTCCTCCTTTTTATTTTTTTTAAACGAACATAGGCCGACCCGGCAGTCGATATGTCAGGTCGGTCCGTGTTTGAAGGGCTCGTTAGAGGGGCCACAGCTCACAAAGTTACCCAGATGCAAGGCGCAAGCAAAGCTGCAATCGGAGCGTACAATAGTACATGAGGATTGCAGCTTTGTGCAGCAACGCCGCAGGTGGATGACTTTTCATTCAAACACTATTTTGAGCCAAAGGAGACCTCTAATATATCTTCCACACAGGTATCCCCTTCAAGAATGGCATCCATTTTACCATAAGATCCGGGTAAAATGGTATTAATAAAAAATCTGGCCGAAACCATCTGTCCTGCATAAAAAGCAGCATCTTTATTTTTTCCGGCCTTGGCAGCTACGGCTTCAGGGTCAAGGGAACCCGCTTTTTTAGCAAGCTTGGGGGCTGCAACGCAGGCGCGCCACAGATGCATCCAGGCAAAGACAATATCTCCTGTGATGTCCAGAAAGGGATGGGCAAAGGCATAGGCGTTAAGTGCATTTACCGATCTTGCCCTTGCGCCGATCTCATGGGCGACAACATCGTATCTGTCCAGGGCAAGTTCCATTTTTTCGGCAAGCACTGAAAGACCGTCAATCAGTAGGGCCTCTTGTATGGTTTTTCTAATCTGGTCCAGAAAATAGGTAAAGCTTTGGCCCTTGTTCATGCCCAGTTTGCGGCCAAGAAGATCCATGGCCTGGATGCCGTTCGTGCCTTCATAAATCATGAAAATTCTGGAATCGCGCATGAGCTGTTCTGCCGGAAATTCTTTACAGTATCCATATCCGCCGTAAACCTGAACGCCATGGGAACAGACTTCAAGGGCCTTGTCCGTGATATAGCCTTTGACAATGGGGGTGAGCACCTCTATTAATGCTGCGGTATTGGCCTTTAATTCTTCATCATCTGTGGTGTGAACGATGTCCTCGCATTTGGCATAGTAATAGTGCAACGAGCGCATGCCTTCGGTGTAGACCTTCATATTTAATAACTGGCGTTTCACATCCGGATGGTTGATGATGGTAACGTTTTTGGCTGTGGCATCCTTGCCTGCCGTAAGATGCCGGCCCTGTACCCGGGTCCTGGCATAATCAAGGGCGTTCATGTACGAAGCGGACGCCACGGCAAAGCCCTGGAGACCCACAAAGGCCCGGGATTCGTTCATCATTTGGAACATTTCCGGCATGCCCTTGTTTTCTTCGCCCAGAAGAGTGCCGATACAACGCCCTTTGTCACCCAGTGCCAGGGTGCAGGTGGCATTGCCGTGAATCCCCATCTTTTCTTCAAGACCCGTGCACACCACATTGTTAAATTCACCCAGTGATCCGTCTTCATTGACCAGGAACTTGGGTACCAAAAACAATGAGATCCCCTTTGTTCCTGCAGGCGCACCTTCAATACGTGCTAATACCGGATGAATGATATTATCGCAAAGATCGTGCTCGCCGGCAGAGATAAAGATTTTTGTGCCCTGGATGGTGTAGGTGCCGTCATCGTTTAAGGTTGCTGTGGTGGTCAATGCGCCCACGTCAGAGCCGGCTTCGGGTTCAGTCAGAAGCATGGTGCCGCCCCATTGGCCTGCAAACATTTTTTTCATGTAAAGTTTTTTCTGGGTTTCATCACCAAACGCTTCGACAAGCTTTGCTGCGCCGTGGGTCATGCCATAATAGAGCATAAAAGCGGAGTTGGCTCCCACCATATATTCTAAGGCTGCACACCCCACGGTTTTGGGCATCCCCTGGCCGCCCACATCCGGATCATCGCACATGGCTAACCATTCACCTTCGCAGAACAATTTCCAGGCCCGCTTAAAAGATTGAGGCGTGGTCACGTTACCATTTTCAAGGGTGCACCCGATTTCATCGCCCTCTTTGAAAGTAGGCAGGATCTCTTTAATGGACAGGGTTCTTGCCTCCGAGACGATCAGGTCAATGGTCTTTTTATTGAATTCCTCAAACAACTCATGTTCAACCGTGCCAATTTGTTCATGCAATACAAAGTCGACATCACGTCTGTCTGCGATTGGCTGTGCCATATTATTATTCCCTTTTTCTAACTATTTTTGTTTTTTTGAAGAAAGATCTGGGTAACTTACTCAGATCTTTCAACCTTTGTTCCTGACTAAACCCGGCAGTTAATATGTCAGGCTATCCCATCACTGTTTATGTGGACATGTGTTGTATGCGCAACAACATGTCGACTGACGAAAAGCATGGTATATGTAGTATAAAAAATTTGATATTTCCAAATCTTTTTGAAAATAGTCTTTTTAAATTTTGAAAACCATTTTTACATCCCTCCTATTTATTCTTACAATAAGGTTTAAATATGGTTATTTTTTTGCTAACAATAGTGATTATTTGTTCCAAATTTCATATGAGTCACCATGTTGGTTCTACAAAATGAATGTCTAACTATATGGATACAAAAGACGCATGCGTATAAAATGTTGGGGGTCCAGGGGGTCTGTCTGTGTCTCAGGGCTGCAATATATCAAATACGGGGGAGACACCACCTGTTTTGAGATCCAGGCCGATTCCGGTGAAGTTGTGATCATTGATGCCGGTACCGGTATTCGTAGGCTTGGTATGCATCTTGTCCAAAAAAAAATAAAGGCATGCTATCTGATTTTGACCCATACCCACTGGGATCACATCATTGGACTTCCCTTTTTTCATCCCTTGCTTTATGGAGACACAACGGTCCACGTTCAGGATCGCACCTTTGCCGGCCTGACCACAAAAAAAGTGATTGAGCAGGTTATGCGCATGCCTTTTTTTCCTGTGGGGTTAACGGCTTTCAACGCTGATATTCGGTTTGAAAAATCATTGAACGACCGTTTTTCCATCGGCAGCCTGGATATAGAAACCATTCCCACGTCCCATTCCCAAAACAGCCTTGGATACAAATTTACGGAAAATGGAAAAACATTTGTGTTTCTAACGGACAATGAACTGGGATATATCCATCCCCAGGGCAGAACGGTTAAAGAATACATTGACTTTTCAAAGGATGCGGATGTACTGTTTCACGACACCGAGTACACGGATGATGAATACCTGAATAAAAACGGGTGGGGGCATTCCTGCCTGTCCGATGTTTTGGATTTAAGTGTGAAGGCGTCAGTGGGGCAACTTGGCTTAATCCATCTTAACCAGAACAGAACCGATGACCAGGTGGATACCATGGTTGATCAGTGCCGTCGGTTTTTTAATAACAATCACCTTTCCACCCCCTGTTATGCCGTTTCGGCGGATTTTGAAATTTTTTTATAGTCCTTTTTGTAAAATCGGGCGATACCTTTAAGTTCTCAATTATGTCACGCACTTTATTTGAATTTTTGTCTTCAAACCTGCAGCGTTTTTCACCAAAACACTGGGGAACCGTCAAGAATTTTGCCCACCCACGGGTGGTCACCATGCTCTTTTTTGGTTTCAGCGCCGGACTTCCCATTCTGCTGATTTTTTCCTCACTGTCCCTTTGGCTTCGCGAAGCAGGGGTCCAACGTTCGGCGGTAACCTTTTTTTCATGGGCAGCACTGGGCTATTCTTTTAAATTTATCTGGGCGCCATTGGTGGATCAGATGCCCATTCCAATGATGAGCCGAATGCTTGGCCGGCGCAGGGCCTGGATACTTCTGGCCCAGATCGGTATTACCGCATCCATTTTTGCCATGTCCATGATTGATCCTGCAAAAGGGCAAAATTATATTGTTTTCATGGCCCTGGCCGCTGTGGGTTTAGGCTTTTCTTCGGCCACCCAGGACATTGCCATTGATGCCTATCGAATTGAATCTGCCGATGAAAGCCTCCAGGCACTTATGGCTTCGGTATATATCGCCGGATACAGGATCGGAATGCTGGCCGCAGGTGCCGGCGCCTTGTTTCTGGCTCAGATAAAAGGCTCAATTCTTGGCGCATATGATTATACGGCCTGGCGCATGGCTTATCAGATCATGGCTGGATTAATGGCCATTGGGATCATAACGGTATTTGTGATCAAAGAACCGGAAGTAACGGCCAAAGAAACAAATTATGGCCGGACCACGGATCACGCCCGTTTTTTTATTCTTTTTTTAGTGTCTGCCGCAGCGTTTGTCAGTTGGTTCTACTTTACCTCAGGGATTGCATCAACATTAAAAGAACAGGTGGGCTTTATTATAAAAAACACCTCTGCAGCCGGATTCATCATTGAAACGATAAGACTTGCCGCAGGGATCGGTGCTGCGCTCCTTGGTGCAAGGATGATGGTGGCCTTGAAAGTCGCAAACATGGAGATGATCCGGTCCGCCTATGTTGAACCGGTGTCGGATTTTTTTTCCCGATACGGTGCAAGGCTTGCCTGGCTGCTTCTTGCACTCATCGGCCTGTACCGTATTTCTGACATTGTTCTCGGTGTTATTTCCAATGTCTTTTATCAGGATATGGGATTTTCAAAAATTCACATCGCAAGTATCGTAAAAACATTTGGACTGTTCATGACCATTGCCGGCGGTTTTTTAGGGGGAACCCTGTCCATTCAGTTTGGGGTGATGCGCATTCTTTTTATGGGAGCATTGCTGTCTGCGCTTACCAATCTTTTGTTTGTCCTCATGGCCTGGACCGGTCCGGTCTTGCCCATGCTTTACCTGGTAATTTCTGCGGACAATTTGGCAGGCGGTCTGGCCGGCGCAGCATTTGTGGCTTTTTTGTCCAGTCTGACCAATGTGCGGTTCACCGCCATTCAGTATGCCGTATTTTCATCTCTAATGACCCTCGTGCCCAAGATGTTTTCCGGATATTCCGGGAGCATGGTGGATCAACTGGGATACCCTGTTTTTTTTACCGTGACCGCCGTGATGGGTATCCCAGTTTTGATCTTAATTTTGATCTGCGGGGCTCGACTACAGATCAAGGAGACAAAAAAGTAAATTAACCCTTCAGGCAGGGTTTGCGTGCCGCCGTCACCTCATCCAGCCGAGTCACTTTAGGCAGATGGGGTGCTGAGTGTAATTCATCCGGGTTTGAACCGGCCTCTTTAACAATGGCTTTTACCGCCTCAATGAACTGATCAATCTCATCTTTTGACTCGGTTTCCGTGGGCTCCACCATAAAGGCGGCTTCCACCACCAAGGGGAAATATACCGTGGGTGGATGGAATCCGTAATCCAGAAGACGCTTGGCCATATCCATGGTACTGATGTGGTGCGCTTGAACACTTTTGTCGGTAAAAACACATTCATGCATACAAGGCCTGTCATAAGGCAGGTCCAGGGTGCCTTTAAGGTTTTCTTTGATATAGTTGGCATTGAGCACGGCAAGCTGGGATGCACGCTTTAAACCATCTCCTCCCATGGACAGAATATATGCAAAGGCCCTGACCATGACCCCGAAATGGCCATAGAAGGTATGCATCCGACCGATTGTATCAGGACAATCGGTAATAAACGAATAGGTATTGTTTTCTTTTTGAACCTGCGGCACAGGAAGAAAGGGAATCAAATCTTCGATTACGGCCACAGGACCGGAACCGGGGCCGCCGCCGCCGTGGGGGGTGGAAAAGGTTTTGTGAAGATTTAAATGGAGCACATCAATGCCAAGTTCACCCGGCTTTATGATCCCCATGACGGCATTCATGTTGGCACCGTCTCCGTAAACAAGGCCGCCCTTGGCATGGACGATGTCACAGACCTCTTTGATGTTCTCCTCAAACAGCCCCAGCGTATTGGGGTTGGTGATCATGATACCGGCGGTATCTTCGTCCATGGCCTCGGCCACTGTCTGGGGGTCCAGAATGCCTTTGGGACCTGATTTGATATTCACAGACTTATATCCGCAAAGGGTTGCGGACGCGGGATTGGTGCCATGGGCCGTGTCCGGGATCAGAATCTTTGAGCGTTGTTTTCCCTGCTTGGCATGCCAGGCATGGATCATGAGCATGCCGGTGAGCTCGCCATGGGCCCCAGCGGCCGGTTGTAAGGTGACGGCGGGAAAGCCTGTGATCTCCCCGAGCATTTGTTCCAGCTCATACATCAATTTTAAGGCCCCTTGGGAAAATTCATCCCCAGCCAAGGGATGGGCCACTACAAATCCTTTACGGGATGCCTGGACCTCATTGGTTTTGGGATTGTATTTCATGGTGCAGGAGCCCAAGGGATACATGCCCGAATCAATGCAAAAATTCCATTGGGACAGACGGGTAAAATGACGGACCACATCCAGTTCGGATAATTGCGGCAGATTCGGTGCATCATCTGTGAGTGCCGGGTCAAGAGCCGCTCTTGGCACATCACTTCTGGGCATGGAGATGCCGCATCTGCCTTCCCGGCTCTTTTCCCACAGTTCGGGTTCATTAAATATAAGGCCACTTGTACCTGGCTTTGTCATTATTGTACCTCCTTTGCCAAAAAATCCATGGCCTGTCTGGACACGGTTTCTGTGGCACAGAAAAGATAATGGTCTGTCATGTCCGGGTAATAGGATTCAAGGGAGACCCCTGCATACAGATTGTGTTTTTGGGCAAGCTCTTTTCGTTTATCTGCAAATCCGGCCGGGGCTTTGAGAACAAATTCATTGAAAAATGGACCATCATAAACCGAAGTAAACCCGGCACCCACAAGCGCATTTTTCAGATAGACAGCCTTGTCATGATTGAGTTGGGAGATCTCCTTTATTCCCTTTTTTCCGGCAGAAGCCAAATATACGGCTGCGGTCATGGCATTGAGCCCGTTATTAGAGCAAATATTGGAAGAGGCTTTTTCCCTGCGGATATGCTGTTCTCTGGTGGCAAGGGTTAACACATAACCCCTTTGTCCGTTTGAATCTGTGGTTTTCCCCACAAACCGGCCGGGAAGATTTCTCATCATTTTTTTTGTTCCGGCTAGAAGACCCAGCCCAGGTCCGCCAAAGCTTTTGGTCATACCAAGGCTTTGGCCTTCTCCTGCCACAAGATCTGCCCCAAAGCTTCCTGGACTTTTCAACAGCCCGTGGGCCAGCGCCTCGGTGAATGAGGCAATCAGCAGGCATTTTTTTTCATCGGCACAAACTTTAAAGCTGCCCAAATCTTCAATGTTTCCAAAAAAGTTGGGAGACTGAACGGCCACCCCGGCAACACCATCCATAGCTTTAAAAGCAGCCACATCTGTCAGGCCGTTTTTATCAGCCGGTATTTCGACCATTTCAAATTCGGATGGATTAAGATAGGTCTGAATGATCTGGCGATGGGCAGGATGAACAAGGCTTGACACGGCAATCTTATTTGCTTTTTTTGACTTGTTCAGTGCAATCAGCGCGCATTCTGCCAAGGCTGTACCCCCATCGTAATGAGAGGCCGTGGCAATGTCCATACCCAAAAGGGCTGTGATCATGGTTTGGAATTCATAGATCCCCTGTAAAGTGCCTTGGCTGACTTCTGGCTGGTAAGGGGTGTAGGCCGTCATAAACTCGGATCTGGAAATCAGGTAAGGCACAATGGCAGGAATGTGGTGGTCGTAAGAACCTGCGCCTATCAGGCATGTATATGATCCGCATGCCGCATTTTGTGAGGCCAGTTCTTCCATTGTCGCATTTAGATCCCATTCGCTTAAACTGTCCGGCAGGTTTAATCCGGTCTTTGTCTTGGCAGAATCGGGAATGATGTCAAACAGCTGATTCAGATCGGCATGGCCGGTGACAGCCAGCATCTGGTCGATGTCCTGTCTTGTATGCGGCAGATAACGCATGGCATTTATCCTTTCAGCATTTCAAGGTATGCAGCCTGGTCTTTAAGGCTGTCCATTTCGGACAAATCGTCGGGTTTTATTTTGACAAGCCAACCTTTATCATAGCAGTTGGTGTTGACAAGCTCAGGGGCATCTTCAAGTTCCTCATTAACCTCGACAATTTCACCTGCAATGGGAAGAAAAATTTCAGATACCGCTTTAACGGATTCCACACTGCCAAACTCATCTCCCTGGCCAAATGTGTCACCAATTTCGGGCATTTCCACAAAGACAATTTCGCCAAGCTGGTCCTGGGCATAATCAGAAATGCCCACCGTTACCAGATCACCTTCAACCTTTGCCCATTCATGATCATCGGTGTATCTAACATCTGACGGAAAATTTAATTCTTCAATGGATTTCATATCGCCTCCTTATTTATTATTTTATTGCAGAATTAACGGTGCTGGTGTTTGGTCGAAAAGTTGCTCAGATGCAAGGCGCAGACAAATTTGCAACCGGAGCAACCTCATGGTTGTGAGGATTGCAAATTTGTCTGCAACGCCGCAGGTGGGTGACTTTTGGGCCAAACTCTATTTGAAATTTTTGATTGCAAGCCTTGCTGTCCTATCCGGCCTAACATCTGAAACAAGTTGAACCCCGATTTTGCGCTTGCCTTCAGCAAGGGTCAACCGGGTACCCATGTCAAGGGCCTGATTGACCATCACAAATCCGCATGCAAGCCCCTTAATTTTAATATCCGGGGGCAGGTTAGGCGTGTTAATGCTCACGATTTTATCTTCATGCCAAAAGATCCCCATGTCTGTTGCGCAGGTCAGTACTTTGCCAATATCTTCACCCTGCTCGGTAAGCACCCGGCCCTTGTCGCCTGCACCGACCTTTCTTAAAGAATCACCGACAAAGGCATAGGTAAAGGAGGGCTGTTCCAGGTTTATCAGGCTCTGGCTCCCTAAAAATGTCTTGGTAAACTGCCGTGTACCTGCTTTAAAGGGCAGGGCGAATTCCCAGGGGTGATTGATGAAGGGAAAATGTCCAATATCCTGGTGGGACAGGGGCAGGCATGCACCGGCCCTTAAAGAATCCCTGGCACCAAGGCCGCAAGGTATCAGGGCATAGGGGGAGCCTGCATCCAGAAGATTGGCCCACAATTTTTCAACCTCATCGGGCGCAATGAAAATTTCAAAACCAAATTCTCCGGTGTACCCGGTCCGTGACACAATAACAGGCGTCCCATCTATAAGCGTTACCTTATCAGAGGCGTCAGGGTCCAGATTGCCTTTGAAGGAAAAATAAGGCATTTTGTCAAAAACCTTTTCTTTGTCCTTGATCAGGCCGGATACGATTTTTAATGCATTTTTGCCTTGGACATCCACTTTGGCAAGCTGGTCAGATAGATCTTTTACTTCTACAGATTTTGCCTCACTGTGTGAAATCAGATGAGTTGTTATTGCTCCCCCCATCCCTGCATTGACACAAACCATGAAGTTGACATCAGAAAATTTATAAACAATGGCATCGTCAATGCAGTGTCCCTTGGCATCTAAAAATGCGCCGTAAACACATCGCCCCAACGATAAATCGCTTATTTGCCTTGTGAAACAGAAATCAAGCAAGATAGGGGCATCGTTCCCCTGGACCTGGATGCAGTCCATATGGGATGTATCAAACATTCCTGCGGATGCAAGCACGGCAATGTGCTCATTTTTCACCCCTGTGTCATACCATAACGGCATGTCAAATCCGCCGAAATCAGCCATATTGGCTCCGGCATTCCGGTGCCATGCATTTAATGGTGTCTTTTTTAGATTATTAGCCATGACAAACTCCCTAAAACTTAATGATTGAGTTTAAAAAATGTAGGGCACTTTCAGGTTGTATGATTTGTAAACCACAAACGTTTCAACGGAATCTATCCCGTCAATTTTTGAAACTTCCTCGGTGTAAAATTCAAGCAGATCAAATCCTTCTTTAAACAAAACCTGCACCATAAGATCATATCGCCCTGTGACCACTGACACGGACACGACACCTTTCAGGCGACTGATCTCTTCGCCTTTTTCCACCAGGTTTGTCTCGGACAACTTAATGCCCACGATCACACTTCTATGGCCCGGCAGTTTGGCCGGATCTACAAGACCGCAGAACTCAAGTACGCCCTCTTCTTGAAGTTTAAGAACCCTTGCCCGTACGGTGTTTTCAGTAACACCCAGCTTTTCGGCTATTTTTTTAAAGGGTTTTTTACCTTCTTTGAGTTCTCTGATAATATTGATATTGGTGTCATCAATTTTCATTTGTTCTTTTGCGTAAATTTTTTGTGAAAATATTTATGAAATCCTTTATTGGGATAATAAGTATCTTACCTAGGGTAGATAGTCAAACATAAAAACTGCTTTTTTGAAGAAATTTAAAATATATTTGGAAAAAATTTATGAAACCATATATATTTTATTCAAATTCTAATGTAATTTGCAATTATCATTAATCAGCATTAACGAGGAAACATATGGCTGAACATATCGTTATCATTGGCGCAGGTCCCGGCGGTTATGTTGCCGCACTGAGATCAGCCGGCCTTGGGGCCCAGGTGACCTTGATTGAAAAAGAAAATTTGGGAGGAACCTGTCTTAATCACGGTTGTATCCCGTCAAAAATAATGAAAAATTCAGCAGATTTGCTGCTTAACTGTCTTAAAGCCGAAGGTATGGGAATTAAGATATCAGGAACCATCAGCCCAGATATCGGCGTTTTAATGCAGCGAAAGGAAAAAGTGCTCGAAGGGCAGAGAAAAGGGCTTTCAGGGCTTCTTGAAAAGGCAGGCGTAAATGTTGTCATGGGCCGTGCTAAAATTGTTGCGCCGGGCAAAGTCGAAGTGATTTGTGACCGGGAAGATTCCATCTCCCTGGCATACGACAAGCTGATCATTGCAGCCGGTACGGTACCCATGGACGTTTCGGAATTTCCTTTTGACCATAAAAGCATCCTGTCGTCCAATGATCTTTTGTCATTGGATTACATTCCAAAATCTTTAACCATTGTCGGGGGCGGGGTGATTGGGTGTGAATTTGCCTTTATCTTCAGTGCTCTTGGCACCAAGGTGACTATTGTGGAGGCCATGGACAGGGTGCTCCCTTTGCCGGGCGTAGACGAATCCTGCTCAAAGCTGCTGTTGCGTGAAATGAAAAAACGAAAAATAAAAGTATTCACGGATACCATTGTGTCACGGGCTGAACACAAAAGCGAGGGGCTTGATGTTTTCCTGGATGTCAGTCCATTCACCAAGCCGACCGGTAAATTGAAAATAAAAAAAATTGATACGGATGTCATGGCCGTGTGTATCGGCAGAAGCTCTTTAGCAAAGGAATTGGGCCTTGAAAATATCGGCCTTAAAACTGACAAGAATGGATGGATTGCCGTGAACGAGTACCTGCAGACCTGTGTCGACAATGTGTATGCCATCGGTGACATTCTTGGCCCTGCTCACATAATGCTGGCCCATGTGGCCTACCATGAAGGTCTTGTGGCGGCAGAGAACGCCTGCGGACAGACTGAAAGACCTAAAACCGCCATGTCTTATGATGCCGTGCCCGGGGCCATTTTTACCATGCCTGAAATAGGCACGGTTGGATTAACGGAAACACAGGCTCTGGAACAGGAGATAGACATTGAAACGGCAGTGGTAAATTTTAGGTCGTTGGGAAAAGCCCATGCCATTGATGAGATTGCAGGGGAGGCAAAAATGATTGTGGAAAAGGCATCGGGCAAAGTGATAGGTGTGCATATGACAGGCCCCCATGCCACGGATCTGATTGCCGAAGCCACCCTGGCCGTCCGCAATGGATTAACCGCAACGGATCTGGCGCACACCATACACGCCCATCCCACGCTGGCTGAAATTATGGGAGAGGCATCCTTGAAAATATTGGGTACCCCGCTGCATGGGTAGTCGAAGATGAGGTTGTAAAATGAAAGACCAATGGAATTTTAATCAAGTCATAGACAGAAGCAACACAGGCTCGGTAAAATGGGAATCATCTGTTCTTGAGCAAAAATTCGGCAAAGGGCGGGGAAATCTACTGCCGCTATGGGTGGCAGACATGGATTTTGCGTGTCCTGATGTGATTTTCAATGCCATGGAACAACGCCTGTCCCACAAAGTTTTCGGGTACAGCCTGAATGACAGCCGGCACAATGACGCATTGATTAATTGGTTTGAACGGCGGCATGGATGGCAGATCCAAAAAAATTCGATTGTCAATACGCCGGGGATTGTGCCCGCGGTACACTACCTGATTCAGTGCTTTACCAAACCCGGTGATGGCGTTTTGATTCAGCCGCCGGTGTACTATCCCTTTGCCCAGGCCATTCATACCAATGGCAGGCAAGTGGTTGAAAATCCCTTGATGCTGAATCAGTATCGATATGATATGGATTTTAACGATCTGGAAGAAAAGACCCGGGATCCAAGAGTGAAACTCGCCATCCTGTGTTCACCGCACAATCCTGTGGGAAGGGTCTGGCAGCGCGACGAGCTTGAACGTTTTGGGACTATCTGCCTGAAAAACAACGTCCTGGTTTTTGCCGATGAAATTCATTGTGATCTGGTCATGCCCGGATTTAAACATACCAGTTATCAATCCATCTCTACTGAATTAACGCAAAGCTCCATTGCTGCAGTTGCGGCTTCAAAAACCTTTAATCTGGCAGGACTGGCCCATTCCTGCCTGGTCATTTCCAACGAATCATATCGCCATGAAATCGGCAGTTTTTTTAATTGTCTTGGCTTGAATTCAACAGGTACCTCCAATCTATTTGGTGCCATTGCCGCCCGGGCTGCTTATGAAGGTGGGGAGCCTTGGCTATGTGACTTGATTCGCTATATTTATGATAATTATTTATATCTTAAAGAAAGGATTGAAAAAGAACTGCCGGGTGTTCGGGTGTTTGACCTTGAGGCGACCTATTTGCCGTGGATTGATTTTAATCCTTTACAATTGCCGCCGAAACAACTCATTGAGATTATTGAGGAGAAAGCCGGTATAGCCCTTGATCACGGTAACTGGTTTGGACAGAGCGGGGCCGGATTTGAGCGTATAAACATTGCCTGCCCCAAAAAAGTGTTGTCTACGGCGGTAGACGCCATAATTTGCGCATTCATCCCTTTTTGTAAATAAAGAGGAGCTCTAACTGATGGGCGGATTCACATCGAATTCGCTCATTTTATACAACAGGGTCTTGTAGGATACTTTTAAAATTTTTGCGGCTTTGGATCGGTTCCACCCCACTTTTTCCAGCACAAAAATGATCACTTCCTTTTCCACCTTGTCAGAGGCAAGTTTTTTTATTTTTTTCAAAGAGATGTCTTCAAATAATTTTTCAGAACTTGTGGACAGATCAACAAATTCTGAAATGATCCTCAGTCGACGGTTTCCAGGGTCGTTCTCAAGTTTATACTCAGGCGAATACATACCGGAACCGGGCAATTGACCCTGGGAGGTGTTTTCCGAAGACGATTTCCCGGTAATGTATGCGTCATTGGGCAACTCGTCAAAAATTTTGTCCCAGGAATTGAGCACCATCTGTTTTTTTATACAATTTTGCAGCTGGCGCACATTGCCTGGCCAGTGATAACGGCAAAGCCTTTCCATAATCTGTTTATCAGGCCTTTCAGCCTGAATGTTGGGATGTTCCGGCAAGTATTTTTTATAATAATATTCGATGAGGGCGGGAATATCCTCGGGGCGTTCACGGAGGGGGGGGATGTCTATTTTTATAATATTAAGCCGATAAAAAAGATCCTCTCTAAAGGTTTTATTTTTTATATTTTCTTCAAGACACTGGTTGGTTGCTGCAATGACCCAGACATCGGTTTTAAAATCCTGGTCTGACCCCAAGGGAGAAAACTCGCCGCTTTGGAGTACGTGGAGCATTTTTGATTGAAGGCTAAGTGGCATATCCCCAATTTCGTCAAGAAAAAGAACACCCTTGTCTGCTGTCAAAAATTTACCATAGCGTTTTTTGTGTGCCCCGGTAAAAGCGCCTTTTTCATACCCGTACAGTTCTGATTCCAGAAGGGTTTCAGGTAAGGCTGCACAATTTATTTTTACAAAACTATTTTTGGACCGATTCGATTCAGCATGCAGGCTCTGGGCAACCACTTCCTTTCCAACACCCGTCTCTCCTGTGATCAGGATATTCAGACTGGTTTGGGCGACATGGTTGATCAGTTCCTTTATTTTCAGCATGGGGCTGGAAACGCCTATCAACGGGGTTGGTGAAGTCATAATACGATAACGCTCTCTTTTCTTAATCTTCTTTTTTACGGCCTATGAGCTCGGCAACTTTGCGTTCAATTTTAAATAGGTCAACAGGTTTAAAAATAACAATATCAGCTTGGGCTTCAGATGCAAGGGCCCCGGGATGATCTCCATACCCAGTCATGGCAATGGTTCTAAGATTGGGATATTCATTTTTTACAATAGAAATTAACCCGACACCACTGATGTTGGGCATGACAAGGTCTGTGATCAGGCATTGAAAATAATCGGGTTTATCCCGCAGAATTTTTAAAGCGGCAAATCCGTCTACCGCAGTTTTAACCTCATACCCAAGGGAGTTAAAAAATTCATAAAAAGTGGATAGGATGTCTTCGTTATCGTCCACGATCAGAAGTCGAGCCGGGTTTTCCATATCAGCCTCTTTGTCAATGAAAATGAATAGTACCTTATGTCCTTATCTCAATTTTCCTGGAATATGCAAGAAAAAAAATATATGTGTGAAAAAAATTATCCACTTCCTTAGGCAAAACAGCCACAGAATGACGTACGGTTTTAACTGCCTTGCCTTAAAATTAAATTCATATTATAAATTTGGATTTGCATTTGAGCCTGAAAAATTCCAGGCATCAGACAGAAACGTTCTGCTGTTTTGAATCTACATAGTAACAAGGAAATTTAATGAAAAAATCAATTATCAGGGGCTCAGGCTTCTTTGTACCACCCCATATTGTCACTAATCAGGATCTGACTGAATTCATGGATACTTCAGATGAATGGATCCGACAGCGAACCGGCATCCACCAGCGACACTGGGTCACTGAAGAAGATATTTGTGGTGCATCGGACTTAGGCACCCATGCCGCCCGCATGGCACTTGAAAAAGCGGGTTGGTGTCCCAAAGATCTGGATTTTATCATTTTTGCCACTTTAAGTCCGGATATTATGTTCCCAGGAGGCGGTTGTCTTCTTGCTCGAAATCTTGAGCTGAACGCCACGCCTGCCCTTGATATACGCCAGCAATGCACCGGATTTTTGTACGGATTTGCGACAGCGGATTCCTATATCAAATCAGGGCTCGCCTCAAAAATTCTTTTGGTCGGTGCCGAAGTCCATTCAACAGGACTTGACAAATCCACCCGGGGACGAGATGTCACGGTGATTTTCGGCGATGGTGCCGCAGCCTTATGTATTGAAGCGGTGGATACAGATGACAATGTAGGCCTGATTGCATCGGCCTTGCATGCAGACGGCCACTTTGCAGAGGCCTTAAAAACCGAACTGCCTGCCTCCAATCTTATAAAACGGTTGCCTGATGGTATTTCCACTGATGATCCCCGATATTTCCCGTTCATGGACGGTCCTGCCATATTTAAAAAAGCTGTGCGCATGTTGCCCAAAGTAACCAAGGAGGTATTGGAAAAAGCAGGCATGGAATTGTCTGATGTTGATTTGATCATACCCCACCAGGCCAATAAGCGCATTAACCAAGCCTTTGGCCAATTTCTCAAATTGCCCGAAGATAAAATTTTCCATAATATTGAAAAATACGGCAACACCACGGCCGCCAGCATCCCTTTAGCACTTCATGAAGCCATTGAAATCGGTCGTATCGGAAAATCCGGAGATGTTGTCCTTTTTACCGGTCTTGGTGCAGGGCTCACCTGGGGGGCTTCCCTCTATAAATTCCCCTGATTTATTTTGTCTACTCGTAATCCTAATCTTGCTCGAGCTCGAATTCATCGTTTGGCGCAAGATTAGGATTAAGCCCACGACAACGTAGTCAAATCGTTACCGGAACAACAGATCCAGGTAGAAATTATCCGTTTGTGATTTACAGGCAAAGGTATATGAGGGATCCTGATTTTTTGCTGCCATTTCCTTTCGAATATCTCCGGCCATGACCTTGCCCAGTTCCACACCAAACTGGTCAAAGGGGTTTACCCCGAGAATAAAACCTTCAAGTACGGTTCTGGCTTCGTAAAAGGAGAGCAGCATACCAACACTTTCGGGGTTTAAATTATCAATAGTTATTATTGTTGAGGGCCGGTTACCGTCAAAATTTCTGGCTGGGTCTTCACCGCTTCGGCCTAGGGCAAGTGCTCCGGCCTGGGCCAAAAGATTAGCCCACAGTTCTTGGTGATTGCTCACCCCTTTAGACATTGCCTGAAGCCCTGAATAGCCAGGCGATTTTACGCCGATAAAATCAATGGGAAAGGCTTTTCCCTGGTGGGCGAGTTGAAAAAACGAGTGCTGGGCATTGGTGCCGGGTTCTCCAAAAATTATAGTCCCGGCCGGTTGGCTTAAGATCTGTCCTTTTGGGGAGACGGACTTGCCCAGGCTTTCCATATAAAGCTGCTGGACATGGGGGCTGAGCCGAGCCAACCTTGATGCATAGGGAATAATGGCCTGGGCCGGATATCCCATGTACAGGGTGTTCCAAATGGAAATCAGGGCCGCGGTTAGGGCGATATTGTTTTCCGGGAGACTTTCCAGTACATGGGTGTCCATTATTCTGCAGCCGTCCAGAAAGCGTTGAAAAATGTCATAGCCAAGCGCCAGACTCAAAGGCAGCCCGCCCACTGCCGAGGATACCGAATACCTGCCGCCAATGAAATCAAACATATAAAAGGATTCAAGCACCGGTGTATCGGGATCGTCACCCGGACTTCCCTTAGCCGTGATGGTGACCAGGTGATCTTCGGGGCGGATTCTCTGGTCTTTTAGCCATGTGCTGACCTGATTGAGGTTGGCCATGGTTTCTGTGGTGGTATAGGATTTTGAAATGACAATCCACAGGGTGGTCTCTTTGTCAATGGCTTCAATGACCCGGGCAAAATTATCAATATCCACGTTGGGCAAAAATAAAAGATCCATTTTTCTATCAGAATCTGCCAGGGCCTGGTAAACAAACTCACACCCAAGATATGATCCGCCTATACCAATGACAACGGCCTGTGTAAATGGTTTGCCGGATGCCGAGCAGATTTTGCCCTCATGAACTGATTGGCAGAATTGCTCTATTTTTTTATTAACTTGTTGCATCTGCTGTTTAACGTCAATTTCTTTAAATAAAAGAGGGGAAGGCCCTGAACCCCGGGCCGCTGTATGAAGTGCCGCCCGGTTTTCAGTTGGATTTACGATTTCTCCCTGGGTCATTGCTCTAAATTTTTCAAGTGCACTGGACAAGACTTGGGCTTCACGCAGCAAAGCTAAGGCATTTTTATCAAGCCGCTGACGTGAAAAATCCATTAAAAAGCCGTCAATGCCGATACTAAAATCAAAAAACCGTCCCGGGCGATCTAAAAGCTTGCGCAAATGGTGATCCGGTCTATTAAGATCCTGGGACGCTTGTGTTAGTTTTGCATGAAGGTTTTTAATGGAAGAATCATCTGGATACAGCAAACCAGCCGGGCTCATATTTATTTCTCCTTGCAATTGAAGTGTTCACGCTTATGAATGTGATGGATTTGCTTGCCTGTTTGTTCGTGTTTGGCTGAAAAGTTATCCATCTGTAGTGTTGCATAACAATTTACAATACTCACATACTTTAGTATGCTCCGGTTATAGATTGTTATGCAACGCTGCATCTGGGCAACTTTGTGAGCTGAAGCTACTCTAACGAACCGTCCAAACACGGATTTCCGTTCAGGCACTATTATTTATAAATTAAAAATTGATGAGAATAAACCCTTAGGAATATAATTTAAAGTAGTTCCATAAATTTCTAACATCGAAAAACTTGACAATAAACAATCAGGTTATCAAAATATTTAAATTATGAATTTAAAAAAAATTGAGGCCCTGTTACAAAAAGGGGTAAACATCCCAAATCCTGCCACTGTGTTTATCGGTGAGGACGTTGATATTGACCGCATATCTCCGGATGGTGTAACGCTTTATTCCGGGACCAAGCTGACCGGCGCACAAACCCTGATCATGCCGGGAACGGTTCTTGGTTACGAAGCGCCGGTGACAGTCGAAAATTGTCTTATGGGGCCGGGCACAAAGCTGCACGGTGGATATTTTCAGGATTCCGTGTTCATGGGAGATAATGTTTTTGGTTCAGCTGGGCATGTGCGAAAAGGCTGTATTCTTGAAGAACAGGCCAACGCTGCCCATACAGTGGGACTTAAACAGACCATTCTTTTCCCCTTTGTCACGTTAGGCAGCTTGATCAATTTCTGCGATTGTCTCATGACCGGCGGCACTAGCCGAAAAGATCATTCCGAAGTAGGTTCATCTTTTATCCACTTCAATTATACACCGAATCAGGACAAGGCAACGCCGTCCATGATGGGCAATGTCCATCAGGGCGTGATGCTCAACCAGCGGCCGGTATTCCTTGGGGGCCAGGGCGGACTTGTGGGACCGGTCAGAATTGCTTTTGGATGTATTAGTGCCGCAGGGTCCATTATCCGGAACAGTGAACTGCGGTGCGACCGTTTGATCATGGGCGGGACAATGAGAAGTGCTTCGGTTCAATGGCGTCCGGGTATATATACCCGGCCCGACAGAATTCTAAATGAAAACATCTACTATATTTCTGGGCTGTATGCTTTGAAGGCCTGGTATCATTTCATTCGTAAGCTTTTTACCTGGGACTGGATGTCCCAGAATCTTGTATCAGGGCTGCAAAAGAATATTGATATCTGTATTCAGGAGCGTATAAAACGGCTGGATGCATTTGGAGATACGCTTAAACAATCAAAAAATATTTTGCTCCAAAGGGGAAAAGGGCAGGGCAGTCAGTCGGTTAATACCCATAACTTGGTTTTGGAAAAACTCTCCCAAGCGTCATCGATATTTGATCAGGCTGAAAATGATCTTGAAACGCCTGGGCCGGATGGAGAAAAATTTATACAGTACATTGAGACCAAAAGCCTTCATAGCAAAAAAGATTACGTTGGATTCATTCAAAAGCTTGACGAATCAATTACGATCATGGGATCGGCTTGGCTCAAAGGTATTGAAGACAGTATCGTTGATGCGTTTGGATTGGACGATTAATTAAAAATAAATCAAAAGATAGGATAACCATTTTAATGGGACAGTTGTTTGGAACAGATGGTATACGGGGCAGGGCAAACGCCTATCCCATGACATGCGAGTTGGCCATGAAAACAGGCCAGGCTGTGGGCATTTTAACGCAAAAGTCTTCCAATAGATGCGTAATCATCGGACGGGATACCAGGATTTCGGGACAAATGCTTGAATCCGCACTTGCTGCAGGGATTGCTTCGGTCGGTATTGATGTAATGATAGCCGGTGTTATTCCCACCCCCGCAGTGGCGTATCTGAGCAGTGCCATTGAATCCTGCGGCGCCGGTATTATGATCTCGGCCTCCCATAATCCCTATTATGATAACGGCATTAAAATTTTCAAAAAGGGTGGCATTAAATTGTCCGATGACCAGGAGGCTGACCTTGAAAAAATGATTCTTGGCCCGTCCATTGATCTGTCTTCTAAAATTGGTGTCATCTCATCTGCCAATGACGCCCAAACTCAGTATACCCAGTTTCTGGTTAAAAAGTTTAATTTTCAAAACATCCCCAAAAAACTCAAATTGGTTATTGATACGGCCAATGGCGCGGCCAGTTTTTGTGCCCCCCAGGTGTTTAATTCTGAGATTTTTGATGTAAGTTTTAGCCACAACCAGCCAAACGGCACTAACATCAATGAAGAATGCGGCTCCCAGCATACCCAAGATTTAAGTGATCAGGTAAAAAAAAAGAACGCAGATCTTGGCCTTGCCTTTGACGGTGATGCCGATCGTTTGATTGCCGTGGATGAAACAGGCCGGCAGATAACCGGAGATACCTTGCTGGCTGTTCTGGCGGGATTTGCAAAACAAACCGGAAAACTTGGTAATAATATTGTTGTCAGTACAGTCATGAGCAATGTGGGGTTTGGCAATGCACTGACTCAATTGGGTATTGCGCATGAAATAACCGGTGTTGGGGATAGGAAGGTATTGGAGCGCATGAAAAAAACCGGTGCTCTGTTGGGCGGAGAGGATTCGGGTCACATTATTTTTCTGGATGAACAGACCACAGGCGATGGGTTATTATCGGCATTAAAGCTCATCGAGGTGATACTGGAGACCCAAACGCCATTATCCGAACTTGCTGAAATTATGACTGTTTACCCCCAGGTCTTAATCAATGTTGAAGTGGACGCATCCAGGCCCGATTTTATGAAAGTCCCCATGATTGCAGAGACCATTAAAGAAGTTGAATCACAACTCGGCAACCAGGGTAGGGTGCTTGTGCGGTATTCCGGGACACAACCCTTGCTCAGGGTAATGGTTGAAGGTCCTGAAGAAAATTTAACCCGTCAATGCTGTGAGAAGATCTGCGAGGCCATAGGAAAGTGCTTATAATCGGGTATATCAAAATAGAAAAACAACAAAAAAAGCCCCGGAACAACATTCATTGTTGTTCCGGGGCTTTTTTAAAAATAAGGCTTAAATTGAAAATTTAGTCCCTTGCCACGCCAAGCAGGCTGAGTAGATGAACGAATAATCCCATAAAATCAAGGTAAAGACTTAAAGCGCCAAGGATAGCACCTTTGCGGACCATGGCGCCGGTTGCATCCATGGGAAGGGTAACTGCCATTGATTTCAATTTCTGAGTATCATAGGCGGTAAGGCCTGTGAACAGAACAACCGCAATCATGGAGATAATAGTCTGCATAGCCGAGCTATGGATAAACATATTTACAACCATGGCAATAATGATACCGATCAGACCCATCATCAAAAACTGGCCCATACTGGTAAGATCTTTTTTTGTTATCATGCCGTAAACGCTTGCGGCACCAAAGGTTGCAGCGCAGATAAAAAAGGTTGAGGCAATGGATGCCTGGGTATAAATCATAAAAATTGGGGCAAGACAGACACCGTAAAGAACAGTCAAACCCACATATAGACCTGTGGCCGTGCTTGCCTGCATTTTTTGAATCCGGGCACTGATAAATCCGCACATGACAATAAGCCCTATAAATAACACCCAAGGCATGATTGGATTTCCGTATACGGCCTGCATCATGGCAGGACTCTCAGAGACAAAATATGAAGTCAGGCCGGTGGCGGCAAGGCCAATGGCCATCCAGTTGTATGTGCTTCTGATAAACGCATTAACCCGGGTCATTACCCCGGTCTGTTGATATGAAAGATTTGTGTTCATTGCAGCTCCTTTTTATTTCGAGTTAGTCAGGTTAAACGATCAGAATCCGATATTGTTTAGTTAAAAATAATATAACACGGGCAGGGAAGATTTCAATATTACATTTTGATTATACAAATCAGTTGGATATGAAATCCAATAAAACAAAAGTTTACATAATATATATTATCAGACTTTGGGATAGTGAAAGAATAGGGTTGCTATTAACCATAAAGATAAATTAGCGGAGGTACAACTTAAGCTAATAAGCCGTCCCAAAAAGAAAATCCTTAATGGCGGCAACCATTAAGGATCTCCCAGAAGCCTTGGGCTTCTTAATATGAATTACATATTAAGAAGCTAACTCAACGAATAGAGTTTGTCAAGCTTACAGGTGTAGTGTTTTCTTTTTTTCGGCTCGAAAGGAAAATATGAATTACAGTTTGATATCGCATGGTTATGCGAATGATCTGGATCTATGGTTCCCGAAAATAACAATAGATGGGGGCAAAATGCCGGCAGGTGCACAAAATACATTTAGAGCAATGATTAGATGTGCGGTTGGTAAGAACCATACATTTGTGAACATAGGCACATTAGCCAGCCGTACAAATGTATGCTATCGGACCATTGAAAGACATATCAAGACCCTCAAAGAAGCCAAGTTGATCACCGCTGTCAAAGAGGAAATTAACGGCTGGACAGAGACCGTGTATTATTTTCTTGCTCATCCTGCAATCGTTAAATTCAGAGAATTACGGTCCGGCAAAGCAAAACTTGAACAGTCAAAGTCGGTTGAAGAACCCAAACAAAGTCAGACAGAAAAGGCTCCAGAACCAGAAAATAGCCACCTGGAGCTTGATCACGCGTGTCATGCTGCGGATCAACAAAATGTCGGCAATTTGTCGGATCATACCTTTGATAGATTATATAAGAATACTCCCCCCCTACCCCACTATTCAGAATCAGTTCAAGACCGCCAGGAGCCTGCCACCTGGGCAAAAATCAGAGAGAGTATTATTTCGAAAGACGAGCTAAATTTAGCGGCCAAGTATCTTCCCTGCCTGGTGGCTCAAATCGAGAACGGCAGTGTAATCCTGTCAGGGCCAAACAAAATAGCATTACAAAGAATCGAAAAACATTACGGTCAAACCCTCAAAGATAATTTTTCTTTTTTTGGCGTTAAAACCATTGTCTTTGATGTCTATTCGGAAGAACTCCAAAGAAAAAAAGATGAAGAACAAAAGCGGCAAGACCATCTACAGCTGCAGCATCAGAAGGAAAAGCAGCAAAAAATTTTGGCTGAAAAACAGCGGCAGGAAGCGGAATTAGATAGCTTACCCCTCAAAAAACAATTCGATGTGGTTTTAAGTCAATACCCCCGACAAACCGGGCAATGGCAAGCCTGGATGAATTTTAAAAAACTTGTTCGGGCCGGAGAACTGCCAAAAATATCAAAACTTTTACAAATCATTTTAAAAAATAAGATGTCCCATGACTGGCAGCGGGATAATGGCCGCTGGATACCGGGACTATCAAAATTTTTGAAAGAAAGAAGATGGTTAGATTATGGAGAATGGACCTAAGCCCTCATGTAAAAGTCAGTACCTTGCTATCCATGAAGAAACCCAAACACTGCTTAAGCAGGGTTATACAATCAAAGCCGTGTACGATTATTTCTTCAAAAAAGGTGTGATTCATATGTCATATAATTCCTGGACTAAAATATTAAAAAATTACCATAAACCCTTCCCTTTTACACAAAAGAAAGACGAATTATGAAACCTTCATGTAAAAGTCAATATCTGGCCATTCATAACGAAGCAAAAGCTTTGTTTTCAAAGGGTTACTCAAAAAAGACCATATACGATCATTTTATCGAAAAAGATAAAATTCATATGTCGTATGTGGCCTGGGCAAAAATTATGGAAAACCACGATCAGAGGTTTCCCTTCGGTCAAAAAAAAGCCCCAAAAGAAAAAATCATCCGTCAAGGTCAAGGCAAATTACGGGGTAAATTTAGCCATTCAAACGATCCTTACCCACCAGAAACAGACTCTGTTGTGGAAGAAAAAGATAATGAACAACCGTTTACTCTCATTAAGAAAAGCGAATAACTACTTGTTATTATATGGAGTTTAACGATGGGTATTAACATGGGAAAACAAAAAATCAATATTACAACCACTGGCGGAAAACTGACAGTTTCTTCTATGATGGTGGCAGAACATTTCGAGAAAGACCACAAAAATGTGCTGCGCACAATTCGTCAGATTGTATCAGAGCTACCTGCAAACTTTAGTGATTTAGGACAGCTCAATTTTGAGCCGTCCTCATATATTAACGATCAAAATAAAGAACAGCCTGCAATGAACATGACCCGTGACGGTTTTGTTTTGCTTGTCATGGGCTTTACAGGCAAGAGAGCCATGGAGTGGAAACTCAAGTATATTGAGGCATTCAACGCCATGGAAAAGGCTCAGAAAGACAAATTATATTTAAAAGCCGCATTACAAATCCCAAAAGAAAGCGATCTGACAGTTTTATTGCCCACCGGCGAGTACGGCATTTCAAGCTGGAAACTGGCCAAGGAAATTGACCAGCCCCACAAAGCCTTGATGACAAAAATTCAATATTTGGATGTCCCTACCCTATTTAAGGCGGAGAATTTTATTCCAATGGTACATGTGGAAGATCACGGCCCAAGAGTGGACGGGTACGGGATCACTTTGGCCGGCCTTGGCATGATGGGTCATATCTTTCGCAGCCAGGCAGCCAGAGCAGGTCAATTAAAAGGATACGAACAATTGAAGGCTGTAACCGCCTCAAAAGAGATTGGAGAGACTGTTCAAGCCCAGCCGGTTCAAAGTGTGATCCCTCGGTTTCAGCGGGCCGATGTTTCAGAGAAAAAGATGCTTGCGCTTAAAGGTTTAATTTCGATTTGGGCATGGATTGAAAATACCACAGTTGAAAAACTCGAAGCTGAGCTATGTGCCTACATGCAGATAATGAACCTAACGGGCATCACGACCTCAAGCTATGAAAACGCCATGGAATACATCTGGTCAGGGATACAAACACTGCAAAACGACTTTATAGATCTTTGTACTGAGGACGAATTACAGCCGTTAAGGGGCCTGTTTGATTTCATGGCCTATTACGAGGACAGGATAAGCTACGACTATCTATTCAACAAATTCAAAAAAGAACACCGGTTGGAAGATTTCACCAAAGTTTCCAAGAAAGATTTTCAAAAAATCATAATGTTGGCCTGGGGCACCATGTATGCCATGTGCCTCGGCGATAAAGCCGGATGCTGCAAAGCAAGCTGCATCCATAACCAATTATAAAGGGGAAAAAATGGCATCAATAAATATGATCCTGCAGGGCAAGGGCGGTGTTGGCAAAAGTTTTACAGCCAGTCTTTTAAGTCAATATCTGGTTGACAGAGACCAGTTGCTGGCATGCCTGGACGCTGATCCGGTTAACGCAACCCTGACAGCCTACGAAGCATTAAAGGCGACCAAGATAGAAATCATGGAGGGGGATTCCATTAACAGCCGGTTGTTTGACACGATGATAGAAAAATTAATCCAGTTACCGGATGAGGCATTTGCTGTTGTTGACAGCGGCGCCAGTACATTTGTTCCCCTGGCTGCTTACATGTCGGAAAATAATGTTGCCGATTTTCTGAAAGACAGTGGTCATCACCTTACGTTGCATACCTTGATCACCGGCGGCCAGGCCGAGGGAGATACCATCCAGGGACTTGCATCGTTGATGGACGGTTTTCCGGATACCCCCATAACAATATGGGTAAATCCTTTCTTCGGGCAAATTGATTTTGAAAACCACAAACTGGCAAAGGCCAACCGGGACCAGGGTGGCACCACCATTGTTTTGCCCACGTATAAAAAAGAAACCTTTGGCTATGATCTGGAGCTGATGCTCAAGTCCCGGCTGACATTTGCCCAGGCAGTCAATTCAGGCAAATTCAACGTCATGGCTAAACAGCGGCTTAAAATAGCCAGGGATGAAATCTGGAACATCCTGGATGAATCCGGCCTGATCATTGATGCCCAGGAACAGCAGGAATGAAAAACAAAATCCAGGCAGAGATAGCCAAAAGGCACAAAATGACAGTGGGTGACAATGATCCGGTCTGGATCGTTGCCACTGTGTGTGAACTTATGGCCGAAGAATACTCACAAAGACTTTCTGACCAGCAAGAGATTCTTGCAGAAAAATTCAAAGAAAGAATCAAGGAGGTGAACAAAAAAACAAATGCACTGAATATAGCGATAGCCGTGCTTTTCGGCATCATTATAGGTCTGTCAATTCAATTGATTATTTAAAGAGGAGTTTTAGGAATGAAAAAGTATTTACCGTTACTTATACCAACCTTTCTTTTTTTTGGCGTTATTACATTTGTTGATTCTGTTTTCGCATCAACTATTTCAGAATTTGAAACACCTGCAGAAACCTTGATGGAAACCTTACGCGGGCCGTGGGCCAAGTCCGTTGCAATACTGATGATTTTAGCTGCTGCGTTTGTGATGTGGTTCAAGAAAGACGATTTGGACGGCATGACAAAGGGGTTCCTGGTGGTGGTCTGTATCATCTCAGTATTGGCCCTGGCGGAACCGATCATTGATACGCTGTTCACATTCGGCACCGGAGCATTAATCTAATGAGACGGATCGCAATACATCGGTCTCTGCATCGTGCAGACCTGATCATGGGCATAGAACGGGATTTGCTTTTTCCCATAGGTATTGCCGCCGGCGTACTGATTGTATCCAGCGGCAACCGCCCATGGCAGATACTGATCGGTCTGATAATTCTGTCGGTCGGATTTACCCTGGCCAGGAAAGCAAATAAAAAAGAGCCGATCCTTTCAAAGGTCTTCCGTCAGCATATAAGGCACAAGAAATTCTATCCGGCCAAAGACAGCCCACAGTTACCCCATAAATCTACCCATTACGATGCCATGAGCAGAAAAGAGAAGGGCCTGCAAAGCCTTTTGCAGTATGCCGTGATGGCGGATAACGGGGTTATCCTTTGTAAAAACGGTTCGTTCCTGGTGGGTTATGAAATAACAACCCGGGACACGGACAGTTCAACCGATACGGAATTAGAAAATTTTTCGACTTCTATATCCGCATCATTAAAAAATTTAGGCGATGGGTTCACCCTGCATTTTGACTGTATCCGGAGCCCGGAAGATTATTATCCTGATAAAAATGAAAATCATTTCCCTGACAAAATCACCAGGGCCATTGATGATGAACGGCGGATCTATTTTAAGAAAGGAAAGCATTTTCGTACTACCCATTATCTTTTTATAACTTGGAAGCCGGATATATCCGCGCAGAAAATGGATTCCTTTTTATATACAGAAGAAAAGGATGAACACCAGAGAAAAAAAGGTGATGATCCCGGTGTTAAGGCATTAAAAACCTTTCAAAATAATCTGGTTGAAATCGAGGATAGGCTCTCGTTATCTTTTCGGCTTCAAAAACTCAAGGATATATTCTCCCAAAATGGCATATATTCAGAACTTTTGGAAATTATCAACTTTATTGTCCAGGGCTAACGCATGTAAAAATTCTAAGTGGCCTATGATCCTGGCGTTATCTACCAGTCATGCAAACATCACGTCCTCCAAATACTGTGTATCCATTGCCGCATTCAATCTTTTTGACTTGATGCTCCCTTTAAAACTTTTATTTTCTTTAAGCAGATTTAAGGCAATATGCCGAATTGCCGCAAAGTTCTCCGGCCCGAATCCTTTCCGTATCCTGCTCTCATCTTCCCGGAAAGCGATATCCAATACCCAGTGAAGTGAATTCTCAATTCCCCAATGACTTCTGACAGAAGTTCCAAATACCTGCGCAGTACAATCAAGACTGGATATATAATAACGCCTGTCACAACTTACTTCCCCGTTAACATTCCGGGTGCTTTCAACCATCCCCAAAGATTTTAAACCAGGCCAATTTTCTTTGTCATCAAGCCAATCAATATCACGGGTTATGACATTCCTACGGGTCTCAATGCGTCCATGCCCACCATCTACTGTTTCATATTCATCGAAACAGTATCCCTCTTCTTTCATATTGTTCATGTGGTCAAAAAAACGGACTGTATTTTCATAAAGGGTCTTGTGGTTTTCTTTTAATGCCAGAATGTAGTCACAATTACTGTCAATTATGGTTTCCGCAATTTTTTTCTGTGTCCCCATGGCATCAATGGTGACTATGCAACCGGATAGATCAAGCAACTTTAAAAGATAGGGAATGGCGGTTATTTCATTGGATTTTTCTTCCGTTTTTAGTTGCCCGAGAACTACCTGATTTGCAGTTGCCCAGGCACTAATCATATGGATGGCTTTTTTATCCTCAGATCTGTTATGAGAGCGTCTCAGGGTTTTTCCGTCTATCGCCACAACCTGGCCTTTGGTTTGTTTGGCTACAGAGGCAATCCAGTTTTTGAAACTATTTTGAAATTCTTGTGGGTTCATCCTTTCAAAAATTCGGTCAAAGGTATCATGTGATGGGATCCCATATGGCAATTCCAGGAATTTTGAAAGCCATCTCTTTCGCTTTTTTCCAAAATTTTCAATTTGTTCGTAGGTATCGGCCCCTGCGACAACGCCACATATTGCAATAATAATCACATCAATTAATTTATGGAGCTTGTTGTGGTGCCTATGATCTTCAATCGTCTCAAAGTATTTATTTATGTTGTTTTTACCCATTGGCAACTCCTTGTTTTTGTTGCCAATGGGTACTACAAATTAAACGAAAAATCTAGCGAAAAATATTCCTTTTAAAATCAAATAGTTACGTCATGTATGTTATGAAATGCTAACTTTTTTCCTAAAACCCACAGAATGCCTGCCATTTTTTTACATGCGATAGCCCTGCTTTATTGTCACGGGGGAACGCCACAAAATAAAATTGCCGAAAATTCCTATGTATCTTGATTATCTTTTATCTTCCCAAGATGTCACAGGCGGTATAGTCCCGAAAATCGCGGATAAATATATAAGTGTCGTTGCCATTGATGGTTTTCCTGCAGAATCCTACCCAATGATGCTGTCCGGGTTAGACAGTTTGTCTATACCGTACCGGTTTAACACCCGTTATATCTGTATGGATCAATGGACAGCCTTGCAGCAGATAGAAAATTACCGGAAGGGCTGGTCTCAAAAAATTATTGGTTTCTTTGACAAGCTTTTGAATAACGCCAAGGCAAAGCCAAACAAAGATGCCGCCTTGATGGCCGAAGATGCGGAGGAAGCCTACTTAATTAATCAATCCGGGTTTGTCGGGTTTGGTTATTTTTCCGGAAACATCATTCTGTTAAATGACGATAAAGAGTTGTTACTGACGCAAACCAGGGATATCCGAAAAGTGATTTTGTCCCAAGGCTTTGCTGCCCGGGTAGAAACCCTTAACGCCCTGGAAGGCTGGCTTGGAACCCATCCGGCCAACAATTATTCCAACCTGCGCCGCATTATTTTGCACAGTCTGAATCTTGCCGACATTTTACCATTGTCCACAATATATGCCGGATCAGCTAAAGCCCCCTGCCCTTTTTACCCGCCTGGTTCTCCACCACTGATGTATGCCGCTACAGACGGCGCAACCCCTTTCCGGTTGAATCTGCACATCGGGGATTTAGGCCATACCCTGATTTTTGGTCCTACCGGAGCGGGTAAATCCGTTTTGTTGGCCATGATTGCAGCTCAGTTCCGGCGTTATAAGGATGCGTGTATTTTTGCATTTGATAAGGGATTGTCAATGTTTCCTTTAGTCTCTGCCGCAAGCGGCACCCATTATCACATTACCGGTGATGACAGTCGGCTTGCTTTTTGCCCTTTGAAATATATTGATACGGATGCTGAACAAGCCTGGGCTGAAGATTGGATAACCACCCTGGCCAAGTTGCAAAAAGTTGATATCAAGCCCGAGCACCGAACAGCCATACATGATGCTGTTACGCAGATCAGAAATTCTCCGGATCAGCACCGCACCTTAAGCAACCTGTATCATTATATACAGCACCAGGAACTCAAAGAGGCGATCCAGCATTATACAAATCAGGGAGCTATGGGAAAACTTCTTGATGCGCCTGCCGATTCAATGACCCTGGAAAATTATACAGTGTTTGAAATCGAAGAGTTAATGAATCTTGGCGAAGAGAACTTAATTCCGGTGCTTTTGTATATTTTTCATCGCATAGAAAAAGCTTTTAAAGGGCAGCCAAGCATACTGATCCTGGATGAAGCCTGGATCATGCTGGGACATCCTGTTTTTCAGCAAAAAATACGGGAATGGTTAAAAGTGCTCAGAAAGGCTAATTGTGCGGTTGTCCTTGCCACACAAAGTCTTTCTGATGCCAAAAATTCAGGCCTTTTAGATGTGCTGTCGGAAAGCTGCCCAACCAAAATATTTTTACCAAACCAGGATGCAGGAAAAGACACGCAAAAGGGACTTTACCATGGTCTGGGCCTCAATTCCACCCAGGTCCAAATCATCGCACAAGCCCGGCCAAAACGTGAATATTACGTGACCTCTTCGCTGGGTTGCCGCCTGATCAATTTATCTTTATCCCCCCTGGCCCTGTCATTTGCCGGAGTCTCAGGCAAAGAAGACATTGCCGCAATTAAGAACTTAATAAATGAGTACGGCCCTGAATGGCCGAAACACTGGCTGCATGCCAGAAGTATTAAACTCCCTAAAATTTAAGGAACTTCAAAATGAAAAACAAAATTAAAACCACAATCGCTTTATTGTCCGTTATTACCTTTGTCAATGTCTCTATGGCCGGCATTCCTGTTACCTGTCTCAATTGCTCCAATTTATTCACACAAGCCCTGGAATATATCAAAGACATCGAACAGTTAGCAGAAGAAATTAAACAATACGAACAACTTGTTAAGCAGACAGAAAATGCCATCACCAACACCATGAACCTGCCTAGCAACCTTGCTTCCAACCTTCAATCTCAAATGAGGGTAGCGGTTGCCAATGTGAACCGTTTGAACTCTTACAAGGCCGATATGGATGCTCTCTATACTATTTTTACGGATACCTGGCCTGAGCTTGAAGATATTAAGGTTGATGGGGTGTTGATGAAAGATCGGATAGCGACAAAGCAAAACCAGTTTAAGAAGGCTGCAGAAAAAGTGGACAATATTTTGCAGTCAAATTTTCGACTCTCCGGCCAGCAATTACAAGACCTGCAGGATTCAGGTGATTTTGACAGTTATTTAGATGACCTTCTATCAACCAAAGAAGGCAGACAGCAGGCGATTGAGGCCGGCAACCAGATCAACGCCCTCACCGTCCATGAAATGAGACAAACAAGAGCGTTGCTGGCTAATTATGTGCAGGCTCAAGCAGCCGAATCCGCCCAAAAACAAAACGAAGAAAAACAGCTTGAAGCGGAAGAAGAGCGGGAACAGTCAACAGGTGTGGATATGAAGGCAGATATTTTACCTGAATTGTTCCGGTAAAATATTCGGATCTACTTCCACTCCTACAGTATCTTTATATTCCTGTTTGGGTTGGGGATTATTGGATACGCCAATATAGAGACTAACACTGATACTAATGGCGATAACGATGGAGATGGTCAAAATGATCATTTTTTTAGACATGAAAAAAACTCCTATGAACCTTTTTTCTTATTTGTTGTTCATATCAATATTATTGCTATTTTTCAATGGGAATGCAGCCGCTTCGACCGTCGATCAAAGCATAATCCAACGAATAATATTGAAATATCACGACGTCGGCACTACTTGGGGCGAAAATCTAAAAAGCCATGCTTTTTGGTTATTAAAGGTCATGCTTGTGATCCAATTAACCTGGATGGCTTTAAAACTAGGCCTTAAGCAATCTACTTTACAGGATGTCATAGAAGATCTTGTAAAAGCAACTTTTTTTGGATCTGTTTTTTTCTGTCTAATAGTTTATGGCCAAGATTGGGCGGAGAAACTGATTACAGGAATGATTGGTTTAAGCGTTGAGGTTGCTGGTGGTAGTGAAAGTGCGGCTATGGTCTTTGTCCAAAGCCTTACAATTGCAGATAATATGTCAGCTCCAATATCTTTGTTCGGAGCATTGAAAGCCCCGTTAATTGGACTTTGTATTATTGCCACTCTTCTTTGTTCCGCTTTAATTTACGGTATGTATCTCCTAATCCTTTGTGAGGCTTGGATTGTTCTCAATTTAGGAATTTTGCTCTTCGGTTTTGGCGGACTTACAACAACTCGTGGGTTTGCCACCAGCTTCTTGAAATATTCTCTTGGCGTTGGACTTAAGCTATTCACGATTAAATGTCTTATCTATATTTTGGCAGCCTTCCTTGCTGACATGGTTAGTTATTCTTTTAGCGATATTACCGAAGTTTTGGTTATAACCGCTTCATTCATAATTCTTGCATTCCTGGTCAAAACTTTACCTGACGCTATGTCTCGAATGGTCACCTTGCACAGTGGGAGTAGTGCCGGAGCCATGACCGGAGCTATGGCGGCAGGTGCAGGTATGGCGGCAGGTGCGGCCTCCATGGGTGTCGGTGCCGCCGCCGGTGCTGCCGGTGGCGGCGGTATGGCTGGTGCATTCAGTGGAGCAAGGAGCGGCGCCTTGGAGGCCATCGCAAAAGCCGTAAAACCTAAAGAGGAGAAATAAATGTCAAAAGAAATTCAAAACCATTATCTCGCCGGACGGCAGGCATGGGCTGAAGTGTATGGATCTTTTATCCAGGAAAGAAACCTTTGGCGGTGGTTTGCCTTGCTTGCTTCGATTGTCGCGATTCTGCTTTCCACGGCAAATATCATACAGCTAAGACAACAAAAAGTGGTCCCGTACATGGTTGAGGTTGACCGGGCAGGACGGATCAGTGGCGGACATATGGCCAAAAAGCTTGAGACCAGCCAGGAGATGATTCAATACAGCTTGGGCCAGTTTATCACGGCCTGGCGGACCGTCACGGCTGATATCGCCCTGCAGGAAAAATACATCAAGCAATCCAGTTTCATGTCAATTGGTGCTGCAAAAAGAATCCTGGCTAAATGGTATGCAGACAATAATCCATACATTTCCAGCGAAGAAAAATTGGTGGAAGTGCGGATCATGGCTTTGCCCCTGTATGTCAGCGGAGAAACATGGCTGGTGGAATGGACAGAAATAGAGCGCACACATAAAGGCGTTGAGCGCTCCCGGAATTCTTTTCAAGCCAATCTTATCATCAAGCGCAAGCTTCCAGAAACACAACAAGAAATCATCAACAATGCCAGCGGCATATATGTGTCGGAAATCAGCCATAGCAAAAAGATACAATAGGAGCGTATCCCATGAAAAAATTTATAATAATCGCAATAGCAGTATTCTTTGCCGGTTTGGCAACATGCCGGGCTGCGGATTTCGTAAGCCCTGTATCAGCCAGATTGGACAGCAAAGAAAGAAAGCCTTTATCCCTGCAGTCAAGATGGCAACAAAACACCCTGGACCCCATCACCACCCGGAACGGTATGAACTGTTTTGTTTATGGCCATTCAAATCCAACTATTATTGTTACCCCGTATAAAGTGGCTGATCTGGAACTGCAGCCCGGAGAAGTAATCAATTCCATGGTCCTGGGCGATAACGCGCGATGGTACGCAGAAATCGTTTTTTCCGGCAGCGGCGATATCAGCACCAGTCACGTTGTTTTCAAAGCCCTGGACTCCGGGCTCACTACCACCGCCGTTATCACCACTGACCGGCGGGTTTATCATATCAATCTCAAGTCAGACCGACGTAAACACATGCTGTATACAGGCTTCATCTATCCCCAGGACCATATCGCAATCACCAAAGCGGCCCGGGAAAAGGAAATCAAAGAAAAAGAGAAAAGGACGACCCCAGATGGCTTTGATATTGCCAATCTGAACTTTGAGTATGAAATATCCGGAAACGCAGGCTGGAGACCGCTGCAGGTCTTTGACAACGGCGTTAAAACGTATATCAAACTGCCCAAACTGCAGGAAATGCCCATGTTCATGGTTAAAACAGCGGCGGGTAAAGGGCTTGTAAACTGCCGGGTGAAAAACAACTGTTTTATTGTGGACCGGATTTTTGACCAGGGCTATTTAATCTTGGGTGTGGGCAAGGATAAGGAAGAATTAACCCTGACCCGGCTGGAGGCGAAAAAATGAAAACGCTTACCAGACTGATCCTTCTTTTTTTTCTGGCGTTAACCTGTTTTTCCTGCACCCACATTTCGCCTAAAAGCTCATGGGTGTTGACTGGTTCTAAGCCACCGTTACTGATTTGTGATGAAATCATCAGCCGCCTGATCCTGCAATATCCACCGGCAAAAACCACGATAACGCTTCTTAAAAGCGGCAATAAAACCTTTGACGAACTGATTGAAAAACAGGCCAGACGAGCCGGTTATACAATCAGTCAGACCCAGAACGCTGTTAAGATCAGCTATGTCATTGACGTGTTATCGCAAAATCCCGGTACCGGAT
The DNA here is from genome assembly GCF_963677125.1 of uncultured Desulfobacter sp. Taxonomy (NCBI): domain Bacteria; kingdom Pseudomonadati; phylum Thermodesulfobacteriota; class Desulfobacteria; order Desulfobacterales; family Desulfobacteraceae; genus Desulfobacter; species uncultured Desulfobacter sp. Next base: position 1,150,411 of record NZ_OY781882.1, on the reverse strand, counting down.
ACGTCCACCTTAAAAGCAGTGACGGATTCAGTTTCAGCCGGATGTTCCGCATGCCCGGATATAACCTGGCAGACAATTATACCCAACGCGAGGTTAAAAAATGAGTGCACCACGGGGGCTGCAAAGGCCGGGCGTGGTGACAACTGTGCTGAGCAAAAAGCCTATCTTGGTGCTGTTTCTGTTCATTGCCATCATTGTATTATTGCTGCTTTTTTCAATCTTTGATGAGGGCAAAAGAAATAATAGAAACGGGGATCAGGATCAGGAAACCCTGTTGATAGAACCCCAGCAGTCATCTGTATCCACAGATGAAGAGGGGCTTAATCTGCCCAAAGCCCCTAAGCAACGCAAAGGCCTTGCGTCTGAAAGCGATATGAACACCCAGGGGAAAAAGGAGGATCAAAAGGCCCTTGAACCAATTGAGGTTGTACGCGCGAATCCCCCTCCCCATGACCCTGTAAAAGCCGCTCTGGACAAGCAGCGACAGAAACAGCTTGTCACGGTTCTACAATACCGGTTCGAAAAGCAACGCCAGGCTTTGGAGTCCAATCCGGTTGTTTACAAAAACAACGCTTCAATGATCGTTCGTACCTCTTCCGGCGTTTCTGACCAAACCAGCCGACAATCGGGAACTTCAGCAAGACTGTCTGCCTTAAACAGTGAACTTGCGAACGCCAAAGCAAGGCTTGGCCTTGGGGGTGCCGGTTCACAATCCACAGCATCCGTAACAACGACAACCGGTTTATCCATATCTGCTCAAACCGAAATCAATGACGATTCAATGTGGGATAACGGATATTCCATGGATCAAGACACCAATGCGTTATCCATTAAAACCGGGGCCATTATACCTGTGGTACTTATCACCGGGATTGATTCCACTTTGCCCGGCTATATCAGCGGCCAGGTCAGTCAAAATGTCTGGGATACTGCAACCGGTTATAACCTGCTCATCCCCCAAGGCACCAAAGTCTTTGGTCAATATCAGAACAATATAATGATGGGCCAGGAACGGGTATTCGTCGTCTGGCAGCGGTTAATATTCCCTGATGGCCGGACAATGACCTTGAAGGATATGCCTGGCGGGGACCAGCTCGGCTACACCGGTCTCAAAGACAAGGTCAATAATCACTATTTCAGGATTTACGGCCATGCCCTGCTGATGAGCCTTGTCACCGGCGGCACCGCTTACGCCATGAACACACTGAACGGCGATAACAGCGACGAAACAACAACGCTCAATGAATCCATGGGAACGGCCCTGGCAGATCAGATGGGACAGACAACCATGGGATTGCTTGAAAAACATATGAATATGTCCCCCACCTTAACCATCCGGCCCGGTTATCGCCTGAACATCATAGCGGTTAAAGATTTGGAGTTCAGCGAACCGTATGAAGGCAAATTATGAAAAAGGAGAACAAAATCATGAAACTTTTCATCGCAGAAAAACCATCCCTTGGCCGGGCCATCGCCGCAGGCCTGGGGGATGCCGAAAAAAGGAACGGTTACATAGAATGCGGCCAAAATGTCGTTACCTGGTGCTTCGGCCACCTGTTGGAAATGGATCAGCCCGAAGCATACGACGAAAAGTACAAGGCCTGGAAAAAAGAAGACCTGCCCATTTTACCAGACAACTTTAGCGCCTCAGTCAGAAAAGATGCTGCAGCACAGATGAAGATCATAGGTAAGCTGCTACAGGATGCTGAAATGGTCGTCAATGCAGGGGACCCGGACAGAGAAGGGCAGCTTCTTGTTGATGAAGTGTTGGAATACCACGACTATGCCGGTTTTTGTGAACGCATCTGGCTTGCCGCCCTGGATGACAAATCAGTTAAAAAAGCCCTGGCATCCATGACGGACAACAATGATTATACCGGCTTGCGTGATGCTGCCCGGGCCAGGTCACAGGCAGACTGGCTGGTGGGTATGAACTGCACCCGGGCCATGACCCTCAAAGGACGTGATGCCGGTAGCCAGGGCGTGTTATCCCTTGGCCGGGTCCAGACCCCAACCCTGGCCCTGGTGGTCAACCGGGATCTTGCTATTGAAAACTTCAAACCTCATCCGTACTTCACCCTGCATGTTGAACTCCTTCATGAAGCAGGTACGTTCACCGGCACGTTTCAGCCGCTTGACACACAAAAAGGGTTGGATGACCAGGGCCGCTTAATCAGCCCTGATGAAGCCTATCGGATCAAAAAAGAGGTAAGCGGTCAGGCGGGGAAAATTCTTGAAGCCCACAAAGAGAAAAAGAAGAAGAATCCGCCGTTACCCCATTGTCTTTCCTCTTTACAAAAAGCTGCTTCGTCAAAACTCGGTATGGGAGCAAAACAAGTGCTTGATGTGGCCCAGGCCCTTTATGAAAAAAAGTTGACCACATACCCCCGCTCAGATTGCCGGTATCTGCCGGAAGAACAATTTGATGAAGCAGGCAGTGTGCTTTCAGCCCTGGCAAACGTTCCCGGACTTGAACAAGTTGCAGAAAATACGGATAGCTCCATCAAAAGCGCCGCATACAATACCAAAAAAGTCACTGCCCATCATGCCATTATCCCCACGGGTGAAACGCCTTCTAACCTGTCAGCTGATGAATTTGCCCTGTACCGCATGATTGCCCAAAGCTTTTGCCTTCAGTTTTATGCCGCGATGGAGTTTGAAGCTCAGAAAATTTTGACTGGCATCAATCATACTGTCTGGAAATCAACGGGCCGAACGATATTAAATCCTGGCTGGACAGCTTTCATCAAAGAAGAAAAATCAGACGCTGAAAACAGTGAAGAACAAACCTTACCTAATGTCCATGAAGATGACGACATAACCGCTTCTGACATTGATATCAAATCCCAAAAAACCAAACCACCCGCAAGGTTTACCGAAGGTACCCTCATTGAAGCCATGGCAAATGTCCATAAATTTATTGAGGACACCGAAGCCAAGAAAACCCTGAAAGAAAATGAAGGCATCGGAACAGAAGCCACCAGGGCCGGGATCATCGAAACATTAAAAGCCAGGCAGCTGCTCGAACTCCAGACAAAGAACATCATTTCAACGGATCTTGGCCGGCAACTGGTAAAAATGGCCCCAGGTATACTCACTGATCCTGTGACAACGGCACAATGGGAATCAAGGCTTTCTGCCATAGCTGACGGAAACGAAAGCCTGTCCGAATTCATGACGGACCAAACCACCCAAATCCCGGAACTTGTTAAAGCAATATTCGCCCTTCAATTAGCCCCTTTGCCGGGAACCCATCTTTGCCCGGAATGCGGCCAATCTTTACGCAGGCAAAAAAGCAAAAAAGGGTCGTTGTATTGGGCCTGCTTCAACCAGGATGGGCATGCCAAGCCTGTGTTCCTCAACGATAAAAACGGCAAGCCGGACTTAACGCCAAAGAAAAAAATAGAATTATCAGAACATAAATGCCGGGCCTGCGGCAAACCACTTGTGAAACGGGAATCAAAGAAAAAAGGAAAAGGAGGCAAGAAAAATTACTGGTGGGGATGCTCCGGCTTCCCCGAATGCAAACAAATGTATTTTGACGATAACGGCAAGCCTCAGTTCACAGATAAAAAAGGAGAATAACAATGGATTTTGAATACTTTGCAATGAAACGGAACATGACCGTTGATGAGTACATCGCCTGGCTGAAAAGACAACTTGATACCCTTGATTTTGATTCTGACGATATCCCGGGGGATGTTGCCGAATATGCGGAAGACTCCTTTGGCCTTATCAAAATTTCTGCTGAAGAATTAGCCAGAATGCAAAAAGCACAGTTAGAAAGTGAGGAGGCAGACTTATGAGTAAATATCAAGATCAGCTCAATGATTTTTCAAAAAGGGTTTTAGAGGCCATTGAAAAAGGCGATGCGCCCTGGCAGAAACCGTGGGAAGAAGGCCGATTGCTGGAGTTGCCTAAAAATTTAACCACGGACCAGAATTATAAAGGTGTAAACCTGATTAACCTGGCAATGAGCGGCTATAATGACCCCAGGTGGATGACGTTCAACCAGGCTAAAGATATGGATTGTTTTGTCAAAAAAGGTCAAAAAGCCTCCAAAGGATTTTTTTATTCACCTGCCAGATTGGAAAAAGAGCTTGATGATAAAGGAAAGCCTGTCCTTGACGAAAACGGTGAAGAAAAAATAACCAAGGTCAATAGACCTGTTTTTAAAACTTTTTCTGTTTTTAATGCCACCCAGATTGACGGTGTGGAACCATACAATCACCCGGAGCCTGCCTGGAAGCCGGAAGATAAAGCAGAAAAGCTGATAACATCTGCCAATGTGGAAATCACCGCGAGTCAGCTTGATAAGGCGTTTTATAATTTTTTAACCCATTCCATAGAAACGCCGGACAAATCACAGTTTGACGATAAATCAAAATATTATTCAACAGTATTTCATGAATTAGCGCATGCCACGGCTCATAAATCCATGATGGACAGGGGCGTTGACTATGCGGATAAGGATTCCAGGGCCAAGGAAGAATTAAGGGCGGAAATATCAAGCTGGCTGGTGTGTTCTCAAATCGGCATTGGCTATTCTGCCGAATCAAAAGAGAGCAATAAAGCGTATGTTTCGTCCTGGCTGAAAGCCATAAAGCCGGAAGATCGGGCAAAAGAACTCGGGTTTGCAATAAAAGACGCTGAAAAAATCGCTGAATACCTTATGGGGCTTGATTTAGAGAAAGGTAAAACAGCAAAAATTGAAGCGGATATCCCACAGGAATCAAGTCCTTTGGTAAAAAAGGAAGCGGAACGATTACAGGCTAAAGCAGATCAATACCGCGCTGATCAAAAGAATTTGTTTTCGTATACGGAAAAGATAACCGTAGCCATGAGCAACCCCGATTTGTTTGATGATTTAATGCCCGACCACTATAAAAGTGATCCGTTATCAGCATTTAACAAGGAACTGGATGATACCCAGCGTGAAATTGTAACCTATCTAAAAAATATCGTTCCTTCCCTTGAGAGGTCCGAACCTTCCCCTTCCCCCCAGGAGCCTGCCTCTTTTGGTGATCCTGAACGAAAACAGCATCTATCTAAAAAATCGCAAACAGAGCTTGATGGAGAAAGGGTGTATATCAATGTGCCGTATTCAGAGAAAGATGAAGCCAAGGCATTAGGTGCAAAATGGGATAAACAGGAAAAATCCTGGTTTGTTAAGCCAGGCGCCGACCAAGCTCCTTTTCAAAAATGGCTCGAACCTGCCCGGGAAACCCAGCTTGATATGAATAAAGTAACCGCGCAATTCCAGGACCAGGCTTCAAGGCTCGGCCTAAAAATTGACAGCCCCCAGGCGGACGGCAAGCTGCACCGTGTTCCTGTTGATGGTGATAAGGGCGGCAAAAAATCCGGAGCATATACGCTTTATCCCGACGGCAGGCCTGCGGGGTTCATTCAAAACCATAAAACCGGGGAAAAAGCCAATTTCAAATATGAAGGAGAACTCGGCAAAACAGTCATTACATCAGGAAATAAACAAGCACGGGCAGCCGAGCGGGAGCATGATCACGCCGCAGCAGCTAAAAAAGCGTTCGGCATTTACATCAATGCAGAAAAAACCAAGTCCCACCCATACCTTACAGATAAAAAGATCAATGGCGATAAAGAATACCGGGTTGATAAAAACAATCGGCTGATTGTCCCTGCCAAGAATCTTAAAACCAACAAAATCGAATCCCTACAGTTCATCGGCGAGGATGGGCAAAAGCAGTTTCTTACCGGCGGGAAGAAATCGGGAAATGCTTATACCATAGGCGAACTCGACGAACAAAAACCCATACTTCTGGCCGAAGGCTTTGCAACCGGAAAAACCCTTAATGATGTGAGTCACCTTCCGGCGGTGGTTTGCTTTGATGCAAACAACCTGGAAAATGTGGCCAAACAGATCCGTGAATTGATGCCCTCGGCTGAGTTGTTCATTTGTGCTGATAATGATCACGCCAAGAAAAATAATGTGGGGGTGGAAAAAGCCCAAAAAGCAGCCAAAGCCGTTGGTGCGAAAGTCATTATCCCCAAATTTACGGATGAGTCAAAAAAACTTGGGTACACGGATTTCAATGACCTGGCCAAGTGCAAGATGGGCAAAAGCCGGGTTCAAAGTCAGTTAAAATCCCAAATCAAATATCTTTCCAAAGATAAAGGCGTAGGGCTTGAACGATGAAAAAACAAGAGTACGGCCTTAAGCAGGCCAAGGCAAAAAAAAGCAGGTATCCGCTGCTCTTCCCGGTTTGTTTTTTGTTGTGGGGCTTTGCTTTTATGAGTTATGCCACGCAAACCGTAGCCATGGCATTGCGATACCATCCTGATCTGGGCAGGCCGGTGTTTGATACGTATTACCTGCCCTGGAAGGTGTTTGAATGGAACAAATATATAATAGATACCCCGGTGGGTAATCGGGTTGATTTGATTTTCGGTGCTTTTGTCCTCAGTACGGCCTTCGGCTTTTTTCTGATTCTCAGGAAAAAGCCGAAAGGCAATCTAAATCTGCACGGCACCGCAACCTGGGCCAAGAAAAAAGAGTTGGCCGCCATGGGGCTTGACGCCAAAGAAGGGGTCTATGTCGGCGGTTTCCCATTGGCCAGGGGAACCAAATACCTGATTCATAACGGCCCGGAGCATATTTTAGCATTTGCGCCAACCCGATCCGGGAAAGGTGTGGGCCTGGTTATTCCGTCTTTGCTTGCCTGGCCGGGATCAAGTGTAACCCTGGATATTAAGGGCGAAAATTACGCTTTGACATCAGGATACAGGACCAAAAAATTAAATCATAAAATTCTCAAGTTTGACCCTGCCGATGAAACCTTTTCTTTTGCTAAATGGAATCCCTTGGCAGAAGTGCGGATTAATACCAACCACGCCATTGCCGATGCCCAGAATATTGCCCAGATGATTTGTGACCCTGACGGCAAAGGCATGAAAGATTATTTCACCCAGGCCGGGTATGCCTTGCTGACCGGGCTAATTTTGCATGTCATTGTATCAAAGCAGGCTGCCACTCTTGCCGATGTCGTGGCCGAAATTACAAAGAGCGACAACGAGGGGGATGTCAAAAACCTGCTGTATGCCATGATAGACAAAGAACACGCACAAATCCTGAAAAAACGGTATCCGGACATGGATACGGATCTGGCAGACAACATTCAATCAACCATTGACAGTTATGCCGGTGAAGCTGTGATCAAAGCCGATCGTGAGTTGTCCGGGGTGGTATCCACCGCTGTTACCAACCTGTCTTTGTACCGTGATCCCATTGTCGCAAAAAACACCTCTGCGTCTGATTTTTTCATTTCAGATATCATGAATTCGCAAAACCCTGTTGATTTATATCTGGTGGTATCCCCTGCCAACCTGGACAGGCTAAGGCCGCTGTTGCGTGTTTTTTTAAATCTGGCGTTAAGAAAATTCACCCAGAAAATGGAGTTTGAAAACGGACAGGCCGTAGTCGGCTATAAACACAGGCTCTTGCTCATGCTGGACGAGTTTACCAGCCTGGGCAAGCTGGAAATCATGCAAAAGGCCCTGGCGTTTATGGCCGGTTATGGTGTGAAGGCTTATATCATTGTCCAGGATTTATCCCAATTGCAGGAGGCCTATACCCGGGATGAATCAATTACATCAAACTGCCATGTCAGGATTGCATATGCACCCAACAAGATAGAAACCGCAAAGCTGCTGTCGGATATGACCGGCAAAACCACCGTGGTGGATAAAAAGACCAGTGTTTCTGGTAAACGATTAGGCGGCATGGGAAATGCCTCTGTTTCTGTCAGTGAAGTGGCAAGGCCGCTGCTTACACCGGATGAATGCATGAGGCTGAAAGGCCCGGTCAAGGACGAAAAAGGGGGCATCAAAACCCCTGGTGATATGCTTATATTCGTTGCCGGGTACAACACGGTATACGGTCAACAGATCCTCTATTTTTTAGATCCTGTTTTCCAAAAGCGGGTTAGAATCCCGCCGCCCGACTTCATAAATATTTCCACGCTCAAAGGGATTTCGAACAATGAAATATAAAATCTTGATGCCCTGCAGTCTCTTGTTTGCGGTCTGTTTTTTTGTATCTCAATACTGTTATATCAATGTTTCAGCCAGTCTGCCCCGAGGTTTATATTTAAAAACCTCCCGGGCAATTGGCAACGGCTCCTTTGTTGTTTTTCATCCCACCGCGGCACAACAGCCTCTTGTATCAAAGTACGTTAAAAATATCCCTTTAATGAAACGTGTGGGTGCCTTACCAGGGCAGGTATACCGATTGCCCCCAGCCTCGAAGACAGACAGCAAAGGCCGGGCGATTACGCCTTTTTCCCCAAAAACAGGCATCGTGCCTTCTGAGCAATTCGTTGTAATCGGCGACACCAAATACTCGTTGGATAGCCGGTATCTTGGGTTTGTACCTCAATCTTCAATAGTTGATACAATCACTCCTCTTGTGGTTTTTTAAGAAAGTATCGGAAAGGAATGAAAATGAGCGTTGTTTTGGACAGTTTAAAGCATAATTTAGGCCCCATTGTTACCCAGGCCCTGGATGATGATAACGTGATTGAAGTCATGCTCAACCCTGATGGCAAATTGTGGCTCGATACGTTTGACAAAGGAATGGTGGAAGTGTCCGCCATTCCTGCATCATCCGCCTCCGGAATACTGAGCCAGGTTGCGTCCATGCTTGGCGCCGTCGTGACAAAGGACTCCCCCGTTGTTGAAGGCGAGCTGCCCCTGGACGGCAGCCGGTTTGAAGGGCTGTTCCCTCCGGTTGTGGCTAATCCCACGTTCACGATACGCAAAAAGGCGATCAATATATTTACCCTGGATAATTACGTCCATTCCGGGATCATGTCACCGAATCAGCAACAAATTATCTGCGATGCCATTGCAAACAAAAAAAACATCCTGGTGGTGGGCGGAACGGGTTCCGGTAAAACCACCCTGACCAATGCGATTCTCGCAGAATTGGCAAATATTGCCAGCGATGAACGGCTTGTCATTATCGAAGACACCAGCGAACTGCAGTGCCTGTCAAAAAATAAGGTGATGCTGCGTACAAACCGGAACACCAATATGCAGCATCTTCTCAAAGCCACCATGAGGCTTCGGCCGGACAGAATCGTTGTGGGTGAAGTAAGAGGCGGTGAAGCCCTTGACCTGTTAAAGGCGTGGAATACCGGTCACCCGGGTGGCGTGTGCACCGTCCATGCCAATTCATGTGCCGGGGGACTGGTCCGGCTGCAGCAGCTGATTGCCGAAGTGGTGCCGAATCCCATGGATGATTTAATCCAGGAGGCGGTTGATCTGGTGATTTTTATCAAACGGACCAAAGAAGGCCGTAAAATTGAGGATATCGCCGAAATAGGAAACGATTATGGATTTCAATCGGAAACACAAAAATTAAGGATTTTAAAATGAAAAAGTTTTCAGCAACCATTACGATTTTTCTTTTTTGGATAGTTTTTTTAGGAGAAACGTCTCTGTCATGGGCAGATGATGAATTAACAAATGAACAGAAATTGGCTTGTGAATCTATTTTATGCTTGTCTTCGGGCGACAGGCCGGACGAATGCGACCCTGCTTTAAATTATTTTTTCAGCATCAAAAAAAGGAAATTATCCGACACCAGGGACGCCCGGAAATCTTTTTTGAAAAAATGCCCTGATTCAAATGCAGAAGGAATGCCCAGCTTAATCAACGTCCTCGTTGATTACAACTGTTCTGCCTGCACTGTTGAACAGTTAAATAAAAATCTTGTCAAAGTGCTCATTTCAACGGGACGCAATTTCAGTTCTATTTCCAACCACTCTTCCGGGTTTACCGTAATGGCAGTTGATCCTGAATTACCGGCATATTGTTTAAAGTATTATGCCGCCATGAACAGTAATCAATACACCGCCTACTCACAATATTCACAATCACAACCGGTCTATATCGGTTCCAATATAGGCCGAAAGGTCCAAGATGACGATGGCAACGAATATTATGTGATTTATGCCAAGTCAAGAAACGAACAAGCCCAGATAGCTGAGGCAATATCACAAAACCATTGGGAATGGGCCAATTAACCAGGTAACACCATCAGGGATAATGGTGCCCGCAAAACCGTTATTCCTGATGGTATAACAAAACGCAGGGGAGCAATGAAAAAAGATAAACGGGAAATAACCCTCAAATCTTATGTGACGGAAAAAGAATACTGCCAAATCAAGCTTCTTGCCAAACAGACTGGCTTTTCTGTCTCTGAATATATCCGCCGGATTTTAACCGGCCAAAAGATAGAATCAAGGCTGGACCAGGAAGCTTTTTTATCTGCGCTTAAAGTGAACGCTGACCTTGGCAGGCTTGGAGGGCTGTTTAAATACTATCTTGCCCAGGGGTTTAAAAATGTGCCGCCTTCAGAAATAAGAAAGATGCTGCATGACATTGAAGACAGGCAGCGGCAGCTAAGGCCGGTCATTTCTAAAATTCGGGATATGGTATAAGATTACAGCTCTGTTTTCTTCCATATATTCAGGCAACACCAACATTTTTGATGGATAAGTACCATCATCACAGTTTAATGCCATGATATCAAAACGTATCCAGTGCGAACCCCAGAACGACAACATAAAACGTTTAGGGGCATATATAGGCGCTGGCCATGAAAGGGAAAAGCTTTTTGCTAAATGGACAGCCGGCTGTTATGCCGGGCAGGATTATGATCTGGCCATTGATGAGATTAAAGCCACCCAGGCAATGAATACCAGGACCAAAAAAGAGAAAACCTATCATATGGTAGTCAGTTTTCATCCCGAAGATTTCGAAAAACTTTCCCTGGAAGATTTTAAAGACATTGAAAAAGAATTTGCGGCCGCTTTAGGCTTTGAAGACCATCAACGGCTCTGCGGAATACACATCAACACAGACCATCCCCACATGCATGTTGCTTACAATATGATCCACAAGGAAAGATACACCCGGCATGATCCTTTTTATGATTATTATAAACGGGATAAAACGTGCCGGCTCCTGGAGGAAAAATATAAGCTCAAGGTTGATGTTGGTGTTGAGCAGCAATTTAGCGAGTACGTGAAGCAGCGCCAATCAGATGTTAAGCACGCCTTTGATAATGCCCGGGATTGGCAGTCTTTGCACGAAGAACTTGCCCTTTACGGCTTAACTGTGCAAATGCGCGGGAATGGCTGTATCCTTGCTGCAATCGGCCACAAACAAAAAGACGGTCATCATATAAAATTAAGCGATTTTGATAAAAATTTGTCCAAGAAAAAACTTCAGGACCGGTTTGGTTCTTATGAAAAATCAGTCGGGGATTATGAGGTCAAAGAGTTTTTTCAACGGGAGCCCAAACGGGAAAACGCCAAAGCCAAAGATTTTGAAACTAAAACCGGGCTGAAATCCTTTGAGACCTTTGTTTTAGAATCAAAAGAGTTTATTGCCCAGGCGGCAATTAACTCTGACACCTGGCAAGACTTCCATAAGGAACTGGCCAGGATCGGTCTTGAAGTCAAACCCCGTGGAGCAGGTTATGTCTTAACGGATATAGGCGGTAAGACTAAAAAAAATTCAGGCCTCCCTTTTTCTAAAACCGGAATGCGAATTGTCAAAAACGGCATTATCCTTGAACTCCCAAAAAAAGGAGATATGAGCAATCGAAGAAACACCGGACAGCCCGGTAATTTGAAAATTTTAGGAAAATTTGAATCGTCTCAAGGCGGTTATACAATTGAAAATCCGTATAAATTTGAACCGGTGAAAAAACTCAAATCCGCCAAAGAAAGAGAAGCTTGGAAAATTTACATCCGTGAACACAAACAACATAATTACAACTGGATAAAATTTAATAAAAATTTCCAACGGTTTTATGGTGAAGATTATGGAATGTAAATTTATCGTTTTCATCGGTTCTGAAATGATATTTGAAATTCTCCCCTCTCACAATACTTCTGCTATTGAATGCTTTTTTAAGATAGGCCTGGGTGGGGATAGATACCATAAATGCTCAGTTTTATTTTTCTATTTTTTTTTGCTTTTTGAGGGGATTACAAGGCGATGTCCCCTTTAGGTGTTGAAAAACAATTAAAGGGGACATCGTCTTTTTAAAAACAGAATATCGATCGAGGATCGTAATTTTGAAATTTTCAAAAATTCGTATGGTTTCGTACGAATAATTATCATCACTTTCATCCCCTTCTCAACTCCATTAATTTAAAAATATTGATATTATAGAGGGTATGAAATATATTGTCATTCTTGCCTCTTTCTTGATTGAAAAAGACAGATCTTTTGCCATCGCTGTGTCATGGATTCTCGTCGTGACCAAAGCGACTCGAAAAATTTACGATTTATGAAAAAGTGTTGGCTCTTATAAGAATATTTTTTGTTTCGGAAAAAGACGGTGCAATTTGCAATTATATCGGTCAGTCTTTCTACAAAGGATAAAATTAGTTCTTTGGGTGACAGAGCATATTTTTAAAGGAGGCACAGTAACAATAAAATTTAGTAACATCGAAGGAGAGAGTAATGTTTAAACGCATGACCATTGCACAAAAAATGACATTTGGATTTGGCCTTGTCCTGCTACTGACACTTCTTGTGGCGGTTATCGGGTATCAAGGTCTTAGCAGCGTTACGGACCGAGTGACAAAGGCGGATAATGTAAATCGGATGGTCCGCTTCATTCTCGAAACCCGCCAGGCGGAAAAGAACTTCATCATTCGTAAGGATGAACAGTACATTACAACCCACGCTGACAAGATTAAGAAATTGCTTGACCAGGCCGAATCGACCAAGGAAACCTTTAAAGATCCAGAAAACAAAGACCAGATGGAGCAAGCGATCTCGGCGATCAAAGACTATAACAACGCTTTTGGTAAATATACCCAACTTGAGAAGTCTAAGAACAGCCAACTAAAAAAAATGCGAGAGACAGCAGGTAATGTTCGTCAGATTACAGAAGTGTTACGCTCCGGACAAAAGCAACAACTGCACCAACTGTTGGAAGACGGTTCCACTGACAGAGCCGCCATTCAGGATAAAATATCAAAAGCGGACGCTGCCAACAGGATGGTCAAACTACTTTTGAACGCCCGAAGGACTGAAAAAGAGTTCATTATTTCCAATGAGAATAGGTATATTAAGGAAAATAATGATTATCAGACCAGGATTATTGAAGAGATCAATCAACTAAAAACACAGTTCCATGACCGGCAAAATCTTAACCAGCTTGATTCAGTTGCCAGGAATCTCACCGATTATCAAAATGCATTTCAAAAATTCACCGATCTCGTAATGCAACAACTTGAATTTACGAATGAAATGTTAGATTCGGCTCGGAAGGCCGATAATGTTTGCCGTGATGCCCGCGCCAGTCAGAAGAGTAAAATGCTCAATGTAATAAGCATTTCTAACATGGTAAGTATCATGGCGACTATCATAGCCATTCTCATTGGCGCCGTTTTTGCCTTATTGATTACCCGAGGTATCATAAGGCAGCTTGGTGGAGAACCTTCAGTTATATCGAAGATTGCCGATTTGATTGCAGCTGGAGATCTCACTCATGAATTCAAAACCAACGAAAAACAGCTCTATGGCGTTTATGCTAGCATGAAGAAAATGACAGACAATTTAAAAATCATTTTTAATGATATTTCTCAGGGAGTTCAGACATTGACATCGTCTTCCACGGAGTTGGCCGCTGTGTCGCAGCAAATGGCAGCAGGTGCCGAGCAGTCTTCTCAGAAGGCCGACAATGTATCCGCAGCAGCAGAAGAGATGACGACGACGATGAACAGTGTGGCTGCCGCCACAGAACAGACAAGTACAAATCTGCAAATGATTGTGGCCGCAGCAGAAGAGATGTCTGCAACAATTAATGAAATATCATCAAATACCGCCACGGGAAGCCAAACAACCACCGAGGCTGTTGCAAAGGCCGAACATATTTCCAGGAAAGTGGATGATTTAGGCAAGGCGGCTACTGAGATAAGCAAGGTGACTGAAGCCATTGCCGATATTTCCGAGCAGACGAATCTCCTTGCACTAAATGCAACTATTGAGGCTGCAAGAGCAGGCGATGCCGGCAAGGGATTTGCGGTCGTAGCTGCTGAAATAAAAGAACTTGCAAAGCAGACCGCCCAAGCCACCGACGAAATTGGGTTAAAAATAAGAGAAGTACAGTCAACAACCACAGAATCTGTTAATGCAATAAAAGAAATTGTTGAGATTATAGACAATATTAATTCGATTGTCTCTTCAGTTGCCACCGCCATTGAAGAACAATCTGCCACAACACAGGAAATTTCAACTAATGTCAACCAAGCGGCCTCGGGTGTTCAGGAGGTTAATGAAAATGTCGGCCAGGCTTCCACTGTAGCTGCAGAGGTGACACAGGATGTTCACCAGGTCAGTCAGGCTGCAAATGAAGTCATGAACAGCACCAATAACATAAATGAAAGTGCCTTGGAATTATCCAAGCTGGCGGAAAGTCTTAACGCAATGCTCAGCCGGTTCAAAATATAGCAATCAGTGCACACCCCTGCCGGGCATTCTCACCTGGCAGGGTGCTTTTAATCCGGCGTAGAAATCCTGGCCCTCGGGGCCAGGTCAGAGTACAGAGGCTTTGCCGGTTGTACGACTCAATGCTACTCAATGATCAAGTTGTCCCCACAACTGAAGATCAAGGAGTAACAAATGAGCCGATTTCAAAAGCTATCACATAGCTTATGGCATTGCCACTATCATATTGTCTGGGTACCTAAATACCGGTACAGGGTATTGGGTGGCAAAATTGCTGGAGAGGTGAACCGTTGTATAAGGTCATTTTCAGACCGAATGGGTTGCAAAATTGTTGAGCTGAACGTTCAGGTTGATCATGTCCATCTATTGGTGATGATTCCACCAAAGGTCAAGATTTCCGATTATGTAGGAACAATTAAAGGAAGAATAAGGGTGTTTAACAAATTTCGACATTTGAAGAACAAACCCTATTGGGGTAACAAATTTTGGGCGCGGGGATACTGCGTAGACACGGTCGGTTTGGACTTTGATATGATTCGAAAATATGTGAAGTATCAGGAACAAAAAGAGAAAAGAGCTGAACAGATGGATCTCTTTAATAACTAATTAAAACTGTGGGGATAACCATCCTTGCCCCCTGAGGGGGCAAGGCAAACTAAGCCCCTTATAGGGGCAACCCAAAGCCTGGCCCTTTGGGTCAGGATTTTTACACATGGAAATTTAAATTTAGTAAATCTCCCCCCTACAATTTGTCCATCATTGCTCGTTTTCGTTTTTCTTAATGGTTTTATTTCAACCATTTCATGCTCTTTTCTTTGGATAAAAATATGGAAATTGTGCTATACCTAATAAAATTCGAATTGGCATTGGTGTTAGTGCCAAAATGAATAAAATCCGACGGGTTCAAACTGTGCATTTCCAAGTCTCATGTTTCACGCATATTGGGGAATTAACCTTCAAGAATGATGGTGAACATAGTTTTAAATGATTATTTTCACGAAGAAGATGCAACAGTTTCACTCCGATGATTTTATTCTATGACATATTCAGATCATCGCTGACAGGCATTGGAGAAAAACTATGAAAATTTTGATTGTTGATGATACTAAATTATCACGAGCTATGATTATAAAACGCATCCCTGACAATGTGAAAAACAGTTCAAAAATTTTCCTGGGAACGAACGGTCGGGAAGCTGTGGAATTGTACAAGGAGATCAAACCCGATATTACTTTTCTAGATTTGACCATGCCAGAAATGGATGGTTTTAAAGCCCTTGAAATTATCCGCGCCTATGATCCGGATGCTCAAGTCTATGTTGTCACAGCCGATATCCAGGCTAAAGCCAGGGAACGGATTATAGCTCTAGGCGCAAAGGGCATTGAAAAAAAACCCATAGATGAAAGCCGTATAGTACAAATCCTTGCTACTATTCAATGAAGGATTTCTGAAAATGATTGACAGCGAAATTAAAGAAGCATTGGCAGAATTGATCAATATTTCATATGGTTCCGCCACGGCGGCAATTGCAGATCTATTTGAAAGCTTTGCCCGATTGAAGGTTCCCGGAATTCAGATCGTTTCTGTTGGAGATGTCGAATATGTAGTCCTCGGTAAAATCGATAATGAAGCAAACCTATACATTACCACACAGATGTTTAAGGGTGCTTTTGAAGGAGAAATCCTTTTTGTCATAGACCAGCAAAGTGCTTATAATATGCAAAACATAATTTGTCTGCTGGAAGGAGTATGCACAGACCAGAAAGAAGATGATACAGAAACCCGGCAGAGTATCATGGAAATTGCCAATATACTGGGAGTTTCTTGTATTGGTAAACTGGCCGAGCTTTTAGATTCGGTCGTCTCGTTTTTACCGCCCAGCATCGAATTAAATAACCGGCTACTTATAGCCCAGGAAAAAGTTGGCTATAGTAAGGTGCTTATTATTTCCACCCTCCTGGAGTTCGAGAAGGAGCAGATCACCGGTCATCTGTTCATCCTGTTCGATGATGAAATGTTTATCTGGCTAAAGAAAAGCCTATATGCGTTCATAGAGGAGAATACGTGACCTTTGTAAAAACTGACATTCTTGATGCTCTGGAAAATGGGGTTATCATTACAGATCAGGATTTGAAGTTACTGTTCTGGAATAGATGGCTGTCCGTTCGTACAGGAATCAGTCAAGAAAAAGCACAAGGAAAGCGCTTGCCAGAATTGTTTCCAGATACTTCATTTTCCATCCTAAAACGTAAAATCCGTATCGCGTTCACTCTAAAATCCCCATCTTTCATGAACGCATCCGTGGAAAAATACGTTATTCCAATCAAACTGAAAAAAATTACGAAATCTATTTTTCGTTTCATGCGCCAGGATTGCGTTATCAATACTCTGGATGACACCCAAGTTGCCATTCTGATATATGATGCCACTCCATTACTGGAAGCAAATGCAATTATTGAGACTCAACTCAAGATAGAGGAAAAACAGGCGCGCACGGACGGTCTTACCCAATGCTACAACAAAACAATGTTTAATAAGCTTCTCTCTATAGAAATAAAAAAAGGAAACTGTCATGGCTACACCTTTTCCATAATTATTTTAGACATTGATAATTTTAAGTCAGTGAATGATACTTTTGGACATTTGGTAGGGGATTCTGTTCTTAAACAAGTAGCAACCATTTGCTCTAAGAACATCAGGAAAGGAGATGTATTTGCCAGATGGGGTGGAGAAGAGTTTTGTATTCTACTTTCTCAAACCACGTTAAAAAATGCGATTGCCGTAGCAGACAAGCTCAGGCGGATTGTGGACGCCCACGATTTTGGAGAAGCAGGTCGTCAGCAATGCAGTTTTGGTGTGGCTGAATATCCCAAGAATAACCAGCAAGCGACTCTGGTTCGCCAAGCTGATGAAGCTTTATACCATGCCAAACACAATGGAAAAAATCGGGTGGCTGCATATCTGGACAACCGAAATTTTACCCTAACGCCTTGATCGCTAATCAAAATATAAATTTAGGTTTATAAGGAGGACACAAGATACGATAAGATAAAGCTAATTTCTGGGATTTTTTTTAAGTAAAAGCAAACCCAACAATTTGTCTATTATTTTAGACCGAGATCATTGGTAATAACGGCGTTGACTACTTTCGTTATTCTTACCTGTCTGGGAATCAGGGTTGGTCCTCTTTGATACCATAAGTCAACTCTTCGAAAAAAAATCAGATTTATAAGAATCTGAGGTTTGACAATGAATGTTACATTGCTCGTAACTCAAAACGGAACTTTTTCCCTAAAGTTAATGGCATATAAACCGTTTTTGTTTTCCTGTTGTCAAATTAAAAAAAACGGGATAAATTATTTTTAATATCCATTTATTCTTAGTTTAGATCTAAAGAAAATCCGTACATCATCCGCTTAACTTAAACGTAATAAGGGGAAAAGGTAGCGTTCATGAAATTACGATTTTCAATCATGTTTATAATTTTTGTTTTACTGACTGCCACCTTTGCGAATGCAGGTGGGGAAGAATTAGTCCCTGATATGGCTGGTCAAATACTTCCACCAAGTTTTGCCAGTTATAATGATGGTGGTGTTGATGGTATAGGCGCAATCCTGAAGCATCGAATTCATCATACTCCTTTTAACATAGTCGCCACCCTTATTTTTTTGGCCGCTGTAGTCCATACCTTTCTCAGTAGTAAATTTCTCTATTATGCACATAAATGGAAATCCGAACATCAAAAAAAAATAGAAGTGGGCAAGGCTTCAGAAACATCCACCAGTCTCCGTGCGGAAATATTTCACTTTCTAGGCGAAGTTGAGGTTGTATTTGGCTTGTGGGCCGTGGTGCTGACTGTTGCGATAGTTCTTTTTTACGACTGGGGCACCTGTGTCCACTATATTAGCGGTGTCAATTACACGGAGCCCATGTTTGTTGTCGTTATCATGACCCTTGCTTCCTCTCGCCCTATTTTATATTTTTCTGAAAAAATTATGAGTCGTGTAGCAAAAATTTTTCAAGGAACTTTGGCTGCCTGGTGGTTGACCATTATGACCCTGGGACCGATCCTGGGCTCATTCATAACTGAACCGGCGGCAATGACTATTTCAGCCATGCTGCTTGCCCGAAAATTCTACGATTTACAGCCAAGTCATAAATTTAAATATGCTACTATCGCGTTGCTGTTTGTTAATATTTCGGTTGGTGGAACCTTTACCCATTTTGCAGCACCTCCGGTTCTTATGGTCGCGGCACCATGGGGCTGGGATTTTGCCTTCATGTTTACCACCTTTGGCTGGAAGGCCGTTGTAGGCATTATTATTTGCAATTCACTGGTTTTTCTTGTGTTCAAAAAAGAACTTCGCGCACTTGAAAAAAAATTTAAGTTAACGGTGCTCAAAGCTGAGATCAAGGACAAATATATTCACAGCGATTCTATTAAAAATGATCTTAAAATAGCTGAAAAGCGTATCAGTGATGATTTGCACGATGAATTTCAAAGGATTAAATACTCCGCCAAAAAGTCCACAATGATAAATTGTGAAATAGATGACGCAGACCATATTTTGCTGGCTGACACGTTTGAACAGGAGTTTGAAAATCTTAAAATCCAACAAATGAGTGTTTCCACACCAGGGATGCTGCCAAGAGATAAACGGCCCATGCTCGTTGATCCTAACTGGGATCAACGATTAGGCGACGTTCCTGGATGGATTATTGCAGTCCATGTTGTCTTTATGGTTTGGACCATTGCTAATGCACACTATCCGGCTATCTTTGTTTCAGGCATGCTATTTTTTATTGGCTTTAGCCATGTGACCTGGCCATTCCAAAATAATGTCAACTTGAAGTCTCCGATGTTAGTAGGCTTTTTTCTGGGAGGGCTGGTTATCCACGGTGGTCTCCAAGGGTGGTGGATTGCGCCAGTACTCGGCAGCCTGGGAGAACTTCCCCTTATGTTGAGCGCAATAATACTCACAGCCTTTAACGACAATGCGGCCATAACTTACTTGAGTACCTTGGTACCCGGTCTCACAAATAGTCTGAAATATGCCGTGGTGTCCGGTGCTGTTACTGGTGGTGGCCTTACCGTGATTGCTAATGCCCCAAACCCTGCTGGACAGGCCTTATTGAAAAAATATTTTAGTAACGGAATCTCTCCAATACTCCTACTAATTTATGCATTTATTCCTACAGTCATTATGTCATTATGTTTTCTTTTCTTAAGAATTTAATTTAAATTTATCTTTGATAGCGTCCCATCTAAATTCAATGCATAGCAAAGCTAACTTTAGCAAATGCAGGTGAGGAAGAAGACAGAACAATAATGTCTATGAGCCCTCTGAATGTCAACTGATTTTCAAATGGTTCAGTCGTTCTGGTAATGCTGACCGGATCGGTTCCTTGAGGACTCGGGGAAAATACCATAAATGCTCAGTCAATTTTTTGTTATATTAGATTGTTTATAATGATTTTGGGAATAGTACCGAGTTTATATAAATAGGGTTCTGAAGATTTGAATCGAACAACAAGATATGATATTCTGTTTCAAATTAGGTTCAGAATTTTTACACTACCTATGTAAAACTGTCTTGTTGGATGTTTCTCCCCTCCTAAACCAGAAGGACGGCGCCTTATTCTAAAAAAATATTATCTTGCGGTTTGCTGCTTATTTACCGAATAGCGGGAGGACGTTGTTAAAAAAGTTACCTTGATTTGAATCAATAATGATTTGTTCAAAAATACACAGACGAACCTCCTCAAAAAGACCGCATTATGAAAACTTTTAAAATTTCAGAAATCCCTATTCGACTGTCCCTATTTATCATTATTTGTTTTGGCCTAATACCATCATTATTTTTTATGGGCTTCCAGTACATTGACATCAAGCGGAAAATTGAAGCTGGAAGGAATCTCCATTTGGCTGATATTAAACAGCAATTAAAAATGGAAGTGAAAATTGATTATGAAATATGCAACGCCCTGCATGCCGTAAAAATCAAGAGGCTTAAACGTTCAATCAAATCAGCGATGGACATAGTTTTTAGCATGGTGGAAACAGAATATCATATGCATGAACACACCATGGAGCCTCTGCAAATAGCCGATCTAATTCATGACCAATTACAATGTGTTCGCCTTTTTAGTGAAGGAGGATATTTTTTCATTCTTTCGACCAAAGGGAGGGTAGAATTATATCCACCGGATTTGTCTCAGGAAGGCCTTTCCTGGCTTAACCTTGAAGATTCCAACGGAAAACGAATCGTTCGGGAAATGATTCACTTGGCTCAAACAGCAGGAGGGGGATTCTTGGAATACGCATGGCCTGTTTCAAAAGATCCCAGTAAAAGCAGGAAAAAGACTTCATACGTTCGGATTTTTGAACCATTGAACTGGATCATTGGCACAGGGGAATATATACAAAACATTGAAAATGAAATCCAGGAAGAAATCATAGAATCCAAGCGCCAGCACAATATCATGGAAGACGACATCTCTTTCATTTCGGATCTCGAGGGTAAGTTAACCGTAGGAAAAACGTTAGGGTTTGGTAACTTGTCTACTACAGCAATCAAGCAAGCTATAGAACAGATAGATCGAACCAGTCTGAAATCTTCCGGCGATTTTTTTAGGCTTTCCACTATAGGGAAAGACGGTAACGAGTATGACATGTTAGGATTTGCCAAATATTATTTACCTTGGGGATGGATTGGAGGAAAGATAGTAAATCTCAATATAATGGAAAATAGAACCGATTTCTTAAAAAAGAGATTAAAAAAGGAAATGATAGGCGAATTTACATTTATGCTGCTTACCCTAATCTTTGCTATTTCCTTTGTGTTTATGATAGGAAAATACTATGCGTGGCAAGTAAAAAAACATATGTCTGAATTCGAGGCATTTTTTGAAAACGCCAGTAAGAAAAAAGAACAAATAAAGCTTGAAAAGGTTCAGTTTGAAGAACTTAAAACGCTAGGACGAACTGCCAATGAAATGGTCAGCAAACGGATAGACCAACAAGAGAAGATTGAACAAGTCAACCTCAAATTGAAACATACAAACCAAAAGCTTAGAGAGCTCGCAAATGTGGACGGGTTGACCAATTTAGCCAACCGGCGTTTCTTCAACAGTCTTATTGAAAAAGAGTGGCACAGGGCGGCAAGAGAAAGACAAAAAATTACCCTTGGAATGCTGGATATTGATTTTTTTAAACGTTACAATGATACCTATGGTCACCAAATGGGGGATGATTGCCTTATCAAGGTAGGAACGATTCTCAAAGAGGCTATGAGGCGACCGGCAGACCTCGCGGCGCGTTATGGCGGTGAAGAATTTGTAATTCTTTTGCCTTCTACAACTTTGGAAGGAGGTAAAAGCACTGCTGAAAGCATACGGCAGCAGGTACAAGCACTTAATATCCCACATAGTGGGTCTCCTTTTGGTAGAGTTAGTTTTAGTATGGGGCTTGCTTGTATCACTCCCAGTCCCCAAAAATCACCTCAATACCTATTGGAATTGGCTGACAAAGCACTTTATAAGGCTAAAGAAACCCGTGATCAAATCATATGTATGAAGGAATGATGAAAAATGTCGTCCGAATGTTGTGAACATACTCCCGCCTCAGATTAAATCCTGAGGAAGGCGAGCATTCTGTCTATTAACGCTCTGAACGTCAACTGATTTTCAAAGGATTCAATCGTTCTGGTAATGCTGACCGAATTTTTTCCTTGATGCCCCTGGGAAAATACCATTATGAGCAGATTCAACTTGCTTCATTTCTCTCACATCCTTGCTTTCTGTGTTGTCTGATGTAAAATGGATACCGTCTCGTTTCTATAAAAACAATTACAATTCGCTTTAAAATGAGTCTGGCCTATGATGAATCGAACTAAATTTAATCTGTTTATCATTCCAATATTATTAATCGTTATTTCTGCAACTGGCAGCAGTGGCCATGAAGGTTTACAGCACGTTATTAAATCTGCCAGTGAATTTGATTACCCTCCATTTTCTATCGTCAAAGAAGGTGGCGAGGCGGATGGTTTTTCAGTTGAACTGCTGAAAGAAGTCGCTCTTGCATCGGGATTGAATATCTCATTTGAAGTGGGTCCTTGGAACCAGATCAAACAAAAATTAATTGATAGAAAGATCGATGTCCTGCCCTTGGTGTCTTACTCTTTGAAACGTGACACCTACTTTGATTTTTCAGCCCCGTATATAAGAATGCACGGTACTATTTTCGTCCGAAAAGGCGAAACTTCTATTCGGAGTGAGTCTGATCTGAAAAATAAACAGGTCCTTGTGATGAATGGAGATACCGCACACGAATATGCGGTTAAGAACGAACTGACAGATAACTTGGTACTCACCCCAAGTTTTGAGCAGGCCTTTAACGATCTTTCAAACGGCAAAGCAGATGCCGTCATCATACAGCAGTTGGTGGGGCACCAGTTAATCAAAAAATTAGGAATAACAAGTATTATTGACGTTAGCTCGATTAAAGATAAAGACCTGAAGCCGATCATTCATCCACTGGCTGGGTTTGAACAAAAATTCTGCATAGCGGTTTCAGAAGGGAATAAAGACTTACTCCAGCACATTAATGAGGGGTTAATGCTTGTTATCGCAAACGGCACCTATGAAAAACTTTACAATAAATGGTTCGGGCCCATTCTGCCAAAACCAACTCTTAATTTTTGGGAGACACTTAAGCTGATATTGAGCATCATTGTCCCCGTTATCGTTGCATTGTGTTTTTTGGGCATATTGTTTTTGAAAAGAGAAGTCAAAAGACGCACAGACCATTTGAAAAATGAAATTGAATCACATCAAAAAACGAATGAAGCCCTGCTGGAAAGTAAAGCCATGTTCCAAGCCGCCATGGACTACAGCCAGGCTGGCATTGCCATTGCAAAAGCGCCTGACGGAAAACTGATTTACGTGAATGATTCAGCATTGAACATCAGAGGTGAGGCCAGAGCAAAAATAGTCGATGGTGTTGGCATAGAACAATATGTGGCCAGTTGGCAGATACTGCATTTTGATGGGACCCCATACAAAGAAGATGAGGTGCCGCTGGCCCGTGCCATACTGTTTGGTGAAACCTGTTCCGAAGAATTTATTGTAAAACGGCCGGATCAGGAAGACAGAATTGTGTGGGCCAATGCGGCACCGATAAAAAATGAAAAGGGGGAAATCATTTATGGTATTGTCGTGTTCCTGGATATTACCAAACGAAAAAAAGCGGAGCAGGAAAACAAAATAAACAGAATCCGCCTGGATATCAGCAATGAAATTGCGGTCATGCCGGATGCCTCTGAAAAGAAAATATTCGGATATGTTTTAGAAAGAATGTTAGAGCTTTCAGACAGTAAACTCGGCTTTTTGGGGTATCTCTCCCCAGATGAAAAGGAGATGCAGATTCACAACTGGTCAACGAGTGCCATGGTTGAGTGTGCGATCCACGACAAACCCATCAAATTTCCAATCGCTGAAGCGGGCATCTGGGGTGAACCCGTGAGAAATCGTCAACCAATCATTTTAAATGATTTCAATGAGAACCATCCATCAAGAAAGGGATATCCGGATGGCCATGTAAATATTTCCCGTTTCATGTCAGTGCCTGTGTTTGACGCGGATCGGATTGTTGCCGTTGCTGCGGTAGCCAATAAACCGACCCCCTATCTGGAGATTGACACCCAGCAATTGACTTTTTTGATGGTAAGCACCTGGGAGCATATTCAACAGTTTCGGTTTCAGCAGGAAAAGATCAACTTGCAGACTCAAATCAGACAGGCTCAGAGGGTTGAGTCCATTGGAAATTTGGCTGGCGGAATCGCACATGATTTTAACAATATTTTATGTCCAATCATAGGGATGTCTGAACTGCTTCTTGAAGATCTACCGTCAAATAGTATTGAACGAGAAAATGCTGAAGAAATTTACAAGGCCGGGGAAAGAGGACGGGATCTGGTGCAGCAGATACTTGCCTTCAGCCGTCAGTCGGATCAGAAAAAGATGCCAACTCGTATTCAGTCTGTTCTCAAAGAAGTGTTGAAGCTTTCCAAATCAACAATTCCCTCTTACGTTGAAATCAAACAAAGCATCCAGGCAGACTGCGGCTTTGTTATGGCAGACCCTACACAGATACATCAGGTTGCGATGAATCTGATTACCAACGCATTTCATTCTGTGGAGGCCAACGGGGGAAAAATTTCAGTCACCCTTAAAGAAACAACGGGGGAAACAGGGGAACTTCCCGACAGCGATATTCAATCTGACAAATATGCTGTTTTATCTGTCTCTGACACAGGACACGGAATGTCTCGTGATATTCAGAATAAGATCTTCGATCCATATTTTACGACCAAAAAACACGGGAAAGGAACAGGGCTTGGGCTTTCTGTTGTTCATGGTATCGTTAGTGAACATGGCGGAACAATAACAGTTTCCAGCGAAATCGACAAAGGAACAAAGTTTCATGTGTATCTTCCCCTGATGGATCAAACGATTGAGCCGGTAACCATTAATACGTTGAAAATTCCGCATGGGAAAGGAGAGCGTATTCTGCTGGTGGATGATGAAGAATCTGTTGCAAACCTTGAAAAACAGATTCTTGAGCGTCTTGGTTATCAAGTAAACCATCGAATCAATTCAGTTGAAGCATTTGAGGCGTTTGCAGCAGATGCATCCCGCTTCGATTTAGTGGTCACAGATATGTCAATGCCGAACATGACCGGTGATCAACTTGCCAAAGAGATGTTGGCAATAAGGCCGGATATCCCGATTATCATCTGTACAGGGTTCAGCGAAAGGGTTAACAAGGAACAAGCCAAATCATTAGGGGTAAAAGGTTTTTTAATGAAACCTGTTGTGAAATCAAATATGGCTCAGATGGTTAGAAGCGTGTTGGATGAAGCCCCAAAAAACAGATAATTTTGAGGAATTACGGGAGTGTACTTTGTCTATAAGTTTTGGCAGAGACACTTGTCAATGCAGGCGTTGACTTGTTTTGTTATTCTTGCCTGTCTGGGGATTAGGGTCAGCCAACTTTGATATCAGTCCTCGTCACTTTTCACGCTACTTTCCATCGGAGCTGTATACCGGCACTTGGGAAAATCTGAGCAGCCCCAAAATTCATTCCCAGCATTTGGCCCCTTTTTCGCTATCCGGACCACAAGCGGACTCCCGCATTTAGGGCACAGGTTTACCTTCTTCTTCTCTGCCATCAGTTCTTTAACATGTCGGGCGTGGTTAATATGCGTTTTCAGCGATCGGTCAAAACGAAATTGCTCTATTGCTTGAACTACCTGGTCCACCTGATCATCTTCAAGTCGGTGTGTGAGTTTGGATTTTACATAGCTGATGTATTCCAGAGGGAACAACACATTTTCCGGCATAGGTGTTTTGAACTTACAATCACCCATAAAAACAATGACGGAATAGAAACAGTCAGCGGGGAGGCATAGTAGTCCCTCAAGGGTCTTCACATGCTTATAATTCTGGCGAAGCGGATTCTGGAATTTTGTTTTGGTCTTGTAAATTACCTGGGTCCATGTTTTCTGCTTCTCTCCGCCGAAAATCCAGCCTTTCATGTTTTTGGTTTCAACAACGAATATGCCATATTTGGATACGATAACATGATCAATCTGAGTGCTGCCATCATCGGTTGGTAAAGTAACATTTCTGATTAGCCTGTACGTTTTTTTATCGAGCATCAGCCCAGACAGTATGTTGACAAGTAATTCCCCGATAAAGCCCTTAAAAAAGGGGGTTCGTGCGATGGCGATCAGAGCAGCCACGATGATAAAGTAAATGAAAAAATTACTGAACATAAAAAGATATCCTTAATGTTATAAATAAGAATAAGACACTTATCTTTATACCCAGGGGCCATGACCTGTCAATTAAGGCCAGATTAAAGGACGTTTTACAAGAAGGAGCTATGCTGATATTGTCACTACAATCGACAATATTATAAGGGCACAGGACAATGACGCAAATATTGGTACCGGCAAAAGATCCAAAAGATTGGAAACAATTCCTGGCCCACCCAGATAAACAATGGAAGCAAGGCTATTCTGCAAGATCTCTGGCATATTGCTGGCACGAAGCTGATGGTATCCCTAAAGAGGTTCTGGCGGTATTGCGCCAGGTTCCGGCGTTAAACAGTCTGAAATCTATATTCATAATACCGGAACATAAAGTACCCATTCCTGGAGGCGGGGCAGCCTCCCAGAATGATATTTGGGTGCTGGGGGAAACAGATACCGGCCTTATTTCAATCACAGTGGAAGGTAAAGTGTCGGAACCTTTCGGGCCAACTGTCGGGGAGTGGTTCAGTAACCCGTCCCCAGGCAAAGAAAAACGGTTGAAATTTTTATGCGAAGAACTCAATCTGCCATTCCCTGTCCCAGACCACATCCGCTACCAACTACTTCACAGAACGGTATCGGCCATTATAGAGGCTCGTCGCTTGAGGACGGACAAAGCGGCGATGATCGTTCACTCTTTCAGCCCCAGCAATGAATGGTTTGAAGATTACCAGGCTTTTGTTGAACTGTTTGGGGTGAGTAGTAAAATAGATGAAGCAGTCTCAACTGGACTGCCCAGTAAAATGAAACTGCATATTGCTTGGGTTCATGGCAGCGGGAAATATCTTGATAAGTGACTTTCCAAATCTAAGGAAAGACAGGATAATGTATAACCATCTCCTGTCATCGGGGAATGGAAAATGACAGAAAAAGCAATATATGTAAAACATGCTACCAAACACTTCGGAGATTTCAAAGCGGTTCATAATCTTTCCTTTGAAGTAAACAAGGCTACCTGTTTCGGATTATTGGGTCCCAATGGAGCAGGTAAAACCACAATGATGAACATGCTGACCGGACGGGTCAGGGCAGATTCAGATAATGGTCGAATAATTAATGTCTTGGGTTATGATCCGGCCAAAAATGAACTCGAAATCCGATATCTTTCCGGAATTGTGCCCCAGGAAAACAATCTCGATGTTGAGCTTTCAGTTTCCCAAAATTTGTATATTTACAGTAAATTTTATGGCCTGCCCCACAATGTTGCCAGCCGGCGTATCAGCGAGCTGCTTGAATTTATGGAACTTACCGAAAAAAAAACGGCCCGTATTAGAGAATTGTCCGGCGGTATGCAAAGGCGTCTGGTCATTGCCAGAGCCTTGATCAACTCCCCTCACCTCCTTATTTTGGACGAGCCTACCACCGGCTTAGATCCGCAGGTACGGCAAGCCATTTGGGATAAAATGAGGATGCTCAAAAAAACCGGTGTGACAATTGTCCTGACCACCCATTACATGGATGAAGCCGCCCAATTATGCGATGACCTGATCATTATGCACAAAGGCGAAAAAATTCTTCAGGGGCAGCCCTACGCTCTAATCTCAAAAAATTTGGAACCATACGTACTGGAAATTCTGAATACCGATGTTTTTTCGACGATTGAAACGAAAGGGTTTCGGACTGAAGAAACAGCCGGTAGGCTTATGCTTTATGGTGATAGGTTATCTTCACTGGAAACAGTGACCGAGCCACTCAACCCAGGCGATTTTTTTCTAAGACCGGTCAATTTGGAAGATTTGTTTTTAAAAGTAACCGGGAGAACCTTGCATGACTGAAACCGTCCTGCCGCAACGAATTGTCACAACACCGCCACCTCTGGCTTATCGTTTGTACAGCATCTGGTACAGGCATATTCGTGTATATTGCAAACAGCTGGTTTCCAACGGATTCCCTCCTTTTGTGGAGCCTTTATTTTTTTTGGCCGGAGTCGGTTTAGGACTTGGGCATTATGTCGGTTTGATCGATGGTACACCGTATCTGCTGTTTCTGGCCTCGGGTATGATTGCGCCCTCCTCGATGTTTACAGCCGCTTTTGAGTGCACTTTCGGCACTTTTATTCGACTTGAATTTGATAAGGCCTATGATGGTATGGTTTCGGCTTCCATTACAGTGACGGATTTATTTGTTGGTGAAATGCTTTTTGTCGGCACTAAAGGGTTTTTCTTTACCTTGGCGGTGATGAGTGTTTTTATGGTTTTCGGTCTTGTGCCTTCATATTTTGCTATTCTTACACCGCTTGTGGGATTTTTTGCAGGAATGATGTTTGGTGCCCTCTCTTTATTTGTTACTTCTTTTGTGAAGACCATCAATCACTTTAATTTTTTTTTTAACCGGTTGTCTGACTCCCATGTTTTTCTTTTCGGGAATTGTATTCCCTATCACCAATCTTCCGGAATGGATTCAATGGGTATCCGAAGTATTTCCGCTCACTCATTCCGCCCGTTTGATCCGGGCTTGTTGTTTAGGGCAGTTCAGCAGCCTGTTATTCTTTGATATCATTTTTATGGTAGCCTTTACGATCATCTTTGGATATTTAGCTGTTTCGCGGCTGAAAAAGCGGCTGATCCAATAGAATAGAAAAGGAGTCAGATCTACACCGCCAGAAAAAATATCCGGCTTTCTAAAACCCAATGTGCTGCTATTTCTCGTATTTGAGGACATACAGAATCCACATAACTGCCTATTATCTAAAGCTCATTTTGATAGACGCTCTTAATTTCTTCGGGCTGAACGCAAAGATAATCCAATGTCTGCTTTTGACTGGTGTGATTGAAACAAACCATTAATTCAGGAATCCCTACGCCAAATGTAACTCGCTGATGGTATCCCCAGGTCTTTCTTAAGGTGTGACTGGCATAATTCCCCTTCAGATTGATGTCCTTACACCATTTTTTAACCAAAGTGCTTAGACTGGAAACCGTCAATGCATTTTTGTTCTTACGGTTACTTAGAAAAAGAAAATCATCATTTTCATATTTAATGGATTTAAGCAGGTTTTGAATTGCCTCAATGCAAACCCGATTTAAATTGATCCGCCTTTGTTTCTTTGTTTTTTTCTCCTTCAGGGTGATTTCTTCCCCGGGTTGAAGGTGTCGCACTTGTTCCACTTTGATTTTCAGCAAATCTGAGGCCCGTAGATTGGTGTTAATCCCCAAAATGAACAAACAGAGGTTCCGAGGAGAATCCTGTAAGATTTTTTTTATGAGTTTGATGTCTTTTTGCCTCCGGATCGGTTCAACAGAAATATGGCTTCCTTTCTTAGGATGATTCAAATTTTTCATGTTTTCAATATTCCCAACTTTTTATAAAAATATGAATAAAAGTTAGGATATATTTTTTGACAAAGCAAGTCGAATTTTCAAAAAAATTCCCAAACGCCTTTATCGATGAGCATTGGGGCTGATTTTTACAATCCCAACTTTCTCATTAAAGTTGGGAATTGATCAGAGACGAAATCTCTATAGTCTGAATGAAAAAGACCTCAAGTAGCGTGGCCACTCCGAGGTATTCGTTACGGCACCCTACTATATTTTATACCTGTCCTAAACCGAATAGGTGGCGTCGACAACGATTCCCCCAATTCAGGATTAACACAACACAGCAGGATATTTTCAGATAGATTCACTAATCGATACACTGAACATTTTCTTTCCCAAACCATTCCTTCGCTCTATCAATAACGGCTTGTGAAGGTTGGTGAAAAAATACAGCTAATTGTTCTCTTGCTCTTGTACAACAAACATAAAATATTTTCTGTGTACGATGTAAGACACTTTCGGTGCCTTCGTTAGTAAACAAATAGCTAAAATTATAATTATTCCATTTCCCATTATCTAACACCACTAAAACATTTGGAAATTCAGCCCCTTTGGTTTTATGTTGTGTTGAAAATGGTGTAAAACCCTCAAGATATTGATAGAGTTGTTGGAATTGTTCAAAATTCAGCCTACAAACTTGATCATAGATGTATTTTTTGCTTTCTCTAAATTTTTGCATTCTGTCATCAATTAGGACAATCCCACACTCATCAGCTCCATTAATAACTTCTGAAATTGTTTTTTTACTTGCCTCAACTAATTTTTGAACATTTTTTTGCAACCGACTTTTTGCTTGTAGTGATGTGATTTTAAAATCCGTTATCCGGATAAATTCATTATACTTTTTTTCTTCATAAAGCCTAAGAGCATGCTGGATTTTAAATAAATGCTTGATAAGATCATCTCTCTTTGAGCCTGGTTTATCATTCTCTTCAGTATTATCTTTTTTATCGTCTATTAATTGATCGTTATTAATATAAATGGACGCAATCTGGTCAAATGAACATTGCAGAGCTTCCTCATATATCGATTGATAAATATCGATATATTCCTGCATTGCTTTTGTCGGAGAGACGGCATTCAAAGCACGACCAGACATCCCCTCTTGAAGTTCATCAATGACATTTTTTAATGTTTTCCCTTCTGTCTCAATTGAATCAGGGTTGGCTTTAATATATTTTTTTAGTCTTGCAACAAAATCCAAAATCTTATCACTGTCATAAATTCTCATGAGCTCCCCAAATCCTGCTTTAGCGGCAATGAGGTTATGAGTCAAATTTAGCTCTTTATTTTGTTTTGCATCAGAAAAATCCCATCCTAAATACTCTCTGACATTATTTAAATCATCTTTGTCGGAATATAGAAATAAAATACTTCCTTCTTTTACATTACCATTAGAATCCATATTCGGAGCTAAAGGATCATCAGAAGGACGTTGAGTTAAACCATCTGTTCTGATTTTATTCGATAGATCTATAACTAATCGAGGATTGCGTCTATTTTGCTCTTTTTTAACTTCATTTACTAAATGGTCTTCCTGGCCTTTATATTCATCAATATTCCCAATACTACCATCGTAAATAGATTGCATTGCATCTCCGAAAAAACCAACAATATTTTCTTTTTGAGATTGCTTAAGGTGTTCCAGTAAAATTTCAACGACCAGTTTGCTGGTATCTTGATATTCATCTACAAAAATAAAAGGATATGTATCTTTCGTAATAGCACAAAGTTTTGGATATTTTTCATACATTTTATGGGCAATGACTATCAATTCATCATGCGAAATTATACCCTCTTTTAGTCGTACAAACTCTTTATATTGAATACCTTTTTTCAGGTTATTATAAAGATTGTGATTGACCTCTTCACCTCCAGGTATTCTAAATTTTGGCTTTGTTTCATCATCAATTAACTCGATCAATGTTTTTTTAAGCTCTTCTTGAAAGTGTTTAATGTTGCGCCATAAGAATTCATGAATTGTAGAAACATAAAGATTTGGATGTTCAACCCTTTCTATGATCTCATCGGCTGCTGCATTCGTGTATGTAATGCACGCAATATTTGATAAAGGCTGTCTTTCAATCAGCGCTTTAAGTATTTCAACTAAGGTGTAGGTTTTTCCACTGCCAGCTCCCCCGCTTAGCAAAAAATTTTTACCTTGTTTAATTAGTTCAATGACCTGTTGCGCTTCGATACTATAACTTGATAAATTTAATTTTTTCTCAACCATTCCAGCCCCTCTTTGATATATCCAGGAATTTTCCAATTAGAAAATTCCATTCCATTTTCTGTTGTACTGTTTAATAATATTTCAATTGCAAGAGAGGGTTTGCTACCAACCGCATTTTCTGCAAAAATAAAGGCGTCTATTTCAGAACCGTCATTTATATATTTATCAAACCATTTTTTTGTTAAAGAAGGAAACAAAGATGCGTTCTGACCGAGCAAGGTTTTATTTAAGTTGAAAAATGAATCTTCAAAGCTACGACCATGGTAGCCGTTTTCGTTAGTTTGATAAACCAACAAAAGAGAACCGTTTTCATCAGACTGCCAACGCCCATCCGACTTCTTAAGCGCTTTCTCGTTAACCGTTAAGTTCTTGAAAAATTGTAATTCGTCGGTTTTCTTTCCATGAAAGAACAAGAGAGAATTATTGGTAGTTTTTTGTGCTTTATAATCATCAGGCCGACATTTTATTTCTTTGGTTTTTATGCTCCCATTCGCATATTTCTTAGGGGTCTCACCATCTTCCTCATACTGAATTTCATCATACGAGCTGTCTATATCAGTAATAATTAAAGTTTTTACCCCAATAAAAGATATAAATTTCTCAAAGGTCTGAGAATGAGCACCAACCTCCACAATTGATATATTTTGAGATAGCAATGGAACATAATTATTCTCACTATCTTCCTGATCGACCTTTTTCATCATTGCAGGTATCAAAATTCTTTCTGTATCACCTTCTATCAGAATCACTTTATCAGCGAAAAAGAGTTCTGCTCTATTCAGAGTAAGATACTGTTTAAGAAATTTAAAATACTGTTTATATAATTTATCCTCTTCCTCATCATCAGAGCGGTACTCATTCTTAAGAGATTTTAAGTTCTTGGATTCGACTTCATTGGTCTCCATACTTTTTTTCAAGAATTTTACATCATCAAAATCACACTCCGAAACAATGTGCGAAGAGTGGGTACTGATAGCTGTTTGCAATTGAATTTCAATATCATCATCTCGCCTTCGGCTTTCTTTTAACAAAGACTTGATGTTTTTAATAAAAATATATTGCATTTGGGGATGCGTGTGGGCTTCTGGTTCTTCAATAAATAGCAAGTTTATCGCAGCGGGTTTTTCCTGAGAAGATCGTCTGAAGTCACTAAGCAAAACCTCAATTTCAAAAATCATACTTATTAGGTTCATATAGCCTAAACCATTATAATGTTCTGGCAAATCATAGTTCTCATGTGAATAAAGGACCGTAGTATTCCCTTCCAGTAATTCTCTATGTTGAAGAGTAGAAGCAATTTTTATATCGGTCTCATTTTCTTTAATGCCCCCGAACTTGGCAACCTTGGCAAGCAAAGAAGCAAACATACTGCCATATATATTGCTCAAATCTGTATCCGTATCGCGTAATTTTTTCTTGAAATCATCAACAGCATTTTCTTGATCATCATTTTTTGATGTCTTTCGATAGATACGGGATGTTTGGGCAGAAAGAGTTTTATCATTATCCTTATTCGTGACATTTCGCTTGGCACTAATAAACCTAAAGGAGATCACATCTTTTAAATTAATGCCGTCTTTAACTAAATCGGTAAATATTTCCCCGTTTTCAAATGATAAACTCTTCTTCTTGATAGGATCAAAATATTTTGATTGATTCTCACTGAGGAACACAATGGGATCATTATTGTATTTTTCTTTATCCCTTTGGTAGGCAGACTTCATATCAATTAGTTTTGAGCGGGTAATTTTATACTCAAAGGATAAAACAATATTATCATCTTTAGGGTCTAAACTCATTATTAATGAGCTAACTTGTGATAAATCATCCGAGTCATCATATTTTATGTAAACCCTAAGGCTAATACCTATTGGGACATACTTTTCTTCCTCTGCGAGTTCTAAACTCCCTTGCATCAATTCTGCTAATTGTTTTTTTAGTTCGACATTAAAATCATTAATCGTAATTTTTTTATTATCCGAGGCGTTTATAAATTTATCTAACGCTGTAAGAATTGAAGTTTTACCTGTATTATTTTTACCAATAATTAATGAAAGATCTTCTTCTAAATCCAATGAAAATTTTTTTAGCAACCTGAAATTTTCAATTTCAATCTTATCTATCTTCATGAATGCTATCCTTAGGTTTTACAAAGCACCTCATGCTAAGAGGTCATAGATTACACTGCGGGGCTGTATCAACAATTAATGCCTTATGTCCTTATTGTCCGAGGGACCCAGCCGATATTAAATGCTACGAATATTTTGCTTGCACCACCTTTGTGAATAAAATGTGATTGAACGAGTCCGGTTAACTAACCGCATATTATGGAAAACGAAAAATAACCGGAGCGGCTAACTTCTTCACACTCAACAAATCCATATCAAGATTGCTGAGGTTAGTAAACAAATTTCAGGGTTAATTGTATCCTCGGCTTTTTTGATGCTTGAGGTGGTACAGCGTCTTTCACTAATTGAAATTCTCAAATCGGATTCATAAAAAAATAAGTACTTTAACGGCAAGCACCGGTATGTAACCGGATTATTTGAAGCTCAAAGCTCCCGACCAATAACATATCAAGTACACATGCCCCATGCCCAGCCATTTTCCGAGCGTTTCTGAAAAGACTTCATCCATTTTTCCACAATCCTGGGTGGTCTGGGGGGATTTTCCAATATTGAGGCCATATATTGGATTGAGAATATTTACCGGTAAAAGTTGTTATACGTCCTATATTGATTTAAACCATTCTGTATCAACTGAAATTCGTTCAACCATTTCCTTCTTTATTCCGAGGCCTAATTCTTTCAGCTTGTCAGCGAGTTGATCTCCATCAATGAGATCAATTGGTGGCGCACCGTCTCTTGTAGCCTCTCGTATAGCATCTCGGGTAAAAGTGCCAGTTGTGATAAACAGTCCCTTGTCAGCCCTTCCAATCATTGCACCTCTGAAATCCCGAATATCTGAAGAAGTAACACTGCCTTTGTATTTCTTACACTGAAAAATAACGTGAAAACTTAGCAAGCCACTTAACCGCATTATGCCCTTGCCGTCAATGCCACCATCCCCTGAACGACCAGTTACTTCAACTTGTACGAAACCAGATTCCCTTAGAATCCTTTTTGCTAATCTTTCAAAAGCATCTGGTGAAATTTTATATATGAGAACATTATGGAGGGTGCTACGCCAAGACTCAGCCTCATCTGGAATTTCAATATCTGCATCTTCATCTGTTTCAGTAACTTTTTCTTTTTCGTTGGCTTCTTTTTGTTTTTTATTTTCGTCTCGTACTGTTTTTACAACTACTTGAGGATCAACCGTTTTTACATCACGTTTTTCTGGGACAATTAGCCAAATACCCCTATCTGAATTTTCCAGTATGCCATACTTTTTTAAATAAGTACGAGCCCATGCTAAACGATATTCAATTTCAGTTTGGCTGCTTTTTTCGGGGTTATGTGGAATATTCAATAATTCTTCTGGCAATCCAGACAATTCTGAAACCTTTTGAGATATCTCTTCAATTGAACCAGAACCACCTAACTCATGAAGAGCTTCAAGAAGTGGATTCATAAGTTCATGATATTTTGGCATCTGGCTAATATTTTTCATTGTTTTTCCACTTTGCTTGTAAATGTATAACCCTGCTAATCAACCGGGCGGTTTTTTTGCGTCGGCTGAATTAGCAGCGTTAGCGGATTATTTTTCTATAATCTTTCTAAATGTATCCCAATCGTATGTGAACTGATGAACTTCAGATAGCGGATATCCGAATATAACGCCCCATAAATCTTCCGGGATCTCATGTTCATATTTTTGTATGAATTGAATTATCCTGGGAAATCTTGAAATGAACACATAAGCATTACGCACGCCCCTTTCTGGTAGGCTCCACAAATCAAAGCCTTTCTTGGTTCTTACAGTAAACGCATATGGATACCCTGAAAGAAATTCATATACCTCAAGGATCTTTTTCTTGTTACCCCAAAAAATAAAGTCCAGGACAGGTTTTTCCAACCGGTCAATTAATTCAAACCGTTTGAGATCCTCAAACCCTGTGTGAAGTATTCTTTCATATTTTTGTAAAATAAGATCACCAAGGTGGGGGCTGGTATTTGCGGGCTCCCCTGGTTTACCTATTCCGGTTGCACTTTTCATTGTCCCTGTAGCATGTGCCATTTTGCACCAATATCAAAAATGTTTTTTGCCCTGCCGATGGTTACAAGATCCGGCTCAATAGGCATTAATTTTGTCTCATTTATTCTTATTGATAATTGATTCTGACAAATGAATGGACTCTCTTCTTTTGCAACCCCGGCCCTGGCCGCTGAAGAAATTCATTAAACTTCCTCACGGATGACTTTATCACCAACCGTCTCAATTATTTGATCCAGGATCTCGGCATCCTGATCATCGGTTGGCCTCCAGGAATTTCGAAGCACTCGCTCATTGTCATCGTCAAAACTTATATCCGATATCACAACTTCTGTATGTTTCAGCCTGGGGTCTCCTTGATGGTACGGCCAGACTTCAAAAACACGTAGATTGGCTATCTTCAATTTAAATCTTTCACAAATTCTTGGGAGAATGAACTGAATACAGTTTGTTGTCGGCACACCGGTATCTTCGCCTTGATCAATTAGGATTATCCAGGTGGCCTCAGTAGTTGCTTCTTGAGCAATGATCAAATGACAAAATGAATCCATAAGGCTTGGATCGTTCTGTTCCCGTTCGGTCCCTGAACCTTTCCAGTTATAAATGGCTGAATATGTGACGTTAAAATACATTATGAATCTAAATTTTTAACCATGAATGACCTTAACTCTGCCAACAAGGCCATTTTCCAATCGGACTTTTATGCCATGGGGATGAAAAGACGATTTTGTTAAAATATTTTTTACGACGCCTTGGGTGAGGACACCTGTTCTTTGGTCTTTTTTTAATACAATGGATACGTTTTGTCCGGTTTTGATTTGCGTTCTATTTTGTCCGCCAGTCATTATACTTTTTACCCTATAGAATTATAACCTTTTACACTTAAACTCATCGATAGAGGCATCTAAGATATTACGTTCAAGTTGCATATCAGGTTTCCACCAAACAGCATGATCTCGTTGCCTTTTTGCAAACTCCTGCTGTGCATTTATTACATTTCCCGGTTCTTTTTCTAAGAATATGCTGGAAAGCTCACTTGCAGCGAATACAATATCGCAACTTAAGAGCTTTGAATAAGCCTCTATTTTTGAAAAATTTGACAAAAAAAGCCTATCCCCTGATGAAATTTGATTTTCAAATCCCATATCTTTACTATTCTTCAAATTTATGCTGTATTTTAAAGGTTGGATTTGGGTAGAAATTTATATTTGATGGTTATTTCATCAAACAGACACTTTTACCCCGCAAAAATTACTTCCTGGTGTGCTTTACGAAGTATCTTGATTCCCTTTCGGA
The DNA here is from genome assembly GCF_963677125.1 of uncultured Desulfobacter sp. Lineage (NCBI taxonomy): Bacteria > Pseudomonadati > Thermodesulfobacteriota > Desulfobacteria > Desulfobacterales > Desulfobacteraceae > Desulfobacter > uncultured Desulfobacter sp. The sequence goes on along the minus strand of NZ_OY781882.1, from coordinate 1,113,023 downwards.
TATTGTACGCGACTTGTCTAATCCAAATGTCAATATTATTTTTGGTAATGGTGGTAAATCGGGCTCGTTTGCCTCTGTCATGGAGGTGGCTTATACCAAAATATTGTTCTACAATATAGCGTATTTTAGAGATGTTTTTATTTCGATCCGTCTCAAATTCCGTCAGTCTTGCGCCCGTAGTATTTTTACGCATAATACCGTCACCAAACCCGTTCAGGCTCAAAAAGCTTCTATTTAACTCTCCATGATACCCTTTATCTGCATATACCATCTTTAAATCATGCTTGGTGTAACGACTATACAGCGTACAATATTGAAAATAGTTAGTGTCGTGTACGGAAGCCGGACTTAAAGCCGTTGCCAGGATAAAACCATGATTGATATCTATGGACGCATGCTCTTTTAAGCCAAAGTAGGCTTTATCATTTTTTATTGTCCAGTTGGACTCAATATCTCTTGAAAACTTTCGAGGCTTTCCTGTTTTATCAAATTGCCCCTCTGGAACTGAACGTTCATTTTTGATGGCCTCCAAACGTTTGTTGCTCAAGGGTTTACTGGCAGACCTGACGATTCGGGCGTCTATTGCAATGCCCTCATTTATTATGATCCCTTCTTCTGAAAATTGGTTCAAGATCGTTTGTGTTATTGCTTCGAACAGCCCCTTGCTCAACCGGCCTCTAAAACGTGAAAAGGTGGAATGGTCAGGCGAAGGCGTATCCAAAGACAGCCCCAGAAATTTGCGGAAGGCGTTGCTGTCATTAATTTGACTTTCAAGTTCGGGGTCAGAATCTATGCGGAACCATTTCTGTAATAAAAGACATTTAAACAACATTAAAGGCGGATAAGCTGGTGGGCCAACTTTATTTTTGCCGACATCGTAGGTTGAATTAAAGACTGTTTCGATTGGTTCCCAATCTATAACATCGTCTATTTCCTGCAACCGTTTCAATCGATTGTTAGTAAAAGTATTATTCACAACCGCTTCCATGTCTGCAAACGTTAATTGCTTATCTTTTTTCTTAAAGTTCACAATGGCCTTCCTGTTTAGGATTGAGTTTTAAGAAAAATATAGCACATTTATGATATTTAATAAATATTTTCAAATAGATATCTATTACTACAAGGCAAAATTTTCGTTTTTGTATTTTTTGATGGGTTGTGGGTTTGGATTATTCAAAGCTCTCAACTTTTTATTAAATACTCTTCATCAAGGATACCTTTTTCATTGAAGTGTAAATAATAATAAATAGCACGTAAAACCTCAATTGGTTTTCGATTCTCAAGCTTTACACAAATTTCTGCAGCGCGCACACGTTTTCCGGCAAACCTTTCTATTTTCTCATCACTTGTTGCTTCTAATAACCGTTTGAACTTATTGATTGAGACTCGGAGAATTTCGGATTCATCTGTGATAATAAAATATCTAATTGACGCAGAACTCATATGGTCACCCTATTTAGTTTTCAGTTCTTCAGACCAATCGTTACCTTTTTTCGGTGGTTTTCAGGTAAAAAGATTCTTAATCTTTCAAAAGAGCATGGTCTCAAATATAATGAGTAGCAACACAAAAAAATTCTGTAAAGATATAATCCCCCGGAGGCATAGGGATAATCCGGGGTGTTTTTCCATCTGAAAAACTGAGTTTGTCTTGATTCGTCGGATTTTGCATGTCAGCGCCCAAAGTCCAACAAAAAGAATCATCGTCTTAAAAATCATTAGAATTATAGATAACATCCCCATAGCCAATTGAATGATACTGAATCTATAATGACGGGCTGACCATGGTATATTGAAATACCCAGTGCTTGTTTTATTGAATGTCTATCTTTTGCCTGATATACAGGCTTAGGGATGATATCTTTTGAAAATGAAAAATTATACAATTAATTTTGTTGCAAAAAGGTGAGATTTGAAGGGCATAGTTCTGTATGCAAATATTAGATAATATAAATACGCTGTGGGGTGATGACCTCAAAAATGAACTCAAACCGGGTGCAAAATTAAAAATAGCAGCTTCATGTTTTTCAATCTATGCCTTCGAAGCTTTGAAAAAAGAACTTGAAAAAATTGATTCCCTTGAGTTTATCTTCACGGCCCCCGCATTTGTTCCCAATGAAGTGACGGACAAGGTCTCAAAAGAACGACGTGAATTTTTTATTCCCAAACAACAAAGGGAGCGTAGTCTTTATGGCAGTGAGTTTGAGATACACCTGAAGAATAAACTAACTCAAAGGGCAATTGCGAAGGAATGCGCTGACTGGATCAGACGTAAAGCGCGGTTTTATTCAAATTCAACAAAAGCGCCGATGCAACAATTTGCGTGCGTAGATAAAGTGGAATCTGCATCTGCATACATGCCTCTGCAGGGCTTCACCGCCGTTGACTTAGGTTTCCAGCAAGGTGACGCGATCTCAAATTTCATAAACAAGTTTGACGATGTACCTTCAACCCAAACATGGCTGAATCTTTTTAATCAAATCTGGAACGATACCTCCAAACTAAAGGATGTGACAGATGCGATTTGTGAGCACATTGAATCTGTTTATCGAGAGAATTCCCCAGAAAAAATCTATTTCTTAATATTGTACAACATTTTCAATGAATTCCTTGAGGATCTGAATGAGGATGTTCTGCCAAATGATTTAACCGGATATAAAGATAGCATCGTTTGGAATAAGTTGTTTAATTTTCAGCGGGATGCAGCCACAGGTATCATAAATAAACTTGAAAGCTTTAACGGTTGTATTCTCGCGGACAGCGTCGGCCTTGGAAAGACCTTCACCGCACTTGCCGTAATTAAATACTATGAACTGCGTAATAGATCTGTTTTGGTTTTATGCCCAAAAAAACTTGCCGATAACTGGCTGAATTACAATCGGAATCTCAAAACAAATATTTTGGTCAAAGATCGGTTCAATTACGATGTGCTTTGCCATACTGATTTACAGCGTACCAGTGGTGAGTCATTTGGAACACCGCTGAATAAAATCAATTGGGGCAACTATGACCTTGTTGTCATCGACGAATCTCACAACTTTAGAAACGTGAATACATATAAGGATAAAGAAACACGATATGACAAGTTGATGAACTCAATTGTTCGTGATGGTGTGAAAACAAAGGTTCTAATGCTTTCGGCCACGCCGGTTAACAACAGATTTAGTGATCTGAGAAACCAATTGGCTTTGGCTTATGAAGGAGAATCCGAAAAACTGAGCAATAAACTGCGAACCGGAAAATCCGTTGAAGAAATTTTCCGCCACGCACAGACCGTATTCAACGCCTGGTCAAAACTACCGGCAGAAGAACGAACAGCCAGGGCAATATTAGATGCCCTGGATTTTGATTTTTTTGAATTGCTTGACAGCGTTACTATTGCCCGCTCAAGAAAGCATATTGAAACTTTTTATGATACTACGGATATCGGAAAATTTCCCATAAGACGCAACCCGTTATCATTTCGCTGCCCATTAACAGATCGCCGGGATGTCATTAACTTTAACGAAATTTATGCCCAATTATCATTATTAAAATTATCTGTCTATGCCCCTGTCTCTTACATTCTGCCAAGTCGCCTAAAAAAATACGAGGATCTTTATGATACCTCAGTTGAAGGCGGCAAAGGAAAGCTGAGGCAGGCCGACCGGGAAAAAAGTTTGCAATCTTTGATGACAACCAATCTATTAAAGCGCCTCGAAAGCTCGGTTGAATCATTCCGGCTGACCCTTGGCTCCCTGGAAAAAAATCATAAACAGATGCTGCATAAAATTGAGAAGTTTAATCAATCAGGGGGGGATTTCTCATTTCACGATCTGACGGATACGTTGAGAGACCTTGAAATAGAAGATGATGATTTGACCGGCATTGGTGACTTCATGATCGGGGGTAAGGTTCAGGTGAATCTTGGGGATATGGACCTACAATCCTGGGAACATGATTTAAGCGTAGACCTTTCCATCATTTCTGAATTGCTTGATGAGATGCAAAAAGTTAAACCAAAAGATGATTCCAAACTCCAGCACCTCAAATCGCACATTGAAAACAAAATCAAACATCCGCTAAATCCTGGAAATAAAAAAATTATCATCTTTACGGCGTATGCCGATACCGCCAATTACCTCTATGACAATCTTTCAGGTGATTTTTTAAAATTCGGGTTACATACAGGCAGAGTAACGGGAAAAGATGCACCCAAAACCACTTTGGCCCAATTTAATAAAAAAAGAGGGTATGACTTCCAGTCCATTCTCACTCTTTTTTCACCGATCTCAAAAGAAAAGGCATTGATTCTTCCTGAAGAGCCTGGTGAAATCGACATCTTAGTTGGTACGGACTGTATTTCGGAAGGTCAAAATTTGCAGGACTGCGATTACCTGATCAACTACGATATTCACTGGAATCCGGTACGCATCATCCAGCGTTTTGGACGTGTGGATAGAATAGGATCACCCAATGAATCAATACAATTGGTGAATTACTGGCCGGACATTTCCCTTGATGAATACATCAACCTGAAAGAACGTGTGGAAAATCGGATGATCATTGCAGATGTCACCGCCACCGGGGATGATAATGTGCTGTCAGCACAGTCCAATGATGTAAGTTATCGACAAGAACAGCTCAGGCGCCTTCAAGACGAAGTGATTGAACTTGAGGAACTGAAAACCGGCGTAAACATAACCGACCTTGGTCTCAATGACTTCCGTATGGATCTGTTGAACCATATCAAAAACAACGGAGATTTAGGGCATCTGCCAAATGGATTACATGCGGTTGTGGCAGCCAATGAAAGCATTGGGTTAAAACCTGGTGTAATCTTCACTCTCAGAAATAGAAATTCAGGCGTCAACATAAACCAGCATAACCGGTTGCACCCGTACTATCTTATTTTCATCAGTGATGGCGGGCAGGTAGTCATTGATCATACCCAGGTAAAAACGCTTCTGGATCTGGTGCGAACCAGTTGCAAGGGCCAAGATCTGCCAATCAATTCGTTATGTACAGCATTCAACGCTGAAACCCGGGATGGAAGAAATATGCTGAAGCATTCCGACCTTCTTGGTCAGGCAATCCGAACAATGATCGAGGTCAAAGAAGACAAGGATATCGACAGTTTGTTTTCAGGAACAAATACAACGGCTTTGGAAGACACGATTCATGGCCTGGATGATTTCGAACTGATTTCTTTTTTGGTTGTGAAAGAGGCCAACGCTTGAGTGGTCTGTATAAATTCCCTAAAGCAGCTGCATTCGGTAAAGTGCTTGCCAAAAGCAAAATTTATGAGCATGCTGCGCCGAGCAGCAAGGTCAAAGGGCTTTTTGTTAAAGAGGTTGAGAAAATCATCTGGGCATATAAACTTTCTCCAGCCACAATTAACCTTCCGGCCGGCAGCGGTGTGCAGGAAATTCAAATTTTTACTATCGGTTTAAAAAACGGTGAGTTGTCGCAGGAAGTGCTTCAAACCATAGACAAAGCAATCCCTTCTCCCATCGTTTTTGAATTAGTTTACAGTGGAAAGATTAGGTATACAGCCAGCTACAAAAGGCCCAGTGAAGCTGATAAAAGCAAATGGATTTTCAGCAGTTACTTGCAATCCGGCTGGATGAACAGTGACGACCCGGCATCGGAACTTCCGGTGGTTCTTGATATGGGGTCACTTTACCAATCACTTTTATTAAGTCTGAGCCCTCTGCCTTTCAGGCAAGGAGAGGATTTAGACAGTTTGGTAGGGAGGATTGATCGTTTGCGTGATAAGGAACGGGAAGCAAAAAAATTGGAGAATCGGATAAAAAAAGAAAGACAATTCAACCGACGCGTGGAGCTGAACCGAACGTTAAATGACTTGAAACAGAACATTGAAAAATTAAAAGCCTGAACAGAAAACAATTGCTTGAATACAGGAACTGAACCATGGAAAAATTAAAAATGCATAGCCCCAATTTTGTTGAAGAAAATATTGCAAAATTAGCAGCTCTGTTTCCTGGCTGTGTAACCGAATCAACAGATGAAGAGGGCAACCATAAAAAGGCCATTGACTTTGATATGTTACGGCAAGAATTGTCAACTGCAATTGTTGAGGGACCACAGGAGCGTTATAATCTAAATTGGCCCGGTAAACGAGAAGCCTTGTTAACAGCCAATGCCCCCATTGCCAAGACGTTTCGTCCCTGCCAGGAAGAAAGTGTGGATTTTGACACAACGAGAAATATTTTCATCGAGGGTGATAATCTGGATGCCCTTAAGCTCTTGCAAGAAAACTATCTCAGCAAGGTCAAAATGATCTATATTGATCCGCCTTACAATACGGGCAATGATTTTGTTTATGATGATCATTTTGCTGAAAGCACAGGTGACTTTCTAAGACGTTCAAATCAAGAAGACGAAGAAAGGAATCGACTTGTAGCCAATCCCGACTCTAATGGCAGGTTCCACTCGGCCTGGCTCAGCATGATGTACCCACGCCTGAAACTGGCGAGGAATCTCTTGAAGGAGGATGGAGTTATCTTCATCAGCATTGATGATGGGGAGCAGGCAAACCTAAAAAGAATATGTGATGAAATATTCGGCGGGCAGAATTTTGTTGCAAACTCAGTTTGGCAAAAAGCTTATGTTGCCAATATGACGGCAAGACACATCTCGAATACCCACGATCATGTTCTAATATATTCAAAAAATTATCTTAAGTTAAAACTGGGTCGCTTCCCACGAACAGAAGAGCAAATTGCTAAGTTTAAAAACCCTGACAACGATGCGCGAGGACCATGGAAGGCTGAAAATTTATCAGCCGGGAAATTCTATGCTGCTGGGCAATTTGAAATTATTACCCCTAATGGGTTGGCTGTTAAACCGCCGCCTGGCAGATATTGGCGATGCAACAAAGACACATACAAAAAATGGTTGAAAGATGGTCGCATATCCTTTGGAAAGAATGGTGAAGGTCGACCTATGCTGAAAAAATATTTGTCGGAAGTTCAGGATGGCTTAACGCCTGAAACATGGTGGATACACAGTGCTTTTGGCAGCAATAAAGAGGCTAGTATTCAGCTTAAAAAGATGTTTGATGGAAAGCAATTTTTTGAAACCCCCAAACCAATGACTTTACTCAAGCGAATAATTCAATTGTGTGATGACAAACAAGGCATATTTCTAGATTTTTTTGCAGGCTCAGCGACTACAGCTCATGCGACAATCCAACTTAACTCCGAAGACGCCGGAAAACGAAAATTCATCATGATCCAACTCCCGGAAATCTGTGATGAAAAATCTGAAGCGTTTAAAGCAGGCTACAAAACCATTGCCGAAATTAGCAAAGAACGAATCCGCCGGGCAGGTAAAAAAATCAAAGAGGAGAATCCAACAACCGCCTCGGACTTAGATACAGGCTTTAGAGTTCTCAAAATTGATTCCTCCAATATGGCCGATGTTTATTACACTCCGGATTCCGTTGAACAAAATCTGCTCACTCTTCAAACCGACAACATCAAAGAGGACCGCACCTCTGAAGACCTGCTTTTCCAGGTTCTGCTCGACTGGGGTGTGGACCTGACGCTACCGATTACCAAAGAGACTATTGAAGATCGCGAGGTTTTATTTGTCGATAGCAATGCCTTGGCTGCCTGTTTTGAAAAAGACGGTAAAATTACTGAAGACTTTTGTAAAAAACTCGCCGAGTATCAGCCTCTACGCGTTGTTTTCAGAGATTCCGGCTTCAAGGACGACAGTGTAAAAATAAACGTCGAACAAATTTTTAAACTCATGAGCCCGCATACCGACGTAAAGACAATTTAGGATGGAAATTTAATAATGGATAATTATGAATATCTTACCAGCCTTGTGCATGAACTTAGAAAGCTTTCTAAAGAGCAGGGATGGCTTGAATTTAAACACAATAATTCAAATAAAGAAGATATCGGCAGCTATTTATCGGCATTATCAAATTCAGCGGCGTTGCTTGGGAAATCCACCGGCTATGTTGTTTGGGGTGTGGATGACAGTACCCATGATATCATCGGAACAACCTTTAATCCTTTTACTCAAAAAGTTGGCAATGAAGAACTTGAAAGCTGGCTGCTTCAGCGGTTAGAACCAAAATTGAATTTCAGGTTCCGTAAATTTGAGATAGATAATAAAACTGTTGTTATTCTGGAAATACCTGCGGCTTCAAAGCATCCAACTGTTTTTCAAAATGAAAAACTGATCCGTATAGGTTCTTATCGTAAAAAATTAAAAGATTTTCCTGAAAAGGAGCGTGAGCTCTGGCGGATTCTTGATAAAACACCCTTTGAATCCTTGCATGCACAAGACAGGCTTCAAGGGAGTCTTGTGCTGGAACGACTGGATTATCCATCATATTTTGAACTGTTAAAACAACCGGTGCCAGATGGTCATCAGGCCATTTTAAGCGTATTGGAACAAGATGAGCTTATTAACAAAAATGATGCAGGAGAATACAACATCACTAATCTGGGTGCAATTTTATTTGCCAAGGACCTTGCAGACTTTCCTTCCCTGAAAAGAAAATCCATTCGTGTCATTCAGTATGAAGGTGATAATAAAATCAAAACCATTCGTGAACATGTTGGCAGTAAAGGATACGCAAGCGGGTTTAAAGGGCTGATTGATTTTATCATGACCCTTATTCCCACTGAGGAGAGGCTTGACTCACCAATTAGAAAAACAGTGAGTATGTTTCCTGAGTTGGCAATTCGTGAATTGGTTGCCAATGCATTGATTCATCAGGATTTTTTTGCAACAGGTTCCGCCGTTATGGTGGAGTTGTTTGCAAGCAGGATAGAAATCTCAAATCCAGGAGAACCTCTTGTCAGTATCGAACGTTTTCTGGATACACCGCCAAAATCAAGAAACGAAAAACTTGCTTCTCTAATGCGCAGACTCGGGATTTGTGAGGAGCGGGGTTCTGGAATAGACAAGGTGGTATTTGAAATAGAGCTTAATCAGTTGCCGGCACCAATATTTGAAGCACCAACCGATTTTACCAGGTCAATATTGTTTTCACATCGTAAACTTAAAAACCTGACAAAACAGGATCGTTTAAGAGCATGTTATTTTCACGCCTGCCTCAAATATATAGAACGGGACTATATGACAAACGCCAGTCTACGGAAACGTTTTGGAATCGCAACGAAAAATGTAGCCATGGCATCTCGCATTATAAATGACGCTATTCAAGCTGGGCTTATCTGTATCTATGATGAAACAGTAGGGGCAAAAGCCAGAAAGTATATTCCAGTATGGGCAAGGAGTTAAAAATGTTTGACTGTTGTTTGACTATGCCGGAGATTGTTGACAGGGAAAATCACGAAATGCTTTTTATATCAGCCTATTGGCTCTATGCAAATTGTTTGATCGTTGTTTGACTGACTATTGTCTTTAAACAGGATAGTTATGAAATCCGAACTCAATAAACAGGCCTTTTCAAATGTGGACTCTAAAAAAGGCGGCCTAATGGAAAATTGCAGAATAAAATAGATGTTTTGCAGAATAAATGCAGAATAAAATATGCTAAGTGACTTAAAATGAAGCTAAAATTTAAAAAGCAGGCTTATCAGACACTCGCCGTTGAATCTGTTGTGGATTGTTTTAACGGGCGGCCAAACACGACCGGCATCAGTTATCGCATTGATCCTGGTATTTCAAAATCAAAACAAATGGAAATGTTTGAAGATTCAGGCTTTAAAAATGGAGATATTATTCTCACTGAACAGCAGATTCTTCAAAATATCCAGGAGGCACAGCGTCTTCAGAATCTGCCGCAATCCCCGAGCCTGATCAAAAACAAGGTATCATCATTAAACCTTGACGTGGAGATGGAGACCGGAACAGGGAAAACCTATTGCTATATAAAAACCATTTTTGAAATGAATAAGCGTTTCGGCTGGACTAAATTTATAATTGTAGTGCCCAGCATCGCTATACGGGAAGGTGTCTATAAGTCGTTGGAGATCACGGCAGAACACTTTCAAGAAACATACAACAAGAAAGCCAAATTTTTTATTTACAACTCCAAGCAACTCCATAACCTTGAGAGCTTTTCTTCGGATGCCGGGATCAATGTGATGATCATCAATGTTCAGGCGTTTAATGCCAGGGGCAAAGATAACCGCCGAATCTATGAAGAGCTTGATGATTTTCAGAGCCGCCGCCCCATTGATGTGATTAAAGCCAATCGTCCCATCCTGATCCTGGATGAGCCCCAAAAGATGGAAGGGGCAAAAACACTGGCGTCGCTCAAGGAGTTTAATCCATTATTTATTTTGCGATACTCAGCCACCCACAAAACCCAGCACAATAAAATTCACAGGCTTGATGCCCTGGATGCATATAACCAAAAGCTGGTCAAAAAGATTGCTGTCAGAGGCATTTCCGTCAAAGGCCTTTCAGGAACCAACGCCTATCTCTACCTGGAAGCCGTTGAGTTATCCAAGCAGGCACCGATTGCCAGAATGGAAATTGAGATCAAACAGAACAGCGGAATCAAAAAAACAATCCGCAAAATTAAAAAAGGCGACAATCTATACGATCTTTCCGGCGAACTGGACCAATATAAAGGGTTTGTTATTTCTGATATCAACGGCATTACAGACACGGTTGAGTTTACAAACGGCCATCAACTACAGGCAGGAGAAGCAACCGGGGATATAAACGAGGCAACGCTTCGAAGGATTCAGATACGCGAAGCCATTAAAGCCCACCTTGAAAAAGAACTGGTTCTTTATCAGCAGGGGATCAAGGTACTCACGCTATTCTTTATTGATGAGGTTGCCAAATACCGTGTTTACACAGATGCAGGTGAAGAAGGCGGCGAATATGCCAAAATATTTGAAGAGGAATACCAAGACGCGATAAATGAACTAAAGCAGGATATGTTCCTGAACGAAGACTACAAAAAGTATCTGGACGCTATTCCGGTGGGGCAGACCCATAACGGTTATTTTTCCATAGATAAAAAAGGAAAAATGGTTGATGCGTTAAAGGCTGCAAAAAGTGAACGGGTAGAAAGTACGGACCAAAGTGCCTATGACCTGATTTTGAAAAACAAAGAGCGGCTGCTTTCATTTAAAGAACCCACCCGTTTTATCTTTTCCCATTCAGCCCTGCGTGAAGGATGGGACAACCCCAATGTATTTGTCATTTGCACCTTGAAACACAGTGACAATACTATCTCTCGCAGGCAGGAGGTTGGCCGGGGGCTTCGTATCGCAGTTAACCAGCTGGGAGACCGCCAGGATAATCCGGCAACAGTTCATCAGACAAATATTTTGACGGTCGTTGCCAGTGAAAGCTACAAGGATTTTGTTTCCGCTTTGCAAAAAGATATCAGCGAATCATTGTCTGAAAGGCCACGAGTAGCGGATGAAGCGTATTTTACAGGCAAGGTAATGAGTGTTGATGGCAAGGCTGTTGAAGTGACACCTCAAATGGCCAAGCAGATTTACAGGTATCTGGTTAAAAATGATTACACCGATGACAATGATCATGTTGCGCAGGCTTATCTTGATGCTGTGAAAGATGAGACGCTTGCACCGCTGCCTGATGATCTTCAGCCATATAGAGACCAAATATTTCAGTTAATAGAAAACGTTTACAGCGATGGTAAGCTGCCTCAAATAGAAGATGATCGTGGTGCAAAAACAAATCCGCTAAACGATAACTTTGAAAAAAAGGAGTTCAAAGAACTCTGGAGCAGAATCAATCGTAAGGCCGCCTATAGTGTACATTTTGACAGTGCGGAATTGATTGACAAGTGTATTCAGGCGCTCAATAAAGGACTGCGGGTAACACCTCTTCAATATACCGTTCAAAGAGGAGAGCAGACGGATGGTATCAGCTATGAGCAGGTGACATCCGGAAACAGCTTTAAGGTGAAAGAAACGTCCACTGAATATAACACCCGTTCGATTCATTCAGCCGTAAAATACGACTTGATCGGCAAAGTGGCAGAAAGCGTTCAGTTAACAAGAAAAACCGTCACAAAAATTCTAATAAGCATTGAAAAACCGGTATTTGCACAATTTAAAACAAATCCGGAAAATTTTATTTCCGAATCGATACGCCTGATTCAAGAACAGAAGGCCACCGTCATCATTGAACACTTAAGCTACGATGCCATAACCGAAACCCATGACATTGACATTTTTACAGAAGGACAAAACAAACAGGATTTCAGCAAAGCTGGAGATCCCCTTAAAAGACACATTTATGATTATGTCATAACCGACTCAAAAACAGAGCGAACATTTGTTCAGGAGCTTGATACCAGCTCCGAAGTAGTCGTTTATGCCAAATTGCCAAAAGGGTTTTCAATTCCCACACCGGTTGGTAACTATAACCCTGACTGGGCCATCTCTTTTAAAGAAGGCACCGTTAAGCATGTTTATTTTGTAGCGGAAACCAAAGGCTCCATGTCCACCATGGAACTTCGTGAAATTGAAAAAACAAAAATCGAATGTGCCCGCAAATTTTTTGATGAAATAAACAGGAAAATAAATCCGAAGAATGTGACATATGATGTCGTAGATAGTTATGGAAAATTAATGGATATTGTTGGCGTTGGTATTGTCAATCCATGATCTAAAACATGATCTAAAATTGGGAAAGCATTTAGTTTCGTGGATGGGCTTTGTCGTACACCGCCATTAGGCGATCCATGCTCACATGAGTGTACACCTGGGTGGTAGACAGGCTGGCATGGCCCAATATTTCCTGGATACCTCGAAGATCTGCACCGGAATCCAACATATGGGTGGCAAAGGTATGCCGTAAGGTGTGGGGGGATATTTTTAAGCCTAACCCGCATTCCAAGACCACCTGATCCATAATACGTCGAATGGATCGCCTACCAAGCCTTCCAAAATTTTTATTTAAAAATACGGCCGAGTATTTTTTCTTAAGATCAGCCCGGTAGGTTTGGATGGCATCAAGGGCACTTTTGCCCACTGGTATGATGCGCGTTTTGTTTCCCTTGCCCAGTACCCGGATCAGTCCGGCATTAAAATCAATATCCTGGATATTGAGCATGTGAAGCTCACCGATTCTCATGCCCGTAGAATAAAAGGTCTCAAACATGGCAAAATTGCGTCTGTCCATCCAGGTATCTCTTTTCATGGTGTCCAACAGCCTGAAAATATCATCAATTTCCATGGCCTTGGGAAGGGCTTTCTCAAGTTTTGGAAAAGGGATGGCATCAGCAGGATTTAGCGTGATGAGCCCTGATCTGACCAGGTAATTAAAAAAAGATTTTAATGCGGATAGACGCCTTGAAAGGGTTTTTTTACTTTTTTTTAAGGCAGTCTGGGCGGCAAGATATCTGCGCACGATCATCTTGTCGACTTGTTGGGCCGTTTTTTCAAAGGCCTCTTGCCAGTTTTCATCCCGGCAGTTGCAGGTATCCAGATAAAACAGGATAAAGCTTTTGATATCCGTAAAATAGGCACGACGCGTATGGGCAGAATACCCTTTTTCAGCTTCCAGAATAATCAGATAGTCATCAAGAATCATAACAATCTATTCCTGCACAAGTCTTATGTTTCAGAGCAGAGTGTTCACAAGCGCCGAAGGCGGTATGTGGGTGGCTGGCAGCCCGGTGACATTAAAGGAAACATACCCAAAGCCTGGAAATAAATACTATTCGTTTTGCTTATGACCATAATTATAAGCTCTAATACCTTTAGCGGGCTTTTCCTGATCAAGAGTCTTGACAATTCCCTGTCGTTCCATTTCATTAATCATCTCTACGGATTGTTTGTAAATAATTCCCAGTTTCCTGGATAATTCCGAAATTGAAGCATAACCACTATTCTTGACTATATTCACTGCTCTTAAAAAATCCCGACCATTAAATGGTTGATAATTGAACAATTTAGCAACACTATCAAATTTTAATTGGATATCTACAAATCTTTCCCTGTCATCATGGCTGAGATCCGGGGAGTCTTCATCAACTGACGTTTCAATTGTCTTTAAAGCGACATAAAGGACCTCCAAAAGTTCAGTGATTTCAGATTCCATCGTAAAAATATGTAACGTCTCAAAAAATTTGTTAAATCAATACACTGCAAAGCATTAAAGCCATGTAAACACCCCATACAGCAGAATTCATACCAAATAGTAATAATTCAAGTTATTAGGATTTTATGCCAAGGTGCCATCGGTCCCAAACACCTATAAATAAGCTGTTTCAATAGAACTAAATAATTTGGTATAAACAAAAATTAATATTTATAACGATTTGTTATGGAGTTACAAAAATTTCACCTAAGCCTAATTATTTCACTCATTACAATCCATACATAGGTTTTTAAACAGCAAGCGATGCTTGTCGATATAAAATCCTTCAAAAAAACCGACCAAAAAATTTTATAATCGTGGACTTCAATAAAATTTTTTTATCACAAGAGGTGGCGGTTAAAAATACAAGCATAGAAGCCACTCCTCAGACACTCAAGAATGGCAACAAAAGGCTTCTCATGGGGTAACCTATTATGATCGGTCTTCTGTTGATACGCAAATGTTTTTTAAGAATTTTAGCTTGTTACGTTGAACAGAGTGAATAAGTTTCCGTTGAGCAGAGCGAATAAGGCAGGACGCAAAGTAGCCCCCTTTGAAAAAGTGGGCCTACTTTGCATGTCCTGCCCCCCTACCCTCATATAATAATCTTCATTTTCATTTATTTTAGTTAATTTTCAGCCTTTTAAAGAAAAATAAAGTTTATTAAAGAGAAATAAACGGAAATAACGGTTTTTAAAGATTTATTAGTTGAAATAATCGTGACTGGCGATTTTTTAAGCGAAGAGGTCAAGTTTTCCAAAACTGAAAAACCCTATTTATTTAATTTTATTATAATAATTAAATATTTCTTGACATACGAATATCAATGCTATTATAGCTGATATTACATACCTTTCATGCATACTATCATATTATGTATGCATGTCTTTGATTATTCCAAAGTTTACACCATATATATTATCAGACCTTGAGGATGGGAGAAGAGGGGTGGAAAAGAAAGAGTTATAGTTAACCTTAAATAAATTAGCGGAGGGTCAATCTTAAGCTAATAAGCCGCCCAAAAAAAGAAAATCCTTAATGGTAGCCGCCATTAAGGATCTCCCAGAAGCCTTGGGCTTCTTAATATGAATTACATGTTAAGAAGCTAACTCAACGAATAGAGTTTGTCAAGCTTACAGGTGTAGTATTTTCTTTTTTTCGGC
Source organism: uncultured Desulfobacter sp. (assembly GCF_963677125.1). Lineage (NCBI taxonomy): Bacteria > Pseudomonadati > Thermodesulfobacteriota > Desulfobacteria > Desulfobacterales > Desulfobacteraceae > Desulfobacter > uncultured Desulfobacter sp. The sequence continues at coordinate 1,097,793 of NZ_OY781882.1, read as the reverse complement.
TCGAAAGGAAAATATGAATTACAGTTTGATATCGCATGGTTATGCGAATGATCTGGATCTATGGTTCCCGAAAATAACAATAAATGGGGGCAAAATGCCGGCAGGTGTACAAAATACATTTAGAGCTATGATTAGATGTGCGGTTGGTAAGGACCATACTTTTGTGAACATGGGTACATTAGCCAACCGGACAAATGTATGCTATCGGACCATTGAAAGACATATCAAGACCCTCAAAGAAGCCGAGTTGATCACCGCTGTCAAAGAGGAAATTAACGGTTGGACGCAGACCGTGTATTATTTTCTTGCTCATCCTGCAATCATTAAATTCAGAGAATTACGGTCCGGCAAAGCAAAACTTGAACAGTCAAAGTCGGTTGAAGAACTCAAACAATGTCAGACAGAAACGGCTCCAGAACCAGAAAATAGCCACATTGAGATTGATGACGAGTGTCATGCTACGGATCGACAAAATGTCGGCAATTTGTCGGATCATACCTTTGATAGATTATATAAGAATACTCCCCCCCTACCCCACTATTCAGATTCAGTTCAGTACAGCCAGGAGTCTGCCACATGGGCAAAAATCAGAGAGAGTATTATTTCTAAAGACCAGTTAAATTTAGCGGCCAAGTATCTTCCCTGTCTGGTGGCTCAAATCGAGAACGGCAGTGTAATCCTGTCAGGGCCAAACAAAATAGCATTACAAAGAATCGAAAAACATTACGGTCAAACCCTCAAAGATAATTTTTCTTTTTTTGGCGTTAAAAACATTGTCTTTGATGTCTATTCGGAAGAACTCCAAAGAAAAAAAGATGAAGAACAAAAACGGATAGACCAACTACAGCTGCAGCATCAGAAGGAACAGCAGCAAGCAATTTTGGCTGAAAAACAGCGGCAGGAAGCTGAATTAGATAGCTTACCCCTCAAAAAACAATTCGATGTGATTTTAAATCAATACCCCCGGCAAACTGGGCAATGGCAAGCCTGGATGAATTTTAAAAAACTTGTTCGGGCCGGAGAACTGCCAAAAACATCAAAACTTTTACAAATCATTTTAAAAAATAAGATGTCCCATGACTGGCAGCGGGATAATGGCCGCTGGATACCGGGGCTATCAAAATTTTTGAAAGAAAGAAGATGGTTAGATTATGGAGAATGGACCTAAGCCCTCATGTAAAAGTCAGTACCTGGCTATCCATGATGAAACCCAAACGCTGCTTAAGCAGGGTTATACAATCAAAGCTGTGTATGATTATTTCTTCAAAAAGGGTGTGATTCATATGTCATATAATTCCTGGACTAAAATATTAAAAAATTACCATAAACCCTTCCCTTTTACACAAAAGAAAGACGAATTATGAAACCTTCATGTAAAAGTCAATATCTGGCCATCCATGACGAGGCAAGCGCTTTGTTTTCAAAGGGTTACTCAAAAAAGACCATATACGATCATTTTATTGAAAAAGATAAAATTCATATGTCGTATGTGGCCTGGGCAAAAATTATGGAAAACCACGATCAGAGGTTTCCCTTCGGTCAAAAAAAAGCCCCAAAAGAAAAAATCATCCGTCAAGGTCAAGGCAAATTACGGGGTAAATTCAGCCATTCAAACGATCCTTACCCACCAGAAACCGACTCTGTTGTGGAAGAAAAAGATAATGAACAACCGTTTACTCTCATTAAGAAAAGCGAATAACTACTTGTTATTATATGGAGTTTAACGATGGACATTAACATGGAAAAACAAAAAATCAATATTACAACCACCGGCGGAAAACTGACAGTTTCTTCTATGATGGTGGCAGAACATTTCGAGAAAGACCACAAAAATGTGCTGCGCACAATTCGTCAGATTGTATCAGAGCTACCTGCAAACTTTAGTGATTTAGGACAGCTCAATTTTGAGCCGTCCTCATATATTAACGATCAAAATAAAGAACAGCCTGCAATGAACATGACCCGTGACGGTTTTGTTTTGCTTGTCATGGGCTTTACAGGCAAGAGAGCCATGGAGTGGAAACTCAAGTATATTGAGGCATTCAACGCCATGGAAAAGGCTCAGAAAGACAAATTATATTTAAAAGCCGCATTACAAATCCCAAAAGAAAGCGATCTGACAGTTTTATTGCCCACCGGCGAGTACGGCATTTCAAGCTGGAAACTGGCCAAGGAAATTGACCAGCCCCACAAAGCCTTGATGACAAAAATTCAATATTTGGATGTCCCTACCCTATTTAAGGCGGAGAATTTTATCCCAATGGGACATGTGGAAGATCACGGTCCAAGAGTTGACGGGTACGGGATCACCTTAGCCGGCCTTGGCATGGTGGGTCATATCTTTCGCAGCCAGGCAGCCAGGGCAGCTCAATTAAAGGGATACGAACAGTTAAGGGCTGTCAACTCCTCAAAAGAGACGGGAGAGACTGCTCACGCCCAGCCGGTCCAAAGTGTGATCCCCCGGTTTCAGCGGGCCAATGTTTCAGAAAAAAAGATGCTTGCGCTTAAAGGTTTAATTTCGATCTGGGCATGGATTGAAAACACCACCCCTGAAAAACTTGAAGCTGAGCTATGTGCCTACATGCAGATAATGAACCTAACGGGTATCACGACCTCAAGCTATGAAAACGCCATGGAATACATCTGGTCAGGGATACAAACACTGCAAAACGACTTTATAGATCTTTGCACTGAAGATGAATTGCAGCCTTTAAGGGGACTGTTTGATTTCATGGCCTATTACGAGGACAGGATAAGCTATGAATTTTTATTCAACAAATTCAAAAAAGAACACCAGTTGGAAGATTTTACCAAAGTTTCCAAAAAGGATTTTCAAAAAATCATAATGTTGGCCTGGGGCACCATGTACGCCATGTGCCTTGGCGATAAAGCCGGATGCTGCAAAGCAAGCTGCATCCATAACCAATTATAAAGGGGAAAAAATGGCATCAATAAATATGATCCTGCAGGGCAAGGGCGGTGTTGGCAAAAGTTTTACAGCCAGTCTTTTAAGTCAATATCTGGTTGACAGAGACCAGTTGCTGGCATGCCTGGACGCTGATCCGGTTAATGCAACCCTGACAGCCTATGAAGCATTAAAGGCGACCAAGATAGAAATCATGGAGGGGGATTCCATTAACAGCCGGTTGTTTGACACGATGATAGAAAAATTGATCCAGTTGCCGGATGAGGCATTCGCTGTTGTTGACAGCGGCGCCAGCACATTTGTCCCCCTGGCTGCCTACATGTCGGAAAATAATGTTGCCGAGTTTCTAAAAGACAGCGGCCACAACCTTACGCTGCATACCTTGATCACTGGCGGCCAAGCCGAGGGGGATACTATCCAAGGCCTTGCCTCTCTGATGAACGGTTTTCCGGACACCCCCATAACAATATGGGTAAACCCTTTCTTCGGTCAAATTGATTTTGAAAACCACAAACTGGCAAAGGCCAACCAGGATCATGGCGGGACCACCATTGTCTTACCCACGTATAAAAAAGAGACCTTTGGCTATGATCTGGAGCTGATGCTCAAGTCCCGCCTGACATTTGCCCAGGCGATCAATTCCGGCAAATTCAACATCATGGCCAAACAGCGGCTTAAAATCGCCAGGGATGAAATCTGGAACATCCTGGATGAATCCGGTCTGATCATTGAGGCCCAGGAACAGCAGGAATGAAAAACAGAATCCAGGCGGAAATAGCCAAAAGGCACCAAATGACAGTGAGCGACAATGATCCTGTCTGGATCGTTGCCACTGTGTGTGAACTTATGGCCGAAGAATATTCACAAAAACTTTCTGACCAGCAAGATATTCTTGCAGAAAAATTCAAAGAAAGAATCAAGGAGGTGAACAAAAAAACAAACACGATGAATATAGTGATTGCCGTGCTTTTCGGCATCATTATCGGTCTGTCAATTCAATTGATTATTTGAAGAGGAGTTTTAGAAATGAAAAAGTATTTACCCTTACTTATACCAATCTTTCTTTTTTTTGGCGTTATTACATTTGTTGATTCTGTTTTCGCATCAACTATTTCAGAATTTGAAACACCTGCAGAAACCTTGATGGAAACCTTACGCGGGCCGTGGGCCAAGTCTGTTGCGATACTGATGATTTTAGCTGCTGCGTTTGTGATGTGGTTCAAGAAAGACGACCTGGACGGCATGACAAAAGGGTTCCTGGTAGTGGTCTGTATCATTTCGGTGCTGGCTCTGGCCGAACCGATTATTGATACGCTGTTCACATTCGGCAGTGGAGCATTAATATAATGCGACGGATTTCAATACATCGTTCGCTGCATCGTGCAGACCTGATCATGGGCATAGAACGGGATTTGCTTTTTCCCATAGGTATTGCCGCCGGCGTACTGATTGTATCCAGCGGCAACCGCCCATGGCAGATACTGATCGGTCTGATAATTCTGTCGGTCGGATTTACCCTGGCCAGGAAAGCAAATAAAAAAGAGCCGATCCTTTCAAAGGTCTTCCGTCAGCATATAAGGCACAAAAAATTCTATCCGGCCAAAGACAGTCCTCAGTTACCCCATAAATCCATCCATTACGATGCCATGAGCAGAAAAGAGAAGGGCCTGCAAAGTCTTTTGCAGTATGCCGTGATGGCGGACAATGGGATTATCCTTTGTAAAAACGGTTCGTTCCTGGTGGGCTATGAAATAACAACCCGAGACACGGACAGCTCAACTGATACGGAATTAGAAAACTTTTCAACTTCAATCTCTGCATCTTTGAAAAATTTAGGCGATGGCTTCACCCTGCACTTTGACTGCATCCGGAGCCCGGAAGATTATTATCCTGATAAAAATGAAAATCATTTCCCTGACAAAATCACCAGGGCCATTGATGATGAACGGCGGATCTATTTTAAGAAAGGAAAGCATTTTCGCACAACTCATTATCTTTTTATCACCTGGAAGCCGGATATATCCGCGCAGAAAATGGATTCCTTTTTATATACAGAGGAAAAGGATGAACACCAGAGAAAAAAAGGTGATGATCCCGGTGTTAAGGCATTAAAAACCTTTCAAAATAATCTGGTTGAAATCGAGGATAGGCTCTCGTTATCTTTTCGGCTCCAAAAATTCAAGGATACATTCCTCCAAAATGGCATATATTCAGAACTTTTGGAAATTATCAACTTTATTGTCACGGGGGAACGCCACAAAATAAAATTGCCGACAATTCCTATGTATCTTGATTATCTTTTATCTTCCCAGGATGTCACAGGCGGCATAGTCCCGAAAATCGCGGATAAGTATATAAGTGTCGTTGCCATTGACGGTTTCCCTGCTGAATCCTACCCAATGATGCTGTCCGGGTTAGACAGTTTGTCTATACCGTACCGGTTTAACACCCGTTATATCTGTATGGATCAATGGACAGCCTTGCAGCAGATAGAAAATTACCGGAAGGGCTGGTCTCAAAAAATCATTGGTTTCTTTGACAAACTTTTGAATAACGCCAAGGCAAAGCCAAACAAAGATGCCGCCTTGATGGCCGAAGATGCGGAGGAAGCCTACTTAATTAATCAATCCGGGTTTGTCGGGTTTGGTTATTTTTCCGGTAACATCATTCTGTTAAATGAAGATAAAGAGTTGTTACTGACGCAAACCAGGGATATCCGAAAAGTGGTTTTGTCCCAAGGCTTTGCTGCCCGGGTAGAAACCCTCAACGCCCTGGAAGGCTGGCTTGGAACCCATCCGGCCAACAATTATTCCAACCTGCGCCGTATCATTTTACACAGCCTGAATCTTGCCGACATTTTACCATTGTCCACAATATATGCCGGATCAGCTAAAGCCCCCTGCCCTTTTTATCCGCCGGGATCACCGCCGCTTATGTATGCCGCTACAGACGGCGCAACCCCTTTCCGGTTGAACCTGCATATCGGAGATTTAGGCCATACTCTGATTTTTGGCCCTACTGGTGCGGGTAAATCCGTTTTGTTGGCCATGATTGCAGCTCAGTTCCGGCGTTATAAGGATGCGTGCATTTTTGCATTTGATAAAGGCTTGTCAATGTTTCCCCTGGTCTCTGCATCAGGCGGCACCCATTACCACATTGCCGGTGATGACAGTCAGCTTGCGTTTTGCCCTTTAAAATATATTGATACGGATGCTGAACAAGCCTGGGCAGAGGATTGGATAACTACCCTGGCCAGACTGCAAAAAGTTGATATCAAGCCGGAGCACCGAACAGCCATACATGATGCTGTCACGCAGATCAGAAACTCCCCGGATCAGCACCGCACCTTAAGCAATCTGTATCATTATATACAGCACCAGGAACTCAAAGAGGCGATCCAGCATTATACCAACCAGGGGGCCATGGGCAAACTCCTTGATGCGCCTGTCGATTCAATGACCCTGGAAAAGTACACAGTATTCGAAATCGAAGAGTTAATGAATCTTGGTGAAGAAAACTTGATCCCGGTGCTTTTGTATATTTTCCACCGCATAGAGAAGGCATTTAAAGGGCAGCCAAGCATACTGATCCTGGATGAAGCCTGGATCATGTTGGGGCATCCTGTTTTTCAGCAAAAAATACGGGAATGGTTAAAAGTGCTTAGAAAGGCAAATTGTGCGGTTGTCCTTGCCACACAAAGCCTTTCGGATGCCAAAAATTCAGGCCTTTTAGATGTGCTGTCAGAAAGCTGCCCAACCAAAATATTTTTACCAAACCAGGATGCAGGGAAAGACACGCAAAAAGAACTCTACCACGGTCTGGGTCTCAATTCCACCCAGGTTCATATCATCGCACAAGCCCGGCCAAAACGAGAATATTACGTGACATCTTCGCTGGGTTGCCGCCTGATCAATTTATCTTTATCTCCCCTGGCCCTGTCATTTGCCGGAGTCTCAGGCAAAGAAGACATTGCCGCAATTAAGAACTTAATAAATGAGTACGGCCCTGAATGGCCGAAACAATGGCTGCATACCAGGAGTATTAAACTCCCTAAAATTTAAGGAACTTCAAAATGAAGAACAAAATTAAAATCACAATCGCTTTATTGTCCATCATTACCTTTGTCAATGTCTCTATGGCCGGTATTCCTGTTACCTGCCTCAATTGCTCTAATTTATTCACCCAGGCCCTGGAATATATCAAAGACATCGAACAATTGGCAGAAGAGATCAAACAATACGAACAACTCGTTAAGCAAACAGAAAATGCCATCACCAACACCATGAACCTGCCCAGTAACCTTGCTTCCAACCTTCAATCTCAAATGAGGGTAGCGGTTGCCAATGTGAACCGTTTGAAATCTTACAAGGCCGATATGGATGCTCTTTATACTATTTTTACGGATACCTGGCCTGAGCTTGAAGATATTAAGGTTGATGGGGTGTTGATGAAAGATAGGATAGCGACAAAGCAAAAACAGTTTAAGAAAGCTGCAGAAAAAGTGGACAATATTTTGCAGTCAAATTTTCGACTCTCCGGCCAGCAATTACAAGACCTGCAGGATTCAGGTGATTTCGACAGTTATTTAGATGATCTTCTATCCACCAAAGAAGGCAGACAGCAGGCTATTGAAGCCGGCAACCAGATCAATGCCCTCACAGTCCATGAAATGAGACAGACAAGAGCGTTGCTGGCTAATTACGTGCAAGCTCAAGCAGCCGAATCCGCCCAAAAACAAAACGAAGAAAGACAGCTTGAAGCGGAAGAAGAGCGGGAACAGGCAACAGGGGTTGAACGTAGTGGCGTTGTTTTGCCGGCACCATAAAAAATTATGGCTCTGGTAAAGTCACATGGTCACGCATTACCCCAACGGTGTCTTTGTGTTCTTGTTTGATGGGTTGGGGATTATTGGACACACCAATATAGAGACTGACACTGATACTAATGGCGATAGCGATGGAGACGGTCAAAATGATCATTTTCTTAGACATGAAAAAACCTCCTATGAGACTTCTTTATTATTTGTTTTTCATATCAGTAATATTGCTTCTTTTCAATGACAATGCAACGGCCTCAACTGTTGATCAAGGTATTATTGAAAAAATAATTACCAAATATCACGATGTCGGTACGACCTGGGGCGAGAATATAAAAAGCCATGCCTTTTGGTTGTTAAAAGTTATGCTTGTAATCCAATTAACTTGGATGGCTTTAAAATTAGGCCTTAAACAATCCACATTACAGGATGTCATAGAAGATCTTGTGAAAGCTGTGTTATTTGGATCTGTTTTTTTCTGCCTGATTGTTTATGGCCAGGAGTGGGCCAATAAACTTATTAAAGGCATGGCAGGCCTAAGTGTAGATGTTGCAGGGAGCGGTGGAACTGCGGTTGAAGTTTTTACCAATTCTTTAAAAATCGCCGATAATATGTCAGCTCCTATATCTTTGTTTGGTGCATTAAAAGCCCCGTTAATTGGACTTTGTATTATTGCCACTCTTCTTTGTTCCGCTTTAATTTACGGTATGTATCTCCTAATCCTTTGTGAGGCTTGGATTGTTCTCAATTTAGGAATTTTGCTCTTCGGTTTTGGCGGACTTACAACTACTCGGGGCTTTGCCACCAGCTTCTTGAAATATTCTCTTGGCGTTGGACTTAAGCTATTCACTATTAAATGCCTTATCTATATTTTATCAGCTTTCCTTGCTGACATGGTTAGCTATTCTTTTAGCGATATTACCGAAGTTTTGGTTATAACCGCTTCATTCATAATTCTTGCATTTCTGGTCAAAACTTTACCTGACGCTATGTCTCGGATGATCACCTTGCACAGTGGGAGTAGTGCCGGAGCCATGACCGGAGCCATGGCGGCAGGCGTAGGTATGGCAGCTGGTGCGGCCTCCATGGGCGTAGGTGCAGCCGCTGGCGCTGCCGGTGGCGGCGGTATGGCTGGTGCATTCAGTGGAGCAAGGAGCGGCGCCTTGGAAGCCATCGCAAAAGCCGTAAAACCCAAAGAGGAGAAATAAATGTCAAAAGAAATTCAAAATCATTATCTCGCCAGACGGCAGGCATGGGCCGAAGTGTATGGATCTTTTATCCAGGAAAGAAACCTTTGGCGGTGGTTAGCCCTCCTTGCTTCGATTGTCGCGATTCTGCTTTCCACGGCAAATATCATACAGCTAAGACAACAAAAAGTGATCCCGTATATGGTTGAAGTTGACCGGGCCGGACGGATCAGCGGTGGACATATGGCCAAAAAGCTTGAGACCAGCCAGGAGATGATTCAATACAGCTTGGGCCAGTTTATCACGGCCTGGCGGACCGTCACGGCTGATATCGCCCTGCAGGAAAAATACATCAAGCAATCCAGTTTCATGTCAATTGGTGCGGCAAAAAGAATCCTGGCTAAATGGTATGCAGACAACAATCCATACATTTCCAGCGAAGAAAAATTGGTGGAAGTGCGAATCATGGCCCTGCCCCTGTATGTCAGCGGAGAAACCTGGCTGGTGGAATGGACGGAAATAGAGCGCACACATAAAGGCGTTGAACGATCCCGGACTGCTTTTCAGGCAAACCTTATCATCAAACGCAAGCTTCCAGAAACACAACAAGAGATCATCCATAATGCCAGCGGCATATATGTGTCGGAAATCAGTCACAGCAAAAAGATACAATAGGAGCGTAACCCATGAAAAAACAAATAATAATTGCAATAGCAGTATTCTTTGCCGGTTTGGCAACATGCCGGGCTGCGGATTTCGTAAGCCCCGTATCAGCCAGATTGGACAGCAAAGAAAGAAAGCCTTTAGCCCTGCAGTCAAGATGGCAACAAAACACCCTGGACCCCATCACCACCCGGAACGGTATGAACTGTTTTGTTTATGGCCATTCAAATCCAACTATTATTGTTACCCCGTATAAAGTGGCTGATCTGGAACTGCAGCCCGGAGAAGTAATCAATTCCATGGTCCTGGGCGATAACGCGCGATGGTACGCAGAAATCGTGTTTTCCGGCAGCGGCGATATCAGCACCAGTCACGTTGTTTTCAAAGCCCTGGACTCCGGGCTCACTACCACCGCCGTTATCACCACTGACCGGCGGGTTTATCATATCAATCTCAAGTCAGACCGACGTAAACACATGCTGTATACAGGCTTCATCTATCCCCAGGACCATATCGCAATCACCAAAGCGGCCCGGGAAAAGGAAATCAAAGAAAAAGAGAAAAGGTCGACCCCTGATGGCTTTGATATTGCCAATTTAAACTTTGATTATGAAATATCCGGAAATGCCGGCTGGAGACCGCTGCAGGTCTTTGACAACGGCGTTAAAACGTATATCAAGCTGCCCGAACTGCAGGAAATGCCCATGTTCATGGTCAAAACCGCGGCGGGTAAAGGGCTTGTAAACTGCCGGGTGAAAAACAACTGTTTTATTGTGGACCGGATTTTTGACCAGGGCTATTTAATCCTGGGTGTGGGCAAGGATAAGGAAGAATTAACCCTGACCCGGCTGGAGGCGAAAAAATGAAAACGCTTACCAGACTGCTCCTTCTATTTTTTCTGGCGTTAATCTGTTTTTCATGCACCCACCTTTCGCCTAAAGGATCATGGGTATTGACTGAATCGAAGCCACCATTACTGATCTGTGATGAAATCATCAGTCGACTGATCCAGCAATATCCACCGGCAAAAACCACGATAACGCTTCTTAAAAGCGGCAATAAAACCTTTGACGAACTGATTGAAAAACAGGCCAGACGCGCCGGTTATACAATCAGTCAGACCCAGAACGCTGTCAAGATCAGCTATGTCGTTGACGTGTTATCGCAAAATCCCGGCACTGGATACGTCCACCTTAAAAGCAGTGACGGATTCAGTTTCAGCCGGATGTTTCGCATGCCCGGATATAACCTGGCAGACAATTATACCCAACGCGAGGTTAAAAAATGAGTGCACCACGGGGGCTGCAAAGGCCGGGCGTCGTAACAACCGTGCTGAGCAAAAAGCCTATCTTGGTGCTGTTTTTGTTCATTGCCATCATTGTATTACTTTTGCTTTTTTCAATCTTTGATGAAGGCAAAAGAAATAATAGAAACGGGGATCAGGATCAAGAAACCCTGTTGATAGAACCCCAGCAGTCATCCGTATCCACAGATGAAGAGGGGCTTAATCTGCCCAAAGCCCCTAAGCAACGCAAAGGCCTTGCGTCTGAAAGCGATATGAACACCCAGGGGAAAAAGGAGGATCGAAAGCCCCTTGAACCCATTGAGGTTGTGCGTGCTAACCCGCCTCCCCAGGACCCTGTAAAAGCTGATTTGGATAAGCAGCGGCAAAAACAGCTTGTCACCGTTCTGCAGTACCGGTTTGAAAAACAACGCCAGGCCTTGGAATCCAATCCGGTTGTTTACAAAAATAACTCCTCAATGATTGTCAGCACCTCGTCTGGTGTCTCTAACCAGACCGGCGGGCAATCTGGAACTTCAGCAAGACTGTCTGCCTTAAACAGTGAACTTGCAAACGCCAAAGCAAGGCTTGGCCTTGGAAATGGTGGTTCACAATCCTCAGCATCGGTAACAACGACAACCGGTTTATCCATATCGGCTCAAACCGAAATCAATGACGATTCAATGTGGGATAACGGTTATTCCATGGATCAGGAGACCAATGCGTTATCCATTAAAACCGGGGCCATTATACCTGTTGTGCTGATCACCGGGATTGATTCCACCTTGCCCGGCTATATCAGTGGCCAGGTCAGTCAACATGTCTGGGATACCGCAACCGGTTATAACCTGCTCATTCCCCAGGGCACAAAAGTCTTTGGCCAATACCAGAATAATATAATGATGGGCCAGGAGCGGGTATTCGTCGTCTGGCAGCGGTTAATATTTCCTGATGGTCGGACTATGACCTTGAAGGATATGCCCGGCATGGATCAGCTGGGATACACCGGTCTCAAAGACAAAGTCAATAATCACTATTTCAGGATTTACGGCCATGCACTGCTCATGAGCCTTGTCACCGGCGGCACTGCTTATGCCATGAACACACTGAACGGCGATAACAGTGACGAAACAACAACGCTCAATGAATCCATGGGAACGGCCCTGGCCGATCAGATGGGACAGACAACCATGGGCCTGCTTGAAAAACATATGAATATGTCCCCCACCTTAACCATCCGGCCAGGTTATCGCCTGAACATCATAGCGATTAAAGATTTGGAGTTCAGCGAACCGTATGAAGGCAAATTATGAAAAAGGAGAACAAAATCATGAAACTTTTTATCGCAGAAAAACCATCCCTTGGCCGTGCCATTGCTGCAGGCCTGGGGAATGTCGAAAAAAGGAACGGTTACATAGAATGCGGCTCAAATGTCGTTACCTGGTGCTTCGGCCACCTGTTGGAAATGGACCAGCCCGAAGCATACGACGAAAAGTACAAGGCCTGGAAAAAAGAAGACCTGCCAATTTTACCAAACGCCTTTAACGCCTCAATCAGAAAAGATGCTGCAGCACAAATGAAGATCATAGGCAGGCTGCTCAAGGACGCTGAAATCGTCGTCAATGCAGGAGACCCGGACAGAGAAGGTCAACTGCTTGTTGATGAGGTGCTGGAATACCACAATTATACCGGTTCTTGCGAACGGATCTGGCTTGCTGCCCTGGATGGCAAATCAGTTAAAAAAGCCCTGTCATCCATGACGGATAACAATAATTATACCGGCCTACGCGATGCGGCCCGGGCCAGGTCACAGGCAGATTGGCTGGTAGGCATGAACTGCACCCGGGCCATGACCCTCAAAGGACGTGATGCCGGCAGCCAGGGCGTGTTATCCCTTGGCCGGGTTCAGACCCCGACCCTTGCCCTGGTGGTCAACCGGGATTTTGCTATTGAAAACTTCAAACCCCACCCGTATTTCACCCTGCATATTGAAATCCTCCATGACGCAGGTACGTTCACCGGTACGTTTCAGCCACTTGACACACAAAAAGGGCTGGATGACCAAGGCCGCTTAATCAGCCCTGATGACGCCTATCGGATCAAAAAAGAGGTAAGCGGTCAGCCAGGGAAAATCCTTGAAGCCCACAAAGAGAAAAAGAAGAAGAATCCGCCGTTACCCCATTGCCTGTCCTCTTTACAAAAAGCGGCTTCGTCAAAATTCGGTATGGGAGCAAAACAAGTGCTTGATGTGGCCCAGGCACTTTATGAAAAAAAGCTGACAACCTATCCCCGGTCCGACTGCCGTTATCTGCCGGATGAACAGTTTCAGGAGGCGGGTGATATACTTACGGCTTTGGCAAACCTGCACGGGCTTGAACAAATTGCCGGGAACACGGATTGCTCCATCAAAAGCGCTGCATACAACACGAAAAAAATCACTGCCCATCATGCCATTATTCCCACAGGTGAAATTCCTTCAAATTTATCAGACGACGAATCTGCCCTGTACCGCATGATTGCCCAAAGCTTTTGCATCCAGTTTTATGCCGCCATGGAGTTTGAAGCGCAAAAAATTTTGACCGGCATAAACCATACTGTCTGGAAATCAACGGGCCGAACGATATTGAATCCAGGCTGGACTGCCTTCATCAACGAACAAAAGGATGAAACCGCAGAGGATCAGGTTTTGCCCGGGGTACACCAAGACGACGGCATAACCGTAGGCCCGGTTGATATCAAATCCCAAAAAACCAAACCACCCGCAAGGTTTACCGAAGGTACCCTCATTGAGGCCATGGCAAATATCCACAGGTTTATTGAAGATACCGAAGCCAAAAAGACTTTAAAAGAAAATGAAGGGATCGGGACTGAAGCGACCCGGGCCGGAATCATCGAAACCTTAAAAGCCCGGCAACTGCTTGAACTCCAGAAAAAGAACATCATTTCAACGGATCTTGGCCGACAGCTGGTAAAAATGGCCCCAGGTATACTCACTGATCCTGTGACAACGGCACAATGGGAATCAAGGCTTTCTGCCATCGCTGACGGGAACGAAAGCCTGTCTGAATTCATGACGGATCAAACCACCCAGATCCCTGAACTTGTTAAAGCAATATTCGCCCTTCAATTAAAGCCTTTGCCGGGCACTCATCTTTGCCCGGAATGCGGCCAACCTTTACGCAGGCAAAAAAGCAAAAAGGGGGCGTGGTATTGGGGATGTTTCAACCAGGATGGGCATGCCAAACCTGTGTTCCTCAACGATAAAAACGGCAAGCCTGATTTAACGCCAAAGAAAAAAATAGAATTATCAGAACACAAGTGCCGGGCCTGCGGCAAACCGCTTGTGAAACGTGAATCAAAGAAAAAAGGAAAAGGAGGTAAGAAAAATTACTGGTGGGGATGCTCCGGCTTCCCCGAATGCAGACAAACGTATTTTGACAATAACGGCAAACCCCAGTTCGCAGATAAAAAGGAGAATAACAATGGATTTTGAATACTTTGCAATGAAACGCAACATGACCGTTGATGAGTACATAGCCTGGCTGAAGAGACAGCTTGACCGTCTTGATTTTGATTCTGACGATATCCCGGGGGATGTTGCCGAGTATGCGGAAGAATCCTTGGGCCTTATCAAAATTTCTGCAGAAGAGTTGGCGAGAATGCAAAAAGCACAATTGGAGAGTGAGGAGGCTGACTTATGAGTAAATATCAAGATCAGCTAAATGATTTTTCAAAAAGGGTTTTAGAGGCCATTGAAAAAGGCAATGCGCCCTGGCAGAAACCGTGGGAAGAACGTCGATTGCTGGAATTGCCTAAAAATTTAACCACGGACCAGAGTTATAAAGGTGTAAACCTGATTAACCTGGCAATGAGTGGCTACAATGACCCCAGGTGGATGACGTTCAATCAGGCTAAAGATATGAATTGTTTTGTCAAAAAAGGTCAAAAAGCCTCCAAAGGATTTTTTTATTCACCTGCCAGATTGGAAAAAGAGCTTGATGATAAAGGAAAGCCTGTCCTTGACGAAAACGGTGAAGAAAAAATAACCAAGGTCAATAGACCTATTTTTAAAACTTTTTCTGTTTTTAATGCCACCCAGATTGAAGGTGTTGAAGAATACAAGCATCCGGAGCCTGCCTGGAGGCCGGAAGATAAGGCAGAAAAACTGATATCCGCTGCCAATGTGGAAATCACCGGAAGCCAGCTTGATAAGGCGTTTTATAACTTTTTAACCCATTCTATTGAAACGCCGGACAAATCACAGTTTGACGATAAATCAAAATATTATTCAACAGTATTTCATGAATTAGCGCATGCCACGGCTCATAAATCCATGATGGACAGGGGCGTTGACTATGCGGATAAGGATTCCAGGGCCAAGGAAGAATTAAGGGCGGAGATATCAAGCTGGCTGGTGTGTTCTCAAATCGGCATTGGCTATTCTGCCGAATCAAAAGAGAGCAATAAAGCGTATGTTTCGTCCTGGCTGAAAGCCATAAAGCCGGAAGATCGGGCAAAAGAACTCGGGTTTGCAATGAAAGACGCTGAAAAAATCGCTGAATACCTGATGGGGCTTGATTTAGAGAAAGGTAAAACAGCAAAAATTGAAGCGGATATCCCACAGGAATCAAGTCCTTTGGTAAAAAAGGAAGCGGAACGATTACAGGCTAAAGCAGATCAATACCGCGCTGATCAAAAGAATTTGTTTTCGTATACGGAAAAGATAACCGTAGCCATGAGCAACCCCGATTTGTTTGATGATTTAATGCCCGACCACTATAAAAGTGATCCGTTATCAGCTTTTGACAAGGAACTGGATGATACCCAGCGTGAAATAGTAACCTATCTGAAGAATATCGCCCCTTCCCTTGAAAAAAAATCCGAATCTTTTCCACCTCCCCAGGCGCCCTCCCCTGCTCCGCATCTAACCAAAAATTTTCAAGCTGGGTTTGATGGAGAGAAACGGCAAGACCGAGAAAAAGATCCGGAATTATCCAGGGTGTATATCAACGTGCCGTATTCAGAGAAAGATGAAGCCAAAGCTCTGGGTGCAAAATGGGATAAACAGGAAAAATCCTGGTTTATTGCGCCGGGAACCGACCAGGCCCCTTTTAAAAAATGGCTCGAACCTGCCCAGGAGAGTCTTGATATGAACAAAGTAACCGCTCAATTCCAGGATCAGGCTTCAAGGCTCGGCCTGAAAATTGACAGCCCCCAGGCGGACGGCAAGCTGCACCGTGTTCCTGTTGATGGTGATAAGGGCGGCAAAAAATCCGGGGCATATACGCTTTATCCCGACGGCAGGCCTGCGGGCTTCATTCAGAACCATAAAACTGGGGAAAAAGCCAATTTCAAATATGAAGGGGAAATCGGCAAAACAGTTATTACATCAGGAAATAAACAAGCACGGGCAGCCGAGCGGAACCAGGATCAGGCCGCAGCAGCTAAAAAAGCGTTCGGCATTTACATCAATGCAGAAAAAACCACGTCCCACCCATACCTTACAGATAAAAAGATCAATGGCGATAAAGAATACCGGGTTGATAAAAACAATCGGCTGATTGTCCCTGCCAAGAATCTTAAAACCAACAAAATCGAATCCCTGCAATTTATCGGCGAGGATGGAAAGAAGCAGTTTCTGACCGGCGGGAAAAAATCGGGAAACGCTTATACCATAGGCGAACTTGATGAACAAAAACCCATACTGCTGGCTGAAGGCTTTGCCACAGGAAAGACCCTTAATGATGTGAGTCACCTTCCGGCAGTGGTTTGCTTTGATGCAAACAACCTTGAAAATGTGGCCAAACAGATTCGGGAATTGATGCCCACCGCTGAGTTATTCATTTGTGCTGATAATGACCACGCCAAGAAAAATAATGTGGGTGTGGAAAAGGCCGAAAAAGCGGCCAAAGCCGTTGGTGCGAAAGTCATTATCCCCAAATTTACGGATGAATCAAAAAAGCTTGGGTACACGGATTTCAATGACCTGGCCAAATGCAAGATGGGTAAGAGCCGGGTTCAAAGTCAGTTGAAATCCCAGATCAAATATCTTTCCAAAGATAAAGGCGTAGGGCTTGAACGATGAAAAAACAAGAATACGGCCTTAAGCAGGCCAAGGCAAAAAAAAGCAGGTATCCGCTGCTCTTCCCAGTTTGTTTTTTGTTGTGGGGCTTTGCTTTTATGAGTTATGCCACGCAAACCGTAGCCATGGCATTGCGATACCATCCTGATCTGGGCAGGCCGGTGTTTGATACGTATTACCTGCCCTGGAAGGTGTTTGAATGGAACAAATATATAATAGATACCCCAGTGGGTAATCGGGTTGATTTGATTTTCGGTGCTTTTGTCCTCAGTACGGCCTTCGGTTTTTTCCTGATTCTCAGGAAAAAGCCGAAAGGCAATTTAAATCTGCACGGCACCGCAACCTGGGCCAAGAAAAAAGAGTTGCCTGTCATGGGACTTGATGCCAAAGAAGGGGTCTATGTCGGCGGTTTTCCATTGGCCCGGGGCACCAAATACCTGATCCATAACGGGCCGGAACATATTTTAGCATTTGCGCCAACCCGATCCGGGAAAGGTGTGGGCCTGGTTATCCCGTCGCTGCTTGCCTGGCCGGGCTCAAGCGTAACCCTGGATATCAAGGGTGAAAATTACGCTTTGACATCAGGATACAGGGCCAAAGAATTACATCATAAAATTCTCAAGTTTGATCCTGCCGATGAAGCCTTTTCTTTTGCTAAATGGAATCCTCTTGCAGAAGTGCGGATTAATACGAATCATGCCATTGCGGATGCCCAGAATATTGCCCAGATGATCTGTGATCCGGATGGTAAAGGCATGAAAGACTATTTCACCCAGGCCGGGTATGCGTTGCTGACCGGATTAATTTTGCATGTCATTGTATCAAAGCAGGATGCCACCCTTGCCGATGTCGTGGCCGAAATTACAAAGAGCGACAATGAGGGGGATGTGAAAAACCTGCTGTATGCGATGATCGACAAGGAACACGCACAGATCCTGAAAAAACGGTATCCGGACATGGATACGGATCTGGCAGACAACATACAATCAACCATTGACAGTTATGCCGGTGAGGCTGTGATCAAAGCGGACCGAGAGTTATCCGGAGTGGTATCCACCGCTGTTACCAACCTGTCTTTGTACCGTGATCCCATTGTCGCAAAAAACACCTCAGAGTCTGATTTTTTCATTTCAGATATCATGAACTCGCAAACCCCTGTTGATTTATACCTGGTGGTATCCCCTGCCAACCTGGACAGGTTAAGGCCGCTGCTGCGTGTATTTTTTAATCTGGCGTTAAGAAAATTCACCCAGAAAATGGAGTTTAAAAACGGGCAGGCCGTAGTCGGCTATAAACACAGGCTCTTGCTCATGCTGGACGAGTTTACCAGCCTGGGCAAATTGGAAATCATGCAAAAGGCCCTGGCGTTTATGGCCGGTTACGGTGTGAAGGCTTATATCATTGTCCAGGATCTATCCCAATTGCAGGAGGCCTATACCCGGGATGAATCAATTACATCAAACTGCCATGTCAGGATTGCGTATGCACCCAATAAGATAGAAACCGCTAAGCTGCTATCGGATATGACCGGGAAAACCACCGTGGTGGACAAAAAAACCAGTGTATCCGGCAAGCGGTTCGGCGGCATGGGCAATGCCTCTGTGTCTGTCAGTGAAGTGGCCAGGCCGTTGCTTACACCGGATGAATGCATGAGGCTGAAAGGCCCGGTCAAGGATGAAAAAGGGGGAATTAAAACCCCTGGTGATATGCTGATATTCGTTGCCGGGTACAACACGGTATACGGTCAGCAGATACTGTATTTCTTAGATCCTGTCTTTCAAACGCGGGTTAAAATCCCGCCGCCCGACCTCATAAATATTTCCACGCTCAAAGGGATTTCGAACAATGAAATATAAAATTTTGATGCCCTGCAGTCTCTTGTTTGCGGTCTGTTTTTTTGTATCTCAATACTGTTATATCAATGTTTCAGCCAGTCTGCCCCGAGGTTTATATTTAAAAACCTCCCAGGCAATTGGCAACGGTTCTTATGTGGCCTTTCATCCCACCGCTGCCCAACAGCCTCTTGTATCAAAGTACGTTCACAACACCCCTTTAATGAAACGTGTGGCTGCTTTACCAGGGCAGGCATACCAATTGCCCCCGGCCTCGGATACAGACAGTAAAGGCCGGGAGATCACGCCTTTTTCCCCTAAAACAGGCATCGTACCTTCTGAGCAATTCGTTGTAATCGGCGGCACCAAATACTCGCTGGATAGCCGGTATCTCGGGTTTGTCCCTCAATCTTCAATAGTTGATACGATCACTCCTCTTTTGGTTTTTTAAGGATATCGGAAAGGAATAGAAATGAGCGTTGTTTTGGACAGTTTGAAGCATAATTTAGGCCCCATTGTTACCCAGGCCCTGGATGATGATAACGTGATTGAAGTCATGCTCAATCCTGACGGCAAGCTATGGCTCGACACGTTTGACAAGGGAATGGTGGAAGTGTCTGCCATTCCTGCATCATCTGCCTTCGGAATACTGAGCCAGGTTGCGTCCATGCTCGGCGCCGTCGTTACAAAGGATTCTCCCGTTGTTGAAGGCGAGCTGCCCCTGGACGGCAGCCGGTTTGAAGGGTTGTTCCCGCCTGTTGTGGCCAATCCCACGTTCACAATACGCAAAAAGGCGATCAATATATTTACCCTGGATAATTACGTCCATTCCAGAATCATGTCTCCGGATCAGCAGCAAATTATCTGCGATGCCATTGCAAACAAAAAAAACATCCTGGTAGTAGGCGGAACGGGTTCGGGCAAAACAACCCTGACCAATGCGATTCTGGCAGAATTGGCAAATATTGCCGGTGATGAACGGCTTGTCATTATCGAAGACACCAGCGAACTGCAGTGCCTGTCAAAAAATAAGGTGATGCTGCGCACAAACCGGAACACCAATATGCAGCATCTTCTCAAAGCCACCATGCGGCTTCGGCCGGACAGAATCGTTGTGGGTGAAGTAAGGGGCGGTGAAGCCCTTGACCTGTTAAAGGCGTGGAATACCGGTCACCCGGGTGGCGTGTGCACCGTTCATGCCAATTCCTGTGCCGGGGGACTGGTCCGGCTGCAGCAGTTGATTGCCGAAGTTGTGCCGAATCCCATGGATGATTTAATCCAGGAAGCGGTTGATCTGGTGATTTTTATCAAACGGACCAAAGAAGGCCGAAAGATAGAGGACATCGCCGAAATAGGAAACGATTATGGATTTCAATCGGAAACACAAAAATTAAGGATTTTAAAATGAAAAAGTTTTCAGCAACCATTACGATTTTTCTTTTTTGGATAGTTTTTTTAGGAGAAACGTCTCTGGCATGGGGAGATGATGAATTAACAGATGAACAGAAATTGGCTTGTGAATCCATCTTATGCTTGTCTTCGGGCGACAGGCCGGACGAATGTGACCCTGCTTTAAATTATTTTTTCAGCATCAAAAAAAAGAAATTATCCGACACCAGGGACGCCCGGAAATCTTTTTTGAAAAAATGTCCTGATTCAAATGCAGAAGGGATGCCCAGCTTGATCAATGTCCTCGTTGATTACAATTGTTCTGCCTGTACTGTTGAACAGTTAAATAAAAATCTTGTCAAAGTGGTCATTTTAACACGACGAAATTTTAGCTCTATTTCTGATCAGTCTTCCGGTTATACAGTAATGGCCGTTGACCCTGAATTACCGGCATATTGTTTGAAGTATTATGCCGCCATGAACAGCAATCAATACACCGCCTACTCACAATATTCACAATCGCAACCGGTCTATATCGGTTCCAATATAGGCCGAAAGGTCAAAGATGACGACGGCAATGAATATTATGTGATTTATGCCAAGTCAAGAAACGAACAAGCCCAGATAGCGGAGGCAATATCACAAAACCATTGGGAATGGGCCAATTAACCAGATAACACCATCAGGGATAATGGTACCCGCAAAACCGTTATTCCTGATGGTATAAAAAAATGCAGGGGAGCAATGAAAAAAGACAAACGGGAAATAACCCTCAAATCTTATGTGACGCAAAAAGAATATAACCAGATCAAACTTCTTGCCAAACAGACGGGCTTTTCTGTCTCTGAATATATCCGCCGGATTTTAACCGGCCAAAAGATAGAATCAAAGCTTGACCAGGAAGCTTTTTTATCTGCGCTTAAAGTGAACGCCGACCTTGGCAGACTTGGGGGGCTGTTTAAATATTATCTTGCCCAAGGGTTTAAAAATGTGCCGCCTTCAGAAATACGAAAGGTGCTGCATGACATTGAAGACAGGCAGCGGCAGCTCAGGCCGGTTATTTCTAAAATTCGGGATATGATCTAAGGGTGCCGTCCTGTTTACCGCCATATCTGTGGACAACACCGCTGTTGTTGATGATTGTGGATCATAGTACCATCATTAAAATATAATATATGATATCGAAACGTATCCAATGTGAGCCGAAAAACGACAACATAAAGCGTTTAGGGGTGTATATAGGTGCAGGCCATGAAGGGGAAAAGCTCTTTGAAAAATGGACAGCCGCCTGTTATGCCGGGCAGGATTATGATCTGGCCATTGATGAAATTAAAGCCACCCAGGCAATGAATACCCGGACAAAAAAAGAAAAAACCTATCATATGGTAGTCAGTTTTCATCCCGAAGATTTCAAAAAGCTTTCTCTGGAGGATTTTAAAGACATTGAAAAAGAATTTGCGGCCGCTTTAGGCTTTGAAGACCATCAACGGCTCTGCGGAATACACATCAACACAGATCATCCCCACATGCACGTTGCTTACAATATGATCCACAAGGAAAAATACACCCGGCATGATCCTTTCTACGATTATTATAAACGGGATAAAACGTGCCGGCTCCTGGAGGAAAAATATAAGCTTAAAATCGATGTTGGTGTTGAACAGCAATTTAGCGATTACGTGAAGCAGCGGCAATCAGATGTAAAACAGGCCTTTGACAATGCCAGGGATTGGCAGTCCTTGCACAAAGAACTTGCCGTTTACGGTTTAACTGTGCAAATGCGAGGGAATGGCTGTATCCTGGCGGCAATCGGCCACAAACAAAAAGATGGGCATCATATAAAATTAAGCGATTTTGATAAAAATTTGTCCAAGAAAAAACTTCAGGACCGGTTTGGTTCTTATGAAAAATCAGCCGGGGATTATGAGGTCAAAGAATTTTTTCAACGGGAGCCCAAACGGGAAAACGCCAAGGCCAAAGATTTTGAAACTAAAACTGGGCTGAAATCCTTTGAGACCTTTGTTTTAGAATCAAAAGAGTTTATCGCCCAGGCGGCAATTAAATCTAACACCTGGCAAGACTTCCATCGGGAACTGGCCAGGATCGGTCTTGAAGTCAAGCCCCGGGGAGCAGGTTATGTTTTAACGGATATCGGCGGCAAGACTAAAAAAAATTCAAGCATCCCTTTTTCTAAAACCGGAATGCGAATTGCCAAAAACGGCATTATCCTTGAACGCCACAAAAAAGGAGATATGAACAATGGAAGAAACACCGAACAGCCCGGTAATAGAAACACTGGAAGACAACGAAACTCAAGTACCTTTAAGCAGCCCGGTTTTAGCCAACATGGCCCGCTCTCCAAAAACAATTTGCGCAAATTGTCCAAATGCCGTTTGGCATATCACGGAACAGGACAAGTTGAGGATATTTTGTCGTTTGATGCACGCGCTTATAGACGAGAGCCTGAAAGCTTGCGATGGGGCAATGATGGAAGACTAAAAAATTTAGGGAGATTTGAACCGTCCCAAGGCGGTTATACAATTGAAAAGCCGTATAAATTTGAACCGGTGAAAAAACTTAAATCCGCTAAAGAAAGAGAAGCTTGGAAAATTTATATCCAGGAACAAAAAAAACGTAATTATAATTGGATAAAATTTAATAAAAATTTCCAGCGTTTTTATAGTGAAGATTATGGAATGTAAATTTCATTGAGTCGCTGATAAAGGATCTTGCTGAAAGTTCAATATATTATTCAAAAACGCGAGCAATAAGAGGCTCAGGGGCACACTTCCGGATACACGCCTCTGCTACTGAAGAAAATTCTGCCTCATAAGCGATAAATTTTTTAAGATCCTCAACAACCATTTTTTGTATCACTATTTTCTGGTGTCTGAATTTTGAACATGACGCCGCCCCCTGATAATCTGCTATTTTCATTGCGCAGCTGTGCCAGGTTAAGCCTCGTTTGTGATTTAGACGGACAAGCCTATTCAGGCCAAGAATTTCGATGGTCTTTTTAACCCTAAAAAGGTCCTCATCATCGATTCCACCTGCCGGAACGGCAATGCAGCTGTCCTCTTCATCCATTTCAAAAGAAATTAGCCTTGCTTCATCGGTTTTTGGATCAATCAGCACAATGGCTTCGGTATCAAGTTGGGCTGCACTCCAACTGACATGTGCGCGATGTGAATCCAAAAGTGGAAAAATGTCACTCTTTTTAGTGTTAATCAATTGGCCGGCGATGACATAATTCTCCCAATGAAATGTCAACCACCAATATCCGTCTTCTTTGGATTTGTCGATATTGGTAATTCTGCCCTTGGGACGAAAATGGTCAACATGAAATGCTGACACAGATTCCAAAGCTTCTGTGTACCAACATTTATTATTAAATTGCCCAAGTAACCAGTCTCGAATCCGCGTATCTCTCCAGAAACCATCATTTTCTTCAATAATTTTCTTCCGGGCTTCTGCATCTGGGGCCTGTTTGAGTTGTTCTGTTATTTCATTGGCTTTTTCAACCCAGTCTTGGGGAGGCGTCCCTGTGATTACAACTCTCCGCATGGTCCCTCCTCTTCATCCAGTTGTTTCGCCAAATCTGAAATGCTTTTCTGTTTCTCTTTTTTTACCATCTCCTTTAAAACCTTTTCAGCAAGGACTTCCTGTTCCTTCAGTTCTGCGTTGGAAAATAGTTCTTCTATGGGCGTGCGGCGAGCCTCGTACATTTTTTCAATAAAAAATTGATACATGGGATCTCGACTCTCATACATGAACCCAAGATCATCCAGGCGTACCCGCAATTTTTCCAATTGTTCTTTTTCACTTGGAGAAAGAGTTTCTTTCCCGGCCTTGGCAATCAAACGGTTCCGGTCGTGCAACAATTTCTGGGTCGGCTGATCAAGGGTGGATCTCAGACCAAACATGTCACTTTTTAACAGTCCCGAAACTCCCATTCCTTGAGGGTCTTTAATGGGAGTCGCTGCGACGATTGCATCATCAGTCCTATTTAAAATCCGAACCTGTTCTTTTTTCAAACTCCCGATCATCAAGGGATCATGGGTTGTAATGAGAATTTGGGAAGAACCGTCCTGACCGATGACCTGCTTGATATCATCAAAATACCGAAGCTTCCATATTGGATTGAGATGGGTGTCCGGCTCATCCAGAAGAAAAAGGGTTTCTTCTTCCCGGGTCAGACGCATGAGCCCCTGCACGGTTAACAGCTGCTGTTCCCCTTCGGAGAGTTCACGAAAACAGATCTCGCCATCTGTGTCGATGTGTTTAACCTTGATGGTGACCTGGTCAATCAAATCGGAGATGTAGGTGCTTTCAAGATATTTGAAAAAGATAACCGGTAATGGTTCGTGAATTGCTTCATCTTCAAATGATCCGGCAAGGCTGTGCAGGGCGTCTTCATCGGGCAGAAAAAGGTAGAGCAGTTCAAATTTTTCTTTCCGGTCCCTGAAATCTATGGTCCGGGACTCCTCGCAATCAATGGGAGCCACGGCATATTGCCAGAGCTTATCAAGAAAATCTCGCACTTTACCGCGGGCATACCAAAAACGGTTATCCCCGTTTTTCAGGATCGCTTCGGAAGGATTGCTGCCAAACCAATAAGGGCGTTTCAGGGAAAACAGCACCGATTCCAGATCCTGGATACCTAAGTCTCCCAGAATCCGTTTTACTTCCGGATCATCATCGATCAGATAGGCCAGGAGTACAAACTGGGAATGAACATTCCGGCAAAGAAAAAGACGGCGCAAAGGGATGGTTTCATTGCTGAGCAGGTCATCATAGAATTTTTTTTGATGCCGGTGAAACAGCTCTTCGATCCGGTCGTTTTTTCCGGAATAATATGCAAACACATTTTTAGGCAAAAGCCCGTTTTCATCCTTGCTCACAGCTGTGGCCGAGCTTTTTTTGCCGTCCACACGGACAGACGGGGTTTCATTGGCCAAGGCCTCGATTTCGACAATCCGGCCCCGGATTTCATATTGAAGGGTGTATGTAAAGGGCGGCTTGTTTCTCAGGTCCAGGTCCCGGAAAATCATAATGATGGCTTCAATGAGATTGGATTTCCCCGTGCCGTTCTGCCCGATGACGGCGTGACTGTTGAATTGGACCGGCTCACCTTCGGCATTTGTGCCTTCCGGGGTAAAATCAATGATAAAATCCTTTAAATTCCGAAACGCCTCAATGTGAAGGTTAAGGATTTTCATTGGGCCGTCCCCTGGTCGTCAATGATCCGGACATGGGCCTTTTCCGGTTCTGCAATCCAGCCTTTTAGCATTTCGATTTTCAACTGCCGGTAGAAATCATCAATGGCAAGACCGGATGTATTCCAAAGTGTTTTGGCGGAAAGCTCCTCATTGTTTTTCACAAGAATGGCGCTTAAAGGGGCATCCACTTTTGCGCCGGGCTTTTTGATCAGTTTGAGCTTTGAAACCAGTTCGCTTTTGGGTGCTTTCATCTTTTCTGTTTTCTCCGTGGATTGACCGGTGATGGTTTCGACTATGGACTGGGCTAATTGTTCTGCGATGGTTTTGGCTTTAGCCAGCTGTTTTTGGAGTTGATTACATAGGATTAGAAGCGATTTTATCTTTTTGACTATGCGTTTCTGTTCTAAAAGAGGTGGAAATGGAATTGGGAGTTCATGAATAATCTGGCGAGACACATTCTTCATCGAGTCGCTGGTCCCTGTAGCATTTTCAATGTAATACTGTCTGGAGACTATCGAATTGTTTACATAATTTACCCATTCTTTGAAATCTTCACGAAGAAAGTTTAGGCGCACTATTTTATCACTCAGCATCAATTTACTTGGTGATTGGAGAGGAACTATTACACTCCGTGCGACAAGTTCTGCAGTGTTTGCACGAGACAAAAGAAAATTCCCCGAAGTCACTTCGTAATCTAATCGCGGTTCCAAACTTGGTGGAAAGGATTTATTTTCGTTTGGGTTATATTCTCCCCAGGTTACTGCGCTCACTTTAAGAACCCCCCACTGATCGTTTTGTCGTGGAACATTCTTACACTTTGGACTCCAACCGGACTCCGATCCAGTTAACAAGTCTTCCATCAATAACAGTTCCCAACCGTTAGGCATCTGAGTATAGTATTTGGATTCCGGTTTCCTAAGCTTTGCAAAGCTACGTTTATTTTTAAGGGTTGCAACCATATCCTTTGTAATTTTTTTCAACAAATCGCTTGCCGGTTCATCCTCCGGATTTTGGGGAACAAGTTTTCCCATCACCGCATTCTGAAGGATGCACTTTTTCAAATCCTCCACATCATCGGGATGGTCAAAGAGCATGGATAGATGGGTCTGCACCCGTTTCCAGGAGGTTTGTAACGCCTTTTTACCCTGGGCATTGGATAAGTCATCAAGAGCTGAGATTCGGGCCTGTTTTACCAAGGTTGCCCGTTTCTGCTGTTGGGTCTCTAAACGGTCGCAAAGGGCCATGAGTTGATCGACTTTGGCTACAATGCGTTTTTGTTCCCCAAGTGGGGGCAAAGCAATTAAAATGTTTGAAATAGAATCTTGGTTTAGGGTTGCACCTTTGATTGCTTTTTTATTTCCTGAGTTTAAATCAAATCCATTCAAACAACGGAACAAATAAGATTGAAGTTCCTTTAAAAAAGGATAGATGGAAATGATGGCTTCATTATGAAAACAATCTACTCCGGCTATAGATATTTTACCGATGGTAAGCTTGAAGCTCATTAATAAGGTTCCCTTTGACACTGGTGGTACTTTAAATATCTTTTTTTGAGCTTCTTCACTCACAGTTTCTTTACAATTGACAATTGTTTCTCCTTGACGCAAGTCTGCAATTGAAAACCATGGAAAATCCCCGGTATTCCAATATTTACTTTCCTTACGCGCTGGAGTCCTTCCTGCAGAGAATTTGCAAATATCTGCAAACCTTACCCATCTCCAACTATCAGGAATATTATAAGGTACATCGGGGCCAATTTTTCTTATTTTTTTATTGATCTTGTATTGCCTGTTTTTGATTTGCTCCTTCTTCTCCACCTCAACCCGCTTCAACAACTCACTCGCAGGTTCATCCTCTGGATTCTGCGCCACCAATTTCCCCATCACAGCCAGTTGCAGAATCATCTCCCTTAACCGCTGGACCCCGCCGGGAGCATTGGCAATGCAGCCAAACTTTTTTAAAAACGTTTCTGGTGTCATTCCCTCCCTGCCTCCCGGTTCTCCAGGCGCAGGCGGGCTTTGGTCACGGCGTCGTGCAGTTTTTGTTCAAGCAGGGCTTTTTCTGGCAAAAGGGTTAGGTATTCCGCCACATGAATGCCGGACTGCCTGAGCTCCATCAACTCCACCAGTTCCTGTTTTTTCCCGGCGCAAAGGATGATCCCCAGGGGCGGGTTTTCTCCGGGGTGCTGCTCATTTTTGGCAAGCCATCGCAGATACAGTTCCATCTGGCCTTTGTCCTGGGCCTTGAAATCGCCCAGTTTCAAGTCGATGGCGATTAAACGGTTCAGGCCCCGGTGGTAAAACAGCAGGTCAATGTAATAGTCGTCATTGTCCAGTTGGAACCGCTTCTGGCGGGCCAGAAAAGCAAATCCACTGCCAAGCTCCAGCAGGAACTGCTCCAGTTCCCGCAAAATGGCATCTTCAAGGTCTTTTTCCAGGTATCGGTCCTGGAGCCCCAGAAAATCAAGGAAATAAGGATCCCGAAACACCAGGTCCGGGGACAACCTGTCGGTTTCCCGCAAATTTTTCAGTTCATGGGTGATCACCTCGTCGGGTTTTCTGGACAGGGCGGTGCGCTCAAACAACATGGCATCAATTTTCTTACGCAGGGTGCGAACGCTCCAGCTTTCATGGCGGCACATCTGTGCATAAAATTCCCGCTTGAGCGGGTTCTGGATATAAATCAGGTCTTTAAAATGGCTCCAGCTCAATTTTGCACATAGTGTCTGCAAAATGTCGGGGTCTGTAAACGTATCAGCAAATTTCACCATGTAGGCCAGATTCCGTTCGCTCCAGCCCTGGCCATAGGCTTCAGTCAATTTTGCAGACAATGTCTGCAAAATCTGTTTGCCGTATTCGGCCCGTTCATCCTTTAAAACCTCTTTATTGATGCGCTGTCCCACCTGCCAGTAAAGTAAGGTCAACGCCGTATTGACCGTCACGGCAACACTGGAACGTCCAGTTTCTATGAGATCTTTGATATCCCGGAGAAGGGAGGGGGATGGCTCATGGCCCTTTTTTACAGTGGGCTCATTCATGACGCGTCTCCCTCAAAATGGTGGGCAAAGGCTGCGGTTAGTTCCTGTTTCAATTGATTTTCGGTTTTGGTTATCTCTACTGCGAGACCCTCGAGCTTGGCCAGTAGTTCATCCGGATCATGGATTATAGCCTCGGGGGTGTTGGGATTTTTCTGGTCCAGGTTATAAATGGGCCAGAAAATACGATCTCCGGCCGACTGCTCATCTTTGGCCTTTTGGCGAAGCTTATTCGCCTGCTTTTTCAGTTCTTCTTTTTCATCATCATCATGGGTTTCTTTGGCCTGAAGTTCCAGATCTGCGGCCTGGTTGTTTAAGTCGATGGCCTTGTCCCAATAGGGTTTGGCCTTGGCTTCGGCCGCCTGCTTTTTGGATTTGAAATCCACTTTCCAGGCGTGTTCGTTTTCCACCCGGTCGGCAAAACCATTCTCTTCTTTACCCCACCACTGCCGTTCTGCCTGGAACTCTTCCAAGGTGATGGGTTTGGTTTTTGAATAGCTCTTATATCCTTCTGGATATGGGTGCTCGTAATACCAGATGGTTTCTGTGGGCTTGCCCTTGGTAAAAAAAAGCAGGTTGGTTTTAATGCCGGTATAGGGGTTAAAGACCCCATTGGGCAGCCGGATGATGGTGTGAAGCTGACAATCGTTCATCAGGTGCTGCTTAACCTTTGCTTTTACGCCTTCGCCAAAAAGATTTCCGTCAGGCAGAACAATGGCACCCCGGCCACCGTCCTTGAGCAGTTTTTTTACGATCAGAATAAGGAACATATCCGAGGTTTCCCGGGTGCGTACATCAGCCGGGAAACCGTTGCCCACGCCGTCTTCTTCCATACCGCCAAAGGGAGGATTGGTGATCACACAGTCTGCCTTGTCATGATTGGACCAGTCGTTCCAGGGCTGTGCCAGGGTATTTCTATGTTCAATTTGGGAAGGAACGTCAATGCCGTTGAGCATCATGTTTGTTGTGCACAAAAGATGGGGCAGTTGTTTTTTTTCAATGCCCCGTATCCCGGATTCAATGGCTTTTTTATCTTCTGCGCTGGATTTTTCAGTCGTTTGGGCGTTGAAATGGTTGATGGCGGCCGTTAGAAAGCCTCCGGTACCGCAGGCAGGGTCCAAAACGGTTTCCCGCTTGTCAAGTCTGGGGTTGACCATCTGGACCATGAAATGGGTCACAGGCCTTGGGGTATAGAATTCTCCGGCATTACCTGCGCTTCTCAGATCGTTCAAAATTTTTTCATACAGATCCCCAAGATTTGCCCGGGTTTTAAAATCGTGAAAATTGATGGCCTCGTCTAATTTTTCGATTACACCGAGCATCAGAGTGCCGGACTTCATGTAATTGTTGGCATCGGCAAATACATTCCGCACAACCTTTGCCTTTGCTTTGGATGTTTCATCCTCAGTGCTGTCCAGAACAATGTCTCTTAAACCGGGAAAAACCGTATTGTTCACATGGGCGATTAGATCACTGGCCGCGGTCTGTGGTGCCAATTTACCGTCCGGGCCGGGCAGGTATTTGGCCCAGTTTCTCCAGCGGCATTCTTCAGGCAAGGGAGAAACATAGGTTTTTCCCTGATCCGCAAGATCATCTTCCCATTCCTCTTCTCTCTGATCAAACACTTTTAAAAAAAGCATCCATGTCAACTGCCCGATACGTTGGGCATCACCATCCACACCGTCATCTTTGCGCATGATGTCTTGAATGCTCTTGATTGTGCTGCTTAAACTCATTGAACTCTTTCTTTTAAAATATTATGCGCTCAAACTTTCATAAATTGCTTGTTCAAGCTCAGTTAAGGCTTTTGAATATTTATCAGGCCCGCCGAATATCTCCCGCCGGATCTGTGTTTTTGTCCCTATTTTATTGAACGGCGGCAATTCTAAGATCTTTGGATCTTCAATGTCCATAATGTCATTGGCTGCATATTTATCCAGCAATGCTTCCAAGACTTTCCTTGCCTGTTCGCCGTATTTACCGAAATAATTTCTTTTCTTTACATGGTTGGCCCGTTCTTTTCTGGTCAACGGCTGCTGGTCAAAGGCAACATGGGCGATTAAGTCAAAAATTCCAAACTGCTCAGCATTTGGAATCGTCTGTTTTAATACATCTATATCAACACCCTGGCTTTTAAGTTCATCAACAATGACCTGCTTGCGCTGTGCGGAATTCCACTGACTTAAAAATTCCTTCAGGGAGCCGAACCGATGCTGGAGTGTTTTTCTGACTTCCTCCTTCAAAAAAACACGGTAATCTTCGGTGATCAATTTCCCGTCGGCATCAAGGTATTGCTCTCGCCATACGCCTTGATTCACCTCGACATCATCCACTACCCAACGCTTAGTCTTCTCTGCAACGTCATCCTTTCCAGTCGCTGTGTCTTCTGCCTCATCATAGTCTTCAAAGCGCTCCGGTTTTTGATCTTCATCCAAAGGCTGTTCAATATCATCTGGTGGAACGATTGATTCGGAAGGCTTTGGCTCATAAATCATGACCGGCTCCCCGTCAAACTCCGGATCAGCAAAGAGCCGCGTGGCGTTTTTGAAATCCATTACCGTAAAATATAGCTTACGATAATCCTCCCTAATCCGTGTCCCCCTACCGATAATTTGCTTAAACTCGGTCATGGAGTTAATGCTCTGATCAAGCACAATGAGTTTACATGTTTTTGCATCAACTCCCGTGCTCAACAATTTTGACGTTGTAGCAATTACCGGAAAAGGCTCATCATTGTCAATGAAATAGGACAACTGTGCTTTCCCTTCTTGGTCATCTCCCGTGATTCTCATCACATACCGTCTGTTAGTGGCCGCTTCCGGGATCAACTGAACCAATGCCTGACGCATTCGTTCGGCATGGCGCTGATCATCACAAAACACGATGGTTTTTGCCATGGGGTCTGTATTTTTGAGGTATTCCCAGACTTTTGAGGCCACAAATTCTGTTCTTTGGGTCAGGATCATGTTCCGGTCAAAATCTTTGGTGTTATATTGTCGATGCTCAATCTCTTTTCCGTATTTATCCAATTTGCCTTTTTCGGGTGTATACCCAAGCGCATCAACATCAGTGACCACGCGGATCACTTTGTATGGAGCCAGGAATCCATCTTCAATTCCTTGTTTTAATGAATACGTATAAATGGGTTCCCCAAAATAATGGGTATTGGATGTCTCTTTGGTCTCTTTGGGGGTTGCGGTCAACCCTAGGTGAGTTGCGGCATTGAAATACTCTAATACGACCCGCCATGCGGAATCCTCTGCAGCGCTTCCCCGATGGCATTCATCAATAACAACCAAATCAAAAAAATCTGAGGGGAACTGCCTGAAGATCTGTTTCCACTCTTCATTCCCAGTCACGGCCTGATATAAAGACAGATAGATTTCATAATTCTTTTTAACCTGCCTGTTTGTGATCTTATGCATCACCTCACCAAATGGTGAAAAGTCCTGCAACATGGTTTGATCAACAAGAATATTGCGGTCAGCCAGAAATAAAATCCGTGTCTTCTTTTTTGCTTTCCATAGACGCCAAATGATTTGAAACGCTGTGTAAGTTTTGCCCGTACCCGTGGCCATAACGAGTAAAAGCCTTTGTTGACCCTGCGCAATTGCCTCAATAGCTCTGTTAATTGCCACCCTTTGATAATATCTGGCTGATTTTCCAGAACCGTCAGTATGATAGGGTTGGCAGAGCAAATTTTCTGAATCAACGTCTTCAATGCCCTTCCATTGTTTATACACAGGCCATAATTCGTCAAATTTAGGGAACGCATCCAAACCTATTTCCCGTTCTATCGGTTGTGTTATGCCTGTTCGATCATGCAAAAGGAAACCTTCTCCATTGGAGCTTAGGGCAAACGGTGCATCCAACATTTCAGCATACAGCAAGGCTTGTTGCATACCGTGGCCTATTTCATAAATATTGCGCTTTGCCTCAACGACGGCGATAGGCACATTGGGTCGGGCAAAAATAACATAATCTGCCCTTTTGGGACCACCTTTAACGTTTGGATTTTTAACGCGTGCTGCCAGCTTTCCCCGGACCATGATGCGGCCGTCAGTCAACTTAACCTCTTCTCTGAATTGAGACTGCTTCCAGCCTGATTTCTGAATGGCAGGTGTAATGAATTTTGTACAAATATCTCGTTCGCTAAGATCTCTTTTAGTCATCTCAGGCAAAACACAATCCTCACTTTATTCATTCGTCCCTAAAAAATAAACCGGCTGTAATGGCAGAAAGTTCTTTTCTTCATCGGACAGTTTGGAATAAAAGTCTTTCCACAAGCTAATGAACGTGTCCCCATCAATCAGTTTGACATGGATATGGGAATCTCTGGCAAATCGTTCAGCATCTGATGTGAATCTACCAGAGGTCACAAACAGCCCAATGTCACCATCTTTATTCAGAAGCCCAAGCAGTGAACGGATTTCATCAACCGGGATAGCCGCATCGGGTCTATGTTTCACCTGGACTTTAATGCGTGGGGCATTAGCGCCCAAGGGATCTTGAAATGCAATAACATCGATTCCGCCATCTTTACCTTTCGGCGATATGAATGGTGTGTAGTAGCCCATAGCTCGGAGAAGTGCCGCCACCAGATCCTGGAATTCATATGGATTTCGATTTGTTAGATATTCCTTTATCCCGTCAATTGCATTCTCTTCGAGTTGTTCAATGGTGGCTTTTTGAATCTTTTCTTCTGGTATTTCTTCTTCTGGAGCAGTGGTATTTTCAGATTTCCGGCTTTTGTCCCATTTGCGGTATTTCTTTGAGGCAGTTTTAAGAAGCTCAACGGCTCCCATGCTCATGGCATTTTCACCTTCTTCTGTAAGATACCACACCCCTTTTTGTTTCCTAAGATATCCGGCCTTGGAACAGTCAATTGTATAAAAATGAAGAATTGATTGCCATCTGATATACCCGGTTTTTTCGTACCGTTCCTTCTCCCAATCAGTTAAGTTGATCTTACCGGGGATTTTATTCATCACCTCTTTTGAAGGAAGGTTCCCATCCGACTCTTTGAGTATTTCAAATGTTGCGTATACTGTTTTAACAGCACACGCCATTGAGGGAGATAGATTCTCTGTTCCATCATATGGAGATCTCATTTTAACCTCTTTTGGAAGCGTTGATTTTAAATGGCTGAATAAAGGACCATTTTAAGAAAGTTTATATCCGGTCCTGATAATGATTTTAATAACAGCCATATCTATGGTCTTTTTTAGCTATTTCCAGACCGCATCTCCACCTCAATATCGTTTAACCCCCGTGAAATCAATAAAATATAGTAAATTTACATAAATTTCCGTTCACATGACTCAATCTTAAGTTTTCATTTTTGAGATGCTCCACTTAAGATTATATCAAAGACGGATCTCCCAACAGTAGATGTTAATTGAAGTCCGTTTTCCTTTGAACCCAGTGTCAACTCAAGAATGGCTCGGGACATAAAATTTAAAACTTTGTCTAAAGCTCATTTTGATAGATGCTCTTAATTTCTTCAGGCTGAACGCAAAGATAATCCAAGGTTTGCCTCTGACTGGTGTGATTAAAACAAACCATTAATTCAGGAATCCCGACGCCGAAGGTAACTCGCTGATGATATCCCCAGGTCTTTCTTAGGGTGTGACTAGCATAATTCCCCTTTAGGTTAATATCTTTACACCATTTTTTAACCAACGTGCTTAGGCTCGAAACCGTCAAGGCCTTTTTGTCCTTCCGGTTGCTCAAAAATAGAAAGTCATCATTTTCGTAATTAATAGATTCCAGCAGATTTCGAATTGATTCAATGCAAGCCCGATTTAAGTTGATCCGTCTTTGCTTTTTGGTCTTTTTTTCCTTCAGAGTGATTTCTTCCTCGGGCTGAAGGTGCCTCACCTGTTCTACTTTGATCCTTAACAGATCTGAGGCCCGCAAATTGGTGTTAATCCCCAAAGTGAACAAACAGAGATTTCGAGGAGAATCGTGTAAGATTTTTTTTATCAGCTTGATGTCTTTTTGCTTCCGGATCGGTTCAACAGAAATATGGCTTCCTTTTTTAGGATGATTAAAGTTTTTCATGTTTTTTAGAAACCCCAACTTTTGATAAAAATATGTATAAAAGTTAGGATGTTTTTTCTGAAAAAGCAAATCCGAAATTAAAAAAAATCCAGAACGCTTCTATTGATCGGCCTTGAGGTTGATTTTTGCATTCCCAACTTTTCCACAAAAGTTGGGAACGTCATCAGGGAAGAAGCCTCTTAATCTGAATAAAAAAACTCCCTCAGACGCATCACTCTCAATCAATCTGTGGTGGATGAAGTCCAGGCCCATATCGAGGCACCCATTTATCGATATATTGCCAAGCGCCGACGACTTGAAAAACAAGCATGCTTACCTTGCGTGGAACCGGCCAAGTAGCTTGAATTTCCTTTTTCAACAGTGGAAATGCACAAAAACCGGTATAAAGTTTTCGGGGTTTTGACAAATATCGACTATACCCAAATGACTGGCGAGAAGGTAATCCATTATCTTCATGAACGATGCGGAAAAAGTGAAGAGATTCATGTTGTAATGCAAAGCGAATGAAAGCCATCCGATAATTATAGATTATTTTCATAATTTTAGGAATTTATTTTCATGATTTAGGAATTTGTTTTCACTTGCTAACTATATATTCCATATGAAATAAAATACCTAAAATATCTGTAAATACTAAATAGCGGAGTTCTCCCATGCAAACCTCTTCTGCCTATTAGTCTATGGTATATTTTTTGCTTTGTTTTTAAGACCTTAAAAGCTTATTCTTATACGTTGTACCAGGATTTTATTATTGAAATGAGGGGCTATATGAGAATAATGAGATTGAGGATTTTAATTTTTCCCAAGCCTTTAAATAAGGATAGGCTCAGATGGTTCGTAAGTTAATCCTCTTTATTTCAATTTGCATTCTTGTCATATCTTCTACCCATTTTCTTGCCTCTGCAGAAAATTTTTCAAAAAATAAAGAAGAAATAATTCTGATTGATGTTCGAAACCATCAACAATTTGAAAAATTCAGAATTCCAGGTTCGATAAATATCCCTATTTTTGCCATTAAAACTAAACTCTTTCTTGCGTCCAACAAGAATCGCCCGCCTTATGCTCATCGTGCTGTCACGATCAAGGCCGATCTCATACTGGCTGACATGCCTAACCCAGTACAAAACAACAATTTGGATCACTATCTCGATTCCAGCAATTTTTTAATTCAAGCCCAAGCCAAGTCATTTAAGACTGAGACACCAATTCAAACCTCGGAAAATCTTTACCATTGGGGCATAAAACATGTGACCTACTCTGGATTTTCAGGAAAAGATCGCAGGGCGGAATATGCCTTTAAAGACAGTAAAGGTGATTGCACGGAATTTATGTATCTATTTGTAGCACGGTGCCGGGCAAATCAGCCTGGTGTATTGGCGGATACCACAATTGGGTCAAAATTTATGAGAACGGCATCTGGCAACCGGTAGAACCGCAAAAACTAGTGTTAAAAGGAACCCCGTACCACAACTCATTGCCATAAGGATTTCTGGGAATACCTCCGGCATTCTTATGGGGTATCATCATCGGTTTCGGTTTGAGGGCAAAAAGTTGAAAGTGCGAATGAACTAATTCATGGTATGGCATCGAGATAGTATAAATAATATTTGAAATTTAACACTTACTCAGCAGGAGTAACGCAGTGGGAAAACAAATAATATTTTTAATCACAGTTCTTATGCTACTAATTGCAGCTGGAAATTCTTATGCAGATTTAAATGAAGGTCTTGTCGCCTGTTATCCATTTAATGGGAATGCGGATGATAATAGTGAAAATGATAATCATGGCACAGTTTATGGTGCGGCCTTAACCGAGGATAGATTTGGAAATATCCATAGCGCTTACAGTTTTGATGGTATTGACGATTATATTGATATCGGTAGTGATAGCACACTTAAAATGAATGATGCGATCACTATTTCGGCATGGATAAAAATCGAATCGATTCCATTATCGGAAAGATATTACAACATAGTATCAGACCATGCTGAGCCATGCAGTAATGCAGGAAAAGTCCTAAGAATTGATAATAATGGCATTGAGTTCTTACTCGGTTGTGAGGGAACATCCGAGGTTAGATTCTTATTAACTAATGATCTATCAAATCAATGGATACAGTTAGCAGCAACATATAATGGAAATGTGATGCAGCTGTACATAAATGGAAACCTAGTAGATACAGAAAGTCGATCTGGATCAATAACTGTCAATAATCTTCCTGTCTGGATAGCTCGCTCCGGTTATGGAGAATTTTTTCTTGGATCTATCGATGACATCCGAATTTATAACCGAGCTTTGACAGAAGAGGAAGTTGGATCCTTATATAACGAAAAAAGAATTGATTTGACTATACCTGAATCAGCTACGGAAGGAGACGGCATCCTCTCAAATCAAGGATTAATTACCATTACTCCTGTTTCAAATACTGATGTAGAGGTATTCCTGACTTCTAATGATACTTCTGAGATTACTATACCAGAGTCTGTTATTATTCCTTCAGGCAGTAGTTCTGCCTCATTTGATATCATCGTTGAAGATGACGCTGATTTGGATAGCTCACAAATCGCATCACTATCGGCAACAGCCCAATATCATATTCCTGGTAGTGCAAACATAGAAGTTAGAGATAATGAAACATTATTGAGTAAGAATAATTCGCCATACTATATTTCTTCAAATATATATGTTGAGGATTTAACAATTGAGCCTGGAGTACGGGTTGAGTTTCTGGGTAATTATGCCTTTGAAATAGTCGGCACACTTGTTGCCTTGGGTACAGCGGATGAACCGATTATCTTTGTACCTTCGGCAGAGAACACCGATGGCTGGCAGGGCATTTATTTTAACAACAGCAATGATGAGAGCCGTTTAGAACACGTTAAAATCGAAGGCTCTATCAACAGCGGCATACGCATCGTCAATAGTCTGCCTGCCATTTCTAATTGTACCATATCAAACAACCAGGCTGCCCAAGGCGGAGGCCTAAACATTGATTTGACGTCACTGGATCAAAGCAGTGAGTTGGTGATCAACCGATGTGCAATCAGCGATAATACCTCCACGGGTCATGGTGGCGGTATCCGGGCGGATTTAGGTTCTTCAGTATTGCGGTTCGAAAGCTGCACAATCAGCAGTAACATTTCGAATCCGACCAAAGGTAATGGTAATTATGTAGGTGGCGGATTTTATTATACTGGTGGTGATGGTCAACTGGTTTTAGTCAACAGCCAGGTTCTGGATAACATCAGTTATTCGAAGTGCAGCAGTTGGGGGTGCAGTGTAACCAACCGAGGTGGTGGTGTTTACAGCAATGGCAATCTTGAATTGACCAACAGCATCATACGGGGCAACCTTTCATGGGCCATTGATAATGCCAGTGGCGGCAGCGAACATAATTACAGTTATGGCGGCGGCATCTATCACAATGCAGGTTCACTTACGGCAACCAACTGTATCGTTTCACATAACAGAGGCAATCCTGGGGGAAGCCATCCTTATCCCTACGGGGGTGGTATTTATGTATATTCGGGCACGGCCGACATCACCAACTGTACTATAGCCTATAATGAAAGGTATGGTATCTATCGCAACAGCGGCACGGTTAGCGCTGTTAATTCCATCGTATATTTCAATGTAGTAGGCCAGGTCGCAGGCACGGTGGATGTCACCTACAGTGATATTCAGGATGGGTTTGACGGAGAAGGAAATATTAACGTTAACCCAGTATTTAAAA
Organism: uncultured Desulfobacter sp.; assembly: GCF_963677125.1. Taxonomy (NCBI): domain Bacteria; kingdom Pseudomonadati; phylum Thermodesulfobacteriota; class Desulfobacteria; order Desulfobacterales; family Desulfobacteraceae; genus Desulfobacter; species uncultured Desulfobacter sp. Next base: position 1,059,566 of record NZ_OY781882.1, on the reverse strand, counting down.
GCGAGTCTGACCTAATCATTGTTCCAAGATCACAATGCATTGATGCCGGCAATCCAGATCCTCAATATAGTGACAACTGTTTTCCTCTGTCGTCCGGCGTGGAAACAAATGACATGGGGGCTCATGGAGGACCACTTGCTTGCAATTGGGATATTGATTTTGACGGCATATTGGATGGAACTGATAACTGTCGCCAAGTATATAACCCAGGACAAGAGGATGGGGATGAAGACGGTTATGGGGATTCCTGCGACGAATGTCCGGAAGACCCGAACAAAGTGATACCCGGCGTTGACGGTTGTGGAAATCCCGAACAGGCAAATCGGGTTTCTGGAACAATCATTGATTCTACCTGGAGCCTTGCCGGGTCACCATATTTGGTAGAAGGAGATATCCGAGTTGCAGGCTTGGTAATCGAGCCTGGTGTCCGGGTTGAATTTCTTGGCAATCATGTCTTTGAGGTAGCCGGAACACTGACAGCGGTGGGCATTTCTGAGGATCCCATACAATTTGTACCTTCGGCAGAGAACACCGATGGCTGGCAGGGCATTTATTTTAACAACAGCAATGATGAGAGCCGTTTAGAACACGTTAAAATCGAAGGATCGATCAACAGCGGCATACGCATCGTCAACAGTCTGCCTGCCATTTCTAATTGTACCATATCAAACAACCAGGCTGCCCAAGGCGGCGGCCTAAACATTGATTTGACGTCACTGGATCAAAGCAGTGAGTTGGTGATCAACCGATGTGCAATCAGCGATAATACCTCCACGGGTCACGGTGGCGGTATCCGGGCGGATTTAGGTTCTTCAGTATTGCGGTTCGAAAGCTGCACAATCAGCAATAACATTTCGAATCCGACCATGGGTAACGGTAATTATGTAGGTGGCGGATTTTATTACACCGGTGGCGATGGTCAACTGGTTTTAGTCAACAGCCAGGTTCTGGATAACATCAGTTATTCGAAGTGCAGCAGTTGGGGGTGCAGTGTAACCAACCGAGGAGGTGGTGTTTACAGCAATGGCAACCTTGAATTGACCAACAGCATTCTACGGGGCAACCTTTCATGGGCCATTGATAATGCCAGTGGCGGCAGCGAACATAATTACAGTTATGGCGGCGGCATCTATCACAATGCAGGTTCACTTACGGCAACCAACTGTATCGTTTCACATAACAGAGGCAATCCTGGGGGAAGCCATCCTTATCCCTACGGGGGTGGTATTTATGTATATTCGGGCACGGCCGACATCACCAACTGTACTATAGCCTATAATGAAAGATATGGTATCTATCGCAACAGCGGCACGGTTAGCGCTGTTAATTCCATCGTATATTTCAATGTAGTAGGCCAGGTCGCAGGTACCGTGGATGTCACCTACAGTGATATTCAGGATGGGTTTGACGGAGAAGGAAATATTAGCGTTAACCCAGTATTTAAAAGCGAGTCTGACCTAATCATTGTTCCCGAATCACAATGCATTGATGCCGGCAATCCAGATCCTCAATATAGTGACAACTGTTTTCCTCTGTCGTCCGGCGTGGAAACAAATGACATGGGGGCTCATGGAGGACCACTTGCTTGCAATTGGGATATTGATTTTGACGGCATATTGGATGGAACTGATAACTGTCGCCAAGTATATAACCCAGGACAAGAGGATGGGGATGAAGACGGTTATGGGGATTCCTGCGACGAATGTCCGGAAGACCCGAACAAAGTGATACCCGGCGTTGACGGTTGTGGAAATCCCGAACAGGCAAATCGGGTTTCTGGGACAATCATTGATTCTACCTGGAGCCTTGCCGGGTCACCATATTTGGTAGAAGGAGATATCCGAGTTGCAGGCTTGGTAATCGAGCCTGGTGTCCGGGTTGAATTTCTTGGCAATCATGTCTTTGAGGTAGCCGGAACACTGACAGCGGTGGGCATTTCTGAGGATCCCATACAATTTGTACCTTCGGCAGAGAACACCGATGGCTGGCAGGGCATTTATTTTAACAACAGCAATGATGAGAGCCGTTTAGAACACGTTAAAATCGAAGGATCGATCAACAGCGGCATACGCATCGTCAACAGTCTGCCTGCCATTTCTAATTGTACCATATCAAACAACCAGGCTGCCCAAGGCGGCGGCCTAAACATTGATTTGACGTCACTGGATCAAAGCAGTGAGTTGGTGATCAACCGATGTGCAATCAGCGATAATACCTCCACGGGTCACGGTGGCGGTATCCGGGCGGATTTAGGTTCTTCAGTATTGCGGTTCGAAAGCTGCACAATCAGCAATAACATTTCGAATCCGACCATGGGTAACGGTAATTATGTAGGTGGCGGATTTTATTACACCGGTGGCGATGGTCAACTGGTTTTAGTCAACAGCCAGGTTCTGGATAACATCAGTTATTCGAAGTGCAGCAGTTGGGGGTGCAGTGTAACCAACCGAGGAGGTGGTGTTTACAGCAATGGCAACCTTGAATTGACCAACAGCATTCTACGGGGCAACCTTTCATGGGCCATTGATAATGCCAGTGGCGGCAGCGAACATAATTATAGTTATGGCGGCGGCATATATCACAATGCAGGTTCACTTATCGCAACCAACTGTATCATTTCACATAACAGAGGCAATCCTGGAGGAACCAACCCTTATCCTTACGGGGGAGGTATTTACGTATATTCGGGCACGGCTGACATCACCAACTGTACGATAGCCTATAATGAAAGGTATGGTATCTATCGCAACAGCGGCACGGTTAGCGCTGTTAATTCCATCGTATATTTCAATGTAGTAGGCCAGGTCGCAGGCACGGTGGATGTCACCTACAGTGACGTTCAGGATGGGTTTGACGGAGAAGGAAATATTGATGGAGACCCTCTTTTTATTGATGAAAACAATTTCCATTTACTAATCGGCTCCCCATGTTTTGATACTGGTACATCTGAAGGAGCCCCTCAGCAGGATATTGAAGGTAACCAAAGGCCGCAGGGTTATGGTTATGATATGGGTGCATATGAAGACATTTTAGAGGCTGATTTCTCAGCATCAATTACAAAAGGATTTGCACCTTTAACCGTTCAATTTACGAATTTATCGTTAGGTAATAGTAGTGAATGGCAATGGGATTTTGATAATGATGGTGTGGTGGATTCTACAGAAAAAGATCCCGAATGGACCTATTCTGATTTTGGTTCTTATTCTGTTTCCCTGTCAATAATAAATGGAGAGACATCGGTCTCCGAAATTAAAGAAAATTATATAACAGTAACAACTATCCCGGAGGATATCACAAATCTTCGAATTGAATCATTTGATGACCGCGTTGTCCTTTCCTGGGACCATTCAATTAACTCGGAAGGTGATCTTGACGGATATAAGGTTTATTTTGGGGAACCTGCTATAATTACACGGCTTGATGCCAATACAAATGTATTTGAAATTAATGAGTTGCCTCCGGCTAGTGTATACCCCGTACGTGTAACGGCAATAGATATTGATGAGAACGAAAGTGCCGGCGTAACCGCCACAGCGGCAACCCTCTTGTCCAACCCCGATAGTTTGACGGCAACACCCGCAGGCAGCATGATGGATTTGGTGTGGAACTCTGTGACCACCCCCGACCTGGTCAGCCAGTATGCGATATATGTTTCGGAGACGGATTTCACCAGCGTGTCCGGTATGACGCCCAAACTGCGGGTAGACGGAACGCAGACCAGCACCCGCCTGGCAGGTCTGGAAGAGGACACGCTTTACTATTTTGCCGTGACGGCCATCAATCTATCGGGCAACGACCTCAAGACGGTCACTACGGTATCCGCCACCACAGAGAGTGACCCCGAGGGCCCGGAGATCAGCGATATCCGTTTCAATGGCGAGTTGCTGACCGACGGCATGACCATCACGGTCTCCGGTACGCTATCCCTGACAGCCACTGATATCTCCAAGATCAGCCAGGTGCAGTTCTACGATGATGCTAACCTCCTGGGCCACGACCAAAACGGATCATCCAGTTATTCCATGCCCTGGTTCATCGAGCCGGTCGCCGATGGTACCCACACCCTCACCTTTACCGCCTATGACACCCTTGATCACAGCACCACGGTAACCCGTACGGTCAATGTTACCCTCGCACCGCCCTCGGCACCGGTGATCACCTCACCGGCCACTACGACCACAACGGCAGAATCCTCCTTGATTGTCACCGGGCAATCGCAAGTCCAGAATGAAATCGCACTGCTTATAAATGGCGTCGATCCCGACCAATGGGCGACAGTAAATTCGGACGGCGGCTTTTCAATCCCGGTAACCTTGACCGAAGGCGAAAACCGCATTCAAGCCCAGGCCCGCAACCGGGCCGGCAACAGTCCGCTGAGTGCGGAAATTGTCGTTACCCTGGACACGGATCAGCCGCAGAGCCCGCTCCATATGGCCGCGGAAAGTCAGGAAGCCGGCGCCATTCGCCTCTCCTGGAGCCGTCCGCTGGAAACCGCGGTGGCCGGATACAACATCTACCGTTCCGCCACCGCGTTCGACAGCATCGCCACTGCGGAAAAAATAAATGCCGAACCGGTCATCGGCACTCTATATATCGACCTGCCGGACACTGACGGAACCTATTACTACGGCGTCACCACGAAGGATCTTAAGGATCGGGAAAGCGGTCTGTCAACGATAGTGTCAGCGGTCTCGGACCGGATCATGCCCGCGGCCGTAACTATTGCTTATACACCCACCGGGCCGTACGATCCGAATTCGGGTCGGGTGGGACAGGGCACGGTCGATGTCCTGCTCACGGTGAGCGAACCCCTGGCGGCGGTTCCATTTTTCAGTCTGAACCCAACGGGCGGCTCGCCCATGACCTTGGATATGGTGAAGACCGCTGACCTGACCTATGCCGGCACCTTTGACATCACGGCCGATACGCCCAGCGGAACGGCTTACGCGGTCTTCTCCGGCCGGGATATGGCAGGCAACCGCGGCACCGAGATCCAGGAGGGGACGAGTTTGCTGATTGACACCCAAGGCCCCCAGATCATCGACATCAGCCTGGTGCCGGCCTCGCCGGTCCGCAATGATGCGGACAATCCGGTGAGCATTACCGCCACCATTGGCCTGGACGAGGCGCTTAAATCCGATACCGTTCCGGAACTGACCTGCCGTCTGTCCGGCCACGGCGATACCGTCTTTGCCGTTGATACCATTTCTCAAGTAGACACGATCGCCGGCCACGCCCAAACCTGGCAGGCCGTCTTGACCCTGTCGGCAGATGCGGGGGAGGCCCAGGCCGAAACACTGCGCTTTGTCTACAATGGTCTGGATGATCTGGGCAATGCTGGTGGCAGCATATCCGCAGCCAACCAGTTCCAGATCTACCAGGACGACCTGCCGCCTCTTGACGCGCCCACCGGCCTCAGCGCCCAGTCCCTGGCTGGCGGGCAGATTGCCCTGACCTGGGACCCGGTGGACGGAGCAGCCGCCTACGCCCTCTATCGCCAGGCACCGGGTGAATCGGGATTGACTCTGCTTACCGAAATCGAAGGAGAGACGGCCTATACCGATGCGCCGGCACTGGAAGGCGTTTACCTTTATGCAGTTGCAAGCATACGCCGGGCCAATGACCAGGAGACCGTCAGCGGGTTGAGCGATGCCCTCACAGCCGTCTCGGATGCCACGGCACCGGCAGCCCCTTCCGATTTGACCCTCGCCCTGACCGCCCAGGGCATTGTTGCCGAATGGGCGGACAACGCCACCGAGCCGGTAACCTTCTCCCTGTTCCGTTCGGACCAGTCGTCGATTCCGTCGGTGGATGGGTTGACGCCGGTGATGACCGGTACCCTCGAAACCCGCGCCGTGGACGCTTATCCCCAATCGACCTTTCACTGCTACACGGTCGTTGCCGTGGACAGTGCCGGCAATGTCTCCGAACCCGCACCATCAATGCTTCTCGACTTCGATCTGTTGCCTGTATCCGGCCTCAGCGAGCGCCAGGAAGATGAGGATCCCCCCGTGGTCACCTGGAGCCACGCCGATGCCACGGTGACCGGCTATGATTTCTATCTGGGACCGGAAGCCGCGGCGGTCAAGATCAATACCGACCCCATGACAGTGACCACCTTTACCGATACCGGATACAATGGAGACGAGCGCCACTACGGCGTGGTAGCCTTGGGCGATGCCGGACAGGAGAGCCTCCAGCGCCGGATTACCCTGCCGCTGCTGCAGGCCTCGTTGGATGAAAATGCAGTGCTGCTGCGTAGGACAGCCAATCGGCTGGATTATATCGTTGAAAACCGTTCGACGGCTGATATCGATAACGTCACCCTGGTTCTTCAAATCGAGGGTGCCGTCTATCGTTCCGATCCGTTCGATGTGGCCGCATCCTCCACTGCCAATGTGTCGATGATAGTGGTCGGCGGACAGGATTGGCCGGACCCGATCTCATTGACAACCACCCTTGAAATCATCCCCAACGAGGGGGAATTGATCGAAATCGTCCGTTCCGGCGATGTTACGGTTCAGGACAGTTCACAGGTGCTGCGCATTCTCGCCGGCAACCTGTTGCGCGGCGGATCTTCAGAGGTTCGCTTCACCCTGGAGAACACAGGTGCGGAAATCGTCGAAATCCTCACCGCGGTCAACAGTGGATCACAGGCGTCATCCGACATTGGCCTCAAATTGCTGGATACCGACGGCAATGTGCTCTCCACCGCCACCTATCGCCAGAACCTGGGCAATGACATCGTGACCCTGGCCGACGGCCGCAGTATCGCACGGATCCCGGCGGGCGGCACCTTCGAGTCCGCGGCCATGACGTTGGCGGTGCCGGAAAACGCTCCGGATGCGGTTACCCTGCAGTTGGACATCTCTGCCGTATACATGAACCTGGGGAAGAGCGACCAGCAGACCCTGCCCGGGATCAGCACCACCCAGGCAGCCGCCTTGATCGACACCAGCTACTACGGCCAGGTGGAGACGGTCTCACCGGAATCCTCCCACGGGGATGAGGATATCCTCATCAGCGGCCGGGCGCTGGCGCGTGCCACCGACGAACCGCTGGCCAATGTCCCCCTGGATCTGGTCATCTCTGTCCAGGGCTTTGACCGCACATACCGGATCTATACCGATGCCAATGGCCAATTCTCTTATGCGTTTACCCCCATGGCAGGAGAATACGGCGATTACACGGTCTGGGCCCGGCATCCGGAGTTGAACGACACGGCTCCCCAGGCCGGATTCGAGATCGTGCGTCTCGTCTATCAGATTCCCGAGACGCCCGTCCGGGGCGTCAATTTCGTCAAGCCGGCCACCTTCAACATCGGCATTCCGCGCAATTACGTGCTGGATGTCCCCATAACCGTCGTTGCCGGTGGCGAGGCCATGCACAACGTGCGTGTTGAATACAATACCGTAGACCAGCCCGACGGCCAACTGCTTGCCGGCGTACATGTGCAGACGGGGGATGTGTTGGCAACCATTGACCAGGGGCATTCCGCCGTACTTCACTGGACGCTATGGGCGGACAACACCGCCGCAGATACAGGCAGCCTGATCCTGTCGGTCAAGAGCGATGAGAACGGCGAAGCCTCCTGGCAGACCATTACGGTCAACCTGCAGTTTTCCGAGGCCCGGCCGGTTCTGTACTTCTCTCCCGATCACATCGAGACGGGCATGGCCCTGGACGACACCGTGACCGAGACAATCACCTTCAACAACAACGGCTTTGCCGATATGGAGAATGTGCAACTGAGTCTGGTGGATGAAAGCGGTGCGCCTGCACCGGATTGGATTGCTTTGAATACGGCATCCGATTTTGGCGATCTTCTCATGGATGAGTCCCGTGAAATCGGCATCTTCTTTTCTCCCACAGCGGACAAGGTCAACGAGGGTCTATACACCTATTATTTGCGGGTATCGGCCGACAACTACCCGGATACGGACATTCTGCTCTTCGCCGCTGTGACCCAGTCGGGCATCGGCAACGCCCTGATCAAAGTCAGCGACATTTACACCGGCACCGAGGATCCCAACACCGGTGAAACCATCCAGGGGCTGGCCAATGCCAGCATCACCCTCCAGAACGAGGTGGTGCTCACCGAAACGTTCAGTGCCGCGACCAACAGCCAAGGTGAAGCCTTGATCAACGATCTTCCCGCCGGCCGCTACAAATGCCGCGTCCGTGCATCTAACCACCAGGAGTATATTGGCCGCACCTGGATCAAGCCAGGTATCACCACCACCAAGGAGGTTTTCCTAGCCAATAATCTGGTCACTGTGGAATGGAAAGTGGTGCCCACCACCATCCAGGACAAGTACGAGGTGGTCCTTACCGCTACCTATGAAACCAATGTGCCTGCGGCTGTTTTGGTAGCTGAACCGGCTTCGGTGATGTTGCCCGACATGCAAGCCGGAGATGTGTTCCGTGCCGAATTTACTCTGACCAACTACGGCCTAATCCGGGCACAGGACCTTAGCCTTGTCATGCCTGAAGACAACGAGTACTACCGTTACGAGTTGATGAGCGGATTGCCGGACTATCTGGATGCCAAAGAGCAAATTACGGTTTCTTACCGTGTCGTATGCACAAAATCTCCAGATGAAGATGGCAGCGGCGGCGGGTGCTGGCCGGTGAGTTGGGACATCAACATTTATTGTCGATGGGTTTGTATTAACGGAAAATGGGTTGTAGCTCGCATCCCGTACCTGATCATCAAATATGAGTGCGATGATGATGACACTGGATACGAGTTCGGCACATCGCCTCCGCCAGTGGTGTCCACACCAACATGGCCGGATTTCGGTGGAAGCGGGGACTATAGTATCGATTATGATTGGGGGTCTTTTTCCGATTTCACTTTCAATGCCGATGAGATTGATGATGAAAACAATGATTGCATTGATCCCCCCCCAAATCAGGACCCATGCTATGATCCGGATCAACAGTGCGTTGAGAAAGAAACCGAACAGAACAAGTGTGAACCAACGGGATCATCTGTCAACACGTTGATGCGAGACTATCAGCGTCGCGATATAGATTTTTTCATCAAGGTTCCGGGTGGTACGCTTGATGTCGAACGTTACTACTATAACGGGAAATGGTACCTCAGTCCGGTGATGACCTCACTGATGTTTGAATATGTTGAAGGCGATATTACGGTAATCAGCAAGGATGGGCTGGCCTACCTGTATCGAGGCGTCGATTTGTGGACCCTGAGTGCCAGAAAATGGATAAAAAAGACCGTTGATGGTTATCTTTGGGAGTCCAAAACAGGCCGTTGGCGGAGTTATGACGACACCGGCCGGCAAATAGCCTTCGGAGACCGTAACGGCACCATTGGCACGTTCATCTACAATGCCGGCGGCGATACCATTACCGGTATCCAGGATCGAAACGGCATCCAGGTTATCTGGTTCGAGACAGATATCGATGGCCGCATCACTGCGGCTCAGGACGGTGAGTCGCGGCGAGTCACATACACCTATACCAATGGATTGCTTACGGATGTTGAAGATGTGCTCGGTAATAACACCCGCTACGGATACGATCAGAGCGGGCGGCTATCGCAGGTAACGGATGTTTTAGACAGAACCCACACCATTGAATACACCGGGGTGGGGCATGTGACCTCCGTGACGGACCAGAACAACATTGGACGATCCTTCTCCTACAATTACGATCGCGGCACGTTGCAATACTATACCAGCATAGATCTGCCTTCCGGTGCCATTAAGGAAGTCTGGTACGACCAATATGGTGACACCCAACGCGTGGACATCAACGGCCGCACCATCCAGCGCATCGAGAAACAGGGCCGCGATCTCCTAGTGTACGATGCTGCCGGGAATGAGACCCGCAAATCCTATGACGAATGGGATAACCTGCTACAAATGGTCTATCCTGACGGCGCCACCATTACCTACGAATATGATTTTGACCACCATCAGGTGACTCGTAAAACCGACGAACGTGGTATTGTTACTGAGTACGAATATGACGCCAACGGCAACCGTACCCTCATGGTCGAGGCAGTAGGCACATCCGATGAACGGATCACCGAGTGGGAGTATGATGTCGACGGGAATCTGCTTATCGAAAGACAGGTGGGCGATGCCGATACAGCCGAAGCAGTAACACAGATGACCTATGATGCTGCTGGAAACATGCTCTCTAAAACAGATCCAGAAAACCATACCACGCATTACACCTATGACATTATGGGCAACCTCCGCACCATGGAAGATCCGCGTGGCAATACATGGGAGTATGTCTATGATGGCAGAGGCCAACTCAGGGAGGTGATCGATTCATTAACCCATACCACGCATTATGAGTATGATGCTTCTGGAAACAAAGTGAAAGAAGTCGATGCAGAAGGGTTGGAAATCCAATATGAGTACGACGACCATAATAATTTGATCCGGTCAACCGCAATCGCGGATCCTGATGATCCTTCCGAAAATGTTGTAACCATTTACGAGTATAACGACAACGATCAATTGATTCGCCGGATCGATCCTGAAGGAAAAATTGTGGTGCGCAATGAGTATGACGACATGGGGCGCAAAAGTAAAACTATAGACGGCAACGATAACGAAATCATCTTTGAATATGATGATTCCAGTGATACAGGTTGCGCCTCTTGCAACGGTGGATCTGTTGATCAACCAGTGAGGATTATTTATCCTACCTTTAGCAAACAGTTCGCCTATAACTCACGGGGTTGGAAAGTTGAAGAAAGAGATGTTCTGGATGAATCCACAGCTTATACAACATTTTTTGATTACGATGTTGCTGGCAATTTGATCCGTGTGACCGACAAAATGGGAAATCCTACTTCTTATGATTTTGATTCATTCGATAGGCAAATAAGGGTGACCGATGCATTATCCCATGACACCAATTATACTTTTGATAATCGTAACAATCTGATCGCATTGCAGGATGCAAACGGCAACACAACACGTCTCGAATATGATCGCAATAACCGATTAGTAAAAGAAATCCGACCTATGGGTGAGGAAACCCAATATGTGTATGACACCATGGGGAACCTAATAACCAAGATCGATGCAAAGAATCAGAAGGTTAGCTATATTCATGATGCGGCCAACCGAATGATTGAAGTGCATTACTTCACGAATGTCGGTGATGCTGCACCGGAAAAGACGACATTTTTTATTTATGATGATATTGGGAATCTAACAGGGTATGATGATGGAACGACTAAAGGACGGTATGTTTATGATTTATTTCACCGCAAAAAGTCTGAAATAGTTGATTATGGACTATTCCAACTTTTACATAGTTATACTTACTATCGAAATGGCTTAAAAGAAAGCTTTACTGGACCGGATGGTATTACCTATGCTTACTCATATGATGCAAATAATCAATTAGCGCAAATTCAAATTCCTGGAATTGGGTCAATAGCCATCAATGAAAAAGAATGGAATCGTCCACTATCAATGACCTATCCTGGCGGACAAACTATAGACTATAAATATGATCCATTAATGCGAGTCTCTAAAATTGAAAGCAAAGATCTAGCAAATAACATTATAATGGCTTATTTATATAGTTATGACCATATGAGCAATATTATTCAGAAGGCAACGGAACATGGAGCCTATAATTATGAGTATGATAATCTTTACCAATTAACCAGAGCAGATAATCCCTTAATTGATAACGAGGTATATTCTTATGATGCTGTTGGAAATCGAAAAACTGAGTTAGGCGCTGAAAATGAATGGCAATATAATAGTAATAATGAGCTAATTGACTATAATGGAGTGGTTTTGGATTATGATTCAAATGGAAATACAATTAGAAGGTCTGGTGATGATCAGGTAATTAATTATCATTATAATATTGAGAATCGTTTGATTAGGATTGAGGATATTAATGCTTCACTTATTCCCACTTACTATTATGATCCATTTGGCAGAAGGTTATGGAAACAGATTGGAGAAAAAATAATATTTTTTCATTATTCAGATGAAGGTCTTGTTGGTGAGTTTGACCAAAATAGTGCGTTGTTAAAAAGCTTCGGTTATGTGCCAGGTTCTATATGGAATACTTATCCTATGTTTTTAGTGACCGAAGGTAATTACTACTGGTTCAATAATGATCATATAGGGACACCACAATACATTATAGATTTAAACGGTTCTACGGTATGGCGTAGTAGCAAAAACTCATTTGGTAAAGATATAATGGGGGATGATGCGAATGATATAGATAGGCTTGGATTTTCGGGCCAATATAAGGACGTGGAATCAAAATTGTATTATAATTTAAATCGGTTTTACGATCCAAGCATTGGTAGATTTATTAGTGCTGATCCATTAGGTGTAGAGGAAGAAGTTAACCCATATTTTTATGTACGAAACAATCCTCTAATCAGAATAGATCCATTAGGCCTCAAAGAAAAAGAAATCAGTATAGGAAATCGACAATTTGAGGGCTGGTGGTTTACCGGAGAAAAGGAGTATGGGAAATGGACAGATGGTACTCCTCCTGGTTGGCCAAACCCGGATGGATTATATTGTTCACTTTATAAATGGTGTAAACGAAGAGTATATTATAGGATGAGGTCAGCTATTCTAGAAACAAACGATATATTAAATAACATAGGGCCGTGTGGGCAAGCAAAAGTATCACATTGGATTGATTTTTTAATGTTAGCTTATAATGCATTAATAGATGTTGATGAGTATGCAAATCCAAGAAAAATTAGATTTGTTAAATGGGTTGAGCCTGCAAAATATAGAAGAAGTTTCCTAAGAAAAAAATGGCAAACGGCAAGGACCGCAAGCTCAAATCATTGCAGCTCGTTTGATAACTTTCCCCCAAGTATAATTTATGAATAGTGATATGGCGTGTAATGGGAGAGTACGGGGCATAAATATGAATGGAGCAAATATTTTTTGCGTAGCTGTGGAATTGATGCAATCAACTATTGAACAATTTTGTTGGGTTTCGCTACGCTCACCCAACTTACTTATACTCAATTACAACTAAATTGAGGTAGCCAATGAATTACGCAGGTTGGTTTAAAAAATCGACAATCTTTATTTGTTTATTTTTAATTTTATTTGTAGCCTTCCCGGCTCTTGCCGCCAACGATTCAATCTGCGCACGGGTCCGGATCCAAATCGATCAGGAACTCACCTTAGAGCGTCAAGCCTTTGATGCCCACATGCGCATCAACAACGGCCTGTCCACCATTGCGCTGGAGAATGTGGGCGTGGATGTGCTCTTTTATGACGAGAACGGCAGCAGCGTTCTTGCATCATCGGATCCTAACAATACCGCGGCGCTTTTTTTCATCAGGCTTGAATCAATGGAGAACATCGATGATGTCTCGGGAACTGGAACCGTTGCGCCTTCCACTTCGGCCGATATCCACTGGCTGATCATCCCATCGGTGGGCGCATCCAAAGGGCTGGAGGCGGGGACGCTCTACTATGTGGGCGCCCGGCTAAGCTACACGGCCAATGGCCAGGAGCAGGAAATCAATGTGGCGCCGGACTATATCTTCGTCAAACCGCTGCCTGTATTGGCGTTAGACTACTTTCTCCCCGAAGATGTCTATGGCGACGACGCCTTTACCACTGAAATAGAAGGGCCCATTCCGTTTACCCTTGGTGTTCGGATCAAAAACAACGGAGGCGGATGGGCTGCAAATGTGGCTATCGATTCGGCGCAGCCCAAAATCGTGGACAACGACCAGGGGCTGCTGGTCAATTTCATGATTGTGGGCAGCGAAGTCAACGGCGTTTCTACCAACGACAGTTTGCTGGTGAGTTTCGGCAACATCGCCCCACATACCAGCGGAACGGCCCGCTGGGAAATGGAATGCAGCCTTTCCGGAAAATTCATTGATTTCCAGGCCACCATCTCCCATGCCGATGAACTGGGCGGGGAGTTGACCTCTGTGATCGACACCATCAATACCCATGTATTGCTCCACGATGTATTGGTGGATATCGGCGGGCGGGATGATATCCGGGATTTCCTTGCCAAGGACGGCACACTGCTTACCGTCTATGAGTCCGACAGCCTGGAGACTATTGTTACTGATGTCTCTGAAGATGCCGCCATACAACTTGTCACCAGCGGGGCTGATACCCATACCTATACCCTGACGGTTCCGGTTGCCTCGGGTTTTGCCTATCTCGAACTGCCCGATCCACAGTTGGGCCAACAGGTCATCGCCGAGGTGGTACGCTCGGACGGCAAGATCATCAATCTCAACAATGCCTGGCTTTCAAAACGACGCGATGACAACCAGGCGTGGCAATACCTCTTTAACCTGTTTGATGCCAATCCCACGGGGTCCTACACAATTGTACTGCAGGAACCCGGCGCCCGGCCCCAGCCGCCGGTCCTGGAGTTCATCCCCAACCGTAACGGCGTGGAAGACCGGCAGGTCTCCTTTATCGTGGAAGCCTCGGATCCCAACGGCACCACGCCAGTACTTTCCGCCGCACCCCTTCCACCCGGCGCAACCTTTGTTGATCAGGGGGATGGCACGGCGATATTCGACTGGACGCCCATGGTTGGTCAGGCCGGACGCTACAGCATCCGCTATACGGCCTCGGATGGCGTGCTTCAAAGCACCCGGCGGGCCGTGCTGACCATCTGCAACATCGACGATAGCGACTGTGACGGCATGAACGATCAGTGGGAATTGGATCATTTCGGCACCCTGGACCGAGACGGGACCGGCGACTATGACGGTGACGGCATCTCCGATCTGGATGAATATCTGAACGGTACAGACCCCACTGAAACCCAAAACGCTCCCAGTGTTCCTGTTATCAACGCGCCCCTGGTTGACGAGATCGTACCTGCACTTCAACCGGAACTATCTGTTTTGTGCAGCACAGATGCAGACGGGGATATCTTAACCTATGAATTTGAAGTTTACTCAGACTCCGGATACACCACACTTGTGGCAAATGATAGTAACGTGCAGGAATCAGGTTTGATCGCCCCCTGGATCGTGCCGGAAGAGCTTGCTGAAAACCAGATCTATTATTGGCGGGTTAGGGCCTTTGACGGCACCGCCTATTCCTTCTGGACCCATGGCCGTTTTCTGGTCAGCGAGACGAATGAAGCGCCCTGCCCTGTTGAACTGCTGACCCCGGAAAATTTATGGCATGCGGATTCTATCCGCCCGACTTTGGTGTCAGGGTTCAGCACGGATCCGGAAAATGACTCCCTGACGTATACTTTTGCCGTCTATGCGGATCAGACATTAAACAGCCTAATCACGTCAGGCCAGGGCACGGTTGATGAAAATTCCGGCATGGTTTCCTGGCAGGTCAATGCAGATCTTACAAACGGCAGTTTATATTACTGGCAGGTAACGGTCGAGGATGCGGATCAGAATACAATCACCAGCAACGCCTTTTCTTTTACCGTTGATACAGTTAACCAGACACCGCCTGTCCCGGAGATTGATTCCCCTGCGGTCGGCAGCGAAGTCAATACAACATCGCTTGTACTGTCCGTCATTTCAGTCACTGATCCGGACGGTGATGATGTTACCTATGATTTTGAGATGGATGTTTTAAAAGATTTTTCTTCCGAAAGTCTTATCCGTTCGAGCCCTGATGAAATTACGATTCTGGACGGCACAGTTCAATGGCAACACGAAAACCTTATCGACAGCACGGTTTACTACTGGCGGGCAAGGTCACGGGACAGCGTGTCCGCAAGCCAATGGGTGTGTGGTCAATTCTTTGTAAATACTTATAATGACGAACCAAATACACCTGTTCTTAAAAACCCGGGTAACCTCTCGTGGACGGATCAGCTGCTCCCTGTGTTGTCTGTCCATCCTGCTGAAGAACCTGACAATGATACAGTTGAAATGATCGTTGAAGTCTACACGGATGAAGATCTTACCGATCTGATATTTGAAGGATCGTCGGAAGACCTGTCATTAACCGTTTCCCAGGAACTTGAAAACGCCTCCTGGTATTACTGGCGTGCCAGGCTGATGGATGCCCATGGCGTTGAAGGAGAATGGAGTGCGGTTCAGTCCTTTTTTGTAAAGGAGGATGCAAACAATGATCCGCCGACAATCACATTGACCACTCCTGAAGCGGATACGGTCATTACCGTTGACGGCTCTGATACTGTGTTCTCCATTTCATGGGAGGATACGGATACTGATTCCAATGCTCAAATCTCCCTGTATTACGATACTGACACATCAGACGTAGACGGCATCCTGATTACATCCGGGATTTTGGAAGACCCGGACGGAACAGACGATACCTATGAATGGAACCTGTCCGGTGTTGCCGGCGGCACTTATTACCTGTATGCCCTGATTTCAGACGGTAGCAGTTCGGTTGTTGATCATGCAGCAGGCGCCATACATATAAACTATCCGCCCCTGGCACCCTCATCACCTGCCCCCTCAGATGCTGAAACCGGGATATCTGTTGATTTGTCCCTGTCCTGGACCGGCGGGGATCCGGATGCAGATGATATGGTAACCTATACGGTTCAGTACAAACCCGAAAACGGTGAGTTTGCAGTCTGTGAAGCGTGTGAGGATATTTTAGGTACCAAATGCAAACTGCCGCTGCTCTCCTATGACACTACCTATCTGTGGCAGGTCCTGGCTACGGACGGCTATGAGCAGACCACCCTGGGTTCGGTGTGGCAGTTTACGACATTTACAGGAATAGAGGATGCAGACGATGATGATCTGAGCAATGAGCTGGAAATCGACTATGGAACAGATCCTTTTGACCCTGATACGGATAAGGACGGCTACTATGACGGGGAAGAAGTTTACGCCGATACTGATCCCCTGGACGCCGGAAGTAGGCCGTCGTATCCGCCCAGATACGGAGACATTAACCAGGACGGGGATATCGACGGAGAAGACCTGGCCAGCCTTATATCGGTCCTCCACCTGACCTCATCCGATGACGGATTCAACACCAGGGCAGACTTTAACAGTGACGGGGTCATTGACGAACTTGACGTTGAATTGTTCACCCGTGTATACGGTTACCTTTTACCCTAGGCATCCGATTAACCTTCGGACTTTGACGTGGACGGCAAAGATATCCTTTTCTTCTACAGCCTTGTGGGGTCCAATAGCGGAGATTCAGGCTTTGATTTCCGGGCCGACTTTAACCAAGACGGTCCGGGAATCAACAAATTGCACTTTCTATTTTTTACCATGTGTCTTGGCTGTGAATGCAATTGTGAAGTGATTGAACAGTCCGGGAATAATTCAGAATACCGAATTTTGTACTTTGCCCTGAATTTAATGGGATGAATCATTGAGAAGTTATGGGCTGGCTCTTGGTCAGCCATTTACTTTTCCGGGGATGGAAAAGAGAGGAGGCAGAGATGAGGGGACATCAGGACAGGCGGAATGATTTTTTGCATTTGGATCTGAAGTGTGACCGTTGCAGTCGGGTGATCAAGTACAGACCGAATGGGCAATGTCGGGAAGTGGTTTTGGAAAATTAGAAATTTTTTGTAATCTCTGTTTCTTATATTGCAATATTTATTTCCCAATGCTGTGCAATTCTTGTCATAATCCTAAAAAGTTAACCAATATTACGCTGTGATAGTGAGTTGTAAGGCATTATAAATAAATGGATAATTGTAGGATTAAGCCAAGGCTTTCTCCGGTGTAAAAATTGCATATTTTCAAATAAATTAAATTTGTTAGATATGTTTGTTAGGATTCTATATTCTTTAAGGGGGTTAACCGTGTTCAAGACAATCTCTCTCACGCTTCTTTCCTTCCTACTCTTTGTTTCAACTGCCATTGTAACCATTGCCGCAGCAGGACTTAACGATGGTGAAATAGAGAGTCTAAATCTTCCTGATGCTCAAGACATGTATGCAGATAAAGATTATGATGGGGCGGATATAGAAAGATTCGCATCTGCCTATGGCTCATCAACTGGAGATCCAAGATTTGATTCCGGATGTGATTTTGGAGGAGATGGGGCTGTTAACATGACTGATTTTGTCTATTTCGCTTCACTATTCGGTAAAAATGAGCTTATCTCCCCCGAAGCCGAAGGTGAAATTGGTCCTGAAGGTGGTATTGTCGAAGTCATTGACACTGATAGTGAGTTGTATGGAATCAAAGTTGAAATATCCGAAGGTACATTTTCAGAGTCTCAAATTATATCTATTCAGAAAGCCACTGAGTATTCGCTGCCAATGAATGCTCAGTCGAATGGACCAGCTATAGAACTTTTATGCAGTAATCAATGCAACTTTAATCTGCCTGTTAACATTATTATGCCTGTAGATAATGGGCTAAATGAAGGCTCTTTTATCGGCGCTTATAGTTATAATGAGGACAAAGAAGTTTGGACCTTAATAAATTCCTTTTTTAATTCAGAACAGAATACAATTCAATTTTCAACAAACCATTCTTCCATTTTTAAGGCTGTTGCTCTTTCACCACCGCCACTTTATGTGGACACGAAAGCTCAGTTTGAAGCCGAATTTATGAAACAATCTTATTCTAATGGGCCTGGTAAAACTATTTTTATTGAGCAATATGCTAATTTCCATGAAGAAAATGAAGGATATGTAACCCTCAGTGTCCTGCACCAAAATGGTGGTGAAATCACGAGCAAAAGAGGCGATCTTCATTATGGCAAGTACCGATTCAAGGTGAAAGTAGGCGACAGCAGCAGTCTACCGACACCACAAGGTATGGTCTTTGGTAACTTTATTTATGAAAAGGACTATGATGTAAGCCGCGACAATGACAATGAGATTGATATAGAATTTTTAACTAGAATATTTAATGAAGATAATGAAGATCCAGGATGGATGACAGATTCGATATATTTTGTGACTCATACTGCTCAGACCATAGACGGAGGTGCGGAACCAAAATCTAACCCTTTCAAAGAGGATGAAGAATTTTTTGATCCACCAATAGATATATTAAATGAAATTATCTGGATTGGATTTGATTGGTATCCTGACAAAGTGATTTTCCTAGTTGGAAAAGATATCAAGAAAATGGAAGAGGTAAGAGAAATTTCAGGTGATGGAAACGTACCTAAATGTCCTGGAAGATTATTTTTTAATTCTTGGTCAGGGGAGAAGAAATGGGGTGGTGATTATCCAAGTGTCAAAATAAGCAATGAAGTGCATGAAGTGAGTTACACGCCAGATTTCTTTCCTGACTCAGACATTGGTTCTGACTGTGATGGGATAGAAAATGATGGAGATGGAAACGGTGTTCCGGGGGATAATCCTTGTGTTGGAGGAGATACTGAAAATTGTGATGACAATTGCCCTGATGTCTGTAATCCATATCAAACAGACACCGATAATGACAAACAAGGCGACGTCTGCGATCCTGATGACGATAATGACGGACATCTTGATGAATCAGATGCTTTTCCTAAAGACCCAAATGAATGGGAAGACAATGATGGAGATGGTGTAGGTGATAACGCTGATCTTGATGATGATAATGATGAGGTGCTGGATGATGATGATTTGTGTGAGAATACACCTGCTGGAACAGATGTAGACGAACACGGATGCCCCTTGTTAGATGATAAAGACACTGATGGTGATGGAATAAAAAATGATGGTGACAACAACGGTGTTCCGGGGGACAACCCTTGTACCGGAGGAGATACTGAAAATTGTGATGATAATTGTCCTACTGTCCCCAATTCTGATCAGGCAGACTCTAATAATGATAGAGTCGGTGACGCATGTTCATGCTGGGGGAGACAGGATTCACCAATTGCAGGAAAAAACCTGCGAGGGGTTGATTTCATAGACCGTAAACATGGTTGGATTGTCGGGGAAGACGGCACAATTATGAGAACATTAGATGGTGGCAAGAATTGGTCTGCTGTGGTGAATCCAATCGCCCCGTATACAGTTAACTTGAATAGTGTTGATTTTGTGAACGAAAATGTTGGATGGTGTGTAGGTGAAATAGCTTATGACGTTGAGGAATGGCAACAGCATGCCATCTTCAAATCTACTGACGGAGGTCTGGTGTGGCAGCCCCAGACATTTGATATGGTAGTAGATATTGATTATTACCTGACTGCTATACAATGCTTATCCGAGACTGAATGCTGGGTAAGCGGTTATGCAAGCGGATGGGATAATGGTTTTTATAAAAAATTAGGTTACATAAGATTACACACGACAGATGGAGGACAAAACTGGCAGAAGCACAGTTACGCGCAGGAATATGTCACATTGAATGATGTCTTTTTTCTAAATACGAATGAAGGATGGATGGTCGGAGATGAAGGATTTATTATTCATACCGGTAATGGAGGGACAAGTTGGGTGCTTCTCGATCAGTTCGTAAACTCGACGGAGGTTTGTGAAGATAATTTTAATATAAGTTCCGTCTTTTTTACATCCTCGACTGAAGGTTGGATATCTGGTTCTCAATTCTGTAATCTCGGAATTTGGCCTGTGATATATCACACCACTAACGGTGGGCAAACCTGGAGTAAACAGTATGAAGGACTATTTTTTGGATACTTGAGTGACTTAGTGATGATTTCATCAGATGTAGGCTGGGCTTTTGGAGGACAATCCTCAGATAGTAAGGGATTCAGCTTTGTTAGCACAAAAGATGGGGGGAGCAACTGGATAGAACAGGATTATGTGATACAATTAAATGATGGGGGGAGGGGCGATGGAGAGGCCTGGGCTGTTGGCGAGGATGATAAAATAATTCACTATCCGGAGGAGTGCGCTTATTAGTGGGCAGTTTTTAGTGTTGATGATTTGCTTTGATTGGGTTTGTCTTGAACCAGTTTGAACTTCAGGAGGGATTGGCAAGGATCCGCGACTTCCTTGATGGCGACTTTACTGGTCGAGATATCAAAAAGATTCTTTCCTGCAGATTATCTAACGCACTTATCGTTAAGCCCATTTTGAGATAATCTTTGATTTTGATCCTGGGGTTTTTGGCACAAGAAAAGACTGCATAAAGAGGCATTTTTGCAACTATTCGGGTTCCAGAATCACGTCTTTTGGGATTTCAATAAGGACTCACGGAAATCTCAACAGAAGTTTTTCGTCTGTTATCAGTCATTTAGTTCATTGGTTGCAAATTTTAATTTTCGAAATAGATGAAAAAGATTACAACAAAGTGGTAAAAAGTTAGTTATTATTGCTATAATATTTCACAATAAGTTTCAATGTTTAATTAGCTTTTGATAAGAGTTGCTTCCCTGATTATGATCAGTCATTTTTTTAACATATAAAAATAACTTCTTTTTAAATTATTAAGTTAATAATGTAGAACTTCTCATTTCCTTTTTATGGTCTAAAAATTGCTTCTGTTTATAAATCGTTATTCATATTATTTACAATTTACGTTTTTATATAATTGTGGGCATTGTCCAGAGTTTCAATGGTTACAAGGGCGCATGAAATTTTCTAAAATGGATGAACAACATCGTTTTTCTTTTTATGTTTTTTGGGTGATGGCGTTTTTTTATGCTTTCCATTATTTAGGCAACATTAACATCTTAGTGTGTAGCCTCGATCAAACCCTTAGTCGTTTACGTTTATTACCATACGCTTCAGCCGCCGAGACAAAGATTAAATTAGAAAAAAACTCGACCCCGAGAAATCAATTTAAACAAAATAAATTCACTCCTCATCCAACCTTTAAAATTTCCGTCAAATCAGCCTTAAAAAAATATCAAAAATCACAAAATGTGATTTTTATTGATGTAAGAGAGCCTAAAAAATTTGAATTATATCGCATTCCAGGATCTTTAAACATTCCGCTTTATGCGCTTAAGTCAAAAAACTTCTTGATGCAAAAATCACTGATCTTGGTCAATGAGGGTTTTAAGGTGCTGGATCTAAAAAAGGAATGTATTCATCTCGAGGGAACAGGATTTCAGGACGTCAAATTTCTAAAAGGCGGATTAAATGCCTGGAAAGAAAACAACGGCGCGATTCAGGGTGATGTTTTTGCGATGAAAAAATTGAACCGTGTTTCTCCGGATTGTTTATTCAAAGAAAAAAACAATGAAAATCTGCTGTTGATAGACATCTCTGCTCCTGAAAATGTAAACGCAGGCCATGATTTGACTAAACTCGCTGAAGCTGTTCCAATCCCTTTGAAAATAGAAGACGCATTGCCGTTTTGTAAAAAAGTTAAGTCAGTAATTCAGAATAATGGAACAACCTCAAGTCCGGTATTAATGTTTAACAAAGATGGAAAAAACTATGACCGGATTGACCGGTTATTGAGATCAGCCGGAATAAAATCCATTTTCTATTTGGAAGATGGAAGCCAGGGATACAGGAAATATGAATCCATGCAAGCAAAGATGGGTCAACCGAAGAGGCTGTCAACAAACAGGGGACATAAATGCACAACCTGCCCCTAAAAAAACTTTTCATATTTACGGCTATTTTAGTGTGTATTGGCGCCGTATTCTGGTTAATCCAAAAACCTGTCTCTCCCCAAAAAGCTCCCCAAGCAGATCCGCAGGCAGGCCAAGTAATTCCAAGACATATTTCCTATTCTTTTACACTGAGAAACACCACTGGACAATTAATCGAAAAACCGGAATTCTGGACCTATGCCCCTTTAAAAAAGACCCCATCCCAATCATGCACCGATTTGCAGACGTCCCATGCGTACACATTGATTACTGATGAACTGGGCAACCAGATCTTGCACTTCTCACTACCCACACTCCCACCTTACGGCAGCAAAACCATTACCATTCAAGCAAATCTTATTATGTCAGATACGCCTGATATGGTTAAAGTCATAAATTTAAAACCGTTTTTGAAATCTGAAAAATATATTGAATCTGATAATACTGAACTCTTAACTTTGGCGAGGAGATTAAAAGCCTCTGCCCCGTCCACAACCGCTGAACGAATTTTCCAATGGGTGACAAACCATATCACCTATTCCGGCTTTTCAGGAAAAAATCGAGGTGCTCTTTTTGCACTTAAAAGCAAAAAAGGTGACTGTACGGAGTTTATGTATCTGTTTACTGCGCTGTGCCGGGCCAATGGTATTCCGGCCCGATGTATGGCAGGCTATGTCTGTTCCAAAAATGAAATTTTAAAGCCCGGTGCATACCATAACTGGGCCGAGATTTATGAGGGGAATACCTGGCAGGTTGCAGATCCCCAGAAACATATATTCAAGCAGCATTCTTCCCAGTTTATAGTCATGCGGATTCTGGGAAAGGTCAAAGAGAACCCAATGGGCTCCCACCATCGTTTTCGATTTAAGGGCCAAGGGTTGAAGGTGAAAATGAACGGATAAACTGATTAGCTTAAATTTGCTGAATCCAGGGTACTTGTAATGAAAAAGAAGAACTTGAGCCGGCTGTCTTGGGTGTTGATTGTTGTAATTTCTATTTCTCTGCTTGCGTTTTGCGATGTATATGCGGATTCAGGCGAACTCACAGCGGATACCACTTGGTCTGGTACTGTAGCGGTCACCGGTGATGTTATCGTTCCGGACGGCATCACACTGACCATTGCTGCCGGGACCGTAGTGACGTTCGAAGCCCAGGCCGATGATACTGCCGGCGGCAGCTACACGTCCATTTCCGAATTGATCATCAACGGGTCCCTGGTCGTAAACGGCACCGAAGCCAATCCCGTCCGTTTCACGTCCAGTGCCGCCACCGGTTCTGCAGGAGACTGGGGAGGAATCCGTGCATCATGGGCATTGGGATCAAAAACATTTCAGCTTCAGCACTGTGAAATCGAATATGCGGATTACGGTGTATATTTCCAATCTGATGAAGGAATCCATGAACTATCCGTAACTGGCTGCGCAATCCACAACCTAAATGAAGATGGTATTTACGTATACGCCCATGACGGGGCCAAACTTGAGATTGAAATAAACAATAACACCATCTCTAATGCAGGTCGCTGCGGAATATACACCAACGCATATAGCAGCAATTCTCAAATCGACGGTGAAATATCCGACAATACAATTCAAAACACAGATGACACCGGCATTCTAATCTTTAACAATAGTTCCTTAACCACTGAAAATACGCTTCAGGTGAACAATAATACCCTGATCCACTGCACTTATTACGGCATAAGTGTCCAAAATTATACCTGTACCTTGGATATAGAAATTTCCGGTAATGATGTGTCCCAAACTGCAAACTCCAGCACAGGTTATGCCGGTATTTATATGTACAATAACGGTACCATGGCGGCCGGTATCACCGGAAATCAGGTGTATGACAATGAAGGTGCCAGGGGGATTTATATTTACGGCAGCAATGGAGACACGGATGCCGCTATTACCTTGAACAAGGTTTACAACAACGCCTACGAAGGCGTTTACTGCTATACATCTTCCGATTACCCTGCGGACATTTTGTACAACGACATTCACGATAACGGCCACAACGGGATTTATATCAGTTCCGGGCTTGGCTCCTGTGTGAACTATAATAATTTAACCGATAACGGTGGTGAATATTATGAGATTCAAAACGGAAGTGCCAACGCCGTCAACGCCCGGTTCAACTGGTGGGGCACTACAGTTACAGACGAAATTAATGCCGGTAGCAATCCTAAAAATATCAGCCGGATCTATGACATCTATGACGACAGTTCAAAAGGTACGGTAGACTATACAGGCTGCCAGGAAGAGACCATATCACTGCCGGAATCTTTAGTTTCCAAAATAACTTCCCCCCAAAACAGTTCGGTTATGAGAACTTCAAATCTTGTTGTCCGCGGCCTGGCGGTAACCCCGAACGGCGTTCAGCAAGTGGATGTCAACCTTGGAGACGGCACCGGATGGCACACAGCCACAGGGACCGATACCTGGTCCTATACCTGGAACAGTCCGGCGGATGGGACCTATACCCTGCAGTCCCGGGTGACCGACAACGACGGAAATGTAGAAACGCCCGGTACCGGGATAACCATAACCATTGACAGCAGCCTTACCACCACATCGGGGAGCCTCTCCGCCGATGAAACCTGGAGCGGCACCGTAAGCCTGACCGGGGATGTCACCGTGCCGGACGGGGTCACCCTGACCATTGAACCCGGCACCACCATCCAGTTTACGGCCCTGAACGACGATCAGGCCGGCGGCAGCAACACCTCCCGCATAGAACTTCTGGTCAACGGCATTTTAAAAGCCCAGGGAACCGGGGAATCGCCCATATTATTTACCTCTGATTCCGACAACCCGTCAGCCGGGGACTGGACCGGGATCCGGCTGGCCCCTGAATCCAACAATGCCGACCTGGTTATGACTCACTGTACGGTAAATTATTGCGCAACCGCAGTGTATTACAACAGCAGCGGGTACAGCACGGCCATCAATATAAGCAACAGCGTGTTTGAGCATCTATCCGACAGCGGCTTTTATCTTTATGACGACAGCGGGGCTGATCCCTCGGTTACGCTTCAAAATAATATGGTTCAGGATATCGGCGGCAGTGGGATTTATCTTTATACCACCGGGAATTATACAGCCATTGACAGCAATATATCTGGTAATACGATTAAAAACGCAGGTTCTTTCGGCATTCGAATCTATGCCAATGGGAGCTATTCTGAAATTGACGGCGAAATCTCCGGAAATATCATCCAGGATGTGGGAGGCAACGGCATAAATGTTTACAACGCTTATGGTCACGCCTACCAGAGCGATCTCCAGATAACCGGCAATACTATTTTGCGAAGCACCTATTACGGCATTCATGTATACCTTTACCGTGGTGATGCATCTGTGTCGATTTCAGCCAATGACATATCGGAAGTAACAGGATCAAGTCCCAGCTATGCCGGTATTTATACTGAAGTAAGCAGATACAGCAACCCGTTACTGGTGAATATAGCCGGAAACCAGGTGTACAATAATACCGGCATGTGCGGATTGTATTTAAGCTTGAGCGGCAGCGGCGAAGCGGAAATATCTTCAAATACTGTCTATGGCAACGGCTACCATGGAATCTATTCGGGCAGCAGCAACATTGATGTGAATGCCTTTTCCAATGATGTGCATGATAACAGCAGTTCTGGACTATCCCTGACAACCAAAGGCGCCGATGTATATTCAAATAAAGTTTACAACAACGGCGGCACTGGTATCTATTTAAATAAATATGGTGAGGCGCAGATATCTTCAAACGAGGTGTACGGCAATGCTTCACAGGGCATTTATTTGTATCTGAATAGCAGTGATGATGCCGATATTCTGTTAAATAACGTCTACGGCAATGGGTACGACGGGATTTACTGCCAAAGATATTCTTCTTACGACTATGCAGCCGACATCCTGTACAACGACGTTCATGATAATGGCCGCAGCGGGCTTTATGTCAGCACAGGGGCCGGCACCAGAGTAAATTACAACAACTTTGTTGATAATGGTGAGTCCTATTACGCTGTCCAAAATGCAAATTCCAATGCGGTAAATGCCCGGTTTAACTGGTGGGGAGAGTCCGTCACCGCAGAGATGGCCGCCGGAGACAATCCAAAAAATATCTCCAGGATTTATGATGTATACGACGATACAGCCAACGGCACGGTAGACTATACCGGTTGGCTGGATGAGTTAATGACACAACCCACATCCCCGCTTTCCCAGATTATTTCGCCTGCAACCGGCACAACAATGAAGACAGCAGCATTAACCATCCAGGGCCTGGCAGTTGCACCGGCCGGCATTGAGCAGGTGGAGGTCAACCTTGGAGACGGCACCGGATGGCACACAACCACAGGGACCGATACCTGGTCCTATACCTGGAACAGTCCGGCAGACGGGACCTATACCCTGCAGTCCCGGGTGACCGACAACGACGGAAATGTAGAAACGCCCGGCACCGGGATAACCATAACCATTGACAGCAGCCTTGCCACCACATCGGGGAGGCTCTCTGCTGATGAAACCTGGAGCGGCACCGTAAGCCTGACCGGGGATGTCACCGTGCCGGACGGGGTCACCCTGACCATTGAACCCGGCACCACCATCCAGTTTACGGCCCTGAACGACGATCAGGCCGGCGGCAGCAACACCTCCCGCATAGAACTTCTGGTCAACGGCATTTTAAAAGCCCAGGGAACCGGGGAATCGCCCATATTATTTACCTCTGATTCCGACAACCCGTCAGCCGGGGATTGGGCTGGGATCCGGCTGGCCCCTGAATCCAACAATGCCGACCTGGTTATGACTCACTGTACGGTGAATTATTGCGCAACCGCAGTGTATTACAACCGTAGCGGGTACAACACGGCCATCAATATAAGCAACAGCGTGTTTGAGCATCTATCCGACAGCGGCTTTTATCTTTATGACGACAGCGGGGCTGATCCCTCGGTTACGCTTCAAAATAATACGGTTCAGGATGTTGGCGGCAGCGGGATTTATCTCTACACCACCGGGAATTATACAGCCATTGACAGCAATATATCTGGTAATACGATTAAAAACGCAGGTTCTTTCGGCATTCGTATCTATGCCACAGGCAGCTATTCTGAGATTGACGGAGAAATATCCGGAAATAGCATCCAGGATGTGGGAGGCAACGGCATAAATATTTACAACAATTACGGTCGCGCCTACCAGAGCGATCTTCAGATGACCGGCAATACTATTCTGCGAAGCACCAATTACGGCATTTATGTATACATTTACAACGGTGATGCATCTGTGGCGATTGCGGACAACGATATATCGGAAGTAATAGGATCAAGTTCCAGCTATGCCGGTATTTATACTGAAGTAAGCAGATACAGCAACCCGTTGCTGGTGAACGTAACCGGTAACCAGGTGTACAATAATACCGGCATGCTCGGATTGTATTTGAGACTGAGCGGCAGCGGCGAAGCGGAAATATCTTCAAATACTGTCTATGGCAACGGCTACCATGGAATCTATTCGAGCAGCAGCAACATTGATGTAAATGCCTTTTCCAATGATGTGCATGATAACAGCAGTTCTGGACTATCCCTGACAACCAAAGACGCCGATGTATATTCAAATAAAGTTTACAACAACGGCGGCACTGGTATCTATTTAAATAAATATGGTGCGGTGCAGATATCTTCAAACGAGGTGTACGGCAATGCTTCACAGGGCATTTATTTGTATCTGAATAGCAGTGATGATGCCGATATTCTGTTAAATAACGTCTACGGCAATGGGTACGATGGGATTTACTGCCAAAGATATTCTTCTTACGACTATGCAGCCGACATCCTGTACAACGACGTTCATGATAATGGCCGCAGCGGGCTTTATGTCAGCACAGGGGCCGGCACCAGAGTAAATTACAACAACTTTGTTGATAATGGTGAGTCCTATTACGCTGTCCAAAATGCAAATTCCAATGCGGTAAATGCCCGGTTTAACTGGTGGGGAGAGTCCGTCACCGCAGAGATGGCCGCCGGAGACAATCCAAAAAATATCTCCAGGATTTATGATGTATACGACGATACAGCCAACGGCACGGTAGACTATACCGGTTGGCTGGATGAGTCAATGACACAACCCACATCCCCGCTTTCCCAGATTATTTCGCCTGCAACCGGCTCAACAATGAAGACAGCGGAGTTAACCATCCAGGGTCTGGCAGTGGCACCGGCCGGCATCCAGCGGGTGGAGGTTAACCTGGGGGACGGTGCCGGCTGGCACACGGCAACCGGAACCGATACCTGGTCCTATACCTGGAACAGTCCGGCAGACGGCATCTACACCATGCAGTCCAGAGTGACCGATAATGATGACAATATAGAAACACCCGGAACCGGGGTCACCATAACCATTGATAGCAGTCTGCCCACAACCTCAGGGGCGCTTACAGAAGACGAAACCTGGAGTGATACAATAACTCTGACCGGGGATGTCACCATACCTGACGGGGTCACCCTGACCATTGAACCCGGCACCACCATCCAGTTTACGGCCCTGAACGACGATCAGGCCGGCGGCAGCAACACCTCCCGCATAGAACTTCTGGTCAACGGCATTTTAAAAGCCCAGGGAACCGGGGAATCGCCCATATTATTTACCTCTGATTCCGACAACCCGTCAGCCGGGGATTGGGCTGGGATCCGGCTGGCCCCTGAATCCAACAATGCCGACCTGGTTATGACTCACTGTACGGTGAATTATTGCGCAACCGCAGTGTATTACAACCGTAGCGGGTACAACACGGCCATCAATATAAGCAACAGCGTGTTTGAGCATCTATCCGACAGCGGATTTTATCTTTATGACGCAAGCGGCGCAGACCCCTCAGTTACGCTTCAAAATAATACGGTTCAGGATGTTGGCGGCAGCGGGATTTATCTCTACACCACCGGGAATTATACAGCCATTGACAGCAATATATCTGGTAATACGATTAAAAACGCAGGTTCTTTCGGCATTCGTATCTATGCCACAGGCAGCTATTCTGAGATTGACGGAGAAATATCCGGAAATAGCATCCAGGATGTGGGAGGCAACGGCATAAATATTTACAACAATTACGGTCGCGCCTACCAGAGCGATCTTCAGATGACCGGCAATACTATTCTGCGAAGCACCAATTACGGCATTTATGTATACATTTACAACGGTGATGCATCTGTGGCGATTGCGGACAACGATATATCGGAAGTAATAGGATCAAGTTCCAGCTATGCCGGTATTTATACTGAAGTAAGCAGATACAGCAACCCGTTGCTGGTGAACGTAACCGGTAACCAGGTGTACAATAATACCGGCATGCTCGGATTGTATTTGAGACTGAGCGGCAGCGGCGAAGCGGAAATATCTTCAAATACTGTCTATGGCAACGGCTACCATGGAATCTATTCGAGCAGCAGCAACATTGATGTAAATGCCTTTTCCAATGATGTGCATGATAACAGCAGTTCTGGACTATCCCTGACAACCAAAGACGCCGATGTATATTCAAATAAAGTTTACAACAACGGCGGCACTGGTATCTATTTAAATAAATATGGTGCGGTGCAGATATCTTCAAACGAGGTGTACGGCAATGCTTCACAGGGCATTTATTTATATCTGAATAGCAGTGATGATGCTGATATTCTGTTAAATAAAGTCTATAGCAACGGATACGAAGGGATTTACTGCCAAAGATATTCTTCTTACGACTATGCAGCTGACATCCTGTACAACGACGTTCAAGATAATGGTCGCAGCGGGCTTTATATCAGTGCAGGGTCAGGGACCAGTGTTAATTACAACAACTTTTTTGGCAATGGAGAGTCCTATTACGCTGTTCAGAATGGAAGTGCCAATGCGGTAAATGCCCGGTTTAACTGGTGGGGAGAGTCCGTCACCGCAGAGATGGACGCCGGAGACAATCCAAAAAATATCTCCAGGATCTATGACGTATATGACAGTACCTCATTTGGCACCATAGACTACACCGGCTGGTTAAACCAGGCAGTAACGCTTCCGGAGCATGGATTATCTCAAATTATATCTCCTATTAACGGGGCGGTGATAAAAACATCAGAGCTGCGCATCCAGGGGATTGCCGTATCACCATCCGGAGTCGCCCGGGTTGAGGTGAGTACGGATAACGGCATCAGCTGGCAGGAAGCCGAAGGTACGGAAACTTGGTACTATCTGTGGACAGTACCAGGTGATGGAAGCTATTCCATCCGCTCCCGGGTAATTGACCAGGCTGATGTTATTGAGACCGCAGGAGCAGGCATAACCATCACCATTGACAGCTCACTGCCCACCACCTCCGGCGATCTTACCGAAGATGAGACCTGGAGCGGCACCGTGGCCATTACCGGTGATGTCACCGTGCCCGAAGGGACCACACTGACCATTGAACCCGGCACCACAATTAAATTTGCAGCGCTGGGGGATGATCAAAGCGGGGGGGCTGACACTTCCCGAGCCGAACTGCTGGTTAACGGTATTCTGAATGCCATTGGCACCGAGGGCTCACCCATTATATTTACCTCGGATGCCGATAATCCGGCTGTTGGCGATTGGACTGGAATCCGGGTGGAGAATACCGGCAGTGACGGCGGCCTGAATCTTGAATATTGTAAAATATCCTATGCCGGGGGCAACGGCATATATGTCTCCGCCACTGAATCGGCACAGATGGATGTCAATGTCTCCCATTGCGACATCGAAAATGTGGGAAACCATGGCATTTATCTCTATGGAAACGGTTCCGGAACCGTTTTGACCGGTGGCATTGACAACTGCACCATGACCGCGACCACGGGAAGCGGCGTTTATGCATACGCCATATCATCGGCGGCCATGGATCTGGCAGTCTCCCAGTGCTCTATCGAAAGCCCCGGAACCTACGGCATATACACCTATGTGAGATATTCCGGTACACAGCTCAGTGGTGTCATACAAAACAACACGGTTTCCAATGCAGGCAATACCGGTATTTACCATTATTCCAACAACACATATGATTCTCGTTCAAACCTGCGTTTTTTGCAAAACGATGTCAGCCAGTCCAGCGAATACGGCATATACATCTACAACGACAGCAGTGAGATCGGTGCCCTGGTCGCCGGCAACACAGTGGACCACAACGGAGAAGACGGCATCCGCTGTTACCAGAACAGCAGTTCCTACCCCATCTACCTTGAGTTAATGAACAACAACATCTCCGTTAACAGCGGCAACGGCGTCTACTGTAGCGACTTGAGTGTTCCCCCAATCATGGCCTTGAACACGGTCACGGAAAACGGCAGTCACGGCATCTATTGTGACGCAAGTGACGTTGCCCGAATTCACCACAACAATCTGTACGACAACTATGGATATGAACTTTACAATGCCGGATCGGTCCCCATTGATGCACGGAATAACTGGTGGGGAGATGACATCACCGATGAAATGGACGCGTCTGGAAACACGGCTGACATCAGCGGCATTTATGATATTTATGATTCCACCTCCGCCTGTGCCGTAAATTTCAGTAACTGGCTGACCGAAGAGATGAGTGCCGGCACAGGCCCCGTATCCCGCATTATTGATCCGCTCGACGGCAGTGAATCGGCCGGCGGCAGTTTTGCACTTTCCGGCTGGACCTATGCACCTGAAAGCGTGGCCCAGGTAGCCATAAGCCTTGACAACGGCAGCACATGGTCAAGCGCTGACATTGACAGCTCATATACCGGCAGTTCATGGTGGCAGTTTTCCGTGGAAGACCTTGAAGACGGCACATATGAAATTCTTGCCCAGGTAACGGACCAGCAGGGAACTATTGAATCCCCGGGCCATCAGATCACTCTCACCGTCAATAGCCAGGGCACCACCCTGGCCGACGAACTTGCAAGCGATGAAGTGTGGTACGGAGATGTGTACCTGACCGGGGATGTTGTGGTTCCCGAGGGCATCACCCTGACCATTTTACCGGGTACCACCGTATACGCACCGGCCTATGTGGACAGTGTCTATGGCGGCAGTAATACCAGCAAGGCAGAATTCAGGGTATACGGTGCCCTGGTGGCCGAAGGCACGGCTGATTCCCCCATCGTCTTCACCTCCGATGCCGAAGGCGACGCATCTTCCGGAGACTGGGGCGGCATTTATACCACCGGAGAACTGTCCATGCGGTATGTCACCGTTGAATATGCGGATACCGGCATTGAAGTGCTCATGGCAGAAGATGAGGACAATTTCACTTTCAGGAATGGTGCAGTCCAATACAACGAAGAGAACGGCATTTACATTTATTGCCAAAACAGCGCATCGGTTTCCGCTAAAATAGAAGAAAGCGACATCTCCAACAACGGCGGGTACGGCATTTACACCTATGTTTATTCAGGGTCCACATCCCTTGATCTTGAGGTTACCCTCAATGACATCGGAAACAACGGAAATGCCGGCATCTATGCCTATACATATGCCAACACTTCGGTTGTTTCGGCCTTGATCGACGGCAATACGCTCCACGACAACACAGGCCACGGGATTTATTTTAACACCAGAAGTACATCCGGTGCATCTGATGTGGTGATCCGGAACAATGTTGTGGAAGACTGCAGCACAGGTATTTACAATTATTTCTACTATTCCAATGCCAACTGCGCGCTTGAAATATCCGGCAACGAAGTCAATGCAAATGATACCGGCATCTTGGTGAGCGCATCTTATTCAACGGTTTCCCCCCTGGTTCTGGATAACCTGGTGTCGAATAATTCCGAGGATGGTATCAGCTGCGCCTACAGCGGTTCCACAAGTTATTCGTTTGTGCCCCAGATTTCCGGCAACCAGATCATTAACAACAATGACAACGGCATTTATTTAAGTCTTTTAGAGGAAGTGAACCTCACCCAAAACAGCATCTATGGTAACGGCTCCTATGACCTTTACAATGACAGTGAGAATTCTGTTGATGCCACGGGCAACTGGTGGGGCGTGGAGACCACCAATGAAATCACCGAGGGCGATAATCCCAAAGATCTGTCCATGATCTATGACAGTTATGATGATTCTGAAAAAGGCACCGTGGATTATGCGGACTGGGTGGAGGCCTATTCGGTACCCGACGCACCAACCCTTGATGCCGTGACATCCCCCACCCAGGGAGATGATATCGGGGACGGCGCTTTGGGCCAGGTAATTTCAGGCACCAAAGACGCAAACACGGCCGTGTTGTGCAACAATACCCAAATCGTGGACTTGGATAGCTCCACCACCTGGTCTTACGCCCTGCCCCTGGACGAAGGGATCAATGTCCTGAGCCTGAGCTGCCAAAATGCCGCCGGCATGACCAGCAGCAGTATCAGCGCATCCATTCAGCTGGACTCTACACCTCCCGGCGTCCAGTCCAGTACACCCAAAAACGGGGCAAACCTCGGCGACTCTGTTGATCTGATAAAAATTCTTTTGACAGATGCCGGCGTCGGCGTTGATGCCTCGTCAACCCTGGGCAGCGCCGCCATAACAAACCAAGACGGCCAGAGCATTGGCGGTCAGTGGGATATGACGGAAAACTATCTGTCGTTTACACCAACCACCTCAATTGGGGAGGGCACCTACACCATTTCTTTTGCCCCCACTGACACCCTGGGCAACACCCAGTCGGTTCAGATTTCTTTTACCGTGGACCTAACCCTGCCCGAAGCCCCAACCCTGAACAGCGTTACTACCCCCACCAACACCACAACCCAGACCATTACCGGCACCAAGGCGGCAGATACAGAGGTCTGGCTGAACTACGAAGAAATTTCAGCATTGGACGGCACCACGGCCTGGTCCTGGGATCTTACACTTTCCGAAGGAGAGAACACCTTCCAGCTCTACTCAAAAGATGCTGCCGGCAATTCAAGCGAGGCGCAAACCTTTACCATTGTACTTGACACCATTGCCCCGGCCCTGTCTGCAGCAACACCATCCAACAATGCCATGGTCAATACCCTTCCCGAGGCCGTCACCCTCACCTTTGCAAGCGGGGCCGCAGGCATGGACAAAACCCAGACCACTGCCGCCATCACCACGGATGAAGGGGAGAGCATCAGCGGCACCTGGGCCTTTGAGAGCGATCTCACCCTCACATTCACCCCGGCAGCCGCCCTTGCCGAAGATGCCTACAATATTTCGATTGATGCCTGGGATCTTGCCGGCAACAATACCACCCTATCACTTGGCTTTACCTATGATGCCACCCCGCCGGACCCGCCTGTCCTGGCTCCGGTCTCCACCCCCACCAACTATTCGGTCCAAACCCTGACCGGCGACAAAGATGCCGATTCCTCCATCTGGCTCAACGGTACGGAAGTGGTTCCTGTGGACAGTGACACGGAATGGTCATACCAGATCACCCTGGCCGAAGGCATAAACAGCCTGGAACTCTATTCAAAAGACGCAGCCGGCAACCAGAGCGAATCCATCACTGCTGCCATTGAATATGACGAAACCGCCCCATTGCCTGTGGATACACTGACTGCGGACGGTGAAGGAATCGGCACCCAGGTGGCCCTTACCTGGACCGGGTATGACGAAGATATCCAGGGTGACATTGATTATTACAACGTGTATGCCCAAGATGCATTGTTCACCCAGGTGGCCGAACTGGATCCTGTTCAAACCATACCGGCCGGCACCTTTACCTGCACAATATCTGACCTGACCAAAGGCAGCACCTACTATTTTGCCGTGATCGCCGTGGACACCAAGGGCAATGCCTTAAGTTCAGTCACGCCTGTCACGGCTGTGCCCACAGACATTGTGGCCCCGGAGGATATCACCGATCTTGCCGTCCAATGCGGATCAACCGAACTGACGTTTAGCTTTACCCCATCTGCAGATACCTACGGTGATCTTGCCGGATATAAGGTCTATTTTAACGGAGACACCGATGGAACCACCCTGGCAGAAACTGAAACCACCTATACCGCAACCGGTCTGTCTTCAGCCACAAGTTACCCGGTGACCATCAAGGCCGTGGATGAAGACGGCAATGAAAGTGACGGGGCTACGTTGACCGGCACCACACTTTTGGCCAACCCGGACGGTGTTGTGGTCACACCTTACAGCGGATATACCACCCTTTCCTGGAATGCCGCCTCCCCAAGCGATTTAGTAAAACGTTATGCGGTTTATGTCCTGGATGAGGACTTCGCTTCAGTGGACGGCATGAGCGCAACGGTAACCACCACCAATACAACCGCCAGCGTGGCCGGTCTGACCAACAACCGGGAATACTTTTTTGCCGTCACCACTGTCAACGTATCCGGCGGCGAGGATGACACGGTTGCCACGGTTTCCGGTATACCTGTACCGGACGCCCAAGGCCCCACCCTGTCCGATGCGCTGGTGGACAGTACAGCACTTTCAGACGAAACAACCATCACCAATGACACCACCTTGACCCTCACCGTGGCCGACCCCAGCGGTATCAGCCATGTACAGCTTTATGTGGACGGTGAACTGGTCAGCACCAACTCAAACAGTTCCGGCACCTACAGTTTTGATCTGGACGTTCTCTCCCTGGAGGACGGCACCCACACCCTGACCTTTACAGCCTATGACACCTATGGCAACAGCAGTACCTTGACCTATACCATCACCATTGCCCTGGCATTGCCTCCGGCACCGGTGATCACTGCACCAACAGACGGCGAAGTCGTCAACACATCCGCCATCACCGTATCAGGCACCGCCCAGACCCTGGCTGATGTCCGTATTTATGTCAACGATACCGCTGCCGGCGACTGGACAGCCGTGGATGACGCCGGCAATTTTACAATTACAACAGCGCTTTCGGAAGGGGAAAACACCATCCAGGCCGGGGCCCGCAACCGGACCGGTGAAGGCACGTTAAGTGCCGGGATAACCGTCAGCCTGGACACCAGTATTCCGAACAGCCCCACCCATCTCAGTGCGGACTCCGGCACCTCGGGCACCATAGCCCTAAGCTGGAGCAAACCCCTTGAAGGCACGGTCAAAGGCTATAACCTCTACCGGTCGGAATTCGAATTTGAAGCCACAGGCGAGGCGACCCAGGTCAACACAGATCTGATCACCGCCACCAGCTACGATGACCTGCCCGATGAGGACGGCGAGTATTATTATGGTGTGACTGCCGTGGACTATGCCGGAAATGAAAGTGCATTGTCCGGCGTTGTTTCGGGGATTTCAGACCGGATAGCACCCGAAGCTGTTTCCATTAAATATACACCGAACGGTGCCTATGATGAAGCATCCGGCCGCATGGCCCCGGGGCTGGTCAACCTGACCCTGACAGTCAGCGAATCCCTTGACACCACGCCGTTCCTGAGCATCAATCCCGTGGGCGCTGTTCCCATGACCGTATCCCTGACAAAGCAATCGGACATCACCTACAGCGGCTATTTTATCATTGATTCAGATACCCCCACAGGCACGGCCTATGCGGTATTCTCCGCCAGGGACGAGGCCGGAAACAGGGGGGATACCATTAATTCAGGGGGCTCTGTGGAAATTGACACCCAGGGACCATCTGTGATCGATATCCAGATTGAACCCCAGTCCCCTGTGAAAAACGATGAAACCGAACCTGTAGAAATCACGGCTGTACTGGGTCTGGACGAAGCGGTAAAAGACGGTGAGACACCTGTGCTTACCTATCTGCTCTCCGGTGAGGACCGGACAGCCATTGACATTAATACCATCACCCGCATAGAGACCCAGGACGACCACGCCGAAACCTGGCAGGCCGTATTCACCTTGCCCGCCGATGCGGGTCTTGACCAGGCAGAAACCCTGGAATTCACCTTTTCTGCCGGGGATGATCTGGACAATAGTTCAGATGAGATCTCAGCCGACAATGCATTCCAGATTTACCAGGGCGATCTGCCGCCCCTGGATGCTCCCACAGGCCTTACCGGGGTCTCCCTGCCCCAAGGCAAAATAAAACTCACCTGGGACGCCGTGGACCAGGCATCCGGGTATGTCCTGTACCGGATGGCACCGGAAGAAACTGAACTGACCCTGCTGGCAGAGCTTGGCACGGTCACGGAATATACCGATGCCCCGTCCGCAGACGGCACCTACACCTATGCTGTGGCCAGCCTGCGAAGCGAAAACGACCAGGATGCAGAAAGCGGGAAAAGTGCATCCGTTGAAGTGGTTTCCGATGCCACCGCGCCTGGGGCACCCACGGACCTTGTCCTGGAGTTGACGGCCCAGGGTATCCAGGCGGACTGGACCGCACCGGCGTCCGCCGAAACCATCACCTATTCCCTGTACCGGGCCGACACCACCGAAATCTCCTCGGTTGAAGGTCTGACACCCATACTCACCGGCGTTGAAGAGACCGCAGCCATAGATACCACACCCTCGGAAACCCTTCACTGCTATGTGGTAACTGCCGTGGACGAGGCCGGCAATGAATCCGCCCCGTCCAACTCCTATTATCTCAACTTTGAACTGCTGCCGGTAACAACTCTGACAGTGGTGAAAACCGACGATGAAAACCCCGTGGTCTCCTGGACCCATTCAGGTTCCAGCATTGCCGGGTATGATATTTATCTGGGTGCCGACGAGGACACAACACAGCTCAACAGTGACCACCTAACGGAAACATCCTACACAGATACCGGATATGACGGAAATGACCGACAATATACGGTTGTGGCTGTGGATGACAACGATACCGACAGCCTTGGCAGAAGCATTGTCCTGCCCGCCTTAAGCGCTGAACTGCCGGACGACGCAAGCCTGAAACGGGGCTTGATGAACCGTCTGGAATACACCGTGACCAACAACGGAACTTCGGCTGTGGAAGATGCAATACTGCGGGTGACCGTAGAAGGATATGAGCATGTATCAGAATCCTTTGACCTGGCCGCCGGCGCATCCCTGACCGTGCCTGTGGTGATCGGCGGATACAGTGATCTGCCGGATACGGCAACCCTTGCCACTGTCATTGAGATCACACCCAATGACGGTGAAACCGTCCACATTGAAACCAACGAAGAGATTGAAGTGGGCACAGGCATGCTCAAGCTCTCCTTTACCAATGACGAATTTGTCCGGGGTGGCACAGGAGAGATTGTCTTTACCCTGGAAAATACCGGGGATGAAGCGATCCAGATCATTACGGCCTCCGGCGGCAGTGCATCTGCCGACATCACCCTGTCCATCAGCGATGAGGACGGCAACGTCCTTTCCACCGGCACCTACACCCAGACCTTTGGCACCAATGTCAGAACGCTCTCCTCGGGGGCCATCGTTGCCGATATTGGTGCAGGCGAAAGCTTTGAATCCAACACCATGACCATTGATGTGCCCTCGGATGCGCCGGATGAATTGGCAGTAAGCTTAAAAATCAGCAGCATCTATTCCAGCCTGGGCGACGAGCAGGCGGTTCAGATGGATGGCGTACAGACCAGCCGTGAGATCAGCCTGGTGGACACGGCCTACTATGGAGAGATCCTGAGCATCACGCCCGAAGAATCCGAAGGTGACGAGGATATCGAAATCGTGGGCCAGGCCGTGGACCGCAATGACGGACTGCCCCTGGCCGAGGTACCCCTGACCCTGATCATCACCGTAAACGGATTTGAAAGAACCGTGGATGTTTATACCGGCAGTGACGGCAGTTTTACCTACACCTTTGAGC
Organism: uncultured Desulfobacter sp.; assembly: GCF_963677125.1. Lineage (NCBI taxonomy): Bacteria > Pseudomonadati > Thermodesulfobacteriota > Desulfobacteria > Desulfobacterales > Desulfobacteraceae > Desulfobacter > uncultured Desulfobacter sp. The sequence continues at coordinate 1,020,456 of NZ_OY781882.1, read as the reverse complement.
CCATCGAAGGGGAATACGGGGAGTACACGGTCTGCGCCATTCATCCCGACCTTTCGGACCGGCCGGTCCAGGGATCTTTTACCATCACCGCTGCCGGCAGCACCGGCATCAGCTTTTCACCGGCCACCTACAATCTGACAGCCATCCGGAATTATCAATATAAAATTCCGGTCACGGTTACTGCCGGTAGTGCCGCTACCGCCACCAATCTTGAGTTTGTTTATGAGTCTTCGGATCAGGATGGAGAAACCCTGCCCACGGGCATCCATGTGGATACAGGGGAATCAATATCTGAATTGTCCGAAGGTGCCACCCAAACAATGACCATCACGGTCTGGGCCGACAACACCGCAGATGAGGATCTCTCTATTGTGCTGCGCCTGGTAAGCGATGAAAATCCGGATGAGGGAATCGGCACCCTGACCGTGAATGTAGTATCTATTGACCCGGATAGTGCGGAAGCAGGCCCCGTACTCTCTTACTCTCCAAGCTATATCGAAACCGGCCTTGCTCTGGATGAAAGTGTGTCGGAAACACTTGTCCTGGAAAACGAAGGCTTTTCCGAACTTACTGGTATATCGATTGAGCTGGTCAATTCGGACGGCACAGAAGCACCATCCTGGGCCGTACTGAACCTGCCCTCGGATTCAGACACCATGGCAGTGGGGGACACCATTGATGCGACCCTGATCTTCTACCCCACTGAAGGCAGTGTAAATGAAGGGAATTATAGTTTTTATGTCAAGGTAACCAGTTCAAATTATAACACGATCACGGTGCCCGTTTATGTGACTGTAACCAGCTCTGGCATAGGCAATGTCCTGTTCAAGGTATCGGATATCTACACGGCCACGGTGGATTCGAAAACCGGCGAAGTGATCCAGGGCCTTAGCGGAGCATCCCTGACCCTGCAGAATGAAGCCGTTACAAGTGAGACTTACACGGCGGAAACAGACGAGTATGGAGAGATCCTGCTATCAGATCTTCCCACAGGCCGGTACAAGTACTACCTGACCGCGGATAATCATGACCAGTCTATCGGCCGGATTTGGATTAAACCAGGCATTACCACCACCGAAGATGTATTCATGGCCTATGCCCTGGTAAGCGTGGAGTGGACCGTGACCGAAACCACTATAGAAGACGAGTATGAAATTGTCTTAAGCATGACCTACGAGACTGATGTCCCGGCACCTGTGGTGGTTGCCGAACCCACCTCCATAACCCTGCCGGACATGAAGCCCGGGGATGTGCTGACTGGAGAAATTCGTTTTACCAATTATGGACTTATCCGGGCCGAAAATATTGAATTCACGCCTCCTCAATCCGATCAGTACTTTAAGTATGAGTTCCTGGCCAGTGTGCCGGACAGCCTTGAAGCCAAAGATTCTTACAGTGTTCCCTATCGTGTGACCTGTCTTACCAGTCTGGAGGGAGAAGACGACGGTGCAGGCGGAACATGCCATACGTACACGGTCTGGGCCTATAAGCGTTATGGCTACTACTGTTCCAACGGGAAGTATTACAGTGGCGGCGTCATATGTATTCCTTACACCCGTGCATATGGTGATTGTTCGGGGGGGATAGGCGACTGGTGGAGTAGTGGTTCCATCGGAGGCAGCGGTGGTGGCGGTGGTGGTGGCACTGGCACTGGCGGCGGCGGAGGAGGAGGAGGCGCTGGCGGCGGCAGCGGCGGCGGTGGCTACAGTCCAGCACCGAATGTACCCGACGGTGTGGTATGTTGGCCGGTTATCGAGCGCATACCATTACCAAATTGCAGCGACAAAAATGCCAATCAAACCGTATTTAGTTGGTCATCTGTGAACACCCTGCAGCGGGAATACAGGCGTTACAAAAAGGATCTCCACGTCAAGGTTCCCGGTGGCACGATAGATATGCACCGGTCATACTATGATAACCAGTGGCACTGGAACTATTTGGACGATAGCCTGTCCATTGTTCTAAGTTCCGCAAACGATGAAATAGAATATATTGAGAAGAATGCCGTTACCTATGAGTCGTCATCGATTTTTGCAAACAATGGCATCTTTAACAATAACAACTATAAAATTATTGCCACAGATGAGGGCTACACCTGGAAGGCTCCCTATGGTGACTGGAAAAAGTATGATCAGGACGGCCAGATACTGTCTATAGGTAACCGTAACGGCGTTATTGCCCAATTCCTATATGGAAATGGTGAAGACGAGCCGGTTACCGGCATTGCCGATAAAAACGGTCGGCAGGTCTTATGGCTTGAGCACGATGGGAACGGAAACCTTGCAGTTGTAGAAGATCTATCCGGACGGCGGGTAGAATACGAATATAAAAACGATCTGCTCACCAGTGCCGTAGATGTGCAGGGAAATGCCATGAGCTATGCCTATGACAGTGAAGACAGGATACAAAAAACCGTCTATGCCGGCGGGCATTATTCCACAGTTACCTATGACGGATATGGAAATGTTTCTAAAAATCTGGATCAAAACGGAGTCGGTTACACTTTTGGCTTTACCTATGACGAGGCAACAGAAGAACATTACGTCATGACCATCTTTCCAGGAGGTAAAATTAAGGAGGTCTGGTATGACGCAGACGGCAACACCCGGCAGGTTGATGTCAACGGCAGGACCGTCCAGACCATCGACCTTGCCGGAAGAGATCTGATTATCACCGATGAAAACGGAAATGTTACCCAGAAGAAATATGATGAGTGGGATAACCTGACCCAGATAATTTATCCTGACGGCAGCACGGTGACTCATGAATATGAGCACATTTTCCAGAAGAGAACCCGGACCGTCAATGAAAACGGGGTAATAACCCTTTTTGAATACGATGATAACGGCAATTTGACTGAAAAGACCGAAGCCGCGGAAACTGATAATGAACGCATCACTGAATACACATGGGATGAGAATGGTAATCTTTTGACTATCACCCGGCAGGCGGATGACAACACTACCGAAGCACAGACCGTATTAACCTACGATGACAATGGCAACCTTGCCACAGTCACCGATCCCGAAGGCGGGGTGACCCAGTTTACCAGTTACGACATCATGGGTAATCTGCTGGAGAAAATAGATGCACGGGGTAAGACCTGGACTTACACCTATGATGCGAATGGACATCTCAAAACCGCAACCGATCCTCTCGGCAATATCACCGAGCATTTCTATGACGAGATGGGAAACCGGATACGGACCATAGATCCCGAAGGCCGGGAAACCAGTTTTGAATATGACATTCATGACAACTTAATCTCCAAGACAGATCCCGAGGGTAACCAGGCCCTGCTGGAATACGATGCGGATGACAACCTGGTGCAAAAGACTGATGAAGAAGGAAATGCCGTTCTTTATGGGTATGACACGGAAAACCGTCTGATCAGCACCATAGACGGCCATGGGGACGAGACAACAGTGGAGTACCAGGACACGGTGAGTTCTGATTGTTCATCCTGTGCCAATGCCACAGGCAGCCTGCCGTCACGGATGATCTACCCCACCTTTGAGAAGACCTTTACTTATGATCTGCGCAACCGAAAAACTGCGGAGACGGACCATCCGGATGACAGTACGGAATATACATCGCTCTTTGAATATGACGATGCAGGTAACCTGGTTTCCAAAACGGACAAGGAGGGGCGCGTTAGCACATATACCTATGACAGCCTTAACCGGCGAGTAAAGGAAACAGACCCAATCGGCGGCGAGACGGTTTATGAATATGATAGTCGGGATAACCTAATTGCCCTGACCGATGCAGAGAACCAAACCACGACCTTTGAATACGACGATGCCAACCGCCTGGTTAAGGAAACCCGCCCCATGGGTGAGGCAACCACCTATGGTTATGATGCGGCTGGAAATTTAATTGAAAAGGTAGATGCCAAAGACCAGAAAACTGAGTACGAGTACGACGATGCCGGTCACTTGGTTGAAACCCGTTATTTTGCAGCTTCCGCCGATACAGAGGCAGAAAAGACAGTAACCTTTAATTATAACAAGATGGGCAACCTGACCGGTTACGACGACGGCACCACTTCGGCGGTGTATACCTATGACAGTCTCTACCGTAAGACCGGAGAAACTGTAAACTATGGAAGTTTCAATCTTGAAAACAAGTATACATATTACAAAAACGGCTTGAAAGAGACCTATACCGGGCCGGATGCTATTACCTACGGATATTTGTACGATGCTAACAATCAGCTTTCTGCCGTTCAGATTCCCGTTGTTGGGTATATCACTGTTGGTGAATACCAGTGGACTCGCCCCAAGACCATAACGCTTCCCGGCGGGGCTGAAAAAACGTTTGAATACGATCCGTTGATGCGGATCAAGCAGATTACTGCCATTGATCCGGCAGAAAATATTCTGGCTGATTACAGTTATTCCTATGACAAGGTAGACAATATCACGGTTAAATCCACTGAACATGGAAATTACACCTATGGGTATGATGATCTTTACCGCCTAACCGATGTGGATAATCCTACCCTGACCGACGAGACATTCACTTATGACGGGGTTGGCAACAGACTGACATCGGCCGATACTTCCACGAACTGGTCTCACAATGAAAATAACGAACTGACCGGGTACGACAACGTGACTTTTGACTATGATACCAACGGCAACATGGTTGAAAAGGATGTGGATGGTGTAGTGACTCGTTACTACTATAATATCGAAAATCGTCTGGAACGTGTAGAGGATGAATCGGGGAATGTTATTGCTGAATACTATTATGATCCTTTTGGGCGTCGTTTGTGGAAGGACGTGTCAGGAGTCCTTACCTATTTCCACTACAGCGATGAAGGCTTAGTGGGCGAATATGATACAGATGGTATCGTGTATAAGACTTTTGGATATAAACCTGATTCTCTTTGGACCACTGATCCAATGTTTATGAAGGTAGGGTCCGAGTATTATTTTTACCAGAATGATCATTTGGGAACGCCTCAGAAGTTAACTACTAATAATGGGACAGTCGTTTGGAATGCAACTTATGATTCATTTGGGGGTACATCCATTGAGGTTGACGCTGTTACAAATAATTTGAGATTTCCCGGGCAGTATTATGACGTGAACACTGGGTTATATTATAACTGGAACAGATACTATGATCCAGATACTGGAAGATACCTTACGCCTGATCCGGTCAAAATAGTTGGATTGGTAAATCTATATATTTATGTTTATAGTAATCCTGGACGTTATATAGACCCCAATGGGGGGGATCTGATAGATCTAATAATAGATATATTTGGACCAGTTATTGACTTTGTTTCTAAAAAGAAAGAACTAGAAGAAGAGCGACAACAAGAATGTAACCCTTCTAATTTTTCTGGACGAAATGCTGGGGAAGACGAGATGCTTTGCAACATCCTAAAGAAGGATAAAGAATTTAGGTTGGGTTATAAAGCGTCTGCAAAGATAGGTGAAAATGTAACTGTCCCTGACGTACTACAATATTCTATAAAAATAGAGAAGGCGCTCAAAGAGAAGAACAAAAATAGAAATGAGTAACTATGTTGCGGATTTAGATTTTGTGGAGTTTGTAGATTTTGAGTTAGATATAGCTAATATTTTATCTATCAAAACAACTATATGTTTTTATTGTGATATTTTGGCTTCAATCAATGTTTTTGCCACCCAAAAGGACGGTTTAAGGACCTCAGACCGGGTTAAATGACCAATTTAAGCAATTAAAAAATGAAACAAACTTAAAACACATAAAACTGCAAAATCCAGGGAATCTCTGGGTTCAACCCTGCAAGTTGTTTAAAGAAATAGAGGCAAGGGAAAGACAATGAAAAAGAACGGATGGTTGGCTCAAGCGACGGCACTGGCGGTATTGCTCATAACAGGAATGGTTGTTCCCTTGTCTGCAATGGCGGCAGATTCCATCTGTGCCACGGTAAAAATCCAGATTGTCCAGGAGCTGACCCTGGAGCGCCAGGCCTTTGATGCCAATATGAAGATCACCAACGGGCTGACCAATATCTCCCTGGAGGATGTCCAGATTGATGTGACCTTTGCTGATGAGGAGGGTAACAGCGTGCTGGCCTCATCGGATTCGACCAATACCGATGCCCTGTTTTTCATCCGCATTGATTCCATGGACGGCATTGATGATGTGGAGGGTGACGGCGTGGTGGAGCCGGAGTCCACTGCGGATATCCACTGGCTGATCATCCCGGCCCAGGGGGCCAGCAACGGCCTTGAGTCCGGCACCCTCTACTATGTGGGCGCAACCTTGACCTACACCATCAACGGCACCGAGCATGTCACCGAAGTCTCTCCCGACTATATCTATGTCAAACCCCTGCCGGATCTGACCCTGGATTATTTTCTGCCCAATGATGTGTACGGGGATGATCCTTTCACCGACGAGATTGAAGAGGAGATCCCCTTTTCCTTGGGCGTCCGGGTGAGCAACAACGGCGAGGGCACCGCCTATTCCCTTAAAATCGAATCAGCCCAGCCCAAGATTGTGGAAAACGAGCTGGGTTTATTAATTGATTTTTCCATCACGGGCAGCGAGGTCAACGGCGAGGCGGCCACCTCCAGCCTGCTGGTGGATTTCGGGGACATTGCCCCCAATGACGCCGGCACAGCCCGGTGGAGCATGGTCTGTTCTCTTTACGGCCAGTTTACGGAATTTACCGCCGAGTTTACCCACTCCGATGAGTTGGGCGGGGAGATGACCTCCCTGATTTCTGCTGTGAACACCCATTTCCTGGTCCACGATGTACTGGTGGACCTGCCGGGCCGGGATACCATCAAGGATTTTCTCTCCCTGGACGGCATTGCATACACGGTTTACGAGTCAGATAATGTGGATACTGCCGTGACAAACCAGAGTTCGTCTGCCACCTTAGTCAAAACAGGCACTTCCGGCACTCAGGCCACGTATACCCTTACCGTTCCGGCCACCACCGGCCCCATGGTGGTCAAACTGGATGATCCTTTTTCCGATGCCAAGGTGATCCTGTCCGCCACCCGGTCCGACGGTAAATCCATTTCAGAAGACAATGTCTGGCTGTACAAGACCAAGGAAAAAGACAATCCCTGGGACTGCTATTTCTACCTGTTTGACGTGAATACGCCGGGAACTTACACCATCGTATTTGAAGACCCATCCGTTCTACCCCAGGCCCCGGTGCTCCAGTACATCCCGGACCGGCAGCGGGTGGAAGAACAGCAGCTCTCTTTCATAGTTGAAGCCAGCGACCCCAACGGTACCATTCCGTCACTTTCCACCTCATCCCTGCCGGTGGGGGCTACCTTTGTGGACAACGGCGACGGCACAGGGCTGTTTGACTGGACCCCCATGAGCGGCCAGGCCGGTACTTACACCATCAAATTCACCGCGTCGGACGGCGCCCTGTCCGCCTCCCGCACCGCCACTCAGACCATCTGTTCTCTGGATGACACAGACTGCGACGGCATGAACGATGAATGGGAACTGGAACACTTCGGTACCCTGGACAGAGACGGCACCGGCGACTACGACGGTGACGGGATCTCGGACCTGGACGAATACCTGAACGGCACCGACCCAGACGGCACGGAAAATGCGCCCACGGTGCCCGTGATCTATGCGCCCCAAACCGGTGATACCGTGACCGAATACCAGCCTGAACTCTCCGTAGAGTGCAGCACAGACGCGGACGACGACACCCTGACCTATGAATTTGAACTCTTTTCCGATGCCGGATATACAACCCTGGTGGCAAGTGAGAACGATGTTGAAGAATCCGGTGCTATTGTTCCCTGGACCGTGCCGGTGACGCTTACGGAAAACCAGACCTATTACTGGCGTGTCCGGGCCTTTGACGGGACGGCTTACTCCCTTTGGACCCATGGCCGGTTCCTTGTCAGCCAGACCAACGAAGCACCCGGAGGTTTTGAACTTCTGACTCCCCGGGATGCCGATGCAGTGGACACCCTGACCCCCATCCTTGTGTCCGGGTTCAGTACAGATCCTGAAAACGATGCGTTGACCTATACCTTTGCCGTGTATGCTGATCAAGCACTCACGGATCAAATCGCCACGGGCCAGGGAACCCCGGACGAGGAATCCGGCATGGTCTTCTGGCAGATTAGTGAGACCCTCACCAACCAAAACACCTATTACTGGCAGGTGACGGCCGAGGATTCAAATGGAAGTAGCGTGGTCAGCCAGGTCTTTTCCTTTACCGTACAGACCGAAAACCAGACCCCGGATAAACCGGAAATTCATTCTCCGGAATCCGGCAGCGAAGTGAACACCGCCACAGTTACACTGTCCATCGGGGCTGTCAGCGATCCTGACGGAGACGAGGTGATCTATGATTTTCAGATAGATGTTTCAAAGGCCTTCAGCTCGGATACGTTGCTGAACGCGTCCTCCGGTGAGATCTCGGTTTCACAGGACACGGTTCAGTGGCAAGTGGCGGATCTGAACGAAAACACCTGGTACTACTGGCGGGCAAGATCCCGAGACAGCGAATCCGTCAGCCAGTGGGTCTATGGCCGCTTCTTTGTTAATACCTATAATGATGTGCCTGCCACCCCTGTGATTAAAAACCCGGGCGATCTGGCCTGGGTGAATACACTCACTCCGGCGTTAACTGTTCATCAGGTGGAAGAGCCGGACAACGATGCCGTTGAGATGATGGTTGAAATCTACACGGATGAAGACCTAACCGACCTTGTGGTTGAAGAATCTTCAGGAACCCTTTCTTTAACAATCTCCCAGGAACTTAAAAATGCCACCTGGTATTTCTGGCGGGCCAAGTTGGTGGACAGCCACGGTATTGAAGGTGAGTGGAGTGTGATTCAGTCCTTTTTTGTCAAAGAGGATGCAACCAATGCTCCGCCGACAATAACCTTGACCACACCTGAGACCGATACAATCATCACCGTTGAAGGTTCAAGCAAGGTCTTTACCCTTTCATGGGACGATGCAGACCCGGATTCCGATGCCCGGATATCTCTTTATTATGACACAGATGATTCAGGAGAAGACGGAACCCTGATCATCTCCGGTATTTCGGAAGATTCCGATGAAGTTAACGACAGTTATGAGTGGAACGTGTCAGGAATTGCCGGCGGTACCTATTACCTGTATGCCCTGATCTCGGACGGAACAAGTACGGTGGCTGATTATGCACCAGGGTCCATCCACATCAATTATCCACCCCAGGCCCCCTCATCGCCCGAACCTGCAGATGGGAAAACAGATCTGTCCGTTATGGATCTCTCCCTGTCCTGGACCGGAGGCGACCCGGATGAGGATGACACGATAACCTATGATATCCAATACAAAGCAGAAGGGGGCGAGTTTACCCTTGCCTGTGAAGACATTCTGGACACTGAATGCCAATTGTCCACGCTTTTGAACTATGGCACCACGTATCTGTGGCAGGTCTTGGCCACGGACAGCTTCGGCGCGATCACCCAAGGCCCGGAATGGCAGTTCACCACCTTTACTGCGGATGCAGATGCGGACAATGATGATCTCAGCAACGAAAATGAAATCACTGCCGGCACCGATCCCTTTGACAAAGATACGGATAAGGACAGCTACACAGACGGTGAAGAATTTTACGCAGGCACTGATCCGTCAGATGCCGCAAGCTCACCCCCCTACCCTCCCAAATACGGGGACCTGGACGGAGATCTGGATATTGACGGCGCAGACTTAATCCGGCTCATGTCCATGCTTCATCTGACATCAGCAGATACCGGATTTGATTCTGACGCTGACTTTAACAATGACGGGGTCATTGATGAACTTGATCTGGAACTGTTTGCCAAAATATTCGGCTACCGGTTTACCGAGTCCTGCTCGGATGTGGATCTTGATGGAGACAACGACGTGGACGGCCGGGATATTCAAATTTTCGGTCAACTGATAGGCGTTGAGTATGAATCAGGTGATGCCAATTATGAACTTTATCAAAGGGCTGATTTCAACAAGGACAACAAGATTAATTACCTGGATTTTCCATATTTTGTGGTTCATTTAGGTTGCAAGGCACAATAGCGGGCTGATTTTAAGGGTGATGAGGTAATCGAAAGACTCAACCTGACTGACCCCATAACACCAGAGGGCTGACGCCGCCGTCAGCCCTCTTTATTTGGTGCATTATTCAATGCTAAAAACCAGTTCGGTATTTAATTTAAAATGAAAATTGTGTTCTCCCCCCTCTTAGCAGTATGATATAATCATACTATAATTAAAAAATAGAGGTGCTCACATGAGACAAGAGAAATCGGAAAGAATAACAATAACCCTTCCCCCTGATATGCTAAACACAATTAAAAAAAAAGTAAGTACCGGCCTTTATGGGTCAACAAGTGAATTAATCAGGGAAGCCGTGAGGGTATGGCAAAAAAAAGAAGATGAACACCAAGCAAAGCTTGATGTAATCCGTAAAAAATTAGAACACTCAGCGCAAAACGGTAAACCTATTCCGATTGCAACAGCTTTTAAAAAAATTGAAAAGATACATAAACAACGGATAGAAACAGCCCCGCAATGAAGAAATACGATGTTTATTTGATGCCTGATGCAATCGAAGACCTTGAAAACATATATGACTACATCACCGAAGAATCCGGATTTCCTGAAAGAGGTTGGTCATATATTGAAAAGTTAAGAGAGCAATGTCAAAAATTGGAAAACGCACCTTTTAGAGGTCAAAGACGTAACGATTTAATGAAAGGATTGAGAATATATCCTCTTGATAAAAGAACTGTTGCAGCTTTTCTTGTCGATGACGAAAAGCAAGAAGTCCAAATACTGAATATATTTTATGGTGGCCAAGATTACGAAACCATTATGGCTACTTCTGAAACTGACTAACAGAGCGATGATACGAAACTTCGAAGATCAGGAAAAATTCAAAACGAGGGTTATAAAAAGCCCCCCCCAATGGAACATTGCAGAATAAAATACATGTTTTGCAGAATAAATGCAGAATAAAATATGCTAAGTGATTAAAAATGAAGGTAAAATTTAAAAAGCAGGCTTATTGGACATTCTCAGTTGAGTCTGTTGTGGATTGTTTTAAAGGGCGGCCAAACACAGCCGCAATCCCCAAGCTTGATCTCAAAAACAAGATGCGCTCATTAAACCGTGACAATGAATAAGCGTTTCGGCTGGACCAAATTTATAATTGTAGTGCCCAAGATCGCTATGCAGAACAATTTCAAGAAACATACAACAAGAAAGCCAAATTTTTTTAGCTTCGTGGATGGGCTTTGTCGTACACCGCCATCAGGCGATCCATGCTCACATGAGTGTACACCTGGGTGGTGGACAGGCTGGCATGGCCCAATATTTCCTGAATACCTCGAAGATCTGCACCGGAATCCAACATATGGGTGGCAAAGGTATGCCGTAAGGTGTGGGGTGATATTTTTAAGTCTAACCCGCATTCCAAGACCACCTGATCCATAATACGTCGAATGGACCGCCTGCCAAGCCTTCCAAAATTTTTATTTAAAAACACGGCAGAATAATTTTTCTTAAGATCAGCGCGGTAGGTTTGGATGGCATCAAGGGCACTTTTGCCCACTGGTATGATGCGCGTTTTATTTCCCTTGCCCAGTACCCGGATCAATCCGGCATTAAAATCAATATCCTGGATGTTGAGCATGTGAAGCTCACCGATTCGCATGCCCGTGGAATAAAAAGTCTCAAACATGGCAAAATTGCGTCTGTCCATCCAGGTATCTTTCTTCATGGTGTCCAACAGCCTGAAAATATCATCAATTGCCATGGCTTTGGGAAGGGCTTTCTCAAGTTTTGGAAAAGGGATGGCATCAGCAGGATTTAGCGTGATCAGCCCCGATCTGACCAGGTAATTAAAAAAAGATTTTAATGCGGATAGACGCCTTGAAAGGGTTTTCTTACTTTTTTTCAAGCCAGTCTGGACGGCAAGATATCTGCGCACGATCATTTTGTCTACCTGTTGAGCCGTTTTTTCAAAGGCCTCTTGCCAGTTTTCGTCCCGGTAGTTGCAAGTCTCCAGATAAAAAAGGATAAAGCTTCTTATATCCGTAAAATAGGCACGAAGCGTATGGGCAGAATATCCTTTTTCAGCTTCCAGAACTGTTAGATAATCATCAAGAATCATAACGGTCTATTCCTACGCAAGTCTTATGTTTCAGAGCAGAGTGTTCACAAGCGCCGAAGTCGGTGTGTGGATGGCTGGGAACCCGGTGACATTGAAGGAAACATACTCAAAGCCCGGAAATAAATACTATTCGTTTTGCTTATAACCATAATTATAAGCTCTAATACCTTGAGGGGGCGTTTCCTGGTCAAGAGTCTTGACAATTCCCTGTCGTTCCATTTCATTAATCATCTCTACGGATTGTTTGTAAATAATTCCCAGTTTCCTGGATAATTCGGAAATTGAAGCATAACCACTATTCTTGACTATATTCACGGCTCTTAAAAAATCCCGACCATTAAATTGTTGATAATTGAACAATTTAGCAACACTATCAAATTTTAATTGGATATCTACAAATCTTTCCCTGTCATCATGGCTGAAATTCGGGGAGTCTTCATCAACTGACGTTTCAATAATTTTTAAAACGGCATAAAGAACCTCCAAAATTTCAGCGATTTCAGATTCCATCATAAAAATGTGTAACGTTTCAAAAAAATGTTAGATCAATACACTGCAAAGCATTAAAGCCATGTAACACCCCATACAGCAGAATTCATACCAAATAGTTATAATTCAAGTTATTATGATTTTATGCCAAGGTGTCATCGGTCCCAAACACCTATAAATAAGCTGTTTCAATAGAACTAAATAATTTGGCATAAATAAAAATTAATATTTATAACGATTTGTTATGGAATTACAAAAATTTCACCTAAGCCTAATTATTTCACTCATCACAATCCATACATAGGTTTTTAAACAGCAAGCGATGCTTGTTTATATAAAATCCCTCAAAATAAAACGGACCAAAAAGCTTTTATAATCGTGGACTGCAATAAAAAATTTTTAGCAAAAGAGGTGGCGGTTAAAAATGCGAGCATAGACGCCACTCCTTAGATACTAAATAATGGCAACAAAAGGCCTCTCATGGGGTGATCTATTATGATCGGTCTTATGTTGATACGCAAATGTTTTTTAGGAATTTTAGATTGTTACGTTGAAGAGAGTGAATAAGTTTCCGTTGAGCAGAGCGAATAAGGCAGGACGCAAAGTAGACCCCTTTGAAAAAGTGGGCCTACTTTGCATGTCCTGCCCCCCTACCCTCATATAATAATCTTCATTTTCATTTATTTTTGTTAATTTTCAGCATTTTTAAGAAAAATAAAGTCTATTAAAGAGAAATAAACGGAAATAATGGTTTTTAAAGATTTATTAATTGAAATAATCGTGACTGGCGATTTTTGAGCGAAGAAGTCAAGTTTTCCAAAACTGAAAACCCCTATTTATTTAAATTTATTATAATAATTAAATATTTCTTGACATACGAATATCAATGCTACTATAGCTGATATTACATACCTTTCATGCATACTATCCTATTATGTATGCATGTCTTTGATTATTCCAAAGTTTACACCATATATATTATCAGACTTTGGATGGTGAAAGAATAGGGAGGTACAACTTAAGCTAATAAGCCGTCCCAAAAAAGAAAATCCTTAGTGGAATACTCCCTCAGGCTATCACTTTCCATAAATTTTACTTTTCGATTTGTTTTAATCTGAAGGATACTGACCGGGTCTTTCTGAATGCGATTGAATTTGATGGGAGAGCATACTCTTTTTTTGCCTTTTCCCAACAGTATTCGCAACACCTAAATTCCTAATGAATTGTTCAGCAGAATCCACAAAAAAAGCAGATCTGGAAATACCCCTGGCTTTTGCAGCCCTGTCAATCCTGACAAGTTTATACTCAGGCACCGTGATATTTACCCTTTGGGTCTTGGGAGCTATGAAAGCGAAATCAATATCAGCAAGATATAAAAAACTGTCTCTGGTATATAGATCTGAATCTAAAAGATCTTCCATTTTAGAGGGGGCTGGAGGTTCAGATATATCTTCTCCGTTATAATATAATTCTACCGCTTCTTGTATGTTGAGGATAGCTTCTTCCTGGGTATCACCATATGCAAAACATCCCGGTATATCAGGTATGGTCACGCCGTAACCTGTGTCATCGTCCTTATGAATAATTACCGGATATTTCATTTTTATAAATATTTCTGGCTGTCCCAATAGGCAAATCTTTTTGGGGATGGGGGACAATTACTATTTTGCCATTTTCATGCTTGAATTTGTGATGATCACCAGACAACTTTAACTAATACAAATCCCGCTTTTTTGAGCTCTTTTATAATTTACCTACTGTTCATACATATAAATACACACTATACACAACTAAAAAAATGTTTTTCAACATCTTTAACAAATCCAGTCATATAAGGCATCGCAAAAGACGGCCTCAGTGAAACACGCTGGGGCAAAACTATGTTAAAGCCCACACCATGACTTTCAGACAGCAGGTTTAACGGACGTCCCCTACCTTTATATTAAGAAGGCCTCCTACCCGGATGCCATTATTGATTCCCATAACAAATAAAAGGTGGTCTCTCGGGTGGCCGGAAAGAAGCTGGATGATCGCCTTAATATCTTTTTCTCTTCTGATCGGCTCCACCTCAATTCTGGAACCTTTTTTCGGATGATTGAAATTTTGACCTTTTTCCATATCATCCCCCTACCCTATTATAAATCTTAAGTTATATTCATTGAGGCAATGCAGAAGGCGGCCTGAAAACTGAGAACTTTTCCAACAATTTTTTAAAACGTTGGGGTTAATTTTGACCTCTTGTGCAGCAAGTGAAGAAAAAAGAAAACATGCGGCCAGAACTATTCCAATAATCCTGGTGGTGTTAATAATGATGTATAGTTTTAATTACATGGTTCTGCAGTTCGCAATGGGTAAAAACCCGAATATACGATTATCCCGTTGACTGTTATCTTAGCACATCAATTTGGACAGGAAGCATGAACACGTGTTTTACCTGCATCTAAAAAAATTAATTAAAAAAGGAGGAAACATGGCTGAAAGAAAACAGGTTTATAAATGCGAACTTTGCGGAAATGTTATTGAAGTGCTTCACGGGGCTGAAGGAGAATTGGTCTGCTGTGGTGAAAAAATGGTTCTTTTTGAAGAAAAAACGGCAGATCAAGGAAAAGAGAAACATGTCCCCGTTTTTGAAGCAACGGCTGAGGGCCTCAAAGTGAAAGTCGGGTCCAATCCGCACCCCATGGAAGAAAAGCACTTTATCGAATGGATTGAAATCATTGATGGTGATACGTCCTGCCGCCATTATCTGCAGCCCGGCCAGGCCCCGGAAACCGTATTTAAAGGATGTTCGGCAGATGTAAATATAACGGCCCGGGAATACTGCAACGTTCATGGTCTCTGGAAATCATAAGTCTCAATCGTTTGGACACAAAGTTATCCATCAACAAGATGGGCGGCTTTGTGTTCAAATATCATTTAAGCATCGCGGGCTGACCTGACATACATCTGCCGGGTTCAGCCCGCAACAAGCCATAAACTAATCTGTTTTTACCTGCTTGAATATTTTACCGGGAAAAAGACAGACCGGACATTGATCCGGTACCGTATCTTTGTAATGGACATAACCGCACATGCTGCACCGCCATACGGTTTCCCTCTTGTCCAGGCCGGATTGATCCCTTGTAACAGGCAGGTCTTCCAGCGGCGGCATTACCGGGGTATAATTTGCAAGGATATGACCTGCAAGAATCATCCTTTGCACCTCACTGGTACCTTCGTATATCCGATAAAGCCGAATATCCCGAAGCAATTTTTCAATGGGGAACATCCGGGCATACCCATATCCACCGAAAATCTGCAACGCCTCATCCGCTACCTGCCACGCGGACTCTGTGGCATATATTTTGGCGATGGATGCGGATATGGTGGGATCTTTTTGCTGATCAGCCTCCCATGCCGCTTTAAGGACAAGCAAACGTGAGGTTTCAACCTTTTGGAACATCTCTGCAATCTTAAACTGCAGGGCCTGGAAACCGGACAGCGGCGAACCAAAAGCTTTTCGTTTTTTGGCATAGGATATGGCAAACTCCATGGCCGACCGGGCAGCCCCCACGGCAAACGCTCCGATAATGGGCCTGGTTCTGGAAAATGTCTGCATAGCCAGGATAAAACCTTTTCCCGGCTCAGCCAGAACGTTTTCCTTTGGGATCCGGACATTTTTAAATGCAATGGCGGCGGTATTAGAACTTCTCTGACCCAATTTAGGGATCGGTAGGCCGGTTGATACACCCTCCCATTGTTTTTCCACCACAAAGGCACAAATACCTTTGTGACTGGCTTCAGGGTCCACTGTGGCAAACACCGTTATAAAATCAGCAACCCCGGCATTGGTAATCCAGAACTTTGTCCCGTTCAGGATATAAGCATCTCCATCTTTTTTGGCCCGGCAACGAATGGAAGAGACATCAGACCCCATGGTGGCTTCGGATGTGGCAAAACAGATCAGTTTGAAATCATTTGCGATCTGGGTAAGATATTTCTGTTTTGCTACTGTGTTGTCCGACAATAAAATCGGCTCCAGCCCCAGGCTGTTATCAAACAACGATGTCGCAATTCCCGGACAACCGGCAGCGATCTCCTCGGTAATAATTGCCCCTTCAACCAGTCCATACCCCTGACCTCCGTATTCCGGCGGGATATCTGAATTCATCAACGCCTCATGAAATGCTTTTTTAAGGACATGTACGGGCAGGGTGTCATTTTCATCCGCAGACCAGGCTTCAGGCAGCACATGGCGAAGTGAAAACTCACGGGCTTTTTCCCGCAACTTTTTCTGGGCATCAGAAAGTTCAAAATTGAGCATGCGTATTCCCTTTTTGCTTGTGACAAGTTGTTCGTCCGGAAATAAGAATCTCACCAGGTAAGAAAATCAAGCAGACGATTATTTCCGGACGCATGGGAGATAATGTTCAAACACAAATCTATTTATATATAAAAATCCGTGCAAGCGACACAGATCTTTCAATTTTTGTTGCGGGCCGACCCATGGTGGTTATGATGATTCAACATTATCTTTGAGCTGGCTGATTTCAATGCCAAGGCTTACGCACTGTTTGCCTTGCAGGCATAATTCCGCATCCCCGGGCTCAAGAAATGTCTCCAAGGATTTATTATCCTTTTTTAAAAACACTTTCCAGCGTTCATTATTATCATCATAAGCAACTTTAACATCAATCCCGCACGTTCCGATGTCCGGGTAAATCTGTTCGATTTTATGGCATAGTTCTTCTTTATTCATTTAATTTACCTCTCTTTAGATAAAAAGTTATGCGCTGTTCCGCTACTGCATCTATTAATTAAGATAAATCATCGTGGCGATTATTTAAATGGGGGGTTGTTTGTATTATGTATCATTACAGTACGCTTGTTCAGCAAAAAAGCTGCAGCATAAAGGCCTTCAAAATACAGTGTTTTAATTGCAGATATGAGGGAAACCCCACATTTGAGGAGCTGCAGTCCACAAAAAAAGCCAACCCGGCTTTTCAGACACTGCCCCCAATAAATTATCTATTTGGGGCAATGTCTGTAAAAAACATTATTCATCTAAGCCGGCTGATGCGTATAGGGCTTATAATCCGTGTATCCCTCAGGTCCCGGCGTGTACCATAAGGACATATCCTCTGAAGGATTCAGGGGCCAGTCGTTTTTTAACCGCTCCGGCAAATCCGGATTGGTAATGTAGGGCCTGCCGAAAGCAGCCAGGTCCGCATCCCCATTTGCAATCCGTTTTTCCGCTGTTTCCTTTGTGTAGCCGCAATTGCCGATAATGACTCCTTTGTAAATCTTTCGGAAATCGGACAAGGTCAAGGGTTTTCCCTTTTCATGAAACCCGAAGGCAAGACCATCCATGATATGCAGATAACCCAATTCCAATTTATTCAGTTCTTCTACGACATACAGAAAGGTTTCTTTGAAATCATCGCTGCCCATATCATTAAAAACACCATTGGGAGATATCCGGACACCCATCTGTTTTGGAGACCAGACGTCCATGACGGCCTCCAGTACTTCTTTGAGAAACCGGTATCTGTTTACAAGGCTGCCACCGTATTCATCGTCCCTCAGGTTTGTTTTTGAATCCAGGAACTGATTGATCAAATATCCGTTGGCCGCATGTACTTCCACGCCGGAAAAACCGGCCTCTTTTGCATTCACAGCGGCTTTTTGAAAATCATCAATGGTGGTTTTGATTTCTCCATTGGTCAAGGCCCTGGGTGTTTCGTACTCTTTTTTCCCCAGGGGGGTATGAATTTTGTCCCCTTCAAGTCTGACAGCCGACGCCGAAACCGGAAGATCACCATTGTGAAAATCACTGTGACTGGCCCTGCCGCAATGCCAGAGCTGCAAGAATATCGGTGTCCCTGTGGGCTCTAACTTCCGGGTGACCTTCTGCCATCCCTTTACCATTGCACTGTTGTATATTCCCGGGGAATCAATCCAGCCAATCCCTTGTTTTGACACGACGGTTGCTTCGGTGATCAGCAACCCGGCCGATGCCCGCTGAAAGTAATATTCAGCCATCATGTCATTGGGTATACGCTCAGATCCTGCACGTCCCCGGGTCATGGGCGCCATTACAATTCTATTTTTTAAATTATAATCACCTACTGAAACAGGATCGAATAAGGTCTTCATTTTGACGTTCTCCTCTTTTATTTTGATCATGGCCTAACTTAGAACCGTGTTTGGTAGAAAAATCGCCGGAAGCGAGTCGCGCTCTATAGAGTTTTCGTTCAAACACTTTTTTAAATGTAACACAGGCAGAATCCTGGAACAATGCGGACAACGTTGCACTTTTGCGAGAAAAAAACAGCAAAACTGCAGGATAAAACAGGCTTTTTGCGGGCACCGTGGTGTTTATTGGCGCCTAAAATACAGATGTTCCCGCATTTACACGTTCCCACCCGTACATTACTTTAAAGATGTACGCCCTTGAAGCGTTACAAACGGCAAAGGATAAAGATAGGGTCCTGGTATTCTTTCAACAATCTTAAGGAGATATAAACCATGAATAAAATATTGATTCCGTTTGATGACTCTGAAAATGCTAAAAAAACGATTGAATATGTTTCGACGCATATAAGCAAAGACCATGAGATAACACTGTTCTATGTAGTTCCCAATACCGCCGCAGCCTGTGGACTCGACAGTCCTAGCCTTACGCCCTATTTTGAAAAAGAGCGCAATTCGTTTTGCCGGATGGAAGAACAGCGTCAGGAGATGATGCAGGAGACACTTGCGGCGGCAAGAAATGAGCTATTGGCTGCCGGGTTTGACAGAGAAAAAATCTACATAAAGGCCCAACCCCAGAATAACAATATTGCGGCCGACATTGTGCAGGAAGCGCAAACCGGAAGATACAGTATGGTCGCCATGGGGCGCAGGGCCTCTTCGGGGTTAAAAGAGTTTTTCATAGGCAGCAATGCATCACGGGTCATGCACGCCCTGAATGGCATCCCCATGATCATCGTCGACTAAATAGTACCGACGAACAGGGGTGGGTTCTGGTGTCTTTTGACTGGGCCTACCCCTGTTCATGTTGAATATATGGAGGTCTTCTCAAACGCTGATCGGCTGCGCCCTAATCATTTAAAAATCGCATCGAATTGTTCAACTGAAATATAATTGTATATCCAACTGGCCGGCATTATTGGCCTAACGGTTGTAGGTTGACGATGCGGTTGTACCACCGTGGCCTGTCCAGTTGGTGTGGAAAAACTGCCCCCGAGGCCGGTCAATGCGCTCATAGGTGTGGGCACCGAAATAATCACGCTGGGCCTGCAGCAGATTGGCCGGCAGGCGCTCCGTTCGATACCCATCGTAGTAAGCCAGCGCCGAGCCGATGGCCGGTAGGGGAATTCCCAGTTTCACCCCAGCGGTCGCCACCCGCCGCCATCCATCCTGGGCGGTTTCCAAAGCCTGCCTGAAAAAAGGTGCCAGGAGCAGATTAGACAATCCGGCATCGGTGTCGAACGCCGCCTTTATTTTGCCCAGAAATGCGGAGCGAATGATGCATCCTCCCCGCCACATCAGGGCGATGCCGCCATAGTTCAAATTCCACCCCTGCTCGGCGGCCACGGCCCGCATCAACTGATAGCCCTGGGCATAGGAAACTATTTTTGAGGCGTACAGCGCCTGCTCCAAATCCTCAATCAAGGCTGTCTGGTCGCCTTCAAAAGCTGTCTGGGGCCCCTGGAGCAATTGTGCGGCCGCGGTGCGCTCCGCCTTGAGGGCGGACAGGCAGCGTGCAAAAACCGCTTCGCCGATCAGTGTCAGGGGCTGGCCCACATCAAGGGCGTTGATGACCGTCCACTTGCCGGTGCCCTTCTGGCCGGCCGTGTCGAGAATCCGATCCAGCACGGCTTCGTTGTTCTCGTCCCTGTAGGCAAGAATGTCACTGGTGATTTCAATCAGATAGGAATCAAGCGGGCCCTTGTTCCACCTTGCGAAAACCTCCGCCATGGCCTCGTTGGAAAGCTTCAGGCCTACCTTCATCATGTGATATATCTCGCAGATCAGCTGCATGTCACCGTATTCAATGCCGTTGTGCACCATTTTTACAAAATGTCCTGCACCGCTCTCACCGACCCAATCGCAGCAGGGCTCTGCATCGTCGGTGTGGGCGCAAATTTTCTGGAAAATCGGCCGGAGCGCCTCCCATGCCGCCACCGAGCCGCCCGGCATGATGGACGGCCCCAATAAAGCGCCCTCTTCGCCGCCGGAGATCCCTGACCCTATAAAATGCAGCCCCAGCCGTTCCATCTCCTCCACGCGGCGATTGGTATCAACATAATTGGAATTGCCGCCATCGATGATGATATCACCGGGTTCCAGATAGGGGTGGACCGATTCGATGAAGGCGTCCACGGGTTCACCGGCCTTGATCATGCACATCACCTTGCGCGGCCGCTCCAATTTCCCGATCAGCTCCTTGAGCGTGTGACAGCCAATGATCTTTTTCCCGGCGGCACGGCCGTTGACGAAGTCTTCCACCTTGCTGGCGGTTCGATTATAGCAGGCCACGGTAAAGCCTTTGCTCTCCATATTCAAAATCAGGTTTTCACCCATGACGGCCAGACCCACAAGGCCGATATCGGCTTGATTTTTCATCCTATGTCCTTTCTCTATTTCTGTTCGTCTCCGGTTGCCCGGCCAATACCCACGCCTGCATTTTTTAGTTGCATGGCAGTCCACAGCAGCCCGTCCGCCAGGCATGGCCGGCCTTGGCCAGCAATGCATCGGCGGATTCAGGTCCCCAGGTACCCCTGGGATAGATCTCAAGGGGGGGACCCTGGGAAGAGTCGCTCCACCCTTCGACAATCGGATCAATCAGGCGCCAGGCGTTCTCGATCCCATCATTACGTGCAAAAAGGGCGGCATCGCCTTTCAGGGCATCCAGGAGGAGCCGCTCATAGGCGTCCGGGAGCACGATGTCCGGAAACGCGTCATGATAGGAATGGCTCATGTTGACCGAACGCGATTCAGCCACGGTATCAGGGATCTTGGTTTCGAAACGAAGCTGGATGCCTTCATCCGGCTGAATGCAGATGGACAAGAAATTGGGGGTGAATCCCTGGTTTTCGTATAGATTGAAAATGACATCGGGAGGCGGCTGAAATTCAACGACGATCGCACTGCTTTTGGCAACCAGGGCTTTGCCCGAGCGCAGATAAAAGGGAACCCCTTTCCAGCGCCAGTTATCGATAAAAAGCTTGACGGCGGCATAGGTCGGTGTCTGTGAATCCTGTGCCACGTCCTTGGCTGACCGGTAGCCCTCGTATTGGCCACGCACGGTGTCCGACATGGAGATGGGACGAACCGTGCCCAACACCTTCACCTTCTCGTTGCGGATGGCGTCAGCATCCAGGGACGCCGGCGGTTCCATGGCCACCAGGGCCAGCAGCTGCATGAGGTGGTTCTGGAACATGTCCCGCAGCACGCCCGCCTTGTCGTAGTAGCCGCCCCGCCGTCCCACATCCACATGCTCTGCCACCGTTATCTGGACATTGGAGACGTAGCGCCGGTTCCAGACCGGCTCGAAAAAAGTATTGGCGAATCGCAGAAAAATAATGTTCTGGGCCGTCTCCTTGCCCAAATAATGGTCGATGCGGAACACCTGGTGCTCGGCAAAAGCCTCGTGCACGCTGTGATTGAGCTTTTTTGCGGACTGCAGATCCCGGCCGAAGGGCTTTTCGATAATGATCCTGCGGTGTCCATGGGTTTCATCTGCCATGCCGGCCGCCTTGAGATGGCCGCAGACAGGTTCGATAAAATCCGGTGCAACCGCCAGATAGTAAAGTCGCCCGGTATTTCCCGACTCCAGGTGACCGAGGTGGGCCTGCAGCGCGTCAAAGTCTTTGGCATCTTCCAGATCCCCCCGGAAATAGTGAATTGAGGGGGCAAAGTCATCCCATATCTCGTCCTTGAAAGTCGTGCCGTGGTCTTTGACGCCTTTTTTCAGATGTTCCCGGAAATCTTCATCACCCCAGTCCTTCCGGGCAAATCCCACGATACGCAATCCGGCGGGCAAACGCTTTTTCTGGAAGTTATGGTAAAGCGCCGGTATCAATTTTCTATCCGTAAGATCGCCGGATGCGCCGAAAATGACGATGGTAAAAGGTGTGTCGGTTGTCATGCATTCCCCCTTTCTGAATGTGCCGGATCGGGTGCTGTCGAGCTGTTGAACCCACCATGCTGAAACCCTTTTCCGACAGGCGGTGTTTATCGGCAGCACCATTAAGCTGCGTGCATACGCCTTCAAACCAAGTCTGCCGCTGCGGCCCTGTCAAGGAACCACCCCAACTTGCCGTCTGATGGCTTTACCCGTTGGGACGGCAATGGGGGGCTATTCCCGTTTGGGTTAAGCACCCTCGATAATATTTTGGCCTTTTTATCCCCGGTTGCTACGAACAGAACGCTGCGCGCATTATTAATCACGGGCAGGGTTATTGTGATTCGGATGGGCGGGGGCTTAGGCGCATCCATCACCGGCAGCACCCAGCGTTGGGTCTCGCCCAGCGACGGATGGTTTGGAAATAAAGAAGCAGTGTGGCCGTCCGGGCCGATGCCCAGCAGGATCAGGTCGAATCTCGGCCAGGGTCCGGATTCGGGTCCCAGCACATTTCTCATGGTGTCTTCATAGGCTTGTGCAGTGGCCACAGGCGCCAGCGAATCGTCAGCCGCATAAATCTGTTCGGCCGGGATACCGACATGGGTCAGGAGTCGTTGATTCGCAAGATTGTAATTGGAATCCGGGCTCTCTTTGGGCACCCATCGCTCATCAGCCCAGAAAATATGCCAGGCCGACCAGTCTATATCGGCGCCCAAGGTGACCAGGGGCGGTCCGATGATGTCCATGAGTGAACCGCCCGACAGGGCCACGCAGAATCTGCCCCGCCTGGCCACGGCATCGGCTGCCTGGCGGACGACGTCAGCG
Organism: uncultured Desulfobacter sp.; assembly: GCF_963677125.1. Taxonomy (NCBI): domain Bacteria; kingdom Pseudomonadati; phylum Thermodesulfobacteriota; class Desulfobacteria; order Desulfobacterales; family Desulfobacteraceae; genus Desulfobacter; species uncultured Desulfobacter sp. The sequence continues at coordinate 996,889 of NZ_OY781882.1, read as the reverse complement.
GCCAGGGCGGACGACAGGTTCTCGTGGTTGGAAAAAACATTGATTTCGGGCTGTAATTTCTTTTTCATTTCAAACCATTAATACCCGGCATCGTCACAATGGCAAAAGCAAACAAAAAACCCGCCACAAGGGAACATAGAAACGCTGCCAAAATTATTATAACCGGAAATATTCCCATATTTTTCTCCTAATTGTCGGTTTTGCCGCCGACTTTGCAATGATTGGAATAAACGGCTGCCAAGATTGATATGTTTGAACTGTAGATACCAAATCAATTTACATTGACTAAACAAAAAAAACAATAATGAGTAAATACGGGTTTCCACTCATCTGTTAGGATAAAAATATGCAGCATCTACATTCCGTTGTAGTTATCGGTCAGACACGACTTAGCGACCTCATCATCTCAACACTCAATACGGAGGGTTCAGGGCTACCCAATAAATCCTGTGACAGTTTTTCTGCAGTAAGTTCCGGAAACCAGCGGTCAAGACCGGACACAAATGCTTTGTGGCTGCGGTTGCCGCGATAGACCGGCTCCCTTGGCGGATGGGCAAGGTATCTGTCCATTGCATCAAGGTCAGGGGTGACAAGGATGGCGGCAGAGTAATAGGCAATTCCCTTGGCTCTGTAAAAACACGATCCTCCGATTTTCCGGTTTTCCTTCACAATATCCGAAATCCCGTCCTGGTAGATGCCCGTGAACCCGGATCTTTCAAATTTTTGAATCATCCAGTCAGAGGATAGATTGAATAAGGCCTGTATGCCGCCAAACCCCTTGGCCGGGAATGCAATGGAAACAATAACATTTCCCGGGTCCAGAAATACCGAGCATCCTCCGCCCTTGCGGCGGTATATGGAGATCCGGTCCATGTGAACCTTATCCAGATAAATTTCGTTCTCGATACTGCTTCCCCTGCCGGCCACAACGGCAGGGAACCCAAAAGGGTATATATGTGCTACAGGCGTTGCTCTGCCGCTTGCCTGGTCAATGAGGCCGTCATCAAATGCAAAAGGCATAATTTTGCTTTTCACTTGGCCTTGCCTTTTTTCATCATGTGTACAGATCCCGATGCGGCCGTTTCGGCGGCCTCCATAATGGATTCGGAAAACGTTGGATGGGGGTGGATGGTGACCATCAGGTCTTCCAGGGTGGCGCCCATCTCAATGGCCAGGGTGGCTTCGGCAATCAGATCCGATGCATGCGCCCCGGCAATCCCCACACCGAGAATGATGCCGGTATCCGGTTTGGCAAGAATTTTTACAAACCCTTGTGTCTTGTTGGCGGCCCTCGCCCGACCCAGTGCGGTTAAAGGAAATTTTCCCACATTGACGGCGATGCCTTTCTCCTTGGCTGCGGTTTCGGTAAGTCCGGTCCAGGCGATCTCGGGGCGGGTAAACAGAACGGCAGGTACAGCCACATTGTCAAAGGCCGAAGGCTGTCCGCAGATCACCTCCACAGCCACTTTTCCCTGCCTGGAGGCGTTATGGGCCAGGGGTATCCCGACGGCTGCATCGCCGACGGCAAAGATGTGCTCTATTGTTGTTCTGCATTGATCGTCCGTGATGATCGTTCCGTTGCCATCCAACCCAAGGCCAATGGTGTCCAGGCCCAGATCCCTGGTGTTGGGATGCCGCCCTGTTGCAGCAAGAATCCTGAAAAAATTATGCTGGATTGACTTATTTTCCGAACTCTTTATCGTAACGTTGAATCCATTGCCCTCCTGCGCAATGCGTTCCACGGAAGATCCGGTCATCAGGGCCTCAAAGGTTTTTTCACATTCCCGGACAACCACTTGGATCAGATCCGGATCTGCACCTGCGGCAATTCTTTTTCCTGATTCCACCAATGTTACCCGGCTTCCCAGGCCGGCATAGGCCTGCCCGATTTCCAGACCAATGTATCCCCCGCCGATGACCAGCAGGCTTTCGGGTATTTCAGGCAGCGCCAGTGCATCGGCGGAGGTCCAGATCCGGGGAGAATCCGTGCCGGGGCCATCGGGTGTCACAAGGTCTCTGGGCAGTTCATTGATCGAAGACCCCGAGGCAATAATGGCATGGTTGAAATGCACAATGGTATTGGCACCATCGACATAGACCGTGTGCTCATCCTTAAAACGGGCGTGTCCGTGAACCACCTCAACATCACGGTTGTCCACCAGTGAGGAGACGCCGGAAGACAGCGTTTGAACCGTGTTTTGGATATGGGTAAGCAGTTTTTCCCGGTCAAAGGAAATGCCGTCATGGACCAGTCCCATGGATTTCGCCTGGTTCATTTCATGGGCCAGTCCCACGGCGTGAATCAGGGTTTTGGACGGGATGCACCCCTCGGTCAGACATACGCCGCCGAGCCGTTCACGGGCTTCCACCAGCACCACATCTTTACCTAAATCTGCGGCATGGATGGCGGCAGTATATCCGCCGGGGCCTGCGCCGATGACCAGAATGTCGGTTTCAAGAATCATCTCCCCAACAACCATATCGCGCCTCCTTTCTCTCTACGTTCGTTTTGGACCAGGCTTGGATGTTGACAGGCCGGGCCTGGTCAAGTGTTTACCATGAATGCCGTGCGGTCCTCCAACAGCCTTCGAAGGGTATTTACAAACGCCGCAGCCTGGGCACCGTCTGCGACCCGATGGTCAAAACAGAGGGTCACGGGCAGCATATCCCGGATTACGATCGCCCCATCCCTGACGACAGGTTTTTTCTCTACCCGGCCCAGGCCCAAAATGGCGGACTCCGGTGTATTGATGATGGGGAAGACATGTGTGCCGCCGATGGCCCCCACGTTGGTGATGGTAAAGGTTCCCCGGCTCAACTCGTCAATGGTAATCTCTCCTTCCCTTGCCTTGTGGGCCAGATCACGAATCGTGTTGCCGATAGCAGCAAGACTTTTGCGGTCAGCGTCGCGGATTACAGGAACCACCAACCCCCTGGGGGTGTCTGCTGCAAACCCGATATGATAATAGAGCTTATGAACAATTTCATTGGAAGCAAGATCGACACTGGCATTGAACATGGGCCAGTCCTTTAATGCGCTGACCACCGCCTTGATCACAAATCCCAGGAGGGTGAGCTTCACTTGTCCCTCGTACCGGGCATTATATTCACTGCGCTCAGCCTCAATCCCGGTCACGTCAATGTCATCCATATGGGCAACATGGGGGATAAGAATGCTTGCCGAAGCCGTCTTTATTGCCGTCTTTTTTCTTAACGACCGGAAGGGGATGCGTTCTACCGGGCCGTGCTCGGCGACCGGCAGGTGCGGTACTTCAAGGAACGGGATGGAAGTCTGCCCGGGCAGATCCGCCCCGGCCCCGGTTGCCTGCCCGGCTTGGGAGTCAGTACCGATCCCAGGCGGCCTGTCGGTTTCCCGATGGTCATGGTCAGGCCTTTCGTCAATCGCCCCCTCGTCAAAAGCATCCAGATCTTCAGGCGTAATGCGGCCGCCAGGTCCGGTGCCTGTGACTAAATCAATATCTATCCCCCTTTCCCGGGCCTTGCGGCGGGTGGCAGGTGCGGCGATCACGGGCTCTTGTCTTTTTTCTAATGCCTGGGGATCAACCGATTTCTCGGTTACCTGAGGGTCAACCGAACTGCTGCCGGCCTCCTCAATCCTCACCAGCACATGACCCACCTGGACGGTGTCCCCAGGCCTGGCATTCAGTTCGGCAATCACACCGGCCCGGGGAGACGGAATGGTAACTGCAGCCTTATCGGTTTCCATCTCGCAAAGGGGATCATCTTCATTGACCTTATCTCCCACGTTCACATGCCATTGGATCAGTTCTCCTTCATGAATTCCCTCTCCAAGATCCGGTAATTTGAATTCAAACATAAAGACCTCCTAAAAATCCAATGTATCATTAATGGCCTGAATTATTTTCTGTTTAGACGGCAGGTACATGGATTCCCTGGCAAAAAGCGGCATAATCACATCATACATGGTGACCCGTTTCACAGGTGCCTGTAAATACATCAGGGCCTGGTCGTTGATCAGGGCGATAATTTCACTGGCCGGGCCGAAAGACTGCTGGGCCTCCTGGACGATCACACACCGCCCGGTTTTTTTCACCGATGTCGTTATGGTTTCCACATCCATGGGAGACAGCGTCAGAAGGTCGATCACCTCGGGCGAAAAGTCTCTTTCTTCCCGGACGGCATCCACGGCCTTGAGCGTATCACGCATCATGGCGCCCCAGGATATGATGGTGATATCGTCACCCGACTCAACGACGTCGGCTTTGCTGATGGCATAATCTTTGGAAACGATCGCCTCCTTGAACGCCCTGTAGGACCGCTTAGGTTCCATAAAGATAACCGGGTCCGGGTCTTCAATGGCCGCCTTTAGCAGGGGACCGGCATTGGAGGGGGAAGAGGGGATCACCACTTTTACCCCGGCCGTGTGTGCATAATAGACTTCTTTGCTTTCAGAGTGGTGTTCAAGGGCCCTTACGCCGGCACCGTAAGGCATACGAACAACAAGGGGGACGGTAAACTGCCCCCGTGACCGGGTGCGCATGCGAGAGGCATTGCCTTCCAGCTGATGCATCATTTCATAGGAAAACCCGGAGAACTGCATTTCGATTACAGGTTTCAACCCCGCCATTGCCATGCCGATGGCAACGCCTAAAATGCCCGCCTCGGCAATGGGGGAATCAATCACCCGCTCACGGCCGTATTTTTCATACAGCCCGTCGGTCACCCTGAACACACCGCCGTTAATACCGACATCCTCTCCCATGACCAGAACCGTGTCATCATGGGCCATGACATCGTGAAGTGTGTCGTTCAATGCCTGAACCATGTTGATTTTAGTCATGCCCCACCTCCTTTTCCAGATCCAAAAGAAACCTTTTGCGCTGGGCTTCTATCAGATCAGCCCGGGTGCCGAATACATAGTCAAAAGGCGCATCGTTTTTAATCTGCCTTGGTGTCTCAAACTCGCTTACCGCCTTATCGATATCTTCTTTAATGCCGGCTTCCAGTTTTTTTTGTTTCTTGTCATCCCAGAGTCCTTTACGTTCAAGGTAGATCCTGAACCGCATCAAGGGATCTTTTTTTTCCCATTTTTTAACCAGATCATCAGATCTATACCGGGTGGGATCGTCTGCCGTGGTGTGCATGGCCATGCGGAATGTAACGGCCTCAATCAAACTGGGACCCTCCCCTGCCCTGGCCCGGTCAACGGCTTCTTTGACTGACTGATAAACGGCCAGCGCATCATTACCGTCCACCTGGATGCCCTGCATGCCGTATGCAATGGCTTTTTGGGCAATGGTGCCTGATCCGGTCTGCATTTCCATAGGCGTTGAAATGGCAAACTGGTTATTCTGGCATAAAAAGACCACCGGCGCATTTAAAACACTTGCGAAATTAAGGGCTTCGTGAAAATCCCCTTCAGAAGTCGACCCATCTCCGAATATGGCCAGGGCGACCGTATCTTTTTCACCCTTGAGTTTAGACCCGTACGCCAGCCCCACGGCATGGGGAAGCTGGGAGGCTAAAATTATTGAAACCGGCAAAGTCCGATCATTGGCCGGATTGACATTTCCCTCTTCATGACCGTTATAAAAAAGCAGGGAATTAATGAGCGGTTCCCCGCGCATGAGCTTGGCCCCCATCTCCCTGTACGACCCGACAAACCAGTCCGTATCCCGTATGGCCAGCACAGGCGGGCAAAACGCCGCTTCCTGTCCTAAACATACCGGCAAAGTTCCCAGGCGGCCCTGGCGTTGGAGACTGAGAAGGCGGTTGTCCATCATTCTGGAAAGGGTCATTGCACCGTACAGGTCAATCAAGACCTGGTCCGGTAACCCCGGGTCAAGGTCCGTATCGACATCACCGTTTTCGTTAAGGATGCTCAGGCGGCTGATTTGAAATTTTTCTACGATATCCAAAGGCATGGCCGGTCTCCTTTCTTGGTACTGTTTATATAGAAAGGTAACCATAAAACATAATTTGTAAAGAATCACATTGTAAGGCAAAAACAACACTTAGGCATTGTTTCAATCCGAGCTTAACCCTCATACGAATGACACCAACGATTTTTTTTATCGAGAAAAACAGCTCGAACAAATAAATGAGGCATTAAGCAAAAGGAAGAAAAAGAGGCGGCTGAATTAATCGCGCGCAGTGAAAAACAATATCTGAATCTGGTTGAAACAGCCAACAGCATCATCATTCGTTGGAACAATCATGGACTGATTCGGTTTATCAACAGCTATGGGTGTCGTTTTTAAGGCAAGGGGTTCGATTGTGAAGCTTGGGAAAATGTTTCAGCCGGCAATGGCTTTGGCTTGCTGCGCATAATTGAGATAGCCCAGTCCCTCGAATCCGGGAAAAGGCCGCAGAAAAAAGCTGACCGTACCGGTATAATGCGTACCCAAAAAAATCCTGCAGGGGCAACCCCCTGCAGGACGGTTGGATCGAAGATACCTTAAACAACAAGATTATGAAAAACGCTGGCTTTATGCCCCTTCTACCGCATAGGCACCAATTCATTGTAGACTCTTGAACCAATGCTTTGTTCCTGGTCTTCTTCGCGAACCGATTCAGGCCTTCACTTTACAGATTTCGTTTTTATTCGTGGATATTTTACCACAGCGTTTACACTGATAATTTTTGATACCATCACCTTTATGTTTGATCTGGATCATCCAGCCTATGTTATCAATTGTATAGTCATACTCTTCGACACTACCCTTAATTGTTTTCATATTATCACCTATATATTTTATCCGGCACGACCGGCATAAATTATCAATTTAAGATTCAAAGTCTCATCCAGCCTGTACAAATCAGTACTGAATTTACATAAAAAATATGACTGTTTCGGGGTTAGTCAATATTATGTTCATATAAAAATATTATATAAGACTAACCACAAAAAAATTGATGATGGACTCAGAATTCCAAGAAGCCCGGTTTAATGCTGTTATTTTGAATTTTCAATTTACTGAATTTGTAATGCGCTTGAATTTTCAGGCTGGATTATGTAGTGTGAAATTAATCCATTAGCAAAAAGTCTGGATGGTATTTAATACTCTGGTTTTGATAAAAAGTCATTCGATACAATATCCATTCATCAAAATACCATCTTTTAGCATTAGGCCGCGCTCCACATTTTAACTTAAGAGGTATCCCTTTTGAAGCCGATGTTGGCAAAGCGTTGTTTGTTTTTCGCACGTTTTCGGTTGATCGTCTGTATCGCCGTTGTGCTTGTACTCCCCAATGTCTTCAATACGGCGCGCGCAGAAGCTCAACGGGTACAGCAACCGGTGAATATTTTAATTCTCAGTTCCTGGCAGAAAGACCATCCCTGGCAGAAAGAATTTGAACAGGGTCTAAAAAACGAACTGACAGGGAAGCCGTTCAAGCTATTTTTTGAATTCCTCGACGCTGCCAGATTTCCCGGCGGTAAAAATAACCAGGCCTTTTTTTCTTACATCAATTCAAAATATCGTGACCGCCCAATAGACTTTATTGTTGCCGAGAGCCTACCCGCTGTAAGTGCATTAAAATCCAATCCGAAAATTTTTCCGGGCGCCAAGCGGATAATAGTTGCGCCCGGGGGAAGTCAATCCAACGAAAAGAAAAATGAGAATGTGGACGTATCGGTACAATCCGATTATCGCGGATCAATCCGGGAAATGATGCGCCTGACGTCTCCCCTTAAACTGTTTGTGGTGGTTGATACCCTGTCACCCGGTGGTGCCAACCGATTTAATGATTTCAAGTCAGCACTTATGGAAGAGGCACCGAACCTGAATGTTGATTATCTCGTCAATCTTTCCATGGACGACCTTCTTTCTCGCGTCCAAATGCTTCCCGAATCCAGCGTAATTTACTACCTGCTAATTTTCCAGGATGGAAAGGGGGCTGCGCAAAACACCTTTGACGTCGCAAAACGCATCGCTGAAACGGCAAATGCCCCTGTATTTACGAACTGGAGCATTTTCCTGGGGCATGGGGTTCTGGGCGGTTACATGATATCCGGGGAACGGATTGGACAAATTGCGGCAGATGCAATGATACGCAGTCATAATTCCCAAGACACAGCCGATGGCAGATCGGCATCTGCCTATGGGTACTATTACGATTCCAGGGAACTGAAACGTTGGGGAATTCAGGAGAAGGCACTTCTGCCTGGTGCTGAAGTCCGGTTCCGCGAAATCTCGGTATTCGAAATGTACCAATGGGAGATCATCTCCCTGGCAATTGTTTTGACAATTTTACTGATTCTATCCGCTGTATTGATGGTAATCAGTTACCAACGCAAAAATCTGGCCAACGCCCTGCATCAAAAAAGTATTCAGTTGGAGCAACGCGTTGAGGAACAAAAGAAAATAGAAGCGGAACTTGCCGGACAAGAGCGTTTTTTAAATTCAATCATTGAGGCGATTCCCTCAATGCTCTTTGTCAAAGATGCCGAAACCTTGAAATTTGTCCGATTAAACAAAGCCGGTGAAAAATTGCTCGGCGCCCCCCGCGAGGAATTGCTGGGTAAAAGTGATCACGATTTTTTTCCTGCCGAACAGGCCGATTTGTTTACCACCAAGGATAGAGACCTGCTTGACAGTAAAAAAGCTCTGGACATCCCCCAGGAAACAATTGAGACAAGACATCTGGGTCAGCGGATTCTGCACACCCGTAAAATCGGTATCTACGATGAAAACGACCAGCCCGTTTATCTACTCGGGGTGTCGGAAGACATTACAAACAAAATAGAAGCGGAAAAAGCCATCATCACTGCCAAGAAAGCCGAGGCCGCAAGCCAGGCCAAAAGTGATTTTCTGGCCAACATGAGTCACGAGATTCGTACACCCATGAATGCGATCATCGGCATGAGCCATCTGGCTTTAAGAACGAATTTAACCGCCAAACAGCGTGACTATGTCAATAAAATTGAGGGTGCCTCAAATTCCCTGCTTGGCCTGATTAACGATATTCTGGATTTTTCTAAGATCGAAGCCGGTAAACTGGATATCGAATCCATGGCGTTCGATATTGATGATGTCATGGCTGCCGCAGCAGACCTGGCTGCGGTCAAGACATCTGAAAAGGGACTGGAGTTGTTGATGCACATATCGCCGGAAGTGCCGCGTAACCTGATCGGTGATCCTCTCCGGTTAAAACAAATCCTTGTTAATCTGGCCGGCAATGCCTCTAAATTCACCGAGCAGGGTGAGATCGAGATAAGTTGCAGCTTGGATGAACAGGTGGACAATTTTGCCATCCTGCGATTTACAGTGCGGGACACAGGCATCGGTATGACCCAGGAACAGCAAAGCAGACTGTTTCAGGCCTTTTCCCAGGCAGACAGCTCTTTCTCCCGAAAATACGGCGGCACCGGTCTGGGACTCACAATTTCCAAACGCCTGTCAGAATTAATGGGGGGGAGTATCGGAGTGGAGTCCGAATATGGAAAGGGCTCCATATTTTATTTTACAGTGCGGCTGAACGTTAATTCTGATGGCGGTTGCCGCAAAAAGGTGACGCCCAACGATGACTTGCACCAAAAAAAGGTGCTCGTAATAGATGACAATGAAACCGCCAGGGAAATTTTCCAATCTTATCTCGAAAACATAGGGTTCAGAGTTGAAACCGCGGCAAGCGGCCGTGCAGCGCTGAACCGGCTTGAAGCAGCAGTCAAGACCGATCCGATCGAAATTGTTCTGGTGGACTGGAAAATGCCGGGAATGGACGGGTTGGAGACCAGCAGGCGAATACAAGCCATTCCGAACCTTACGCCAATGCCCCAAATTATTATGGCCACGGCCTACGGCGGGCTGGAAGTTCAGGAGCAGGCACTGGAAATCGGTTTGGGAGGATTTGTGACCAAGCCCGTCACCCAATCTTCCCTCTACGATGCCATTATGACGGCATTTGGCCGTGAAGTGATAACCAGACGAAAGCGCCTTGATGACTACCTTGCCATGGCTAAAGGTATCCAAGGGGCACGTATTCTTTTGGCCGAAGATAATGAAATCAATCAACAAATCGCATTAGAGATTTTGGAGGGTGCCGGGTTGTTCATTGATGTAACAAATAATGGAGAGGATGCCGTCAAGGCCGTGGAAAACAGGGACTACGATCTGGTGCTGATGGACATTCAGATGCCGAAGATGAACGGCATTGAAGCCACCACAAGGATTCGAACGTTCAAAACAAACAAAAGTTTACCTATCGTCGCCATGACAGCGCATGCCATGGCAGGCGACCGGGAAAAAAGCCTTGCCGCCGGCATGCAGGACCATGTCATAAAACCCATTGATCCAAAGGAATTATTCAGCGCGCTGGTCCGGTGGATTCCACCTGGTGAAAGGGTCCTCCCTGAAGGCTTTGGTGTCCCAAAAAGCTTAAAACCGGACCATGAGAATTCCAAATCCGATCTTCCGGCTGAATTGCCCGGAATTGATATTGATCAGGGGCTGCAGCGCATTGGAGGGAATCGGAAACTCTTTCGTGAACTGCTTCTCAAGGTCAGGCGTGATTATACCGATGCAGCCCATAATATCCGCAGCCTGATGGGCAACGGTCAAACCGATGACGCACAACGCCTGGCTCACTCGGTGAAAGGGGTTGCCGGCAATTTGGGAGCCAAAGCGCTGCAACGCGCAAGCCAGGAAGTGGAACGCATGTTAAAAGCCAACAAACCGTTTGAAGATTCCCTGGAACACTTTGCCCATGAAATGGAGGTCGTCCAGAAAGGGCTTCAAATCATCAAAACCGAAGAGGAAATTTTCCCTCCGGCCTCTGCAGAACTGTCCCCACAGCATCTATTGGTTGAATCCATTGAAAACATCGTTCCCCATCTTAAAAAACGAAAACCCAAACCCAGCAAAGAAGGCATGGAAAAGGTCAAGGCTTTAGGCTGGCCGGACACTTTCAGGGCAGATGTGGAAGAGTTGAACAAACAAATTAATAAATATAAGCTCGGGGATGCCTTAACGGTTGCGGAAAAGATATTGTATGAATTAAACAGAAACTGATTCTGGGCCTAATACGATAACGGCCTATAGATAAGCAGTACAAATTTTAAAAAAGTTTTATCTCTTTGTTTTTTTTTACAATCCACTTGGCCATAATGATAAACATTTTGTCTGGATCAATCGGTTTGGCAATATAATCGTTCATTCCTGCATCCAACACCTTTTTCCGGTCTCCCACCATAGCATTGGCGGTCATGGCAATAATAGGTAATCCTTTGAATTTTTCCTGTTCACGGATTTTCCTGGTTGCCTCATACCCATCCATTACCGGCATCTGACAATCCATCAGAACACCATCAAATTCTTGATCCGACAAGATAGTGAGTGCGTCCTGACCATTATTTGCGATTTCAACCATAATATTGTGACTGATTAAAAGTCCCGCCGCCACGTCTTGATTGATTTCATTATCTTCAACAAGAAGAATTCTGCTCCCCCTGATTTTTGCAAGTGCCTGACGCACCGTCCCTTCGGTCGCTGTATCAGATGGGTTCGTTTGGACCGGATTGTCTTGCTGCCGACCAAGACGGACGGTAAAGTGAAACGTACTCCCAATACCCTCTGTACTATCGAGCCAGATCTGACCATCCATCAGCTGAACGAGTTTCTTTGAGATCGCTAGGCCAAGACCTGTTCCGCCATATTGGCGGGTTGTCGACCCGTCCGCCTGGGTAAAGGCCTGGAATAAATGTTCCTGTTGTTCCGGCGAAATGCCGATGCCCGTATCCTGAACTGAAAATTGTAAAACGAAGGTTGACGCACCGTCCTCCTTGATGGCCACCTTAAGGGATACCGTCCCCCCTTTTTCGGTGAATTTTACGGCATTTCCCCCAAGATTGATCAGAATCTGGCTTAGGCGATGGGGATCGCCGACCATGGTTTTAGGGACATCCCGCTCAATCTTAATCAAGAGGTTAATATCTTTTTCTTTTGCATTGAGATTGAGCGATTGGACCATGTTGTCAACGATGTCTTTAAGCTGAAACGATATATCTTCCATTTCCAGCTTTCCCGCTTCGATTTTTGAAAAATCAAGTATGTCATTGATAATAACAAGAAGATTGTCTGCCGAAAAGTGTGCTTTTTCAATTTAATCTTTTTGTTTTGCATCAAGATCTGTCTGCATTACCAGGTGAATCATGCCAAGTACTGCGTTCATGGGGGTGCGGATCTCGTGGCTCATGTTGGCAAGGAATTCGCTTTTGGCTTGACTGGCCGCCTCAGCAGCTTCCTGTGCCTGCTTAAGGGTTGTTATATCTGCCCTGAAACCAACGATACTACCGTCTTCGGTGTTACGCTCAGCAACCCTGACCCACCGCCCATCAGTCAATTTTTGTTCAATACTTACCTTACCGGACCTGTGCTGGGCTAACCGCTCTGCGATCCACTCTTCTTCACGGCCGACGGCATCCGCATACTGCCCCCGTGCCACACCGTTTCGGATGATATCCTCAAACTTTGTTCCCACCGTTATGAAATCCGCAGACACATTGTAAATCTCAAGATATTTTGCGTTGCACATGCCCAACCTGTCCTGGGGATCAAAAACAGCAAAGCCTTCGTCAATGGATTCAATGGCCGCATGCAACTGTTTTTCTGCTGTTTCAGCCGACGCTTCAGCCTTGAGCAGCTCTTTATACAAACGGAGCCGTTCCTGTTCAGCCGTATTGCGTTCGGTGATGTCCACGACGGTTCCGGACGTGGTGAGGGGATTGCCGTTCCTGTCGAAGAGCGTTTCGCCACGCTCCTCGACAAATTTTACCCGGCCGTCAGCCATTTGTAATCGGTGTTCAATAAAATAAGGACGATGTTCATGGATGGAACTTTCAAAAGCCTGTTTGACTTTCACCTGATCTTCGGGATGAACGCTATCAAGAAACAAGTGATAGTCCGGCGACTGGGTTTCGGGATTCATTTCAAAAATTTGATAGACGACATCCGACCAGGTCAGTTTTCCGCTGGCGTGATCCATACTCCAGCTTCCCAGTAATGCCAAACGTTGCGCCTCTTTGAAATCCTCTATTAAAAGTTCTTGTTTCTTCTCCGCTTTTTTCCGTAATTCAATCTCTTTTTCCAAGGTCTCTTTGGAGGTCATTGTTTCCTGGAGTGTCTCAGTCATTCGATTGATTGATTTCGATAAAGACCCCACTTCATCATTTGATAAAAAAGTTGATTTAGCGCTGAGATCCCCCCCGCCTATTTTTGTAGCTATTTTGTCAATTTCCACGATGGGTTTTGCAAGCCACCGGCCGAACACCAACGCAACAATGGCAACTAAAATGGTAAACGCGGCCCCGGCAAAGAAAATTAAACGCGTTGTGTTATGGACTTCTGCCAGCGCACTGCTTTCAGGCAAAGTGATAACAACATGCCATGCCTCACCCTGATTGCCTTTTATATGGTCAATGGAGTCATGACTTCCACCAAAACCCATTTCTTCAGATCCAAGCGTTGCTGTGATTGGCGAAAAAGATATCAGTTGTCTGTCATTCCCATTGAGCATGATTGTTCCACTTGTTTTCGACTGCAATTCGACACGGACGTCATCCCGTGCTTTTGTCGACAAAGGCGTTACACCTAATCCGGAAACGATCAGTCCGCCGGTGCGAATAATCTGCATGACAGCTGGATTGCGACAAGAGAAATCCACCGTAAAATCATTCAATAAATTTAGTATGTTAACATTGCACTTCAGAATACCAATTATCTCTTTATCAACTGTAACAGGAACGACTATCCCCAATACATATCCGTCTACACTTGTATCAAAACCGCGATCATCCAGGAAAATTCGACCGTCTCCATTTCCGTAAGATGCTTTCCACCAATATTTATGCGAATGGGCCAAAGTGGTTAATTTACCGGTGGAAGAGATCATCGTACCATAAAAATTCGTAAGAAAAATCTCTCCATACATTCCTGGAAAAAGTGCCTGCTGATTTTTCAAATGCCTTGCCACAGGATTCGTTAGGTAAGCTTGAACAAATGGGTTATTCACATCGTGACTATCTTTCCACCTTTGGTTGAGCGCCTCAATTAATGCGTTTCGTTTTGTCTTTGATAAATTCGCAAATTCTTGATTGCTCTGCACCAGCGCATTTTTAATTAAAGGGGATGAGGAAAGTGTCAGTGCTATTTTTGCCTTATCTTTCAATTGAGACCCTATGTGTTGGGAAAGTTCCTTGGAAAGTTCTTGAAGGTCATCCAATTTCCTTTCGATGACAATGCGCTGATTCAAAAAATTAGAAATCAATGCAAACAGGATCACAAGACAAAAACCAAATAAACCAATTATGGATGAGGCCTTATATTGTATTTTCAAAATACCTCTTCTTTATACCAGGGGAAATGACATAAATCGTATTGATTTTATATGAATATATTCGATGATATCACTCCCCGAACACAGGCACAACCTTGGATTTAAATTGGCATATGCGAAAGTAAGGGACGCGCAGATCAAACAACAAAGGTGCCTGTTGCGATGACCGGCCGGGAGCGGCCGGGAGCGCACACAAGGGCGGAACATTGGGTTTACGTGCCGCCGGCTTTGATAGCAGTAGCAGTAAAATTCGTCCTGCCACCTAACTTTTAACAAACATCTATACTTTGATATTGAATTATTATAAGATACTTAAAATTGTACTTTTTTTCTTTTTATATCAATTTATCACGAACAAGCACAAGTTCGGAATAACGTTCATTTTTTATTTTAATCGTGGGTTCTAAGGCTTTTTGATATCGATACGATAAAAAGAGAGAATCGGATGAATGACATAAAAGGGGACATTCGGATTGTTTATAATTCTTCAGCCAAACTCCCTAATGATCTGCCGGCATTTTTAGATAAAAAAAGCCGTCGGGGCGTAATCATTTATCGAGTCCTCCGTGAGTTGATGGGAAGTCAGCGTATGTCAAAGTTGATGAGTGACTTCTATATGTTAACTGAGGTCCCGATGGCTGTAATTGATTTAGACGCCAATGTGCTTGCCTCGTCAGACTGGGAACCAATATGTACTGATTTTCATAGGGTCAACCCAGATACGCGCAGGCGCTGCATAGATAGTGATATCGACTTGGCCAACCAGTTAGAGGATGGGGCTGAGTTTACAATGTATCATTGCAAAAATGGTTTGGTTGATTGTACATCGCCGATTATCATCAACGACGAGCATATTGCAAACCTCTTTATTGGTCAATTTCTTCTCCGGCCCCCAGATCGTTCATATTTTCTTTCACAAAGTGAAACATATGGATTTGATCGCGTTTCCTACATGAATGCGTTGGATAAAGTGACAATCATACATAAAGCCGCAACGCTTTTGAAACGGGAACTTGATGCCGATGAGCGTTGGAAATGTTTCATTGCCAATGCTGCCTCCCAAGAAAAAAGGTCCAGCAGGCGACGCTGGCGGCGATTGCACCTCCGAATCAGAGAAGTAATGCCAGGTATATGAATGTTGACACCTTGATCAAATGTCGACTGAATGCCTTGACTGTACCAAGGACTATCTTGACGAGAAACTCGGTTGGCTGAAAGAGTTTCGGAATGATCTTTACAGGTGGAAGGATGTTGTGACCGTTGTCAAGGAAGCTGAAATGTTTGTCAAATTTCAAGGATTTTATAGAGAGTCTCATCATGATTTAAACGTTATCCCCACCTTTACCGCCCGGACTATCCAAGGAAAGCGAATTCGGTCTGAGTTGCTCATGTTTGTAAAACAGGAATCTCAGAAAGCCGGTAAAAACGACCGCTTGCTTGGATCGTCTGAGGTTATTGAGTCCGTTTTTGGTAAAATGAAGCGACTTGAGCAGGATCAGGCCAAAAGTGGCTTTACGGTTTTCATTTTAGGCCTTGCTGCTATGGTCGCTGAAACTACCCGTGAGGTTGTACAGAAAGCCCTGGAAACCGTTAAAACCAGTGCCGTAAATAGTGGTTCAGGAAAAACATCGGCAAGTCCGTGAAAGCAAAAAGGGTTGAGGCAAATCGGCTGATAAAAATTAGGGAACAAAAATTGGAACATTTTTGCATGGGGTAAAACAGTCGATTTTCATCACCCCAGATGCAGTCACCTGGCATTAATGACGGAAGAAGAGATCAAAGAAAAATACCCTGATCTTGAAAATGCCACAATGGAGTGCGGCGAGTGCCAGGCCGCCATGGAATTGGGCGTTGAAGAAGCAGATTAGAGCGATTTGGCTTGCGCTGTATAACGCACCCCCAATAAAACCATAAACTTGATCTTTATTTCTTCTGACATATTTTATTAGTAATGACATATAAATTTTATATATGTCATTACTAATAAAACGTCAGGAGGCCAATATGGAATCATATAGAAAATCAAAATCAGCATTATGCTGTGCAAGCGGCAAGAAAAGAAGAATTGAGGCGTTGAGAGCCTGTGATTACTGCACCACCAGCATTGATGAAAGAATTACCTGTTATAAATCCGTCGCCAAAGATGTAAGTGCTCGCAATAAAACCTGTATGATGATGCAATGATAAAACGAAATTCTAAAAAATGGCCCCTCTGAATTTCAGAGGGGCCATTTTGTTTGGCCACTCCGTTCGGGTGGCCTCATCTTTACTAAAACCTATTTACCAGTCCTGATTGCTGATCCGGAAAAAACGCTTTTTTTTCATGATTTCAGATTGAATGATGATTATGATAAAAAGAAGGCTGCGGACGTATTGAAACGTCTGGTGCTGAAATTGTCAGGCCAGCCCAAGGAATAAAACCATTCATAAGGAGACATGCCCCATGGATAAAATGGATCGACGAGATTTTTTAAAAAAGACCATCAGCGGCGGGATCGCCGCGGGATCCACCCTTGCCTTCCCAGGGGTGGGAAAACTTTTGGCAGCCCCTACGACTGCCGCCTATGACCTAGTGGCGGTCCGGGGCGGGGAGCCGGACCAGATGTTTGACAACGCCATTACCTCTTTAGGCGGCATGCAGATCTTTGTTCCCAGGGGCAGCCGGGTCCTGGTCAAGCCGAACATCGGCTGGGACGTGCCACCCGAACGAGGAGGTAACACCAACCCCGCCCTTGTGGGGCGTGTCATCAAACACTGCCTGTCCGCAGGCGCCGTGGAGGTGTCCGTATTCGACCACACCTGCGACAACTGGCGGCGCTGTTATACCAACAGCGGTATTGAGGCAGCCGTAAAAGCGGCCGGTGGGAAAATGGTATCAGCAAACAGCGAAGGCTACTACAAGCGTGTTTCCGTGCCCGGAGGGCAGCGGCTTAAGGAAGCCAAGGTCCATGAGGCACTCCTGAACGCGGATGTGTTCATCAATGCGCCGGTGCTCAAGCACCACAGTTCCTCCATGCTGACCATCGGCATGAAGAACCTCATGGGCGTGGTCTGGGACCGGGGGTACTGGCACCGCAACGACCTTCACCAGTGCATTGCGGACTTTTCCTCCTTCCGCAGACCCGATCTCACGGTGGTGGATGCCTACAACGTAATGAAGCGCAACGGCCCCAGAGGCGTGTCTGTCGGCGATGTGGTTTCCATGAAAGCCCAGATCGTCTCAACGGATCCGGTTGCGGCTGATGCGGCCGGGGCCAAGCTCTTCGGTACGGATCCGACCGATATCCGCCATATTCAAATCGCCTCGGATATGAATCTTGGGCAGATGGACCTGAAAGCCCTGTCCATCAACCGGATCAAGATTTAAATGAAACTTCGCCTTCTCAAACCCCTGCGGGTCTGCATTGCCATGGCCTTTTTCCTGCCAACGGTCTTTCTCTTTCTGGATGTATGGGAGACCGGGGCAAGAGCCCTGACAGAAGAATTGCTTTTTCTCCAGTTTGTACCCTCTACGCTCAAATTTCTAAACCACCCTGCAGCCGGGTCTGCCGGGTTTATCTTTGTTTTGATAACTACATTTATGTTCGGCCGGATCTACTGTTCAGCAATCTGTCCTCTGGGAGTATTGCAGGACCTGGTATCCCGTCTTTTTTCAAACAGGACAAAGACCCGAGGTAAAAAAAAGTGGCTTGGCAGATACCAATATTCTGCGCCCCAGAGCATCCTGCGGTATACGGTCCTGATTGCAACCCTTTTGCTCTTTTTTTCGGGCAGCGGTTTATTACTTAACCTGCTTGATCCTTTCAGCGGTTTCGGCAGAATTTTTTCTAATCTGTTCCGCCCCTTTGTCATCTTCCTGAACAATTTGGCAACGCCTGTGGCAGAGGCCTTGGGAATCCATGCCCTCTACCGTGTCCAGTGGCCGAGCTATGCCCCGGTCGCCCTAGGCGTGGCCCTGGTCAGTTTAGGTGCGGTGGGCTGGATGAGCACCCGGCACGGCCGCCTATACTGCAACACGTTGTGTCCTGTGGGAACCCTGCTGGGCCTGATCTCTAAATTTTCCCTGGTAAAAATCAATTTTGATATCGGTTCCTGCCGATCCTGCGGTCGATGTGAGCAGGTCTGCAAATCTAAATGCATTGATGTAAAAACAAAAAGCGTGGATACCGGCCGCTGTGTTTCCTGCTTTAACTGCCTTTCTGCCTGCCCGGACCAGGCCATGATGTTTCAGGCTGATTTCCAGCAGAGCCGGCAACGCCGTCAGAGAAACGAAGCCGCCCGGGACCGCAGGAACTTTGTACTGGCTCTGGTCGCCGGGGGCCTTGGTATAACCGGAGGCCGTGCTCATGCCTCGCCCGAAACGCTTCCGGTACAGGCTCGCCCCACCACCATCCCCGAAAACAAAACTAGCCCGCTCTCGCCGCCTGGTTCGGTCAGCATTGCCAGATACACCACCATCTGTACCGCCTGTCATCTGTGCGTTTCCGCCTGCCCCTCCCGGGTGCTCGTGCCTTCGGTCTTTTCATTTGGCCTGTCCGGAATGATGCAGCCGCGTATGGATTTCAATGCCGGCCACTGCAACTATGACTGCACTGTCTGTTCGAACATCTGTCCCAGCGGCGCCATCCTGCCTCTGACAGTAGAGGAAAAGCAGCAGACCCAGGTGGGTGTGGCAAAATTCATAAAAGAAAACTGCGTGGTCTATACGGACAATACCAACTGCGGGGCATGCTCGGAACATTGTCCCAGCAAGGCTGTGCACATGAAGCCCTACCTGAATGCGGTCGGCCGCAAGCTGGTCATCCCGGAGGTGGACGAGACCATCTGCGTGGGCTGCGGCGGATGCGAGCATGCCTGCCCCACAAAGCCCTTCAAAGCCATCTATGTGGATGGCAATCCAAAGCACAAAACCGCCCAAAAACCAAAAGAAAAAAAGATAGAGATGGATGCAGGTGAGGATTTCCCTTTTTAAAAAATGGGATTATATTTCAAATGCTCGACTCAGACTCGGCCTCACATTGCTTCTGTTATTAATGGCTTATAGAGAATCAACCACGATTACCAATTATAGATAGAAGTATCACCCGGTGACATGAGGCCAGATGTGGTTTAAACCGGGCGATACAATGGTTGTATGGTGGTCTCGACGCAGTGCTGTTAGGCTCTATTGAATTTTTTTCTGCTCAGTCCAGCCAAGCTTGTAATCCCTAACCCAAGCAGCCAGAATGTACCGGGCACTGGAACCGTAGAAACTTGTCCGCTGCACAATGCCAGCGCGGGAGCACCGTAGAGCTTAGAGTTACCGTTACCCTGGTAGCCGTCTTTCATGCTGAAGTACCAGGCGTAATTCGTGCCGCCGTCCGCATACTCCGTACCTGACCAGTACTTTTCCGCAGTTAAATTTTCAAAATCTCCTGTTTCGGTCAGCCCGTATCCTTCGTTACTATAATTGGAGGTATCAAGATATCCCAAGTTTCCCAGTTCCACATAAAAGAGATGGCCCATTTCGGAGTTAGCCAAATTATAGCCTTCCGTATAAGTGTAATTCCCATCGCCATCAGGATCACCCTCATATCCATAGACGTCCGCGCCATCAACAGTGGACGGCAGACGCCAGGAATTTGTTCCCCAGTCAACGGTGTATCCATCATACAGGTTAATGGTCAAAACACCTTCTTCATTCAGGCTTGATGCCCAGGCGACCTGCTCGTACCAGTCATCACTATAATTCGAATAATCCAGCCACACCACTGAATTACCGTTGTTGTCATCGTCCCAGATAAGATTATACTCTGATTCGTTGTAAGTGGCGGTGCCTATAACTGTTAGTGTCGCATGGGCCAGCCCGGGCAGAATTAAAAAAAACAAGATTCCGAACAATAAAATTTTCTTCATAGCATCCTCCTTTGGGTTGTAGTAGAGCATTAATTGAACTTCAACCTGAACTTGAATTTTGATTTAGATTACGATTGTAATTAAACATCTTTTCTGTTTTTCTATAAGAAAGCACACAATGTTAGGATCGCATCCAAAAGATGCCTATATCATTTTAGCTTTTCTATTGCCAGAAAATATTAGCATCTAATTCTATTTTAATAATTATCTGAAAATAAAGGGTGAAATTATGAAACTTTTGTTCATAAAAAGCGATTTTTAAAAAGTGACATCGACTATTACCTGACTCTATTATAGGTCGGAAATTTAGAAAAGCTGAACTGAGCCTTGAATGGTATGATTACGGGTTATTCGTCCAGTCGTACTACAGTTTTTGGATAGCCTCACCAACAAATATTTATTCTTTTGATTCGAATGTAACCTTTTCTTTTTTATTATTTTTAATGACAACGGTGCCTGCTAATTTATCATGCAACCCTTGCTTTCTTCTATCGATACCGACCCATATTAACCCAAGGAATAAAGGAATTATAGAAATGTAATATCCAAAGTAACGCCCAATCAATTGCCCCGTAGAAGGGTGCCCACCGGTTTTTGCATCAACAATCGTCAGTTTTAATGCCATTTTACCAGGTGTAGCAGATTTGTAGGTCCAGAAAATGATGATCGCAATTGCAGGTAGTATGTAATTGAACAAAACATCCCAAAAGCCTTTTACAATAGACTGATTAATCCAATAATCGGTACCATAAATAGCAGTAAGGATTGGGACAATAATAATTAGAATTAAAATGGTATCAATAATTGCGGCACCGGTTCGGACCCAAAAACCGGCATATTCATATTCATTCATTTGTGATTTTCTCCTGAGAGTATAATGTTAAAAATCAGATACGGCGCGGTGGCGAAGATGCTGTGCGTTCGTTGATTTTTTTAGCTTTTTGTTCTCAAACAAAAAGCTGACATATGGAAAGGTCTATTGTCCTGTTGGCCAATCCAGCCAGTTCCTGTATGCCTTTCCATTTAAGCTGAAAGACCTCCGCACTTAACCCCTGGAACTTTTCCCCGTTTATGATTGATGAATCCATTCAAAAAAATAGCCAGCTCTGTATCCGTGCATTTTTTACAGGCGGGATCATCATCTTTTTTCAGCCAATCAGATACGTGCCGGTTCCTGTTGCGATTCGGACATCCTGTTCATTGTAAAGGTCAATTTTTGCAACTACTATCCGTCTGCCGGCCCTGATAATTCGGCTTCTGCATTCGAAGGATTCTCCCCTGCCCGGCCTTAAATAATCGACCCGAATATTAATCGTGGCTGATTCAACAAGTTTTTGACCGATCTCTTCAAAAGATTTACCTTCTTGAAATTTTGCACAGGAAATCAGTGCAGAAAGCCCGCCGGTCAAATCAAGAACTGATGCGGTGACACCTCCATGCAGAATACCGGCTGATGAATTTCCTATGAGATCCGCCTTCATCTCAAAGGTGGTAACAGCCTCTCCTGAATAATAATCCAGATCTTTTATATCAATGCCAAGAACCTTGTTGAACGGCAGCATTTCAAGGTAGTATTGTTTTATATTCTCAATCACATGTTCATTCATATCAATTCTGCTCAATTTTAAATTTTTGTTTCCGTGCTATATATCGTACCAACGGCAGCTGCACAATGAGCGAGATGATTGATTTTTCAAATTGTTTGATGAATTTGCCATATACCATGGATTCAGCAATGGCGGCCGATGCCGTTAAGGCATTTAAGCCTATGTTGGTTTATCCCTATCACACGACAAGCAACGAAGAGGATCAAGTGCCGGGCTTCATTGAATTAATGAAAGGATTTGATGACGTTGACATCCGGATTTTAAAATAGCGCATGCTTCAAATTCACAGGGTGGCTGTTGTATGCCACCCTGTGAATTAGCCGGCGATATGCCGTCTTTCGTATCGAGAATAAATAAACGGTTTAAATTTTCTTCCCTATATAAAAAGCATACCCATAATACTTTTTGTACCTTTTATATAGTTGAGCTTCATAGGGGAGATCTTCCATTGATTTAACAATGCCTTTCACTCTATGCTGAAGACCAAGCTTTTCAGTATTCTGATTAAACAGGTCAATAAAAGCAGGAAAGATGTCGATACCTGTAATATTCCCAGGTGCATGCTGTGCTAATATCATTGTCTGTCCACCTGATCCGCAGCCAATGTCGGCAACAAGTGATTTGTCGTTAAGATTGTCGATAAAACTCAATGCCTTGATGGTTACTTCCGGGCTCCCCGGCCCCTGTCGTTTTAGACTCGCAAAATATTGGCAGATCAATTTCACATCGAACTCATGAATTGATTTATATTCATCGTTCATTATTCTCTCCAATGCTGAGGCTGATTAAGTACATTAGAACATTTCACCGTGCCCCCGGCTTTGCCGATAATCCCGGAAGACAGTTCAGTTACCATCCAGGCCCCGGCATGTTCTTCCGGGATCGGATATAGTGCTTTAAACCCCAATTTGCCGGCAGGAACAAATCCCGAGCGGGGATAATAATCAGGATGTCCTAAAACAAAAACCAAATCCACCCCGTTTTTCTTTAACCGGTCAAGTCCTTCTTTGATAAGAAGTCCCCCAACACCTGTGGATTGAACCTCCGGAAGCACTGCAAGAGGTGCCAATATACGGGCTGAAACCAAAATCGGAGATTGTGCGATGTTTACTTTTGTAAAAAGAACATGCCCAACAATAGTTTTATTTTTAACCGCTACAAGAGAAAGCAAGGGTTCTGCGCTTTGGTCATCGAATAAACCATTTACAAGCTCGGCGATCACCGGCCCCTTTGCCTTTCCAAATGCCGTTTTATGAATTTTTTCTATTTCCAGTCTATCAAATTCGTGTGAACTTCTTATTTTCAATATTCTATCCTTTTTGAGTTCAATAATCAGTATTGAAAGATGTATTAAAGGCCGCATTGTTATCAGTGATAACTACCTTAAAACATTATTATTTATAAGACTGAAAGGGGGTTACTGATAAAAGGGAATATAATATAGATGGATGCAAAACCGGTTCCCGTATGAGACTGGTTCTGCACCCTATTATTCAGAAATAGAGTGATTAGACTGAGATGTAATACCAATCCATTACTGATTATCTTTTATCAGTAACGATTTGCACAATATCTAATAATTTAGAAAACAAAAAAATCCTTTTAAATCTCGTGTAATTAATTGATGTTCCTCATATCATTTATTCAAAACAGTTGTCAAATATCACAATTCCATTTCTCAGAGAAAGGCGTTGGAACATAAGCTGTATGGTGCGGCATATGTGCAGAATCTGCTTAACCAGGAAACGTCCCCCTCCTTGGCCCTCCCACCGGTTATGTTAAAGAACGAAGAACTTAACGAAATCCGGCTGCCGGAACCCAACCTGGCTGAATATGATGCCATCGCCCTGCGAAGGAGAAAATAATGGATGACACAATTGCTAAATTTAAAAACCTTCGCTTGAAAAATTGTGCTTTGAACCTGCCGGAAATTATAAAAGACGGCGAAACGCACAATCATTCGGCGCTACAGACCATAAGCCGGTTGCTGGATATTGAAATCAACTGCCGGGAGAAAGCCAGGATAGCATTACGCTTTATCCCCTTCGATTTTTACCGGTAAACATTTCAATTCAATACGTAGTCTCATCATCAGGTTTAAAATTCTGAGCCTGGAAGGCTTAACCCCAAAACTTGAAACCGCCACCTACCTTGCCTTGGCAACGGGGGGCGGCATCAGGGCTAACGCATGTAAAAATTCTAAGTGGCCTATGATCCTGGCGTTATCTACCAGTCATGCAAACATCACGTCCTCCAAATACTGTGTATCCATTGCCGCATTCAATCTTTTTGACTTGATGCTCCCTTTAAAACTTTTATTTTCTTTAAGCAGATTTAAGGCAATATGCCGAATTGCCGCAAAGTTCTCCGGCCCGAATCCTTTCCGTATCCTGCTCTCATCTTCCCGGAAAGCGATATCCAATACCCAGTGAAGTGAATTCTCAATTCCCCAATGACTTCTGACAGAAGTTCCAAATACCTGCGCAGTACAATCAAGACTGGATATATAATAACGCCTGTCACAACTTACTTCCCCGTTAACATTCCGGGTGCTTTCAACCATCCCCAAAGATTTTAAACCAGGCCAATTTTCTTTGTCATCAAGCCAATCAATATCACGGGTTATGACATTCCTACGGGTCTCAATGCGTCCATGCCCACCATCTACTGTTTCATATTCATCGAAACAGTATCCCTCTTCTTTCATATTGTTCATGTGGTCAAAAAAACGGACTGTATTTTCATAAAGGGTCTTGTGGTTTTCTTTTAATGCCAGAATGTAGTCACAATTACTGTCAATTATGGTTTCCGCAATTTTTTTCTGTGTCCCCATGGCATCAATGGTGACTATGCAACCGGATAGATCAAGCAACTTTAAAAGATAGGGAATGGCGGTTATTTCATTGGATTTTTCTTCCGTTTTTAGTTGCCCGAGAACTACCTGATTTGCAGTTGCCCAGGCACTAATCATATGGATGGCTTTTTTATCCTCAGATCTGTTATGAGAGCGTCTCAGGGTTTTTCCGTCTATCGCCACAACCTGGCCTTTGGTTTGTTTGGCTACAGAGGCAATCCAGTTTTTGAAACTATTTTGAAATTCTTGTGGGTTCATCCTTTCAAAAATTCGGTCAAAGGTATCATGTGATGGGATCCCATATGGCAATTCCAGGAATTTTGAAAGCCATCTCTTTCGCTTTTTTCCAAAATTTTCAATTTGTTCGTAGGTATCGGCCCCTGCGACAACGCCACATATTGCAATAATAATCACATCAATTAATTTATGGAGCTTGTTGTGGTGCCTATGATCTTCAATCGTCTCAAAGTATTTATTTATGTTGTTTTTACCCATTGGCAACTCCTTGTTTTTGTTGCCAATGGGTACTACAAATTAAACGAAAAATCTAGCGAAAAATATTCCTTTTAAAATCAAATAGTTACGTCATGTATGTTATGAAATGCTAACTTTTTTCCTAAAACCCACAGAATGCCTGCCATTTTTTTACATGCGATAGCCCTGGGGGCGGCATGGTACCAGAATCTGTGATGCAGGGATGTTACCGGCACATCAGGTAACTCCGGCCATGGATATACGGGCATGAATATGCTATAAATGAGAATTACGTTTCATCAACCCTTCAAGAAAGAACTATAACCACCATGTCAGCGTCAGCATATACCCCCCCTTGGAAACAGGCAGAAAAAAAACGTGCAGCCAGTCAGAAACGTTCCTCGTCCAGGCAATCCCATCCCTTTCTGGCCCAGGATCCCAAGGCGGTCGTGGGCCAGTTCCACGATCTGCCCGTTGAAAACCTCTCGGATTACGGGGTCTATCTGAGCTTTGGCCGTGACAGGGTTCTCCTCCCCAATAAGTACGTGCCAGAAGGCGTTGCCGTCGGGCAGATCATCCGCGTCTTTGTTCATACCGATTCCGAGGACCGGCCCGTGGCCACGACCCTGACCCCGGCCGGAGTGGTGGGGGATATCGTGGGACTGAAGGTCCGGGATACGGCGGCCTTTGGCATCTTCATGGACTGGGGCCTTGAAAAGGACCTGCTGGTTCCCCGAAGCGAACAGGAAGACCGGATGGAACCCGGGGAAACCCACCTGGTTAAGATTTGCCTGGACAAGTCTTCCCACAGGATCTTTGGCTCCACCCTGACGGCAGGATTCTGCGACGGGGACGCCCGGGATCTGGCAGCGGGGCAGGAGGTGGATCTCATCATCCACAGCATCAGCCCCATCGGCTATACCGCCGTTATCAACCGTTCCCGCACAGGACTGCTCTATAAAACCGAGACGTTTGAAGACCTGGCCGTGGGCGACACACGCAAAGGATACGTCCTGCGGATCCGGGAGGACGGCAAGGTGGACCTGACCCTCAAACAGCCGGGCTATGCCTCGGTGGAAGGATCGGCCGAAAAAATAATAGCGGTCCTTTCTGCCAATGGCGGCGCCAGCCCCTGCCATGACAAGAGCCGGCCCGAAGAGATCCAGGCCGCCTTTTCCATGAGCAAAAAGGAGTTCAAGCGGGCCGTGGGCAAGTTATACAAAGCGGGCCGGATTGCGCTGCTCAGAAGCGACGGGATCCGCCTCATATCCTGACGAACAACGATATTTTAAGACGCCTGCGCTAAACACTGTCGAAAGTCGTGAGACAGCCCTCCAGCCTAATTCGATTCGTTCGTCATTCATCCTGGCTTTCATTCCGGTTTGACGGCAATCCATACCACATGCCGGCCACCCCTGCCCGGGGCAACGGCGGAGACAGAGATAGGTCTTGCCTTGAATCCGCAGTTGGCGAGGCGGCGGGTAAAGACGGGATCATCCCCGGCGGACCAGATGCCGAGGACACCGCCCGGAGTCAAGGCTCTCAAGGCGGCTTTCAGTCCGTTTTCGGCATAAAGTCGGTTATTGGCGTCCTGGGTCAGCCCTGCAGGACCGTTGTCCACATCCAGGAGAATGGCGTCAAAAGCGTCTGTCTGCCGATGGATCACCCCGCCGACATCCGAAGCGTCCACCTTCACCCTGGGATCATTTAAGGGCATTCCGGCCAGGTGTCCGAAGACCGACCTGTTCCAGGCGATTACCTCCGGGATCAGTTCAGCCACCAGAATCCTTGCATCCGAAGGCGCCAGCGCCAGGGTCCTGGCCAGGGTATAGCCCATGCCCAGGCCGCCTACCAGGATACGCAATCCCGATCCCTGCCCTACCGTTTTCTGCCCCATATGCTCAAAGGCCAGGTTGGCCAGGGCCTCTTCTGACCCGTGCATCCGGCTGTTCATCAGTTCTGTTCCGCCAGTGCGAATGGAAAACTCCTCGCCCCGCCTCCGGAGAATCAATTCATTTTTCCGGCCCGGCACCGTTGCCCGGTCGATTTCTTCCCAAGGGATCATTCATGTTCCTTTATTCGGTATCAATGTCCGCTCAGTATCTCACAGATTCCAGGGGTTAGGAATACTTAAAGGTTCCTTATGGGCAATAGATTTTCGTTTTTTTCCAACCATCCGCTCCGGATTTTTTTCCACCAACTCAACCATTCGATAATACAAATCATTAGCTGCATTCCGTTCCTTAATCGCCAGAGAACGCCATTTTTCGGCTGCTCGGGCCGAGGCAGATTGGCTGGTGGATATGAATGTTTCAAGGCTATTCACTGTCAAGACGGGGGGGGGAGCTGATCACGGTGGCAGAGTACAGAGCCCGGTCTTGAAGCTGCTTGTAGACCGCTGGGCATCCATCGAACATTTCACCCCTCAGAACTACTGGACCATAGAAGGCACCTTTACTCACGAGCTCGACGAATTCAAAGGCACCTGGTTCGCTCCGCCAAAATGCAAAGAAAACAAGGTATGGGAAGCCCCTTCGGCTGAGGAACTGGCCGCCCGCTGTACTGGCAAAAACGGGTTTGTGGAATCCGTAACCAGTACCAAGGGACGTCAGCGGCCTCCCCTACCCTTTGATCTCACCACCCTGCAACGCGAGGCCAATATACGCTTCGGCCTTTCCGCCAAACAAACCCTACAGATTGCTCAGGAACTATACGAAACACAAAAGGCCCTCACCTACCCCAGGACCGATTCCAAATATCTGACAACCGAAGTATATGCTGAAGCTGGCCACCAAAGATGATAAAAAATACGAAGCCCGCCTTGGTTTGCATGCGGGAGTGGTGAAAATTTAAGGCATGCAGATGCCATCCCCACAGGACGAGCTACAATAAAAAGTTGCTTTATCTATCTTGGAAAAGTCAGCGACACTGAGGCCATGTATTGGATTGAGAATATTTACCGGTAAAAGTTAGGAGATTGGGATTATCCAATCCCCTTTTGAAATCAAAAATTATGATCTTTTGCCAATGCCTGTTTCAGGGGACAATCCTCTTTTTGGTCCTGGCCATGACGATATGTTTCCAACACTTCTATTGATTTTTTGGCAAGGAATCTTCGTGCCTCTCTTCGCTTTCCCTTTACACGTGGAATTTTCATTGAATCATATGCAGTGGTCTTATGTCGCATCCATGCAATTACAGCTGCTTCAGCTCTTTTATTAATAGGAATACGCTGGGTTCTTGCAACGGTTCCGCTACCCACAGGAGTTGCGTGGGCGGTTATGATTTTTCCAAGGCGTCGTGCCTCTTTTTCATACCTGGGGTGGAAATTCAAAAACTTGATGACCTCATCATTAAATTCCTGCGTATAGGCAGTTTGCTTGGCCTGTCTTCGTGCCAGTTTCCGCTTCCGCTCATTAGCATAGGCCGGTGTTGACCTCTTAGCAGCCACTTCCTGTTTTGCGACCAGGATATTGTCTGCGGGAGCCCATATACCTTTTGAAATCATCCGTCTGCGGTATTTTACCTGGACCACCCATACGGGGCTCTTTGATTTTACTCGCCTCGTAATCGCGGCATCCCCTGCGGGCAAAAAAGCCCACCCTTCAGGCGGTGTCAGTTTTTCCCCTGATTCAGAATATAGTGTTCCTTCTGTAGGCCCAGGAGAAACACTTAAATGCTGATGTACCATTCACTGGGCCTTAATAATCATTTAAGTTTATGAGAAGACCGTTTTGAATTGGGATAATCGACCCTCTCCTTCAATTCTTTTCCTGGCTTGAAGAAAGGGAGCCTTTTTGCGGGAACCATAACTGTTTTCCCAGTCTTGGGATTTCTGCCAGTGTAGCAGGCGTATTCTTTGATGAAAAAAGAACACAGTCCCCGAATCTCAATCCGGTCACCTTTAACCATTGTCTCAGTGAGGCTATCGAAAAACAGCTTCACCATGTCTGTGGATTCCTGTTTGGTCAGCCCTGTTCTATCTTTGATTGCCTGAATTAGTTCAAGTTTGTTCATACTCATTGCTCCCGTCATTATTTTTAGCGGGCAACATGTTTAGCTGGTTCTTTGAATTTTATCAAGTGGCAAAATTAAACAACCTATTGAAATACAATTATATATAAAATTTGGATTTTATTTTACAAGATTTCGAAGGACATTGGAGAAGGACTAAACCCAACAATAGAACCGCCAGTACCCATGGTCTTTTTCGGAACAATAGAGACTGTTCATAGACTGCTCGATCGTAACTTAAGGACGACAAATTTCTCGACATTCACCAGTTTTGAGCCTTTTAAGCTTGAGATATTTCTTTCAGTCGGGCAGCAATTTCTTGTCCAAGGACGCGAGCCCTTTCCCAGGTTTCTTTCTGGTCTTCCACACGGCTGTAATTCATGGACACACAGCTCTTATCCGTTAAAAAGTCTGGGCAGGGCACTCATGGGACACTCATCAATATACCCGCAGTAGACACACTTGACATTACCCGTTACTTTAAGCTGATCAAATACTTCCATACCTTCATGCATTAACGCTGTTTTTAACTGGCGACTTGCCTCGTCAATTCCGACAGCACCCCTCCCATTACCGGTAATCACTGTCACTGCGAATTTACCCCGGTTCAAACCTTTTTGGTGGCGAAGGGAAAATAACCGCTCTAAAAAAGATTTAGTAAATCCGTCTAAAGATCCGTAAGGTGAATATCCTCCAACAACAAGTGCCTGAACTGATTCGATTTTAGGAACAAGGCCCTGAAAATCGTCTCTGACCTTACAAATATTATCACTTGCGCATCCGAGACATGCTCGACAGGGCTGTACGCGTAAGCTTGATAATTTAACAAATTCGGTTTCAAGGCCCGTATGTTTTAAAATGGCTTGAATCAAACGATCAGTATTTGAATTTTTTACGGGGCTGCCTGAAATGCCTAAAACCTGCACCATAATCCTCCTTTCTAAATAAGTACCTGCTCAAATATAAAATTTATCTGATTCATACTGTGATCAAGTGCTCGCCTGTTTTAATGATTTCTGTTAATGGTCCCCCCCAAGATTTAACTTCAACCCCTAACTCCTGAAGTGTTTCGGTTGCCTGTAATCGGTCGGCACAGGCAATACATGCGCTGAAAGTCACACCGTCTTTTTGTGCATCCAGGACCAACTGTTGGATGTGTAGATCCTTGGCCACAAGACCTGCAGTTGCGCCCCAAATAATGACCTGAACATTTTCCCACCAACCTCTTTTTTTAGCGTTACAGGCATACATAAAAACCATTAGCTCAGATGTTACCGGATCTGCATTGGTCCACAAAATATTTAATTGATCTTTTCCCATTCAATTCCTATCCTTATTTTTATTTATTAACTGCTTAACTTGAATGATCGTTAAAGTTAATATGGCAAGAAAGTATTGTCAATCTGTTTTTGAATGATTATTCAAGTTTAAATAGTTGAACGTATTAACGGAGAAAAAAAGTATGGCCAAAGCACAGTTTAACAGGGCGGCAATCATTGAAAAAGCCATTGAACTGTTCTGGGAAAAAGGATTCAGCGCCACATCAATGCAGCAAGTTGTGGCTGCAACGGGGTTGAAGCCAGGGTCTATTTACTATTCTTTTGGTAACAAAGAAGCCTTGTTCAAGGAAGCTCTTGAAAGATATTCCCAAAATAGAAAAACACAAATTCGAAAAACTTTGGAAAATGCACCGAGTATTGAACAAGGATTATGTATTTTGCTATATCGATTTGTGCAAGAGGCTGCTGAACAAAACTTCCGTAGCTGTTTTCTTGTTAAAACACAACTTGAATTGGCCAGTGCAAAAAATGACCTTCATAGCGTAGCCGCTGCCAAACTGGCTGAAATAGAGTCCTTATTTTACCAATATTTGATAAAGTCTTATGATACAGTTGAGAGTCACCGATACGCAACCAGCATTATGTTTCATATTTTAGGTATGAGGATTTACGGGTACCAGGAAAACCCAGCAAAGCGAATGCAGCAGGCATTGCATGATGGACTTCCTTGGCTTCCTTGGCCATGAAGTTCTCCGGCATCGCCCAAACCTTCGGATATCGCCATCCTTGCCTCACAGGATCCAGTGGACCTGGTTTATGCCGCAGATAAAACCCAGAGCGCAGACCTTCGGGAACGTATCGAATCCCGGCACGGGACTCACACCCTGGACCATGCTGAAGGCTTAGGTTTGGGAAGCCAGACCTATTTTCTGAAAAATCTGGACGCATAAATAACGTTATGAACCACAGCATTCTTTTTGACCATGCACGTACCGCAAGGTTCGGCCTGCCCGAAGCGGTGTTCTGCCGGGATAAACCCCTGGACGCAGTCATGGAACTCTTGTCTCAATTCGGCAGAGGCTCAGTCAGGCCAGTCCTTTTTACACGCCTTGTCCCGGAGGTATTTGAAGCGGCCCCGGAATCCATCCGTTCCGGCTATGATTATCACCCCCTGTCCCACACGGCCTTTGGCGACCGCCTGCCGGCAAAATCCATCGGCCGTATAGCCGTGGTCTCCGCCGGAACGGCTGACGGCCCGGTCACATAGGAGTCGGTGCGCACCTTGAGCTATCTGGGTATTTAACATGAAGAAAGTAATGGGTACGGTGCGGTGGCAGTGGCCTATGACTCAGACCGTCTTAGGCCACGTTTAAGCGCTGAGCCGGGTTATTGCTTTTCTGCGGCTTCGTTAATACATTTTATTGCGTTCAAACTTCTCGGATACCCTATACAGGGCAGGCAAGGTAGCTTTCCCCTAAGCATGTCGCCTTTCATTTCCGCTCCCTTCCGGCCACAACGAGAAAGGATGCGGCTGTAAATAGTAACATAACCCATGTCATGGTCCACGGTGTACCCTTGCTGAACATGGCAATCAGCAAAGATGAGACTATACCGCTTCCATACTGCAGCGCGCCTATAAATGCTGACGCGGAACCGGCTATCTGGGGCACTTCGTCTAATGCCGCAGCGGTTGCGGCGGCAGCGACAATGCCGTTCATGGAAAAAAATATGAACACCATCCCTACAATGATATATATACCGCCCAAGTCCGCCCTGACAAATAGTGTCAATGTAACGATCGCTATGAGAGAAACAGTTGTGGCGACTTTCAACAACCGATGCAGGGAAAAGCGGATTACCAAATTGCGGTTGAGAAAACTTAGGATCATGACTCCCACAATATTGACGGCAAACAGCCAGCCATAATGTTGAGGGTCAACGCCGAAATAAGAAATATATATCTTTGGTGATCCCGCAATAAAGGCGTACGCGGCAACATAGTAAAAGGTGACACATAATGTATAACGCATGAAGACCCGATGCTTGGTCAGACGCCAGTAGTTGACAAACGCCTTGCCGATGGAGGCGGGCAACCGTTTTTCCATGGATAATGTTTCAGGCAGCCGGAATAAGGATATAAACATCAGTGTGCCGATCGCCGTGAGAAGCCAAAAGATGCTGTGCCAGCTGCTCACACGAATGATCTGACCACCGAGCAGCGGGCCGATAATCGGGGCTATGGCCATGATAATCATTAATGTGGATAACATCTGGGCGCCTTTGGTACGCGAATACAGGTCCCGGATCATTGCCCTCGCCAGCATGGGGCCTGTGCATGCGCCAAATGCCTGAACCACCCGCCATAAAACAATCTGCCTGATAGAGTGGGACATGGCGCATCCGGCAGCACCGACGGCAAAAACCAGCATCCCGATAAACAGTGGGATTTTTCGACCGATACTATCACTGATGGGCCCCCAGATGAGCTGGGCAAATGTGAATCCGATTAAAAAACCGGTGATTGTAAGTTCGGCATCACCGTTTAACTCCTTTGCCATGGCCGGCATTGCCGGAAGATAAATGTCCGTTGACAATGAGGTAAATGCCATCAATGCCCCGAGAATTGACATAAACAGGATATTAGACATGGCCTGGCTGTTTTTCCCGGCAATTATTGTGTGGTTCATTTTTTTAAAATGCATCGCTCATGATTTGAAGGGCATCTTCTTTGCCGATCAAGGTCAGGATGCCAAGATTGCCCCTTTCAACGGCTTTTTCCGCCATGGTTTCCAAATCTTTTTCCTTGGCCCCTGCTTCTTTCAGGGTTGAGGGCATGCCGAAATATGCAATGGTTGGAAGGTTAAAAATAAAATTATCCATGTTTGTTCTCCGTATGTTTATTGTTTGATGATCCGACGAGTCAGATACGAGGCGGGATGATTCAATATCCCGCCAACTTGCAAATAAATTTATATGAAAATAAAATTAAATTATAGATGCATTCCTCCGGAAAAATTGCCTGATACTACGAATGTTTTCAAAATTCCTCTTTAAACACCTACTTTTTTACAATTTCGGATAATCAGCATGCTGACATTATCCGCAACCGGAAGTAAAAATACCGATCTATAAAAATTATTGTTTTCTTGACAAAAACCGTTTTCCGGCTTAAGCATAGCCCCGTTGTTTAGAATTTGGAAATAAATGTTGGTGCAGGTGTTACAAAAGCAAGAGCCCTCCTATATGAGTCCTCCGATGTAAGTAAGAGCACGCCGTACGAAAAACAATTGATCCAGATAGCGAACATACCATCCGCATAATTGGGCCGCGGCCGGTCCTATGATGCGATATTGGACTGATGCGGTTATTTAACGGCGTGTTTTTTTAAAAATTTTTAAGCCTTGGATTCGCCATAAAAATATAACCGCCTAATAAAAGGGTGTTTATAAAAAATGGAAACGTTAAGCCAAACAAGAATCATCCTCAGCACCATGGAGCGATTGGATTCCCGGGAGCATCTGCCTGCTGATCTCTCAGCGCTTTTGGGAAAAACAGCCCTGCTCCAGGCAGAAAACACAGGCGGCCTTCAGCTTGATTTATCAGGTATCCCTCTTTCACAAGTTCCGGTCTGTTCTCCCTTGGATTTCCCCCTGGATATGAAAAATTTTAAAGTCCTGACTGCCCGGATCATGGCGGCGATCCTTGACGCCAGGGATATCATGCCCCCTTCTCTGGTTGATGCTGTGGTTCAGCTTCACGGGGCTGTTGAAAAAAAGGCCCTTTCGTTTGAACAGGCCTGGAACGAGATCCAGAACCGTTTTGCCGGCGATGATTTTTCAGGGCCTGTTTTAAAACAATGGGAAAATCAGACCCCTGACGCACCGTCTGCCCTGCCCTTTCTTGTCATGGCCGCTGCTGCGCCAAGTCTTCAAGCCGCAGGAGGCGCCCTATCCGAGGCCAAAGGGATTGATCCAGAGCAGATCCATACCAGCGGCGCCTGTCCCGTGTGCGGCAGTCCGCCATATATGTTGGAACTTCGGGGAAAAGAGGGGAAAAGATTTGCCCACTGCTCCTTTTGCAGGTTCACCTACCGAATCAGACGAATGGCCTGTGCCTGCTGCAACATTGACAAAGCGGATCAATTAACCGGCTTTACGGCAGAAGGCGAAGCCGGGTTCCGGGTGGAGACCTGCGCCCAGTGCAATACCTATATAAAAACAATTGATTTTCGGGAACTTGACCGAGAAACTTTTGCCCCACTGAATGACCTTGAATCCCTGCCCCTGGACATGCTTGCCGCAAATCACGGCTATAAGCGCATGGCTTTGTCGGTATGGTGCATTTAACAAGATACTCCCTTTTAACCCATACAAAGGAGAAGTAATGGACTTAACCCGTAGAAATTTTGTGAAACTGACCTCTGCAGCAGTTGCAGGGCTTACAGCGGCGCCGGTATTTACCGGCCTGGGCTGCTCAACTGTTTCAAAGTCTGCAGATCGTGCCAAACAACTGAATCCTAAATGGACGAAACAAACCACGTCCATCTGTGCTTTTTGCTCTGTGGGATGCGGTCTTCTGGTAAACACGGACCTTGAAACAAAGCGGGCTGTCAACGTTGAAGGTGACCCTGATCATCCCATCAACCAGGGCGCATTATGTGCCAAAGGTGCGGCCACTATCCAGATGACTGAGAACCCCAAACGGACCCTGACCTGCCTCTACAGGGAACCCTATGGAAAAGAGTTTATCCCTAAGGACTGGGATTGGTGTAAAAAACGCATTGCCCGTCTGATCAAAGCCTCCCGGGATAAATCCTTTGAGGTGAAAAACGATAAAGGCCAGGAAGTCAACCGGACAATGGGAATTGCCTCTTTGGGCTCTGCCGCCATTGACAACGAAGAGTGTCTGGCTATGCACAGCTTTACCCGGTCTTTGGGACTTGTCTATATTGAACATCAGGCCAGGATCTGACATAGCGCAACTGTAGCGGCTCTGGGAGAGACGTTTGGACGCGGTGCTATGACCAATCACTGGATTGATTTGAAAAACAGTGACTGTATTTTAATTATGGGCAGCAATGCTGCCGAAAATCATCCGATTTCCTTTAAATGGGCCCTTAAGGCTCAGCAGAAAGGGGCTAAAATTATCCATGTGGATCCTCGATTCACAAGAACTTCAGCCAAGGCCGATACATATATGGCCCTGCGTTCCGGAACGGACATTGCCGTTCTGGGCGGCTTGATTCGTTACATTCTTGAAAATGAGAACTATTTTCTTCCCTATGTAACCGAATATACAAATGCCTCTTTTATCCTGGGTGAGGATTATGAGTTTAAAGATGGTGTTTTCAGTGGTTTCAACGAACAGACAAGGGTCTATGACAAAGCCACATGGGCATTTGAAGAAGATGAGAACGGTGTCCCCAAACGGGATAAAACACTGACGCATCCCCGGTGTGTGTTGAACGTAATGAAAGCACACTACAACCGGTATACCCTTGATAAGGTATCTGCCATATCCGGCCTGTCCAAAAATGATCTGCTTGATTTTTATCAGACCTATGCGGCCACCGGTAAACGGGGAAAATCAGGTACCATCATGTACGCCATGGGCTGGACCCAGCACTCTGTGGGCGTTCAGAATATTCGCGCCATGGCCATGATCCAGCTGCTTTTGGGTAACATTGGCGTGGCCGGCGGCGGTGTTAATGCGTTACGCGGTGAATGTAATGTGCAGGGATCCACGGACTATGCCCTGCTTTTCCATATTCTGCCCGGTTATATCAAAACACCGGTGGCAGGACTGGATACCCTGGCGGCGTATAACAAGGCATTTACGCCGAAAAGCAATGACCCCGAAAGTGCCAACTGGTGGCAGAATTATCCTAAATACTCGGCCAGTTTGATCAAGGCCATGTATTCGGATGATAAGGTCGAGGATGCGTACCGGTATCTTCCCAAGTTGGACAGCTTATCTTCGGATAAATACTCCTGGATTCCCCTGATCCATCGTATGTGGGAAGGCAAATTTTCAGGGGCGTTGATCTGGGGAATGAATCCCGCCTGTTCAGGTCCTGATTCTGTTAAAACCCGTGAGGCCATCGGTAAACTTGACTGGATGGTCAATGTAAACCTTTTCCAGTGTGAAACCAGCGATTTCTGGAAAGGGCCGGGAATGGATCCGGAAAAAGTCAAAACAGAGACCTTTTATATCCCCTGCGCGTCAGCCATTGAAAAAGAAGGATCGGTCTCCAACTCCGGCCGATGGAGTCAGTGGCGGTATCAGGGGCCCGAGGCGCCCAAAGGGATTCTCTCGGATGGACACTACTTCCATGAATTGTGGGAAGAGGTTGCCAAGCTTTATGAGAAAGAGGGCGGGGCATTTCCTGAACCCATCACCCGTTTAAGCTTCAACAATATGTGCAAAAAGGACGCCCACGGTCATTACCATTTCAGTGCGGATCAGACGGCTAAGCTTGTCAACGGCTGGTTTACCCGGGATGTGACCGTAAAGGGGAAATCGTTTAAAAAAGGACAGCAGGTTCCCTCTTTTGCTTATCTGACGGATGACGGTTCCACCACATCGGGCAACTGGCTCTATTGCAACTCTTACACGGATGCCGGGAATATGGCCCAGAGACGCGATCCTTCCCAGACAGAAGATCAGGCGCGCATCGGTCTTTATCCCAATTGGACCTGGTGCTGGCCGGTTAACCGAAGAATTTTATACAACCGCGCCTCTGTTGATCTTCAAGGAAAGCCCTGGAACAAGGATAAGGCTGTTATTGCATGGGATGGAAAATCCTGGAAGGGTGATGTCCCGGACGGCGGATGGGCACCGGGTGCACGGCATCCCTTTATTATGCACAAAGAAGGTTTTGGACAGCTGTTTGGACCGGGGCGTGCGGACGGACCTTTGCCGGAGCATTATGAACCCCTGGAGTGTCCTGTTCATAACCAACCCTTCTCTTCTCAGCTCAACAATCCCGTCGCCATAGAGGTGGGCAACGAGAAAAAGGCCGCATGCGATCCAAAGTTCCCCTTTGTAGCCAGTACCTATCGGGTAACCGAACACTGGCAGACCGGCTCCATGACCCGGTGGATGTCATGGCTTGTGGAAGCTGAGCCCCAGATGTATGTGGAGATCAGCCCCCAGCTGGCCAAACTCCGGGGGATTGAAAATGGGGAGCGGGTCATGGTTGAAAGTGTTCGCGGTTCTTTATGGGCCATCGCCATGGTGACCGAGCGTATTCAGACGTTCAACATTGAGGGCAATGAAGTCCACATGGTGGGCATGCCCTGGCATTATGGATGGGTTGCACCCTTGAATGGCGGTGATTCAGCCAATATTGTGACCCCCAACGTGGGTGATCCCAATACAGGTATTCCCGAGTATAAGGCCTTTATGGTTAACCTGCGCAAGTGTAAAGAGGGAGATAAAATATGAATGGTAAAAGTATTTTCGTAGATTTAACCCTGTGCACCGCATGCCGGGGATGCCAGGTGGCCTGCAAGCAGTGGAAAGACCTGCCTGCTGAACAGACACGCAATGTCGGCTCCCACCAGAATCCCCAGGATCTGTCAGCGCAGACCCTGAAGCTGGTCCGGTTTAAAGAGGTCCGGGATCAAAAAGGAAAGCTTAGGTGGAATTTTTTCCCGGAACAGTGCCGGCACTGCATTGAACCGCCCTGCAAATATATGCTTAATATGTACAAGTCCAATGCGGTGACCCATGATCCTGAAACCGGTGCTGTGGTCTACAACCCATCGGTCACGTTGGGCAAGAATGTGGACCTGGCACCGGATCAGTTCTGCCCCTATAATGTTCCCCGGAAAAATGAAGAGACCGGGCAGTGGACCAAATGCGACATGTGCATTGACCGGGTTCAGCAAGGCTTGAGACCGGCATGTGTGACGTCCTGTCCCACGGGTGCCATGAATTTTGGTGACCGGGATGCCATGCTGGAAATGGCCAAAAAACGTTTAGCAGAGGTTCAAAAAAACCACCCAGACGCATTTCTGGCAGATCCGGACGATGTACGGGTGATCTACCTTTGCCAATCCGATGCCGAGGATTATGCCTCCCATGTTGTGGCCCAGGCCGGGCATAAACAGGCTATTTTGGCCCAGGTTCGGCCTGCTGAGCAGACCCGCCGGCAGTTTCTCACCGGAAAGTTCAGATTTGGCAATAATCAAGGATAACCCAAGAAGATAAGGAGACAGATGATGAAAAATAAAATATATATACTTCTGACTGCAGCCCTTATAACTTTGGGGATGTGCCTGTATGCTCAGGCTGACGAAGGCAATTCCTATGAAGCGCCCGAAGACGACCTGGAAATTAACTATATACAAGGACACAGCAACAGGAATTTGTCGGTGACCTTCAACCACTCAAGCCATGAAAGTTTTGAGTGTATTGACTGTCACCACAAGATGGGAGAGCTCAAAAAAGAGGCATCTCCCCGAAGCTGCGCCACCTGTCACGATAACTTCAGCCCCGATAATCTCGAGGACAGCAAAAGTTATTTTAAGGCGATGCACCAGATCAGTTTTACCCAGGCCAAAAATCGTTCATGTCTGGGGTGTCATACCGACGAGATGGGCAAGGATGACAAGGATATGACCGGATGTAACGCGTCTGCCTGTCACTCTGAAGGCATTCGCTGATTCAATTGGATCAACGGGCGGTCTGTTTTATAATTGTTCAGACCTTTTCTTGAGCCCCGGTCCGATGCCGGGGCTCTTTTTTCCCTTCTGGAAAGCTGGAAAGAACGACAATCATAATCAGATAGGGCAATATTTTTATGGTGATAGAAAACGAGTCAACCCAATTCGATGTTCGTCGATACAGTCAGGGCCGGTTTCACAGGGAAAACTGTCATGTGCCGGTGGAAATTACCTTGATCGTTGAGGTGAATGGATTTGAAATAGCGTCACTGCTGTGCACACCCTCCCACATGGAGGCTTTGGTCAGAGGATTTCTATTTTCTGCCGGGGTGATCCAGCGTGCTGAAGATATTGAATCACTTGATTTGGATAAATATGAACAGATCGTCCGGGTCAGGGTAAAAACCGTTTCAGATTCTGAAAACTCAAAAAAGCCTGTATACCCATCCGGTGCCGGCAAAGATGTCACCCGTATCGCCGCCCATTCAGGCGTTGATCCTGAAAGTTTGATCAAAAATATGGAATGGCTGTTGCAGTGCTCTGTGATTCACCGGCAAACCGGCGGGGTTCACACGGCAGCCGTGAGCCTTGCCAATGCCATGCCCGGATTCCACATTGACGACATCGGCCGTCACAACGCTGTGGACAAGGTCATCGGCACTCTGCTCATGAACAACACCCCGCCGGATAATATGGTGTTATTAGTGTCCGGTCGAATCTCTATAGAGATTCTCCAGAAGGCGGCAGCATTTGGATTTCCTGTCCTGGCCTCACGTGGGGCGCCCACCCATGAAGCGATTCTCATGGCCCAAAACACAGGTATCACGATGGCCGGTTACGCCCGGCCCGATCGGTTTACGCTATTTTCACACGCCCACCGGGTTCAAAACCCGTGAACCAGGATGTTTGATACCCATATACTTACAGTTTCGTTCAGACACGATTTAAAAAGAGAAAAAACAGAGCATTGGAAAAATTTGACTGCACGGGCGTGATCCTGGCCGGCGGCTGCAATCGCAGACTTCCCGGCATAAAAAAAACATTTCACAAAATAGGATCAAAGACCATCATCGAACGAATTATCAGTGTGTTTTCAAAACTTTTCCCCCAGGTGATTCTGGTGGTCAATGACCCAAAAGATTTTCTGGGTCTGGATGCATTGGTTGTCACGGATATTGAACCGTCCCGGTGTGCCCTGGCAGGGCTTCATGCAGGTCTTTTTTACGCCGATTTTGAATGGAGTTATGTCACGGCCTGCGATCTGCCCTTTCTAAGTGAAAAAATTATCCGGTATCTTTTGGCACAACGGGACTATGGCAACCAGATTATCATCCCCAAAACCAGGGGCGGCCTTGAAATGCTGTCCGCGCTATATCATAAATCCTGCCTTCCCAGAATTGAAACCAACCTGGAAAAACAGGAATTTATGATCAAAAAAATTTTAAAGTCGGAAAAAAGTATACAGATCCCACCCCTGGTGCTGGAATCTCTGGACCAGGATATGCGGTTTGCATTTAATGTCAATACGTTACAAGATCTTAAAACGGCCAGGAACTTGGTTTTAACCCAAGATGACCGCAAAGAAGGCGAGGACGGTGAACAAGAATATCTGCATACACACAATTTTTCAGTCAAAGGGTTTTCACCCCTGCACGAGTGCGTTTCATAATTTTTTGATACTGCAGCCTTACGCCGGCCGCAGAGATATCATCGCCTTTGCTTTTTAGGATAATGGCAGTCATGTTGTCGTCTAAAAGAACGGTCAAAAAAGCATAAATCCGCTTAAATTATTAGAAGAATATCATGCCAAGGCCCCTAATAATACAACAACTGTTTTTACGACGTTTGCGCGTCTTGGATCGTCAGGTCGCCATTTGTTTTTTGCCCATCTTTGGCAAAGATCGAGCACCTGAATAAAAGGCATTCGTCTTGCTTCTTCAAACATGCCGTCCTCATTACATTTTTGTCCGCAATAGGTTTTATTCTTCAAATGTCGAAATTTGTTAAACACTTTTATCGCTATTCTTCCTTTAATCGTTCCTACATAATCGGAAATATTGACCTTTGATGGAATCATCACCAATAGATGGACATGGTTGACCAACTTGAATTTTTAACGATTTTAGATGATGGGTCCGAGAAGGAAGTTGATTCGGTTGTGAGAAAAGGTGCTGAGAGATTTTAGCTATTTTTTTCAAATTGTATACGATATTGCCCAGGCAATTAAATATTCGAATATTATCGTGGTAACATCCTCTATGCTTTAAATAGGTCATGATAAAACCTTGTTGGCTGAAGCTCATTAAGATATAGTTTATTTTTAACCAAATGGGTTCGAATATCAGTGCAAAGATCACATTTTGATATGTAGGATTCCCTTGATGGTTTAAATCCGGCATCCACAGCTGTTTCATAAAGTCCGGTAATTCCTTTTTCCAGCAATGTTCCAATAACCGGATATTTATCAATTGTGAGACTGCTTCCCAGGGCATTCATTTCCAGGGAAATGCCTGAACATAGACCGGGAATATAATTTCCATACAGATCAATATGAAAATGTGATGTATCTAGAAGATGGCTTGAGCAGGAGTTTTTGTTTTCATTCAATATCTTTTCAATTGATTTTTTTTCATGCACCGGACGAAACGTGTCCAGTGCTCTTCCGCCCGGATGAATCCAGTACCGGCGTTGAATACCTGCCAGGTATGAAGGGCCGAAATGATCCATCAGTTCTTCAAACCGATGGCATCTGCTTTTGTCAAAATTTTCAATATCGCTGAGAAACGTGTCCATCCAGGGAAAGATCCGTATCCCTGTTTTTGAACAGGCTGCCATAACATTTTCAACCTTTGAAAATGGAATGCTCTCAAAGTGAAAAGGACTGATGGATATGAGCAAGGTATTCAGCCCATTTGATTTCAATCGTTCCAGCAGTCTGCAGGCAGATTGTTCATCTTTATACCAGGATGAATTGGTTTCAACATATTCAATCCGTACGCCTGTTTGAGCAGCACATTCTATAACGCTTTCAAGGCCTGCCGGGTTAAGAAATGGTTCTCCGCCGCCAATATGAACAGATGCAGCCCCGAATTCCCTGATTTTTTTAAAACACAGCAGGGATGTTTTTTTATCCATATAATCTGCAGGCCTGCCCGGACCACAGTTATACAGACAGTGGCGGCATTTTGAAGTGCAGTGATAATTGGTAATCAGGCCTCCGGAAATCAGGGTGTTGATTTTATATTGTTTCACAGGATATCTCCGCTGGTGGTCAGGGAACAAATTTTGCCATTAAAAAGTCCATGCATTAAAACTACCAGATGTAATAACGGAAATCTATTTATTATGGGTGACAATCCCACTATAGATAAATGGAATTCAACATCATATATCCTGTGGTATTATGATGCTGTTTCAGTTAAGATTTTTTTATGGCACAGGAAAAATTATACCATTACCTGATTCATATCCAGTATCTGGGTTTCCGGTACCATGGCTGGCAGAAGCAGTCAGGTGTAAAAACCATTGAAGCCATGATTGAAAAAACGCTTGGTTTTGTCCTTGAAAAATCCGGGTTCAGGATCTTGGGCACCAGCCGGACCGATTCAAAAGTCTCGGCGAATCAGTCAGCATTCATGCTTTTTGTCCATGATGCACTGGATATGGAAGCACTGCAGTCAAAATTAAATAAAAACCTGCCCAATGATATCCGCGTGACAGGCGTTGAAGAAAAACCCAGAACCTTTAACATTATTCGTGGTCCCAAAGTAAAAGAATATCTTTACCTATTTGCATTTGGATGCAAAAGTCATCCATTCTGTGCGGCCATGATGCATACGGTTCAAGAAGATCTTGATATTGAATTGATGAAACAGGGCGCCAGGCTATTTGAAGGGCAGCATCATTTTGGTTCATACTGCACCAAACCCGGCCCGAAAACCTGCCTTGAACGAGACATCCGTGTCTGCCGGATTGAAGAAAACACTGAATTCCAGGCCAGTTTTTTTCCGGAACAAAGCTGGCTGCTCAGGATTCAGGCCTCTGGTTTTTTAAGATACCAGGTTCGTTTAATCATGGGCCAGTTGTTTAAACTCGGGAAAAAAGATATCGATCTAAACCGCATTAAACAATCCCTTTCAGGCAGTCAGGCCTTGCCGTTAAAAGAAATTGCGCCCGGGTCAGGCCTGATTTTAAATAAAATAATATTTCAGACAGATTGATTATCCGTATTCGGTTGTAAGTGTGAATGCTTGGCTTCATAATTTACCCGTTTCGTCCAGCATTTGGATGATTTTCAAGGATTCAGCAACACCCGTTGTCCCCCTCATGCTGATCACCACCCCAAGGGTTTCGAGTATCTCCTCTTTTGTCGCACCTTGGGCAATTGCAGCGTTGGCCTGTCCTAAAATACAGTTTTCACATCCCACCCCAAGGGCAATCGCCAAAGCCATCAACCGTTTTGTCTTTTCGTTCAATGCGCCATCCGCGTAAGCCGTCTTTTCCATGGCACCGACATGCCGGCCGACTGCCGGCATTTGTGTCAACAATTTTTTAAGTTGTTCCCTGCGGTTTTTATCTTTTTCAATTGGACTTTCTTTCATTTTTCACCCCATTGTCATTGTGCGTTCATGATTGATTTTCCGGTATACTATTTTATTTAACTTTAGAATGAAAGAGATGGCGTATTATAATTTTTTAATTAATTTAATGAAGGTATCAATCTCTTGATCATCCAAAACACTGACAATAATATCGACCACCCGTTGTTCCGCAAGAAAAGGCAACCGGACGATATTGAGACCTTTTTCGGTCAGTTTGACGTAAAATATGCGTTTGTCCCGTAAACATTGTTTCTTTTCGACAACACCCAACTTAATCAGTTTATTTACGATTTCAGTAACTGACGGTTTGGTAACCTT
The DNA here is from genome assembly GCF_963677125.1 of uncultured Desulfobacter sp. NCBI lineage: Bacteria > Pseudomonadati > Thermodesulfobacteriota > Desulfobacteria > Desulfobacterales > Desulfobacteraceae > Desulfobacter > uncultured Desulfobacter sp. The sequence goes on along the minus strand of NZ_OY781882.1, from coordinate 952,861 downwards.
TAAAATTTCAGCAAATTTTCCAAAGGTCATATCTACGGTTCTGTCAATCACTTTCAAATAGTGAAGTTGATTGACCTGAAGTTCAGACATTCCCAATTTGTCTGAGATTTCAAGATTGCACTCATGTCCCAGGCTGTTGAACTTTCTTACGGCCTCATAGATCAGTTCTCTTTTCACAAAACCCCACGTTGTCAAAAATAGTTAAGTCATTATTTACTAATTTACCGATAAAAAATTGTCAACGTTTTCATTCAGATTTACCAAACAGAGCCCTTTAACAACATTAAAACGCATTATCAATTCACATATTGACTAAAAAGTAATTAAAATTGTTAGTTTCTATTGAACTAATTTAAATCGTACATATTATGAATTTTATCCGGCAGGATTTTATTGATTTAAAAAAGGAACATTAAATGGATTCTAATAGTTTGAATAAAGAGATGATGGTCGTCCCCATAACACAAACCGTATTATTCCCTGAATCACATGCCCAGATCCGGGTCTCCCATGATCTGGGCAAACAAATAAAACATTGGATTGATAAAGGGGAAAACATGGTTGTGGCCCTCTCTGCCAAAGAAGGGTTTGATGCAAATCATGCAGATACGGATAAACTGTTCTCCATGGGAACCTTGATTTTTTTAAATTCCCTCACCGCCAAGCGAGGACATGACATCCTGTATGCAAACGTGCATTCAAGGGTAGCCGTTGAATCTATTTGGACTGATCATCAAACAACTGGAAACTCAATTATTGCCAGTGTGGTTCCCGCAGAAGACCATATTGATATCGATCCCAGGGACCAGGATCGTATGCTTGAGTATATCAAAAAAATCGCTTATGAAATAAGCGCTCACTTCAAAAATTCCGAGGCCTATGTAAAGGAGATTGAAAAAATTAACTCCATCCAGGAAATATTAGGGTATCTGATGCCCAATATTCCTGTTTCCGTAAAAGAAAAACAGGCTCTTCTTGAAATCGATTCATTAAAGCAAAGAGGAATTGCCTTTATGGATATACTCCTGCAGCATAAAGAATCCATAAGCCTGCAGATTGAAATGGCACAGAAATTTTCCGACCAGGCCAATAAAAAATATAGAAGAGCTTTTTTGAAGGAGCAGCTTAAAAATATCCAGGAAGAGCTCAATGAAGGTGATTCCGAACACGATGCTAAAGGCAACGGCAAAAAGGATTATGCATCTCTGATTAAAGCAGCCAATATGCCCGAAGAAGTTGAACTGGCAGCATTTGACGAACTTGAAAAACTCAATGAACAGGGGCAAGGCAGTCATGAAATAAATATCATTAAAAATTATCTGGATCTTCTCGTGGCGTTACCATGGGCCACCATTGACGAAAAGGATATTGATATCAAAGAAGCATCCAGGCTACTTGACGCCCATCATTACGGGCAGGAAAAAATTAAAGAGCGCATTATTCAGCACTTGTCCGTGATGAAGCTGAAAAAGGAGAAGCAGGGTTCAATTCTGCTTCTTGTGGGTCCTCCGGGTACAGGAAAAACAAGTCTTGGCAAAGGGATCGCAAAAGCCCTGCAAAGAGAATATGTCCGGATCAGCCTTGGCGGCGTCCGTGATGAAGCTGAAATCAGGGGCCATCGAAGGACCTATATCGGTGCTCTTCCAGGACGAATCATCCAGGGAATGAAAAAGGCAGGTAAAAAGAACCCCGTATTTGTCCTTGATGAAGTGGATAAACTGGTTTCAGCCTTTCATGGTGATCCGTCAAGTGCATTGCTTGAGGTACTTGATCCGGAACAGAATAATACATTTTCCGACCATTATCTTGAGGTTCCCTATGATCTGTCAGATGTCTTTTTTGTGGCAACAGCCAATGATAAAAGCAGCATCCCGGCACCGCTTTTAGATCGTATGGAAGTGATTGAACTTTCAGGGTATACGGCAGATGAAAAATTCCATATCGGGAAAGACTTTCTGATGAAACTTGTCCTTGAAGAACATGGGATTGAAAAGCATCAGCTTGAAATTAATGATAACGCATTCAAAGAGCTCATCGATAAATATACTTTGGAAGCCGGCGTCAGAGCTCTTCGGGGACAACTGGCCAAGGTTGCCAGGGTTGCATCACAAAAGATTGTTTCAGGTGATACTGAACTGCCGTTCCATGTGACTTGCGATACGCTTGAAGATATTCTGGGTCATCCGGTGATCCGGCATGATATGGCACAAGAAAAAAATCAGCCTGGTGTTGTAACCGGGCTTGCATGGACGCCCATGGGCGGAGAAATTCTTTTTATCGAAGCAAGTCACATGCCGGGAACAGGCAAGCTTACGTTAACCGGACGCCTCGGGGATGTAATGAAAGAATCTGCCGCCATATCCTTAAGTCTATTCAGATCCAGGCTGGCATTTACATTGCCTGAATTTGAATTTGCCAAGAAAGATCTGCATATACATGTACCGGCAGGCTCCCTTCCCAAGGACGGGCCTTCGGCCGGGGTGGCCATGTTTGCAGCCATCACATCCCTGATCATGGGTCGTAAAATTGATCCAAAGCTTGCCATGACAGGGGAAATTACATTGCGTGGACGCATTCTGCCGGTTGGCGGAATCAAAGAAAAAGTGCTGGCAGCCCACAGGGCCGGTATTAGAAAAATATTGCTGCCCACGGAAAATGAAAAAGATTTAAAGGAAATACCCGATGATGTAACAAAGGAACTCGAATTCGCACCCATAAATACGGTGGAAGACCTGATTAAAGAAACTTTAGGACTTAAGCTGCCAAAGCCTGAGGCCCTGATGCTTGGCACGCTGCCGGAAGATATGGTCTTTAACTCTGAATCCGTTTTGTGTGAAAGTGACGCCTGATTTTAATTCTCTGACGGATGAATACAAAAAATACCCGGGCTTTTCCGGGTATTTTATCGTCTAAAAAATTTATGGGAAAAAAAGTTGCTGATTCAAAATGGATGTATTTGAAGCCATACACACCTTAAAAATCTTCCAGGGCATACTGGGCGGCTCTAAGGGTATTTTTCATGAGCATAGCAATGGTCATGGGGCCTACGCCGCCCGGCACAGGGGTAATTTTCCCTGCGATTTCTTTGGCGGCATCAAAGTCCACGTCTCCTTTAAGGACCGCTTTCCCGGTGGTTTCATTAACGCCTACACGGTTGACACCGACGTCAATAACAGTGGCACCAGGTTTAATCCATTCGGGTTTTACAAGGTCCGGGACGCCGGCTGCAACAACAAGGATATCTGCACGTTTACAATGGGCCGAAATATCTTTAGTCTTTGTATGAACTATGGTTACGGTGGCATTGGCACAAGCTCCTTTTTGTGCCAACATCATGGCAATGGGTTTACCAACGATGTTGGAACGACCGACCACAACCACTTCCGCCCCACTTGCCTGGGTGCCGGAACGGGCAATCATCTCCTGGATACCGGCCGGGGTGCAGGGAAGGAATATGGCGTCATCACCGCCGATCATCAGACGCCCCACATTCACGGGATGGAATGCATCCACATCCTTATCCGGATTAATAGCGTTAATAACTTTTTTTTCGTCAATATGCTTGGGCAGGGGCAACTGAACCAGAATGCCGTGAATGTCGGGATCATTGTTATATTTATCGATCAAAGCCAGCAGAGCCGCTTCGCTGATATCTTCGGGCCGGTCATCCTGAATTTCATTAAACCCGACGGACAAAGCCGTTTTTACCTTCAAGGCGACATAGCTGACAGAGGCCGGGTGTTTGCCCACAAGAATGGTTACCAGACCCGGCACTTTGCCATATTTAGCCTGCATTGTTTGAACATCGGCCTTAATTTCAGTCAGGATAGCTTTTCTCATCTCGGTTCCGTTGATGATTTCTGCGGTCATACACGTTCTCCTGCTATGATCCGGCAAAGAAAAAGCGCTGGACAATGCCGTTTCCTTTACCGGATTGTTTAAATCTGGATCTTAAAAATTAACTCTACAAAATAACCGTTCTGCTCCCATGCAGGAATATCCGTCTTTCGGCGTACATTTCGATGGCACGGGCGAGCACTCTTGCTTCAGTATCCTGCCCTCGAATTTGTAACTTTTTCGGACAGTCCCGATGATCAATCCGCATGACGTCTTGCTCTATAATCGGTCCTTCATCAAGACTCTTGGTAACAAAATGAGCTGTTGCTCCGATAAGCTTCACACCGCGCTCATATGCCTGATGATAGGGCTTTGCGCCTTTAAAACCCGGCAGGAATGAGTGATGAATATTGATCACCCGTCCCGTATATTTCTCACACATGTTTTCAGAAAGAATCTGCATGTAGCGCGCAAGCACAATAAGCTCCGTTCCTGTTTCCGCGATAATCCTGACATGCTGCTCATCAACCTCTTTTTTATCAACCCCCTTGGTGGGCACATGATAAAATTTAAGCCCGAATTGCTCGCAAAGCGCCTGGTTTACCGTATGATTTGAGACTACGCCAACGATTTCAATGTTCAGGTGCTTTGTCCTCCATCGATAAATTATATCGTTTAGGCAATGATCATCTTTGGATACCAGAACAAGCGTTTTAACCGTCTCATTCATTTCTCTTAGAGACCAATTCATGCCAAATTTTTCAGCCACAGCTACAAACATGGTTCTAAACTTTCCTGGTGCCTCTTCAGTTACGGCAGAGAACCTGACGCGCATAAAAAACTGGTTGGAATAAGGGTCGTCAAACTGTGAAGATTCCTCAATATTACAGTTCGAATCACACAAAGCGGTAGCAACCGCGCCAACAATCCCCGGACGATCATCACAATTTAGGCAAAGTATGTACAAGGAACTCCCCCTTTTTTTTCTCAACAATGTTTAATTTGAATTTGTTTTGCAAATACTGCAAATTTGCGTTCAAGATCGACATTTATTTCTTTTGTCTTGTTGCGCAGTATTCTATTTTCTCTTCGCTAACCCCGGAATGAATACGTATTCCACCTTTTGCCGGGGCCATTTTTTCCACTGTGGAAATACCCAGTATCGCCTCGGAATTCAAACAGTACTTATCCAGATTAATTTTAATGATTTGCTCAGACATATACGTTCCCATATCATATGAACTCATAAATTATTAAATAGACTCCGGACGGACCGTTGAACGGCACCAGAGCCACATCAATACTGAACCATACCCAATTGAAAGATATCATGTCAAGAAATATTTATAATATTGAAACGTATTCATCTGAAAGCCAATTATACGAATAGCAACATATTGAAAATCATTATTATTTTATATATTGTAGCCTATTGTATATTCTTACAAAAATTAATACGACGAATGAAAGATATTCTTCACACACCCCCCTCGCGCAAAAGCAAAAACAGCAAATTCAAAGTATTAATACAAATATTTCAATATGTTATCATGATGCCATTTTAATCACAGAGAAAACCCTTAAGATATAAAACACTGTAGATAAAACCGGAAGCACATTTATTACATATTTGTATATACAATTATTACAAATATGTCCATTATTCACCAAACCCCTTTCTCAGCAAAGCACTAACAATTCTTTAAAAAAAACAGATATATTTTTAAAAAACAGACATGAACTTAATTTTACATATTATAACAACAACATACATCACATATAGCAAATCACGACAAATAAATCCTGAACCAATCCAATCAGCCCACCCTCTAAATAAACGAAACAATTATTACACCGCAGCGCTCTATCTCTAACATCCACACACCCAGCCAAACAATCGCTGTAATTGCACATATAAACAATTTTGCTTATATTTTCTATTATTTATAAAATACGAAATAAAAAAACATCTAAAAAAACAATAAAACATTTTTACAACAATAATGAAACAAATGTTGCAAAAGAAAAATTATTATGAATCACCATCTGAGTATACGCATCCTTGGTTAATAAAAATAAATATTAAATTTAATTGCTTATATAATTTATTTTTAATTTTAAGCCTGTGGCATCTGTTTTGCTATAAAGCGTTTCAGCGTATCTTTAATTATTTAATGAAAGGGAAAGCATGCAACAAATTGTAGCCATCATCAAGCCATTCAAGCTGGAGGAAGTTAAAGAAGCTTTGAATCAAATAGGTATTACCGGGATGACCGTAACAGAGGTCAAAGGTTATGGCCGTCAAAAGGGACACAAGGAAATCTATCGCGGGGCTGAATATACAACCAATTTTCTGCCCAAAATCGAAGTGAAAGTCGTCGTCACGGCTGATAGAGCCGATGAAGTCACTACGGCGATTACTGATGCCGCCGGTACAGGAAAGATTGGTGACGGCAAAATCTTTTGTATGCCCGTTCAAAAAGTAATCCGTATTAGAACCGGAGAAACAGGTGCCCAGGCATTGTAACTCAAGGACCCCACTATAATGGAGTTTATACCAATGAAAAAAACGACCCTATTCCCCAAATTAAAAAAATACATCCACTTTATGCTGTTTGCTGCTGTCTTTGCCGTCATCTGCATACACTCACCTGTTCATGCCCAAACCAATGCCGCCGTCACAGAAGCACTTTCGACAATTGATCCGGCGCTTCTCCAGGGTAAAACCCAGGACGAAATCAAAAGCGAATTACCGATTTCAGGTTCGTACAGAGATGAAACCTCGCCCATCAGTGAAGATATCGAGGTGAATGTCGGCGGCCAAACCGTGACGGCAACGATTTACAGATATCTTTCCGACATGGAAATTCTTCAATATCGCGGTGACGTCCTGTGGACCTGTCTTGCCGCATTTCTCGTATTTCTCATGCAGGCCGGCTTTGCGATGCTTGAAGCCGGTTTTACCCGTGCAAAAAATGCCGTCAACATCATGATGAAAAACATCATGGATTTTTGCATCGGTACCATGGCTTTTCTGTGTGTGGGTTACCATATCATGTTTGCAGGCCCGGATGAATCGCTGTTCTTCCTCGGGCAGACCACCGCAACCCAGTGGGGGTTTGCTTTCTGGCTTTTCCAATGTGTGTTTGCCGCCACCACGGCGACCATCGTATCAGGTGGTGTGGCCGAACGGACAAAGTTTACGGCTTACCTGGCTTACAGTGTTGTCATCTGTGCGTTTATCTACCCCATGTTCGGCGGATGGGCGTGGGGCAGCCTGCTGGACGGCAGTGGATGGCTTGAAGGTGTGTTGGGGGTTGGTTTCTATGATTTTGCCGGCTCCACCGTTGTTCATTCCATTGGCGGCTGGATTGCCCTTGCCGCCGCCATCGTGATCAGACCGCGTCTGGGTAAATTTGATGCCAAAAGAAACCCTCGGGCCATCCCGGGCCATAACCTTCCCTTTGCCGTTATCGGTGGTTTTTTACTTTGGCTCGGCTGGTTCGGTTTCAACCCCGGAAGTACCACCACATTTGACGGAAACCTCGCCCGTATAGCCGTTATGACGAACATCGCCGGTGCCGCCGGTGGTATTACAGCCTTATTCACGGTATGGGGAATTTTTAAAAAACCGGATGTGGGCATGACCGTAAACGGTTTCCTGGCGGGAATGGTAGCCATTTGTACAGCGGTTGATTGTGTTTCGGTTTTCGGCGCCCTCATTATCGGCGGCGTTGCCGGCGCGTTGGTTGTCACAAGCGTCCTGTTTATTGAAAAAAACCTCAAGGTAGATGACCCGGTAGGCTGCATCAGTGTTCACGGTGTATGCGGTGCCTGGGGGACCTTGGCCTACGCATTCTTTGGCGCTGAAACGTTCAGCTTGAAAATCCTTGCTGCTCAGGCCATCGGCGTGGGGGCCGGGTTTATATGGGCTTTCGGTACGGGTTTAATTCTCTTTTTGGCCATCAAATACACCATCGGACTACGTGTAACCGAAGAGGAGGAAATGGCCGGCCTGGATATCAGTGAACATGGAAACGAAGCCTATACTATGGCCGACAGCATGATTTTTTGATCAACAGAATATAACAGTTTCGGACTGTGCCTGACAGGTCAACTGCCAGGCATAGCCCACAATAAATACGGCAACAGCCTGCTTTTTTCTTAAAAAACCAATTAAGAGAAAAGTTTATTTTTGCCCGAAATGTTTCATTAGATGAATAAATTTTTAATACAGTTAATTAACAACAATAATTAAGGAGATTCTTATATGTGTGCCATAGCCGGTCTTTTATTTAAACACAATCAACACGCCTTCAACCTGACCACAGGTGAAGCGTTGACCATGATTTTGGATGCCACGGTACATCGCGGAATGGATTCATGCGGATGGGCCCTGTACAGGGAGCCCATCAACGACACCCTTCGTATGCGCTTTTTCATTCCATCCGGCCAAAGCGCTGAAAAGGAAATCACGCGTATTCATGACACCCTGGCAAAACATCAGGTTTCAGTCCTTGCTACGGAAAAGTTAGGATGCACCTTGGGCATCCAGGCCCAATTCTCCGGAAACCTTCTGGATCTGACGCATGCCATTGAAAAGGAACTCAAACCCGTATCCATTGGAAAGCAGCTGGATATCCTCAAAGATGTGGGAAAACCGTTTGATGTGGCCCCATTATACGACATTGGTAACTTCAACGGGACCCACGGCATCGCCCACAATCGCCTGGCCACCGAATCAGGGGTTCGCCCTGAAACGGCCCATCCCTTCTGGGCCTGTGGATTTTCGGATATTGCAACGGTTCACAACGGCCAGATCACCAATTATTGGATCATGCGAAGGCGTCTGGAACGAAAAGGCATGACCTTCCAGACAGAGAACGATACAGAATTGATCGCCGTTTACCTGGCCTATCAAATGAGCTGTGAACTGACTCTGGAAGAAGCCCTTAAAGCCTCCCTGGACGATCTGGACGGGACCTATTCCTATCTGGTGGCCACGCCGGATTCTATTGGGTACGCCAAGGACAAGCTGGCAGCCAAACCCATGGTCAAATACGAGAACGATGAAATGATCGTGATTTCATCAGAAGAGGTGGGCATCAACCGCCTGTTTCCCGGCCAGGCCCTGGAAACTACGGAACCGGCACCCTTGACCTATGGCCTCTGGTCTCGGGCGGTTTAGAAGCGTATCTCTTAAAACTAAAGGAAACAACACATGGTAACAATTGATCTTGCTCAAACACCTATCAAAATGGCCAATGAAGTTATACGCGGTTATGGCGCCATTCATCAGTCCATTGAAATCACGAACCCCGATGCCAGACATTACATTGCCGTTGGACTGACCAATCCCATTGACGTTCATATCAAGGGATCGGCCGGGTATTTCTGCGGCGGACTCAGCGACGGCCCGAACATCCGTGTGGATAAAAACGTATCCTGGGGGGTGGGAGACAACATGCAGTCCGGCAGCATAACAGTGGGCGGAAATGCCGGCGCCATCGCCGGACTGGCTCTGCGTGGCGGCGACATCATCATTCACGGCAACATGGGATCACGCTCCGGCCAAGTCATGAAAAGAGGTACTCTGTTCTGTGCGGGCAGTTCAAGCTTTATGACCGGCTACATGATGTACGGCGGCCGAATCATCATCCTAGGTGACTCCGGGGAAAAAATAGGTGAGAACATGGCCGGCGGTGAAATCTTCGTGGGTGGAGAGGTCCAGTCCCTGGGAAGCGATGCCATACTGACCGAAGCCACAAGCAAAGACCTGGAAAGTATTCATGCCTTTCTTGCCAAATACGGGTTCTCTTTTTCAGGATCCTTTAAAAAAATTGTCTGTGACGGTAAAGACCTGACCTACGGCACCCCAGAGCCCCGGACCAAGCCGATTGCCTTTCCGGAATTTTCCGGTCCTGAAAGCGCTTACTGGAATGCCAAGGTCCAGGAGGATATCCGTATCAAAAGCAAAATCGGCCGTTACCGGGTTCGCGGATTCGGTGCGGCCCGCCCTATTCCCCATTTTAACGACATAGCGTTTAAAAAGGATATTGATCCGTCAAAAATCGCCCCGGATGTTACCAATAGAATCACCCTCAGAACCGCCATCGGTGACCGTCACGGCGGCCGCGCCCTGGATTTGAGCATGCCCGTCATGATTGCTCCCATGAGTTTCGGCGCGCTGAGCCCTGGTGTCAAACAAGCTCTGGGTATTGCCTCCTCCATGTCTGATATCTCAGAAAATACAGGCGAAGGCGGCATGTATTCTGTGGAGAGAGCTGAAGCCCGGCAGCTGATTGCCCAATGCCTGTCCGGACGACTGGGTTGGAATATTCATGACATGAAACGCTCCGACGGTATCGAGCTGTATATTTCCCAAGGCGCCAAACCGGGCCTGGGCGGCCAGTTGATGGCGGCCAAACTAACTCCGGAAATCGCTGCCTTACGCGGTATCCCGGAGGGTATGGATCTTAGGTCCCCCTCACGCCATCCCGATGTGCTTGGTGGCGATGATCTGATTATGAAAATCCGGGAATTCCGGGAAGCGGTGGGCTGGCGCCTTCCAATCAGCCTCAAATTAGGCGGCGGACGAACCCGTGATGATGTGAAAATTGCCTATAAAGACAACCTTGATTTTGTAGAACTGGACGGCCTGCAAGGAGGAACCGGCGCCGCTTCCAACGAAGTCCTCGAGTATGTGGGCATTCCCACCATTTCGGCCATTATGGAGGCCATGGACGGACTGGCTGAAATTGATGCAACGGGCCAGTTGCCCATCGTTCTTATGGGTGGAATCCAGAACGGCATCGATGCGGCTAAAGCCCTTGCATTAGGAGCAACCGCGGTTGGTTTGGGAACCCCAATGCTGGTGGCATCGGGCTGCATCGGGTGTATGCAGTGCAGCACGGGAAGTTGTCCACTTGGCTTGACCTCACAGGATGCAAAACTGACAAAACGGTTTGATGTCGATAAAGGTGCGCTTAAAATGCATCAGTACCTGGAATCCATCCGCTGGCAGCTGGCCGCCATCACCGATGCACTGGGATATGACAATGTAAATCAGTTAAACCGGGACGACCTGGTTGCCCTGACACCGGAAGCTGCGGCACTGACCCGCCTGCCATACGACCCCGCCTACCGGAAAAACAATAAATTAGCGTCGGTCCCCTCCCCGTCTGATAAAAAAGAAACCGGTATAGCCAATTATCCCAAGCGCAGCTTCGAATTGATCCGGATGATGGGAGAGGCCGCGCCAAACAACATTGAAATCCAGCATCGGATTTTGTCTGAGAGTCTTGCCCCCCGCAAGAATCCATATCCGGAAGGTCGCCCGGCCCATCTGGATGATTTTGTCTTTCTGTCGGCGGCCCTGACCCGCCTGGTCATCGACCCCTACCGCGAAGAATGCAGCACCAAAACCTGCATCACCAGCTCCATCGGGATCGGCCCCAAAAAAGAAGACCAACCGTCCATTGACCTGGACAATCCTTTTTTTGTCACGGGCTTTAATGAGGCTCCGGTGAAAGTCCAATCAGCCCTGGCCCAGATCCTTTCCCAGAGTGGATGCGCTTATATCGGCCGGTGTCCCCTGATCCAGACAGAGGGAAAATCCGCGGCCTATCCCTGGCTGCAGTTGCTTAAACCTGGAGAAGCGCCAAGTACTGTTGCCGCCGGTATTATTTACGAACTGGGCGATGAGTTTAAGCCGGTGTCCACGGATCGGGTACGCCCTGGACAACTATTGGGCTTAAGCGTTTCTGCGGCAGCGGTTCAAAAAACGCTGCCCTTTGCACTTGAAAATTCATTCGACCTAATGATTCTCGACCAGACAACAGGCATTGGCCGGCCATGGGTAGAACTCTTTTCCCCCATTGACCTGACAGTCATGCGCAATGCCGTTCACGGTCTTCAGGCTATGAATATGGAAGAGGAAATCGCATTGGTGAATTTCGGTGGCTTAAGGTCTGGAACGGATGTGGCCAAAGCCCTGGCATACAACTGCCTGGGTTCCGTATTCAGCCTGGCCATAGGGATTGCTTTAGGTGGAAGCATCAAAGGCGACAAGCTGATATTTGCCGATGACCTGAACGAAAAAGATCTCATAGAAGCCGGGTTGCACTGGATAAAGGGAACGGCACAGGAGGCGGCCATCATCGCACGGTGCACTGGAAAAACAAACGTTCACAACCTCGAACCCGAAGACATGAGAGCCATTACAACGGCTGCTGCAACAGCACTGGATATACCTTTAGCCTCCGGCCCTGATAAAAGAGAGGCCTTTTAAACCATTTAGAAACTTTAATGATAACGTGCTTAGGATAAAATTTTTTAAACAGGGAGAAAGATTATGTCACCGAACCCGGAAAACACGCAAAATTTATTAAAACTGTCAGAACAACGTGAACAGGTCCGTCAGATGTTGAAAGAACAGGGCATTGAATTTATCCTGGCCCAGTTTGTAGATATTCACGGAGCACCAAAAGTCAAACAGGTCCCGGTGGACTGTTTTGACAGCCTTGTGGATGATGGGGCCGGTTTTGCCGGTGCAGCCGTCTGGGGCATGGGATTAGGACCGGAAAGCCATGACCTGATGGCTCGAACCGATCCTGCGACTTACGTTCAGCTTCCCTGGATTCCCAATGTAGCCATCGCCAACTGCGATCTCTATGTAAACAACGAAATCTGGCCCTACTGCCCCCGCAACAACCTGAAACGCATGCTCGGTGTGATGGCGGAAAAAGGTCTCACCTTAAACGGCGGTTTCGAACCCGAGCATTTTCTGGTGGTGCAGGACGAAAACGGCATCAAGCCCTGGGACCCCCTCAACTTGGACACCCTGGCCAAACCCTGCTACGATTTCAAAGGCATGGCCCAGAGCATTGATTATCTTCAGGACATCATCCGCTGCGGAAACCAGATGGGTTTCGGCATCTACCAAAGCGACCATGAAGATGCCAACGGCCAGTACGAAATCAACTTTGACTGGTCCGATGCGGTAAAAGCCTCCGACCGTCTAATCCTGTTCCGGCTCATGAGCGGCCAGATCGCCCAAAAATACGGGGCCATTGCAACATTTCTGGCCAAGCCGTTTGAAGACAAAACCGGATCCGGGGCCCATCTTCATTTCCATGTGGCCGATGCCGACTCCGGCAAGAACCTCTTTCCTCTGAAAGACGGGCAGGCAGACTGGAAAGGCCTGGGCCTCTCCAAAACCGCAATACATTATATTGGCGGCCTGTTGAAACACTGCCGGGCCATCACCGCCGTTTCCTCACCCCAGATAAACTGCTATCGGCGCATTCAGAGCGGAGAGTTTGTTTATTCATCCAATTCCGGTTACACATGGACGCCGTCTTTTGCATCCTATGGAGACAACAACCGCACGCAGCTTTACCGTTGCCCCAGCCCCAACCGTTTTGAAGACCGGTCGCCGTCGGCCATGGTCAACCCCTATCTGTTGATGGCGGCGCAGATCGCAGCGGGCCTTGACGGCATTGAAAATGAAATTGATCCTGGTGAGGCGATTTGCGGTAAAAATATCTGGAATCTTTCCGTGGCCCAACGCAGGGAAATGGGGTTGACTCTTCTACCCCAGAACCTTATGGAAGCGGTGGAAGCGCTTGAGGAAGATGAGGTGGTTCAAAACGGCCTGGGTGCCATTGCCGATGAATTCATCCGCCTCAAAAAAGCCGAATGGGGAGAATTCATGCAGCATGTTACCCCCTGGGAAATCAAGCGGACACTGACTATGCTGTAATAAATAATACATACCGAACAGGTCCGGTAGCTGAAACCTTCCATGAGCCCTGGTACGGTGGGCCATGGATAGGGCCCAGAATAACTACATATTTGCCGATTGATAAAAAGGATTGAATTTATGAGCATGTCGAACCACACCATCGAACGATCCATTGGACGTGAAATAAAACGGTACAGAACCAAAAACGGACTGACCATTGCCGAACTTGCCAAACAAGCCAATTTATCTATCGGCATGCTTTCAAAAATTGAGAACGGCAATACCTCGCCATCCCTATCCACTCTCCAGGCCTTATCCAGGGCTTTATTGATTCCCATCACCGCGTTTTTTAGAAAATTTGAAGAAAAGCGGCACGTCAGCTACGTCAAAGCCGGAACAGGCATGGTGATTGACCGTCGCGGCACCCGGACCGGCCACAACTATGAACTTTTAGGGCACAGCCTGAGAAAAGATGCCCTGCTCGAACCCTACCTGCTGACCCTCACCAAGGAATCGGAGGTCTCCCCTTTTTTTGAACATTCCGGCACCGAATTCATCTATATGCTGGAAGGCCAAATGATGTACGCCCACGGAGACCGCTCTTTTCATCTTAGTCCTGGTGATTCACTGCTCTTCGATGCCGAAGCCATCCACGGCCCTGAAGAGCTGATTCAGCTTCCCATTAAATTTTTATCTATTATGGTGTCAGACAGACCAGCAGAAACGGATTGAATATGCCAATGAGCAGGCGTGGCATGGCGGTCATGTCCACAGCCTCGTTAAGGCTGGTTTGATTGGTTCCCCCTGTAAGCATTCTGATTATGAATAACAATTTAATATTAGGCAGCAGCTTGTGGTGATCAATCATTACAATAGCCTTAGAACAGGAGTCTTTATAAACATATAACAGAATAAACGGATTAACTTTTTTTACAAAGTTATGGACGAATTAAGTGAGGGTGTAAACTGAAGTAAACCAAAAACCGATGCTGTCAATTGGAGTGGGATGATTGATTTTCATTCCCCCTGTTTTTTGTTGCTTGTAAATCAATAACGCCAATCTCTTCTCTTATGGAAATGATGAGCTTATTTCTTTTATCTTTCAATAGGTTTAATTTTTTATCGGACAATGATGTCTCGTCGGCTTCATTGTCCGATAAAATTTCTTCCGCTATAAAGCCTCTCAACTCAAAAAGGCATTTTCTAACATTAAATGAAAAATATAGTCCTGATGGAGAATAGAAAATTTCCATCAATTGTGATATGAAATCTTTCGCGTTTTGTTTGCTTATAATCGTCTCTTTTGAATTTTTCATTTTTACAATAGATGTTTTAGAAGAAAATGATAACAGAGCTAAAACTCGCCATAGATCTTCACATGCGTTGATTTGCTTTTCAATCAACAGAGAATTATGACTCCCAAGAATTTCATTCTTTAACTTTTTTCCACCTGCCCATAAAGCAATCAAGCTCGTCAGAACAGCAGTCAGACAGGCAAATATTGCAGTTATAATACTTTTCGCCATAATAAAAAACCTTTCGATGTATTGGTCATTTTTTTGACAAAAAAACGTCACAAGTGATAAAATAGAACTATATAGCATGAAAAAGAATATCTTACAGACATTCTGATGGACTCAGGCTATTGAGCCCATGATCAGAAATAAATCTACCATAAATGCGCCTGATTTTAAGCCATAGTCAAGGCACACCTACGAAAGCATATTGAAATATTTATCCGTAGGCGTAACGCCGAGGGTGGTTCAAAAGACAAGCAGCTGGGCGATTTTATTTTGATCATGTGCCTTATATTTCATTATTTAGTATTAGTATCAAAGTCTAATGCGAAGGAATAAACCACCGGCATGCCGGTGGTTTATTCCTTCGCATTAGAGTAACTTTGCGCACCGTTGGACTAACCTTACTTTTCAAACAACCCGCCTTTCAAAATGAGTATCTACTACTTCTTTCTGACCGCCATAAAGTAACGATAACTGCGTTTAAAATAAATTTTTTTACCCATAACAGTCTCCCAAAAATCTATATTTATATTACTGACATATAAAATATAGTCATTAGGATTACCTTTACTTGCAAGAAATGGTATGGCATCAATACCAAATTTCTTAAGACCATCCAGCTTATCGGCAAAATATTCATAAGCCTCTGATACTCCAAACATCGCTCCTAATGTGGCTACAGCTACCCCTAAATCTGAGACTTCATCACCCCATAAAACATTATCTTTCCCATATCGATTTTCAATTTTTGTTTTTTCTTTTGCATGATCATTAGACATTTTCATTCTCCTTATTTTCATTGTAGGATATGGTTAGCTACCATCAAGGGAAATATAGCATATCATTGTAAAGACATTTAAATTCTCTTAAACCATAAAATTTCTATAATGAATTATGCTATAAATTATACTATATACACAAAACTAAAATTGTAAATATTGTCATACAAAGTTTATATAAACATATAAATTTATGTGAAATTAAACAACCTATAAAACGGCAGTGAAAAAAAATGGTCCTGGAGGTGTTTTTTAAAGGCTTTTTCCGGACTTATGCAAGGCAGGAATACCACACAATCGAACCCATGGAAAATTCAAAATGATCCTTGCTATTTGAGTTACAGAGAGGATAATTAATGCGATTGATTGAGATTATTGAATTTTTTTCATAAACAAAAGGCTTACTCTATTCCTTTCTTTTTTTTCATTTTTTTATACCAGTCTTCTTTACCATAAAATTTATCTGAACACTCTTGGCACATGCTGTGGCTGAAAAAAGCATCGGAGTGTTTTTCGATAAACGTTTCCAAGTGATTCCAATATCCAGTGTCATCACGAATTTTCTTACAAGAAGAGCATATGGGAAGGAGTCCACTTAGAGTTTTAACTTCTTTGAGCGCTTTCTTGAGCCGGCTGATAAGCTTTTCTTTTTCCGCTTCAGCAATTTGCAATAGGCGATTGTCCTCATCAAGATCAATAGATGTCTGTCGAAATATTTCCAAAGCCTTCGCCATTTCCCCTATTTCGTTTTTTTCATTTTGCAAGGGCACGTCTATATCCAACTGTTTTTTTGCAAGTTTCCGAAGTATAGAGGTTAAACGCCCTATTGGCGCAATAACCTTCGAGTTGATATAAAACAATATTAAAAATACGGCTAACAAAGAACCAGCACTACTAACACTTTGAAATATTATTTGTCTCCAACTTTCTTTCAGATTTAAAGCAGCATAAAATCTTGTTTCTGAAACGATGACATCCATAAAATGGGCTATTTCTTTAAGCGCTTTCACACCATGATTAAGAAAATATTCTTGGGAGTAAGGATACGGACCGCCTATTTGAGCAAGGGGAAATATTTCGTTTCTATATGGAAGGTATGCGGAAAAATAACTCTGCTTTAAATCATTGAGCGCCCTTGGAATATCAGAGACTGAAAAGCCTTGGCATAAGGCTGCTATGCTCTGAAAATGTTGCAGTGTATTAACGTGCAGACTTTCAATCTTTTTTATTAATTCCTCTTTCATTGGTTTTTGTGAAAGAATGGTTGCACAAAGAATCGAGATCTCTGGACCAGATGTATTTCTTAATGCTAAGACTTCATGCTTTAATGAAGAATATCTACTTATAACGCCGTCCGCATTACTGATATCAATCGAAATGGTCACTAAAAGTGCTTCAATACTCTCAATGTACTTGGTCATTGCCGTAAACCAAATTGCCGCAAGCCCTTTTTCTCTGTCGGTTTGAGACACTACCAGATCTTTATTCGTTTTTTGCCTAAGTTCGTTAATTTGGCCTTGTATTATTTGTACGTGACGAATCTGTTCTTCTACACCTGGTAAATCTACTTTTGAAAGATTTTTGAATGCATTGGATAATGCACGATCCCCATCATTACGTCTGTTTATAATAAACTTTCTGTTTGCCTCCATATTTTCAACGGGGCCCGCATCATTGAGCACAACATTTACCCGCCCCCTCTCAAAGCCATAATTACCAACTGCTGTAAAAAGATAATCACTAATGTTGTTAAGAAATGAGACTCGCTTTGCACTCTGCAAGCTTTCAAGAGACCTATATAAACCAGGAAAAGAAGACAATATATATAAAACAATAATTGCCAACAAAGAGGCAAAAAGAATTTTTTTTATTTGCCTGGGATCAACATTTTTACGTGTTTCATAATCCATATCTTTATTGCTCTTTGTCGCTTGTGGTCTTTAACATTAAGCTGAGTTCTGTAAGAAAAAATACGCATTTACCATACCAATCACATTATACAACCCAACCTGAAAAGGCAAGAATGCCATCAAAATTCACATAGCCGTCATCAGCGCCTTTTCACGGGGAGGGCCTGTTTAAAAACTCAAGCTTTTAAGAATTATCTCTGCATGAATTATTTTCTATTGGTCTTGTGACGAATCAAATCTCTTTAGTTTTAATACTTCGTCCATCATCATTTTTTTACAATGATGACAAATTCCATGAGTAAGACCTGGAAGATACTCACACTCAAAGAGTTTTAATTCACGTATGGCATTTTCAATTAACACACGATAGAGGTTTCTTGTATCTTTACATGAGATAAATTCGAATAGCGATTTTCCAATGACGCTGTTTTCGATTAATTCTTTTGCATCATTCTTTTGGGCAAAGAAAAGGAAATTATGAGAGACATTGATGATAACATTCTCTCGGTTCACGATATAATCATAGTTATAGTTCAAATTGTTGTTCCCGATTCAATTACATATTCAATTAATAAAATTGGAAGCGACTATCCTGAACGAAAATGAACTTGATGTCCAATTTTCGAGCCGGCATCAAGTATGTAATTTGTTCATTTTATTGCATAGGCCAAATCTTTGCCCAATTGAAATGCCTTTTCCATGGCCGCTTGATCATCTTTGACTTTTGCCTTATCGAAAATTCTAAAAACCGAGAGTTCGCCTATTACGTCGAATCCGAGGGCTGTAAGGGGCTTTTTCATGGCTTTTAAAGTAAACCCCATGTCTCCAATTGATTCCTGTTCACATATAGCGGCAATTACAGCCTTTCGCTCCTGGCCTGCCAATTGGCTTGACCAGCTTCTTGGACGATCATTTCCAAAATTATAAAAACAGTATAGGCGGTCTATAAATGCCTTCATCCAGGATGTAACGTTATAATTATGCGTCGGGGAGACAAGAACAATGCCTTTGGAAGAAATAATCTTATTGTACACTGGTGACAGGTCATCATTTAACCCTGTACAAATTTTGTCTTTTCGGCATTTCTCGCAACCAATACAACCTTGAAACTTTAATTTCGTTAAATTTAAAACATCAGTAGTAATATTTTCCTGAGCCACAGCAGATATAATATGGTTCAGGATTATATCAGAGTTGCCTTTGATCCTGGGACTGCCACTAAAACCAATGACTGTTTTGTCCGGGTTTGGTATATTTTGAACCAATGATTGGTTTGTGTTCATAATAGGTTTTCCTGCTATATAACGGCCATGGGCCGACCTGACATATCAGCTGCCAGGCACAGCCCACAACAAAATTTAAAAGATCTGGGTAGCTTACCCAGACTTTCTTATAAATTTATATTAGGTATCGGCATAAAATCTGACAATCAGACCCCAAAATGTCAAACATAAAAACACTCCAAATAAAAAAATAGTAGGGGCATAACTAAATAGTCGATTCTGAAAAACCTATATACCAAAACTGGTCGGCACCACCCACTACGCATGGGCGGTCGGCCTTAATCCCAACAAAAGTAAAAAATAATCAACCAGCCACCGTAGCAGCTTGCTGATATTCATACCTGCGGCGCTCAGGATCGCATTGATCTTATCCCCGTCTTTACCTTTTAACCGGTTGCGATCCATCCGATGCTCCTGTTTTAAATGTCCGATACTCGGCTCAATTGCTGCTCGTCTTTTCATCCAACGCCATAAACTTTTTGAAGTGCGACCTCTTCGGACTTTATCAACATGAACCTCAATGTCTCCGGTATAGCCATGACCTCGGTACCCTCTATCGACAAAAGATCTTTGGGGCTTCTGTGTAATTCGTTCTACCTGGGCCAGGGTTTCGGATAGCGTATGCCCGTCATATGGATTGCCATGAACGGCCATTGCCCCAACAAACCAACAACCACGACTTGTTGTTGCAACACTGACTTTGCAACCAAACTCGTAGCGTTTATGTGCCTTACCTTTACTGATACATTCAACATGAGGCTCATGGACGCTATAAACTTTGTTCTTGTCCTTCCTTTTTTGGCTCCAAATACGGGTCGCCACATTTAAGAGTTCATCCATCTCTTTATCCGGGGTAGGATACTTCCTTTGAATGTCCCTTATCACACGCCCCAAGTAGGTCTTGAGTTTTTTGGTTGCTTTCTTTGCTCTTTTCATTTGTTTCGCATGCGCATAACGGCTTTGCTTGAGTAACGTTTGCTTGGATAACCGATTGTAATTCTGACGTAGATTGATTTCTCGATCTTTAGCTGCTTTTACCAACCGGTCTCTGGCCCGATCATAAAGCCGTGCATCCGTCGGGAACCGAACATCTTTCTCTTGAACCGTCGTATCCACATTGATGTTGTGAAGCTGGGATTTTTTGACAGCCTTTAGCACCAACCCAGCCTCAATAGTCTTTTTCAAAAGCTCCTCTGCGCCGACTTCGCCTATCCTCTTCCGCCAGCGCGTCATGCTGGATGGGTCACAAGGCAGCTCATGCTCAAAGTATTTCATTCCACTGAAGTACTGCCAATACGGATTTTCTACCCAGCCTTTCACTACCGCTTCATCGCTTAGATTGTAGGTGAACTTCAAGTAATGCAAAGCCGTCATCAGTCTGGTGGAAATCCCAGGCCTTCCGTTATCTTCACAAAAAGTTACACCGAATTTTTTATCTAATGCGTCCCAATCTACTGCTCGGGATAATTTTACCAGGCTGTGGCCAAGGGAGATGATATTTTCGAGTTGGGGCAGGAAAAGATCTCCTTGGTTATCCTCTATAGGTGGTTTTGTCGGTTTCATGATAAAATTTGCAAGAAAACATTAAGGTTAGAATCAATTTCTTGCAAATACCATAGCAAATTTTAGCAATTTTTTCCAGTAAAATCAGTTACTAAAATGCTTTTTCAGTATCGACTAAATAATGAATTGCAAAAGGAAGGCGCGGTGATTTTGTTTTAAATAAAATGGGCTTCTTGGCTTAGGCGATCAATCTTTGGTGATTTTTGTAATGATCGGAGAGATCAGACAGGTCAAATCAGTGATGTCCATTGCAATGGTGACCGTGTTTTTGCCGGAACCGCAAAAAATAGAGCCAACCCCTGACAGGGACTCATCCATGATGATCTTGATGGTGTCCATAATTGGGAAAGGGCCGGTTCCGCCGATTTCAAACCCCAGTCGATCTTCCACAGTGTCCGGTGATACGGCCCGAACTAATTTGCGGTTGACACCGAAGGCCCGGGCCAAAAGTTTATAATCGATCCGTGCATGGCCGTTAACAGCGGCGAGAATCCAATGGGAATCTTTGATTCGAAAGACCACGGTTTTAATCAGGTTGTGGGTAAGCTGGGGGACCAGTCGCTCGGCATCATCAATGGTGCAGACCTTGGGATGAGTGTGAACAGTATACGGGAAACCGCATGTTTCAAGCATGTGCATAACTTTCTGATGGGCCAAACCTTAAATCCTCCATATTTCATCTGTAAAAATCGTATAAAAATCCCGGCCCCTTTTTAAAAGGGGCCGGGGAGGTTCTACATATTTTTGATCCACCCACTGATACGCGCTTCGCCAGCGGGTTTCAAACCAAACTCTTTTCCAGCGCCTAAAATGGCATGAATCATATCCCTGCCATAGCCTCGGGAGCAGGTCAAGATAATTCCGGTATCCGGCCCGGACTTTCCCAGGGTGGTAATTTGACAGGGCACGTGTGAAAACGGCCCCTGGAGGAGAAACGGGGCTTCATATTCCGGGCTCATGAAGTCCAGAGCCGTCAGTTTTTCACATATTGAAAATGTCGCTTCACCGATAATCGCCACGCACACTGTGCATTCGGTGACATCCGTATATCCGGCCTCTTTGGGGGCGTCCGGTCGTTCACTGCCTAGACAGAAGATGGAAGCCTGAGTGCTGTTCATGCGATTGATCAGCGTACCGTCCTTTAGGATACTCTTTCCAGGTGTTTC
This sequence comes from uncultured Desulfobacter sp., assembly GCF_963677125.1. Taxonomy (NCBI): domain Bacteria; kingdom Pseudomonadati; phylum Thermodesulfobacteriota; class Desulfobacteria; order Desulfobacterales; family Desulfobacteraceae; genus Desulfobacter; species uncultured Desulfobacter sp. Next base: position 931,058 of record NZ_OY781882.1, on the reverse strand, counting down.
AGGGATGCTGATTTCAAAAGGCATATATGAGCCGATGGCGGCGTCCTGGAGATCAAACCGGGGGCAGTGGCTTAGATCCACAAGATACGGACCGTCGCCCTCCCCTGCGTATTCCAGGACAATGTCCCAGTTATCCCTTTTTTCGGTTTTAAGGGCGGTGCTTTTTAACGTTACCGGGGAAACGCGTTTTATTTCTACCATGATATTTTTCCTTACATTTTCATCCGTTTACCTTCAGGGTCATAGAATGGCATCTTGACCACAGTGCCGTAGATCCGCTCATCACCGCACTCGTCCTCGTAGATTTCGAGACGTGTCCCGACTTTAGCCAGTTCCGATTCTACCAGGGCCATACCCACGGCTTCCTTGAGAGAAAAACTGTCCCGGGCCGTACACACATACCCCCGGATCCGGCTGTCCACGATGAGGGAACCGTCTCTCGGAGCCCGCCCCTTGTTTTCCATTTTAAATCCGACCAATTTCAGACGTGTCGGATCATTTTCAGCCTGGTGAAGGGCCACGGCGCCCACAGTTTTAGCTTCGGGTTTTTTACGGCTAAAAAGAAAGCCCAAGCCAAGATCCAAAAGATTGGTTCGCTGTTCTGATTCCTGGCCCAGTATGATATGGCATTTTTCCATACGCAAAACATTCTGGGCTTCCACACCGAAATTCTTGATATTAAAAGGTTTTCCCGCTTCCTTGACCATCATCCACACGGTTTGCATGTAGGATGCCGGCACATGCAGCTCATAGGAAAGCTCGCCCACAAATCCCAGTCGCATGGCACGGACGGCAATGGTATCGGCAATTTTGAATTCCTTGTATTCGGAAAAGCCGAACGCCCCACCGGAGACATCGATGTCCACGACCTTTTCAAGCACTTTCCGGGCATTGGGACCGGACAGGTTGATAACGCCCATGGAATCGGTCAGATTGACCACGGCAAAATTCCAGTTGTCGTACCGGGTGTGGTAACGAATCCATTCGATGGTCTGGCCGGCACGGCCGGTGGATGAGGTGAAGTAATAATCGTTTTCACCGGTTTTCACGACCACGCCGTCGTCAATCACGCATCCGTCGTCATTGCACATGGCCGTGTACTTGGTCCGTCCTTCCTTGATCTTTGACATATCGGATACATAGATGCGCTGGAGCACTTTCAAAGCATCGGGGCCGTGCAGACAAAATTTCCCCAGTGTCGAGCCGTCAAGCATTCCCACGTTATTCCGGACATTTTCGATTTCAGCCTTGCAGGAGAAATCCTGGGAAAAATAACGAGCCCGCTGCCACACACCGATGTTTCGGAAAATTCCGCCGTCGGCACGCTGCATGGCGTCCATGGGGGTGGTCTTCAACATGGTGTGGTTGGTTCCGGCATAGGTCGAGATAAAGGTGGGAACCAGTGGGGGACGCACGTTGGTGGGCCGGATGGATACATCGGGCAGGGCCTGGTAATTGGCCACATAAAGGGGAAGGTTGTGTCCGGGAATACCTCCCTGGCCCGGTCCCAGACCTGTTGCTGTAAATCGTTTGATCAATTCAGGGACATCAAATCCTTTGGCAATGGCCTGTTTGATATTTTTAACGGTGGAATCTTCATCAAAACAGATGAAACTCTTTCTGCCCTTGACCGGTGCCGTGATCAGTTTGCAGCCACGTGGCGGTCCAGGCAGGCCGGCCACGTGTTCTTCAGCGTCTGAAATTTCATCATCGGATGCCGCACCACAGTCTGCCGCTGCCTTGAGGCCGGCCAGGGTTCCTGAGGCCTCAACGGAAAAGGCATCGTTCAGTCCCAGCACACGGCCGGCCGCTGCCATCTTCTTAGGCAGTGTATCTGGAAGAAAACAACCGGTATAATCATCATATTTAGTCGTTCCCAACGCGATGGTGATATGGCCGGTTACAGGCGTCACACCGGCGGACGCAACCACAAGGTCACAGGCATAGTCCCGGGTCACCTGGCCCTTCAGGCTGGACAGGGTGACTTTTTTGACGACTTTCCGGCCATGGGCTTTTACAGCCACCCAGCCTTTGAGAACGGTAATCTTTTTGTCCCTGAGCTTTTGCAAAAGAACGGGGTCCTGGCCGTCTTCACGGGCATCAGCCACGCATGAGATAAGCACCCCCAGGTCGTGGAGTTCAATGGCCGCTTCAAGCCCAAGATCATGGCCGATGCTGAATACGGCATCTTTTCCAGGAAGCTGCCCGTAAGTCTTGGCCATACGAAGAGCGCATCCGATCTGCATGACGCCCGGTCTTTCATTGTTGTCAAAAAGAAGGGGGCGTTCGATACATCCCGTGGCCACGACTATGCTTTTGGCACGTATTTCAATGTAACGTTCCGAAAAAACGTCTGCAGGTTTTCCTACCTGGAAGGCCGTAATCAGGTTATTATTGTAGGTTCCCACACAGGAGGTATGGGTAAACAGGCGGATATTTTCATGGGCGCTGACCTCTTTAGCCAGTTCGTTGGCTTTTTCATGCAGGGTCTGTCCGTCTTTGTATTCAGAGGAACGGTATTCGAAAAAACCACCCAGCCAGGGCCTTGCTTCAAGCAGAATCACCCGCAGGCCCTTTTCCGCAGCCGTCAGGGCCGCCGTCATGCCGGCAGGACCGCCGCCAATCACACACACGTCGGTGTTCAAAAAAATCTCGTCAAAAACTCCTTTCATTTCAAAATCGGGGTTGAGTTTACCCAGGCCGGCCGCTTTCCGGATCTGTTTAATGGCATGGGGCCACATTTTGGCCGGTTTATGCATGACGTTGTAATAAAAACCGGCCGGCATCATAAAATCCATTTTATCCAGGAAAGACATCATGTCATTTTCTGCGGAACCTTTTACATTCTGCTCTGTGACGACCATGCCTTCTTTAAGCAGGGTATTTTCACAACGCACGTTGGGGATGCCGTCAACCGTCATCATGGTGTTGCTGCATTCGCCATCCAGACTGTAGAGCCCGCGCGGACGGTGATATTTCAGGCTTCGGCCAAAAACTCTCACCCCGTTTGCAAACAGGGCCGAGGCAACGGTGTCGCCGTCAACACCGTAATAGGTTTTATTTTTATATTTAAATGGTATTTTTTTTGTCGCATCGATTTTCAGTGTCGGCAAATGGTTCAACCTGCTGGTCATTTTCCGCCCTCCCCGGCATTGACTGCCTTTTCATTCGTGACTTCCTCTTCCAGGTTGGTTCGCGTATCCCTTTTTATCTTAAACCAGGAGCCGCACCCATCTTTGTGGCACCACCATTCCTCCTGAACACCTGCCACGCAGTTGTTAAGATGCACATAGTCGCACCAGGCTTCGGGGTTCAACCCCGCTTCTTCGGGCCGGGGGCCCTTTTCTTCTCCGCCATATCTAAATTCATATCCGTTTCGTTTTCCGCAGATCGGACATGTGATCGTTAAAGCCATGTTGTCCTCCTAATTATCCGGGCTGTAATTAACAAGCGCCGCTGTTTCACCCATCAGTTTGTGCTCCCCATAACGCTTCAGGGCAAAGGGTTTCAAAATTTCCGGGCAGCTTTGCCTGGCCATGAATTGTGCCATGTATTTGCCCACAGCCGCAGCGGATTTAAAGCCGAAATAACCCCATCCACAATCCACATAAAAGCCTTCCACCTGCGCGTTGCCATCCATGATAGGCGCCATGTCCGGCGTCATATCGGCGAGTCCCCCCCAGATACGCATAAATCGAACGCCTCGTAAGCAGGGCAAAAATTCGGACAGGGCTTCAGCTTGGTGCTTGATGTAATGGGCCGTATTCAGTGTGGTGTAGTTAGGCCAGGGGTCCATGTGAGCGCCTGTTGCAATCTCGCCTTTCAGGGTCTGATTGGCGTAGCAATGATACGCACCGGATGATACCACATGATCCAGTATGGGTTTCAGGGGCTGGGTCACCATGGCCTGAATCGTCAGAACGCTGATCGGCAGTTTGATGCCCAGCATACCGCTGATCAGAGAGGCGGAATAACCACCGGCGGAAACCAGAACCTGGCGCGCGTTGATTGTTCCCCGGCTTGTTTTGACAGCCGCAATCCTGCCGTTTTTGGTTATAATATCTTGGGCTTCGGTCTGCTGGTGAATTTCGACCCCTTTTTTAGCGGCACCTCTGGCCAGTCCCCAGACAAAGGCATCATGCCGGACAACCCCTCCCGGGGGATGATACATGGCACCATGGATGGGAAAGGTGATGTCTTCTGAAATGTTCAGGGCCGGAACCAGATCCTTGGCCTCCTTGGCATCGATCAAATGACTTTCCACGCCATGAAACTGAGCGGTTGCAATGTTCATCCGTGCGGCTTTCATGGCGGCTTCCGAGTGCATCAGATTCAGATTCCCGCAATTGTTAAACATCAGGTTGTAGTCCAGTTCTTTGGTCAGAACAGGCCACATATCCAAGGCTTCCTTATAAAGCGGCACATTATACTGTGTACGCTGATTGGCACGGACAATGGCTGTATTCCGGCCGGCACCGCCAAACCCGATATAATTTTTCTCGATAATAGCGATATCGCTTATGCCGTGTTCTTTCGCTAGAAAATACGCCGTTGCCAGACTGTGAAGTCCGCCGCCGATAATCACCGTATCATAACTTGATTTGAGAGGAGATTTTTTCCCCCACATGGGTTTACTTTTTAAAAACATAGGCTTTCTCGTCAATTAAGAATTAATGCCAAAATCAATCATTTACGGATTTCAAGTTACGCCATGAAAGAAATCATGTCAATATATTTTTTACAAAATGATATATTCTATTTCATAGTAACTTGACAAGCTTGATAAGGCCGTATTATAGTTTGAAAAATTAATTGATTGTGAAAGCTACTTTTCTGCAGAAAAAAATATGCGGAGTTTTGTTTCATTTGGAGGAATTATGAACGCAGAATCATCTCACCCGGTCATCAGCAGCATATCAAATAAGCTCGACACCTTGACCCCTAAAGCCCAGACCCTGGGTACTTATATTATTCAGAACCCGTCAAAGGCCGTTTTCATGACAACCAAAGAGCTGGCCGAGGCCTGCGATACCAGTGAAGCCACGGTTGTCAGATTTGTCAGCGCGCTTGGATACAAGCGCTATTCAGATTTTCAAGATGCCTTAAAAGATTTTGTCAACACCGGGCTTTCCCTGCCTGACAGGGCAGCCATAAAAGGAATTAAGGAAGAGGGAACCGACAGGCTTCACCGTGAAGTTTTTGAGGAAATCAACAATCTTAAGCACCTGTACGAACATATCGACATCGAAATTATGAACCGCATCGTGGATTACCTGGACGAAAGCCAGACAGTCTACGTAATCGGTTCCCGCCTTTCCTATACCTTTGCCTATTATTTGGGCTGGTCCCTGACAAAGGTCCGCAAAGGCGTTCATATATTGAAAGGAAGCGATACCACCACCCTTGACAGGCTGACCAATGCGCAGCCAAACAGCCTGGTCGTCCTGGCAGCCTGTACGCGCTACCCCAATGAACTAATCAAACTGAGCAAGATGATCCGGCGCGGCGGACACACCCTTATTACCTTTGTGGACAGCGCTATCTGTCCGGTCAATCAATTTGCTGACCTTTCAATCGTCGTGCCGGGCCGCTCCATTCCCTTTATTGGGAATGTATCGTGCATGCTGGTCACTATTCAGTACATCGTGCAGGAACTGGCCACCCGCAGAGGCGATGAGATGTCAGATTATCAGAAACAGCTGGAGCAGATGTACCTGGAAAATGATATTCTGTTCAACCTGGATCATTAGGCCATTAACACATAGGTTAAAAAATATGAAATAATTCTTTCAAAACCTACCCTATCCGTGGGATACAGATCTTAAACGAATGGAAGTATTAGCCGTTACAAATATTTTGGGCAATTTTATCACGACCATGGTGTTTTTTTCTTGATCTAATCTAAAAAAAAATAAATGCAGCAGGCCCAAAGAGCCTGCTGCATTTTTAATTTTAAAGAGCCGCAACACACCCTAAGATGTCTATACTTTAAATTGATTAACCGTTTCTTTCAGTTTTGAGGATAGGTTGCTCAAGCCATCGGCGCTGTTATTAATTTCAGTACTGTTTTCCGAGACGAGACCAATCGCCTGGTTCACTTCGCTGATATCCCTTGCAATATCATTTGCAACACCTGACGTTTGGGTGAGATTTTCTGTGATTTCCTGAATGCCTTGGGCTGCTTGGCTTACGTTATTCGAAATTTCCCGGGTAGTGACCGATTGCTCCTCTACTGCTGCGGCGACTGTGTCAACCATTTCATTTACATCTGAAATATCTGTTGTAACCCCCTCAATTTCGGAGACCGTTTCACTTGTGGCGTTCTGTATGGCCTGGATTTGATCCTTGATCTCAAGTGTCGCTTCGGCTGTTTGGCGAGCCAGTTCTTTTATCTCGCCTGCGACAACGGCAAAACCTTTGCCCGCTTCTCCAGCCCTAGCCGCTTCAATGGTTGCATTCAATGCCAATAAGTTGGTCTGTTCGGAGATATCATTTATGGTTTCAACAACATTTCCGATTTGTTTGGCGGACTGATTCAGCGCATCAATCTTTTCTGATGCATTACGGGTCCGGTCCACAGCTTCATTGCTGGTAGCTCTTGTTTTTTCTGTATTACCGGCAATTTCATTAATGGTTGAATTCATTTCTTCCACTGCCGCCGACACCATACCAATATTGGTGGATGACTGTTCGACTGCGGCGGCCACCGAGGCCATATTTGTGCTCATCTCCTCGGAGGCTGCAGCCACGGAATTAGATCTTTCCGCCATTTTGTCCGTACCTTGGGAAACCTGCCTGGCTATGGCCAGCAAGGCAGAAGAAGACGAGTCTATTTCATCCGAGTCACCTGCGATACCAGATATAATGCCTTGAAGTTTTTCGACAAAAGTATTGAACCACCTGGCCATTTCCCCGATTTCATCGCTTGATCCGGCAGGTAGTCGCATAGTCAGATCCCCTTCTCCCTGGGCAATATCTTTCAAACTGTACACCATTTGATTGATGGGTTTGACAACTCTGCCGGAGATGAAAAAAGTAAAACAGCCGATAATCGCAAGGACGATAACAGTTATTCCCAAAACAATTTTCCGGACAGAAGCTGCGCCCTCAAGTAATTCAGCTTTTTCGATTAGAACGACAACAATCCAATCGGTTTTATTCGACTGAAAGGAATTAACATGATAAACAGTGCCGTTAATTGTGGTATCAAAATCCGTTTTTTTGTTTTCCAGGACTGTATCCAACTTGTCTATACCCACATCTTTAACATATTTTTGATTATTTTGGTCATTCTTGGGATCTGCAAGGATCAACCCTTTCTTGTGAAGCATCATGGCATAACCGGTTTTTCCGATCTTGACGCCTTTCATGATGTCGGCGAGTTTATCAGATGAGGCATCCAGACCGATGGTCCCGTACACCCTGCCGTGTTTGTCTTTAAACGATCTTACGTTGCTGACAATAACCGATCCGCTGATGGAATCTGTATATGGATCGGTCCGGCGAATCTTTCCATTATCGGACAGCGCAAAGTTGTACCAGCCTTTTTTTAGAGGATCATACCCTTTGTGTACAGACGTCTCCGGCCATTGAATATATCCACTGTCCTTGGTTCCCATATATACATACATGGTGCCTGGATGGTGTTTGGCATAATGGGCGAATTCTTCATAAATTTGCTGTTCAATACCACCGTTTTGGGAGGGGGTCATGGCAGTTTTTTCTGTAGTTCCGGCGTAGCTTGTAATGCTGCTGTCCGCCTGAAGAATTTTGGAGTGGGTTGCAAATGTATCAAGATTTCGGTCAAGATTTTCGTAAAACACCTCAAGTATCTGTTCAATGTCGTTAACCTTTTCGACGACATTGTCATGATAGTTTTCTAAGGTGGATTTATTAATAACTATATTTACGGCGAAAACAATCGGAATCACAGCTATTAAGATGAGTAGAAAGGAAAAAGTCAGCAATTTTGTTCGGATTGATTTAAGCATAGATACCTCCTTAAATCCTTAATACGGCATTTCTGCGTTTTATAAACGTTTCGTAATATTATGTTTTTGGGTATGCGGGGAATACAGTTTCATTTAGATTAGCATTCGGTCCTATTTTTATCAATATACAAAATGGTTTTCCCGGGAAGGTTACGGCAAAATACCTGCCGGCAATAAACGAAAATTTAACAAAGCATAAAAGCTCCTCTTGCCTTCCGGGCAACGGTCAAGATATATTTCTATTAGGTTGACTATCGCATAGCATTAAAATCACCATAATTTACAATCTAATTTAAGGGTGAATCATGATCCGACGAAATCAGATGAAATTTTATACCGTCTGCATATGGTATTTTGCCATATGGATATATGGTGTTACCGTCATTAATGCGCAGCAGTCATCTGAGGACCCCGCCACCGTATTGAAAATAGGCACGATGGATCTTCCTCCATACGGCTGGAAAGATTCGCAGAATGAAATACACGGGATTATCTATGAACTGAATCAGGAAATAGGTATTCGGTCTGGGTTCTCATTTACGAACAAAATTCTGTCTCATAACAGAATGTATGACATGCTGAAGCACGGCGATGTCGACCTGATTTCATCTCAGGCACACCAAGCTGCTTTGGATGCCGGAGATAAATTAACCATACAGTTTAATATCAATGTAATTGCCGCTACCAAAAAAGAATGCGGAATTCAGAGAATTGAAGATTTCAAGGGAAAAAAATTAATTTATCATCATTCAGCCTCTTATCTGCAGTTGGACAGACTGCCGCCGCAAGAGATATGTCGGGTGAATAGTTATCGCCAATCTCTCAGAATGCTGCATGATCGCGGGTATGATGGAGCCATCTTTTCCGAGCCTGCTTATTATTATTGGATGCAGGATATCGGATTCACACCAAATGACTTCGGCAAGGTTATTATGATTGAGAGCAACAAAGAACAATGGATCTTTGTGAGAAAAGAACTTCCCCAGAAAATTCGGATAATTCTTAAACGCATTGTTGAAAATATATACCGAGAAAATATGTATGAGGATCTACTCAAAAAATATGGAAAAAAGTAACCCGGCGCTCCACTCAAGGAATTAAATAAGGTAAATGAATATTAAATTACAGGAAATGCGCAGCTTTCTGGCAAACAACCATCCATTTGGCCTATTGTCGGAAAAAACGTTATCCAACTTGACGGAAAAGCTACAGATACGCCATTTTCGCAAAGGTTCCGAGATACCCGAGACCGGAACCCTGTTTGATCACCTTTACCTGATCCGTACCGGAAAGGTGGAACTTAATACAGCAGACGGTGAGCTGCAGGCCCGCCTCGGTGAAAATGAGATGTTTGGATATCGTTCATCGCATGTCGGTAGCCGGGACAAACTAAAAGCATTTGCCATGGAGGACACCATAGTATATCAGCTCAGCGCTGCTTATCTATACAGAATTTGCAATCAAAATGCCCAACTCAACAGTTTCTTCGATACCTCCGATGAAGTGCAAAGTAGACGGCAGCGTGAAGCCAGAAGCCTGTTTAGTCAAAGTGATCAGACCCAGCTCAGCTTGATGCTCACACCGGTCAGGGAACTGTTACGCCGCATCCCGGTCAAAGTACCGGTTACAGCCACCATACAGGAGGCTGCCCAGGCAATGAACCAAAAGCGTGTCTCTTCAATCCTTATATACCACGAACCGGAACGCCGCGAACAAAAACTGATCGGGATTGTTACCGACCGTGACCTGCGCAACCGAGTTATTGCCAAGGGCTTGGATCTTAACGACAGAGTAAGTGAAATCATGACCGAAAACCCGGCTACTATTAACAGCAGCGATTTTGCTTTTAAAGCTCAACTTCAAATGGCCCGCTACAACGTCCATCATATGCCGGTGATGGCCAACAACCGCCTGGCGGGCATGATTACCACCACTGATCTCACCAGACTGCAAACCTGCACTACGGTATATATTATTGGTGATATCTACAAACACACTGATATTGACAGGATCAAGGAGGTAACGGCAAAAATCCCCGAGCTGCTGGTCAATCTGGTCGACTCCGGGGCAACAGCCATGAGCGCAGGGCAGTTGATTACGTCTATCACAGATGCCGTCACTACCCGCCTGCTTCAGTTGGCTGAAAAAAGACTGGGGCCGGCTCCCGTGGCCTACGCCTGGGTCGCTGCAGGCTCCCAGGCGCGAGAGGAACAGATTGCCAAGACGGATCAGGATAATATCCTTATCCTGGCGGATGATTACATTCCCAAAGAGCATAGCAAATACTTCAGACTGCTGGCCAGACATGTCTGTGATGGACTCAACGCCTGTGGTTACATCTACTGTCCCGGCGACATGATGGCGACCAACTATGATTGGCGCCAACCCCTGAAAGTCTGGAAAAAAAATTTCAACCAGTGGATTGACCGGCCTGATCCCGAAGCCCTGATGCTGACCAGTGTTTTTTTTGATTTACGTTGCATATACGGCAACCGCAGCCTGTTTCAAGACCTGCGTGATCATATATTAAGCAAGACCCGCGGCAATCGTATCTTCCTGGCCCATATGACAAGAAACGCGCTTTCCCATCAACCACCGCTGGGATTTTTCCGTAATTTTGTATTAATCAAAGGAGGAGAACACGACCATACATTTGATGTCAAGCTCAACGGCATTGTCCCCATTGTGGACCTTATCCGTGTCTACGCCCTTGCCCAGTGCAGTAGCGCAATCAACTCCCTGGATCGCATTGATTTGATGGAAAGCAGCAAAGCTATCTCTAACGACAGTGCCGGGGATCTGCGCGATGCGCTTGAGTTTATAAGCAATATACGCATTCAGCACCAGGCAAGACAGGTCAAAGCCGGCAAGGAAATGGACAACTTTGTGTCACCGGACAACCTTTCGCACGGTGATCGCAACCGCCTTAAAGAATCATTCTTGGTGATTCGTAACATGCAGTCAGTGATGAAGTATCGACACCAGCGGTAGGCCATGAATTATGTCAATCTGGAAATATCTGTTCAGCCTTGACAAGGAGTCACAAAATTCACCGTAACGTTTTGGAGTAAAAATCCTGACCCAAAGGGCCAGGATTTGGGTCAGGATTTTTACATTTGGAACAGCTTCCTTCCCACAATGCTTTTGTTATTGAATACCGCTCTCATACCGGCATGAGCGAGCCTGTATAGAAAGTACAGAGTTAGAATAGAAAATTTCTTTTATTTATTTTTTTTGTTTTTCATTTTTCATTTTGATATACCAATCTTTATCTCCGTAAAGTTTATCAGAGCATTCAGGGCAAATTCCATGACTAAAAAGAGCCTCTGAATGTTTTTCAATATAGCCTTCTAAAATATTCCAGTATCCTTTGTCGTCGCGAATTTTTTTACATATGGAGCAGATAGGAAGAAGACCTCTAAGAGTCTTAATATTTTCAAGAGCCTCTTGCAGTTCAGTTATAAGAAATGCTTGTTTTTTCTCATTTTCTTTACGTTCTGTAATATCTCGGACAAGGGCAAGAATGTAAGGTTTTCTATTTTGATAAAAAATGTTTGAATTTATTTCAACTGGAAAGGTCTCCCCCGTTTTTTTTATATGAATTGTTTCAAAAATAAGCTGCCCTTTTTTAATGAGTTCTTTTCTAAAATCTCTTTTTCCATGCTCGCTTACATCCGGTGTAACGGTTATATTGGGCACAGAAATATTCAAAAATTCGTCATAGGTATACCCATATTGTTTACAGGCGATATGATTAACTTCCATAAAAGATGCAAATCCCGCTTCTTTCAGTGGATAAACAAAGATTGCCTCATTAATTGAGTTGAAAAAGGTTTTGATTCTTTCAGATTGAATGAGCAATGCGTCGTTCGCCATTTTAAATTCGGTAATATCTATTACATTACCAATAACCTTTTTAACCTTGTCACCTTTTAAAATAGATTCAGCTGCAGTCCTAATCCATATTTTTTCCCCGGACAGTTTTTTAAACTCAAATTCAAGATCATAAGCAATCCCTTCTTCTACGCATCCCCAAAAAGCATCTAATAGAATTGGACGGTCTTCAAGTTTATAGCACCCGAGACTTGCTTCAATATGATAAGGAGAACCAGGATCAAAATTCATAGGGTCAAACCCATGCAAACGATACAACTCATTTGTCCAATACATCTTTTGCAACTCAACATCCCATTCCCATCCGCCTATTTTTGCCAGGCGTTGTGAATTAGCAAGCAGTCTTTGGCTTTGTCTCAATTTTGTATATATCTGCTTGTTTTCAGTAATATCGGTGATGATATGAATGTATTTGGTTGGTCGTCCTTTAGCATCAAGGATCGGGTCTACTATGACTTCAAACCATTTTTTGCCAATCTGAAACTCCATCGATTCTCGTTGCAAACTATGTCTTGCCTTTGAAATGGGGCACCCTTCGACCGGTTGGTCAGTACCATGTGCAACCTCCCAACATTTTTTACCGATCACTTCAAATGTAGTTTTATTGAATAGATTCTCGACGGAATTATTAGATTGGCGGATAAAATTGTCTTTATCAATAATCCAAACGACTGACGCCATGGCGTTGAAAGCTGAAAAAAGTTCCGCGTTTATTATTGATTCCTGCTGATTAGTCATGGATATCCCAAGTCTCAAATTTTTTTATTGTCATTCCATCCACCAAATTCTCTTATAGAAAGCTATTAGATCAGGAACCGTGCCAAGGGTATAAAATTACAAATTAAGAAAGCTCAACTACAAAAGGCACTGTTTGAGCATCTTTTAAGTTCCAAAATTTAGAATGGAATTATATCGGAATATAATCATATAATTGTTTGGTGTTGAGATATGATTTTTATAACTATATTTCGTTAGTGCATTTGAAGGGTCCTGCCACTGAATGCCGAATCATATCGTTTCAATTCCCATCTTGATTTTTTTGCCGAGTGGCTTGATAAACAGGGCGTCCCCTATACGAATTGCCGGTCTAATACCGATTCGCGATGCCTTGAAGCCGAAGCTAATGCAAGCAATGAGTGAATTTAGCTCCTTCTCCCGGACTGGACTCAACTTCCATTTCGCCTTTATGATTTTCAGTGATGATAAAATAGGAGACACTGAGCCCTAATCCGGTTCCCATCCCTGCCGGCTTGGTGTGAAAAAGGGATCAAATATGTGTTTGCTGGTCTTTTCATTCATACCTGGTCCATTGTCCTCTTTCTCCATGCATGTCATATTCCTGATGAAATCAACATAGGTCCGGATAATGGAAGCGGCGTTCGAGGTACCCGCGTCTTGCATAGCCTGAGCGCCGTTGATCAAGATATTGAGCAACACCTGCTGTATTTTACTTGCCTGGCAGGGGACTGCAGGCAGGTTCTCATCATATTTCCGTAGGATCTTAATCTGTTTGAAGTCATACGTTTTATTCAGATTGTAATCCGTAGCTGCCAGTTCAATTGTTTACAACCAACCTTCTTCTTTTGCTAATCTTTTCAGTTCTTCTGTAGGCTCTATGTTTTTTTCTTTGCATAGTATAAACAGTTGATGTTTTTGTTTTTTGATATCTGATTCAGCCTCAGTCCTGCCAAAATATTCCAGCTTCATTGGATACCCTTTAAGATTATGGCGATTTTTATCATCCATAAGATTTAGTCTGCTTTCTTTCTTATTCAGCCCGATAATATTTCCGGCGGACCATTCAGGATAAGTACTTTCTATAATTTTATGCCAATAAATGTATTTTTGTTCTCCAGAATTCATCACCATGTTCCACATTTCCTTCCTTGATTTCTCACAACAGATTTGTAGCCTTTTTGTTTTTTATTTCCTTGCTGTATGTGAGCATCTCCCAATTATAGTCACAGTATTTATTGCATTCTCAGACGAGTGGCGGCGGCCGTCACCTTCAGTTATATGTTTGTTTGACATACTCAGCTGTAATATCCTTTCATAGCTGAAAAAAGCCAGTCTCCTGCTCGCCCCAAAGGACGATCCTTGGACCAGGCCATGAGAATCGGGGCAGAAAGGATCGCCTCCCCCACGTCCACCTGCACCTGCTCCAGACGTCCCGCGTGTAGGTCCTCCCTTATTAAGTGTTCAGGCAAAATGCCCCAGCCCATCCCCTGGCGCAGGAGATCTCGGATCAAATATTCGTTTTCCACCCACCACACCCTGCTGCTGAACACAGGAAGCTGTGTTTCGTGCTCTCCGCCCCTGGAAGTCACCTCTATTTGTAAAATCAAGTCAAGAGCAGAAATATCTAACCCAGCTTTTCCCAAGCCATGTTTTGGGTGGGCGACCGGAATAAAATTCATCTTCCCGACAATTCGAAAATCGGACCTGGACTTCCATCTGTCCAAAAGGATTTCTGTAGGCATCATCACGCCAAAATCGATCCGGTCTTGCTCAATCATATCCCAGACATCATTGAGAGAACCCGAAAGAATTTCCAGCTCGGTCTCCGGAAACCGGGCTTTAAAATTCTTGAGCAAAAGGCCATCTTTAAAGGCTATGTTAGGCAGGGATTCCGAAACAGCTAATCGAACCCGGCTTTCCATGGTTTTGGCCAACGTCGCGGCTTTGGTTTGCATGGACCGGCAACGGGATAATATCGTTTCAGCTTCTCTAAGAAACATCTCTCCGGTCAGGGTTAACACTGGATATTTTCCTGCGCGGTCAAAAAGTTCCAGGCCCAAATCAATCTCCAAATTGGAAATCGCCATGCTCACGGCTGACTGGGCTTTTCGCAGCTTTCTGGCGGCAGCCGAAAACGAACCTGCTTCAGCACTCGCTGAAAATGCTTCCAATTGATCCAAGCTAAAATTCATTGGGTTCATCTATCAATAATTCAGATAGATTTCAACTTTATTCCATCTAATATCAATGATAATTAAAAATTGTTTTGAATTTTGTAACTCAAAAAATGTAATTGCTATGAACAAAAAACCTAAAATGAGATCTATTTTAGATAGACTTCGCCATTCTATTCTTTTTGAGGGGGTTTTGCTCCTGCTCACGGTGCTGATCCTTAAGAACCTTTTCAACCAACCTGCCACACACATTGGAGGGTTCGGAATTCTCATGTCGCTCATGGCTATGATTTGGAACTTTTTTTACAACTGTGCCTTTGACCATATACTGATCTTTCTCAAGCATCCTCTTTATCCCAGGGATTTTAAACTGAGGGTCTTTCATTCAATGTGCTTTGAGGGTGGATTCATGATAGCCTCAGTTCCTTTTACTATGGCTTGGATGCGTTTCTCTTTTATCCAAGCGCTTAGCATGGATATTGCCTTTACCATAGCTGTTTTAGCTTACACTTTGATTTTCAACTATGCTTACGATGTACTCTTCCCTGTTCTCCCGGCCTTTCCCGACTGAGTTACAGGCAAGAAAATTTGAACGGTACCCAAAAATAAAATTTAATATTGCCTTTTTTTACTGAAAATGTTTAATCTGCCTAACTGTTTATAGGTATTCTTACTTTCAAAGGAGTTTCCCATGCAACACAAATTCTATACTTCCTCTATTAAACAAATATGTATTATTGTACTCGCTTGTTTTCTATTTTATGATGGAATAGCATTTGCCGGTGTTCGTTGCGGCAATGACATTATATCAATTGGGGATATAAAAACGACAGTTGTTAGTAAGCTTCAATCATGTGGAGAAATTCTGAATAAAGACACCTACACCAAAGAAATAGAGACAGAACTGAATGAAAAAGAAGGTTGGGGAAAAATAAAAATCCAAAAAAGGATTGACCTTTGGTCTATTCGAATTCGTGAAAAAGGCAGTAATTATTATTGTTACCCTTTGACTTTTGAAGACAATATTTTGACAGAAATTGGGCGATGGAGCCGATGTGATTAGTGTGAAGTTTCTACACGACTAAGGGGGAAAAATGGTCGAGATAAAAAAAAGCTATTGCGGACTATGCCATCCGCGCTGCGGCACCTTGCTGCACATTGAAAACGGTAGAATTATCAAAGTAACAGGTGATCCGGACCACCCGGTCACCCGGGGTATTATCTGCGAGCGGGGCCGGCTTATGCCGGATCATGTCCATCATCCCCAGCGTCTGAACTATCCCCTGAAACGAAAGGGCGAAAAAGGCCAAGGGGAGTGGCAGAGAGTGACATGGGAACAGGCTCTGGACGAGGTGGCGGACAAACTATCTAAACTAAAAACCCGGTACGGGGCCGAAACCCTGGCCTTCACCCATGGGACCAAACGAACCTATCATTGGGACTGCCGCAGGTTTTTCAATCTTTTCGGATCCCCCAATACCTGCGGCGTCAACAACATCTGCATGTGTCCGAGCTACGCCACGGAATATGCTACTTACGGCGGTATGATCATGCCTGGTCGTGTTGAAGCCTCCTGCATAATTCTGATGGGCGCGAATCCCGTGAACTCTGATCCCGTTGGCCTTTATCCCGAATTGGTTCGCGCAAAAAAACGAGGGGCGAAGCTCATCGTCATTGAACCCAGACGTACAAAAGAGGCTGAGATGGCTGATCTCTGGCTTCAGATCAGACCAGGTACGGATGTAGCCCTTTTGCTGGGTTGGATTCGCCTGATTATTGAGGAGGAATTATACGACAAAGAATTTGTAAACAAATATACTGTTGGCTTTGAGGATCTCAAGGCCGCTGCAGCCGACTATTCCCCTGAAAAGGTGTCCGAGATTACCGGCATCCCCGAAGCGCTTTTGGTAGAAGCGGCCCGCACATATGCTGCGGCCAAACCCGCGACCATGCCCTGGGGGTACGGCCTGGACAAGCAGGGCATCAATGCCACCCAGTGTGCCCGGGCCCGGGCAATCTTGCGGGCCATCACCGGTAATCTGGAAATCCCTGGCGGGGAAACTCTTAGCATGGCCGGGGACATCGGCAAAATCATTGACTGGGAAGCCCTTGAGATGAATGAAAGCATCCCGGCAAGCCAGCGGGCCAAGCAGCTTGGGGCTGACCTCTATCCTTTTTTTGGGTTTCCGGGCTGGGAAATGAACCAGGAAGCCAACAAAAAACTGCCCGAGGGCTACCTGGCAGCTCCCGAGGCCTGGCACTCCAACCTGGCCCATGCCAGGGAGGTAATGAACGCCATGATCACCGGCAAGCCCTACCCCGTGACAGCAGCCATCTCTCTTGCAAGCAACCCGCTTCTTTCATTTCCAAATACCAAGCGAGTGTTTGACGCCCTGAAATCCCTTGAGCTCTATGTGGTTATGGATTACTACCTGACCCCGTCCGCCGCCCTTGCCGATTATGTGTTCCCAGCCTCTTCCACCGTAGAGCAACCCGAACTCTGGCTGACCAGGGATTTTTGTATGCCATGCCCCCAGGGCATGGCCCCCTTATACGAACGCCGCAACAGCTACGACTTTTACCGGGGCCTGGGTCTGCGTCTGGGCCAGGAAGCCAACTGGCCCTGGGAAACGGTGGAGCAGGTCTATGATTACTGCCTTGCACCCATCGGACTGTCATTCAAAGCATTTTGCGAACAATACGGTATCTTTGGGAAACGAGAGTTCCGCCGTTACGAAAAGCTTGGGTTTGGAACACCTTCGGGAAAAGTGGAGCTGCGCTCCTCGATTTTTGAAAAACTGAACCTGCCGCCTCTTCCGGTTTATCAGGAACCGGTCTTAACGCCTGTGGGAAGCCCTGAGCTGGCCCGGGAATATCCATTTATTCTTATCACAGGAAGCCGCTTCAAGCCCATGTACCATTCCGAACACAGACAGATCGAAAAGGCCCGCAAAAAACACCCTGATCCCGTTGTTACGATCCATCCGTCCACAGCAGAAAAGATAGGTCTTGCAGCCGGAGACTGGGCTGTCATCTCCACGCCTTTGGGAAAAATTCGTCAAAAGGTCGAAGTTTCGGATACCATCAGAGAAGATATGGTCGACCTGCAGCACGGATGGTGGTTCCCGGAGAGTGATGGAAAACTGCCCGGACTTTTTCGCGTATTCGAGTCCAATGCCAATATTCTGTGCCCCGATGATCATGAATTCTGCAGTCAGGAAACCGGTAGCTGGCCACATTCGGCGCTACTGTGCAATATTGAAAAGAAGAATTAAACAGAGGCTGTCCGGCGTAAACGATTGATATCCCGTAATGGAGGCGCGCCAAACAAACGGCTGTATTCCCGGCTGAACTGGGAGGCGCTTTCATAACCCACCTCAAATGTTGCTGTCATGGCATCCATATTTTCCGTCAACATCAACCGCCTGGCCTCATTTAAGCGTAACCGTTTTTGAAATTGCAGGGGCGTCATTGAGGTCATCACCTTAAAGTGGTTGTGAAATGCTGATTTGCTCATGCCGGCGCTGGCCGCCAGTTCGTTTACACTAAGGGGGCTGGTATAATTATTTTTTAGCCAGGATATGGCCCGTGAAATTTGATGGCTGTGGCTCCCTGACGCTGCTATTTGCTGAAGACGGGGCCCTTGATCCGATGTGAGCAAACGAAAAAAAATTTCCCGCTTGATCAGCGGAGCAAGGATTTTTATATTTTCTTCTTCGTCCAGAAGATCAATCAAGCGTTGAAACGTCTCAAGCAGGGGCAGTGAAAGCTGCCCCACAGCCATACCTTTTTGGGCGTGTCCGGAGCGGTTCACCGGAAGGCCGCTGTCTACGGTAAGCTGGGAGACTTCCTTCAAATCAATTTCCAATATCAAACCCAGATAGGGTTTTTCGCTGCTCGCCTCAACAATGTTGGCCACAACCGGCAGATCCACTGATGTTATCAGGAATCTGGTTGCGTCATACATGTAGGCATCCTCACCCAGCAGTACCCGTTTGGCCCCTTGGGCAATCAGGCAGATACTTGACTCAAGTGTATAACTTGTCGGTTCCGTTGGGGTAGTCCATCGACTGAGCCGGAGACCTGAAATTTTTGTATCCATCTGATTTTCATCCCCTGTCCACCGGGCAATACTTTTTGCCAGTTCCTGGGATGCGTCCGACATCTTTTCCTGAATCGCCACCGAATTTTTATTATTTTCATCCATTGCCACCATCCTTGTCCTTGATTCTTTAAATCCTAACACAGTCGTTTTTTGCCCACAAATACTTTGTTGCAACGTATAAATTATTGGGCAATTCTTTTCACATTAACCTTCCGGACTTCTCGCATCAACCGCACGGCGTACTCTATAAATTATTATGATCAACCGGATGGTTACCAAGAATATATACTAAAATTCAGTGATGCATTTTTACAATTTTTTCTTCTTGGACTCAACAATGAATTCATAGTTTTGGACAAACAGGCAATTATTAGAAACGATCAGGCTATTCATTCTTCTTTAGGATGGTGTATCCTAACCATAAATTCAAAACAGGTATGGATCGAATCATTCCCGTGGATACA
This sequence comes from uncultured Desulfobacter sp., assembly GCF_963677125.1. NCBI lineage: Bacteria > Pseudomonadati > Thermodesulfobacteriota > Desulfobacteria > Desulfobacterales > Desulfobacteraceae > Desulfobacter > uncultured Desulfobacter sp. The sequence goes on along the minus strand of NZ_OY781882.1, from coordinate 911,692 downwards.
GAGACAGCCTTTGATGCCTGAATGAAATTTTATAAAATTGGAGACACATATGACAACAACAAAACTCAGCACAAAACAACGTGCGATCATACCCATTGCCGCTTTTACCGCCGGCGGAAATCTCGACAAATTAAAGGCAAGCCTGGAGAAGGGGCTTGATGCCGGCCTGACCGTGAACGAAATCAAGGAAATTCTCGTTCAGATGTATGCTTACGCAGGTTTCCCCAGAAGCTTGAATGGCCTTGGCACCTTTATGGCGGTCATGGAAGCGCGAAAAAGCAAAGGCATCAAAGACGAAACAGGAAAAGAAGCAACACCTTTGCCGGCCGGCAAAAGCAGCCTTGAATTCGGCACGGAAAATCAAACCCAGTTGGTCGGCCAGCCCGTATCAGGCGCTCTGTTCGACTTTGCACCTGCCATTGACCAGTACCTTAAAGCCCATCTTTTCGGAGATATTTTTCAGCGGGACGTGCTTGACTGGAGCGAACGGGAACTTGCAACCATTGCCGCACTGGCAAACATCAAGGGTGTCAACAACCAGCTCCAGGCGCATTTCGCCATAAGCCTGAACAACAGCATTACCCCGGAGCAGCTTTATGACTTTGTAAGCGTTTTAGAGCTGGTCTGCGGCTCTGAGGTAGCGGCAAATGCAAAAGAGAACCTTGAACAGGTTTTGAATACCAACAAAAAGTAAACACATAAAATTTTTTTTAAATAAAACTATATTTTTGCTAGGAGGCAATATGAACGCATCAAACGAAAACAGCAGCACACAAACCCCGTTTACCGGAGAGAGCATTTTCCCAATAGGGGACAAAAATGAGGCCTATGCCCGCTATTTCACTGGAACCAGTTATCTTAACATGCTCTCTTTGGAACGGGTTGTCATCGGCAACGTCACATTTGAGCCGGGCTGCCGCAATTTCTGGCATATCCACCACAAAGGGGGACAGGTCCTTCTGGTAACCGGCGGACGCGGCTGGTACCAGGAAGAGGGAAAACCGGCCAGAGAACTGCGCGCCGGTGATGTGGTCAATATCCCGCCTGAAACCAAACACTGGCATGGTGCTGCCAAGGACAGCTGGTTCGCTCACGTGGCCGTTGAAGTCCCTGCAGAAGGTGCCTCCAATGAATGGCTGGAACCGGTTTCAGATGAAGAGTACGACAAACTATAAAAGACAATTTAACCACGGAACACACTGAATCCACGGAATTTTCTTTTCAGTGTCTTCAGTGATTTCCGTGGTTAAACTTTTTCGCATAAAATCCAAACGATTGAGAGGTGTTAAGATGAAACAGCAAATGACCCGTCATTTTCATACACTCCTGGCAGTGATTGTCTCGCTTTTATCCACGGCCGGTGTTTCGGCTGCAGCAGATACCACCTGGGATAAGACCTTTACCAAAAGCGATAAGGTTATTCATGAAAAAGTTTTCTATCCCAACAGATACGGTTTGACCATATCTGCAGACCTGTACCGGCCTAAAAATATGGATCAATCTACAAAATATTCAGCCATTCTCGTGGGCACCCCCTACGGCGGGGTCAAAGAACAGGGGGCCGGCATCTACGCCCAGACCATGGCCGAACGGGGTTTTGTCGCCATGGCTTTTGACGAATCATATAACGGTGAAAGCAGCGGCGACCCCAGACACTTGTCTTCTCCCGACATTTTTGTTGAAGACTTCAGCGCAGGCGTAGATTTTTTAGGGACAAGACCCTTTGTAGACAGAAACAAAATCGGTGTGATCGGCATCTGCGGCAGCGGTGCATTTGCACTGACCGCAGCACAGGTTGACCATCGCATCAAGGCAGTTGCCACAGCCAGTATGTACGATATGAGCCGGGTCATCCGCAAGGGCTGGAAAGACACGATGTCAGATGCCCAGCGCAATAAAACCCTTGACCAGCTTGCTGAACAGCGTTGGAAGGATTTTGAGAACGGCACCCCTCTGCTGCCTCAAGGGTTCCCCAAAGAAGCGGTGGATTCAATCCCTGAAGGGATGAATTCTATTTCAAGTGAATTCTGGGAATACTACGCCATGTCCCGGGGACACCATCCCCGGTCCCACGGCCCCTTCACCCAGACCAGCAACATGGCGTTTATGAATTTTGCCTTGCTCAACTACATTGACACCATCTCTCCGAGACCGATTCTGTTCATCATGGGTGAGAAGGCACACTCAAGGTATTTCACCGAGGATGCATATAAGCTGGCTGCCGAACCTAAGGAACTGGTAATTGTTCCCGGTGCAAGGCATATTGATCTGTACGACAGGACCGACATGATCCCCTTTGATAAACTCACCACCTTTTTTAACAAAAATATGTAATGTCGGCATCTTAAAATAAAACGAACTAAAACGAGGAAATTGTTATGTGGGATAAAATTTTTCCAAAAAGCGACAAGGTAATTGTAGAAAGAATTTCTTATCGGAACAGATTCGGCATCAGCGTGTCCGCAGACCTCTATCTGCCCTGCAATATTGATCTTTCAAAAAAATATCCGGCACTGGTTGTGGGCACCCCTTACGGCGGTGTTAAGGAGCAGGGTGCCGGTCTCTATGCCCAGACCATGGCGGAACGGGGATTTGTATCCATTGCATTTGACGAATCCTATAACGGCACCAGCGGCGGTGAACCCAGACGCACCTCGTCTCCTGAAATTTTCACTGAAGACTTCAGCGCGGGCGTGGATTTTCTGGGTACCCGGCCCTATGTGGACCGCGACAGAATCGGGGCCATCGGCATCTGCGGCAGCGGCGGTTTTTCACTCAAGGCCGCCCAGGTGGATCAACGCATTAAAGCTGTTGCAACGGCAAGCATGTATGACATGAGCCGGGTCACCCGTAACGGCTGGATGGACGGCATGACTGATGATGAACGCCGTCAGGCGCTGGTTGCATTAGGCGAACAGCGCTGGAAAGATTTTGAAAAAGGCCTGCCCGAAATTCCGCCGGGATTCCCCAGCACACCCCAGGAAACAATTCCTGAAGAGCTGGACCCTATTACAAGCGAATTTTTTGAATTCTATGCCATGAAACGGGGGCATCACCCCAATGCACCGGCCGCCTTTACCCTAACCAGCGGCATGGCCTTTATGAACTTTCCGTTACTCAACTACATTGAGACAATTTCACCCAGGCCCATTTTGTTCATTATCGGAGAAAATGCCCACTCCCGGTATTTTTCCGAGGATGCCTGCGCGCAGGCCGCAGAACCTAAGGAGCTTTATATCGTTCCCGGTGCCAGGCACATTGATCTGTACGACCGCACCGATATGATCCCCTTTGATAAACTGACAGACTTTTTTACCAAAGCGCTGGGATAGCCTACATGCCATGGGCAAAAAAATACTTTTAATTTCGGCAAGCCCGAGAAAAGGCGGGAATTCGGATCTTCTCTGTGATGAATTCATGCGGGGGGCCTCCGACGCGGGCCACCAGTCAGAAAAGATCCGATTGTCGGAACAGCAGATCAACTACTGCACCGGCTGCTGCGCCTGTATTAGCAACCAGGGAAGCTGCGTTCAGCAGGATGACATGAACGATATTTTCAAAAAGATCCTGGCCGCAGATGTTCTGGTTCTTGCCACACCGGTCTATTTTCACGCGATGAACGCCCAAATGAAGACCTTTATCGACAGAACCTGCCCCATTTACTCCATGATCCGCAACAAGGAAGTCTATTACATCGTTGCTGCTGCAGGCGGCCAGATGCCGGTAGACAGGGCTGTCAAGAGCCTGCAGGTTTATACCAACTGCCTGAGCGGCACCAAAGAAAAAGGTGTCATCTCAGTCACCGGCATCTGGGATCCAGGTCTTGTCAAAGGCACCCAGGCCATTGAGCAGGCGTATACCATGGGGAAAAATGCATAACCTGACAAAATGTTTTTTGTGCTCCGATTTCGGGAAAAAACCGGAAAACTGCATGGAGAAACAGACGATCTTTGGGGGGGATGCCCGGAAAACCTTTACAGGGCCCCAGGAATTATTTACCGGAGATGTTCAGTTGTCCTTACTGTTCCCCCCCAATGAAACGGCCCAATATTCAGGCGCCCACGGATCATTCCAACCCGGGGCAAGAACAGCGTGGCACACTCACCCTGCAGGACAATATATGATTGTGACCTCAGGCGTCGGTCGGACCGGAACCCGGGATGGGAAAATATTAGAAATAAAAGCCGGCGACGTAGTCTGGTGTCCGCCCGATACCGAGCATTGGCACGGTGCCTCTCCGGATACCCCTATGGCACTCCTGCTCATTACCGGTGTATTTGAGTACAAAAATGTCGTCTATAAAGAAAGGGTTACCGACAAACAATATCTTGGAAAATAAGGAGTTGATCATGAAAACCGCTATTTTAACCGTATTGGTTATGTTGACAACATTGGTCTGCGGGTCCGCATTTGGTTCGGAAGATGATAATACCCAAAACATTCACCAATTAACCCTCAGACAGCAGCGCATCATTCCCATTGCGGCATTCACCGCAGACGGGGATCTCAACAGGCTTGTACCTGTCCTGAACCAGGCACTGGATGACGGCCTGAGTATCAATGAAATAAAAGAAGTCATGGTACACCTGTACGCATATACGGGCTTTCCCCGAAGCCTGAATGCCCTTTCCACCCTGATGAAGGTGGTGGACCAACGCAAAGCTAAAGGCATTGATGATGTCCAGGGCAAAGAGGCGAGCCCGGTTCCGCCTGATTTTAACAAGGATAAATACGGGGCAAAGGTACGGGCAATGCTTGCCGGACGAAAGACCGATATCTCCGGTGCCGCATGGCAGCAGTTCTCACCCGCCATTGACACCTTCCTCAAAGAGCATCTGTTTGCCGATATCTTTGTCCGGGATGTGATCAGTTACCAGGACAGGGAGCTTGCCACCATTGCCGCCCTTGCCAATATGACCGGCACCCGGGGACAGCTTGGCTTTCATCTTGGAGCAGCCATGAACACCGGTTTGAGTACGGCGCAGATAGAGGATTTTGTCTCCGTTTTGAAAACCACCGTTGGAAACGCAGAGGCTGAAAGTGCCCAAAAAATTCTTACTGGGGTGCTGAATAAAAGAAAATAAAAATTTAATATACGAAAAGGTGATACATGGAGGTTAAAACCAAGAAGGCTGACCGCATACAGACAGCAGTGTCACATGAACGCCGGGACTTTCTTAAAGCCGGTGTCGCCATGGCCGCCTCTCCTTTGATTGTGGGAATGGCCGCCACGACCCTGCCTTTAAAGGCACAAGCCGCAGGGGACAAAAGCCCGGGCAAAAAAATAGTGATCATTTCAGCAAGCCCCAGAACAAACAGCAACTCTGATGCCCTTTGCGATGAATTCATGCGGGGTGCCAAGGCGTCCGGCCATCATGTGGAGAAGATCCGACTGGCGGAGAAAGATATCAATTATTGTACCGGGTGTCTGGCCTGCATCCATGATCCGGGATCCTGCGTCCAGCAGGATGACATGGCCGCAATTCACGAAAAAATGTTCGCAGCAGACATCATGGTCCTGGCGACGCCGGTCTATTTTCATGTCATGAATGGACAGATGAAGGTTTTCATCGACAGGGTCTGCCCTATTTATACCATGCTCCGGAACAAAGATGTCTATTTTGTTGTCTCCTGCGCCGGAGGCAGTTCCCAGGTGGAAAGCGCCGTGCAAAGCCTGAGGATTTTCACCGAAAGTTTCAGCGGCGTTAAGGAGAAAGGTATCATGGCAGTTACCAGGGAGTGGGACGCAGGTGCCGCAAAAAACAGCCCGGCTTTCGGACAGGCGTACACCATGGGGCTGAACGCCTGAATCGTTTAAATACAAAAGGTAAGATTTTTTTTTAAGTTAAGGAAACATCAATGAAACGTTTATTTCTTTTTAGCGCAGCTGCACTGATGTCGATCTGTTTTGTAATCAACTGCACAGCCCAATCATTTAAGGATAATGTTAAAATCACCCTGACCATCGGGAACAAAATCGTTCCGGCCATTTTGTATAATACGCCTCCTGCCAAAAATCTGATGGGAAAATTGCCCGTGACCGTTTCCCTTAACCGGGGTCCGGTAGATTATTGCGGCGGTATTGAACCGGTCGTCTATAGTGAAAAGGATTTACAGGCTGGCTATCACCGTGGCGATCTGGCCTACTGGATTCCTGGTCAAGACTTTGTAATTTTTACTGAAAATAAAAAAGACGCTTCCGGATCTCCAGACCTGGTTATCCTCGGAAAAGTCAGTTCCGACATTAAAGAACTCCGAGATCTGGGCAGCACCATCAATGTTACGATTACCCTGGACAGATAGGATGGACAAAACAAAACCTGCTCGGCATAACCACCCCTCAAAATTGGCAACAGGGGCACCATTGCTTGGGAGCAAATATATTATGGGAACACGACTATTGATTTTATCGGGATATATTCTGGCAATCGCGGTCTGTCTTGGACTGACAGCCTGTGCAGTTTTCAACCAGGACAGGTTCGGCAAACTTCCCAAAGGAGACCGCCTTGGCCAAATTCAGAAATCGCCCCATTACAGGGATGGAAAATTCCGGAACCTGGTTCCAACACCAAAGTTCTCAACAAATGACGGCATGATGTCCGTGATATGGAGCGGGATATTTGACAAGGCAGACCGGCTGACGCCCGACAGTCCCGTACCAACGGAAAAAACTGACTTAAAGGAATTATCGGCACGATTTTTTCATGAAGATACGGTGATATGGATGGGGCACTCCTCCTGGTATGTCCAGGCGGGCGGGAAACGAATTTTGATCGACCCGGTCTTCAGCAAATCAGCAGCACCGTTCTCCTTTTTAAATAAGTCATTCGCCGGCACCAACATCTACACGGCCGAAGATATGCCCCAAATCGACTGCCTGCTGATTTCCCATGATCACTGGGATCATCTGGACTATCCAACCATCATGGCCCTTCGATCAAAAGTCAAACAGGTGATCTGTCCGCTGGGCGTCGGGGCCTATTTCGAAAACTGGGGATATCCCACAGAGAACATCCGGGAAGGGGACTGGCATGACAGGATCTTCCTGGGAGAAGACGTTGTTGTGCATGTGCTGCCGGCACGGCATTATTCGGGCAGGCTGTTCAAAGAGAACAAAACATTCTGGGCGGGATTCGCCCTTGAAACCCCTGAACATAAGATTTTTTTCAGCGGAGACAGTGGATACGGATCACATTTTTCACAAATCGGGAAAGCATTTAACGGGTTTGACCTGGTGATGCTGGATTGCGGCCAGTATGATCCGCGCTGGGCTTATATCCACATGACGCCCAAAGAGGCGGTACAGGCCGCCCGGGATCTTGGGGCCAAAGCGTTCATTCCCGCCCATGTCGGCCGCTTCACCATTGCCAACCATTCATGGGATGAGCCCTTTAAGCAACTGGCAGAAGACAGGGATGACTATCCATTCCGGCTTTTGACTCCGAAAATCGGAGAGCCGGTGATATTGGATGCCGGATCATCTCAACAATTTTCATGCTGGTGGGAGACAACCGGCAAATGCCCGGAGACCGAACAATCAGGAGAAACCTTATGAATCGGATTTTAACGGTTTTATTTGTAGGCGTTATTATGGCGGCATCCGCAACTTGCAGGGCACAGGCACAGGAACTGCCTCTGTCGGATATGCAGGTAAAAATCACATCCAGAGGCCATACGGCAACATTCCGGTTGTATGACACCACCGGGGCAAAACAATTTTATGCCCAGCTGCCCCTTGACCTGGATTTGACCAACTTTCGCGATGCCCAATGGATGTTCTATCCGTCCAAAAAATTATCCGTAACGGCGCAGGAGGCGTACCATGACGGGAAAAAAGGGGAGTTGAGCTACTATGCCCCCTGGGGGGATGTGTTCATGCTCTACAAGGATTTTTATGCAGGCGACCAAATGCATCGCCTGGGTATCAATTTAACCGGAATTCAGGAGATTGAAAAAATGTCAGGCAAGGCAATAATTGAAAAAAAGAAAACAAATAAGGACCCGGGAACCATGAGGGTAAATGTTACGACAAACGGCAAAATAACCGTATTTGAATTGAACGGCAGTGCTGCGGCCAAAGATCTTTATGCCCAGCTCCCCTTAAGTATCAAAGTGGAAAACTACAGCAACAATGAAAAGATTTTTTACCCGCCCGAAAAACTGGACATCACTGCCACGCCCAAGGCCAACGCCAAAGCAGGAACCCTGGCCTATTATGCGCCCTGGGGAGACGTGGTGATGTTTTACGGTAGCTTCGGTTCCGCCCCGGGATTGTACGAACTGGGACATGCTGTATCCGGATTCGAATATATTCAGGAGATGTCGGGAACCATACAACTTGCGAAATAATTCGTATACGGTGGAAAGCATAAAATATCATGTCTGATCAGCCCGTTATCATCTTAAACGATATTCACAAATCCTATGCCGGGGTTGAGGTGCTCAAGGGCATCTCCTTTACCGCCCAAAAAGGTGAGGTCATAGCTATCATCGGAAGCAGCGGATCTGGGAAAAGCACCCTGCTGCGCTGTATTAACCTGTTGGTAACACCGGACGAAGGAACGGTGGAAGTTTGCGGCAGCACGGTTGAGATGAAACGAAAACGAGGTCGTCTGCAACCCGCCGACCACAGAGCAGTTGTCTCTTTGCGCCGAAAGATCGGCATGGTGTTCCAGCATTTCAACCTCTGGGATCACATGACGGCTCTGGAGAATGTCACCGAAGCCCTTGTGAGTGTGCACGGTGTCCATAAAAAAGAGGCAAAGGCCAGGGGCATGGTACTTCTGAAAAAAGTCGGACTCCTGTCCCGGTCAGCCGCCTACCCAAAAGAACTCTCCGGCGGGGAGTGTCAGCGCGTGGCAATTGCCCGGGCTTTGGCCATAGAACCCCAGGTGCTGCTCTTTGACGAGGCCACATCGGCCCTTGACCCCGAGCTTGTATTGGATGTCTTGGCGGTCATCCGGGATTTGGCCGCAGAGGGACGGACCATGCTCATTGTCACCCACGAGATTTCATTTGTCCGGGCGGTATTCGACCGTATGCTTTTTATCCATAATGGCAGAATTGAGGAGCAGGGAACCCCGGAAAAGGTGATCGGAAATCCCGATTCCCCTCGCTGCCAAGAATTTTTGTCCAAGTACCTTACCCGGCAGGGCCTGTGCACGAAAGAGACAACCATTAAAATTTGATAATCGAGTAAAAAACAATTGAAAGATACAATGTATGAAGAAGTTTAAACTGTATACCGTGTGGGCCCTGACTGCCCTTGTTTTATCCGCAGGAGCGGCCATGGCGGCGGACAGACCCGTCAAGGTGGCCATTGAAGGCAACTTTCCGCCCTTCAACTATGTGGATACCAAAGGAACGCCCTTGGGGTTCGAGGTGGATCTGGTCAAAGAGATCTGTCGGCGCATTGGCCGGTCCTGTGAGTTCACTGTTGTGGACTGGGACGGAATTATTCCCGCTCTTTTGGCTCGTAAAATCGATGTCGTTGCCGCAAGCATGTCCATTACTGAGGAGCGCAAGCGGGCCGTGGCCTTTACCCATAAATACTATGCCGAAACCGGCAGCTTTGCCGTCGTGAAAGGCTCCGGAATCAAAATTTCCCCGGACGGTCTCAAGGGAAAACGGGTCGGTGTCCAGCGGGCCACCATATGGGGGGATTATGTGAAACATGTATTCCCGGATGCCGTCATCGTCTATTATGACAACGTTGATCTGGGATGTCTGGATCTCATCGCCCGCAGGATCGATGCCATGCTCGGCCAGACCCTTTATATGAACGACTGGCTCAAAAAGCCCAACGCCAAAGACCTTGTGATTTCAGGGGTCCCGGTCAGCAACAGTCAGTATATTGGCGAGGGGATCGGGTTTGCCATGCGAAAGTCTGATACGGATTTGCAGACACGGTTTAACACGGCCCTTGATGCCATGCTGGCGGACGGCACCTACCAGAAGCTGGCTGACCGGTATTTTGATTTCGATATCTACGGCAGCAAAGAATAACCGGACAAACCATGCTCCACGGATATGGCCTTTTCCTTTTACAGGGCGCCTGGGTAACGGTGAAGCTGGCGGCCTGGGCCACCGGGATCGGACTGGTGCTGGGGCTGGCAGGCGTTGCCGCCCTACGTTCCGGGTTCCGGCCGCTGGCGCTGGCTGCCGAAGGAATCACCATTGCCGTTCGCGGAATTCCGGAGCTGCTTTTTGTTCTCGGAACCTACCTGATCAGCGGCCTGCTCATCAACAATGCAGCCGCCACTCTCGGGTATGACGAATATATCGAAATCAGCGCCGTCACCTACGGAATAATTACATTGAGCATAATTTTCGGCGCCTATGCCACGGAAGTGTTCCGGGGGGGGGCCCAGGCGCTGGATCCCGGACAGATGGAGGCCGCAGCAGCTTTCGGCATGGGCCGTCTGACAACCTTCAGGCGGGTGGTACTTCCCCAAATGTGGCGGATTGCCCTGCCGGGCATCGGCAACCTGTTCATGGTTTTGCTCAAAAACACTGCACTACTGTCGGTGATCGGGGTAAATGAGTTGATGCGAAATGCCGCATCGGCCGTTGGTTTTACCAAAGAACCCTTCACCTTCTACCTGGCTGCCGCCGTGATTTACCTTGGAATGAACGCCGTGGGCACCCTGGTTCTTAATTATTTGGAACGGCGGGCGGGCCGTGGATGCAAAAATGGTGTCTGAACATGGATTTTGACCTGATTGTATACGCACTGCCCCAGCTTGTTCATGCCGCAGGGCTCAGTCTATTGCTCATCGCACTGGGGCTGAGCATTGGAACCGTATTCGCTGTGTTTGTGGCCCTGTGCCGGGTCTCCGGGCACTCGCTGCTCGGCCGGACGGCACAGGCCTATATCTTCGTGGTCCGGGGAACACCCCTGCTGGTTCAAATTTTCCTTATCTATTACGGACTGTCCCAGTTTCAATGGGTACGCGACAGCCTTTTCTGGCCTGTGCTGAAAGATCCCCTCTGGTGCGTTACCATTGCCTTTGTCATTAACGGTGGCGGCTACATTGGAGAGGTGTTCAGGGGGGCCATCCAGGCTGTGCCTTCCGGGCAGATTGATGCTGGACGTGCCATGGGCATGTCACGGGCCACTCTCTTCCGCCGCATTACGCTTCCCCAGGCGATTCGCATCGGCCTGCCCGCCTACGGCAACGAAGTCGTGTACACCATTAAGGACAGCGCCCTTGCAAGCACCGTTACCTTAATGGAAATCACCGGTACGGCCAGAAATCTGGTGGCAAAAACATACAAACCGGTTGAAATTTTTCTGGTCGCCGCATGCATCTACCTATGCCTGGTCTTTTTCGCGATATGTATTGAAAAATATTTGGAGATGAAATCGTAACCATATTTGAGAGGTCTAATTGATGAGCACTGTTTGGGTTAAAAGCAATAAAGACAGAACGAAGCTGAAAGATGATGTGGCCTTACTCCTTGAAAAGGCAGCGGCATGGGACTGGCTTGGTCAAAAAGATGCCCCGGTGCTTTTAAAACCCAACCTGGTAGTCAATAAACCGGCATCGGCAGGCGCAACAACGACGCCGGACATTGCCGAAGGGCTTATCGAATGGCTTGCCGATCATAATTTTTCAAACATCATCATAGCAGAGGGTTCAGGGGTAGGCTTTTCAACACCCAAGGCGTTTGATGTATGCGGCTATACATCACTTGCGCAAAAATTCAATATTCCCTTGATTGATCTGCAAAAAGACGGTTCGGTTATCAGAAAAACAACCATGGGAGAAATTAAAATATGTGCCACTATTGCAGGCCTTGAAGCTGATGGCGGAAGTCTTATCAACCTTCCTTTGGTAAAGGGACATGGTCAGACACGAATGACCTGTGCCCTGAAAAACCTGAAGGGATGTATTCCCAACACAGAAAAAAGACGCTATCACACCCTTGGTATTCACAAACCTGTTGCCTATCTCAACACCTGTATAAAACCGGCGTTTGCCCTTGCCGACGGTTTAAATCCGGATCCTTACTGGGAAGAAGGAGGTAAACCGCAAAAACTGGATCTTCTGCTCCTTGCCAAAGATCCGGTTGCCATGGACAGCTATGCCTGTCGTCTCTTAGGTTTTTCCGATGAAGAGGTTGAATATCTATGCTTGGCAGACAAACTCGGCATCGGTGACGGCCATACGTCTGACAGCGACATTGAAAATCTCGATAATACAACCATAGAAAACATTTTCAGCAGACATGACCAAGAAGAGATAAAACAGTGGATTAACTCAATTGTGGACCAGAGATCCGCTTGCTCCTCCTGCTTTGGAAATCTTTCATCTGCGCTAAGAAATATCCGGGAAAACAATCCGAATTTAAAAACACAGATTTTCTCCTCTCTTTGTATTGGTCAGGCGTTCAAAGGCAGGCACCTCTCTTCAAACCAGAGAGGTATCGGAGTTTGTACCGTTTTAAAAGGCAATAGATCACTGCAGGGGTGTCCCCCCTCCAAGGAAAGTATTCTTACTTTCCTTAATAATGAATTTTCTGCCGATTGACTCCCAAAAACAACAAAGAAATGCAGAAGAGATCACTGTTGCCATTTACGAATAAAGGCCTTGTAATAGAATCTGTTTCTCCCGGATTCAATAATACACTTACGGTTTTGGACAAACGGGCAAGGATTAAAAACGATCAGGCTATCTGTGCCGGCACAGACTGATGTATCCTTAATAATAAATTCAAAGCAGGTATGGATGGGAACATCTCCCTGGATACCAAGACCTGCTATACTAAAAAATTGTGGAGTAAATACATGCAGAAACAAATGTTATCAGGTCAAACGGCAATTGTAACCGGCGCAAGCTATGGCATCGGCCATGCTGTCGCCCATCTTTTTGCAGATGAAGGCGCCAATGTTGTGCTTACAGCCCGGGGAAAGGACAAGCTGGATAAGGTTGTCAATAAAATGAGAAAAAGGAGTAAAATCATGAAAAAATTCATACTGTCATTAACCCTTTTGATACTTTTCGCATCTCTTTCGTACGCCGAATCTGAAAAAACACCGGAAAATGGTACTGAAGCACAAATAGTATATCAAGCCGGGACCCAGAAGTCTTTTAAAGGGCCGGAAAATTTGTTTACCGGAGACGTTCAGGTCGATTTACTATTCCCCTCCAATGAAACCGCTCACTATTCCGGGGCTTATGTCACATTCCAGCCCGGCGCCAGAACCGCATGGCACCTTCATCCCGCAGGACAGCACATGGTCGTCACCTCAGGCGTCGGCCTGACCGGAACCCGGGACGGAAAAATCATTGAAATCAAGGCGGGAGACTCCGTCTGGTGTCCGCCGGACATTGATCACTGGCATGGCGCATCCCCCGAGGCTCCCATGACCCACCTGGTCCTGACCGGTATCCTTGACGGCGAAAATGTCATCTGGAAAGAAAAAGTCACCGACGACCAGTATCTGGGAAAATAAAATTCGGCAGACTTCCCCAAGGGGATCTCAAGAAGATCTCCTGCTTAATGGATGATTAAGCGAAGCAAAGGCCCAATAGTTTAGACTATTGGGCCTTTGTCGTAACAGGGTATATATGAACACGCGTCATTTCGTGTACTCATACCCCCTGAATGCTGCATGTTTTGTTTGATTTAAATTTAAACGGTCTTTCCGCCGTCAACGGTAATTCCTTGACCAACCAGGTAGCTTGCCCCTTCACTGCACATCCACAAAACAACCGAAGCGATTTCATCCGGCCGCCCGGCTCTTCCCATGGGAACCGTGCCTTCAAGCTGCTTATATGCCACGGGATCGCCTGCAACAACATCCTGGGCAATCTGGGTATCAATAAGGCCGGGGTTCACCGCATTGATTCTTATGTTTTTGGTGACATATTCAATAGCGGCTGTTCTGGTCAAGCCAAGCACGCCGTGTTTGGTTGCAATATAGGGAGATACGCCGGGTTGTCCGGTTATCGCGCCTGTTGATGCGGTATTGACAATCACCCCGTGCCCCTGTTTTTCCATCTGCTTGATTTCATGGCGCATGCAATCCCATACACCGCGCAGATTGATTCCGATGACGCGTTCCCAGTCTTCCGTCTTTGTCTCTCCGGTGTTTGCCACCTGGGCCATAACCCCTGCATTGTTAAAGGCAAAATCAAGTTTAGCAAATGTTTCCACTGTCTTTTGGACAAGCTGTTCTACATCTTGTTCGATGCTCACATCACATTTAATCCAGGAGACGTTAAATCCTTTATTCTTCAATTTGTCGGCCTCTTGCTTCAACAGGTCGACATTATAGTCCGCCATCATCACGGCCGCACCGGACTCGCAGAACGCCTTGGCGGTTGCCAGCCCCATTCCGCTTGCAGCACCCGTAACGATTGCTGTTTTGTTTTCATAATTATACGTAACATCCATAACCATACCTCATTGTTTCATTAAGTTATCAGTGATTTTCTCGACAGGCTGTCGAAGGCAATACAAAAAATTGATTTCCAAACAAAAGAGGAGCCCGACGGCTCCCCTTTTGTTGTAAAAATGGGAATTTCTATACGCTTAAACTAAAAGCAGGCTTCCAAAATCTTTAAAATGTCGCTGGTGGTCAGTTTTTTATATCCGCCGCCAAGAATGACGGATGATTCAGCAATCTTAGGCAACATTTCTCTAGTAGCGCCAAGTTCTTCCAGAGAAGTGACGATGCCGCACTCTTTTGTAAAGTTCTCTAGAGCATCCAGACCTTCCAGGGCCAAGGCATCTTTTGTTTTGCCTTCAGGGGAAACGCCCCATATTTCAACGGCAAACCTGACAAATTTATCAAGGCCGTATGAATAGATATGACGATAATAGGGCAACGAAATCGCGGCAAGCCCCATGCCATGGGCACAGTCGGTGTAGGCGCCCAGTTGGTGTTCAATCATGTGGACTTCCCAGTCCTGGGCCTTTGAAACACCGGTAACGGTATTGAGCGCAAGGGTCGCATTCCACATAAGATTGCTTCTTGACTCATAATCCTCAGGATTATTCAGGGCAGCCCGCAGATTATCAATGGATGCTTTCAGCAAGCCTTCGATGATATAATCCGTTGTATTATTGTCATCACCTGAAAAATACTGTTCCATCAGGTGGGACATGGTATCAAACACACCGCTGACCATCTGGTATTGCGATACTGAAAAGGTATATTCCGGGTTAAGTATAGAAAATTTGGGATAAAACTCAGGTGGAAAAACCCTGCCGGATTTAATTTTCGTATCCTCGTGGGTAACGACGGACCCGCCGTTCATCTCAGAACCGGTACCCACCATGGTCAATATGGAGGCAACCGGAACAGTCTTGTTGGCAACATTTTCAAACTTCACCCAATATTTTTGAAACGGATCTTCATCACAGTACGCAGAAACAGAGATGCCCTTTGCCAGGTCAATCACAGAGCCGCCGCCAACGGCCAATATAAGGCTGACATTATTATCACGTACAAGGCCGGTACCCTCCATGAGTTTTGAATAGGTCGGATTGGGCATGACGCCGGATAATTCCACCACCTTTTTTCCTGCATCTTTCAGGATGGAGATGACCTGATCGTAAAGGCCGATTCGTTTGATGGCATTTTTACCATAGACCAGGAGAACGTTATCTCCATAATTGACTAACTCATCCTTAAGGTTTCCAAGAGAATCTTTTCCAAAATAGATTTTTGTTGGATTGTAGAAGGTAAAATCCAGTAACATAACAAGCTCCTTTTTTATTTTTTATCGTTACACCTCTGAAGCGTGAATGTTCACATATTAAGGGTTTGCCTGTGGGGTGTAAATGTCTGTTCGTATGCAATAATTGCCTGATTCTCCATTTCATTATATTCCAGCGTAGGACGCCGATCCTGCGGGCTGGGACCCAACCAAACGGATGGTCGGGAATAACATTCTGATCAGTCACCGGCCGGAAGCATGTGGAAAACCCGGGGGCCGGCAATTGACGTGGGCAAGGCCGAAAGCACCCTATCCATGGCAGGAACCACTTTCTCCAGAATGGGAAGGATTGCTTTTAATGTATCGTTTTTATTGTTTATAGCGCTGCCCACAAATTTTTTGTGGGCAGAATTATTTTATGCTTTGGTTGTGAAAATATTGAAATGTAACCTGAAAATTTGAACCAGCCTACAAGATACGGTATCTAAATTCAGATTGAAAATGTGGGCTTATACCAATTGATGACCTTAAAATCACTTCTATATTTTATAGAATATGCGAGTTATTAAAAATAAAAAAAGTAGGCGTAAATGCGACTTTTTAGTGCAATTTCGAGAATCAAATTAGCTTTTTCCAATCCTTAATTTTCGCCATTTTTGTTTTAGGACTTTGCCTGAAATATCTTGAGGTTAGTATCCTCTATCCTTTCTGAAACAATGTGCCTTGAATTTTTCGGGCGCAGGATCGCTTTGGCCTATATTTTGATAGTAACTGCATTTAGTTTTTCCATGATCACGCCACTGTTAAATTTGGCTCTTCATTCAAAAAAGAAGGAAAATGTATTTTATGCACAAAATTAAAACAAGGAGTCGAGCTTGAAACGTATAAATAACTGGTCTGCATTACACTTTTTGGCATCGTTGGGCGCAGGGGGAATGGCCGTTACGTTTTTTATGTATTTTTTATTCTGGATTCCCCATCCGGCCCAGCCGATTCCCGTTTACGAAGACTGGATCTCCTATGTACAAACAGCAGGTGCCGCAGGCAAAGGTATGGTTCTTATCGGTCTTGCTGGTATCCTTTTTTTTGCCTGGCTGCATTTCAGATGGCTGTTTTTAAATTTTACTCAATACCGGATATTCAAGACAGGCGGAGGGCAAAAAGAAATCATCGGAACCAACGCCCACACCCAGCTTATGGCCATACCTTTGACCTATGCCATGAGCATCAATGTCAGCTTTATTTTTGCAGCCATTTTTATCCCGGGTTTATGGCATGTCATTGAATGGCTTTTTCCCGTCTCCATATTTATGTTCACCCTAATAGGTGTTTGGGCCAGCCGGATTTATCTGGATTTTTTCAGCCTTGTCCTGCAGCGCGGCAGTTTCGACCACACTGCCAACAACTCACTTAGCCAGATGCTGCCCAGTTTTGCCTTTGCAATGGTGGGGGTCGGGCTGGCGGCTCCTGCGGCGATGAGTCAAAACGCTGTCGTTATCGGGGCCAGCTATTTGCTGTCAATTTTCTTTACCACAGGGGCGTTGTTTTTAGGCTTGATCAAATTAATTATCGGCATGAACGACATGATCAAACAAGGGGTATCCCGATCTTCTCTGCCCACGCTATGGGTGGTGATACCGATATTAACAACCGCAGGTATTGCAGTCATGCGGTTAAGCCATGGACTTCATACCTTGGAACTCGGGCATGGTGCCTCGGATTTTATTTTGCTTGCCATTATTTTTTCCATTCAGATTGTCTTTTTTCTCTTAGGATGGTCGGTCATGAAGCGGATGAATTACTTTAAATCCTTGCTCAACCATGAGGAGGACACACCGGTAACCCTTGCGCTGATCTGCCCGGGCGTGGCCTTTGTTGTCATGGGTCATTTTGTCTTAAATAAGGTGATCACGGCAAGCGCAGTAATAATTAAATTTGGGTATACATATATGGTGCTTTCTTTTGGGCTGATTGTTCTGCAGGGCCTTACAGGATGGTTGTTGATCCGGCTTGCACGAAAGCAGCTTAGGTATGATTAAAAATAGGATTTTCCGACGCCTATGAACCGTCATTGTGCCATTTACAACAACCATAATTGAAAAGATTATCGTAAAGGAGATTTGTATGGAAAAAACAATCAAAGAGCAGCGCAGGAAAAATGTTATCGATGTATAAATTTAGGCGGTAACTATCTTGCCAAAATTGCAGGAACATCTTCATCCACAGGTCTGGGAAAACGCAGTTTTACTGTAGGTGAAGACGCAGAGTGGTTCCTGTCTTTACAGAACCACAAAAATCGATAAAGAAGATATTTCATGGAAAAGTATGAATGTACATTGTGCGGTTATGTCTATGACCCGGAAAAAGGTGACCCTGATAATAACATCGCTCCCGGTACATCATTTGACGATCTTCCCGAAGACTGGGTCTGCCCGGTATGCGGGGCAGGAAAAGAAGATTTCAAAAAAGCCTAACCCCCACCTTAAAAAATTCATCCGTCCAGGTTCACTCCCCAACTGGCAGTTGATGTTTGTTATCGGTATTGGACTGGGCGCCTTTGCAGCGGCCAAGCTGTCCAACGATTTTAAATGGCAGGCAGTTCCCGATATGTGGCAGGAACAATTCGGAAACAGTTCGATAAAGCGTGCCTTTGTAGCGCTCTTTGGCGGTGCAGTTGCCCTGTTCGGTGCCCGCCTGGCAGGCGGCTGACCCAGCGGTCACGGCATGAGCGGTCTGGCTCAGCTTTCCGTCAGCGGGTTTATCGCCCTGGCTGCCTTTTTCATAGGCGGCTTGGTGTCTGCCAATTTACTGTATAAAAGGAAATAATAATGAGTTTGATTTACGGCATAATTACTGGAATTCTGTTTGGTTTCCTGCTGCAGAAAGGACATGTATTAAGATATGATAAGCAGGTTGGTGCCCTGAGATTAATGGATATGACCATTTTAAAATTCATGCTCAGCGCCATCCTTGTTGCAGCCGTCGGTATTTACCTGCTCAACAGAAAAAACTCTGACCAGTATTCTAAAACAACTATCCTGCAAGCAGATTCTGATAAGCAGATATATGCTAATGCGGGAATCAACGAAAGGAGTCATGTATGTCGGAAGAAGCAGAAGTTGGGTGTGCCCGACCAACTGGAGGCCCGGTTGGAGAACCTGTAGAAAAGGACGCTAAGGAAAAAAGCAAGCCAATTGAAAAGGAGAGACCAATGATCACTTTGGGAGAAAATGTGCCCGATTTCGCAGCGCCAGGATACCAGCAGGGAAAATTTGTCAATGTAAAACTGTCCGATTCTTTGGGCAAGTGGACGTTGCTGTGTTTTTACCCGGGTGATTTCACTTTTGTCTGAGCAACTGAAATTTCGGCGGTCGCCGAAAAATATGCGCAACTTCAGAAGCTTGGTGTTGAGGTTCTTTCCATGAGTATTGACAGCATGTTCGTTCATAAGATGTGGGATGATCACGAATTGTCCAAGATGGTTGAAGGAGGGATACCCTTTCCCATGTTGTCCGATGCCGGTGGAAAAATCGGTCGATTGTATGGGGTGTTCAATGAAGCGGCCGGGGTGGAAAACCGAGGCCGTTTTATCATCGATCCCGATGGTGTGCTTCAGGGTTATGAGGTGCTGACGCCGCCAGTGGGGCGTAACGTATCTGAAACCATTCGCCAGGTACAGGCCTTCCAGCTTGTCAGGGAAACCAAAGGGGGCGAGGCGACGCCGTCTGGCTGGAAACCGGGGAAAAAAACGCTGAAACCAGGACCTGATTTGGTTGGCAATGTATGGAAAGAGTGGAAGACAGCAATGGCTTTTGATTAACGCGATAACAAATGTTTACCAGGGGGCATGCTGAATCTGGCAAGTTTAGCTTTTCCCCCTTTATGATTCCTATGTTGGGGGTTGGGATCATTCCAATCCCCTTTGAATTTTTACCGGTAAACATTTTCAATTCAATAAATGGTCTCATCATCGGAAAATTTCTCGATATACCCTATAGAATCGACAAATGGATGAAATTTTTTCAGAATGGACCGGGAAATGGCATCACCGGGGGCATGTGTACTTGATCTGTTATTGGTGAGGGCCGCTGAACTTCAAATAGTCCGGTTAAATACCATTAAAGCTAGCCTCAGATTTTCTATATTTCCGGCCCATAAGAGGTGCTTGGCAGACACTATTTATTAATGTAATAACTTTATTTTCGCCTACCTAAACCAGCAAGACCCAAAAGCCCAATCGTTAAAAGCGATAATGTTGCAGGCACTGGTACAGTAGAGCTTGTGGTAATGAAGGTAAACGTATAATTGGATTCCCAAGCCGTCCCCCCTATACCAGAATGAGAAAAAAAGTAGCTTCCTGCTTCAACACTATAAAAATTGGGAAATACCTCCATACTACCTTCACCTAATAAATTTAAAAGAGTATAAAATAGTTCGGAGACAGGAGACATAAGATTAAAATTCACAGCAGCGTCATTCGTAGCTGGACCAGTGCAACACAAATATGTTGTCGAATACTCTATGAAAATAGAACTTAATTTCATTCCAGGTGCAATAGTAAATACAAAAGGATCGAAATCATATCGATCATCTGCCGCTGAATCGAAGAAGAAATGTCCAGATATAGTGTTCGCACCTATGTCCAGAGTTCCAATATCTGTGTAGCTGCCATGCCCAGCACTATCGTTACCAAGCCAGGCCAAATCCCCTGAGACATTTTCATTATATGTCACAGCAAAACAATTACAGCTTCCCAAAATAGATATGACAAGTACTATTAACAACTGAATTTTTTTCATTTTTTTCCATTTTATCTTAAAAGGACAAAACCTTCTTAAATCAACTTTATTGGAGAATATCCTGACCACCGCCTGGAAGGCAAGGGATACTTTGAACTCCTGGATCAAAAATCTGGAAGATCAAATCAAGGTGATCAACCTTTTGGCGCAGTGCTTGAGGCCATTCGCGAAAACGAAAACCGGGCCGCCTTTATCGGTATCAATGTAAAAAAATACAAACTGCTGGGCTGGTTGCTCGCCGGTATCTCAGGCGCCTTATTTATCCTGCATAAAGGCTATATCGGCCCGTCCCCCATGAGCGTCTTTGCCGGGGCCGGTGTTCTTATGACGGTCCTTTTGGGTGGCATGGGGTCGCTTTGGGGTCTCTTGCCGGAGATCCCAAAATTCTATTTCTGGATGAACCCACGGCCCGCATGTCACCCTCGGAAACCCACCATATTGCAGACTTGATCAGGGATCTGGCCGATGATATCAGCGTTGTCCTGGTGGAGCACGATATGGATATGGTCATGCGGATTTCAGACCGGATCACGGTCCTCCAGGACGGTTGCATCATTACAGAAGGTACGCCCAAGGAAATTCAAAACAACCAGCAAGTCAAAGAGGCATATCTTGGAAAAGCGGCGTAAGATCCTTGAAATTGAAGAGATGCAGACATATTACGGGGACAGCCATGTTATTCAAGGGCTGTCCATGCACGAGTACGAACAGGAAGCCGTTTCAATTATCGGGCGCAACGGTGCCGGGAAAACCACAACCCTAAGATCCATTATGGGCCTGACCCCGCCCCGGTCTGGAAACATCCTTATTGACGGCCGGCAAACCACCCGGTGGCAGCCCCACAAAGTTTCCCGGCTGGGGGTGGCCTATGTGCCTGCGGAACGCCACATTTTCCCGGGGTTAAGTGTTGAGGAAAACCTGCGACTGGCCGCCCGGCTGGGCAAGGGTGAAAATGCCTGGACATTTCAAAAAGTATACGACCATTTTCCGGTGCTGGCTGAGAGATCCCACCAGGACGGCGCCACCATGAGCGGTGGTTAGCAGCAGGGCCCTGATCAGTAATCCCCGGATCATTATCATGGACAAACCCTCCCAGGGCCTGTCACCGATCCTGGTCCAGAACATTACCGATGTGGTTTTAAAATTTTGCGTCCAATCGGGTATCACCCTGTTAATTGTCGAGCAAAATTATCAAATGGCGCTAAAGGCCGCCAGCCGCCACTATCTCATGGACACCCGAGGGGAAATTGTCAACAATCTGACCACACGGGAACTTGAGGACAATCCTGAAATCGTTCAATCCCATTTATCGGTGTAACCTACATTCGGCACCCGAATCTTTTATTTTTATTTATCTACAATGAATTGATTGGCAAGTTTGTGTTCATATACATTAAAAAGAAACACACATGTCAGCGGAGTGGTCACAATAACCCCTATGTAGAAAGACCCTCCGATGAGGTTTGCACCAATGAAAACAAGGAGTACGATTAAATGATCAGTTAATGCCCCCCTCAGGGACATGGCACAGCTTTCCTTGAATGCGGCAATAACGCCAAAGCCTTTATCCACCATCAAAGGAATCATGTAAAGGCTGAAAAATGCCAGTGCAAGGGACATGATAAGGCCGGGAAGTACAAAAAGAGAATACCCTATAAAAAGGATAATAAAAGTTGCAATGCTAAATCCAAGCAAAGGTAAAATCAAACCAATTTGAGAAAAAATATCCTTTGCATCAGGCGTTCTGCCCTCCTTGACCATCCTGTCAATGGAATGGTAAAAACCTGCCATTGCAACAGGGGCAAGTATTCCAAAAGTGATGGTGCTGATTACCACAAAAAGCAGGGAAAGAATTAAAAGTGGTACTATATTGTTTTTTGACTGTTCCCAGGTTAATTCAAAAATTTGTTTGAAGTCCATTCTCATCATCTCATATCCTCCAATCTGTATTAGATACCCCGCAAGCCCGTTATCAATGGGTGCGTTCAATAATTACGGGATACAGTAATCATGGTTTGATATTATATCTTTTTCAACACCTCTGTATATTTTTTTTAAAATCTTTACAACCTAATAAATATCCTATAGCAGGATATCCGCATTTATAATGACGCCGATAGTATCTTGAGCAAATAGTCATTATCCCATCCTGTCCGCAGCCTTTTCGATTTGGGAAAGGGGTCAAGAAAGGGGTCAATGCTCATGGCTCATTTTGGCAACATGCGTCAGGATCAGACTGAATCCTTTCCCTGATTTTTCTTGAAGTCGTTCAATCCCGTTGATCGGTTCAAACCAGGTCGGCCCATGGCCGTTATTCAGATGTGGACAAAAAAATGCATTATGGAGCCTTCTTCCAAAATCTGGGCGTACAGAATATTATAAGAATTATGGCAGACCCTTGGGAGAAAAGGAAATTTTTGAGACATGGAAGCGATACGCCCTGCATTTTCTACCCAAAGAGCCACTTGACGACTGGGATTGGCTGGCCGTTGCGCAGCACCACGGATTAGCCACGCGCCTCTTGGACTGGACAAAGAATCCACTAGTAGCAACATATTTCGCAGTCGAAAAATGTGCAAAGCAAGATGCTGCCATCTTTGCTTTTGAAATTTGCAATAGCGAGACATCAAGAGAAGAAGCTATTCCCTTTGATATAAAGCGACTTCATGTTTGTTTTCCAAAGGGCCTCAGTGCCAGAATCATGAGCCAAAGAGGGCTTTTTACCATCAGTAACACGCCACATCAACCTTTAGAAAAAACGCTGGAGGACAGGCTTTACAAATATACCATCGCATCCGACGGACTTTCAGAAATAAAGCAATCCCTTGAATTTTTCGGGGTAGACGCATTAAGTATCTTTCAAGATCTGGACCATCTTTCTGATCATCTCAATGACTATGTGAAACAAAGAAAGAAATTTTATCCTTTGAACCCAATGTTTGCTGACGCGAGTACAATTCCACATGGATAAAGTAGGCTCCAACGTCTAATTCAGTGAACGGGCGACTATGTGGGCATCAAAATCTGTCATGTCGGCCACCTTTTGGGGGATAAAAACGGCTTCTGATACACGGCCACTTTTGGGATTAGGCAAATGAAGTTTTCGGTCCTGAACATCTTGGGGCTTCAATTTCAGAACCTCACCAATCCTCATTCCGCCCCTTGCCATCAGTTCAAGCATCAATCGGTTTCTGGTGCTCTCTGTTTTGAATATGAATTCATCAACAGCATCTCGTTCCAAGATTGTCCAAGGCGGCAATTTGGATACTCGAAAAGTTTTTGCAAGGACAGTAGAGTCACATGGATTGGAGAGATCTGGCACGGCAGTGTTTTTGACAAAATTGAAAAGGCTTTTGAGAAGGGAATATTTGAGTTTCTTGAAAGACAGTATATAAAATTTCCGGGGTAAAAAAACTGGAATTTTTTTCAGAAACACTCGGGAAAGGCTTGCATAGTGTTTAATTTTTTTTCTTCATATCGGCTTCTGCAAGTTTGCTAAGTTCTGCAAAACCCATGAGCTTGTTTGTTGCAAGTCCATTTTCGGTAATTAGACTCAAATCTGTTGAAATTGCTTGCAAGCAAGCTGCAACAGTTATTTTATGACATTTATCAAAAATTTCACATTTCAGACATTTGTACGGTGCTTCACCATGGAGCACATCTTCAGCTTGTTGACCAAAACATTCTTTAGAATCCCACTCATTTTTCATGATGGCACCTCAATACTTTTTTCATTAAGTCTCCTCGTTATCATATGTTATGTTTAGATCCCGGGCCAATATCAGGAGTCCGTATTTCTTTCCGAGTCCATTTATTTTGTCATGAGTGTTTTTACCGAATATTTCTCCAGTAAGAATCAAACAATTTTCTATTTCATCCGATAACTCAAAGGCCGCATACTCTGCGCCGTCAATCATCTTTGCAGCCAAAATAAATTTATTTATCGTATTTTGAAATTCAGCGTTCATTTATTTCATTTTCCTAAAAGATTATAAAGATCAGCGTATCATAATTATTTCAAATGATCTCAATCAATCGGATTAATTATCCTTGCTGTAGCTCAAATAGAAAGGATAATTTTGAATTTTACATAGGGTTAATTGTTCTGGCATTCCTGCCTGGCAAAATGAGGACTTAAAAAGAATACGGATAAAAAAAGTGTAATATTGGGAGATTATTCATTACGCCCCCTTAAATGGGATGGAATTAGGAGGCGCTATCGTTAACTTTGCGTTTTTTGATCTGGTTGTAAAGGGAGACAAGTTTGCGGTCTGTTTCATTCAGGCGGTCAGCAAGAACAGTGAAAAGATGCTTGGCCACATCAGGATATTTCTCTATAATTTCAGTTAATTTATCTCCCGGGAACCGTTTAATCTTAGATCGGCCCTTTGAAACAATAGACGCAGACCTTGAGGTTCCGGTGATGGCAGCCATTTCGCCGAAATACTCTCCGGGCTGGGTAATTTCTGCAATCATCTTACCGCCCTTGACCACATAAACAGCGCCTTGAACAAGCTTGAAAAAGTCAATATCCGTGTTGCCTTCACGGATGATGACATCCTTATCCTCGTATTGTTCAATGTCGGGATTCACCAGATAGGCGGGTAGCGCCTCTTTCGTGATAACGGTTTTCTTTAATACTTCGTCCAGAGATGTCTCTGCGGATTTTACCTTGACAAGGCCAGCATCTCTCAAGGTAACCATGCCTTCGGCGATCGCCACCTTGCGCAATTGATCTTCGGCCACTTCTGCAGAGATGGCCTTAGCGACCTCATCGGTAACTTCCATGAGTTCATAAAGCCCAACCCGACCCTTGTATCCGGTACCATTGCAATTAGGGCAGCCTTTAGGACCATAAATGGTCAAATCAGGAATTTCATTCTTATGGAAACCATGCAGTTCCAGATCTTCGGGATTGTGCCCGGTGACCACCTGCTTGCAATCCGGGCAAAGCCTGCGTCCAAGACGCTGGGACAGAACCATGGTAACCGAGGAGGCAAGCATATAGGGCGGAATACCGATATCCACAAGTCGGCCAATGGTTGACGGACAGTCATTGGTATGCAGGGTGGCAAACACAAGATGGCCTGTCATGGCTGCTTTAATGGCAATCTCAGCAGTATCAATATCACGAATCTCGCCCACCATGATAATATCCGGGTCCTGCCTGAGAAAGGCTTTCAGGGCAGCGGCAAAGGTCATGCCGACCTCATCTTTTACCGGCACCTGGTTGATCCCTTTAAAGTTGAATTCAACCGGATCTTCAGCGGTCAGGATCTTGATATCATCCTTGTTCAAACGATTGAGAATGGAATACAATGTCGTGGTTTTACCTGAACCTGTGGGACCGGTCACCAGCAGCAGGCCATAGGGTCTTGAAATACAGCGTTTGAGCATGTCAAAGGTGCCGGATTCAAAACCTAAACGGGTCAAATCAACGCTCAATGCGCTCTGGTCCAGGATACGCATAACAATGCTTTCGCCAAACAGGGTAGGCAGGGTGGACACACGAAAGTCAACGGACTTTTTCTTGCCTAGCCGGAGTTTGATTCGACCGTCCTGGGGTATCCTACGTTCGGCAATATCCAGGGCGGCCAGAATCTTTATCCTTGAAATTACGGCATTTTTAATAGACAGCGGCAGGTTCATGGCCTTGTACATGCCGCCGTCCAGGCGGTAGCGCACCTGGAATGTTTTTTCAAAGGGTTCGATGTGTATATCCGACACGCCGTCATTGATTGCTTTGGTCAGGATACCGTTTACCAGTTTGATGATGGGGGCATCCGAAGCCATAAACTCATCCGGACCTGCATCTGTGTCAACGGCAGCCACCTCAAGCTCCTCGGCGGCCTCCGACACCAGGGAACCGAAATCATCAACAGAGGTTACCGGCTCATCATCTTCTGCCTCATCCTCAAAATGGAGGAAACTTTTATACTCTTCATCGGATATTTTATAATAATCGCGATAGGCCTGTATAATGTCATTTTCAGTGGCGACAAAAGCCCGGATATTTTTTCCAGCCTTTTTTCCAAGATCTGCAACCGCATCCGTATCCGTGGGTTCCGACATACAGACATGCAGGTCGTCTCCGGCCAGCTTCAAGGGGAAAACCAAATGTTTTTTGGCTTCATCATAGGGCAGGAGTTTCAGCGCCTCGGGGTCGGGCTTTATTTCAGAAAAAGAGACAACTTTATAGTTGTATAGTCGTCCAAGCACATTGACGATGGTATCCGGATCAATATAGCCTCTCTGGAGCAGAATACCCGAAAGCCGCTCATTGGTCTTTTTCTGGACCGAAAGGGCTTCGTTGAGCATAATGGAAGTAATCTGTCCTTCTTTGGAAAGGATTTCACCGATTTTAACTTTACCGGCACCAGACTGATCTTTAATAGTGGATTTAAGGCTGGATCCGGATTTTTGAGCTGTGCTGGCGGCCATAAAATATCCTTAAGACGGTTACGATTTTTTATAATTTCTGGTCACCCGGATACCCCCGGCCAAGACAAGAAGAAAACCTAAAAAATAGGCACAGAACTTTACAATTCCAATCTTATTCTTAAAAAAATCAATGGTCTCAATTTGGGGTATCACCTGGGGTACTCTTATGAAAACTGCAATACCAACGACGATTAAAATAATACCATAATAGAATGTAAGCTTTTGTTTGTCCATCTTAATCCCCATTTTCAAGGCCGGATAATTCCCGGTCAAATTTTTCTTTTATCTTGTCTGCCCTGTCAGATATGTCCGCAAAGTTATCAAACAGGGTTTCAATGTCGGATTCCAATTTAGCATGTTCCTTAGATAAAGAGGCGATTTTTAATCCGTCCTGGTCCTGGGATGCATCAAGCAATTCTTGATTCACCCTGGCCATCTTGTTTTCCTTTACCTCTATCTCTTTTTCAAGTTTGTTTATCTTCTTATTTATCGGCGTCAACTGCTTTGACCTTTCGGCCACAATTTCCGATTTTCTTTTGCGCAGTTCTTTTTTGGGCAACTGTGTATTTTTTTTGCGTTTTACAGGGATTAACTCCTCATCTTCCCATCCCTGTTTTTCAAGAAATTCCTGGTAGGTACCCTCAAATATCTCAATGCCGCTTGAGGTAAAGATTACCAGGCGATTAGCCAGGGCATGCAGAAACATCTCATTATGGGTAACAAGCACAACAGCACCCTCAAACGCATTTAGGGCCTCGACAAAGGCATCGCTTGATTCAATGTCAAGATGGTTTGACGGCTCATCCAACAGCAGAAGGTTTAAAGGCCGGATCAAAAGTTTACCCAGCATGACCCTTGCTTTTTCTCCACCGGACAGCACACTGATTTTTTTTAAGGCCGCATCCTGTTCAAACATCATGGCACCGCAGATGTTCCTGGCGGCCTGGCGGTCTGTCTCAGGGTAAGCATGCAAAATCTCTTCTTCAACAGTAAATTGCGCATTTAAGGTTTGAATATTGGTCTGCTCAAAATATCCGATTTCTACGCCTGGATTCGGCTTCACCCAACCGGCATCCGGATTAATATTTTGACTGATCAATTTGAGTAAGGTGGTTTTGCCTTTGCCGTTTTTGCCGATGACAGCCACACGGTCCCCCGGGTATACGGTCAAAGAAAAATTTTTAATTAAGGGGGTCTCTTTTTTGTAACCGAAACTTAAATCTTCGCAAGTCAGCACTTGTTTTCCGGCAACCGGCAGGTAGTTAAAGGAAAAATCCAGATTTTTAAGTTCTGCAAGTTTGTCTTTTGATTCAAGCTTTGCCAGGGTCTTGATCCTGGACTGCACCATATTGGCCAGCCGTGCCTTGGCCCGGAAACGTGAAATAAACAGTTCTATCTCTTTTTTACGCTTCTCTTCATTTACCCGGGTTTTTTCATATATCTCTTCGTCCTGGGCCACCTGGAGATAATATTTGGCAGTATCTCCCTGTATCTTTTTCATTTTCCGGCGGTGAATCCCCACAACATGGGTTACCACATTATCCATGAATCCCCGGTCATGGGTAACCAGAAGCATCTCCCTTGGCCAGGAAACAAGAAATCCTGTGATCCAGCGGATGGACGTAATATCCAAATAGTTGGTGGGCTCATCAAGAATCAACAGATCCGGTTCGGACACCAGTACCTTGGCAAGGTTTAGGCGCACCTGGTAGCCACCTGAAAACTGCAGGGGATCCTTTTGCATATCTGTTTCTGAAAACCCAAGACCTGACAAAATTTTTTCCGCTTTCCAGAAATGATCATGTTCATGATCCGGCAGGCCAAGCATGGCCTCTTCAAGCACAGTGGATCTGCTGAATTCTATATGCTGGGAAAGCACACCGATCCGATATCCGCTAGGTATAATAACGCGTCCTTCATCGGGATGGTCCATACCTGCGATGATATTTAAAAGCGTGGTTTTTCCATGACCGTTTCTTCCCACCAGCCCCACCCGCTCACCGGAATTGATCTGCATGCCGGTATTATCAAGCAGGACCTGGTCTGCGAATCCTTTGGTTATGGATTCTATATTCAGCATTTATTCCTCCTGTTTGTTTCTGTCAAACGGTGATACCGTGCTAACGCCCACCATTTTAGAAAAAGGAATATTATCACCGAAACTGTGATTTATAAACATAAGATTTTATTTGACTTGATTTTTCCAAAGTTTTAATAGTAAACGTTAACATTTGGCAGGCTTTATGAAGAGATCGAATACCGGCTGTTCCACGGCTTGAACACGCTAAATAAATCTATCTTTAAACAACTTAGACTGAAACAACAAGCGGTGATTTAAAATGACCAAATACATCTATGAGTTCGGCCCTGATAAAACTGACGGGGATGCAAGTCAAAAAAATCTTTT
Organism: uncultured Desulfobacter sp.; assembly: GCF_963677125.1. Classification (NCBI taxonomy): domain Bacteria; kingdom Pseudomonadati; phylum Thermodesulfobacteriota; class Desulfobacteria; order Desulfobacterales; family Desulfobacteraceae; genus Desulfobacter; species uncultured Desulfobacter sp. Next base: position 882,374 of record NZ_OY781882.1, on the reverse strand, counting down.
AGGCGGGAAAGGCGCCAACCTAGCAGAAATGGCAAAGTTAAAACTGCCTGTTCCGCCGGGGTTTACCATATCAACGGAATGCTGTAATCACTATTTTGATTTAAACGGACGCTTTCCTGATACCCTTGAAGGCGATATCCTCAAAGCCATGGCCAATATTGAATCCCATACAGGCATGATTTTTGGTGATCCCGAAAATCCATTACTTGTATCCTGCCGATCCGGTGCGAGAAGCTCAATGCCCGGAATGATGGAGACCATACTCAATGTCGGCCTATGTTCGGCCACAATCCCGGGATTGATCAAAAAAACCAATAACGAATGGTTTGTCTATGATGCCTACCGCCGGTTGATAATGATGTATTCGGATGTGGTGATGGAAAAGGCCGAACAGATCAGTCCCAGGGACGGCATGGGTATTCGTTTGAATCTGGAAATGATGATGAATAACCTGAAAAACGACAAGGGCTATGACAATGATACCGACATTTCAACCGAAGATTTAAAGGCTCTTTGCGAACGCTTTAAGAAAAAAATCCGGGAGGATCTGGGTGCTGATTTTCCTGATGACCCCAAAGCTCAGCTCATGGGATCCATTGGCGCCGTCTTTAAAAGTTGGAACGGAAAACGGGCTGTATCCTACCGCCGCATTGAACATATTCCAGACAGTTGGGGAACGGCCGTCAATGTCCAGACTATGGTTTTCGGTAACATGGGCGAAACATCCGCAACAGGCGTTGCATTTACCAGGGACCCGGCCACAGGGGACAATAAATTTTATGGAGAGTGGCTGGTCAATGCCCAGGGTGAGGATGTGGTCGCAGGCACCAGAACACCCAATCCGTTGAACAACGACACCAAAAACGCTCAGAACAAACACCTATCTTCCCTGGAAGAATCCATGCCGGAGCTTTACAAGCAGTTGTTCGAAATCAGAAATCTTTTAGAAGCCCATTACAAGGACATGCAGGATATTGAATTCACCATCCAGGAAGGCAGACTCTACATGCTCCAGTGCCGGGTGGGAAAACGTACCGCGACCGCAGCCCTGAACATGGCCATGGACATGCTGGAGGAAGGCACCATTGATGAAAAAACCATGGTGTGCCGCCTTGATCCTAAAATTTTGGATGACATGCTTCACCCTATTGTGGACCCGGAAGCAGAGAAAACAGCTGTAAAGATTGCTGAAGGCCTGCCTGCAGGGCCCGGCGGGGCATGGGGACAGATTGTATTCACGGCTGAAGATGCGGTTCAATGGGCCAAGTTGGACAAAAAGGTCATTTTGGTCCGTGAAGAGACAAATCCCGAAGACATTGAAGGCATGCGGGCTGCAGCGGCTATCCTTACGGCAAGGGGCGGCATGACCTCCCATGCAGCCCTGGTCGCCAGGGGATGGGGCAAATGTTGTATCGTGGGTGCCGGTGCCCTTAAAATTAATTTTGACACCAAGGAACTTCGTGTGGGAACCCGGGTGTTCCAAGAAGGGGATATCTTCACACTCAACGGCACCAAAGGTATGGTATACCAGGATCAGCTCAAAATGAAGGACGCATCGGAAAACGTCAGATTCAAAAAATTCATGGAGATTGCCGATAAATACCGGGCCATGCAGGTTCGCACCAATGCGGACACCCCGGCAGATGCCATGACAGCCCTTGATTTTGGCGCCCAGGGTATCGGGCTTTTCAGAACAGAACATATGTTTTACGGTGCCAATTCAGATGAACCGCTTTTCCTTTTGCGCAAAATGATTTTAAGCAAAACCTATGAAGAAAGAACGGCCGCCCTGGAAGAGCTGTTCTCTTTTGTTAAGGAGGAGATCAAATCCACCCTGGAGGTCATGGACAACTTGCCGGTGACCCTGCGTCTGCTGGACCCGCCCCTGCATGAATTTGTGCCCCAGTCCCGTGAAAATCAGCAGGAAATTGCCGATGCGCTGCACATCGACATCGAAGAGGTGTTCAAGCGCAGTGAGCAGCTCTTAGAATCCAATCCCATGATCGGCCACCGGGGTGTCAGATTAGGTATCACCTATCCTGAAATCTCCCAGATGCAGGTGAAGGCCATATTTGAGGCCAGTGCAGAACTGATCAAAGCGGGCAAAAATCCCATGCCTGAAATTATGGTCCCTGTAACCTGCAATGAAAAAGAGCTGGCGTTTGTCCAGGAGATTGTATCAAAGTGCTATAATGAAGCGCTTGAGACCTACGGGATAGACACGATTGCTTACCTGTACGGTACCATGATTGAAATTCCAAGGGCGGCATTGATTGCAGATAAAATGGCGGAATATGCCCAATTTTTCTCTTTTGGCACCAATGATCTGACCCAGATGACCTTTGGATTTTCAAGGGACGATATCGGTTCTTTTATGAACGATTATATTGATAATGCCATCCTCAGTTCAGATCCTTTTGAGACCCTGGATCAGGAAGCGGTGGGCGGCCTGGTAACAACGGCGGTGGAACGTGGACGCAGGACCCGTCCTGATATCAAACTGGGTATCTGCGGAGAACACGGCGGAGACCCGGAATCGGTCATATTTTGCCATAAAGCAGGCCTAAGCTATGTATCGTGCTCTCCCTACCGGGTACCCATTGCCCGGTTGGCTGCGGCCCAGGCTGCCATTATGTATCCTGACTGCAGATAAAAAAACGATCATCAACACCACAAGCCTGGTTATTTAAATGACCAGGCTTATTTTTCAGGGCAATCGCCTTTAACCTGCTTGCTGTTTAATAGCATTTCCGTCCTAACGTTCTAAAATGACGTAGAAATCTTAAAACGTTGGTTTAAAGGAGACTATCATGAAATGTTTGTATAAAAACTTTGCACTATTTTTTCCCTTCCTGATTTTCATCTCCATTCTACTTTTCTCAGGATTGGCAGACGCTGATCAGTCCCCAAAACCTGTGATCGTTTCATCAACCACGCAGATTGCCGATTTTTCCCGGCAGGTGGTAGGAGACCATGCCGTGGTCAGAAGCATTCTGGCCCCGGGGGCGGATCCGCACACCTACAATGTCACGCCCGACGATGTCCAGATCGTGCTTGACGCCGATCTTTGCATCGAAAACGGACTTCACCTGGAGGGTAAAAACTGGATGGCGACCCTGGCAAAGGATGCTCAAAAGCCATTGATTACCGCCACTGACGGCATCCAGGTACTTAGCATCAGCGAGGGTGGCCAAGCCATCCCTGATCCGCACTCCTGGTTCTCATTGAGAAATGCCGCTGTATACGTCAACAATATTACCAAAGCCGTCATTTCCATAGATCCGGAACATAAGGCACAGTACCAGGCCCGGGCCAAACTTTTTCTTCAGCAGTTGCGGGTCCTGGATGCCTGGATCAGGGAGCAACTCAACACGATCCCGCCCCAACGGCGAATTCTGGTAACCACCCACGATGCCTTTAACTATTTTTGCCGGGAATACAAATTAAATGAGAACAATGATTTTCTCTCCATCGCACCTGTGGGATGGTCCACCGGCGCTGAAGTCGGTGCAGGCATCACCCCGGAGCGCCGACGCAACGTGGTGGATTCCATCAAAAATTCAGGTGCCCCGGCCATCTTTGTTGAAACCACCATCAACCCCAAGCAGATTCGGGAAATTGCCAAGGAGACCGGCGTAAAGATCGGCGGAGAACTCTATTCCGACTCCATGGGGCCTGAAGGATCTGCAGGGGAAACTTATATCGGCATGATGCGGGAAAACACCTTGCTCATTATCAATGCTTTAAAATAGGTTCTTTTTGCTATGCGATTTTTACTGTGTCTCTTTGTTTGGCTTTTTTTGGTTGGCGGGCTGTGGGCCTACACCGCCAACCGGGATGCCTCCCTTCCCGAGGGCCCTGCCCAGGTTGCAGACCGGGAAGTGCTCACCGGGGAATATATTTTGGAAATCACTCCCGGTTTTTCCATGGAAAAGGATCCTTTTGCCCTGACTATAGACGATACCTCTCAGTCCACGGGTCTTGAGGTCCACCTCAACGGCCAGGCCCTGGCAGTAAACCCAGGGGAAATTCTGCGGGGAAAAGTGATCAGGATCACAAAAGGTCTTTCCCCCACTGCCGGATTCAACGAATTTTACGTCCAGGCCAGTCCGCCTATGTCCGAAATCAATTTAGACCACTGTATCAGAGTCCGTCTGATGGAAAATGGCGTGCCTGTGGCAGACCAGACGATATGGGGCAGCAGTGGCGCCGTGGTGGCCGGGACGGTAGGCTTTACGCTTGCTGCGCCCAAGGAGGATGACCATGACCATTGATACGGCGTTTGCCATTGAAGTATCGAATCTTACCGTCAGCTACAATGCCAGGCCGGCTCTGCTGGATGTCAGTGTCAGCATTGAAAAAGACCGTTTGGTTGGGGTTATCGGCCCCAACGGTGCAGGGAAATCCACCTTTATCAAGGCAATCCTAGGTTTTGTAAAACCGGACCTGGGGGCAGTAAAAATCAAGGGAATCCATGCCAAAAACGCAAAAGGCCAGGTGGCTTATGTCCCCCAGCGTGGTGCTGTTGACTGGGATTTTCCCATCACGGTCCGGGAAGTGGCCCTTATGGGACGTTACCAACAGATTGCCTGGTACAACTCTCCTGGTAAAAAAGACCGGGAGGCTGCCATGCAGGCGCTTGACATGGTGCGCATGGCAGACTTTGCCCACCGGCAGATCGGCGAACTTTCCGGCGGCCAGCAGCAGCGAGTCTTCATGGCCCGGGCCCTTGCCCAGGGCAGCGACATCCTCTTGCTGGACGAACCTTTTGCCGGGGTCGATGCTGCCACAGAGCGGGCTATTTTAGATGTACTGGAGCGGGCCAAAAAGTCGGGCAAGACACTGGTGGTGGTCCACCACGATCTCTCCACTGCCGCCGAATACTTTGACAAGCTGCTGCTCATCAAACAGCGTCTTTATGCTTACGGCGAACCGGATATTGTCCTCCAGGAAGACCTGCTCAGCCAAGTCTATGAGGGCCGGCTGAAAATTTTCAAGGATGTGATCAAAAAGGAGATGGACTAATGTTTGATCTTTTTGTTGCCCCCCTTGCGGAAACCTATTTTCAAAAAGCCCTGATCGGCGGGTCCATCGTTGCCATGGTAGCCGGTGTCGTGGGATGCCTTGTGGTTCTGCGACGCATGGCCTTTTTAGGTGACGCCCTGTCCCATGCCATGATCGCAGGGGTGGCCGGGGGCTACCTGGTAATGAAGCTTCTCTTCGGCCTGGAAGCCCATGCCCCGGGTATGCTTTTGGGGTCCCTCATCGCTGCCGTGGCCACGGTGGCCTTGATCTCTTTTGTCTCAAGAATTTCCCGCGTAAAAGAGGATACTGCCATCGGAATTATGTACACAGGCATTTTTGCTCTGGGCGTGGTTGCCGTCTCTATTTTCAGACACTACATCCACATTGACCTCATGCATTTTATCATGGGCGATATTTTGGGGGTCGCAGATACGGATCTGTGGGTTTCAGCCTTTGTGGCCGCGGGCGTATTGACCGTCATCATCCTGTTTTTCCGGCATTTTCAACTGGCCACCTTTGATCCGATCATGGCCGCCTCCATCGGTCTGCCCGTGTTGTTTTTAGATTACCTGTTTACCACCTGCGTCTCTTTGGTGGTGGTCTCTGCTGTAAGCATGGTCGGTGTAATTCTGGTTGTGGGGCTCCTTATCACCCCGGCGGCAACGGCCTATCTTCTTTCTGACCGTCTAGACAAAATGATGATGCTGGCAGCCCTGTTCGGGGTAACCTCAGTTGTCGGGGGATTATATCTCTGCGTTTGGTTGGACTCAGCCGGTGGCGGTGCCATCATGCTTTTTTGCACCCTGCAGTTTCTAGTGGTCTTAGCGGTTGCACCCAAATACGGCCTGCTGGCCAGATGGATGCGGTTGAAAAATCTTGTGCCCCAGCAGGTTGTGGAAGATATTCTGACCACGGTGCTCAGGAACGGAAAAACCGCGCCCCCAGATCTTATTCGAAAATATGCCGGTGAAGGCAAAGGTTTAGGCAAAGCCCTTCGACGTATGGTTCAGGACGGCTTGTTGCGGCATGAGGAGCAGAACTATTCTTTGACAGACAAAGGGGAAAAAGAGGCCGGCACCGTACTTCGGGCCCATCGCCTCTGGGAGACGTATCTGAAGAGCATCGGCACCCCGGAAAAAGAGGTTCACGCCACAGCTCATCAGCTGGAGCATTTAGATCAAGCACAGACCATGGACTACCTGAATAAAAAATTAGGCAGCCCCAAAACAGATCCCCATGGTAAAATTATTCCGGGCTGATCCAGTACTGGGACCAGGGGCACCGCTCTTTATACGGATATCGAATCAGTTCCGTGGCAAGAATACGAAAATCTTTATGTCTGATAGTGAAATAGGAAACCACCTTTTTCCCTTTCAACTCTTTTAACCCCATGGCAACATACAAAACTCGGTACTGCCCTTGAACATCGCACTTTACAGCCCCGGTAAGGATGGTGATATCCAATTCTGTGGTAACATTGAAAAGGTTTACCATGGCCACGGAAAACGGTTTGCCCTTAAAATGATCCTCAGCATCTGTTCTTGTGAGCTCACATTGAATAAAATTTTTAAATCCGGCTTTGAGTTCGTAAAACTCCTGATCCTGGCCACGACCGGTCCCACAAACCGTTAGAAAAAGTATAACTATAACACTGCATATTTTTGTTATCTTATCCATTTACAGGCTTTGCCTCAGTTCCATTTTCTGGATTGATCAAGTTTTTTATACTCTGCTGAAGCCGATTTAATGCCACAGGTGTAACCGTAACCGTTCCTGCCCCTGAATATTTTGACAGATATCGTTGCATACGCTTTTCGTTATTATAACCGGTTTCCACAAGTATAGGAATTCTATGATCAATCTTGAGCAGTTTATCGACAAATCCTTCAGCGCCCATTCCAGGCATATCGTAATTCACAATGACCATTTTAAATTGTTCAGGCTGATTTTTGAATACGCCCAAAGCCACGTCAGGATCGCCGGAGATCATGCTGACATACCCCATACGCTTGACCACTGTCTCGATAAGTTCGCTGCGTTTGTTGTTTCGATCCAACACAAGGATGTGTCCCGGGCCTGCTACAATCCGGGCCTGGGTATCCGACACATCTTTAGTGTCAAAAATGCGACTGTCTTTCATTGACCACACGGTCGGGTTAAAGGGATGGACATTGGTCACATCGGTTTTATAGACCTTTGAACGAATAAACAAATCGTTCTCATCATCAGGAACCTTGACGATAAACCCTTTATCCTGGGCAACGTACTGTCGCAGCCATCGGCGATATTCAGGATGTTCCCCGGTGAGCACCAGCATTTTTAGGCCCGCATGGGAACGCACCTGAAAAGAATGGTAAATCATAGGGGATTTGGCATACTCCTCCTGATTCTCCATGTAATTTTCTTCTACAAATTCCACCATGAAATCCCTGGCCAAGCAGGGCATTGCTGCCGTAATCAGAACAAACATCAAGATACACAATCGTGCCATAGTCATCTTTCCTAAAATTCTTGGGGTTCAGATAATAAGAGTATCGGCATGACCCCCAAAATCCTTGATGGCACCTGTGCATGAATATTTAAGCCATTGGTCATTATAGCAGTGTTTTGGACAAAACAAAAAGTAGACTGTAAAGAATAGTCAACAACAGTATAAGTTTTCGGTGATCCGTACTGCGTCGGCCCCGGTACCGGGCAATCAAAAGCCCTGCAGCATTGATCAGGGTCCCGGCGCCCAGCACATGAACAAGAAAACGGACATAGTCCTGATCCCAGTAACGCCTTAATTGCAGATCATAAAAACGGTCAAAAAAAGTTTCAAATTCAGGTCGGGCCCTGTGAAAAATCAAAATGGCAGCAATTAATCCTGCACAGGCAGCGATATTCATCCAGATGAAAAAAAGCCTGAAAAAGTCAGTGGATTTTCGTCTGTCTGATTGTTTAATCTCTTTCGGCATTATCTCAAAGATAAACCCTAATTAAGATCGCTCTGGGGGGTGCTCTGATCCTGGATAAAGTCCCTTATATGGGCATTGGCCTTGAACCTGCGCGTAATCATTTCAATAATCTCCTCGGCACTGGTCTCTATGGGTTTGTTGCTCACATTGACCATAGAATAGCCTTTGGTAATAAAATATCTCTGGGCATGTTCAATCTCTTTTTCAATCTCATCCTTTCCGGAATAGGCGTAGATATCTTTTGCCCCCAAGGTTTCCTGACGCATTCTCCTGTGCGCCTGAAGCTGTTCCTGGTTGATGTTCAGTGCGAACACCCGGCGCCGGTCCACAAGTTCCAAGGTCTGCGGCATGGGTACACCGGGAACAAAGGGAATATTGGCCACTTTCCATCCCAAAACGCTCATATACATAGATAAAGGCGTTTTACCCGCCCTGGACAACCCGATCAATACAATCTCAGCTTCACCGATGGTTTCCGGATTCAAACCGTCATCGTGGGCCAAAGCAAAATCAATGGCAGACACCTGTTCTAAATTTACCAAATGAATCTCCCTGTAAAGTCCCGGGGTTTCCAAAGGCTTTCGGTCAAGAAACGTTTCTATTTTTGAAATAATAGGCCCCATCAGATCAATGGTAACAATTTGGTTTTCCATACCCTTTCGCGTAAGGTACCTACGCAGATTTGAATCAACAATGGTATGAACAATAATACTTTCGATATCCTTAACCTTATCAATAAGATCGTCAACCTGGCTTTCCGTACGTATTCTGGGGACTTTTACAACTGTAATATCCGAATCAGGAAATTGTACAAGGGTGGATTCCACGAGATGAAACGCATTAACCCCCTCACCGCATGAGGCGATGTATATCATCTGAAATTTGCATGATTCAAGCATGTCTTTCATAAAATAAGGCCTTTATACTGTCTGTGTTTTACGTTATAACAGCCATGGACCGACTTGGTCTATCAGCGCCCAGGCCCGGCCCACAACAAAAACACGAAAGAAACTCAACAACTTGTTGGTACTTTCGTATAAAACACCCATACAAAAACCTGAAACAAGAGTCAATTAAATATTATGGGACACCAGGACAACGGCCGGCATGCAAAAAAAGCAGGTGGGCAATTGGATCAAGCGCTTGCCCAGACCATTTTACAAGCCGGCAAAAACGGCAGACTTACATGTGCAAGTGCCCATCGCCTTGCAAAGGCACAAAATTGTTCACCAAAGCAGATCCGGATACAGGCCGATTTACTTGAACTGCGGATCGCACAATGCCAACTCGGTCTTTTTGGACACGGCAAGGGCCAAAAAAGGTTCAATTCCGATACAGACATTACACCAGAATTAAAGAACAGGATATTAGATGCCCAGCATGACGGAATAATTGACTGCAAAGTCTGCTGGGAGCTTGCGAAAGAATTTAAAATTTCCAGAATAAATATGGGTTCTGCCTGCGAACGGCTTGAAATTCGGATAAAGTCCTGTCAGCTGGGTCTATTATAAAATTAAATCACGTCGCATTACGATCCTGCACTTTGCTAAGCGCCTTTTTTCTTCGCCGTTGCTTCTGTTTTTTTAACCGGGCTAATTTTTGCGCTGTGGCATCAGGTATCCCGGATTTGCGCTGTTCAATCTTTTCCACCAGGGATCTCAGGGCCATGAACCGGTTCAGATGCTGAGATCTATATTTCCCCACTTTTACAGTCACTTGGGTGGGAAGATGGGTTAAAAATACGGCAGAAGAGGACTTATTCACCTTTTGACCACCACGGCCGGATGATTTTATAAACTTTTCCAGGATATCTTTTTTGTAAATGCCCAGAGAATTCATTTTCTTTTCAAGGGCTCTTATTTTATCTATATTGGGACCGGTCATTGGATTTAAGCAGCGTTTGTTAAGATGATAATGTCTTGGGTTTAAAAAATTTTCCAATTTTATCTGCAAACTCTTTGATGGAAAGCGGTTTGGCCAGAACGGCCTTGAAACCTGTTTGCGCCATCATATCCAAAGTAATATCCTGGCTGAATCCTGTACAAAGAAAAATAGGGATCTCCGGGCGAAGCTCTCTTATATTTTCAGCCAGACAATCGCCATTCATATGCGGCATATACAGATCCGTAATCACAAGATCATACTTCAAAGGATCTTTCTTGAAACGGGCCAGGGCAACCAAGGGGTCCGTCATGATTGTCGTGCGACAGCCTAAGCGGTCCAGCATAGATTTTGCAACTTTCAGAATGAGATCTTCGTCATCCACAAAAAGGACATCGATTTGATATTTCATACCGGCGCTCTCTTTTAGCGCAGGCGTTGGAACCTGTAAGTTAACCTTTTTCTTCGAAAATTTTGGAAAATATAACCTAAACTCACTTCCTTTGCCCTGCCGGCTGTGAACCTTTATACCGCCACCCATATCTTTTACAATACCATATACAACAGACAGTCCCATGCCGGTACCATCCTCATTGCTTTTGGTTGTATAAAACGGTTCAAAAATATGGTTCATCACCTCCGTTGACATCCCCCTGCCCGTATCTGAAACACTTAGGCAAATATAATCTCCCGGCTTAACCCTGCCGTTGCCTTCGGATTGGGAAACATTTACAGGCGCTAAAGCCATCTTGATCACACCACCTGCTTTCCCCATGGCATGCACGCCATTACTGACCAAATTCATTATAATCTGATGAATTTGGGTGGGATCGGCAATAACAGAGGGACAGTTTGGATCCACCTCTTTTTCTATTGAAATATTGCGTGGAATACCAGAATCCATCAGCTTGAGCACTGTCTCTATGCTGTTTTGTATCTGAAGCGGCTCTCTTTTTACTTTCTTTTGACGGGAAAAATTCAAAATCTGCTGGACAAGCTCTTTTGCCTGCAAGGCACTTTCATAAAGCTGTGTCAGACTTTCTTTTGTTGCATTGTCAAAGGCGGCACTTCTAAGAATCAAAATTTCTGCATTTCCAAGGATGGGAAACAGCATATTATTAAGATCATGGGCGACACCACCGGCTATGGTACCCAGGGATTCGAGTTTCTGGGCCTGGGCCATCTTTTCATTGATCTTTATCTCTTTGGACGCATTTTGCTGCACACCAACATAGTTGGTAATCGTGCCGTTTTTATCCCTGACTGAAGATATGGTAAGAGCCACGATGTAAAAAGAGTTATCTTTCTTCTTAAACTCGGCATGACCGCTCCACTCCCGGCCGGAACTGATGATGGCCCGCAGGTTGATATTAAACTGGCTGTCATATTTACCGCTTCTTAACATATTGATGTCCTTGCCGATGCACTCTTTTCTGGAAAATCCGGTCACGCGCTCAAATGCAGGATTGATATACTGAATAATCCCTTCGGAGTTCGTAATATAGACCATTTCAGAAATTTGCTCGACAGCGGTGAACAGTAATTTTCTCTCTTTCTCAAGTTTTTGATTGATTGCAGCCTCAAAGCCGGCAGGAGTAGACCCAAAACATGTGTCAATGGTCTGGGATTTTTTAAGTGTGGCGATGTCCTGCTTCAGGGCGGCATTTTCATCCTCAAGCTCTTTAATCCGTTGTTCTAAACTGTTATATGGTTCCTTTTGAGACATGCTCCTCCTGGAAAAAGGACCTGCTTTATTTTGGATTCAACGAAAATAGATAATTTTTTTTTTCTATTCTTATCTAAAACTATTACTGTTTGACAAGAAATTTTTCACAGAATTACGAATTCAAGCGATTTAGTCTCCCTGTAAAATTTAATATAATAGCCATGGGGTGATCTGGATGACACCACGGAATTCAATCCATACAAAACATGAAAACAACTTATTTTACCTTTCATATAAACCACAATGAATGGTATATGATACTGGATTTGGTTTCGACCTAACATAATCAACGGAGGTTAAGCAGTTGTATTCAAAAATTATAATTTTAGATTTTCCACCCAGATCGGCCCAGAGACCCATTGTCTGCCAGCTGGTTAAAAAATATGACCTGATGTTTAATATCTTAAAGGCACGAATATCTTCAAAAAAGGAAGGTCATATGGTGCTTGAGATCTCTGGTGCCGGAAAAGCCGCATTTGACAAGGGTGTCACGTATTTAAAAGAACAAGGGATTCAAGTTTCCTCACCTGAACACAAAATTTTCAAAGATGAAGAAAGGTGCACCCATTGCGGCGCATGTACCGCAGTCTGTCCCACAGGGGCCCTGTATATCAAACGCCCTGAAATGGAAGTGGTTTTTGACCGGGAGAAATGCAGTCTTTGTGAACGCTGTCTTCTAACCTGCCCCATCCGGGCCATGGGTCTGTTCAGTGATGATATAAAAGAAACTGCCTGATGCTTGACTCTCCGGTTGTAGCCGTGGCATTGAGTGGCGGAATAGATTCCCTGGTGGCAGGGTTTCTTATCAAACAGCGGTTTAAAAAAGTTTTCGGCATTCATTTTACCACGGGCTATGAAACAAGCTTGCCGGATGTCTCTGCCCTGGCCTCAATTTTTGGATTTCCCGTACACACCATAGATTTATCCCGGGAATTTGAGACCAGGGTTGTTGATTATTTTATATCAACCTACATGGCCGGCAAAACGCCGAATCCATGTCTTGTCTGCAATCTGCAGATAAAATTTAAGAAGTTGTTTGAGCATGCACAAACGCTGGGAGCGGATCTGATGGCAACCGGCCATTATGCAACGGTGGTCAACAAATACACCAGCACCAGAGAAGAGATTAGCCGGGCATGGCTTGAACGGGGGTTGGACGTTACAAAAGATCAGTCCTATTTTCTATCTATGCTCCCGCCCCAAATTTTAGAGAAACTGGTGTTTCCCCTGGCCGATTTCACCAAACACCAGGTCAGACAATTGGCCGGGCAACACAACCTTGTACCGGTTGTGCCCAATGAGAGCCAGGATATCTGCTTTTTGCCGGATAAAAACCATTGGGCGTTCATTAACGCTAAAACAAAAATTTTTCCAAAGCCCGGGCCGGTGGTCGACAGCCAGGGAAAAACCGTTGGATCCCATCAAGGAGTTCACAAATTCACAGTCGGCCAGCGCAAGGGGATCAACATTCCGGGCCCGGCACCTTATTATGTAAAAAAAATTGATATAAACACCAACACCCTTCATGTCTGTTTTAAATCAGATCTTGCCCAAAAACGGATGGCGGTTGAACAGATCGTCTGGAATTATCCTGAAAAGGAAAACTTAAAGCATATAAAGGTTCAAATCCGGTCTGCGCACAAGGCAGCCCCTGCCGGTCTTGACTGGGATGACAACACAAGTGGCATCGTTACATTTGAAACACCCCAAAATGCGATAACACCTGGCCAGGCCGCAGTATTCTATCAGGAAAACCGCGTGTTAGGTGCAGGCTTGATTTCAGCAACCCAATGAGAAAACAAACATTTTATATCGAAAGCCTTGGCTGTAAAGTCAATCAATATGAATCGGACGCCATTGCAGCCCGGCTTGAGGCCCATGGATTTTCAAGGGCAGGTAAGGCTCAGTCCGCTGATATTTGTATTATCAACACCTGTGCCGTGACTTCCAGGGCCGGCATGCAGTCCCGTCAGGAAACAAGAAAGCTGATCCGTGAACACCCCGATGCAACAGTGATTGTCACCGGATGCCATGCACAGACAGACCCGGAACAGTTTAGGAAAATTTCCGGGGTAGATCTTATCGTCTGCCACCAAGATAAACCTCTGATTCCCGAATATCTTGCCCGAAAAGCAGCTGACAAAGATTTATTTAAATTCAGAAAGCCTGAATACGGCAAATCAGCATGCTTTTTAAAATTTGTTGAATCCGACCAGCCCGTATTCGGTAAAATGACCCGGGCCTATTTAAAGATCCAGGACGGATGCAATCAGTTCTGCACCTATTGCATTATCCCCTATGCCAGGGGCGCATCCGTATCCATGCCTTTTGACCAGGTCATGACCCATGTGTCAAGCCTGAACAGGATAGGATTCAAAGAGGTGATTCTCACCGGCATTCACACCGGGTTGTATGGTCTTGACTTAACGCCTGAAACCTCTTTAACCCAGCTTGTAAAAAAAATGGATGAAACACGTCCGGTGGATCAAATCAGGATATCCTCCATTGAACCCAATGAAATAACAGATGATCTCATTCATATGGCAGGCCCCGGTCATATTTTGTGCGATCATTTTCATATCCCGCTCCAGGCAGGGGATAATGACGTGCTGGCCCGTATGAAGCGGCCCTATTCAGTTGAACAGTTTTCAAAAGTCATTCACAGGATACATGAAATCCTTCCCCATGCCGGTATTGGCCTTGATGTGATTATGGGCTTTCCTGGTGAAACCGATAAGGCGTTTGAAAATACATACCAACTTGTAGCAGACCTGCCCGTATCTTACCTTCATGTATTTCCCTTCTCACCAAGACAAGGAACCCCTGCATGGCATTTCACCCCCAAAGTGCCGTCGGATAAGGCAAAAAAAAGGGCGGCACTGATGCGCGAGTTAGGCGAACAGAAACGTTCGGCATTTATCGAGTTAAACCGGGGCCGGGTTCTTCAAGGATTGGTCCAGAATCAAAGGGACCGGCACACAGGTATGCTCAAGGCGATCACCACCAACTACCTGACTGTTTTCATAAAGGATGAAGGTGATACCCAAGGAATCCAGGACAACCTTAAAGGGAAAATTGTTAATCTTAAATATGATCAATCCGGCGATGCCGATTGCCTTGTCGGCCAAATCGTTCCCTGACAGTTCAATTTACTCAATGGCCATCTCCGACTGTACTAATAGCCGGCAATGATTGAGCCCAATCACACCACAAGACTTCTTTCAATTCTCATTGTTTTGAATTTGTGGTTAGAGTGCGTCAATAGATTGTGGGGTTTAGATTTTGAGCAAGTAGTTTAGGACGTTCTTTCTAAATTCCTTTCAATAGCCAATACCAAACCGGTAGTGTCAGAAAAGATAGAGGAATCCCGATACCAAGCATCAGGCTAATCAAGGGAGGATTTAATTTGTAATTAGACGCCACGATTCCAGCTGAAATCATGGGCGCCATCGCAGCCTCAAAAATGGTTACCTGTATAACTGTACCGCTACTTTTTAAAATTCCCACATAAATCAAGGTCACTATGGCCGGCCCCATAATCAACTTATAAAAGAGGCCAAGAGCCAAGGGGGCGGTCTCTCCTTTCAATAGGCCCAGGTGTAATTGAAACCCTACGGAAACCAAAGCCAGTGGCGTGAGGGTTCCGCCTAACTGAAGCAGAGTATAATTAATCCACTCAGGAAATTGAATCTGTTTCAGGATCAATGCGGCAACCAAGGCCAGAAATGGTGGAAACGTTAATATTTTATTAAAGATGCTACGGATATCCACTGCACCGGAAGAACTCAGGCTGGCTGCAAAAATACCCAAAGTAGACAACACAAAAAAAGAACCTGCCAAATCTGCCACAACACCAACCCCCAGCCATTGGCTGCCATAGTATGCCCGGATCATTGGAAGCCCCACAAAAGAAGTATTTCCAAGGCCTCCGACCAGGACAAGGGCACCAATGGTGGACCGGGAGAATTTCAATTTTTTGCCTGTAAAATAGAAAAAAACCGCACCCAGGCCGAACAATATCCAGGCCATAAGCCCTGTGTAAATCAATTCACTGGTTATGGCCAAGGTATGAATGTGATATAATGCCAGAGATGGTAAAGAAATATAAATAATAAATCCGTTAAGCGCCTCTGGTGTATTCGCCGGGCATTGAGAAATTTTGCGAAGTATGGTTCCGGCCAAAAGGCAAACGATCAGCAGTATTATGTTGGCCATACGTTCTCCTTAAAATGTGTCGCACTTACTTTATTCTTAAGCCTTCATTGCTTAATCATAATTTAGGTTCTACGGTTCTTCCCATTAAAGTTCATTTGAGTCTTTCATCTGTATAGACGGGCAGTTTTTAAGGGCGTCCCTCCCTTGTTCGCGAAAGTTTTGTTCGGACTATCGCATTGAAACTACATTGACTGAAATTTATCCGTAATCCCTCCCACAGTTTGCAAAATATCGGTTAAACCCATAGACCATAAAAATTTGATTCCAATAAGTATCAAGACGCCGCCCAATAGGCGTTTAACACTTTGGGGTTTCATCTTTTTTTGCATCACTTTGGTACCAAGATACCCCCCACACCAGCCAGCCAGCCCTGCAAAAATTAGTATTTTGATAGACACCGATCCCATGGCAGCATAGGTGACGAACGCTGAAAAAGATGAAAATGGTACTGAAAAGGCGGTCACCATGGCCACTTTTTTGGGGTTAAAACCCTGGACAACCATCAAGGGAGAGATAATACCGCCTCCGCCAACACCAAGGAGCCCTGATACTATCCCGGCCAATACACCAACCCCAAGGGGGCCTGCAAGTGGGCGATCTTCCCGGTACTGGTCTGCATATTTTGAGCCTTTAAAAAATATCATCATAGTGCCGGAGAAGAATAAGAAACAGATAAAAATCAGAAGCAAGGTCCGGGTCGGTAAAAAATGACTAGCCCAGGCCCCTACCGGGGCCATAACGATTGACGATGCAATAATTGGAAGCCCTAATCTCACGTCAAGCTTTTTTTCCCTGAAATTAGACCAAGTAGCACCAAGCATACTTATGCAGTTGACAAAAAGCCCGGTGGGACGGGCTAAATTGAAGGGGACACCAATCCAGGACAGGGCGGGAATAAGAATAACAGCAGATCCAACACCTCCCAGAGCAAAAATAAAGCTTAATACAAAAGAAAGCAGACTGATAATTAGAATATTCGATGCCATTTTTTTTATTTCTTTATCATAGCAGACCAGATTTTCGGTTGCCGTTACACAAGTTTCATTACATTTTAGCCAAGGGGCCGGGTTTAAAGGCCGTAGCCATATCCTCTGAAGACGCTGTAAGCCCTTTTACTTCCTTATATCCATTGGCCTTTAGGTAAATATAGACCAAAGCACCTCGGAATACGGAAGAACAGAATGGGACAATGAATTTGTCTTTGGGTACCTCGTCAAGCCTGTCCGGAAGTTCATTCATCGGAATATGCACGGCAAAGGGAAAAGAGAGATATTTCACTTCTTCATCTGTCCGAACATCAAGAAATACAAAGTGATCGTTGCCAAGCACCTTACGCATTCCTTCGATACTCATGCTGTGTTCACCTGAACTTAAAAATTTAAAATCCATATCTTTTAGTAAAGAATCCAACGCTTTCATCTTTTAAATATCCTCAAATTGATGTTTTACATCATCTAAAAAAACTTATAAATAAACCGGCAAACATGCTGGTGGTAACCATACTTTTTTACATCAGTGTCATGCTGTAATAAACGGGGAGATAATAAAATAGAGCCCTAAAAGACAGACAAGGGTTCCGGCACCTTTCCTGAACCATGTTCCGGCACCATTCCATGCGCTGTTTTCCAACAATTTTTTCACGGCGGCGGTTGAACTGCCGGCAATGACGATGGGGATACAATGGCCTACAGCGAACAAAACAATCAAAATGATGCCGGTGGCAATTTTTTTTTGGACCGCAATAATTGCAAGTATCGGAGCGATGAATCCAAAAGTGCAGGATCCGGACAGCACGCCATAGGCAAGTCCCAGGACAAACGCACCCAATTTTCCCTTAAGATTCAATCGATACAAAAGGCTGCCGGACATGGCGCATTTTTCAACTCCCAGCATTCCTAACGCAACCCAGATCAGAACCAGCCCAACCAGAATCTGCCAGTAAATACCCACATCCCCGAGCATTCTCCCAAGCAATGTACAAATGATACCAATTAACGCAATAGTAATGAAAAGCCCTGTTGTAAACAAAACAGAATACAAACCTGCCAGTTTGGGGTGGACCATTTTTTCTTGGCCGCCCACATATCCAACAATTAGGGGAATGGATGCCAGGTGGCAGGGGCTGAATAAGACACTGATCACTCCCCATATAAAGCATCCGGCAGCTGCCAGGGCAATATCGCCGGTCATCCATTGATTGACACTTAAGAATATGGAATCAAGCATAAGCTTATCCCTTATTCCCCAAATCCGGTTGTCTCACCCCCATTTTAGTCAGGCGCTCAACAATGATCTTTTCTTCCAGGAATCCCTCATGGCGCCAGACTTCCTCACCGTTCTCGTTAAAAAAAATCTGGGTGGGGATGGCCCTTATGCCGAAACGGGGGGCCTGTTCACGATTCTTCCATACATCTATGAAAACAATATGTGCTTTGCCTTCATAAGCTTTTTCAAGTTTTTCCATAATTGGGGCCATCATTTTGCAGGGAATGCACTTTTTGGCCCCAAGATCAACCATGGTTACTTTTCCCTTTTCCGGAACCTTGGAAAAATCTTGGGCACAGGCAAGGGATACGGAAAGCAAAATTAACACCAGCACCGCAAGTCCAGCTTTTTTAACCATTGTTCTATCCTTTTCTGGCTCCTGTTTTAACGATTTCAAAATCTGCAGGATTCAATTTTTTTTTTTGTGGGTTAAGCCTATCAATTGATATGTCAGACCGGCCCATGGGCGTTATTAAGTTTATCAAACAGCTCCAGGCTATTTGGTGATCCAGGCCTTAATATCTGCCTTCTTGGGAACCTTACCGGTACATTTCACCTCTCCGTCAACAATAACCGAAGGCGTTCCAAAAACACCATAGGATGCAATCTGCAGCATATCCGTAACTTTCTCTACGCTGGCGTCCACTCCGGTCTCTTCTACGACTTCCTTGACCAACTTTTCAGCCTTTACACATTTCGCGCATCCTGGCCCTAATACTTTAATTTCCATTTAAGATTTCCTTTCTTACTCTAAAAATTTTATAAAATTGTATTGAACAAATAGCCTACGAACAGAATACCGCATGCCACAACACAGACAAACACACAGATGAGCCTGGGTTTTAACACTTTTCTCAAGATCACCATTTCCGGCAAGGAGAGCGCAATAACACTCATCATGAATGCCAGCACAGATCCCAATGCAGCCCCTTTGCCTAAAAGGGCTTCAACTACGGGAATAATACCGGCGGCATTGGAATACATGGGAACGCCAATCACCACGGACAGGGGCACAGACCACCAGGTTCCTTTTCCCATGATGGATGCCATCATGCCTTCAGGCACAAATCCGTGGATTCCGGCGCCTACAGCAATGCCGAGTATGACATAAATCCAAACCCGACCGATTATCTCTTTTACGGCATCCCAGCCGTAAATAAACCGGTCGTTCCAAGTCAATTTTTCTTCTTCTATTTCGGCCGATGCTATATTGGCCTGGGTCACCCAGTCCTCGATGTAGTTCTCAAGTTTCAAACGCCCGATGACCCATCCGGCAGCGATGGCTATGAAAAGACCTGTTCCCATATATATGGCAGCCACTTTCCAACCTAGAAGCCCATATAAAAGGCCCACAGCGATTTCATTGACCATGGGTGCTGCAATTAAAAAGGAGAACGTGACCCCGAGGGGCACCCCTGCGGTGACAAAGCCGATGAAAAGCGGGACAGCAGAGCAAGAACAAAACGGAGTGATAATTCCCAAAAGTGCTGCAAAAACATTGCCTGCAAATTCACTTTTACCGGAAAGAAAGGCGCGGGTTTTTTCCGGGGTAAAAAAACTGCGGATAACGCCCACGCCAAATACCACCAGAAAGAGCAGCATCATCACTTTGGGCGTATCATAAAGGAAAAATTCTATAGACGCGCCAAGATGTGACCCTGGGGTAATTTTAAACAGGCCATATGTCAGCCATTTGGATAATCCGGGCAGCTGCCGGTATACCAGCCACCATACAATAACACCCGCAACTCCCATGAATAGATTCAGTATGAGTGCGGACTTGTTTTTTGGGTTTGAGCCGATATTGGCTG
This sequence comes from uncultured Desulfobacter sp., assembly GCF_963677125.1. NCBI lineage: Bacteria > Pseudomonadati > Thermodesulfobacteriota > Desulfobacteria > Desulfobacterales > Desulfobacteraceae > Desulfobacter > uncultured Desulfobacter sp. The sequence continues at coordinate 862,494 of NZ_OY781882.1, read as the reverse complement.
TACTCGAATTCATAATCACCTCCATCGGATTATACATATAGATACTTGACGATGTATAAGCTAAAATTTTCAATCTTAATTTTTATTGACAATATCGTGTCGGTCAATATTGGGTAGAATCTTGTTCAATTCTTTAATCTCGCGTTCATCCTCGAGCCAATGCTTTAGATTGCCGATCATGTTAGCCGCAAATGGCGAAGCGCTGCCGTCGGCCAAGCCGTAGTTTACCCACAATCCATCCTTAAAGCTTGTGACAAGATCTGCATCTTCAAGTATTTTTAAGTGCTTGCTTGCAGTAGATTGGGCAATTCCCAAGGCGGTTTGTATCTCACAGACGCACATCGGCTTGTGTTGAAGCATTTTTATCATCTTTACACGGTTGGGATCCGATAATGCCTTCATGACTTTGATAAAAAATTTCATAGCTATATCTCTAAGTTAATCTGTATTGTGATTCACATTCCGTACATATCGATAAAAGTGAATATAGCGATACAAGAGAGCATTGTCAATGAATATAAACTTATTAAATAATTTCTTATATAGGAATGAAGAAGACCTGTTTAATGATTGAAGGCATTTGCTGCTTTTCTTATTCCTGCCTGATTTAAAACCTATGCGAAGAAAGCCTGAATAAGCTGGCACAAATAATAATTGCTTAACAATTTTCTGTTATATGATAAGTTCACGAATATGAACAATAACTGGGTGTATGCTCATGTATAAAATTAGTTCGAGATTACGCTTAACTTATGAACGATGTCAAATACTCCACTATGCGATGCCCATCGGAATGCTAATTGTAATTTTTCATATTATTTTATTGCCGGGTAATAATCTTATACCTTTTAAAATTTGTATGACCACAATTTCATGTATTGGATTATCGATTTTTTTTTTATCCATAAGTTTTATATCCCGCGGTGCGGATATAAAAATCCGTGGAATGTTCATAACGTCATAAAAGAATCAGAAACAATTACAACGCTGTATTTTGAACCTGAACCTCCTAAGGGAAAACAGCTCAAACACAGTGCCGGGCAATTCTGTTATATCAGTCCAGACGTAAAGGTCGTATTAGCGAAGCCTTATTGACCAAATTGTTTAAAATACATGAATTTTATTCGATCAATACACAATATTCCCAAACAACCTTTTTTATCTGTGGACCTCCCCTAATGACCACTGCTGCTTGTAGCGCCTTAAAAAAAATAGGAATCAAAAAAAGACAAATTCATACTGAACGATTTGCTTTTTAAAAAACACAAATCATAGTAGAGGCAATCACTACAATCTCACGCCAATGCCCATACGGCTGCTCATCTGACACATCGGTTTTTAAACAATATCCGACCATACATACCGTAGTGGCCGGATCAAAAACCCCGACTTTTCCTGATGTGCTCGTAGGCGTCCTGAATTTCGGTGAATTTATCCGTGGCAAACTTGACAAATTCTTCGGGCAGTCCCTTGGCCTGAATTTTATCCGGATGGTACTCCTGAACCAGGGCCCGGTATTTCTTTTTTATCTCTTCATTGCTCGCGTTTTCATCGCATTTAAGTACGGCATAATAGGGATCTGATTTCTTAACATATCTGCTGTGAAGCCGGCTATAATCGGATTGGGAAAACCTAAAAATCCGTGAAGCGGACAACAGCATCTGCTCCTCGGCATCAGAGACGTTACCGTCAGCCGAAGAGACTCTAAGCAGGACATCCATCATCAATTCGATAATATTGGCCTGGTATTTGAATACCGAATAAAACTGCCGGGCAAAATCCTCAAAGGTCTGGGAAGATGTAACGGCGTTTCTAAAAATATTTTTAGCGGTCTCACGACTTGCTTCATCAAGTTGGAGGTCATTGACCATGAAACGTTCAACAACCTTTATCTCCTCCTCACTGATCCGCCCGTCAGCTTTGCTGATTTTTGCCAGCATGGAAAAGGCCGCGGTAAAAAAAACAAGCTGGGCCTCTTCGTTGGAAGACAGCCCTGTACGCTTACCGCCCGGAATGGAACGTAAATATTCATCCTCTCTTTTATCCACAAATGCGTGGCCAAATGCAGCGCCTGCCACAGCGCCCAGAGGACCACCCAAGGCCAACCCAATGGTGCCACCAATCATTTTTCCAAGCCAACTCATATAAAAACCTTTGAATTATCTTTCATCATAAAGGGCTTTGAATCTACGGGAAAATCACTAGTACAAATTGTGTGCCCAATTTTTTGCCCTTGCCACAAAATTAAAGATTATATATAAACACTTAAGTCCCCATCGTCAAACATTTACGGGAAAAAGCAAATCGTGTTAATTAAAAATATTGTGGGAACAATTATCATTCTTCTGAATATGGCCGGCCTGGGATACTTGTTTTTTATTGGGATTGCATCTTTGTTTGGCGATGACGATATTCAAGGACAGGAAGAATATAAGGACATTACAGAAACCGCACATCATACAGGCCAACCCGTTGAGATTGATGAAGATATCATTCCTGATGAAGATGATCTGTTAAAAGACATGGATCTTTCTGATCTGGACAGTCTGGATCTGGACGATTTTGAATAACGGCCGCAGGCTATCCGTGGTCTATCTACATCCAGGCTTCGGCCCACAACAAAACATGAAAGTAATTTATGGAACTTTCATATCAACCCAATTCGTATAACGGCCATGGGCCGAACTGGTCTATCAGCACCCAGGCCCTGCCCACAACAAAACACGAAAGGAACTCAACAACTTGTTGGTACTTTCATATAAACATCAGTTTTACACCCCAATATTTTATTTTCATTTTTTTGGCCTTTGCGATATTGATTATGCCGGGGTGTGGATCAAAAAACACCGGATCACCCGTGTACTACCAATCCAACACAGAAAATCGTTCCCGGTCTCCCATCGCATTTGTCAGTGATACGGTGCTCATGGCCAAAATAAAATCAAAATTTATGTCCGACGACATGGTGGATCCTGAAGGCATTGACTTAAAAGTCCGCCATGGGGTTGTTTATCTTGATGGCTGGGTTGCCGATGCCTACCAGCGCCGCATAGCACTGGATCTGGTCAAAAGTATTGACGGGGTGGGCCGGGTGGTCAACCGTCTTCGGCTCACCAACCCGGGTACGGTATTTCTCAAACCGGATATCAAGACACCTGTTTTTTAGGCCAGCGTTTTTTCTTTTTCACCTTATCTTTGACCGGGGCGCATCGGGTTTCAATGGAGCCCGGGCCAAGAATGGTTTCAATCTCCTGGAAAAAGCCGGGACAGGCATCGGACTTGTACTCATCCGATAACTTAACCATCACATCGGGATGTTCCGAATCAATGTGAATATTGAACAAAGAAACACAGTTGCCCGGATATCGCTCGATCACCGGTTTGATTTGATCAAGCACATCTGTTTCATGACGCTTGGCATCTACCTGCATTACAATACCTGCAGCCCAAAGGGTTTCGGCCTGGGTTGCAGGAACAATGGCTTCGCCGATCAGCTTGACGGTGTTCTCTTTTCTCTGAACTTCAGCTTCAACGATAACCACCTGCTCCTGGGACAAAAAGGTATGGGTCCTGGCATACAAATTGGGAAAAACGACCAATTCCACGGTTGAATACTGGTCCTCAATATTGCAAAAAGCCATCAAGTCCCCTTTTTTGGTCTTATGAATCTTCTGCACCTTCAGATCGCCAGCGATGCGGACCATCTTTTCATCTTTAACATCCTGGAGGGTGACCGTGTTAACACTGGTAAATTTGCGGATGATATCCGCATAATCATCCATGGGGTGCCCGGTAATGTAAAACCCTAAAGCTTCTTTTTCCAGCTCAAGCAAAACCTTGCCTTCCCATTCATCAATGTCGGGCATTCTTGGAATACTGGAGGGTAGGCTGATGCCCACACCTGAATCGGCAAACAGGTCCAGCTGGGCATCGGCTTTCTCCTTCTGAATTCTGGCACCATGATCCAAAGCATCTTCAAGCACGGCCATCATCTGGGCGCGTTTATCACCTGTTGAGTCAAACGCCCCGCATTTAATCAGGGCCTCTATCACTTTTTTATTGGCTTTGCTCAAATTTACCCGTTCGCAGAAATTATAAAGGCTGGAATAGTCGCCGTCCTTTTCACGATTTTCTACAATAGATTCAATGGCAGCCTCTCCCACACCTTTAATAGCAGCCAGACCAAATCGGATACAATGATCATCCACATTGAAAAAGGCGTCACTCTGGTTGACATCCGGGGGCAGGACTTTGATGTTGTGGCCTTTGCATTCATCCATATATTTGAGCACGGCATCGGAATTGCCGCGTTCGGACGTCATCAGGGCTGCGATGAACTCAACAGGGAAATGGGCTTTAAGATAAGCAGTTTGAAATGCAATCAGGGCATAGGCGGCTGAATGAGACTTGTTAAAGCCGTAGCCGCCGAATTTTTCCATAAGGTCAAAAACCTCTTCCGCCTTTTTGGGATCATGGCCGTTTTCTTCAGCACCGTTCATAAACAGGGTCCGGTGCTCTTCCATCATGGCGGCAATCTTTTTTCCCATGGCTTTTCTAAGCCCGTCGGCCTGGGCCATGCTGTAATTGGCAAGGACCCCGGCAATTTTCATGACCTGCTCCTGGTACAAAATAACCCCGTAGGTCTCTTCAAGCACAGGCTCAAGTTCGGGGAACTGATATACTACAGGCTCCCGGCCATGCTTACGTTCCACATAGCTGTCTGCCATGCCCGAATCCAAGGGCCCTGGACGGTAGAGTGCCACAAGGGCCACAATATCTGAAAAACTGGCCGGTTTCAGCCGGGAAATAAGCTCCTTCATACCCGAACTCTCAAGCTGGAACACCCCGGTGGTATCGGAATTTTGCAAAAGTTCAAAGGTCTTTGGATCCGAATAATCCAAGTGCAGAAGATCCGGCGGTATATCACCCTGTTTTTCGATCAGGGCAATACAGTTTTTAATGACTGTCAGATTGCGAAGGCCAAGAAAATCAAATTTAACCAACCCCTGTTTTTCAGTGAAATTCATGTCAAACTGGGTAATGGTTTCACCATCTTTGCCCTTGAACAACGGCAGGTATTCGCACAAAGGTTTGTCGGAAACCACAACACCTGCGGCATGGGTGGATGCGTGCCGAGGCAGCCCTTCAAGCAGCATTGCAACCTCGAGCATCTGGGTTTTAACCTCTGTTTCCCCGCATTTATCCTTTATGGCCGGCACCTCTTCCAATGCTTTTTTCAAATTTTTGGCATTGTCAGGGATCATCTTGGCCACTTCATCCACTTCAGACAGGGGAACGCCCAAGGCTCTTCCCACATCCCGGATTACGGCCTTGGCTTTGAGCTTCCCGAAAGTGATGATCTGACACACATAATCGGGCCCCCCGTACCTTTCAACCGTGTAATCATAGACCTGTTCTCGACCTTCAATGCAAAAATCCACATCAATATCAGGCATGGAAATACGAGCCGGATTTAAAAACCGTTCAAAAATCAGCCCATGCTCAATGGGATCAAGGGCGGTTATTCCCATAGCGTAAGCCACCATAGAGCCAGCCGCAGATCCCCTGCCCGGACCCACCGGCACCCCGATTTTTCGTGCATGGCCGATAAAATCCGCCACAATGAGAAAGTAGCCCGGGAACCCCATTTCAAGGATAATGTCAATCTCGTACTTGATCCGATCCCGGTAGACCTGCTCATCAATGTCGGGGGTCTTCTCCTTGATTTTAGCAAGACGTTCTTCAAAACCTTCCATGGCAAGCTTTTGAAACAGTTCGTCCTCGGACAGCCCATCGCCAAGATCATATCGCGGAAAATGATAAGTTTTCTTACCAAAATCCACCTCGCACATGTCTGCGATCAATTTTGTATTGGCAATGGCATCGGGAAAATGTCCCAGGGAATCGACCATCTCCTGTTTTGATTTGAAATAGAGCTGGTCCGAATCAAATTTAAACCGATCCGCATTGTCAAAGGTATCACCTGTCTGGATGCACAAAAGGATTTCATGGGCTTTGGCATCGCCATTGGACAGGTAATGACAGTCGTTGGTGGCCACCATGGGAATGGAGAGCCGCTTGCTCAAATCAAGCAACCCCTCATTAACACGATGCTGGATCTGCATACCGTTTTCCTGGACTTCAAGAAAAAAATTTCCTTCGCCCAGGGTATCAAGATAAAACCTCGCCAGGTCATCTGCTTTTGCCTGGTCCCCCGCCAAAATGGCTTGAGGAATATCCCCCTTCAGGCAGGCGGAGAGCCCCACAAGGCCCTTGGCGTGTTGAGCAAAAAGTTCCTTGTCGATTCTGGGCTTAAAATAAAACCCCTTGAGCTGGGCCACGGACACCAGCTTGCAAAGATTCGTGTACCCTTCCCTGTCCTTGGCCAAAAGCACCAGATGACTCAATCCTTTTCGATCCAGTTGTGTCCTGTCATTCAAGGTTCTGGGCGCCACATAGACTTCACAGCCCAGTATGGGTTTAATGCCTGCCTTTTGGGCTTTTTCATAAAACTCCGCCACACCGAACATGGTGCCGTGGTCTGTAATGGACACGGCATCCATACCGTACTCCTTACATCTTGCCATCAGGTCGTTTAACCTGATGGCCCCGTCAAGCAAAGAGTACTCAGAGTGCAGATGCAGGTGATAAAAGGGTATATCCTGATTATCAGTCATGGGAATTAATTGCTTTCCACTCTATAATTGGGTGCTTCCTTGGTGATGGAAACGTCATGGACATGACTTTCCCTTAATCCCGCCGCAGTGATCCGAACAAATTTGGCCTTTTGATGGAGCTCTTCAATGGTCGCTGAACCTAAATATCCCATGCCGGCCTTAAGTCCGCCGATCATTTGGACAATATTTTCGCGGATGGTTCCCCGGTAGGGAATCCGGCCCACAATGCCTTCGGGAACCAACTCTTCATTTTCACCGGTATCTTTTTGATAATATCTGTCGGAACTGCCCTTTTTCATGGCTTCCACAGATCCCATGCCGCGGTAAGCTTTATATGAGCGTCCCTGGTAAATGACGATTTCGCCGGGACTCTCTTTGGTACCGGCCAGCATACTGCCTAACATAACGGAATGGGCACCGGCGCCCAGAGCTTTAGAGACATCCCCGGAATACTTGATCCCGCCGTCGGCAATCAGGGGGACACCGGTTTTCTTTGAAATCTCAGCGCAGTTCATCACGGCTGTCAACTGGGGCACGCCGACACCTGCAACAATACGGGTGGTACATATGGAACCAGGCCCAATGCCGATTTTAACGGCATCAACACCTGCATCAATCAATGCCTTTGCCCCGGCCTCCATGGCCACATTACCGGCAATAAGTTGGCAGGTAGGGAAAGCAGCCTTGATACGCTGAACCGCCATGACCACATTTTTGGAATGCCCATGGGACGTATCAATGACCAGGGCATCTGCCCCGGCATTCAGAAGCGCTTCCACACGCTCCATCATGTCAGACCCCACACCAATGGCAGCACCGGCTCTCAGTCGTCCCAGGGAGTCCTTGCAGGCATTGGGATATTTTCTTATCTTTTCAATATCCTTAATGGTGATCAGTCCTTTGAGTTTGCCTTGGGGATCCACTACCAGAAGTTTTTCAATTCTGTGTTTGTGCAACATGATTTTGGATTCTTCAAGGGTGCATTTTTCGGGTACAGTCACCAAATTTTCACTGGTCATAACCTCCCTGGCCGGTTTATCTAACTGGGTCTCAAAACGAAGATCTCTGTTGGTCACGATACCGACCAGCTTATCACCTTCCACAACCGGGATACCGGATATACGGTATTTTGCCATAATACTCAGCACATCGGAAATAGTGGCATCGGGATGGACGGTCACAGGGTCAACAATCATACCGCTTTCACTTTTTTTAACCCGGTCCACTTCAACCACCTGCTCGGCAATACTCAGGTTTCTGTGGATAAATCCCAAGCCGCCGGCCCGGGCCATGCTGATGGCGGTATCTGATTCTGTCACCGTATCCATGGCCGCACTGACAATGGGAATATTGAGTTCAAGCTCCTTGGTCAAACGGGTGTGCGTAGTCACTTCGTCAGGCAGGATGGCGGAATAATCGGGAAGCAGGAGCACATCATCAAAAGACAGCCCCTGTTCTGGTAATACATTGGACATAAATTAAGGCCTCCAGAAAGGAAAGGTGTTTATTTATACTTTAAAGGCCAGCCGTCACATCAAAAAGGTGGGTGAAAAGGCTGGCCAATAATTATTCATAGCAAAGTATATAAACAAGTCCTTTTACCAAAATCATGAACTTTTTACAAGATCATTCCTAAGAGAAATATACATAAAGGTCATTTAATTAATTTTTTTTCGATGATCCAGAATATTAAGGATAACAGGAATGGCAGGACAAATAAAAGTATACTGATTTCAAGTCACAAATACCTTATAAAATGATTCCGTTGTAATTTATTTGTTTGATTACTTATTATCTGATATAGCACCGTGAGGCAAATTCAACCACCTATATTCAAATATGGGAGTTATTCCCAATTGATAAGGATGAAGAGATGGGAAAAAAAATTGGTGTGGTAACAGGGGGAGGAGACTGCCCCGGATTGAATGCAGTGATCAGGGCCATTGTAAAAGCGGGTGATATGCAGGGCTTTGCCACCATAGGCATACGGGGTGGCTTTGACGGGCTCTTGGCTCCTGTACAAGCTGACCCACTCACTGTCCGGGATATGGACGGACTTCTCATTCGCGGCGGTACCATCCTGGGCACGGCAAATGCGGGCAGATTTTCATCGAAAACCGGTCAGGGTGAAACACGAAAAATACCAGAGGATCTGATGAGCCAGGTCCGGCAGAGTACGGAAGCGTTGGGTCTTGATGCACTTGTAGTCATCGGCGGAGACGGCACCTTGACCACAGCCCTGCAGATGCATGAATCAGGACTGCCTGTCATTGGTGTACCTAAAACCATTGACAATGATCTGGATGCCACCCAGCAGACATTTGGATTTGACACTGCCGTGGCCTGTGCCGTGGATGCCCTTGACCGACTGCATTCAACGGCCCAGAGTCATAACCGGGTCATGGTACTTGAGGTCATGGGCCGGTATGCCGGATGGATAGCAGCCTATGCCGGGCTTGCCGGCGGCGCGGATGTAATTCTGATCCCTGAAATAAAATTCAATATGACGGCCATTGAAAAAAAAATCAGATCCCGGGAAGCTATGGGCAAGTTATTTACCATTGTTATTGTGGCTGAAGGCGCAAAGCTTGACGACACCATGGTGGTGTCCGACAATAATAATACAGACAGAGAAATCCGCCTTGGTGGCATTGGTTACCTGCTTGCCGAAAAAATCCAGGAAAAGACCGGGAAAGAGAGTAGGTGCGTGGTCCTTGGCCACCTCCAGCGCGGCGGTCAGCCGACCCACTGGGACAGACAATTGTGTACCCGGTTTGGGGTTCAGGCTGTGCATATGGCAGCCAGCAAAAATTTCGGTAAAATGGTGGCACTTAAGCCCAGTGGAATGATGGGAAGCGTGCATTTAAAAGACGCCGTAAACAGAATACGCAGCGTTGCCCCCAACGGAGAGTTAATCCTTACGGCTAGAACCCTTGGCATATGCTTTGGTGATTAAACCCCAACTAATATTAAATTACTCGCGTTTTTGGAGACAACATAATGTTACATAATGTTAACCCCCAGACACCCCAGACCCGAATCATATCTATGGCTGTGGCATGTCTCAGAAAAGGCGGTATTATAGCCTACCCCACCGACACATTTTACGGTATCGGCTGTGATATCATGAATAAAAAAGCCATTGAAAAAATATATAGACTCAAACAAAGAGATAAAACCAAGCCGTTCAGTTTCATCTGTCCGGATTTGAAAAATATTTCTCAATATGCCAAGGTATCCAATATCGCATATCGCCACATGAAACGTTTACTGCCCGGACCTTATACTTTTATCCTGCCTGGATCAAAGATGGTGCCCAAAATCATGCTGACCAAAAGGAAAACCGCCGGTATAAGGGTGCCGGCCAATCAAATCGCCCTGAGTCTTGCCTTAGAACTAGGTAATCCCATTATTTCTACCTCGGCCACGGACCCTGACGGTGATGTGTTTGAGGATGCATCCCTGCTCCATGATTATTTCGATACAAGGCTGGATATGGTCCTTGATGGGGGCCCTGTACCCAACACCCCGTCTTCGGTTATTTCCCTGGTTGAGGATGAACCCGAGGTGATCAGGCATGGCGCAGGAGAAGTCGACCTTTTTGAGTAGACCTTAACTTAATTTAAAACATACCTGAACTGTCTGGACAGCCTGGTTCCGAGATTAACATCCTGGAACAGGGTTTCGGCCAGTTTTTTAAACAGTGTCATTTTATCTGCTTTGGGATAAACCGGAATTAACTCACCTTCAATGCCGGCTATCTGTCCGGCCCACTCCACCGCATCATCCAGATTGCCGATACGATCTACAAGTTTAAGTTTCATGGCGGTCTGCCCGGTATAAACCCTGCCGTCGGCCAGTTTAGACATAACATCAGTCTCCATATTTCTGGCCGCAGCCGCATCGGATACGAACTGGACGTGCAGTTCATCCACAAGATTTTGAAACAACTGTTTTTCACTCTCCTTAAGGGCTCTCATAGGAGACCCCATGTCCTTATATTCGCCGCTTTTTATGACCACAGGAGAAATCCCTATCTTTTGAACAATCTGTTCAATATTGGCATATTCCATAATTACGCCAATGGAACCGGTTATAGTGCCGGAATTTGCAACAACACCTTGGGCTGCACATGCAATATAATATCCCCCGGAGGCGGCAACAGAGCCCATGGAGGCGATCACAGGTTTTTCATCGCGGTTCTTCATCAGTTCCCGGTAAATTTCCTGGGATGGCCCGATCCCGCCGCCGGGACTGTCGACCCTTAAAACAATCGCCTTAATAGCGTCATCGTCCATAAACCAATGAATATCTTCAATGATTTTTTGTGATGATATAATTGGCCCTGTCACTTCAACCACGCCGATATTACCCCTGGCGGATGCCATGGCCCCACTGATTCCGCTATTTAAAGCAAAGGCACCCAGAACAGCAACACCGGACACGGCAACCAGCCCCAAAGTGAAGCAGGCACAGATAACACAAAGAAAAAATAAAACAGGATGGCGTCTTGCAAACATAAATAACTCTTCCTTAATTTTTATAATTGGGGCCTGATGAATTGGCACTCTTTTCTTGCTCGAAATCCATACAGGCAAGCGAAAAGATCACGAGAAGGCGGACACTGAAGCACCAATTCATTTGCAATGAACGAAAAAAGGCCGGATGTCCTGTATGAAGGATCAGTCCGGCCTTGAAAATTTAAAAAACTGCAATTCTGCTACTGGCAGAGATTATTCGTTTTCTTTTTTCTCCGCTTCCAGTTTTTCCTGGATATTATTTCTCAGCATTTCTCCAAATGCGGAGGCAGCAGGTTTGGAGCTTTTTGCAATTTCTTCAAGATATCTATCATCATCATCTTCATCCAGACGTTTGATGGACAGGCCGATCCGTCTTTCATCAGAGTTGATGTTCATTACCTTAGCCGTAATGGTTTCACCGATCTGGTAATGTTCTTTGGGGCTCTTGATGTTTTCCTTGCTGATTTCAGATACATGAACCAGCCCTTCAATACCTTCTTCAAGCTCTACAAACACGCCGAAATCGGTAAGATTGGTGATGACGCCTGAAATTTCCTTGCCCACATCATAACGTTCGGCAACTGTTTCCCAAGGATCAACCTGGGTTTGCTTGATACCCAAAGAGAATCTTTCATTGGCCTTGTCGATATCAAGTACGACTGCCTGAATGGTATCATTTTTCTTATAAATTTCAGAAGGATGCTTAATCCGTTTGGTCCAAGAAATATCAGAGATGTGAACTAAGCCGTCAATGTCATCATCAATGCCGATGAACAGACCAAATTCGGTAATGTTCTTGATTTTTCCTTCAATAATGGTACCCACGGGGTATTTCTGAGAAATGACTTCCCAGGGATTTTCAACGGTCTGTTTGATACCCAGAGAAATTCTGCGGTTTTCAGGTTTGAGATCCAGAACAACGGCCTCAACCTGTTCGCCCACGGCAACCATCTGGGATGGGTGACGGATTTTACGGGTCCAGGACATTTCAGAGACATGGATAAGGCCTTCAACACCCTCTTCAAGCTCAATAAACGCCCCATAATCGGTCAGGCTGACCACCCGGCCTTCAATCTTCGAACCGGTGGGATATTTTTCAGCAGCTGTTGTCCAGGGATCGGGGGTCAACTGTTTCATGCCCAGAGAAACCCGTTCCTTCTCAAAATCAAAGGAGAGAATCTTCACCTTGATCTGATCGCCGACAGAGAACAATTCAGAGGGATGTTTAACCCGTCCCCAGGAAATATCGGTAATATGAAGAAGTCCGTCAACACCGCCGAGATCAACAAAGACACCGTATTCGGTAATGTTTTTAACAATACCTTCCATGACTTTATCGTTTTCAATGGCAGACAGTGTGGCACTGCGCATTTTCTCTCTTTCGGTTTCAAGCAATACACGGCGTGACAGAACAATGTTGTTTCTTTTCTTGTTGTACTTGAGAATTTTAAAGGTATAAGTCTGGCCGACCATTTCATCCATATTGCGGATGGGCCGCAGATCCGCCTGGGAGCCCGGCAAAAAGGCCTGCAGTCCGATATCAACGGAGAAACCGCCTTTAACCCGACTGGTGATAACACCCTCAATGGTGCCGTCATCGTCGTAGATGTCTTTGATGGCATCCCACACTTTAACCTTTTTGGCTTTGTCACGGGAGAGAAGAACGGTCTCTTCTTCTTCATCCCATACTTCGATCATTACCTCAAACTCGTCGCCGACGTTTACGCTGACATTGCCGTCCTCACCAATGAATTCATGAATTGAGATCTGTCCCTCAGATTTGTATCCCACATCGACAAGGACCGTTTCCCTGCCGACGGAGATCACTGTTCCGGTGACAACCTGTCCCTCTTCAAATTTACTAAGGCTGGAATCATAGATATCCAGCAGTTCTTCCATGGTCTCTTCTCCGGTGAGTTGGATTTCGGACTCTTTTACCTCGTCTTGGGTCTCTAATTCTTGGTTTTGGGTCTCTAATTCTTGATTCATGTTTTGGTTTTCGTTTTCTTCAGCAATGTTATTCATTAATATTAATCCCCCTAATCGATGATGTTACCCGCCTTTGAATCATAAGGAAAAGATGGCAGAAGACGAGTACAATTGGACCTTATACCAACGAAAAAAAGAAAAATCAAGAAATTCCATAACTTTTTAAATAACTTTGATGATGCGTTTCATTTTTTCAACCACCTGGGAGACATCCAGTTTGGTAGCATCTATAAGGATCGCATCCGGAGCCTGTTTCAATGGAGAGACCGTACGTTGTGTATCGTCCGCATCCCGCTTAACCATATCTTCAAGAATTTTTTCAAATGAAATCCCGGGGGCGCTTGATTCCTCAAATCGTCTTCGGGCACGCACGTTAACGTCTGCAGTTAAAAAAAATTTATATGGCGCGTTGGGGAAAACAGCCGTGCCCATATCCCGGCCTTCGAACACGGCATCCCTGTCTTTGGCAATAGATTTTTGGATACCCAGCAATGCCTTTCGCACCTGGGAGACTGCCGATGTGGCTGAAGCCAGCATACTGATCTCATGGGTGCGGATGTATGCGCTGATATCCCGGCCCGATGATGTCAGCACGGGTTCTTTGCCTTCCATGACAAAATCAAGATCAAGACCGTCAAGAAACGGTTCAAGCAAGGCGCTGTTTTGCCAATCGATTCCCCGGCACTGGATTTCATAAGCAACAGCTCGGTACAGCGCACCGGTGTCCACATATACACACCCAAGTTCCCGGGCAAGTGCCTTTGAAACAGTTGTCTTGCCTGCACCGGCCGGCCCGTCAATGGTAACAATACGTCGATCCGTCATTTTATCTGCCTGTAGCATTGAGGAGCGCATCCACGCACATTTGATTTTCCTGATCCGTACCGGCATTGATGCGAATAAAAGTGTCATATCCATAGGACGCAAGCGATCGCACCACCACGCCTTTGCACAGCATTTTCTCACAAATGTCACGGGAGTCGGTCTTTACATCCACCATAAGAAAATTGGCTTGGGTGGGCACCACCTCAAAGCCGGCGTCTGTAAATTTCTGGGTTAAAAAATCAATCCCTTGATGGGTACCGGAAATGGATTTGGTCAAAAAATCCGTATCTTCCAGGGCAGCCTGGGCAGCAGCCTGGGCAAGGGTATTCACATTAAAGGGTTGCCGTATCCGGTTTAAAATCTCAGCAACCGATTTATCCATAATCCCGTAACCAATGCGGAAGCCGGCAAGCCCGTAAGCTTTGGAAAAAGTTCTTAGGGTTACGATTCTGGGGTCTGTCAACGGTTCAGCCAAGCTATTATAAACCGCATCGTTGCGTGCAAATTCGATATACGCTTCATCCACAACAATCAACACGTTGGCCGGTAATTGATCAGCAAATCGTAAAAACTCATCTGTAGTAACCCAGGCACCGGTGGGATTAAAAGGATTGGTTACAAACACCAGTTTTGTTTTTGGGGTAACGGCCTTGACAAGCCCGTCAAGGTTGGTTGAAAAATCTTTGAGGGGCACCATAACCGGAACGCCCTTTGCGGTCTTGACACTGATTTCATACATGAGAAAAGAAGGCAGCGGCATCACCGCTTCTTGTCCAGGGTCCAAAAATCCATGGGCAAGCAAAGCAATAATATCATCGGAACCGTTTCCAATGACCAAATTTTCCATTCCGACATGGTACTTTTCAGCAAGCTTTTGACATAATGAAAAAGGTACCGGCTCGGGATACCGATTCATTCCGGACAATTTTGACAAAACAGCGTCGGCCACGTTGGGTGAACATCCAAAAGGATTTTCATTGGAGGCAAGTTTTACCGCATTGGTAATCCCATACTCGCGCTCTACCTCACTTAATGGCTTGCCGGCCTCATAGGGTTTTATGGCCTTTACGGACTCACTGACTGAAAACGACATGAAAGATGTACTCCATTGATTTGCGGGTTTGGATAAAAAGGTATTAATTAGTTAGGATTTGAATTTTTGTCAACACCTGTGATAGTTGATTTGATCGTACGGACTAAAATGGTATATCGTTGTCTTGTTTTTCTACCACGAAGGACACGAAGATATCGACCCTTCGTGTCCTTCGTGATCTTCGTGGTAAATTCAAAAATAAAGCGTATTGGAGATTCTCATTGAATAAAAACACACCACGGGTCAAAACCGGATTAGACGTCCTTTGCGACAATCCGCCTGAATATTTAAAAGGCAGACGACTGGGCCTTTTGGCAAATCCAGCGTCGATAACCAGTCAATTTGTCCACGCAAAAGACGTTATGGCGCGACTTTTTCCAGGGCAGCTGTGTGCCATTTTCTCACCCCAACATGGTTTTTTTGCGGAAAAACAGGACAATATGATCGAATCGGGTCATTTCAGGGATCCAGATCTGAATATACCGATTTTCAGTTTGTACAGTGAAACAAGAATTCCCACAGCCGATATGTTTGATATTATAGATACCCTTGTTATCGACATTCAGGATGTAGGGACTCGTGTGTATACCTTCATATATACCATCTCGTATTGCCTTGAAACAGCGGCAGGATTAGGTAAATCCGTAGTGATTTTAGACCGCCCCAACCCTGTGGGCGGCATACAGGTTGAAGGTAATATCCTTGAAACGGACTGTGCATCTTTTGTCGGGCGTTACCCTATTCCCATGCGTCACGGCATGACCGTGGGCGAAATGACCGCTTACATCAATACAACCCAAAAAATAGATTGTGATCTTACCGTGATTCCCATGCAGGGATGGAACAGGGATATGTACTGGCAGGACACCGGATTGGTCTGGATCCCACCATCCCCGAACCTGCCCACGCCGATTTCAGCTATGGTATATCCCGGCCAGGTGATCCTTGAAGGGACCAATCTGTCTGAAGGACGGGGCACCACCCTGCCCTTTGAACAGTTCGGCGCGCCGTTTATTGATATTCATACAATAAAACAATGTGTGCAGGACCGACTGGAAGGTGTTGTGCTGCGCCCACTGTGTTTCCAACCCACATCGGGAAAATGGCAGAACCAAACGTGCAAAGGCGTCCATATCCACATTACAAACAAAGATGATTATAAACCCTATTTATATTCTCTCATCTTATTACAAGAAATAATGAGGGCTCATCCCAACGACTTTGCGTTCAAGGCTCCGCCCTATGAATATGAATTTAAACGTCTGCCCATGGATCTGATTTTAGGAAGCCGGAATCTGCGTAAAAATCTTGAAAAGATGAATGACCCTTTTGAATTAGAAAAGGCCTGGCAGGTTTCTTTGCATGCGTTCAAGCAGGCGTCAAAAACCTTCTATTTATACAAATGAAAAAAAGGGCTGTGATGCTATTGTATCACGGCCCTTTCAATCGATGGACTAAGGACTGACAAATCCGGCAACGCCGGAATTATCAGGCGCTTTTCCTAATGTCGAATATTTTTTAGGTTCGACAAGCTGGATCTTGTCTTAATCGGCAGAAGCGTCAACGCCTTCGTCATTTTTCCAAGAGTCTTTCAACTCGTCAAATCCAAGGTAGAGTGCAAAGCCGCCGCCCAGCAGAAGAACAACAGGGATACATCCGGTAATAATCATCAAAAATTCCGTAAACCATACTGCCAGACCAACAACTCCGAGAAGAACTGCAATAGCTCCGCCAATTAACGTTTTCATAGGTTATCCTCCTTAAATTCCCGTCTAAACATTTGATACGTAAATACGTGATTCATACCCAAAAAAATTAATGCACTTGCTTATATGCTTGTTTCAATTCAAATAGATGAAGAAAAGTATCACAGGCCCTTGATTTTATCAAGGCGTTTTTACCCATATCAAAATACTCAAATAAATGCATACAATTCAATGTGTTATCTTAGCATCAAAATATTATTTTAATCATTTTTACAGGAAAGACTCAAAATAAGTTATTGAATGAGTTCCTGACTTTGTTGTTGATTTAAGCCTGTGTGTTGATAGATCAGGCCAGTCCATGGCTGTCATATTAAAATTATCATATTGCCATGTAAACCAAGCTCTGGTATTGAATTAACCGAAAAAAGCGTTCCTGCCACGATTGACCCTTCAAACTTCGAAGGAAAAAAGGACACCCTATGAGTTTGTTTGCACCGATAAATAACCTGGTCTCAACCACCAGAACAAAAATACGTAATTTAATAGCATTTCTGCTAAACTATACCTATGATCACTATTCAAATTTTTATCCAGGCACCCAAAGCTTTATTATCAGAAAGATACTGAACCATCTTGTTAATAAAATCAGCATAGATAATAACAGCCTTGAACGGATAAAAAATACAGCGCCTGATTCAATCGTTGTTTTTGCTTGTAAGAATAAACACGTTTTTGATTTCTTATATTTTCATACCCTTTTAAGACCCATCAACGGCCCTTACCCTGAATTGAGTTTTGATTTACGGTTTTTCTTTCTTTTGCCGGCAAAACAGATGGGAAGGGTTATTCTTTCGCACCTATACTACTTTTTCCACCATTTCCATTTCAAGGACATCTATTCCAGCGGATATGCCCGAAAAATGCTTCTGGAAAACCGGGCAGGCTTTATCAGTCTCATCGAAGAGGATGAATTTTATAACAGATTTATCAGGTCCACACCGGACCCCCTATTCCATCTCATTGAATTGCAAAAACAAATTAAAAAGTCCGTTGTTATTATGCCTGAGGACATTATCTATATCACCAAACCCATGCACAAAAATCCGAGCCTCGGGGACATCATATTCGGCACCCATGAAAAACCCGGTAGCCTCAAAAGGGTGTTCACCATGCTGCGCCGGCCGGAAAAAATTCGGGTGCAAGTCGCACGGCCCGTGAATCTGAAAGAATTTTTAGCCAGGCCTGAGATCCAGCGTCTTGATTCGGAATTCCAGACCCATCGACTGAGAAGTCTGCTGGTGGATATCCTGAACCGTCAGCGCAAAAGCATTACAGGGCCTGTGCTTAAATCCCGTCAGGAGATCACCGAGGACATTCTTAACAGAAAATCCCTGAGAGAATACCTGGCAGCCTATGCAGACAAAACAGGCACACCTTTGCGAAAGGTAAACAAAAAGGCGGCCGGCTACATTGATGAAATTGCTTCCAATTACAGTTTAAGAGTGATCAAATTTTTAGACTGGCTTTTTACCTGGGTATTTAAAAACATATTTGAGGGGGTTTCGGTATCCCAGGATGAGATCAACCTGATGCGTGAGACCTACACCAAAGCCCCGTTGATTCTGATCCCCTGCCATAAAAGCCACCTTGATTACCTGCTTTTACCCTATGTTATGTATAAAAACAATATGCCCTGCCCCCATATTGCCGCAGGCAAAAACCTTTCCTTCTGGCCTCTTGGTCCGTTATTCAGAGGTGGCGGGGCCTTTTTCCTTCGCAGGACGTTCAAGGGGGCGGAATTGTATGCCAGAATTTTTGCGGCATATATCGAAAAGCTGCTTTATGAAGGGTTTAACATCAAAATATATATAGAAGGAGGCAGAAGCCGGACAGGAAAAGTACTGCCACCCAAAATCGGCGGACTGTCCATGATCATCCGGGCATTCTTAAGCGGCGCCTGTGAAGACCTCTATTTTGTGCCAATTTATGTGGGATATGACAGGGTTTTGGAAGAAGACGCGTATCTTAAAGAGATCGAAGGTGGCAACAAAACACCTGAAAATCTCAAAGGCCTGTTGAATACACGCAAGTTTTTAAAACGCAAATACGGCAAAGTATACATTAAATTCGATGCGCCGATCTCCATGAACGCATATATGGAAGAAAAAGGCGTTGATCTCAGAAAATTCAGTGACCCGGAGTTCAGTCACTTTGTCAAGGGCTTTGGATACAAACTGATCAATCATATCAACGACAATACCGTTGCCACACCCCATGGAATTATTGCCTCCGGCATCCTGAACTGCTCGGAAAACACATTTACAAAACAACAGATGTTTGCCCGGGTAAACACCTACATGAATCATCTGGTCTATCACGGGGCATACCTATCCGACACATTGATGATTGACCCGGACAATGCCTTTGTTTCAGTCATTGAAAATTTTCTCTCCAGAAATTTCATTGAGCTTGCCGATGAGGATGAAGATGAAATCACTGACACCACCATGCTCATTGTCAAGCACAACAAAAGGCCGGTTCTGGACTACTATAAAAATTCGGTCATCTGCTTCTTTGTGCCTGCTGCATATACGGCTGCGGCCATTATAGAAATAGACCGGTTCAAGTTTGAAATGCAGGATCTTGTATCCAGATATAATTTTTTACAAAAACTGTTCACGGACGAATTTTCATTTGATGAACAGATTTCACCACAAAATCAAATCTCAACGGCTCTGAAAGGATTTGTCAACGAGGGTATCCTTGTGCCTGATGCGGAATATGCCGACACCTTTAACCTGACATCGGAAGGATTGAGAAAACTTAAATGGTTTGCAGCCTTTCTCATTCCCTTCTTTGAATCCTATATGACCTGCCTTGTGTTTCTGGAAAAAGAGAAGACAGATAAATATGACATCAAAGAGCGAGCAAAAAAACTGCTCTCATTCGGCACCAAACTTTACAAACGCAACCAGGTAGTACGCAAGGAATCCTTGTCTTTGATCAACTACCGCAACGCTGTGAACTATTTTGCCAAAAACCATATTAACGGCTCTGGAGACCAGGTCCGCATAGACGAATACAAAGAGATCATTGACCTGCTTTCCAGGCGGATCTCAAGCTGACATCATGAAAGCCCTGATACTTGCAGCCGGGTTTGGCACAAGGCTTCTGCCCTATACACAGCAATTACCCAAACCCCTTTTCACCATCAACGGCCGGCCGGTACTTGATTATGCAGTTAACCATCTTTTAGATGCCGGTTGCACAAAGATTTTTATCAATTCGCACCATCTGGCAAACGCTGTAGCACAGTTTGTTGATAGCCACCCATCAAAACAAGTGTTGGAAGTAGTTTTTGAGCCCGTAATTCTCGATACAGGCGGGGCGATAGCCAACCTTGGCGCGAGGTTGGCAGATGATGATTTTTTTGTGATTAATGCAGATGTGCTCTGTAATTTTGATCTGTCATACCTCATGGCCTGCCACAAGGCATCCAAAGCCCTTGCGACTTTGTTGGTCCACGACTGCTACCGGTTTAATACCCTTTGTGTGGATCAAACAACCCCGGAACTGGGCGTTGTCAAGCATTTTTCCCAGGCACCTGAATCCGGTCTTGCATTCACGGGAATTCAGGCCATATCCCCGGATATTTTTGAATACATGCCCCCTGAAAAAATATTTTCAAGTATTGATGTATATAAAAAGGTATGTGAACTGGGAAAAATTTCTGCGGTCAAAGCCAAACAATTTTATTGGCGGGATATGGGCACCCCTCAGGATTACCAACACACATCCAGGGAATGCCTGGCCGCTCAAATTTTTGGCATAGCTCCGTCTCATATAAATGATATAGACATCCAGTCCATAGCAGGGGACGGCTCGGACCGTCTCTGGTTTCGTGCCCGCCACCAAGGAAAAAGCCTGATTCTTTCAGATCACGGCATCTGCGTGGATGCGGCCCAAACCAACAACGGCACAGCCCAGTTGAATGCATTTATAAAAATCGGGAAACATTTGACCGCCAAAGGCATTGCAGTCCCTCAAATTTTGGGCCATGACACCATTTCAGGGCAGGTGGCCGTGGCAGATCTTGGCGGTACCCATCTGGCCGACCATATCCAAGGCATGGACACACCCCAGGTTATTTACTGGTATCAACGTGTCATTGACAGTCTGATTGATTTTTCCTTTAAAGGAATTAAAGATTTTGATACCCGTTGGACCTGCCAGACCCCGTCCTACTCAAAACAGATGATTTTGGATCTGGAATGCAGATATTTTATGCAGGCCTTTGTCAATAAATACCTTGGCAGCAAGGATCCGTTTGAAAATTTTGCCCGGCCATTTTCCCATATTGCCGACAATGCATTGATTCATGCAATGAATGGGCTAATGCACCGGGACTGCCAGTCGAAAAATATTATGATCCATGACGGCCGGCCCTGGTTCATTGATTTTCAATCAGCTCGGCCAGGTCCTTTTCAATATGATCTGGCTTCCCTTTTGATTGACCCCTATGTTACACTGCCCCAGGTTGTCCGGGATCAACTTATAAACTATGCTTTGAAAAAAATCGGCCTTAAAGTATCCTTTGATATAGATGCTTTTATGCACTCTTTCAGATACTGTTGTATATCACGTAACCTTCAAATGCTGGGTGCATTTGGTTTTTTGACCCGAGTTAAAAACAAAACCCAATTTGAACAATATATCCCGCCGGCCTTAAATGAACTTGAATATCGACTCAAAACCCTAAATGAACCCGAACTGGCCGGACTGACCCATTTTGTCCAAAGCCTTCAAGGAGATTTGAAATGAATTGCATACCCGTCATGATCAGCGGACTGCCCGGCAACGTGGCCCGCATAATGGCTTCTGCCGCGTTAAAGGATGGGCGGTTTTCACTTGTACCGTTCTCTCTGACCGGCGAGGAAATAACCCAGGACCGGGTGTCTGTGAATCAGGCAGAAGTGACCCTGTTAAAACCCAGTGAAAGGGAAGATAAGATCAATGAGATTCTTGAGGCTTACCCCGGCTGCATCTGTGTTGATTATACCCACCCGACCGCGGTAAATGACAATGCGAAATTCTATGTTCGCCATAAGATCCCATTTGTGATGGGCACCACGGGCGGAGACAGACAGGATCTTGAACATACGGTCACCAACGGATCCATGCCTGCGGTCATCGCCCCGAACATGGCCAAACAGATTGTCGGACTCCAGGCCATGCTTGAATATGGGGCCAACACGTTTCCCGGACTGTTCAAAGGATTCACCCTTCAAGTTACAGAGAGCCATCAGCAGGGCAAAGCCGATACATCCGGCACTGCCAAGGCTATAGTGTCCTGCTTCAATCAACTGGGAGCAGACTTTAAGATTTCCGAGATTGAAAAAATCAGAGACCCCAAAATCCAGAAAGGCACGCTAGGTGTGCCGGAAGAATTTATAGACGGGCACGGATGGCATACATATACACTGACAGCCCCGGACGGATCTGCACTGTTTGAACTGAAACATAACATAAACGGACGGCAGATATATGCTTCAGGTACATTTGATGCGGTTGTTTTTCTACAACACCGCATTGATACAAACAATTTTGACCAGAAACTGTTCACCATGATTGATGTGCTGACTGCCGGAAAATAACAATGTCCACCCTGGTTAAATTTGTACTGATTCTGCTGGGTCTTGCCTATCTTATTTCGCCTGCGGATCTCATTCCTGAAATGTATCTGCCTTGGATTGGCTGGATAGATGACAGTCTGGTTCTAATGTGTCTGTATCATCTGATCCGATATGGCAGCCTGCCCTCCTTTTTATTTAAAAAAGGAAACAAACAATCGTCTAGAAAAAACGCGAAAGATTCTGGAACTGCCGGTACATTTAAACAAGGGGCACAAAACCGATCGTCAAGCAGTTCCAACACAACCGGCCAGTCAACAAAAAGGGAAAGCTCAGCCAAAAACAGCGGCCTTAAATCCCCATATGAAATCCTTGGTGTGGACAAATCTGCGTCCTGGGCTGAAATACAAACTGCATATAAAAACAAGGCCAAGCAATACCACCCGGACAAGCTTTCCCACCTGGGTGAAGAGTTTTCAAATCTTGCCAATGAAAAGTTTTTAGAAATTCAACAGGCATATGCAGAACTCAAATCAATTTATAATAGGTAAAAAAATTAAATAAAACAAATTATAGGAAATTTAATTGACCGGCATCAGCGAAATTCTTGTACTTGTCCTTTTGATACTGTGTATTCTGATTGTGCCCAGAATGATCGCCCCAAAACCTTCGGGCAAAAGAAAAAAAACAAAATCATCTGCCGGGATATTCACAATGAAAATGAGAATCGCCATTGTATTATCCGCAGCAGTTCTCATCATCAGTGCATTGTGGGCAAAACCCTGGCAGGGACAAATTTTAATATTTATCGTGTCGGGAGCGCTGCCGGTGGCCTTAGGATGGTCCCTTATCTGGATATTTTCCGCCCGGAAAAAATAATCATATATTTCAACATAGATTGATCGTCTTAACACCGGTACTTTTAACCAATCTTGTCAAAGTTAGTCGCAGCTTTATTGTTAGAAATCTCGAAACAATTGAAATTCAAAATAGAATGTTATATTTTTATTAGAATACTGTAAAAAAACGATTAGTAAAAATATGACAATGCTGCGCAAAAAAAAAATATATGGCGGGGTTATTCTCGCCCTCATACTCGGATTAGTAGGCTTTCGCTGTCTGTCTGCTATTTCTTTGCCCGGTGTCGAGGCAAAAGCCCATCTAGACAAAAACGTATATGTGGCTTTTGGATTTCACGGCAATCTTTACCATTCCTTTCGCGGGGATACCAATGATGAAAAAGGCTACGGAAAAGATATCAGGATCATCCGCAGTATTTTGTCCACTCTGGACAAATATAATCATCAAGGTGTTCCGGTGCATGCCAGTTGGGAGTTCGACAATCATTTTTCCCTGGAGCGCCTCTTGCCTGAAAATGCACCGGATATCATTGATGCCGTAAGGCGCCGGGTAACCGAAAAGAGAGATGAAGTGCTGCTGATGTCCTACAACAACGGACTGGCATCAGCCATGACAAACCAGGAGTTTACCGATTCGGTGAACTGGTCTATATCCAATCCCTGGGGCAGCGGGGTCAAGGATCTTTTCGGCAGTTACAGCCCTATTGTACGGCCCCAGGAGATGATGACCACGCCCGGAAATTTTAAAATTTATAAACAAGCCGGCATCAAAGCCGTATCACTTTATTATAGCGCCACTCCGTTTGATACCTTTCGCGTGTTTTCCAGAAAACTTACCCGGGAAGAGGCGCACAACCCCCTGACCTATAAAAACGACCAGACCGGAGAAGAAATTCTGGTGATCCCCACTTACAATATTGGTGATTTAGTTGAAAATGTCAGCCTTGCTCACTGGGTAAACGACCTTCACCTGATGCAGATTAGCGGCAAAATAAGCAGGGATGTCCTGGTGTATATCAATTTTGATGCGGACTCTGATTACTGGACCGGGACAAAACGGTTGAAATGGCCGTTGAACCAGTTGCCCAATACCGGCGGACTTGAAGGACTGATAGAAGAAGTCAAGGATCTTCATTTCGTCAAATTTACAACCGTGAACGACTATCTTGCACACCACGGTCCGGCTGGAGAAATCACATTCAGCCAGGATACAGCCGACGGCAGTTTTGACGGATACAACTCCTGGTCGGAAAAGTGGCGGACGACGACACATTGGACGCGGATCGTCTCTGCCCGGAATATCCATAATATTGCTGAAAAAATCATCCGTCTGCTCAATGACGATCTTTTAGAGATACAAGTCAGGCCACTGCTGGATAAGGCTTATATTTTAAGAATGAAAGCCTTGTCCACAACAAATTTTGGAATGGCCTCACCTGATGTCGCCCCCCAGCGCAGACAGGTTATGGAAGATATCCTGAATCGCCTGGACCACCTGGGCATTCAAATTGAAACATGCCTCAATAAAGCGGTTTCAAAACAACTATCCCACGTACCAGTGACCGCCGGTTACAAAACAGTGGGCACCCTGATGCTGGCCGGCCCCCAAAAGGAGAGCCTCAACCGTTTTGTGATACTTAAAAAACACATGGCAGCCGGGGAACACAATAACAGATTGTATCTAAATTCCCGGAATGGAACGGTCTATCCGCTGATCCCTGTCCCGGGGATTGATACGGCCGCCCAAAGGTTTTACATCTCGGGTGACCATCCGGCACCCGATGGGATCTATGTACTGACTTCAGGTCCTGGATCCAAAAACAGGCCCAAAACACTGAATGTCGGCAGCTCCCCATCAGGTACGGTGCTGCAGAATAAATTTATTTCAATGGGATTTAACGGAGACGGCATACTGTCAGACATTCGCTGGAATCATAAATCGATGATAGAACAGGGAAGCCTTCTATCTTACATCCGTTATGAGGACAAACGGTGTGCCCCCGAAAATTTATCGGCCGGCGTGACCATGCAGGATCAGACCGCCGCAGTCAGAATGACTGGGGACTGGCAGATCCCGGACAGGGGACTATACCGCGGATCTGTCAATTATACCTTCAGCCTGCTGGAGGACCTGCCCTATCTTTTTGTTCAGGCACAAATCAAGTATCCTGCCACTGTGAATACCAGCCTTTTCAAGGCAGATCTTGAGCCTCTGGGCTTTCATGTTGATCCGGGATGGCAGGAGGTTGCACCACTCGAACTGCGCCTGCACAGTTCCGCCACCAAGGACGCTCCCGTCCGCATTCTAAAGCATAATTACCTTGATGTAGATTCTTCCTATGATTTGGATTATTACCGGCATTCAGAGAAAAATCTGGATCTGGACGATGTGAATAACCATATTACAGCAGGATTTGTCGGTATTGCTGCAGGTCACCGAGGCGTGGCCCTGAGTATGGATCAGACAATTGCGGCCAACTTTGCAGGTATGCCGGTAAAAGTGAAATACAACAAAGAGGACGAAAAATTCAAAGCAGGCATAAATCCGTTCGGCACCTATTACGGCAAGCAGAACCGAAGGCCCACCTGGGGAAACGGGCAGGGCCACAAAGCTGCCTTGCTTTCCGGAGAGCAATACCACAGTGCCGCACCAACCTATAACGGCCAAGAAAATCAATTCGCACTGATGATCGGCTTTTTTGACGGAGATCGCATCCCTGAACAGATGCGGGGCATGCTTAAGGCCCATGCCAATCCGGCCAGGGTATACGGCACAGATATCAGTCCCGGTGGAGATTTGACCACTGATCAGGTTTTAAGTCCAGCCCCGGTGGATTACAGCGTCTCCCTGGACAGAAACCGGGTGATATTTTCCTGGAACAGCAAAAATGCGGAACCTGCCGGGTATATTCTTCATATCGGCAGCCGTTCCGGACATTATACCCATCACTTCAAGACAGCGGGAAACCAGCTTACCCTTGACGGCTTGTCATATAACCAGCCTTTTAAAGTGGGGCAGCATTATTATGCAATGATTGAATCGGTTTTCCCGGATCCGGGAATGACGGTAAAAACCCAGGAATTTACCCTGAATATCCTGCCTTCCACCCGCACTACGGCCCAGGCAAAAATGCCGTGGCCGTTTATGCTGAAGATTATCTGGGTCAATTTGGCGACTTTCTTTGACGTATGATCTTCTAAACGCCCTCACCGTTTTTATAAGAAAGTCTGGAGAAGTCACTCAGATCTTTCAAACTTTGTTGTGGACCGAAGTCTGGGTGTCGATAGACCAAGTACGGCCCGTGGCCTTTATTTAATAAATCCATCAGGTACGATCAGTCGAAGCGTGCCCGGCTGATTGCGAATAAGCACTTCATGGTGTCTGCCATGAAAGTCGCCGTCCAGTTGCACAGGAAGAAGATCTTCAGATTGAACGAGAATACTTTTTTGGGCTTTAACGTAGATCACATCCTTTATTTTTGTGATGTTTCCAAACCGAGCACAAATCAGATAAGAGAGCATCGCCAGAAGGTTTTCCCTGGGGAAAATAATCACATCAAGAAGTCCGGTGCAGATTCCTGCATCATAAGCCATCTCACATACACCTGCATAATTTCTCACATTAGACACCAGAACTGCGGCTGCCTCAGCTTTGATAACACCATTATCAATAGAAACAAAAAGAGGGTGTGACGTGCGGGTTTTCGCAGCCCGAATAATCGGACGCACATAACTTAAGTTGTTAATTTTCCCGCTGCGGACCTTTTTTACTTCTTCCGTGACTCTGGCATCAAAGCCTATTCCGGCAACCATCACGAAACGATGGGTATTCATCACCGCCGTATCAGCCTGAATGATTCGTCCCTGTTCAACCAAGTCCGCTATCACCGCAGTTTTTTGTGGAAGCTTTAAATCCCGTGCCAGCAGATTCGCATTTCCCGTAGGAAATTGGAGGATCGGACAGGACGAATCAGCAGGCAGACCATTGATGATTTCATTTAAAGTGCCGTCTCCGCCCACCACCACCATTCGGTCTATGCCCCGGCTTAAAGAAAATGCTTGTGCTTTGCCGTCACCGGCATGGCGGGTAAGATATGTTGTAACCTCATGACCGCCTTTTTGAAGAATATCGCACAAGATTTCTATTCGTTTACCAGTATTACCGCCGCTGGAAACCGGGTTGCCGATTAGAAGAACCTTCATCTGTCTCCCTCAATTAAAAATCACTCTATCCTCAAAATAGCGACATTGTCAGTTATTGTATTGCTATTCTTCCCTATAAACGGTCAAGGACAGTCCTTGGTCTTTTACCGTGGTTCGCCCCACAACGAATATTAAACATCTCTGTGGTTTACAAAAAGTTTCTTATAAAATCAGAGTGTAAGTCAAGCATATTCATTAAATTCTAATTATTAAAAAATCATATTATTCCAGGGCCAAAAAAAATTTGCAGGAAAGCAGAAAAGCCTCCCTATCAACCCACACAAAACTTTGAGCGCTGTTTTACGTATTAGAGGACAAAAGTCCAGTATCCGTAACATTGTCACGGGAATTCCAGACTTGACTTATACGGCCCAAGTCGGTACCGTTTTATTTAGTGCCCGACCGAAAACCGCAAATTTTGCTGATTACGGCGTTGGTCGCAAATTTTAATCCTCGAAATACGCCTTGTATTACTCCGGTTAAAATTTGGGCCCGCCTTGTACTAAACAAAATTTCCAGATTTTCGTTCAGACACTATTTATTCATTCTTAAAAAGCCTATATCAAAAACGAAGCAAACCTGTATATTAGCACTGTATGAACACTATTTTCAGAAAAGCCGCCCCCGTTCGCCCGATACCTGCAGGGGTTCAACTTTTTCCCTTTCTGGCATGGTTAAAACAGCTTAAGAAGAAGACCTTGCGTGCAGATATGCTGGCAGGGCTTACGGGAGCCTTCATCGTATTGCCCCAAGGGGTCTCCTTTGCCATGATTGCCGGACTTCCGGCCCAGTATGGTCTTTATGCCGCCATTGTTCCGCCGGTGATTGCGGCCCTGTTCGGATCGTCCAGACATCTGGTCTCCGGTCCTACCACAGCAATCTCCATTATCGTTTTCTCCACCTTGAGCCCTCTGGCCGAACCCGGATCTGCCGATTACATCCGGCTGGCGTTGACTCTGACCTTTATGGCGGGCCTTTTTCAGTTGGGGTTTGGGCTGGTCCGTCTGGGTACCCTGATCAACTTTGTATCCCACTCTGTCATTGTGGGGTTCTCCGCAGGGGCCGCCTTGCT
This sequence comes from uncultured Desulfobacter sp., assembly GCF_963677125.1. Classification (NCBI taxonomy): domain Bacteria; kingdom Pseudomonadati; phylum Thermodesulfobacteriota; class Desulfobacteria; order Desulfobacterales; family Desulfobacteraceae; genus Desulfobacter; species uncultured Desulfobacter sp. Next base: position 833,919 of record NZ_OY781882.1, on the reverse strand, counting down.
CATTGCCACCTCACAGCTCAAACATGCACTGGGCCTACCGGTACCCAGCGGATCTTCGTTTTTAACAACCTGGGCGTTTCTGCTTAAATCAACAGCTCAAATCAACTATTATGAATTGTGGATTTCCCTTGCTGCCCTTTGCTGTGCCATTGTCATCAAGGCCTGGAAACCCCGGTGGCCTGCACTGCTTTTTGCACTGGTTGCAGGCGCCTTGTTTAGTCTCGCCTTGGACGGCCAGGCCCATGGCGTCAGATTTTTAGGCAAGCTGAACGGTCAACTGCCCCCGATGTCAGCCCCTGATTTCACCCTGGATACATTGAGAATGATGGCGCCAGGAGCCCTTGCCGTGGCTTTCCTGGGCCTGATTGAGGCATTGTCCATCGCAAGATCCATTGCCGTTCAATCCGGCCAGCACATCGACGGTAGCCAGGAGTTTATCGGCCAGGGGTTGTCAAACATTGCGGGCAGCTTTTTTTCAGGGTATGCAAGCTCAGGCTCTTTTACCCGGTCCGGGGTGAATTATGATTCAGGTGCAGTCTCCCCGCTTGCTTCCATTTTTTCAGCCTTGTTCCTGGCTGTTATTGTTTTGCTGGTTGCCCCTTTAACCGCCTATTTGCCGTTATCAGCCATGGGTGGCGTGATTTTATTTGTGGCCTTCAAACTCATTGATGTCCACCATATCAAAGAGATCCTTAAAAGCAGCCGCCCGGATACCATGGTTCTTTTGGCCACCTTTGCAGGTACCCTGTTTTTTGCCATTGAGTTTGCCATTTATACAGGCATCCTGCTATCCATGGCTATTTACCTGACACGCACGTCCCATCCCCATGTCACCCCGCTGATGCCGGATCCTCTGGATGACCGCAGGACCCTGATAGATGCCCGGGAGATCAGCAGTTCCTCTTGTCCCCAGCTTACAATGGTCCGTATTCACGGCTCACTTTTTTTCGGTGCTGCCAACCATATTGCCCAAGCCCTGGAAGAGATAGATGCAAACAACCCCAAACACCTGCTGATTGTTGGATACGCCATTAATTTCATAGATGTATCCGGCGCCATGGTACTGGTCCAGGAAGCCCAGCGAAGACAAAAATTAGGCAAAAACCTGTACCTTTGCCGGCTCAACCGGGGTGTGGAACATTTTTTAATCCACGGTGATTTCATGGATAAAATCGGAAATTCCCATCTTTTTAAACAGGAAAGCCGGGCCATCAGTATTATCTACAAAAGGCTGGACCCAAAGATATGCCACACCTGCAAAATCCGCATTTTTCATGAATGCCCGACAGATCCCACAATCTGAATAATGAACAATGGAGAAAAACATGTCAGAGCTTAGAACACCATTGCCTGCAAAGGGTGTAACTATATTTTTATCAGCAGCAATAAGTGCCTGTCTGTGCATATTTTTTCAGGCACCCTGCCCTGCTGCAGACAACACACCAAGCCCCATAGAACAGCCAAACTCCATTGAAAATGTTAAAGACAAAATCAGTCAAATAAACAACCGACTATCAACCCTGAGCACCGTAAAATCAGACCAGGTTGCCCTGGAGTTTGGTGTGAGCACAGAAGATTTTGATAAAAGGCTGACTGATCTGCGTATGCTCAGGTCCGCACATGAACGACTGCTGTATTCGATAACAGCCCAAAATACGGCAAAAAAGGACATATTGTCCGTAAAAGAACGGTACGATAACTATAAAACCAGGGGCATGACTAAAAAAGCGCCCTACACATTGACCTTTCTTGATACCATTCAAGAAGAACTGTCGAACGTTGAACGGCGCCAGTTAAACATAGAATTAACCGTCGAGGCGCTCCACCGGGAACTCATTGCGGACAATGAACGCCTGCAATCTCTTGAAAAAAAAAGAAGACGGATGGATGAAACCCTATCCGACAAAAATACAAAGAACAAGACCAAACTGGAATGGCACAGTGAAACCATTGACATTCAGCTTCTTGAAATTCAAATCATAATCCAGGCAAAGGATAATGAAATCAAACGATATGAAATTGAAAAAAAACTGGCTGCACTTCAGCGGGCATTATTAAAAGATCAGATCAGGGTCATCAACGCAAATCTTGCCTTCGACTCTGAAGATTTAAACAGCCAATTAAGCAGCATCCAAGAAAAAAGAACAGAACTTCGCAAAGAAACCAAACGTCTGAGATCTGAACAGGAAGGTGTAGAAAAAAAATGGGTAAATGCCCAGCGGGATTTTGAAAAGGCCGAGTCACAGGAACAAAGAGCAATTGCCGAATCTTATCTAAAATCCAGGGCTGAGTGGAGAACAACGTATCAGGTTGCCTTGGAATTAAATGAACGCTCAATGCTTTTGATGGACCATCAGTCTGCGGCCTGGCGCAAACGCTATACCCTGGTCAAGGAAAAAATTTCCCTTGATGAACTTAAAGCGTTGCGAGAAGCGACACAAACCATAATAGAAAGCATAAGCCGGACACTGCAGGTTCAGCAAAATTATCTGGTAAATCTTCAAAATCAAATGGCCGCGATTGAAGCCAAACTGGAAGATGACAAAATGCTTTGGGCCATCAAACAAAATTTGTCAGCTCAGTTAACCGCCGCCCGCAAGCGTCTGGATCGTCGGCTTTCCTATCAGTCCGTCATTCTGGCCACAGACAATATTGAAAAACGGTTCTTAAATGAAGTTGAAACCCGGTTGGGACGATCAACACTGAAGGACCATTTAGTGGATATCAAAGGAGATATTGTTGAGTTCTGGAATATTGAAATCTGGACCGTGGACAAGCAACCGGTCACATTACGCAAGCTATCCGTGGCGCTTCTCATCCTCCTGTTAGGGATGGCCGCAGCAAAATATGCGCTTTCTATTATCCGCACCCGATTTCTTCTTAAATCACAATTCAAAGAGACGACGGCTTCAGCAGTACACAAACTTATGTCTTATACGGCCTATCTTCTGGTATTTTTATTCGCCCTGCGAATGGTAAACATCCCTTTGACCGCATTTGCTTTTCTAGGCGGTGCCATAGCAATAGGCATGGGGTTTGGCGCCCAAAACCTGATTAACAACTTTATTTCCGGATTTATGATTTTAGGAGAGCGGCCCATTAACATCGGGGACCTTATAGAAGTTGACAGCGTGCTTGGCATGGTTGAAGAGATCGGTGCCAGGTGTACACGAATCAGAACAGGTGAAAATATACACATTCTGGTTCCCAACAGCACATTTCTTGAGAAGAATATTACCAACTGGACCCACTCGGATAAAAAAATTCGAACCAATGTTACCGTTGGGGTTTCATATGGATCGCCTGTGAAAACCGTACAGGAAAAGCTGCTTGCCTCTGTCCGTGAAGCGCCCCATGTTTTGAAATATCCAGCGCCCTTTGTGCTGTTCAGTGAATTTGGTGACAATGCGTTGATCTTTAATGTATATTTCTGGGTCGAAATCAGGCGTATCATCGAACGGCGCGAAATTGAAAGCAATGTGCGTTTTAAAATAGATCAGCTTTTTTCAGATGCCGGCATCATCATTGCCTTTCCCCAAAGAGACATTCATCTGGACACGTTGAAACCGCTGCAAATCAACATTGAGCAAGGTCCAAAAAACTAAAAAAAACAGGATCATCAACAAGGAATCTTGATTAGCGGCATTGGGTGTGCTATTAGACTCCAGCCATGAAAATTGCACCCCAGCGCTGCAGACGTCGTAACATTGGGGACAGCTATGGGCCGACCTGACATATCATCTGCCAGGCTCAGCCCACAACAAAGTTTGAAAGATCTGAGCAACTTACCAGACTTTCATATAAACGGTCACGGACCGTCTTTGGTCTTTGACCGTGGTTCGGCCCACAACGAATATTGAAATATCTCTGTGGTTTACAGAGAGTTTCATATAAAACCGTCAGTATATACTGATAACATCTTCACAGCATCCGGCACAAACCCGGCAGGGACAATACAACACTATGACATCGCCACTTGATTTAGTTAATGCCATTCATGATATCAGCCGTCCGCAATTGCTCATAAAAAGTTTTGACGGGGTACATATCAGCCGTCCATCGCAAAGTAATATGGCCTCGCTGTCAGATCAGATTTATGTACCGGCCATACGCCCGGAAAGCCTTGGGGATTCAGAGTTTAAACGTCGTCATGGTTTAAAATACGCCTATGTGGCCGGTGCCATGGCTAACGGTATCGCCTCCATTGCACTTGTGAAGACCATGGGCGAAAACGGAATGGTCGGTTTTTTTGGTGCCGGCGGATTGGGTCTTTCACAGATTGAAACAGCCATTCTTGAACTAAAGGCCGGCCTTGGGGACAAACCCTTTGGATTCAATCTGATCCACAGTCTGGCGGACCCGGCCCATGAAATGGCAACGGTAAAGCTCTATCTTGACCATGAGGTAACCCTGATATCGGCAGCTGCCTTTTTGCGTATCACCCTGCCCTTAGTTTATTATCGTGTCAAAGGCATCCATAAAAACAACCAGGGCGCCATTGTCACCCCCAACCGCATTATTGCAAAAGTGTCCCGCATTGAAGTGGCCCGACAATTTTTTGCACCACCGCCTGGAAAGCTGCTCGACCAACTCGTTGAACAACAGATGATCTCCGCTGATGAAGCAATGCTTGCCCGTCAAATCCCTATGGCCCAGGACCTTACTGCCGAGGCCGATTCCGGCGGGCACACGGATAACCGCCCTGCCCTAGCTCTTTTACCCACGTTCATTGCCCTGAAAAACGAAGCCATGGAGACATATAATTTTGAAAGCCCTCTGTGTGTAGGGCTTGGCGGCGGCATTGCCACACCGGAATCGGCATCCGCGGCTTTCAGCATGGGTGCGGCATATATCCTTACCGGCTCCATTAACCAGGCATGTGTGGAAGCCGGCATCTGCGAGGATGTCAAAAAACTGCTCAGCCAGGCTGAACAGGCGGACGTTGCCATGGCACCTTCGGCAGACATGTTTGAAATCGGGGCACGGGTTCAGGTGTTAAAACGCGGCACATTGTTTCCCGTAAGGGCGGAAAAACTGTATCAGTTTTATAAAAATTACAATTGTTTTGATGACCTTCCCCCGGAGGCCCAAAAAGAGATAGAGGACAAATTTTTATTAACGTCTTTTGATGCCGCATGGCAGTCCACCCGGAATTTTTTCTTGTCACGGGGCCAACAGCAGGAAGTCAACCGCGCAGAACAGGACCCGGCCCACAAAATGGCCCTGGTGTTCAGATCCTATCTTGGGCAGTCTTCCAGATGGGCCATCCAGGGAGATGCCCAGCGAAAAATGGATTATCAGGTCTGGTGTGGTCCTGCCATGGGTGCATTCAACCAATGGGTCAAAGGCAGCTTCCTTGAACCTCACGCCAACCGGTTTGCCGCACAGATCGCCATGAATCTGCTCACCGGGGCCTGTGTTGTCACCCGAGCCGCGTTTGCAAGGGCCCAGGGGCTTGAACTGCCCCCGGATGCGGGCCGTTTTTCTCCTATGCCCCTTGATGATATTATGAAGTTGATTGCGTCTTAACCTATGTAAAACTTTTGTCAATATTCTTGCTTGTGGATGATCCGACACCTTTTTACCGTATATATAAAGGCTGTAAATATATAAAACCAGCAACCATAATTATTGTTCATATATGACAACACCCAAAGTGGCACCTCAAACACAGACCTCCGGCACCCCTAAAACGCCCATTGCCATCATCGGTATGGGTTGTATTTTTCCTGAATCCAGAAACCTTAAAGAATTCTGGAAATTGATATTCAACGGCATTGATGCCATCACACAAGTGCCCGAAGACTCACATTGGCGTCTGAAAGATTATTTCAATGAGGACCCGGACTGTCCGGACCATGTCTACTGCAACAGGGGCGGTTTTTTACCGGACATTGCCTTTGATCCTTTAGCCTACGGCATTCCCCCAAAAAACATTGACGCCACGGACACCTCCCAGCTGCTTGGCCTGGAAGTGGTTCGCATGGCACTTGCCGATGCAGGTTATCCTGTGGGTCATACCCATCTGAAAGAAAAACGGGTAAATGTAATCCTCGGGGTTACCGGCACCCAGGAACTGGTGATCCCTCTTGGGGCACGTCTTGGACATCCGTTCTGGAAAAATGCGTTGGAAGCCGCCGGCATTGCCCCGGACAAAAAGGAGCGCATCTTAAAACAGATCAGCGATTCCTATGTCGGGTGGCAGGAAAATTCATTTCCAGGTCTGTTGGGCAATGTGGTAGCCGGAAGAATTGCCAACCGCCTGGACCTGTCCGGCACCAACACGGTCTGTGATGCGGCATGTGCAAGCTCCCTTTCCGCCATTCATACAGCCATGATGGAGCTTGAAACCGGCCAGTGCGATATGTCCATTACAGGCGGCGTAGATACCCTCAATGACATTTTCATGCACATGTGTTTTTCCCAAACCGGTGTATTGTCACATACCAGTGACGCCCGGCCCTTTTCCGAAAACGCCGACGGGACGGTGCTTGGCGAAGGCGTTGGTCTGCTGGTACTCAAGCGTCTGGCAGATGCCCAGCGGGACCAGGACCGGATTTATGCAGTCATAAAAGGCATGGGAACATCCAGTGACGGACGCACCTCAGCCGTATATGCCCCGGAGGCCAAAGGGCAGATCAAGGCCCTGAACAACGCCTATACCAATGCAGGTGTTTTGCCTGAATCTGTGGGACTGATTGAAGCACACGGTACAGGTACCCGGGTGGGTGACAAGGTTGAATTCACTGCACTGAAACAATTTTTTAAAGACAAAGCATCCGAGTCAACAGCCATAGGATCCGTAAAATCCATGATCGGGCACGCCAAAGCTGCGGCAGGCGCGGCGGGCATTATCAAGGCGGCCCTGGCGCTGCACCATAAAGTCATCCCCCCCACACTGAAGGCCCAAACACCCGATCCTGATCTGGATATACATAACTCTCCGTTTTACCTTAATCAGGCCTCAAGACCCTGGATCGGCCACGGCATGGGAAACGCTTCGCGTTGTTCCGGCGTTTCCGCCTTTGGATTCGGCGGGTCAAACTTTCATGCCGTGCTTGAAGAGTACGCACCTGAAAAAACCGATATCTCCTGGGACGGAACGGTTCAGATCCTGGCAATTTCAGGAAAAACCAAAGAAGGAATTTTTGCTAAGCTTGACACCGTTGACGAAGCCATAAAAGCCTATGACATCAGAGATAAGGCCGCAGTGACCCAGGCCATTGCCTGGCAGGCCGCCCAATCCAGAAAAATATTTTCATCAAAACATGATTTACGGTTATTGATTTTGCTGTCTGACCGGGATGATGTTTTTGAACGTATTTCCCAGGCAAAACAGGTGGTCAATGGTAATCAATCTGCCAAACCGCCTATATTCTACGGCAAAGGTAAACCATCAGGTAAACTGGGATTTGTCTTCCCGGGCCAGGGAAGCCAGTACACCGGGATGGGCGGACAGATTATGTCGGTTTTTCCCGAAAGCCTTGAAATGCTTAATTTATCCCAGGCTTGTGTCGGCAAAACAGACGCCGAAGATGACAGGATGCTGTCCGCCTATATGTATCCACCGCCGCAATATGCCATGGATAAAAAATCTGCCGAGGCTGCCCTGCGCCAAACCCGCATCGCCCAGCCGGCCATTGGCACGGTCTCTTTGTCCATGCTGAACATTCTTTCCCGGTTCAAAGTGGCACCCAAGATGACCTGCGGCCACAGTTACGGAGAGTTGTGCGCACTCTATGCAGCCGGCTGGATTGACGCCCAAACCTGTTTTGAACTTTCTGCTGCCCGGGGCAATCTTATGGCCAAAGCCGGTCAAAGTGCCGGAGATCCCGGCAGCATGCTGGCGATTCAGGCCCCCATTGAAAAAATTGAGGCGCTGCTTGAAGAAGAAAAACTGGACCTTGTCCTAGCCAATCGGAACAGCCCGGTGCAGGGGGTACTATCCGGTGAGACCCGGCACATACTCAAGGCTGAAAAGATCTGCAAAAAACGTAAAATGCGGGCCATTAAACTGCCGGTGGCTGCTGCGTTTCACAGCCGACTGGTATCAGATGCCGCCACCCCCTTCAATAATTTGACCAAAAAAGCGGCCATTACCCCGACGCAGATTCAGGTATTGTCCAACACCACCGGATCACCCTACCCTAAAGATGCTGCAAAGGCCCAGGACCTGTTAGGCCGGCAGTTGATGCACCCGGTGGATTTTATTGGTAACATTCAGCAGATGCACAATCAAGGTATCGACACCTTTGTAGAAATCGGCCCCAAGCCGGTTCTGTGCGGCCTGATTAAATCTATTTTAAAAGACCAAGATGTACAGGTTATTGCATTAGATAAATCAGCGGGCAAAAACTCCGGTATCCAGGATCTGGGCATGGGATTATGCACCCTCGCAGCCTTAGGCCATCCCATTGATCTGTCGGCCTGGGAAGAGGATGTGGCCGCACCGCAAGCCAAAAAACTTGTCATCATGATCAACGGGGCCAATTCAAAACCCAAAATACCTGAAATGCCAAAGCCTGAAACAATTCAAACTGAACAGGCACCCATTCAGTGCCCAGGTCAGCCGGAACAGATTCAATCGCCCCGGACCCAGGCAGCCCAAAACGTTAAAAACGAAAATATTGCACCGGATTCATCTGTTTATACAACAAGGGCAACCCAACAGACATCCACCACACAAGGAAATACCATGACATCTTTTCCACACCCTGAATTTAACGAGACCCAACCCCACCCCACGTCAAATTCAACCCAGCATGTGACGGCAAATCAAATTCCGGCGAACCCGGATATTTTGGTCCAGGGACTCAATGCCATGCAGCAACTCCAGGCCCAGACCGCCCGGGCCCATGAGAAGTTTCTGGAAACCCAGACCCAGGCCAGCCAGGCCTTGGCCGCGCTGATGTCACAAACCCGTGGACAGATGTATACCCCGGCCCCGGCAGCCCATGTGATTCAGCCCCCGGCACAACCCATGCCCGCCCCTCAGCCCCGGCCGGCAGCACCGGCCCCTGCGCCTCCTGTTCAACAGACCGTAACACAGCCGGTGTACGCCCAGACCACACAAGCCCCACAGCCCAAACCGGTTACAGTACCTAAAACGACCGCTCCACAGGCCCCAGCCCCGGAAGTAAAAAATGTCCTGTTTGAAATTGTCAGCCGTTTAACCGGATTCCCGGTGGAGATGTTAGAACCTGACATGAACATTGAGTCAGACCTTGGTGTGGATTCCATTAAAAAAGTTGAGATCATTTCAGAACTTGAAAAAGCGTTTCCGGACAGCAAAGATCTATCCGCCCAGGGCCTTGGAACGGTCAAAACCCTTGGCGATATCTGTCAGGCTGTTGAAACAGACCAGGATCCTGTTCCGGCATCAGAGCCGGCGGCAGCGCCTGCCATTGCCACAAAACAAAAAGAGCCCAACAACAATCAGCCGATTCAATCCCAAGACAGTACGTTTGGCATTCTGGTTAACATCATCAGTGAGTTAACAGGGTTTCCCAAAGAGATGCTTGAACCCGAAATGAACCTTGAATCGGATCTTGGCATTGACTCCATAAAGCGGGTTGAAATTTTGTCCAGGCTTGAACAGGAACAACCCGACGCCAAGGCATTATCCTCGGACGACATGGGCGGGTTGAAAACCATAGCCGACATCATAAATTACTTAGCACCCGATAAAACAACGGTTTCCCAAGAAGCCCCCAAAAAAAAACTTCGTATGACGCCTTAAGCGATCCAAATCAGACAGAATCGGTCCCCCAAAATGATCTTAAGGTGCTTGGCAGGCAGGAAATTGAGCTTACAACCTTTCCTGCCCACCAGGTCCGTTTCTATAATGGGGCAAAAATTCAAGTCCCTGCCGGTAAAACCATTTACCTGACAAAAGATAGTGCAGGCATTGCTGCGGCATTTGCCAAAGAGTTTAAAAAACTTGAACTTGATGCGCAGATTATTGATGTTGCCCCCAAAAACATTCCGGACCTGCCTGACGCCGCAGGTATTGTTCTCATCCCTGACGTGTTTGATCATCCTGGAGACGACAGTGTGGCAAGTCGTTTTCTGTTAACGGCGTTCAGTATGGCGTCTAAAAACGGTCCCTATCTCACAGCAAGTGCCAAGGCAGGCGGCAGCTTCATAACCTGCGTCAGCTTTCTGGGCGGCGGATTCGGGTTTAAAAATTTTGAATCCCAAATCAGCCCGGTTTACGGCGGCATGGCAGGCCTTGCCAAAACAGCCGCCCTGGAGTGGAAGCAGGTTCTGTGCCGGGCACTTGACCTGCCGTTTGATCCCAAAGCCGTAAAAAAGAATGCCGAAGCGGCTGTGGCCATGATGATGACCCGGGGTTCCGTGGAAATGGGGCTTGACGGTAAGCACTGCTACATTCCTGAGCTTGTATCCAAACCTGTTCGTAAACCTTTGGAAATAAACCTTGATAAATCCGATGTTGTGGTCATTTCCGGGGGGGCCAAAGGCGTTACCGCAGCATGTGCCATTGCCCTTGCAAGGCAATGCGGGTCTAAAATAGCGCTATGGGGCAGATCCAAACCACCCTTTGACGAGCCGGCATGGCTTAAAGGCATGGATACCCCTGCCCAAATGAAAAAAGCCATTTTTGACAATGCATTTGACAATGAAAAGCCAACACCCGCCCGGGTGGAAGAGCAATATCGCCATTTTGCCTCAAACCGCGACGTTAAAGCCAATCTGAAACAGATACAACAATGGGAGAATGAAGTTGCTTACTACTGCGTGGACATTAGAAATAAAGATCTTGTCAACGCCACCATGGAAAAGGTTACCCAACAATTAGGTCCTGTGAGCGCCCTGGTTCATGGGGCCGGTGTCCTTGAAGACAAATTAATCTGTGAAAAGAGTCCCGACCAATTTGAAAAGGTCTTTCAAACCAAAATCGACGGTCTTTTTGCCCTTCTTTCTTCATTGGATCAAGACAAACTTAAATATCTGGTCATGTTCTCATCGGTTGCGGCACGATTCGGCAATACCGGCCAATGCGACTACGCCATGGCCAATGAAGTGCTCAATAAAATCGCGCAATCCAAACAATCCACCCTGCCCCATTGCAGGGCAATCGCAATCAATTGGGGACCCTGGGACGGCGGCATGGTCACGGACGCATTGAAAAGGGAGTTTCAGAAACGTCGGATTGAATTGATCCCCATCCAGGCAGGTGCACAGCAGATGGTAATGGAAATGGGCAATATCGATAATTCCTGCGTTGAGGTCGTTGTGGGAGGCACCATACCGTCAGATTTACCGGAACCTTCTACTGCGATGAATAAAGTATTAACTCAGACCTTCAGCAGCCAGGACAGTTGTATTATTGACGAACACAAAATCGACAATGCGCCGGTTGTTCCTCTGGCCTTGATGGTGGACCTGCTGGCCTGTGGTGCCGAAAAAAACAATCCGGGCCTTCAATTTGCCGGTATGGAAAAGGTACAGCTGCTCAAAGGAATTGTGCCCGGCGACGGCAATACAGATGTTCAGGTGGAGATTGGGAAGTGCGTCACCATGGATCACCAATACTTTACACCCGGACGGATTACCTCTTCGGGGAAAAACGGATTAACCATCCAGCACGCCAGAGCCCAGGTACTGCTGGCAGATACCCTGCCCCAACCACCGGTTTTACCGGAATCTTTATCCATGGACCTTGATCCCTGGAACATCAGTATGGATCAAGCCTATGAGACCATCTTGTTTCACCAAGGAGAACTGCAGTGCATTTCCGACATCTGTGGGGTCTCTTCCAAGGGAATTGAGGTGATGACCACCACGGCACCGGACATCAGCACATGGTATAAAAATCCCCATGCCCGGCAATGGGCCATGGACCCCATGGTGTTGGATGCGGCCTTCCAGACGGCAATTCTATGGACCTATCATAATTGCGGACAGGCTTGCCTGCCGGCAAGCTTTGCCAATTTACGGATTTTCAAGGCTTTCCCCAGGCAAAGCGGACAGCAGGTCAGGATATTATTTACGGTCAACCACCAGGATCAGCACAAAATCAAAGGCTACTTCACCTTCCTGGATGAAAACAACACAGTCATTGCTAGCATCATGGGATTTGAAGCCGTTATGAACCCGGGATTGCTTGATAAATTTAAATCTACCCCTTTGTTTGACCGGGAGAAAATTTTAGCCTTTGCCCAGGGAAATCCATCCGAGGCTTTTGGGGAACCTTATAAAATTTTTGATAAAGAGCGTGAAATTGCAAGGCTGCCAAGACCGCCCTATTTTTTCATGGATTCGGTGACAAAAGCAGATCACCCTGCCTGGCAAACCATCCCCGGCGGATGGATAGAAACCACGTACAAAATTGATAAAGATACCTGGTATTTTACCGCCAACCATAGTGATACCATGCCGTTTTGCATTCTCCTTGAAGTGGCCCTTCAACCCTGTGGCTGGCTTGCCGCCTATGGCGGGGCAGCCCTGCTCAGCGAAGAGCGTCTGCATTTCAGGAACCTTGGAGGTAAAGCCAAACTGATCAAAAATCTGACCCGGACGTCCGGATTGGTAAAAATCCGAGTCCGAATGACCGAGGTGTCCAAGGCCGGCGGCATGATCATCCAAAACTTTGATATGGATGTAATCAACAAGGGAAAATCGGTTTACACAGGCACCACCAATTTCGGATTCTTTACGGCCGATGCACTGTCCAAACAGGTGGGAATTCGAGAACCCCAAGCATTTTCAGCGATTGATGAAAAAAGCCTGCAATCTGAAATTTTGCTTGAAGATCATGCGCCTTTAACCCCGGAAGATCAAAACATCGGCCCGGTTACAGGGATGCCGGGAAAAGCCTTGAGGATGATAGACAAAATCACCGTTCTTGATCTCAACGCAGGTCTGCACGGCCAAGGATTGATCCAAGGCGAAAAATTAGTAGACCCCGATGAGTGGTTCTTCCATGCCCATTTTTATCAGGACCCGGTCTGCCCCGGCTCTTTAGGTGTGGAATCATTCCTCCAGTTGATCCGGTTTTTCATGATCCAAAAATTCGATCTGAACCCGGAGCAGTTTGCCCCTGCAGTCGCCGAAGCTCATGAACACGAATGGACCTACCGGGGACAGATTATCCGCTCGAATTCAAACATTGTTGTCCAGGCCCACATCAGTGCGTGTGCCATGGATGAAACCGGCTGCCGTGCAACGGCTGACGGCACCTTGAGCGTAGACGGCATCTGCATCTATGAAATGAAAGATTTTTCTTTTTCTTTGCAGGCCCTGCCCATTGGAACAAATATAAAAAAAGAGAAAAAACTATCCAACCAATCCTGATAAGGATTCAGGTAGAAATCAGCAGGGCCAACAGGAGAATTAATGAACAGATTTTGGAACTATGAAGATTATGTAAAGTATATTTCCCATAACAACAGCCTTGTCAGAGAATGGGCATTTGACGCTTTAGAAAAAAAATACGCCAATAGATATACCGACGAGATCAGTAAATTGATCTCAGATGAAGATTCTCACCTGGCATGTGCAGCACCCAAATATCTTGCTGCACATAAAGCTGTCCAACATGCGCCGGCTATCCTGAATAGTTTTTTGCATGATTCCGGAAATATCCCCTCCAATTGCGCCGAGGCATTATCAAAGATGAAATATGAGCCGGCCTTGGAAACAATCATTGAAAATATACCCAATAATCCGAATACAGATTCGTTGTTTGGGGTTTTTGATTATTTGGGAAGCATTTCAGATGATCAAGCAAGAGAAATATTAATTTCCGCCGTCGAGCGAATCAAAGACCCCGAGCTTAACGGTCATGCAGTTTACAATCTCTTGAAGCATGAGCATCAAGAGGATATTGCCTGGATCACGGATATCATTCTAAAAAGTATAAAAAAAGGCAAAGATCCGGAGCTGATCGGGGTAGATGGTTTTGGAGATTATTGTGATGCCACTGATTATTTGAATGATTTCAGCAATAAATTTGGCCCTAAAAGCATTATTTTAGATCCTTCGAAAGCTTTTGATTCCTTTTTTAACAAAAATGATCATCTATCCGTTGCACAGAACGTAAAGGATGAACTTATTCTTCTAATTAAGAAAAACCAATACCAGGATCTCATTACAACACTGCTGTCTGATGCCCGAGACACGATACAAAAACGCTACCACGAGGAAACAGTACCGAACGAAATCATAAAGCTTTTCAATCAGGATTCAGCAGGGATATTTTTATTGTTTCTGTAAAAGGTTAAAACCCCCGTCTTTAGACGGGTAGCATTTTGCCAGCAGTTGTTTTATAGTCCTTTGCATGGACTATCGGCAAAACAGTCATACAAAGTACAAAATAGAATATCATTTTGTTTGGGTGACGAAGTACCGATACCACGTATTGCAAGGGGATGTTGCTTTGCGAGTGAGAGAACTCGTCCGACAAACCTGTGAGAGGTTTGAAATTCACATTTTGCGTGGTGTTGTCAGCAAGGATCATGTTCACATTCTGTGTTCGGCACCACCAAATATTTCCCCGTCTGATATCATGCGCAGAGTTAAGGGGCGTGTGTCTCGGAAAATTTTTGAGGAGTTTCCACATTTGAAAAAGCGATATTGGGGTAAACATTTTTGGGCTCGGGGGTATTTTTGCATAACCTCTGGAGAACTGACAAAAGATATGATTCAAGAGTATCTTGAACATCATTTTGAAAAAGACCCTAATGATCATTTTGATATTGAGTAGCTCCTTCAACCGGCTATAGCCGGTCTCGCTGGACTTTCAGTCCGCGAGTTTAAACCCACCGGCTTGAAGCCGGTGGTTGTTTAGTTGAGACGCTATCCAGGCAACCTTCTTTATGGCCCAAACTCAAGACATCTAAAAATTATGATGACTTATTGACATTAGTTTCTTTCGTGCTGTCAGTATATTTCTCTATTCTGGAGCGCAATGTTTATGTGAAGGCTTTAATGCCGGACGCACAAATCGCCGACTTGATCCAGGCAATACAAAATTCCGGTCCCAGGCTACCCGAAGAATTATCCCAAAAAGTGGTTGATCTTGCCCCTGTATCTGAATTGAAAGCAGCGCTATCAGATGAATTGAATACCTGGGGCGACATTCACATTGTAAACATCATGGGTCGAATTGGTAAAAAAGAATTTGTATCTGATTTGATTCGTGTTTTAAATGAGGCTGACGACCTGGATTTTATTTATGGAGACGCAATAAGCGCCATTAATGCAATGGACGAGTCCGCGGATGAATTAATTTTAAACGCCGCTCAAAATAATGAAATTAAAGGCTTAGACATGGCTTCAATCCTTGAATATCTCCCATATCCTGAATCTTTTGAGTTAATTATGGAAAAGTGGAGAGATGAAAGCAGTGAATTGAATTCATATGAAATGCTTGCCTATTGCCTGCGCGGAATTGGAGATCCCAGGGGAATACCAGTTCTCCGGGAAATTTATAATAATGAAAACAACGCTGGCTATATTGGCGAGCCGTTAGAATGCCTGAGCATCCTCCACAATGATGATATACCTGAGCTTTCTGCGATCAGAGAGAAAAGAAAGGAAGACGAAAAGCGACAAAAATTAAGGGAACAAGAATTAGATAATATGTTTAATGATATAAAAAATAATAGAAAGATAACTCCATTTCAAAGAGAAGCGCCTAAAATTGGAAGAAATGATCCATGCCCTTGCGGCAGCGGAAAGAAATACAAAAAATGTTGTTTGAATAAATCATAGACTATGCATGACGCATCAGTCATACGTAAGATAGCGTGGATAAAAGTGTAGCGTTGCCCACCTTATACTTCAAACAATAGATAGAAATAATTATTCATAAACCTGCCGGCACTCCGTCCGGAATCGAATCGCCCCACCCGCCAGGGCCGGCTTTGCTTCGGTCCCTGGACGGTTGGGCGATTCGATTCCGGGCTCCGCCTGCTTGCTTACTCGCTGACCTGGGCGCAGAACCAGCCGGAACCCAATGTCCGGGTAGCGGTCGGACGGGCGGTAGCCGAGGCGGTAAGCAGACCGGCAGATTTCGGCCGAAAAAATGAACGAGCCGCCGCGGACCACTCGGTACGAGCGGGATAAAGGACCGGTTGTATCCTTGTCAGAACTGCCGGGATCGGAATAATATTTAGGGTCGTACCAGTCCCGGCACCATTCATAAACATTTCCGCTCATATCAAAAAGCCCCAGACCATTGGGAGCCGTCTCTCCTGATAGATGGGTTCTACCGTTACTGTTTCCACTATGCCATGCCAGATTATCCGGATTATTGCCTCCGGAATATTTTTCTGCCTTTCCTCCGCTTCTGGCCGCATACTCCCATTGGGCTTCTGTGGGCAAATGATAATTTTCTCCTGTCAGTTTATTTAACCGCCGGATAAATTCCTGTACGTTATACCAGCTCACACTTTCCACCGGATATCCGTTGCCTAAAGAAGAGTTTGAAGGATTATACCCCATTAGTTTTCCCCATTGCTCCTGGGTGACTTCATATTTTCCGATTTTATATGGGCTTAAATGGACTTTATGTACTGGTTTTTCATTAGAGTTGCTCGCCCCGTCTTCATCCGAACAGCCCATATCAAAGGCCCCTCCGGGCACATCCACCATCTGATTTTCAAAAACAGCTTTAAGATCAGCGCCTGTCTGCCGCCATTTTTCCTCGGGGTAATAAAGTACCCAAACGCGCCGGCTGACCCCCTTTTTATCAAACCACCCATAAAAATTCACATCATATTCATTAAAGCACCTTTCGGTTTCAAGGGTAATCCTTATTGCATCGCGGCTCTTCTTATCCTTCACCCGTTCAAAAGGCACAGACTTGTTGCCGATGAAAACTTTACGGATAGGTATGGCTGGCATGCAAACCTCAATCTGTTTTTTATCCACATACCGGACATCATATATCTCGCTCACAAAAGGCTCCAGATTTGGAAAAAAAGTCGGCCGGATGTAAGAACACCAAAATAAAAAAACAGACAGAAGCGCAAAAAGGCCGAGTGAAATTAATATAATCTTTGATTTCTTCTTCTGGTTTGCAGCTTTTTCCCTTTCCCTTAAACTTACATTAAAAAATTTCACCTGATTCGGCGACATGTCATGCGCCGACTTTGAATGAAATTTTTCCAGCATATCCAGATCCGGGGACCGCCACAGCAACCCCTGGGGGCGGCCGTTTTTTTCCCAGTATAGGGCTGCATCATCAAGCCGCCTGAGAAACCGGATATTGTCTCTGTTTTCATCCAGCCATTTCTTCAATAACGGCCAATGGCGGATCAGCGCTTCATGGGCCACATCCACAACAGCCGACCGGACTGCTGTATCATCCTTTGCATGAAGTTCGCTTGTAACAATCAGCTTGGCATCCACAAGCTTTTGGATCACATCCCTGACATTGTCTGATTCTTCCGGTGACTTGACCAGAGTCTCTTGGGCTACCTGTCTGCGGGTGTCTTCCGAGCCTTCACCCAACTGGGTCAGCTGGATGAAAATCCGTTTAGAAATTTCCTGCTCCTGTTCGGAAAAATCATCATAGACCTGATCCGCTCGCTTTGCCAGGGTACCTTTTACCCCGCCCATCCGGGTGTATTCAACCAGCCTCAATTTGTCCTGCTCCCTGTTGTTCCACAGTTCCGTCAAAGAATACTGAAGTAACGGCAGACTTCCGGGCGAGTGTCTGACATCCCCGATCATCTGGTTAACAAGCTCAGGCTCTACTTCCAGCCCTACTTTTTCAGCAGGCTCAACAATGGCGTTCTTTAGTTCATCGGAAGACATGGAGGGTACAGTCAACAGGTTTTCCTGAATCAGCTCCGATAGATCCGTGTCGCCCTGTTCCGCACATTTACTGAAAAAATCGGCCCGCATGGTCAGGATCAGACAGATATCCTTTTCCAGAAGTGGCAGCGCATCAAACAGGCAATCGAAAAATCTGTTGCGTTCTTGGGCATCCCGGCACAGGGTAAAGACCTCTTCAAACTGATCCGCCACCAGAATAACCCGGCCTGTTTTCTTTTCCCCACGGATCAACTGGCTGAACCCTTTTGCGCCTTTTTCGATTAAGGTTTCTGCCTGGCTGAGCCGCATACCCCGCCTGCCCGGATCCAGAGAGGACAGTACCGGGTCCAAAAATGCTTCGGCCAGATTTTTGAACGGGTGTTTGCCCGGTCGGAAAATATAAATGGGCCAAGCATCGCTTCCTGAAAGTTTTCGCCCCTGCCGGAGCTGATACAAAAGACCTGCCCGTACCAGACTCGACTTTCCTGAACCGGACGGCCCCAGCACGGCCACAAAGTTACTTTTCCGCACCATGTCGATCAGGCGGTCCGTCAGCCCATCTCGGCCAAAAAAAAATTTCGGGTCTTGTTCATTACAGTCAAAATAATGGAGACTGCGGTAGGGGCAGACCCTGTCAGCCGACGGTCTCTTTTTTTCAACGTGCTGATTCTGTTGTGCCAGAATAATGGGACTGCCGGATGAGGTAAAAACCGGCTTCTGGATTTTGCTTTTAAGTTCTCTGGAGATAAAATCGGTAAGGGTGAAATTGGTTACGATGCCATCAGGTCTCTGTGACGGATCAAGGGCGTTGAGCAGGGCTCCGGTCAGTACACCGTGATCTCCGCCGATCTGTTCGTATGCGCTTTCAAATTCACGTGATGCCGCGATAAAGCAACGGTCCCTGCCTTTTCCCCGGCCTCCCGGATCAGCCTTGTCAAAATTGAGCAGTTCGCCGCTGTAGCAGCAATCCAGCCATATGACCTGCTGACGGACGTTGCTGTGAATGAGCAAATCACGCAGCCATTTCATGGAAAGCCCCCGAACGCCCGAGTCCGGACTTGCTTCACTGGTGGCAAGGAACCCTTCCTGGATACTGCCAAAATCCTTTCTTAGCCCATGCCCGGAAAAAAACAAAAGGGCCGTGTCCGGCACACTTCTTCCCGCCGGGGTAAAAAGTTGGACCAGGGCATTTTCCAACTGTTCAAGTGTAATTGCTGTTTTCCGGCCGACACGGACAGCATCATTGCTTTTATTTTTGATCGCCGGCAAACGGGTGACATTGAAACCACCGTACTGCTCAAGCAGTTTTGCCACAGCTTCAGCATCTTCGGACGGTGATTTCAGATCCGGCAGATGGCTGTAAGTATTGATTCCGATTACAAGTGCGCCCCGGCTCATAGCGTATCCTTTTGCATTCAGGCAGTTCGCAGACTAAGCAATTATTTTCGAAATGAACATTCCACTGTAATTTTCAAGTTGCTCTCGGCCGTCCCCTTTGTCACATATGGAATACCTGCTTCACCGCCTACCTTAATCCCGAACTCCAGAGTCACTTTATCCACATTGGCAGCGGCAACCTCTCTGAACGCATTTAAGGTATGATTCGTATAGGTTTTGATCGTTCCTTCAATGGATTTGAATTTTTGAACGGCCGATTCCACCACATTACCTTTGGAAACAAGAGGCTCCTCGACTTTGTTTTTTGTTTCATCCGCTTCCACTACAGCCACATTCTCTGAAGTTTCAATGTAAATAACGGTATCGTCGTCCATTGTGAAAGGGGAGATCTGAGACATCTATTAGCTCCTTATTGTAAGCTGCCGTCATGTTAAAAGACTGAGAAATTTATTTTTAACACCAAGTATATGAAAGCCGTTATTGCGTGTCAATCATACTGACTCATACGGCCTAAGAATAAATCCACTGTCTGTTGATTCAGCAAAATGTTTATAGTAAAGTCCAAGTTAGTTGTTAAAGCAGTTTTATGTTTTGTTGTGGGTTATACTTGGATATTGATAGACCTAAGCGACCCATGGCTACTACTTATATTTGAAATGAAAGTTGGCGTATGCGTAAAAGAGAACAATGGGGCACGCGGACCGGCTTTATCTTCGCTGCCATCGGATCGGCCATTGGTTTAGGAAATATCTGGCGATTTCCCTATGTTGCTTATGAAAACGGGGGCGGCGCTTTTTTTATCCCTTATCTTTTTGCCATGGTCACGGCAGGCATTCCGTTCCTGATTCTGGAATTCGGGGTCGGGCATAAATTCAGGACCTCGGTTCCCAATATCTTCAGCAGTCTGTCAGGTCGCATGGAATGGCTGGGATGGTGGCAGCTTTTGGTATCCTTTATCATCTCCATTTATTATGTGGCGGTGGTGGGCTGGACCATCTCCTATCTTATTTTAGCCGTTACCCAGGGGTGGGGAGAGGATACTGCAAATTTCTTTTATCAAACCTATCTGCAGCTTTCAGACACACCGTTTGCCTTTAACGGCATCCGGTGGCCCATACTCGGGTCTATCCTCTGCGCTTGGTTAGTCAGTTGGGTGGTGCTTTTCAGTGGTGTGAAAAAAGGGATTGAATTGGCCGGTAAAATTTTCATGCCCCTGCTTTTTATTATGGTGATTGTCATCACAGCCAGGGCCGTAACTCTGGAAGGGGCAACAGAAGGCCTCAACTGGATGTTTCAGCCCGATTTTTCGGCACTTTTCAATTTTAAGGTCTGGATTGAAGCCTATGGCCAGATTTTTTTCAGTCTTTCCATCGGCTTTGCCATCATGCTTACCTATGCAAGCTACCTGCCCAAAAATTCGGATATGGCCAATAACGGTTTTATCACGGCATTCTGCAATTGCGGATTCAGTATCCTTTGCGGCATTATGGTCTTTTCGGTCCTGGGGAATATGGCGTTCATCCAGGGCGTGGGGGTTGATAAAGTGGTCAGCTCGGGAGTGGGCCTGGCTTTTGTCACCATCCCCAAGGCCATTAACAGCCTGCCCGGCCCTGTATTTTTCGGAACATTATTCTTTGCAGCCCTGCTTTTTGCAGGCTTAAGTTCCATGATATCCATCTGCGAGGTCTCGGTATCCGTACTCATTGACCGTTTTGGCATCAGCCGTAAAGCTGCGGCCAGTATTTATTGCGGCATCGGTATTCTGTGCGGCATCGTGTTTGCCACACATTCCGGACTGTTGGTGCTGGATATCGTGGACCGGTTCATCAACAATTTCGGCGTATTGGTCGGGGGGCTCCTAGAGATCGTATTCCTGGTATGGATCTGCGGTATAGACAACTTTAAGGACCACATCAACCTGACCAGTGATTTCAAAGTAGGGAAGTTATGGACCTTTTGCCTTAAATTCATCACCCCGGCCATTCTCGGTTATATGATCCTATCCAACCTTATCGGAGACATTATAACCCCCTACGGCGGGTATCCGTCTTCGGCCTTGTTGGTATTTGGCTTGTTCATGGTGCAAGGCATCATCATTCTCAGCGTCATGATACATGTAACCCTTAACGGAGGTGAAAAATGACGATTTCCGCTATTGTCATAATGGGTATAGGTCTGGGTGTTACCTGGATCGGAGCCGGTGTCTGCATCGTCATTGCCATTATAAAAAAACAGCTCTAAGATCAATTTAAAATCCGGTTTATGCCTTCCCTGGCGCCAAGCGGCAAGCCGATCGCGCCTCGGCAAACATGGTAATCCCTTGGGTTGATGCGTATCAAGGTTGAATTTAAGCTCCGGCCGGTTCGTTGGGATTTATACCTGACCGTAGGTACTGCAATGCCTGCCCCCATTTCAATGATAGCCAACTTTGCATGGAAGCTGTTGAGCTTTTCAAGCCATTTCTGCAAACGAGCCACTTGCTCACTGGTACGGTGCGATACCCAGTTGCAATCTCCAAACATTAAAATATTCGGGCGTGCCAGCCCGCCACAGTTTTTACATTTCGGCAACTCGCCGGTAGCCCTGAACGCTTCCATATCAACATTGATTTTTTCTTTCCCAATCTTCCAGATGTCGTTGGAACATGGTCCTGTGCATTGAAGATGGTGGATAGAACCATGACACTCTTCAATCAATGCATCGTCAAAGCCGGCTTTTTGAAACTGTCCGTCAACATTTGAGGTAAATACAAAATATCCGTACGGCTTACTTTTTCCCAGATCAAGCAATTTTGAAAAGCCTTCGTGGGGGATTGTTTCACGATAAAGATTCAACCTGTGCCCATAAAACGCCCAGGCGATCTCCGGCTGTTTGTCAAACCAGACAGGATCTGCCATTTCAGTGAACGATTTGCCCAGCTTTGCTATGGGCGGATAAGCTTTCCAGAAACCTGCATTTCCCCTAAAATCGGGCAAACCCGAATCAACGCCCATACCGGCACCAGCCGTTATAAAAAGTGCGTCTGCAGCTTTAATTGCCTGACAAGCTTTTTCGATATTTTTGTTTAGGTTATCCACAAAATATTCCGGCTTCCGGTATTGTCTGCAATCATCTTATCAAAGAAGCTAAAGAAAAGTATATGAAGAAATATGCAAAGAAACATTAAAATTGCCGGGGCGCTATGCTAAAATCACAGAAATCATTACAATAACAGCGTTCGGGAGGAGATCCATGAAAACGCTTTCTTTGCTCTGGCTGATAATCGTCCTGGCATTCTTTCAGGGGATTGCACGGTTTTCTTATGGTGATGTCAGGCAGGCAGCTTACCAGGGGACGTTTTATCCGAAATCCGAGTTCGAATTACGACGAATGTTGGATAAGCTGATGCAGGAGGCTGAAAGAACGCAGCTTTCCGGAAAGCTGCGGGCCCTGATTTTACCACATGCCGGTTACATCTATTCCGGGTCGGTTGCCTCGCATGGTGCCGTTCTGATCAAGAGGGCGGCATTTGACAAGGTGATCATCATGGGTCCCGACCATCGGGTCGGATTCACAGGGTGTTCGGTCAGCAGCGCATCGGCATGGCAGACCCCGTTAGGGCAAGTCGATCTCCATGACGATGCGCGCAGACTGTTGCAGTCAAAAAATTTGTTTCACATCGATCCGGTATCCGAAAAACAGGAACACGCCGTTGAGGTAATCTTGCCCTTTGTCCAGGCGGTGCTCGATGATTTTACGCTGGTCCCGGTGGTAACAGGCCGATGCGCTATTGAGAAAACCGCCCGTAAGATCGACGAACTGATTGATGGCCGGACCCTGCTGATCGCAAGCTCGGACCTGTCTCACTACCTGCCCTATGACCGGGCGGTGAAAAAGGACCGGCAGACCATCGGCATGATATTGGAAGGACGCGCAGCAGAGTTGAAAGCGGCGGATAACGCCGCCTGCGGCAGGGTACCTCTCCTGATGCTCATGAACATTGCCCAAAAAAGGAACTGGAAGCCGGTACTGCTTCACTACGCCAACAGTGGGGATACGGCGGGGGACCGGTCACGCGTGGTGGGATACTGCGCCATCGCCTATGTATCGGATGATGCCGGCCCAAAACATTTTTCCCGGTTAACACAGGAACAGGGCCATTTTCTGGTTCAAACGGCAAGACACACCATTGCCCAGGTTTTGGGGATTAACCCGGCACAGGATCGGCCTGTTCCCCCGCCAGACATTGATGCCGGCGGGAACCGGGCAACCTTTGTCACCCTCACCCTTGACGGTCATCTCAGGGGGTGCATTGGATCTTTGCAGGCAACAGAGCCTGTGACGGACAACATCCGGCACAATGCCCTCAACGCAGCATTCCACGATCCCAGGTTCCCGGGCCTGACGCAGGAGGAATTCAAAAACCTTAATATCGAAGTTTCTATCCTGACACCGTCTTCACCCCTGGATTACCGGGATGCTGACGATCTGTTAACAAAGCTTATGCCGTTTCGGGACGGGGTAATTATCCGGAAAGGGATGAAAAGCGCCACTTTCCTGCCCCAGGTGTGGAAACAGCTGCCAAAACCCGAAGCCTTTCTCGGATATTTGTGCCAAAAAGCCGGGCTGGATCCGGATGAATGGCAGACAGGCCATCTGGATGTCTTCACCTACCAGGTCCAATATTTTGAAGAGGCCCATTGAAAACTTCGGTCATTGCCGTTGTCATAGCGACCGGTATCACCTCAGTTGCCACCCAGATCGCCGTGATCCGGGAATTTTTATGCCTTTTTTCCGGTAATGAGTTTGTCATTGCCGTCACCTTGTTCAACTGGCTGTTTCTCAGCGGCTGCGGTACCCTTTTGTACCGGTTCTCCTGCAAAAAGTTTCCCGCTTCGGCACAAATGCTTTCTGGGTGTTCCCTGGTGCTGTGTTTTGTCGGCATTATCCAGATTCCGGTGGTCAGGGTTTTCTATGACCGGATTTTTTTAACCGGCCAGGCTGTGGGGTTCTACCAGACCCTGATTTTTACCGGTATCTCGTTCGCCCCTTACTGCATCCTGGTCGGCGCGCTTTTGCCCATGAGCCTGGATCTGGAAAAAAAGCGGTTTAAAGGGGCCGATTCAACCCGGATTTATATCGCCGACAACATCGGTGACGCTTTTGGTGGTGCTGTTTTTTCATTTGTGTTGGTGCTGGTGCTCACCCCGGTCCAGGCGGTCTGCGCCGCCTGTGCGCCGCTGCTCTTTTTCGCCTTCCGGATGAACGGACAAAAAGCGTTCCGCCTGCTCTATATCCCGCTTTTGTGCATTATGGGATTATGCCTGGCATCTGAACGCCAAACCCTTACCGGGAAAGGCACCGTCCCGTCTTTTTACAGGGAGACCCCTTATGGCAGGGTGGTGGTAACCGAAAAAGAGAAAAGCTTTACATTCTTCCAGAACAATCAGCCGCTGTTTGACACCCGGAATACCGCCATGGCGGAAAAAACCGTTCATTATCCCCTGTCACAGGTAAAATCCCCTGAGCGTGTACTGGTGATTTCAGCCATTTCCGGCATATTCAAGGAATTTGCCAAATATGACCTGTCATCCATTGACTATGTAGAGATTGATCCCAGCGTCACCGAAGCGCTGTTTTCATACGGCTTTCTGGCCCGACAGGACCGGGTCCGGATGATCCACCAGGATGCCAGGCAATGGCTCGCGTCTACAGACCAAATGTATGACGCCGTGATCTTGACTCTGTCAGACCCCGATACATTTCAGGTTAATCGTTTTTTTACCCGGACCTTTTTTGCCTTGGTGGCACAGCACCTTAAACCTGGCGGGGTGTTCAGTTTTTCCATGACCGGATACGACAACTATCCTTCAGCCCCTTTGGTGGAAATAATTTCTTCGATGTACAACACGCTCAAAACCTGCTTTGGCCATGTACTGATCCTGCCTGGAGAACAGCTGTTTTTTTTGTCTGGAAACCGCCAAAAGTTCTCTTTAAACATTCCGGAATTGCTCAGGGAAAAAGGTGTGTCCACCCGGCATGTCCAAAACACTTTCCACGGTGATATCTCTTCTGAGCGCATCGCGTTTCTCAACGAATTCCTGGATCCGAACGCACCCTTGAACCAGGATTTTTCACCGGTACTTATCCGAATCTCGTTCAAAAAGTGGTTTCTTAAATTCAACACATCCCCGCAGATCTTCAGTCTTGCCGTCGGGATTCTTCTGGTTATCTGGGTTGTGGCCGTAAAAGGATCTGAATCAGTTCTGTTTTTTACCGGTTTTTTTTCCATGGGCGCCGAAATGCTGATTCTTTTCGTTTTTCAGATCTTTTTCGGGTATGTGTATGTCAAGGTGGGTATGATCGTTACAATATTCCTTGCAGGCCTGCTGCCGGGGGCATATACTGGCGGCAAGGTGTTAGATGCCCGGGCCGGCCGGTGGATTGCGGCTGCCGATATCAGCCTGGCGGTGCTGATGGCGGCAATTGCAGGCATACTGACATGGATTCCGGCAATGCTCAATGAGAATGCCTGCTTTGTTGCGGCATTCGGGTTCGGTTTCTTTTGTGGCTTTGAATTTCCCTGCGCAGCCAAAATCCAACATGACCGCTTGTCGGTGGTTACCCGGCTTTTTGCGGCCGACCTTGCCGGTGCGGCTTTCGGTGTCCTGTTTTTTACACTGGTCCTGGTGCCGGGCATAGGATTGATAAAGGCAGCGCTTGTTCTTGCCGCCGTCAAGCTTGTCGGACTTATCAGGTTTTTATTATGGAAACAATAACCAGACGCGAATTTATCATAAAAGGCGCTATGGCTTTACCGGTCTGCCTGTTCTGCCCGCAGGGACTGGGTGAGGCCTTTGCCCGGACAGACATTTTCAAGGGAGATGCACCGAAAACATTGTGGAAATGGTCCAGGCAGGCCATGTTTTTCAAACGCCTGGCAAATAAAAAAGTGATGTGCCTGACCTGTCCCAACGCCTGTGTCCTCTCCCCGGGTGACCGCAGTTTGTGCCGGTCCAAGGTTAACATGGACGGCACACTCTACTCCATCGCCTACGGCAACCCCTGTGTCGTGAATATCGATCCCGTGGAGAAAAAGCCGCTCTATCACTTCAAACCGGGCAGTCGGGTATTCTCCATTGCTGCTGCAGGATGCAACTTTAGGTGCCTGAACTGTCAAAACTGGGAGATTTCACAGGCCAGGCCCGAAGATGTCAGACACTACGATATGTTTCCTGATACTGTGGTTGAAAAAACTTTGGCGTCCGCTGCCGGAGCCATCGCCTACACCTATTCTGAAGCCATTACATACTATGAGTACATGGCTGACACCGCGGCCGCCGCAAAAAAAAAGAATATCGCCAATTTTTTGATTTCAAACGGGTATATCCGGCAGGAACCGCTCAAACACCTGTGCGGACTCATTGATGCCGCCAATATCAACTTGAAGTCCTTTTCAGATAAGATATACAAGGATTTAAACGGGGGGCGACTATCCCCAGTTTTGGAAACATTTAAAACCCTGAACAGGGAAAAAGTGCATTTTGAGATCACCAACCTCGTAATTCCGGGATATACCGATGATGAAACGATGTTCAGGCAGATGTGCAAATGGATCCTGAACGAATTAGGGGATACCCATCCCCTGCATCTTCTCAGATTCGTGCCCCAGTACCGGTTGGATCGGCTTGAACCAACACCGGTCCATACCTTGGAACGGTTTCGGGACATTGCTAGGGATATAGGTCTGAACTACACCTATATCGGCAATGTGCCGGGCCACAAGGCCAACCATACCTATTGCCACTCCTGTGGCCAGCTTCTGGTGCGGCGCATGGGATACCGAATACAGGAGAAAAACATCCTGAACGGTACCTGCAGGTTCTGCTCAACCCCAATCCCCGGCGTGTGGGAAGATGCCTGACAAATGAGGGCGGTCACAAACAGATTGGTTAATTCAAATTTTTTTTATCTTTGACAAAATTGATTTTACATACAATTCTGAAGCAGCTTTTATGGAATTGGATATTTTCCCATTCTTTCCTGACCCGCGTGGGGAAACTCTGTTCATTGAAATGGCAGGATGCTCATGAAAAAAAAAGATGGTTTAAGACAGCCGTTTTGGAAAACCAAAGCCCTTCATCAATTGACCGAAAAAGAATGGGAGTCGCTGTGTGACGGATGCGGCAGATGCTGCCTGCACAAACTTGAAGATGAAGACACCGGCGAAATCAGCTACACCAATGTGGCCTGCCGTTTGCTGAACATTGATGACTGCCGGTGCTTTGATTACGAAAACCGCTCCCTGCTCGTTCCAGAGTGCATCCAGCTTACGGTGGATTTAATATCCCAATACCAATGGCTGCCCGATACCTGTGCTTACCGGCGGGTGGCAGAAGGCCGGGTGCTTCCGTCATTTCATTTTTTGGTTTCAGGCAACCCCGAAACGGTTCATGAGGCTGGCGCATCCGTCCGGCATAAAGCCATATCTGAAAACGATGTCGATATCAGTAATCTGGAACCTTATGTAATGGATTAGGATTTTTGATGCCGGCAAAAGCGAAAAAAGGCAATATTAGGTCGAAAAGTTGCAAGAGTGTCTGACACCCGACAATTAAATGTAAAGAGCGATACGCCAGTAACGGGCGGGCAAGTGAGGACCAAACTTACCCACTGGAATCGAACCCAAGGAATAGTAAACAAGGTTAAAACGGGTGGCGACATTTCTCGGCTACATATGCAACAAGGGAACGGAACTTACCCCTTAAAGCCAGTTGCACATAATCCCTCTTATGTCTAAGTAAAAATCCTGACCCAGAGAGCCGGGATTTTTACTATCGCAAAATCTGGCCGGTAACATTTAAGTCTGGCGAGGTCTCCTGATAAAAACAAGCCAGACCTATTATAAAATCAGATCGCTACCGCTAATGGACCATAAGGTCATTGGGCCTATTCAAACGCTGTTCGATACTTTTGTTAAGGCTCAATGTTTGCTCTCTTCTATCAGCTTACCCAAACCATTGTTGTCAGAATCAATCATTTTCTGGCAATAAGGGCATAAAAAAACTACATTCAAAGTATTTACGAGCATTGATCCTGTTTTTTTATCCTTGACTTTACTATAGGAATTAACGAAACTTCCGAAAGTTCATATACCAATTTGATTTCAATATTCAAGTTTATCCAGGCAGATTTTATCAAAGTTATAGGTGTTTTCATATCATTTGAAGTACTTTTGTTCAATAAAGTTCAATAAAGTTCAATAAAGTTCAATAAAGTTCAATAATATCAGATAGTATGACCTGAAAATTAAGATCAAGTCATATGAGAAATGTATAATATGATACAAGCCTTTGAAAATATCCAGCCAGCCAGTATTTTAATCGTGGATGATGATGATGAGATCCGCATGATGTTCGAAACAGCCATGCACAAAGCAGGCTTTAAGTGCAGGGTCACAGAAGATGCTCAGGATGCCCTGTCAGCGCTGGCCATGGACCAGTACGATGTGGTGCTTTCCGACATTGATATGCCCGGGATGGATGGAATTGAGTTATCCAAAAGGATACTGGAAAAATATCAGTCCGATATCATTATCATGACTGGAAAGTTAAGAAGCTATCAATACGAAGAAGTGATTCAGATCGGGGGCAGCGACTTTGTTGAAAAGCCGTTTTCCATGCAAGAATTGGTACTGCGGATCAACCGAGTACTCCGGGAGAGACGGCTTCGCCAAGAAGCCAGGGAAACCCATGAGGAACTGAAAAAAGCCTATATTGATTCTATCCACCGTCTGGTCATGGCTTCTGAATTCAAAGATGAAGATACCGGGGAGCATATTGTGCGCATTGGTGAATATTGCCTGCTGATGGCCGAGAAAATCGGCTGGTCTGCCAGGGATGTAGAAATTATCGGATATGCCGCTCCCATGCACGATGTTGGAAAAATCGGTATTCCGGATAAAATCCTGCTCAAACCAGATAAGCTGACCACTAAAGAATTCGAGGTCATGAAAACGCACACCACCATTGGTGCCCAGCTGCTTTCCAGGTCAAAATCCGGAATTCTGGAAATGGCCCGAGAGATTGCTTTGACCCATCACGAGCGTTATGACGGACAGGGCTATCCCAATGGACTTAAAGGAAAGGATATTCCGTTGAGCGGACGCATCGTCTCCATCGTGGATGCCTTTGATGCCCTGACCTCAAAACGGCCATATAAAGATCCCTATCCGCCTCACATAGCACTGGACGTGATCCAGAATGAAAAAGACAGGCATTTTGATCCCGAGCTGACAGACCTGTTCGTT
The DNA here is from genome assembly GCF_963677125.1 of uncultured Desulfobacter sp. Classification (NCBI taxonomy): domain Bacteria; kingdom Pseudomonadati; phylum Thermodesulfobacteriota; class Desulfobacteria; order Desulfobacterales; family Desulfobacteraceae; genus Desulfobacter; species uncultured Desulfobacter sp. The sequence continues at coordinate 804,446 of NZ_OY781882.1, read as the reverse complement.
ACCTATTTTTCTGAATTTTTAAAAATTCGGGAAACCATTGGAGCCTTTGAAGAGGTGAATCTGAAAAATTTCATGCTCAGCGAGAGGGATAAAGCCGATCGTACAACTTGATACAGTTTTTTTAAAGGACGTTTAAATCTTGATCCGTATCAAGATGTTCTCTCTGTGGAGCTTGGTATTTTGGGCGCTTACGGCCTTTTTTGTACTTTTAGTCCCCCTTGTTTTTAACACGAACTCTGAATCCTTTAGGAAGAACCCTGGGAGGACGTCCCCTTGTACCTGTTCGTAAAACCTCGGACATAGCTCGAAGAGCTATATTGCCATATCGTCTTTCTCCATCTAAAAAAAAATAAATCATCTGTATGATTAATATACCCGCATACGGTTTCCATAACTGATTTGAATAATATTGTATCTTTTTTTCCACATCGTTGGTCGACAATAAACCGACTGGCTCGTTCCATGATGACCGCTCTCCAGCCTTCGGATTCCAATGGACCTGTCTGTTTACCGGCGATGGTGTAAATCTCATCTCCTTCAAATGTCAGAGATCTAAACAACCACCGGCTACAAGCCGGTGGTGGGTGGGTCAGGAATTGACCGGTGATAACATCACAATCAGTATTCCGAACTATGATAAAAATGAACTATATCGTAATACTCTGTATTTACAATTCCTTTTCATTCCAATCCTGAGCTTTATGATATTGAGTGCTAAGTGGATTGAATCATTAAAATGGTAGTCATTTTCAAAAGGGCCTCACCCAAATGGGATTCCATCTGCAAAAAACATTGACACTTTGAAAACAATCTTGACATCCATTCACAACAATTAAAGCATCTTGATGTCGATTTACCCTGTACAACCAACTTTTTAATACTCTATGAAGGGCACTTCATTTATTTTATTAATGAGATAATTTTTTCATATTTTCCCCGATTTTGTGTACGGTCACAGGCTATGACCGATGATAGTTGTCTGGATTTTGTCATTATATCCTTTTAATTTTATTAACATTATTAATTTTAGGTATGTATTTTGCTGTGCCATGTTTAGCTCATGTAAACGTCCAGGATATTATTTCGGGGTATGTCAAAATTGCAGCATAATATTCAGGCAAAATGCCGAATAACAATACATGTGCCAAGAAAGACTTTTTTTGATGACTAATTGGGTTAAAAAAACAAAATTGGAAACTGAATTTATGAAATTCCCGAAAAAAGAAATAAAGACTCCTCAAAAACTGTCTTTATTCTTTATTACCCTGACCATCATTATAGTTGCTATCATTGCTATATATATCAACAAAAAGAGCCGACGTGAATTACGACACATGGCTGCTATGCAGTATAGCATTCAACAGCTGATGGAAACAAAATTAGTAGCATCCGTTATTGAAAAATATTTTGACCAATTTATTTCCGACCTCTATTTCATTGCAAATCGCGGCCAGGATTTTTCTTCAAGCCTGCTTTTTAATGAATTGTTTTATAAACGATATAAGGGGTTGCAGAAAGTTACCTCCATACGATTTTTAGATACAAAGGGAATGTTGACATATATTTACCCCCGTGAAGGGTTTCGCGGGGAATTGATTGGAAAAAGATATGATATTGAGGATTATTATAAAAAGGCATTGTCAACTGGGAAAATAGCGATTTCCAGCTTTCTTTACAATGAAAAAAATGAACCAAGAATCAGGATCGCCATTCCCGTTTTTAAAAACGACCCGTTCACACCCCGCATCAAAGGTGTTCTGGTGGGATCTTTTGATCCGATAACTGTTTTAAATACGATTATAAACCCCATTGTATCAGAGACGGCTCTTGAATATGCATGGGTTCTGGATTCGGAAGGTTATTTTCTCATACATCCCGTTAAAGAATTTGAAGGTAGAAACAGCTTTGGTGCCAGGGAGGAAAAAAACCAGACCTTTTCATATGAGAGAATAGAAAAAATTCAGCAAAAAATGATACAGGGCCATGAAGGTACGGATACTTATATTTCCGGATGGCACCGAAATCAAAAGGGATATATTGAAAAACTTGTAGCCTATTCACCGGTGAAAATAGCGGGTTCAAACTGGTCCGTAGCGATTTGTTCTCCGAAAAATTCCCTTGATACAATCATTGAAAGAACAGAGAAATACCACAACTATACCCTGTTTTTCATAGTTATTATTTTTTCAACGGGAGGAATACTTTTATTTAGAAGCAGCTATCAGCGGTACTGTTTGTACGAGCAGTCACTGAAATTCAAGGAACAGAAACTCAGTGCAATTAGCCAGGCAGCATCGGTGGGAATCTGCCTGGCGAAACAGCGAAAAATCTACTGGGCAAACGAGACGTTGCACGCAATGTTCGGGTATGCCGATGATGAACTAGTGGGAAAAAGTACCTCAATGTTTTACCCGGATAAAGCCACATATCAAAAGATGGGTAAAGCACTCTATTCTGAAAATGCCGAATTAAAACCGTTCAAGGCGACAAGCCGGTGCATCAAAAAGGATGGAACCGATTTCCATTGTTCATTCATAACTTGTCCTTTAGATGCCTCGGATCATTCAGAAGGATTTATTGTGGTGATTGGCGATATTAGCGAAATATTGTCCGTTGAAAAAGAAAATATACGGCTAAAAGATCATATAATCCGGACCCAGAGAATGGAGGCCATCGCTATTTTGGCAAGCGGAATCGCCCATGATTTTAACAACATCCTTTTTCCCATTACGGGATATGTTGACCTCCTATTGATGGATACTGCCAAAGACAATGATTTCCATAAGTATCTGATGAATATCCTTAAAGCATCAGAGCGTGCAAAAAAATTGATCAATCAGATTCTTTCGTTCAGCAGGCAAACGCAGGGTGAAACAATTTCAGTACTGGTTCAGCCCATTGTCAAGGAAACGCTTAACCTTTTAAGAGAAACCATTCCCAAAACCATCAACATCGTCCATAAAATCGATATGAACTGTAGCCCCATAATGGCGGATCCGACCCAGGTTCATCAGGTTATCATGAATTTGTGTACAAACGCATACCAAGCTATGGAAAACAGCAGTGGAATACTTACGGTTGAACTTTGTGAAACGGACATTGATGAAAATAGGTTCCCCTGTTGTTTGGAACTACAGCCTGGCAGATACTTGCAATTGACAGTTTCCGATACAGGCGTTGGCATGGACAAAGAGATTGCTCTAAAGATATTCGAGCCCTATTTTACAACAAAAAAAACCGGAAAAGGTACTGGGCTTGGCCTGTCGGTTGTCCATGGAATCGTTAAAAAAGCAGGCGGGGACATTAAAGTGATCAGTGAGCCTGATAAAGGCACCTGTTTCTACATATATCTACCTGTTCTTGGTTCATGCCCAGAAACCACACTACTTCCGATTGTCGAAAATAATTGGACGAAAGGGACGGGGCATATCCTGCTGGTAGATGATGAAGAACAGATCGTAGAAATGGGGAAAAATTTTCTTCAGCGACTCGGTTATGAAACCACTGCCTGTACAAGCAGTAGTAAGGCTCTTGAAGTATTGAAAACCAATCCAAATACATTCGACCTAATGATCACGGACCTTACGATGCCTGAGTTAACAGGTGAAGAGTTGGCCCGGGAACTGAAAAAGATTAATCCTGATATTCCTGTAATTATCTGTACAGGATTTGAAAAGGACCAAAGAAAGGCGTGGGTATATTCTACTAATATCAAGGACTTCTTATTAAAACCCATAAATATGAAGGAGCTGTCAATATTGATATCAAAAACGATAAACGGCACCGGTGAGATAGGAAAATAATTAAATAGCGCCCCATTCAGCCGGGCTGAACTAAATTTCACAAGCAACCAAAATTAAAAAGAAAAAAATTTAGTTACGTAGAAGTATAGAAATTTTCATTTTCTAACAGCTAAAGGCTAACAGCCCGCCCGAAGGCGATCATTTAAACAGGAGAGTAAACAGCATGTCAAAGCGTATTAAACTTGGAACAAAAATCAGTGTTGGATTCGGCGTCATTTTGATCTTGATGCTGGTGGCCACAACAGCAGGTTTTAACGGGCTTTCAAACGTGGTCAGGCAAATGACCGATGCCATTGACACTGGGAATCTGACGATGACGATGTACGAGTCGAGACAGCAGGAAAAAAATTTCATCCTCAGGGGTGACGAGTCCTATGTGAAGGCTGTTATCGCGCAGTCGGATTTACTCAAAGAAGAAATCGAAACCATCAAGGCGCGTTCAACTGATCCCGAAACCCTTCTGCAGTTGGGTGACATGGTCAAGATGGCCGACCAATACCGGCAGGCATTTGATACCTATATTACCTTGGAGAACAGCATAAAAGAAGCGGATGCGACAATGGTGACATCGGCGCGCCAGATGGAAGCAGCCGCCAAGGCCATTCTTAAAGCAGACCGGGCTGAATGTGAACGCCTGATGGCCCGGAATACCGATCCAAGTCAGATTGCAAATTTAATGAAGCGCGCGGAGAATACCGAGGCCATTATACAACAGGTGCTGCAATGCCGCCGCCAGGAAAAAAATTTTCTGACCCGCAAAGAGGACTCCTATTTCATCAAGGTCAACAGCATACTTGATGAAATCGTTGCAAAAGGAAAGCCTGTAAGCCCGATAACAGAGGCGGCAGATACATATCGCCAGGCTTTTTCCAGGCTTAAAGCATTGAAAAAGTCACAAAATGAAATTAACCAGACCATGGTGGCATGCGCCCGCAACGTCCAGAATACCGTTAAGATGTCCCTGGACGGCCAGCAGCGAAAAACAGACCTGCAAATTATCAGAGCAAAGCGGCTGATTATCGGGATTGCGTTCCTGGCCATCGCCATGGGAATTGGAACAGCCTTTTTTATCAGGCGGAGTGTTGTTTCTCAGCTTGGCGGAGATCCTGCAGATATTGTAGATATTACCAACAGCATTGCGAACGGGAACCTGGCTGTCAAATTTGATCCGAAAAAGGATAAAGGAGTGTATAACAACATGAAATATATGGCTGAAAATCTGATCCATATGTTCAAGGATATTGCAGATGGCGTACAAACCCTGACAGCCTCTTCAACAGAATTATCAGTCATTTCGGAACAGATAACGGTAAATTCGGAACAGACAGCACAAAGGTCCAATAACGTCTCTGCCTCTGCCGAAGAAATGGCCGCCAATATGAACTCTGTTGCATCAGCCACAGAGCAGACGACTGTAAATATCCAAATGATTGTCGCTGCAGCCGAGCAGATGTCCTCCACCATAAATGAAATTGCTGGTAACACGGCCAAAGGCAGTGAAACAACGGCCATGGCGGTTGAAACAGCAAAACAGGTATCCTTAAAGGTAGATGAGCTTGGAAGGGCGGCATCTGAAATCAGTAAAGTCACAGAAACCATTGCCGACATATCCGAGCAGACCAACCTGCTGGCTCTTAATGCAACCATTGAGGCGGCAAGGGCCGGTGCGGCCGGCAAGGGCTTCGCCGTTGTGGCAGGGGAGATTAAGGCCCTTGCCCAGCAGACTGCCGAGGCCACAAGGGAAATAAACGACAAAATTTCAGGTGTTCAAACAACAACCAATGAATCTGTAAGCGCCATTGAATCCATCGTAGGAATTATTAATGAGATAAACGAAATAGTTACCTCTGTTGCCTCCGCCATTGAAGAGCAGGCGGTTACAACCCAGGAGATAGCAAATAATGTTACCCAGGCCTCACAGGGAATCCAGGAAGTTAATGAGAATGTAACCCAGACTTCTGTTGTGGCTGCTGAGGTTACCAAGGATATTACCGAGGTCAGCAATGCAACCGATGAGATGAACAACGGCAGCAGGCAAATTTATACTAGTGCCGGCGAATTGTCCAGGCTGGCTGAAAACCTTAATACAATGGTCGGCCGGTTTCAGCTGGCTTAAATCAGAGGGGCGCCTAAATATCCGGATTAAGGGACTTGGGTAAATTTTAAGCCTCTTAACCGGGTGTCGTCTTCATGGAGACCGTTCAAAAACGGGGAATAGGCGGCTTCGGAATAGAATGATGAAGGAAGCCTTCGATTTCGCTTTTTAGAATAATGATATCAAACAGCCTCAAGCGGCTTAGATTAAACGTCTCGGTCGTGAGCGTTGAGGGAAAAGTCACTATGAAAGTGTCATTGAAACAGTTGGCACCGGCTGGGAATAGTTTTTGTATTCAGACCACATGATTTGATAAAATACGCATGTATTTTTTCCTTATGATTATAAAGTTGACACTCTAAACCCCGCCTCATATATTGATTTGAAACAAAAAGTACTGATGTAAATTTCGGATACAATATTTGCGGTATCTGAGTTTGCTTTTAATCAGAATATCATCACCCGGAGCTCGGAGGAAAAAGACAATGCAAGGACGGATGAAAGCAAATCAACTAACAACAGATCAGATAAATGCACTTTTAGCTGAAGCTCAGGTTGGACATCTGGCAACAGTAAGCGACAATGGGTTCCCTTATGTTACACCTGTGCATTTTGTTTATAGCGGTGGAACGATCTATATACACGGATTACGCAAGGGACAAAAGATTGAGAACATTCAGCGAAATAGTAAAGTCTGCTTTGAAGTGGTGAGTCAAGGGAAATTTCTGCTTGCAGAAGAACCCTGCGATGTTAACACGGAATATAAGAGTGTGATCATTCACGGAGAAGCGAGTCTTCTCAGCGAAACGGACAAAAAAATTGAAGCCTTAGATGCGATTGTTGGTAAGTATGTCCCTAATTTAGCTGGGAAAGAATTCCCTTCGAATATGCTTGCAGCCACGGGTGTGATTAAGGTCGAAGTCAAGGAATGTACAGGAAAATTCTATGATGACAGTTGCCAATAGTATAATAATTTTTTCGTTTCATCAATGAAACAGCTTACAGCAACTCGGAATGATTCTTATGCCCAGACCACTTGGGCAGATCATCCTGGACTTCGATGACCACTTTGAACCATAGAAAAGATGACAGGTTGGCCTGAATGCTTCCGGTACCTTGGCTTGATACCCGAAATCAAACAATGATGGAAAAGCGAGCCACATCCTGCGCCCCTCATCGGCAATGGGGGTACCACATTTGCCGCAGCGAACCTTACAGGGGAGAATGCGCTCTGGCCGGTTTTGTTCACTGTTATAAAAAACCAGATCCTCCAAACCAGCAGTGAATCTAATATGGCGTTTGTGGAAAATCGCTGCCCACTGCATAGGGGTCCATGTAACCGTTGGCAAGTCGTGCAATGGCAAATCTTGGCATCCACTGGGTCTGCGTTCACCTCATATCGAACGGTACCACAAAAACAGGAGGCTTGGTACTTGGCAACAAACCCTGTGTCTTTCAGGGAGGCATAATCGGGTCCGAATGAATTTTCCATGTTTAACACCTGTTCGGTTTAATCAAATTTATCGATGCGGGTGTTTCATTGATGAAACAGTTTTGTAAAAATTATCGTCCAGTCGCCAACTCCAGCTGTGCCGGTAGTTGGCGACTTTTTCATGATTCGGTTGCCTGATGGCATGGGAGAGGTTCCTCCTGGTGGGAAGTCCTATTCCGCTTAGGCAGGATTCTGAATGATTAAAAAGAGCCAAGGGGCAACAGTTATCCAGATAAGGAACAATGCCCATACCCTGCCTTCAAACAAATTGTAGTCATGGAGTACCTTTGATAACGGTTCGCGCGCTAGCACAAGCCCCATAAAAGACTCAAAAACAACCGTAAGACAGAGCCATATAACACCAATCATTACAGCATGCTTACCTGAGGCCGGTGGAAAAAACGATATAACAAACCAAATGAAACTTCCAATAAGGATCGAACCAATTATTGTCGAAAGCTGGTGTGCACGAAGCTCAGGCATAACTTTCCCAAAGGTAAACTGCCGTAAAGCACCATTGGCGATTGCTATAAAAAGCATTGGAAACCACATGAGTATGTATCGAGTTAAAAAATCACCTTTTCAAAAATTCAATCGCTTGATCCCTTTCTTTCGTTGGGAATCCTCTCATTTCTATTCCCTTAAAAATTTTACACTCGAGATCCACAAGTTTATGAATCCATTTTTTATGTGTAACAACGGCAATCCTGCTAAAATGGGAAAGCCCAAATGCAAGAAAGAATTTAAATTTTTCTAGCATGGCATCGAACTCTGCGCCACCAATACTCGCCACTTCCTGATAAATTATCAGTTTGTTATTCTTCCTGATTTTTTCTTTGAAAATACAAAGAACGGTTTTCATTTCTTCTGCTGTGATTTTGCCTTTTATTCGATAAGCGATGGCATCAGTCTTGCCAATATCTATCATTTCGATCATGTCGGTAATCCTGATTTCAGTTTACTCTGTGGATTATTTCAACAATTGTTTTCTTTGCACCATCGCAAAGCGTCGTACTGATCACGTATGTGCAGAATGTTGCACTGATTTTCTAATTTTCTGGAGAAAGACTGAGTCCCCTTTTTGAACTTCCATGGATGATCCTGACCAGTAAATATTAGTTCCGAACGCCATACGCAGCATGACTTCTTACAATCATACCGACATTTTGTGGGCTTTTAAGGGAATTCAGAATTGTACAAAATTTATTTTTCATAACAGATAGGGTTATCCATATCGTTTCTCAGTATAGCATCCAGCACTTGAGCATATCTTATCTCGTCCTCATAAATTTGGATCAAAATTTTCTCATGATTCGGCTGTGGGATGGTGTGGCAGGGGTAATCAGTCATGGGGGGGTCCTATCTCGATTGGCTAATGTATTCCGATAGCAAATTCCATTCTTCAGAGTATCCTGACCCAGCTAAAACTTGCAAGAAAAAATATCGTGTATAGGGTTCAGGGCTTAAAGCTCTTACCAGTATCAACTCTAAAGTATTCCACCCCACCCCTATATTTCAGGGTTTGTTCCTGTTATTGAAAGCTCTTCCCCAATCCTTATTTTTTTACCAAGCTGCTTGGATTCAAATTCATTCTCCTTAAGTTTTCGCCCAAACGAAGCCTGCTTGAGCCTGAGGGTGCAAAATAATATGGATGGGAGATGATTGACAGGATGACCATGATATCTTAATTTTTTCAGCCAGTCCTTTTTGCAAGCATATAAATCAGACCGATGCCGCCGGGCGCAACACCTTGAAGCCGATTACAATCTCGTACTGAATGTTGGAAGTCTTTAGCATAGGAGTTGATTATTCAGTTCAGTCTCTTTTGTTGAGTTTTTTTGCTTATTTTCTTCTTGCGTTTTGCCAATTTTTTGATGATATTCTTATTAATTCGAAACATCCTTTCAACTTTGTATAATTTAGTCTGGAAAACTCTACGCTTCATTGATAGACGTTTCGAAATTTTTTCTCATTCTGATTACTTGTTTCACGCTTGTTTTGGGTTTAATCTCCAACTATACAAAATCACACATTGATAGAAAAAGCATTTAATTTCGGCTTGTTAAAGCAATACAGATCAGCCTTTGGAACTGAAAAGGAAACCAGCCATGTTTAAAAAACTTTTGCCAAAAGAAAATCGATTTTTCACCCTTTTCAATGAACACTGCGCGATTGTTGTTCAAGGGCTTGAAGTATTTGAGGCGCTTCAGGAAAAACAGGCTGACAAGTCGGAACTCAACAGACAGCTCAAGGAAATTGAACATAGGGCGGACAATATCGCGCACCAGGTCTTTGCACTACTGAACACGGTTTTTGTAACCCCGTTCGACAGGGAGGACATAAGGTCGCTGATCCACCATATGGATGATATTATGGATATGATTGAAAATGAAGGAGACCAAGTTCTGAGGCAAGCCCTGGCCCGGTTGTTCGACACCCGGGTATTTATCCCTTACTGCTAATCAAGAAAAAAGAAATTTATGAACGTCTGGAATCCGCCTTTGACTTGTGTGAGGATCTGGCCAATGTCATCGAAACCATTCTAACCAAACATACCTGAGGAATAATTGATGGAATCCTCTCTATTTGCCGGTACCATTATCTGTGTCGCCCTGGGGTTTGATTTCCTCAACGGGATGAATGATGCGGCCAACTCGATTGCCACCATTGTGTCGACACGTGTTTTGTCGCCAAGTAAGGCGGTGGCATGGGCCGCTTTCTTCAACATGATGGCGGCCTTGGTATTTGGTGTTGGTGTGGCCAAAACCATCGGTAAAGGGGTGGTCACCCCTGACACCCTCTCTCTGTGGTTTGTTCTGGCCATTCTGACCGGGGCCATATTCTGGACCTATCTGTGTACAGGCATGGGGCTGCCCATCAGCGCGTCCCATGCCCTTGTGGGGGGCATTGTGGGGGCGGGCATGGTTAAAGGCGGCGCCAGTGTGATCGTCTGGTCCGGTCTCCTGAAAATAGTCATTTTCATTGTCCTCTCTCCCATAATCGGAATGATCCTGGGCATTACCTTTTCCATTATGATCGCCTGGATATTCCGGCGCCGGGCGCCGGGTGGGGTTGACCGGGTGTTCCGGATCGGTCAGCTTTTGTCATCAGCCATGTTCAGCCTGGGGCATGGTGCCAATGACGCACAAAAAACTATGGGGATTATTGTTATGGTGCTGGTCGCTTCCGGCCGGCAGACGAATTTTCATGTTCCGTTATGGGTTATTTTTAGCTGCTATGGCGCCATCGCCCTAGGGACTCTTCTTGGCGGCTGGAAGGTGGTCAAAACCGTGGGTATGCGGGTGATCAAGCTCATGCCCGTGGATGGATTTTGTGCCGAGATGGCAGCTGCGGCCGCCATCATCGGCAATTTCTTTGCCGGCATTCCTGTTTCCACCACGCACACTATCACCGGCGGCATCATCGGTGTGGGAAGCGTCCACCGCCTTTGCCGCCGTCCGATGGGGCGTTACCGGGAATATTGTTCTGGCCTGGATCCTCACCATTCCGGGGGCGGCCGGTATTTCGGCCCTGGTTTACCTGATTTTCGGACTGATGGAATAATAAGTCATCCCTGTTGCCTCTTGGATAATCTACCACAGATACTCGGAGCAATTTTGATCTTGAACGGAGTTGTTATAAAAAAAACCATCCTTAGCTATTGATGCTGCAAGCATTGATGAAATTATATGCACAACAATAAAAACAATGTCATCGGAAGGAAGTCAAATGAACAGGAGAAAAAATCGTTGCTTGATGATGTTTGTGTTATTCATCTGTTTAGTCTCTTTTAATTCAATTAATGCGAGTCCTAAAAAAATTTATCCAGTACTTAACAAAGGCAAAAAATGGAAAATCGCCTACTATGAGGGTGGACCATATGCTGATTATCAGACGACCCTGAAAGCAACGATCCAGGGCTTGGTTCAATTAGGTTGGCTTAGTGAGGTTCAGTTTCCTGATAACATTGATACATATAGCAATAAGGAGATCTGGAACTACCTGGCTCATAAAGCGAAAAGTCGATATTTGGAATTTTTACCGGATGTTTTCCTGTCGGCCGATTGGAAAACAGAACGAAGGATTGAAAACAAACACCGGATGTTGTGCCTGCTCAACGAAACAGATGCTGTTGATATGGTTTTTGCATTGGGCACATGGGCAGGTAAAGATTTAGCAAACAACGATCATTCCACTCCGGTTATAATCATGTCGACTTCAGATCCGGTGGGGGCCGGGATTATTGAAAGCCCTGAAGATTCAGGTTACGATCATATTTTTGCAAGATGTGACCCCAACCGATTTACCCGCCAGATAAGGTTTTTTCACCGAATCTCTGAATTTAAAAAGCTGGGTGTCATTTATGCAAACACCGAGTCTGGAAAAGCGATTTCGTCCATTGAGGATATTGAAAAAATCAGCCGGGAGCGCAACTTTGAAGTCGTGCACTGTCATATTCATGATTCAGAGAGGGACACAGATGAAATTGCAAAGGAGTATGCTTCGTGTCTTAACAAGATCATTCCACAAATTGATGCCTTCCTGATTACAGGTATATTAGCAACACAACCCAAGTATATTCATAACTATGTACCGATCCTGATCGAACATAAGGTGCCCAGTTGGTCATTGGTCCAAGATTTATCACTAATCAAGCAGGGAATTATGATGTGCCTTATAAAAAAGGATTTCTACAATCTTGGCCTGTTTCAGGCGAAAGCGATTGCCAGTGTTTTGAATGGTGTGAAACCCAGGAAACTGAGGCAGGTGTTTGAGGATATAGACACAATTGCGATCAATACCAAAACGGCAGAATTGATTGAATTCAAAATACCGACCAGCATTCTTAGACAATCCGATGTTACATTTGATACAATCGAATAAAACTGTTTTAAGCATTTATAACAACAGCCATGGCGCGCCATTACAATAGCATTTAAAAGAGTAGATCATCATGCGGTTCACACATCCCAAAGGAAATGGTTTTATATTTTTATTGTGCATGTTTTATTGGATTATCGACAGCGTGTGGTCCTATTTATCGTACGATCTGAACGTAAAAAAACTGATTTTCAGTGAACCGTTTTCTTGGATTGATACTTTATTACTCAGGGTCTCCCCCTATCAGATTGTCTCCAGAATATTGGTCGTGGTTATTTTTTTAATCTTTGGAAACATTATTCTTCACTTTCTGATAAAAAAACAGAAAGCAGAGGCCGAACTGAATCTGCACCGCCACCATTTGGAAGAGTTGGTGGAAGATCGTACCCGGAAACTGGAAGGGGCTAATCAAAGTCTGGAGGCAGCCAAGTTGGAAGCCGAAGCCGCGAATGAGGCTAAATCACAATTCCTGGCAAACATGAGTCATGAAATCCGGACGCCTATGAATGCTATTATCGGTATGTCGAATCTTGCCCTGCAGACGAATCTGGATGAAAAAAACCGCAATTACATCACAAAGGTACATCAGTCTGCCAATTCACTGCTTGGGATCATCAACGATGTGCTTGATTTTTCAAAAATTGAGTCTGGAAAACTGGACTTGGAGCGTATCAATTTCAGTCTTGAAGAAGTCATTGAGCGACTTTTTAGCATTATCAGCCTCAAATCTGAGAAAAAAGGGCTGGAATTGATGTATGATATCGCACCTGAAGTTCCTATCGCCCTGACCGGTGATCCTCTGAGACTAGGGCAGGTGCTGTCGAACCTGTGCAACAACGCCGTAAAATTCACAGATCCAGAGGGAGAAATTGTTGTTAAAATCGGCCTGGAGGGAGAAACAGAAGAAAAAGATAAAGTAAGGCTGATATTTTCAGTGCATGATTCGGGTATCGGAATGAGCATAGAGGAACAGAAAAAATTATTTCAGCCGTTTACCCAGGCAGACAGTTCTATCACCCGGAAATATGGAGGGACAGGACTGGGGCTTGTTATTTCCCGCCAGCTGACAGGACTGATGGGCGGAAAAATCTGGGTGGAAAGTGAAACGGGTTTCGGCACAACTTTTTATTTCACGGCCCTGTTTGGCAAACCAAAAAAACAACCTGAGCCTCAGCGTTTTGATGTTCCGAAATTTAAATCAATGAGAGTTCTGATTGTAGACAACAACAAAACCTCCCGTGATATCCTGAGCCGGCAGCTTTGCAGTTTTAATTTCAACGTGGATCAGGCCGATTCAGGAGAAGCGGCCCTGGCAATGCTGAGGGATAAACGATTTTCCTATGATCTTGTACTGATGGACTGGCGTATGCCCAGTATAGATGGTGTTGAAACGGTCCGGCAGATTCAAAATGATGCCGGGATCGACCAGCCCCAGACGATTATCATGGTATCCGCCTACGATCGCCCAAAAATCCAAAAAGCGGTCAATGATCTAAATATACTCGGTTTTCTCACCAAGCCCATCACCCCATCCCCCCTGCATAACGCAGTCTTGACAGCCATGGGATATGAGGCCATTAAACCACGCTACATCCGGCACACCCCTGAAGAGGTGGTAGAGGCGATTGGTAAACTGAAAGGGTGTCGGTTGCTGGTGGTTGAAGACAATGAAATCAACCAAGAACTGGTACTGGAACTGCTGGCTAATCGCGGCATTGAAGTAATGTGTGCCATGAACGGTCAAGAAGCCTTGGAATTGCTTGAAAACGATCAATACGATGGGGTTTTAATGGACTGCCAGATGCCGGTCATGGACGGTTATACTGCCACAAAAAAAATACGGGAACAGGAAAAATATAAAGACCTGCCTATCATTGCCATGACTGCCCACGCCATGGTCGGTGATCGTGAAAAGGTACTGGCAGCCGGAATGGATGATTATATTACCAAACCACTGGATGTTGACACGATGTTCATAACTATAGCCAAATGGATTACACCCTCTCAACCGATCGAAGAAGAAACAGCGGTTCCCGAAAAGAATTTTTCTAATACCGAATTTCCAGCGCTTCCCGGTATTAATGTTAAAGCGGGTCTGCAAATCTCACAGAACGATGTCAAACTGTACCGTAAGTTGCTTTTAAATTTTTTGGATAAACAGGCCAATTTTGAAGAGGTCTTCAGGAAGGCACAAAAGAGCGACATCTCCAGTGCGGCTGCCGATGTTGCCCATACCTTAAAAGGTGTTGCTGGAAACCTGGGAATGACAGAGGTTTATAATTCAGCGCAAGCCCTATATTCAGCCGCCAAACAAAATACAGCTAATGTGGAAGAATTGCTGAATGATGTTGTCAATATGCTCAATATAGTCTTTGACGGACTAAAACAACTGCAGAAGGATTCTGCTGCCAAGCATACTGTCTCTGTGACACATGACGGAGCAATCGATACCGCTCGGATTGAACCACTGATAACTGAATTAGCCGTTCTTGTGAACACCAGCAGTATTCAATCAGGTACGATTGCTGCCAAACTTGTCCCTTTACTGGAAAATACCGACTTTGGCAGTGAGATATCTGCGGTCGTACAATCCATTGAAGCGTATGATTTTGATCAGGCTGAAAACTACTTACAGGACCTTACATTTCAACTTGGAATCCCCCTGACTAATGTGATCAAGTAAGCTGAGTCAACGATGTTGTAAATCAAACAAACAATTGCAATCCTTTCCAAATATTGTTAAGAAAAAAAAATAATTATACGCGAGAAAAACTCGTTAGCCTAATAACTTATTGAAGAAGCCTGAGCGTCTTTGACACGATAGAATTATTGTTCGCTAACAATTTGCTACGACAAAAATGATGCTGCATAAGTTCCCAATATATAAAAGGAAATTATGGAGGCTTTGGGGGCTTAAATGAGCTAACTTTGAAATGGGAGGTCATGGAAATGTCTTATGATGCATTTTTGAGCTATGCGCACCATGATGATTTACACGAGGGAGAGATTACCGCATTGCGGTCTAAAATTGGGCGGTTCGTAGGCGACCACCTTGGTCGCGATGCGAAAATTTTTCAAGATAAACAAGGGTTGCATGTCGGGCAAGTATGGAAAACGGAACTGGAAAATGCCCTAAGGTGTCCCTGTTTAATCCCGATTATCACTCCTGCCTATCTAAATAGCGACAACTGTGTCAATGAGTTTATCGCGTTTGCCGAACTCGAGGCGAAGAAACAACAGACCGCAAGGATTCTGCCTCTCTACTACATCGAAGTACCTGCGGTCGAGCGTAGACTGGGACGGCCAAGTCAGTTCTCGAACCAATACAACGACAAACAGTTACGTGTTGTCAACATTCTCGTACAGCGACAAATGGAAGACATTCGCTGGTTACGCACAACCCCTCAAGATGCATTGAGTTCAGGCGAAGGCCTCGATATGTTGAATAGAGTAGCCAAGCAGGTTGCCATGCGCTCAGCAGGCGCGAATGCTTTGCAGTGTCACGAAGTAAATCCGAACGGGATTGGTTTAAATTCCATCTCGGCAGCTATTCAACGAGCTAAACCCGGCGAAATCATTCGGGTGAAGGGACCTGCGGAATATCGAGAGTCTTTATTTATCGACAAGCCGTTGCAGATCGTGGGCGAACCGGGGGTGAAGCTGATTGGTGTTCATGGCCCGGCCATCGCCTGCACTGGTTCGTGTGTTCGCATTACAGGGATGCAAATCACGGCGGAGGGATTCAACGGTGTAATAGTTTCTAGTGGATACTGCATACTTGAGCGGACAGAAGTTTTCGGGACTAAAAATTCCGGGGTCCTGATCCGTGACGGAGCGGAGGCAGCAGTCATCGAATGTTCGCTGCATGACGCCGAACATTGTGGCTTACACGCCCAACACAATGGCACCAAATGTACTGTAGTAAGCAGCGTGATTACGAAGAATGAAGTTGGTGGATTGTTTTTTTCCCAGAACGCCGACGGGCTTGTTGAATCAAATATAGTCGAACGTAACAAGGTCAACGGCATATATATAGCGAGCGGCGCCAATCCGCTTGTTCGCAACAACCGTATTCAACGCCACAATTGGGCCGGCATTCTTGTCTACCACCACAAGGAACCTGGGTATCAGGATTATATGCCTGGACGCGGGATCATCGAGCACAATGAAATTAGCAAGGGCGAACAATTCGGCATTGAGATCAAAGAGGGAGGAAACCCTTGTGTGCGATATAACACAATCACTGGCAATGCCTGGGGTGGTATTTTGACTAAAGATGGTGGGGCAGGAACGATTTACGAGAATAAGATCATTAATAATAAGGGAGCTGGTATCAAAAATGAGGGGGGCAATCCACAGATTGGGAAAAATTTATATGCAGATAATGCTGGAAAAACCGTAGAGGATTATGGAGGTGCCACCATAAATGACAAGGTGTGTTGTTAGCCTTATTACGGAGTTAAAGTGTTCTAACTTCTTTGAATATTGTCTAAAGGGAGAAATACATACAGATTGAAAGAGCGTATCTGATTTTAGTATGATGATCAGATTATTGAACAGGGAGGAACAAATTATGTCATCGTCCGTATTGGCCGTTTCCGGCAAAAAGTATGATATTGCAATTGCCGGCGGAGGGCTAAGCGGGCTTTCAGCGGCCCTAACCGCAGTTGAAAACGGTTTAAAAGTGATTGTCCTGGAAAAGTTACCTTTTCTTGGCGGCGCTGGTCTTTTTCCGGAAGGTTCTTTGGGAATCGGAACTAGGTTCCAGATGAAAAATGGGATTAAGACAACAACAGATGAGGTTTTTGCCAAAGCGATGGATTTCCATCATTGGCGGTGTAATGCAGCGGTTATTCGTACGCTTTTCAACGAATCAGGGAAAACAATCGACTGGTTAGAGGACCAGGGCGTTGAGATAAAGGCAATCAGAACAATGTTTCCGCCTGAAAAAAGCCTGCAGATATGGCATATTTTTAAAGGGTCGGGCGCACGTGTTGTGAAGATATTGTCCAAGGGTATTCAAAAAAATGACGGCCTTATTTTAACTGAAACACCAGCAAAAAAATTAATAATCAATGATGAAAAAACCGTGTGCGGCGTTGTGGCTGAGAACAAAAACGGCGAGTCATTCGAGGTGTACGCCAAAGCTGTCATTATTGCAACAGGCGGATTTGCCAGTAGCAGGGAAATGTTGAATAAATACGTTCCTGATGTCAATACGCCAGGAATGGAAAAACTCATGTATCGCGGCCCGCTTGTTGACGGCAGGACTGGCGATGGGATCAACATGGCCCTGGCCGCAAGTGCTTCGCTTTCAGGTATGGGGGCTATTGCAGGGAACAGCCCCTATCTTGACTGCGAACCTGCCATCAGGCAGTTTCGAGGGCCTGAACATCTGCAGCAGGTGCGTTGTGCATTGAGTCAACCATTTCTCTGGGTCAACAAGCATGGTGACCGCTTTTACAATGAATCGCTGGGTTCGGTGTTCAGTGATGTTTACAATGCAATGACATCCAATGGCGGTCTGATGTGGTCTATTTTTGATGACAATATGAGAAAATTCATGGTTGAGCAAGGCCCACTTACGCCATTTAATGCCATTGTCGTTCCAGGACAAAAGATGACAGCGCTTGATAAAGGGATTCAACAAGGAATCGAATCAGGCTTTGCTTTCAAAGCCGATACGATTGAAGCCTTGGCAGATCAAATAAAAATAAAACCCGAAAAATTGAAAGAAACGATTGAGCGGGTTAATCGTTATGCCGAGCGGAAAATTGATCCTGACTTCAACCGAAAACCAGCTCATCTTGTCAAATTCGATACGATTAGAGGACCATATTTTGCACTTAAAGGGCTCCGTGCCTTTTTTTTAACACTCGGCGGGGTTAAGATAAATTCAAAAATGCAGGCCCTTAACAGCAACGAGGATGTCATTCCTGGTTTGTATGTGACTGGCCAAGACATGGGGGGCCTTTATGACAGTACTTATGACCTTCTCGTCGAAGGGTCTGCAAGCAGTTTTGCACTTAGTTCAGGGCGTATTGCAGTAAAAAGCATCATTCAAACAGACTTACGCTGATAAACTGGGGATTAATACCCAACTTGATCATCTACTCAAATATTTTTTCGTCTTTTGCATTTGCTTCTTCTGCATCCGGTTCTATATCACGTATCCTATCCGCTTTTTTCTTATACCAGTATTCCTTGTACCATTCATTGGCAATGATCATGGACATCACTTCATTGGTACCTGTCCAAATGGAAGCCAGTCGAAGATCCCTGAAAATTCGTTCCACAGGATAAATATTGGTGTACCCAATACCACCCATTACCTGCATTGCGTTGTGGGCTGCCTTCTGACATGATTCTGTAACAAATTTTTTTGACTGGGAGACCAGCCGCCTAATCTGTTTGTCATTTATCTGTTCATCCACAGCCCTGGCGGTTGTATAAATCATTGCACGGGAAGCATCCAAAAGCGTAACCGCCTCCGCGACCTGGAAGGAGACGCCCTGGAAGCCGGCCACGGGTTGGCCGAATGCCTTGCGCTTTGACGTGTAGCCTGTGGCCACATCAACTGCTGGTGCGGCCGCACCAATGGTCATAGCGGCTGTTCCCAGGCGCTCCGGTATCATCATGGTATTGAATATCCGAACGCCTTGATTGAGTTCTCCTATCAGATTTTCTTTCGGCACTTTAACGTCCTTGAATACCAGGCGGGAAGCACCGCCCCCTCTGCAGCCCATAAGACCGTAAAGGTACTCGCTTTTAACGCCCTCGGACCGATCGACAATAAAACAGGAAATGGATTTGTGAGGCGCTGCATCAAGTTTGGTCCGCGCATAGACCAGAAAATAATCTGCGCCTTCTCCGCCGACAATAAACCGTTTCTGGCCATTAAGGATAAAATGATCACCCTTGTCTTCCGCTGTGGTTGCCGTGCCAAAAAAATCTGAACCCCCTCTGGGTTCGGTCAGGCATTCCGCAGCAAAAATTTCCCCTTTTAGGAGGGGTTTGACATATTTTTCCTTCTGGGCATCATTCCCGTGCAGAATAATAGCATCGCACACAAGTTCCGCCCCAACGCCAAAAGTGCATGCGAAAATATATCCTAAGACACCGATTTCTTCCATGACCATGCAGGTGGAAACCCAGTCCATATCCCTGCCGCCCCATTTTTCCGGGTAGCGGCATCCCATGAGGTTACGCTTTGCGGCTTCCTGCAAAAATTCCTTTGGAAACTGTATTTTGTCGGCATCCATATCCAGGATCATTTCCCTTGGAATTGATTTTACAAAATCCCGGGCTTCCTTTTTTAACTTTTTTTGTTTCTTGGTCAAAAGGTAATCAAACATTATAAAAATCCCTCTGATGTGTATCTTTTAAAAGAAACCGTATCGCACCTATACGAAACAGATAGGAAGTTGCTTTTTGCTAAGCAAGGTATAACAAAAGTTGGACAGATGCTCAAGAGACTGAAATAACAAGGTTATAAGTGGTCTATAAAGGTCTATAAAGGGCCATGGGCAAAGAGGATCCATAAACACCCTGGTTCAACTCACAACGAAGACGGACAGTCCGTCTTGCAGGCTGCGACATTTGCTTGACAAGAAGAAAGGTCTCATCTTATAGAGTGTGTCGCCAATTATTTTTGATGTATAACAACCACGGGCTGAACTATTTTTTTATCCGGTTTCAGTCCCCGACAAAAATTGAAAGGTCTGTTAAGTTTACACAGACTTTCACATAAATCATTGAGGAAACGACACTATGGCAATGACGGACATGTCTCCGCAAGCGGCTATCGATTTCTGGTTAAAAGAGTATGACGGTAAAGCAGTTTCAGCAGCACACTTTTTGTGTGACCGCCATGCAAGGATTCCTGAAAAGATTGCCCTGTTCTATGAAGACGCAGAAGGTAATGCATCAAAATGGACTTTTCGGGAACTCAAGGAACTCTCCTCAAAAATGGCTGGTTTTTTAAGGTCCATCGGCGTAAAAAAAGGCGACCGGGTGGCGGCCCTATTACCTAAATCACCGGAACTTGTGATCACGACCCTTGCAACGTGGCGTATCGGTGCGGCCTATGTGCCCTTGTTCACCGCCTTTGGATCGGATGCCATCGAACATCGGGTCAGTGACAGTGCCGCCAAGGTGTTGATCACCAACACGGTTCATCGCCCCAAAGTATCAGATACCGCATGTTACAAAGAAGACCGGGTGGCCGTAGTCACCATCGCCGGTGACAGGGGACAGGGTATTGAGAGAGGAGACTACAGTTTCTGGCATGAGCTTGAGAACGCCCAGGCCATTGATACCCCAGAGCCGGTCCGGGGCGATGATCTTTTGATCATGCTTTTTACCTCCGGAACCACGGGAAGCCCTAAGGGCGTAGAAGTACCGGTGAAGTCCCTGGCCGCATTTCATGCCTATATGGAGTTTGGCCTGGATATGCGCGAAGATGACATGTACTGGAACATGGCAGATCCCGGATGGGCATACGGCCTCTACTATAACTTGATCGGACCGTTGCTTGTGGGCAAATCCACCCTCTTCTACGACGGGGCCTTTTCCCCTGAAAATGTGTTCCGTATTTTGAGCAAATATAAAGTTAGCAATTTTGCCTCCGCCCCTACGGCATACCGCGCCCTGAAGGCGGCCGGGGACAAGGTGGCAGCACAATATCCCCTTTCACTGCGTGTGGCCTCAAGTGCAGGCGAACCTTTGAACCCTGAAGTGATTGAATGGAGCAAAAAATTATGGGGGATTCCCATCCACGACCATTTCGGACAGACCGAACTGGGCATGGCCGCAAATAATCATCACAGGGAAGATCTTAAGGGTGAATTGAAAATGGGCTCCATGGGGATCTCCATGCCCGGATTCCGGATGGCGGTTATCGATGAAAACGGCAATGAAACGGCACCCGGTGAAGAGGGCCTTTTTGCCGTGGACACCAAGAACTCTCCGTTATGCTGGTTTCGCGGATACTGGCAGGATGAAAAGCGGACAAAGGAAAAATATGTAGGCGAAAATGGCCGATATTGCCTTGCCGGGGATACCGTAAGCAAGGATGAGGATGGCTATCTGTTCTTCAGCGGCCGATCGGACGATATTATCCTGTGCGCCGGCTACCGCATCGGACCCTTTGAAGTGGAGAGTGTTCTGATAAAACACCCGGCAGTTGTGGAAGCAGCCGTGGTCGGGGTGCCCGATGAATTGCGAGGGGAAACCATCAAGGCCTTTGTGTCTCTAAAACAGGGCATCAACGGTGATGAGGACCTGGCCGAGGAGCTTAAAATTTTTGTTAAAAAACATCTGGCAGCCCACCAGTATCCAAGGATTATAGAGTTTACCGACCAACTGCCCAAAACCCCGTCGGGAAAAATTCAACGATTCCTTTTACGAAACGCATAGGGTTGTTCAGGTAATCAAAAGATTCATTTCCAAGACAAATCTTTTTAAGGGAATCGGAATACGCGCTTTGGATTAACCGTCAGATCACAGCAAAATTTGTTGCCCGCCAATGTTCGCCGGGCAACAATTGAGCACTTGAGAAAATCGGTCGTTTTGCCCGAGATGGTCAGGATTATGAAATATTGACAGAAAAAAATCACCGTTTTATTTTGTTAGGAATAATACAAACGCCAATGTTTGAGCCAATACCTTTTTCTATAAAAACTAACTCTTTTATCTTGAGATTTTCTATGATGTCATCGACAACCACTGATAAATTGACGTTGGCCTTTTCCCCGGTTTTTTTCTTTATGTGCGCAATAAGCTCGTTTTTCGTAGCGCCATTGTGCTTTTTCAAGTACACTAATACCAAGTGTTCAATATGTTTATTTGATGTTGCTTTATAGAAAAAAAACAGCCCCCCAACACAACTGCACTGTAATGCAAAGGAAAGCAGATAGTATCCATAAAGTAACAGAAAAACATTCAGAATTATCATTCCAGCTATGATAAAAAAAAGAAAAAATCTTTTCACAATACATTCCTCCTTTGAATAATTTCTGGAAAATCATATCATAAATTTTGAGTGGCATTATCCCGTATTCTTTCAAGCTGTTAAAATACTATAAAAACATCCCTGCAACGGCGCCAGTCATACATGTAGCCAAAGTGCCGGCAATGATGGAACGAAGTCCTAAAGATACGATTTCATCCCTTCTTTCAGGCACCATGCCACCCATGCCGCCGATCATAATCCCCAGGCTGCCGGGATTTGCAAAACCGCACATGGCATATGAGATAATAATGCGACTGCGTTCACTGATTTCGCCTGCCGGAATACGGGTCAAATCAAGATACGCGATGAATTCGTTGAGAATGGTTTTGGTTCCCATCAAAGCGCCGGTGGCAGGGGCTTCGGACCATGGGATGCCCATCAGCCATGTTGCCGGGGCCATAACCCAGCCTAAAATCCGCTGCAGGGTAAACGGCTCTCCATTGAACAACGGCATCAGTCCAAGTGTCATATTGACCAGACTCACCATGGCCACGAGCACGATGATCATGGCCACGATATTAATCAGAAGATCAATACCGGACATCGTGCCCTTGGTTACGGCATCCATGACGCTTTTATAGACCGTTGGCGTGGACAGCTTGCCTTCTGTTACGTCTTTGGTTTCAGGAATCATGACTTTTGAAATCAGAATCGCGGCCGGTGCACTGATGATGGATGCGGTAAGGATATGACCTAAAATACCGGGGATCACAGGCTTAAGAATCGTAGCATAAAGCACCATGACCGTGCCTGCGATGGTGGCCATGCCGCAGGTCATTAATGTAAACAACTCACTGCGGGTCATGGTAGCTAAATACGGTTTAACCAGCAAAGGCGCCTCAACCATACCCACAAAAATATTGGCTGAAATCCCAATGCCTTCAGCGCCTCCGGTGCCCAGTGTTTTGCTTAGGATCACACTGAAAAAACGCACCACGGCAGGGATAATTTTCCAGTAAAATAACAACGCAGACAACGCGCTCATCACCAAAACCAGGGGAAGGGATTGAAATGCAAGGATAAACGAAGCCCCGGGATAGGATTCCTGAAAAGGAAGTGCACCGCCGCCAACGTATCCGAACACCATGGCTGTGCCCTCCCCGGTTGCCTTTAAAAGCGCTGCCACCAAACCGTTTAAGTAAAAAAAGCCTTGGCGTACCCACGCGAATTTCAATGTCACAACGCCAAAAACAAGTTGCAATGCAATTGCTGAAATGATCAGCCTGGCGGAGATCTTTTTTTTGTTCTCGCTTAATAAAAAAGCAATACCCAAAAACACGAAGAGTCCTAGAATACTTTGAAACATATCAGCTCCTTGGCAGCAGACTACATTTAGGTTTTATGAGAAAGTATAGATAACTCACTAAGATCTTTCAAACTTTGTTGTGGGCTGAACCTGGCAGATGATATGTCAGGTCGGCCCATGGCCGTTATAAGAAAGTCCGGGTATGTTACACAAATCTTTCAACCTCTGTTGTGGGCTAAGCCTGTCAGGTCAACCCATGGCTGTTATACCAATATGATACCAGGCATTGCCCAAGATAGTACAAGTTTTTCTTTCAAAGATAAATATCATGCTTGACAGTTTAATATTGAAGATATCACCTTTAACCATGCTTGTTTCTCAATTCACTAAAACGACAGTTGTATTTTTAAGGCAGGAAATGTTTAATCTCCAATACGGTAAAATTTAAAAAAGGAAGGCACCCATGCCGGATTTATTAATAAAACTGTATGAATTGCAGTTCGAACAGTATCCCAAAGAACTTTTTGATGGTGAATTTAAAATTGTCCGACCGCTATCCTGCGACAAAAGTAAAGTGATTGAATTTGTGCGAAAAGAATTTAATGAGAGCTGGGCCAGTGAATGTGAAAGGAGTTTTTCAAACGCACCCGCATCTTGTTTTATTGGTGTAAGAGACCAAAAAATCATTGGATTTGCTTGCTACGACGCCACAGCAAAAGGATTTTTCGGGCCTATTGGTATTAAACCGGAAGCAAGAAAAAAGGGCCTTGGGACCCAACTTCTTTTTTCCTGTTTGAGTGATATGTGGGATAATGAATATGGATATGCCATTGTTGGATGGGTTGATGAAAGCCAGATTAATTTTTACGAAAAAAACACCTTCGCCACGGTTATTCACGGGTCCAGTCCCGGGATTTATAAAAGAAGAGTCGATATGAAATAAGGTATTTTATCGCATTTGAACCCAAGCGGTTTTCACACGTTGGAAAACCGCTTGGGTTGATATAGATAAACTCTCTTTTAGAAAGTTTTCCGGACCAGGGTCGACGTTAGGCAGTTGGCATCGTCTTTTTCCGGATACCATAAATTATAATGCAGCCCGCGGCTCTCCTTGCGCATTAATGCGGACTTAACGATTAGTTCCGCCACATTGGCAAGGTTACGCAGTTCAATGAGATCTGCTGTAATTTTAAAGTCCCAGTAGTATTCTTCAATCTCGTGCAGAATCATTTCAATACGGCGCAGAGCACGGTGAAGACGCTTGTCCGACCGGACAATGCCCACATAATTCCACATCAAACGCCGGATCTCATCCCAGTTGTGGGTCACCATGATGGCTTCATCCGCGTCCAGGGTATTGGTCTCATCCCAGGGAGCCAGCTTAACATTAGATCTCTTGGCGGCTTGTTCAAACTCTTTTAATGAGGCCTGGGAGGCATTATGGGCATAGACCAATGCTTCAAGAAGCGAATTGGATGCCAGACGGTTGGCCCCGTGCAAACCGGTACAGGCGGTTTCCCCCACGGCATAAAGACACTGGATGTCGGTGCGCCCGTTAAGATCCGTGGCTACGCCCCCACACATATAATGGGCTGCCGGCACCACCGGGATGGGCTGTTTGGTGATATCAATACCATATTCCAAACATTTGGCATGAATATTGGGAAACCGATTCCGGACAAAATCGGGATCCTTGTGGGTGATATCCAGAAACACGGAATCCGCACCGGTTTTTTTCAATTCATTGTCAATGGCCCGGGCCACAACATCCCGGCAGGCAAGTTCCAGGTCCGGTGAGTATTTGCCCATGAACCGTTCGCCCTTTTCATCAATGAGATAAGCGCCCTCCCCTCTAACTGCCTCGGAGATCAGAAAATTCTTGGCTTCGGGATGAAACAGGCAGGTGGGATGAAACTGGACAAACTCCATATTGGCAACGGTGGCCCCTGCCCGGTACGCCATGGCAATGCCGTCGCCTGTAGCCGTATCGGGGTTTGAAGTATATAAATAAACTTTGGACCCGCCACCTGTGGCAAGCAGGGTTACTTTAGCGGCAACGGTTTCCACCTCTCCGGTCTCATTGTCCAGGACATAAGCCCCACAGCAGATGTTTTCATGCTGGGTTCTAACCAGACCGCTGCGAACACTTGTGGAATAGGTAATCAGATTAACGGCAGTACGGTTTTCCAGAATGGTTATATTTTCATGCTGTTCAACATTTGAGACCAGGACATCTTCAATTTCCTTTCCGGTGAGATCCCGGGCATGGATGATTCTGTTCTGGGAATGTCCGCCTTCCCGGCCAAGGGAAAAATCATATTTACCATCACCGTCCAGATTGAAGTGGGCCCCTAAATCGACCAGCTCCCGAATCCTTTCCGGTCCGTTTGTCACTACCATGTTGACCACATCTTCAGCACAAAGCCCGTCCCCTGCAGCCAGTGTATCTGCCACATGCTCTTTAAAGGAATCTGTTTTGCTGAATACGGCGGCAACACCGCCTTGGGCAAGTGCCGTATTGGTCTTGTAAATTTTTTTCTTGGTGATAATGGCCACTTTGCCAAACTGTGCAACTTTCAAGGCATAGCTCAAGCCGGCAACACCGCTGCCGATGACCAAAAAATCGGTTTCAATCATTTCTCAATACTTCTTTATTATGTTAAATGGCGTGTTAAAAATTCATATGAAAGTCTCAATGGGTTGTTAAGCGACTTCCACATTTTGTTGTGGGTTTAGTCTGGGTGTTGATAGACCAGATCGGCCCATGGTCGTTAGTACGGACAAATCAGGATAACAAGGAGCTTCTTTTCTTCCTTCGGGTACTCATTCCGAAAATCAATCCCACAATGAAAACACCCGCCCCGGAAAGCAGACCAAGCTTAACCTCGCTTCTAATTCTTTGTTTAAGACTTTGAATAAGTTTTTCCTGTTCCCCGGACTGTTCCAGCAGTGCTTTATGTTCGGTCTCAAGTTTCAAGTAGCTTGCGGAAGCATCTTTGAGTTGTTTATATTTCCTGGCAATTTCCGTCAGTTCTTTGTTCTGGACGTTCAAGGTTTTTGCCGTTTCTTCTGCGGCGGAAAGCTTTGATGCCAGACGTTCGTTTTCCTTTTTATACCGTTCGAGCATAAGGGCTTTAGGTACGTCGTCAGTAAGAAACCGGGTCAGTACCCAGCCGGTTTTCCCGGCACCATTTCTCACCATAGACCAATCCTTGCGATACTCCAAAATCTGCAATTTGACCCCAGAAGTGACCATGGCCACGATTTTATGGCCGACCCCAGGGCCCGTGCGCATAGTGATTCGGGTAACTCCGGATACATACATACTTTTTGCATAAACGCAGGTCGCTATAGAAAAAAAGAAAAAACAGGTCAGAATCAGGTGCTTAGCTCTCATTTTTTATCCTCTTTCGTTAAGTTAGGTACAATTACCATTGCAACGGTCAATTATCAAGGGAAACCATCGCCTTATTCTTTGAACTAATAGAAATCGATTCTGACCATGTACCTTTCTATGGGGCGTCACGCCTTCTGCTCGAGATGTCATAAAAAATTTTAACTGAATGATCAGTAAATTTTATTGACAATACAATTTTGTGACTGTAAAGAATACGTAAATTGTAATTTTCAAAAAATGAATTACAACCAAAGCGCAAATAAACACAATTAAGGCTGACTATTCATGGCAACCAGAAAAAATCGAAATGCAGAAACGCGGAAACCGGAAATTCTTGAAGGGTATTATCAGGTTTTAATTGAAAAGGGATTTGAAGGCAGTTCCATCGGAAAGATTGCCCAGCACCTGAATATCCATTCCACGCTGATCCTTCACTACTTCAAGAACAAGAACAACTTGCAGCGAGAGCTCATAGAGCTTCTGATCTCCAAGTACAAAGCTGAACATATGCTGAATTTTGATTTGATAGCTGACAGTACCCAACGGTTTGATGCACTGATGGACCTGATATTCAGCTTTAAATGGAATCGGACCGTGGACCCGGGTGTTCATTTTGGGTTTTATTATAAAAGCTTCAGGGATGAAGGTATTCGCAAAGCCCTAAACGACATGTTCCGCTGGTTTCGTGATTATCTGCATGACGCATTCGTCGTTTTTAACAAAGAAGGTGTCATTAAGGTAACGGACGAACACAAAGCTGCGGACTATGTCCTCACCCTGATGGAGGGACTGGAGTTTCATGCCCATTTCCTAAATGAAGGTCAACCATTTGAAGATTTTGCAGATACAGCCAAAACGGCAACCATAGAGATATTAAAAAGCGGCACATTTTAATGACAACCATAATAACAATTTAGGATCAGGAAAAAGTAGTTTTAATTTATTCACTGACCATTCAGTAAAAAAAACTCAGGTGACAACATGGAATATTGTTTGGAAGCAATTGCTTTACACAAAAATTACGGCGAGGTGAAAGCCCTTAACAATGTAGATCTGAAGATCAACCAAGGTGAACTGTTTACCCTGCTTGGTCCGTCAGGTTGCGGAAAAACCACTCTTTTAAGAATTATTGCAGGTCTTGAAACAGCCACCGACGGGAATCTGTTTTTAAACGGAAACCCCATTCTTGATATGCCGGCCAACAAGCGCCCGGTCAATACCGTATTTCAAAGCTACGCGCTCTTTCCTCACCTGAAGAACTACGACAATATCGCCTTTGGCCTGCGTTCACAAAAAATTCCGGAAACACAAATTACCCCCAAAGTGGACAAAATGTTAGAGATGCTGGAGCTTGAAAATTTTGCAGACCGGTACCCTGATCAGCTTTCCGGCGGACAACGCCAACGGGTCTCCATGGCCAGGGCCCTGGTCTGCGAGCCCGAAATTCTGCTGCTTGATGAGCCCATGTCCGCTTTAGACGCCAAGTTGCGGGTCCAGCTCCAGGAACAGCTTCGCCGCCTGCAGCTGCGGCTTAAGAAAAACTTCATTCTGGTCACCCATGATCAGGAAGAAGCGTTAACGGTTTCCGACCGTATTGCCGTTATGAAAGACGGACATATTCTGCAGTGCGGTTCACCCTATGAAATATACAACCACCCAAACTGCAGATTTGTTGCAGAATTCATCGGCACGGCAAATATCTTTGATGTTGAACGCAAGGACAATGTTTTGCAGGGGGCGTTTGGAAATTTTGTGCCAAACACCATGCCCGAATGGAAAAAGGGCTCTTTGGTCATCCGGCCTGAAGGCATTAGGCTGCGCTCAGAAAAACCGGCCCAAAACGGCGTTCGGTCCCGTGTCATTGAAAAATACTACCGGGGCACCTATCAGAACCTCACCCTGGAGACCGGGAACCTGCGCATGAGAACTGCCCCCCACCGCAAAATCGAAATCGGGGATGAAATCTGGGTGGAGCTGCTGCAGGAAGCACTGGTAACCATTGACGATTAATTATTCAAACGTTCAAGGAGTTAAAATCCTGTGAAAATTATAGATAAACCTGAAATACTCTACGGGGAACTGTCAACACCCAGGAATATCCGAACCCGGGGGCTTTTGCGTATTGCACCCGGCATGCTGTGGATCATGCTTTTTTTGTCCATCCCCGCGTTGTCATTGATTGTGATCAGCTTTACCACCCGGGGTGCCTACGGTGAGATCGAATGGGTCTTTACCCTGGAAAACTACAAACGGCTGGCAGGTTACAGCCTGTTCGGCTGGAGCCCGGACTATTTGAAAATTCTGTTGCGCTCACTTGTTGCCGGATTTTTGACAACATTGATTTGCATCATTTTGTCTTACCCGTTAGCCTTTTTTATTTCCACCCGGAACAAGACCACCCGGTACCTGTGGCTGATGGCCCTGATCATTCCCTTCTGGACCAACCTGGTGATCCGGACCTATGCCTGGCAGATTGTTCTGGCACCGGGACTGCCCATTGCAAAAATCGCGGCCCTGCTGCATCTTGTGCCGCCTGGAAGTCCGTTATACCCCAGTTCATTTGCAGTCTACATCGGTATGATCAGCGCATTTCTTCCCTTTGTGGCCCTGCCCCTGTATTCCAGCGTGGAAAAACTGGACTGGAGCCTGGTTGAAGCGGCCAATGATCTTTACTGCGGCAAGTGGCGGGTGTTCCGCCAGGCTATTTTACCCCAGACCCTGCCGGGACTGTCTGTGGGGGCCATTTTGACCTTTGTGCCGGCCATGGGCATGTTCCTTATCCCGGATCTTTTAGGCGGGGCAAAATATATGCTGGTGGGCAATCTGATCCAGCAGCAATTCGGTAAAAGCCGTGACTGGCCCTTTGGGGCGGCTGTCAGTCTGGCACTTATGTCCTTAACCCTTATTGCCCTGGTCTTTTTGAACCGCAAAGGCGAAACAATGGAGATTGTATAATGTTTAAGCTGGGTTTGCGTTATAAAATTTTTGCCGTGGCAACCTATGCGTTTCTTTACACACCGTTGCTGGCCGTCATGGTTTATTCATTCAACAAGTCGCGTTTCGGCATTCACTGGGGCGGGTTCAGTCTGGACTGGTACGTTAAACTGCTCCATGACGACCTGGTCATCGAGGCATGTGTCAATACCGCCATTTTGGCAGTGGTGTCTACTATTATTGCCACGATTCTGGGCACGGCGCTGGCCATGGGGCTTTCCCGCTATCCCTGGTCAAAAAAGGTGATGACCTTTTTTGATATCAATCTCTACCTGCCGGTCATCACGCCTGAGATCGTTTTTGCCGGCGCCCTGGTCATTGCATTTACCTGCCTGCGGTCCATCTCTTCCATATTTGAGCCGGGACTGATCACCATGATCATCGGGCATGTCACCTTCCAGGTGGCATTTGTGGCCCTGGTGGTCCGAAGCCGGCTTTCCGCTTTTAACAATGAAATTGAAGAGGCGTCAAGGGATCTGTATGCCTCCAACTGGTACACCTTCCGACATGTACTGCTGCCGCTGATGATGCCGGGCATTGTCTCCGGGGCCATGCTGGCACTGACCCTCTCCCTTGACGATTTTATTATCAGTTTTTTTACGGCCGGACCCACTTCGGTCACCCTGCCCCTTTATATATATGGTGAAGTACACCGGGGCATCACGCCCAAAATCCATGCCCTGTCAACTGTGGGCATTTTTGTAACCATCACTTTGGTTATTCTGTCAGAAAGAATTTCCAGTAAAAAACAATAAAAACAAAAGGAGATAACCATGAAAAAATTAACTTTAACCCTGTTGCTGGTGTGTGCCGTGTTCCTCCAGTTTCCGGCATCCTCTTTTGCTGCGGATGAACTTCGTGTCCTGATCTGGAGCGAATATATGCCCGAAGACTATATGGACACATTTACCAAAGATACAGGCATCAAAAGCCGGGTGGAATTTTACGAGTCCACCGAAGAGCTTGTGGCCAAACTCCAGGCCGGCGGCGTAAACCAGTATGACGTGGTTGTTCCTTCGGACTACATCATCAATACCATGATCAAATTGAACCTGCTTCAGAAACTGGACCATTCCAAACTGCCCAATCTGGCCAACCTGGAAGACGCTTTCAAAAACGCGGCCTATGATCCGGGCAATGTATATACTGCGCCCTATCAGTGGGGTACCGTGGGCATGCTTTATAACAAAGAGGTCCTTGGACAAGATTATGTAGCCTCCACCGCTCTGTTTTTTGATCCGGCGGAACGTAAAGGCCCTGTGGTCATGATTGACTCCATCCGGGAGATGCTGGGAATTGCCTTGAAATATATGGGCAAAAGCGTTAACACCCTGGATAAAGATGAGCTTAAAGCTTTGGCCAAGATGATGATCGAAACCAAATCCAGTAAATATTTTGCCGGATTTGACGTGGGAACAGGCGGCCGTTCCAAGGTGGTTGCAGGCACTGCTATTGCCGCGTTGGTTTACAATGGTGACGCCCTGCGTGCCGTGGCTGATGCTCCGGAAAAATTTGCCTTTGCCAACCCCAAGGAAGGCGGGGTAATCTGGGCGGACAACATGGCGATTCCTGCCGGAGCCCCCCATGTGGACTATGCCCATACATTCATCAACTGGGTGCTGGATGCCAAGAATGGTGCCACTCTGTCCAACTGGACCCAGTATGCTACGCCGAATAAGGCGGCCAAGGAATTTATTACGCCTGCTGATCTGACTAATCCGGCTATTTATCCGAGTGAAACGACGATGAAGACGCTTGAGTTCATTAATGACCTGGGCAAAAACAACAGGTACTACGACGAACTGTGGACAATGATCAAAACCAGATAGCGTTTGAATGGATATTCACCCGCCTGATTTAATATGGGGCGTTGCTGCGGACCGTTGTAATCCTCACAACCATGAGGTTGCTCCGGTTACAACGGTCCTTGCGCCTTGCATATGGGCAAATCTCCATTCAAACCCAACATTAGCCAAGTGCTTTAATTTGAGATGAAATGAAAACACTTTTTACCAATATACAGGGTATCAGTCTGGATGACGCCCGACCCCAATTTTCTGCCATGGTGGTAGACGGTGATACCATAGAGGCTTTGGGCGAACATGATGAAGTTGTACCGCTTTATCCCGAGGGGGCTGCTGTGCAGGTTATGGATCTGGGTGGAAAAACAGTGCTGCCCGGATTTATTGATACACATCAGCATCTGGAGTGGACGGGTCAGGTTCTCGGCAGTGCGGATCTGACCGGTTGTACCTGTTTTGCCGAAGTGTTTGACGGTATTGCGGCACACCGCAAAAAATTGGAAAAAGACGAATGGATGCTGGCCTACCGTTTAAACGACCAGTTGGTGCAGGAAAAACGAATGCCCAATACTGCCGAACTGGACGCGGTATGTCCGGATGCGCCGCTGGCTGTTGTCCACACATCCCTTCACTTTTTGTCTCTGAACAGTCTGGCTATAAAAGCCCTTGGTGTGACAGGAGAAATGGACGGGGTGGATACGGAAAACGGACGGATGACCGGGCTGGTCCGGGACCCGGCCTCCCTTGCCTTTGTGATGCCCCAGATTAATCGCATGATCTCCAAAGAGGCCATTGTCAAAGGCTATATGCTTGCAGCCCGCAAAGCATTAAAAAACGGTATCACCAGCCTGCACTGCCTTGAGGGCAAGGACGGGGAACCTGAATTTTCAGCCTTTTTCCACCAACATCACCAAAATCTGCCCCTTCATACCGTGCACTGGAACCAGAACCGGGATGTCCAGTCAAGTCTGGATTTGGGGTTAACGCGCATCGGCGGATGTATTTTTGCCGACGGGGCCATTGATTGCTATACCGCAGCTTTTTTTGAACCGTACAGCAATCAGCCTGACAATTACGGCACCCTGACCTTTACCCAGGCACAGATGGATGAATTCATCTGTGAAGCCCACGCCAAAGGCCTGCAGATTGCCGTACACTGTGAAGCAGAGGCCGCCATTGAACAGGTGCTGCATGCCATGGAAAAGGCTTTGGCAAAATATCCCCGCACGGATCACCGCCACCGAATTGAGCATTTGGAAGTGCCCACCTACACTCAGATTGAACGCATGGCCAAAGCTGGAATTATTGCCGCCATGCAACCGGCATTTTTCCCCTATCTCATGGAGGACCAAACGTTTTATGAACGGATGCTCGGGCCTTCCCGCCACAAGCGGCTGCACCCTTACCGCACCATCCTGGATGCAGGGGTGGTGATCTGCGGCGGATCAGACTCACCTGTCACACCCTATAATCCCCTTGCAGGGATTCAGGCTGCGGTGTGCCATCCCTATGCCCCGGAACGGGTTACCCTGACCGAAGCGATCCGGATGTTTACAACAGATGCTGCCTACAGCGTCTTTGAGGAAAATGAAAGGGGCTCTCTTAAACCGGGCATGAAAGCTGAATTCATTGTCCTGGACCGCAACCCCTACCAGGTTGCAGCCCAAGATATCAGCAAAATCAACATTGAAAAAGTTTTTGCCAAAGGGAAATTGTACAACACAGAGGATCTGTAATTACACAGGAAAAAAGGACAATCGATTAGATGTGCGTTGACCGCCAATATCCTTTTCCCTTTAATCCACCACGAAGATCACGAAGGACACGAAGTTTAAAATCCTAAATCTTCGTGAACTTCGTGTCCTTCATGGTAAAAAAAAGAATACACACAAATAGCTTTAAAAAATTATTTACTGACCATTCAGTATAAACTAAAAATCTTTTTACTTACGTAGAAAGAAAAGGAAGAAAAAAATGAGCAGGGATATCACCCAAGCATTTAAAGAAGCCAATAAGTACGTTGACCTGATTGAGAAAAACGATACCGACATCACCCAAAAAGAGCGGGAGATGGTGGCCAAAGAAACCGTTGAGAATTTTCGCAACCACGTTAATAAAGGGTTTCTCGAATACCGCAAATCAGTCACCGAAGAAAACAGCTTTGCCGTTACGGAGTGGACCGGCCAAGGTTCCATTTTAAAAGATATCCTTGGCCGTGAATACATTGATCTGCTTGGCGGGTTTGGGCTGTACACCTACGGCATCCGGCACCCCAAAATTGTAGCGGCCGTTAAAGCCCAGCTGGACAGAAGCCCCCAGTACAGCCAGGAGATGCTTGATCCCCTGCGGGCAAAACTGGCCCAGGTGATCGGCATGATCACGCCAGGGGACATCCAGTATGGTTTTTTTGCCAATTCCGGCACCGAAGCGGTGGAAGGTGCCATGAAACTTGCCAAATTTTACACCGGTAAAAAAGGGTTCATTGCCATGCTCAAAGGCTTTCATGGAAAAACCCTGGGGTCTCTTTCCCTGATGGGCAAAGACGTTTATCGCCAACCCCTGCTGCCTTTACTTGAAGGGGTGCAGCATGCGCCGTTCGGGGATGCCGACGCCGTGGAGCGGATACTTAAAGCCAATGCCGCCGTAGGCAACGACATTGCCGGCATCGTGGCCGAACCCATCCAGGGAGAGGCAGGCGCCATTGTTCCCCCCGATGATTTCTGGCCCCGCCTGCGCGAGCTGTGTGACAAATTTGGCGTGCTGCTCATTGCCGATGAAGTTCAGACCGGATTTGGTCGCACCGGCAAAATTTTCGGTGTGGACCACTGGGGCGTAACCCCTGACATCATGTGCTTTGGCAAAGCCCTGGGTGGCGGCGTTGTGCCCATGTCCGGCTTTTTTTCCACCCCTGAAATATGGGAAGTCATGGAACCCAACCCCTTCATGCACACCACCACCACCGGCGGCAACCCCATTGCCTGTGCAGCAGCCCTTGCCGCCATCACCGTACTCCAGGCAGAAGATCTGCCCGGACAGGCCGCCCAAAAAGGTGAATATGTAAAAGGCCGCCTGGGTGAACTTCAGGAAAAGTACCCGGGCATTCTGGAAAAAATCACCGGCAAAGGCTTGCTAATCGGTATGGAATTTGTCTCCGATGAGATCGGATACCAGCTGGCGGCCGGGCTGTTTGCACGGGGTGTTATCACAGCCGGCACCTTGACCAATGCCAAATGCATCCGGTTTGAACCGGCATTGAACATCCCCATGGAGACCCTGGACAAAGCCCTGGATACCATGGAAGAGGTCTTTAAGGAGATTAAAGGATAATAAGCCATAAACAAGGAGAACAATATGAAACTATGGATTAATGGAAAATGGTGTGACGGTACCGAGGGTGTTCTGGATGTGGAAAATCCGGCAACAGGAGAAGTCATTGCCCAGGTGGCTAAAGCAGGTGCTGCCGATGTGGACAACGCCGTAGCCGCAGCCAAGGCGGCCTTTCCGGAATGGAGCACCATGCCACCCAGGGACCGCAGCAAGTGCATGTGGAAGCTGGCGGATCTGATGGAGGCCAACATTGAAGAACTGGCCAAAATCGAAAGCGAAGATTCCGGCAAACCTTATGAATTTTTGAGCCTGGGCGGGGATCTGCCCTTCTGCATAGATAATATGCGCTTTTTTGCCGGCAGCGCCCGGGACACCAGCGGCCATCATGCCGGAGAATATACCCAGGGGTACACCACCATCTACCGCCGGGAACCCGTGGGCGTGGTGGGCCAGATCGCCCCCTGGAACTATCCCTTGCTCATGGCCATCTGGAAGATTGGTCCGGCCCTGGCCGCCGGGTGCACCACCGTGTTAAAACCTGCGTCGTTGACCCCGCGGACCTCGCTGATGTTGGGAGAACTGTGCCGGAAGGCAGGGATTCCCGACGGCGTTGTCAATGTGCTCACCGGCGACGTCGGACCTGCCATTGTCAGCCACAAGGATATCCGCATGATTTCAGTGACCGGTGCCACCAGCACGGGTGCCGCCATTATGCAAAGCTCCGCCGAATCCATCAAGCGGGTTCACCTGGAACTGGGCGGTAAAGCCCCGGTGGTAGTCTTTGAAGATGCCAAACCCGAGCTTGTAGCAGAAAAGGTTTCCCTAGGTGCCTTTTGCAACTCCGGCCAGGACTGCACTGCAGCCACCCGGGTCATCTGCCATGAATCTATCGTGGATAAGGTCACAGAGGCCCTTGTGGCGGCCATGAAAGCCGTCAAGGTGGGCAATCCCTTTGCCGGCGAAACCATGATGGGTTCCATGATCTCCAAATCCCATATGGAATCTGTGGACGGGTTTGTACAGCGTGCCAAAGCTTCGGGTGCCGGCATTCTGTGCGGTGGAAAAATCCTTGACGGTCCGGGTTATTTTTATGCCCCCACGGTCATTAATAATGTTGCACAGAATTCTGAAATCGTGCAAAAAGAGGTATTCGGACCTGTCGTTACCATCCAGACCTTTAGAGATGAATCAGACGCCCTGGCCATGGCCAATGACACGGTATTTGGCCTGGCATCTTCTGTATTTACCCATGACGTGGCACGTTCCATGCGCGTGACAAAGGCCCTGGAGTTTGGATGCGTGTGGGTGAACGACCATCTGCCCCTGGTTTCCGAAGCACCCCATGGCGGGTTCAAACAGTCCGGTTTCGGCAAAGATCTGTCTGCTGAAGCTGTTGGCGATTATCTGGTTACCAAACATGTAATGATCAACACTACGGTTTAATAAAGATCAAAATACAAGTATATAAATGACTAAATTAATACAGATTCAGGGGGACCATCCATTGGCCGGTCCCCCGGCAAACGGTTTTTTCTCAATCCCTGTGCGCACCCCCCAAAGTGACGGGCTGACCATGCCGGCTGAATGGGAGAATCATGATGCCTGCTGGATGGTATGGCCCTGTTCCGAA
This sequence comes from uncultured Desulfobacter sp., assembly GCF_963677125.1. Classification (NCBI taxonomy): domain Bacteria; kingdom Pseudomonadati; phylum Thermodesulfobacteriota; class Desulfobacteria; order Desulfobacterales; family Desulfobacteraceae; genus Desulfobacter; species uncultured Desulfobacter sp. Next base: position 767,767 of record NZ_OY781882.1, on the reverse strand, counting down.
GAGTGTTTCAAGGGCGTGCTGCAAGAAGCCAAACAAACCTATGCAAAGGTGGCCCGGGCCATTGCCGATTTTGAACCGGTATATATGCTGGTCAATCCGGAACAGCGTTCTGAAGCTCAAAACCTGTTAGGCAATTGCGTCACCCTGGTTGATGCCACTTGCTTTGACTCCTGGGCCAGGGACAGTGCGCCCACCTTTGTGAGGGATGAAAAAGGCAACGTGGCCGGGATCGACTGGGTCTTTACCGGATGGGGCCACTACCCCATCACAGGCCCCTGCGATGAGGGCATGGCCATCGACATTTTGCGCCACCTGTCCATGCGGCGGTACACCGCCCCTTTTATCCTGGAAGGCGGTTCGATTCATGTAGACGGCCAGGGTACACTGATCACAACAGAGCAATGTTTGCTGGATCCCAAACGCAACGTGGGATTCACAAAAGCTGATTTCGAAGCCTTTTTTAAGACCTACCTGGGCATTGATAAAGTGTTGTGGCTGGCCAACGGCCTTGACGGGGATGAAACCACAGGCCATGTGGATATCCTGGCTACCTTTGCGCGCCCGGGACTGATTTTGTTAAACAACTGCATTGATCCGGATGACCCTAATTTTGCCGTGACCCGGGATGCCAGACAAAGACTTACCGGCGTTGTTGATGCCGCAGGCAATGCAATCGAAATCATGGATATTCCCCAGCCGATCCCCCAAAAATGGAACGGGGAGCGTATGGATCTCTCATATATTAATTTTTATATGCCCAACGGTGCCATTATCATGTCTGCATTTAATGATCCGGCAGACGACCAGGCAAAAGAGATGATGCAGTCAATTTTCCCGGACCGCACCGTTATCCAGATACCGAGTCTGCCAATTTTTGCCGGCGGCGGCGGGATACACTGTATCACCCAGCAGCAGCCTTCGGGCACTGCCCTGCCGGCATTTTAAAGGAAGGGAACATGGAAAAAGTAAAGGTTGCAGTCACCCAGATGGCCTGCAGCAACACCTATAAAACGAATGTAAAAAAGGCGGAAGCGATTGTACGGGATGCGGCCGGCCAAGGCGCAAACATCATCCTGCTCCAGGAGTTATTTTCAGGTCCCTATTTTTGCAAAGTGCAGGATTTCAGCTATTTTTCCCTGGCCCAAAACGCGGATGACAGTGATCTGATCAAACGGTTCAGCCGCTTGGCCAAAGAACTTGGCGTGGTTCTGCCCATCAGCTTTTTCGAACGGGCCAACCAGGCCTATTTCAACAGTGTGGCCATGATTGATGCCGACGGCTCCGTCATGGGGATCTACCGCAAAACCCACATTCCTCAGGGCCCGGGCTATGAAGAAAAATATTATTTCAGCCCGGGCGACACCGGTTTCAAGGTGTGGAGTACCCGGTTTGGTAAAGTGGGGGTTGGCATCTGCTGGGACCAGTGGTTTCCGGAAACCGCCCGCAGCATGGCGCTGATGGGGGCGGATATCTTGCTGTATCCAACGGCCATCGGGTCTGAACCCAAAATGCCCGGATACGATTCACAACCCCACTGGCAACGAACCATGCAAGGCCACTCAGCGGCCAACGTGATGCCGGTGTGTGCATCAAACCGCATCGGCACGGAAACGGACCGAAGTGTTGAAGTTACCTTTTACGGCACCTCGTTTATCACCGGCAACACCGGAGATATACTTGCCCAATGTGACCGTGAAACCGAAGAGATCAAAATTGTCTCTTTTGATTTCAAAGAAATTGAAAACATGCGAGCGGGCTGGGGGCTGTTCCGGGACCGACGTCCGGGTGCTTACGCAACGATTGGGTCGCTTGACGGTAACGCAAATTTGACGTGATTGAATATGCCAGGCCTTGATTCGGACGTATCAGGGTGAGGGCTTGGCATCTCTTCAATCCATCATTTTATACAATTTTTAATGCTCAAATACTCAAATCAACAACTGAGCCGCCATTCTCCCGGATTTTTTCGTCAATGGTTTCCAAGGTTTTTGCCAGAGTTTCATATGATATTTCCGGTAATTTGCTTCCCCAGGCTTCTTCAGCTTGCTTAAACCCTTGAAGGACACCTTCCCGACCGGCTTTCAACCGCTCCATATCATCACCGGCACCCATTATGACGAAATCAGCAATGCGTTGGGATGTCTGATCCACGCCAAAATATCCGTCTTCACTGACAAGCTCTCCAGCCTGCTCGGGGGACAATTCGGCAATGGGTTTACCGTTATATGTCAAAGATGATTTCAGCTCCGGATCAAGCTGGTTAAACCGAGCAAGCGCATCCTGGGTACCAATGTTTTGCTGGGTACCTGTTCTGACTTCCAGGCTGAATTGAATAATTTCAGTCTCCATTGATACGTTTGAAACCGAATTATTTTCTGCAACCCTGTTGCGTGACTGAAATAATGTAAAATCCATCCCAGTAAAGGAATTTATACCGCCAGACACATTTGTCATGTTCCATTCTCCCTGTTTGGTGTTTCTATGTATTATCGGCCTATACAAAGAAATTCTGAACTTTTACCAACCGAAAAATGAGATAAATAGTCTGGCCTTCATTACCGAAAAACGACCTTATTTCTGCCTTCTTCTTTTGCAGTGTAAAGCGCTTGGTCTGCTCTATGTATGAAAGAATCTACACTTTCTCCTTCTCTATATTCCGTAACGCCGAAACTGCAAGTTACTTGCAATGGGATCGAGAAAGAATATTCCTCAATCAACCTTCGTAATTTCTCTGCAAAAACAATCGTTCTGTTCTTGTCGCTCTCAGGCGAAAGAACGACAAACTCCTCGCCGCCCCAACGCGCAAAGATGTCAGACGCACGAATATTATTTTGACAAAGAAGGGCTAACTTTTTAAGAACATCGTCTCCGGCAAGATGGCCGAAACGATCATTAATCTGTTTGAATTTATCAATATCGAAAACAACAAGGGAAAGCGCAGAACCATGACGTAAGGAACGGGCAATTTCGATTTCGAGATGGTCGTTGAAATATCCCTTATTGAACAAAGACGTTAACGTATCGGTTATAGATTGAATTTTTAATTGGGCATTCACTTGTTCCAATTCGTGCTGCTGCGCTTCCTGTATTGCCTTGTACCCCAAAAAGATTCTATGTATGCCTTTGGAAAAAATGTAACCAAGAACCAGAAAACAAACTGTGGATATAAGGATAAAATATATAAAATTACGAATCGTCCTCTTTGTCTCCTGGTTAAGATTTTTTTGCAATGAAGTGATGCGTTTATTCATATCGTCAAGGGATATGCCTTTTGCCACAATCCATTTCCATGCCGGATAATATTTAAAATAGCTCAATTTCGAGCCAGGTTCTTCAGAACCCGGGTTTTTATACCAGTACGAGACAAAGGCCTCACCGGTGTCACGGATACCTTGAACCATTTCTTTGCGGAACATTTTGCCTTTTATGTCCGTATAGTTATCGGAAATTTTCTTACCAATAAGATCAGGACGGTTTGGATTGACCAACATTGTGGCAAATTCATTGCCGCCATTCATGTTATGGAGTTGGTAAATAAAAATGTATTCTGGAGCGATATCAGATGGAATAATACTGTTAAGCGTGTCTATTATGGATTTTTGCACTAATGATTCAAAATTAACAAGATATTCACCTGTACCAAGACTCCACCCAAAAGGCTTAAAATATTTTACAAAGGTCATTTTTTCAAAAAGTTCATGTTCTCTGCCCCCAGGTTTGGGCCATTGATAGTCGATAAACCCCTCGCCTTTTGTAAAGAGCAGTGTGTTGATTCTTTGGAAAAGTTCTTTTCTGTTCTGATGGGGAAACAATTTGACATGTGGCCCTTCTATTTTAGGATTTGGTGGGTAGAGGACAAAAGGGCCCCGGGTGTCTCGGATAAAAAAATAGCCGCGACCGTCATTAAACCTGATAGGTCTGATGGCTTCCCTAATGATCGCCTGAATTTCCTCGGGTCTTTTCTCTTTGTTCTGTTCAAAGAGATTTTCAGCAACGGCATAGGCCTCATACGTGCGGGCTTTAATGGTGGTCTTCAATCTTTGTCTGGCACTTTCGTGCCAGGCATTGATACTTCTAATCTGCATATCGACCTCTGATCGAAGCCGTTCTTTTTGCATCTTAAAAAAATTGATCCCTACCTTTTGTAAATCTTGTTGAAAATGACGGTGCTGATCACGAATGAAAATGCCGCCGAGAATAGATGTCAACAGGACAACAAGAATCGTTGAACTGATAAAGCTGATTATCCCTATATTATCCTCTTTGATTAAAGGCATTGAGAATCCCTCAAAGTTTACGATCAGGCGACATCCATGATTATTTCGCTTTGGTTAAATCTCTTTTTTTGGGGCAAGTTGGCTCACATTCTTTTTTAATGTACAGTTATGATCGGATTATTTCCAGAAAATAATCCGGCCTGCATAGCCGAGAAAGGGGGAAGGGAATCCGTTAGCACCCACTGCGGATTGAACCCAAAAAGCGTTTTCTTATCCGCTTTGGCGAGTAAGGGCCATGGACAGGCCTGGCGCATCAACTACCCAGGCTCAAAATACGACAACAATATCTATAAATTCAATTAGTTATTTAACATTTTTATAAAAAACAAAACTTATGCTATATATGAATAAAAAATTAATATAAAAGGTAGATTTTTAAATAACTGTCATGGGCCGACTTGGTCTATCAGCGCCCAGGCCTCGGCCCACAACAAAGTTTGAAAGATCGGAGTGACTGACCCAGTCTTTCATATAACAGCCACGGGCTGACCTGACATATCAACTGCCAGGCATAGCCCACAACAAAGATTGAAAGATCTCTGTAGTTTACACAGACTTTCATATAAAAAAATAAAAGAAGGTGGAAATGAAAGGTTTTTTTAATCGAATCCTCTGCGTGGATCTGTCTAACCAGAAAGTTGAGATCAAGACCGTTGATAAATCGGTTTACAAAAATTTCCTTGGCGGTAAGGGGCTTGCCACCTGGTTGCTGACGGAGCTGAACCCGCCGGGTGTGGATCCCCTTTCTCCGGAAAACCGGCTGATCTTTGCCACGGGTGCCGTAACCGGCACCGCCACCTGGGGCAGTTCCAGGTATGGGGTCTTTACCAAATCGCCTTTAACCGGATTTTATGCCGAGTCCTATTCCGGGGGCAAGGTACCTGAAGCCATTGCCGCCACAGGCTTTGATGCCATTGTTATCCATGGTAAGTCAAATCATCCGACCTTGATGGAAATCACCCCGGAAGGTGCTTTTTTCCACAACGCGGGCCATCTTAGTGGCAAAGACACCTTTGAAACTGAGTCCGCCGTTAAAGCGGAATTTAAGGATAAATATCCCAAAAGCTGGAAAACCGGACTCAGCGTAATCGGCCCGGCTGCCGAGGCCGGAGTTAAATTCTCAATTATCAAAAACGATGGGTGGCGGTGCGCAGGACGTGCCGGTACCGGCACGGTCATGGGTAGCAAAAACCTTAAGGCCATTGTTTTTTCCGGAAATAAAAAACGGGATGTCTTCGATAAAAAAAGGCTTATTCAGCTGGCCAAGGAGATGGCTGCCGAGGCCAAGGAACATCCAGTGGTCCAGGCTTACAAATCCATGGGCACCTCCCAGATGGTAAAGGTCATGAACAATGCCGGTGCGTTTCCCACCCGTTACTGGACCAAAGGCTACGCCCCCCACTGGGAAAAGATATCGGCAGATGCTCTGCACAGTCAATGTGACGTCACCCCCCATGGATGCGCCAAGTGCTATCTCTCCTGCGGCCGGATGACAAAGGTAATGCAGGGCCCCCACAAGGGATTGGTGCTCGAGGGGCCGGAGTACGAAACCTTGTACACCTTTGGCGGTCTGTGCATGATAGAGAAAATCGAAGATATTGTCCGGCTTAATCATATCTGTGACAGCTTAGGAATCGACACCATAACGGCCGGCAATCTGGCCGCCTTTGCCATGATGGCCCACGAACAAAACAAGTCGGATTATCCTATCCAATTTGGTGACGCCCAGGCCATCGAAGACCTGTTAATTAAAATTGTGACCAATGAAGAGGGCATCGGCCGAATCCTGGCCCAGGGCATACGTCATGCCGCAAAAATATTAGGTATGGAAGAGCTGGCCATTCATGTCAAAGGCATGGAGCCTGCGGGCTACGAGCCCAGGGTCCTTAAGGGTATGGGCCTGGCTTATGCGTCTTCGGACCGTGGCGCATGCCATCTGCGGGCTACCTTTTACAAGCCGGAACTGGCCGGCATGATAGATCCCAAGCAGACCAAAGGCAAGGCAAAACTATTTATTGATTTTGAAGACCGACTCACCTTATTTGACACCTTAATCCTGTGCAAGTTCTACCGGGATTTGTACCCTTGGGAACTGCTCGGAGAAATGATCACCGCGGCAACCGGAATAGACGGCTCCAAAGAGAATCTATCCACCATCGCTTTAAACGTGGCTGCCAAAGCCCGGAAATTCAACCTGAGAGAAGGAATGACCCCGAGCGACGAAACCCTGGCGCCTGGTTTTTTCACCCCGCTTGAAGACTCAGGGGCCACCATAACCAGGGATGAAATGGATTTTATGCTCAATGACTACCAAAAAATTCGAAACTGGACTTAAGAGCAAAAGAATAATTTCTTCAATTTTCATTGTGGGCTGCGCCTGGCAGTTGATATGTCAGGGCAGCCCATGATTCTTAATGAGGGGAGAGGGAATGAAGAAGAAAGTCGGTGAGTTCGCCAAAAGCCTTGTTCGCCCGGGTCCGGGGACGGGGCATGTCCACAGAAATCACATCCTGAATCCGGCCGGGGTGGGCCGACATAATCACAATTTCATCGGCCAGAAAAACTGCCTCATCGACGCTGTGGGTCACCAGAACAATGGTTTTGTGCGTCATTTCCCATAAGTGGAGCAGCTCCTGCTGCAATAGAATACGGGTATGGGCGTCCAGGGCCCCGAAAGGCTCATCCATAAACAGCACATCCGGTTCGTTGGCCAGGGCCCGGGCAATGGCCACCCGCTGGCGCATGCCCCCGGACAGTTCATGGGGAAAGGCATGTTTAAACTCCGCCATGTTGACCATATTAAGAAATGTCATGGCATTTTCATGCCGGGTTTCCTTATCTACCCCGGCAAATTGAGGGCCTGCCGCCACATTGTCCAAAACCGACAGCCAGGGAAATAAGGAGTACTCTTGGAATACCATGCCGATGTCGGCACTAGGTACCCGGACCGGCGCGCCATTGTAAAGGACCTGCCCCTGGCTGGCCTTTTCCAGGCCGGAGGCGATGCGCAGTATCGTCGATTTCCCACATCCCGAAGGACCGACAATACAAGTAAAAGACCGGGGACGGACGGCAAGATTGATGTTATCGAGAGCCAGAAACCGGTCTCCGGATTTGGTGTCAAAGGATTTGGAAAGCCCCTGGACATCAATAATAGGGGTGTGGCTCATGGATTGGTCCGCCTCTGCCAGGAAAATTTTTTCTTTTCAACATGGCGGAAAACCATGTCCATGATAGCCCCGACACAACCAATAGAGATCATGCCGGCGATGACAATGTCCGTAGAAGCCAGGGTAAATGCATGGGTGATCATGTAGCCGATACCGGACAGGGAGCCGGGCAGCATCTCTGCCGACACCAGGCACATCCAGGCGATACCCAGACCAATGCGCATGCCTGTTATAATAGCGGGCATGGCGGCCGGAATCAGCACCTTTCTGAAAATCTGGCTTGGGGTGGCACCCAGGACCCGGGCCGAATCGATGAGGGTGGTGTTCACGCTGCGGACCCCGTGAATGGTAGCGGTGAGGATAGGATAAAACGCTCCCACAAAGATGATGAACAGCATAGAAAACTTGATATTATTCAGATAGACATACCATTGTCCGCTTTCCACGCCGGCCATTGTGGCCAGGCTGGCAATGCCGAACCAAGCCATGACCAGGGGTACCCATGCCAGTGGTGGTATGGGTCTGAACAAATTTAGAAATCCGTTAAAAGCTTTAAAAACAATGCCGTAATATCCCATGAGCACCCCCAAGGGGATGGCAATGGCCACGGCCACGGCATAGCCCAGCAGGACCCGGACCAGGCTGACCAGGACATTGCTGGAAAGCGATCCCATACTGATGAGATCTTCAAAGGGATGGGCCAGGATATACAAAACCTGGTCCATGGGGGGCAGAATTACCTGGTTGTTGACCCGGGCCGCCATCCATATCCAGCACAGAGCCAGAAGAACAGGGGCGACCAGGGGAACAATATAAAAAAATACCGAATGCTTCATTGACGTATACCAGAACGGTCTGCGGCCGGAACTCCGGATGCCTGAATTATCCCGGGCACCGGATGCCACAATGACCTGTTTATTTTGCCAGACTCTTTTCCACAAAGGAAAAATCATAGAGAATCGGGGTGGCCGCCTTAAGGTTTTTTCCCTTCATCTGTCCTTTAAACTTGTTCATACTGTTGAGCATGGTCAGGAACACATCCTCGCCTTTGAGCCAGTTGGGGGTGGGGTTTGTGGTATAAATGATACTGGACTTCTCAATGGCCGGAGCCGGTACGCCGATCCATTCAGCCGAAATTTTAGCAGCTTCTGTTTTGTTGGCGTTGCTCCAGTCGGACACCCCAGTGAACAGATCGGTCATAGCCTGGATGATCTCGGGATGGTCGGCAATGAGTTTGTCACTGGCACCCATAACACAGCAGGGAAAGTCAACCCACTCCCCTTTGGGTGGGAGATCCCTGGAGTCCAGACCGATATGTCCGGCGTGTTTGTACTCGGCTACGGCAGGATGGGGAGCCGGGCCCACCCAGCAGTCTACTTGGTGGCTTAAAAGTGCCGGGATCAGGTTGGCGGTGGATTTGAGATCCACCATGAGAATGTCGGCATCCACATCATTGGGATTACCGGAAATCTTGAAACCTGCCTTGTGCAATGCACCTTCAAAAACAACCCTGGGAGCGGAGGTGGGGGAGTGGTAGCCTATTTTAAAGGGCGTTGCAGAGGCCTTAATGGCATTGCTTACATCCTGGTAACCGCTGATTTTGCTGTCCGAGGGAAAGACCATGCTCATGCCGTCCACATGGAGGGGGCAGAGGATTTTCATGGGTGTACCCTTGTCAATACCGCTCATGAAAGCGGTGCTGGAGGCCATCCCTAAATCCATGCGGTTCATGGCAAAAAGGGTGGCGGTTTCAGATCCGCTTTTGGATACTATGAGGTTAATTACGGCCAGGGGTTTGCCCTCAGCAGATACCAGCTGGTACTTTTGTTTGGGTACCAGGGGTTTGAAAAAGGCGCCGGACTCCTTGAAGGCCTCTCCCTTGATGGCCGCCACCATCAGGGGGGTGTGGTGGGTGGTAAACACATAGCCCATATATAGGCTTGGCAGTTTGGATTTGGTAGCCTGGGCAGGTCCTGCCCAAAAGGCAGCAGCCAAAATCAGGGTACAGGCAAGAATAAGTTTTGATCGTGTCATGTTGTCTCCTAATGTTTTATATTAAAGTTACAATAATTTATTAAGTTTCTTTTTTGTAAGGTTAAACTTGGGTGTTGGCGGGTATTGTCAGGCTAAGGCAGTTTATTGAGCCAATTCTATCAGTGCTTCAATACGGGTCTTAAGCTGTTCAGTGTCAGACGCGGAGTAATCCGTTTCAATATGTAAAAAAGGCAGCCCTAGTTCTTCTTCCACAAAGGTCTGGATGGAAAAAGATTCGCCATTGTATGTATGGCAACCCAGCCAGGTCAGATCCATCACAGCATCAACCTTAAACTGCTCCGCCATTTGACGAAGATCTGACAGCCTGTTGGAATTTGGTGTCATACAAGAGCAAGGGATTTCAAGATAACGTCGTGCAAGGGCTTGCCAGGGATCCCCAGATTCGTCTACTTGCAGACTCATCCCTTTAAGGCCCGAACAATTTTCCATGCAAACCACCCTGGCGCCCAATTCTTCAATAATAGTGACGGCTTTTTCAGATCCTTTACCCACGGGGCAGCCGGTTAGCAACATACGGACACCACGCTTCTCCGGCAGGTCCGGCCGGACCAGGAAATCTTCCAGGCCTAATTTTAGTCGAGTCAGGTGATTGAGGTATTTTGACGGAAACACGCTAAAGCTTTTACTCTCCTGAACAGCCAGCATCTCCCGGGCCGTTATGGGAGATCTTGGGTCTGCGGCCAGTAAGGCCACCTCATGCAGGGTACGTCGAATCTGATTCTGCTCCCGGATCTGGTACTTCAGGGCATCCTCCGTAACGCGGAGGCCCGAGACCGATGTTAAAAAACCTTCCAGATCCTTAAAAGCGGCAATCCAATATTCCAGGGCCGCACGCCCGACCTGGGTATGGGGAAGGTGCATAAGGTGGAGGGGGCTTAACCGTACCCAGCAGTTCATACATCTTTTTTTTACCGTCACAGGTGGTTTCAGCTACCAAAAAATCAGAAAAACTGAAAAAAGGGCAGGTATCGGTAATGGCATAACCATAGCTGGATTTGATCAAAGGACAGAAGCTGACCGGCAGTTCCTGCTCTGCATCCTTGATTGGTGCCTGTTTTTTGCCGCAAAGGCTTACCGGAACCACACCGGCAGCCCGAATCAGTTCACCCGGGGCATAAATACAGTATATGCCGGCAATTTTTCCCCCCTGCTCTTTCCAGAAATCCAGATCAGCAATGCTCTGCTCGGAAAAAGCCTTGAATGGTTCGATACAGGTGTCCAGATTATCCGGATTCATGGGTCCGTCCTTATTTATTTACATGTTGGGCCTGGCCGGAGACCAAACTTTAAAGTGGATAGAAATATGGAAGCTTTCCATAAAAGTCAAAAAGATAATCCTAATAAATTTAAACAGAAAACATTGAAAACCACTATAGCAAGAATTTATCCTGAGAGCAGACAACAGGGTAGCTCCCTAGAAAAATAGCTTTTTATATCTGGCTTATCATAGAAAATTTGCATAGCTAACCACTATTCAATATAAGGCGTAGACTTTTAGGAAGCCATATATAGCAGGAAACCACACTCTGAGGAAAAGAAGGTTGTAAAGATTCGGATTAGCGAATAAAATGATAAATACAACTTAACACTTCACGCAATATTTTAACAACACGGCCTGTAACATCAACACAGGAGACAAAGTGACGGAAATAGAACTTGTTACCACTGACCAAATTACAGAAAAAATTTATCTTATCCGGGGTGCTAAAGTTATGTTGGACAGGGATCTTGCATCTCTTTACAGAGTTGAAACAAAAAATTTAAAGCAGTCCGTCAGAAGAAATTTAAACCGTTTCCCCGATGATTTTATGTTTGAATTGTCAAAAGAGGAGTTTGCGGAATTGAAGTCACAAATTGCAGACGCCAATCCTGACAAAAAAAGTTTGAGATATCCGCCTATGGTCTTCACTGAACAAGGCGTTGCCATGCTTTCCAGTGTATTGCGAAGTGACAGGGCCATTCAAGTAAACATCCAGATTATGCGGACCTTTACCAAAATGCGAAACATGATCGCCGAAAATGAAGAATTACGCAAAACCGTAGAGGTATTAAAGCAGCAGACAGATGAACAGTTTTAAAGTCTTGTTTTTTTGTTCCCGATAAGTTTTTTTTCGGCTTCGGCGAATTGGCTTTGCTTTAAACACCCTTTGGATGTGTTCCATTCTTAAACCCCGCTTAATTGCATCCACCAAAACTTTACCCGGGGTTTGATTTCAACTTTTTTTGTCATTTCATTTCATGCGCCTGTAGGCTAATCGCTTTTTTGTTTTAGAATATATGCCATGCTTCTAAACCTGTCCCACTGTAAAAATCTGTATCCGGAATAATCGAGGTCCATGTATTGAAACATTAGGGGTAAAAAAAGTGTTACAAATACATTATACCTATCCCCTCAAAAAACTACAAAGGCTCCCAGCGAAACCGCTGAGAGCCTTTATTTACTTGGTAGCGGGGAAAGGATTTGAACCAATGACCTTCGGGTTATGAGCCCGACGAGCTACCAGACTGCTCCACCCCGCAACAACGTGGCGTAATATAGATCAAAGAGTCTTACGAGTCAAGTATTAATTTCATCAAATTCAAACATTTGTCATAACACATTGTTTTAGTTCATCAATTGATGCCGTAGCAGTACCCACTTTGGCGACCACAATACCAGCTGCAAGGTTAGCCAATCCGGCAGCCGCTTTAAACGTAGCGCCGGATGCCAGCCCTAGACCCAAAAAAGAGATAACCGTATCTCCGGCCCCGGACACATCAAAGACCTGCCTTGCTTTTGATTCAATGGTGACAGCAGGCTTTCCGATTTCATAAAGAACCATACCGGCCTTTCCGCAGGTAATGAGGAGCTTTTCGAGCCCGGCTTGAGCCATGATTTTTGCTGCAGCATCATCCATCTCTTCAGGCGTTTCAACCTGTATACCGGCAGCAATTGCAGCTTCTTTTTTATTGGGGGTTAAAACAGTCACTCCCATGTATTTTGAAAAATCCATGGATTTGGGATCTGCCAGGGTCATGACACCTGATTTTTTGGCTATATCGACAATAGAGGCTACAAGTTCACGCGTTACCAGACCCTTATCATAATCTGAAATGATGACAAGATCCATTTTGCCTATGTATTCAGCAATAATTTGGGTTAATTTATCTAGTGTATGGGCACTGATCTGGTACCGGACCTCCCTGTCAATACGAAGCATCTGCTGGCTGGCTGCAATGATTCGGGTTTTCCGTGTTGTAGGACGATCAGGTTCACTGATCACTCCTGTGACATCAACGTTCAAGGCTTCAAGCTTTTTTAAAACATCACGGCCGGCCGGCCCTGCCCCCACGGCACCCATGGCAAAGACCTTTGCCCCCATGGCAGAAAGGTTGTTTATCACATTACCCGCCCCGCCCAGTGTATGGCTCATTTTTTCCACGGCCACCACAGGAACGGGTGCTTCAGGTGAAATTCTGTCAACCGTTCCCCACAGATACTCATCAAGCATTAAATCCCCGATGACAAGCACCCTCAGCTCTTTAAATTTATCGATATTTATCATTTAATTTGCCAAAAGCTTGGTAAGCATGCCTTTAAGCTCATCATAGGAACGGGTAATGGGAATATCAGGAAAATCCTCTGTAATGGATTCCGGGGGTTTAAAGAAAAACCCCTGATCTGCCGCCTGGATCATACCGGTATCATTATAGGAATCACCAAATGCTATGACATGATAATTCAGCCCCTGAAGGGCTCTGACGGCTCTGGCCTTCTGATCATCAATTCTTAGATTATATCCAATAATCCGGTTTGTTGCGTCTACGGTCAGGTTATGGCAAAGCAATGCAGGAAAGTCCAATTTCTTCATAAGCGGCCCTGCAAACTCTTCGAAGGTATCGGACAGAATGATGATCTGGGTCCGTTCCCGGATCCAATCCAGCATCTGCTTTGCACCATCGAGGGGATCAAGACCCGCAATGACATCCTGGATATCCTTAAGTGTCAGATTATGCTCTTCAAGTATGGAAAGGCGCTTGGTCATGAGCACATCATAATCGCTGATATCCCGGGTAGTCAGCTTAAGTTCCTCAATCCCGGTTTTTTTCGCCACATTGATCCAGATTTCAGGCAAAAAAACCCCTTCCAGATCTGCAACAAGTATTTTCATTCCTTTAACCCTTTTTGTCTTGTTGTATGAAAATCACTAATACAAATTGATGAATCACTTTCATGTTTTGTTGTGATTAAGCATAGGTATTGACGGATCCCATCAACCCGTAACTGTTAATATATTGGCACGGCACCCTTTTATCTTGGATCCGGGGGTGTTCGAATGCAAAAAAAAACGAATTAGTGCTAATCCGTGCCATCATCTTCAATGCGGATAACAACGGGCTGTCCCAGCACACAGTCAGTTTGAATGATTTGGGCAAGGGCCGCCTGAATCCTGCTTTCCCTGGCCAGATGAGTCAGCATGACAATGGGAACCTGACCATTTGTATTGCGCCCTTTTTGATGAACGGATTTAATACTGATATCATTTTTACCTAAAATACCTGAAATGGTAGACAAAACCCCTGGATGATCCTGGGCCTCAAAACGCAGATAATACCGGGTGGACAACTCGTCCATGGGTAAAATAGGTATTTTTTTAATATTGTCTTCGGGATACCCCAAAGTGGGAACCCTGCGCCGGATACCGGCAATAATGTTTCTTGCAATGTCGGTTATATCCGAGAGAACAGCCGAAGCTGTGGGCATCATACCCGCCCCGTGACCACAGAGCATGGTGGGTCCTGTAGCGTCTGCATCAATGGCAATGGCATTCATGGAATGCTCCACATGGGACAAAGGATTGGAACAAGGAATCATGGTGGGATGCACCCTAGCTTCAACATGGTTCTCATGTTTTTTTCCGATGGCAAGCAATTTAATGGTATAGCCAAAGTCACTTGCAAACCCGATATCTGCCGGACCGATGTTCCGAATGCCTTCCACATGGATATCATCAAGATTGATTTCCATTCCATGGGCCAGGGCACTCAAAATGGCAAGTTTATGTGCCGTATCATATCCGTCCACATCCAGGGATGGTTCAGCTTCGGCAAACCCCAACTCCTGAGCCCTTTTTAAGGCATCCTCAAACTGGGAGCCATCCCGGGTCATTTTGCTCAAGATATAATTGCAGGTACCGTTAAGGATTCCGCACATGGCATGAATGTCGTTGGCAACCAAAGATTCCCTCAGGCTTTTTATGACAGGCATACATCCCCCACAGGATGCTTCAAACGCCAAATCAACCTGATTCTTTTCGGCAATGCGGACCAATTCGTTGCCAAAACCGGCTAAAAGAGCCTTATTTGCCGTCACCACATGTTTTTTGCTTTCAAGAATCTTAACAATAAAATCCCTGGCTACAGTTTGCCCGCCGATAAGTTCCACAATAATGTCGATCTCAGGGTCATTGATAACCGACATTGCATCAGTCGTTAATTGGGTACCGGTCAGATCAACACCCCGGTCGGTGGTAATATCGAGATCAGCAATGGTTTTAAGATTCAGACAGGCGCCGATCCTGGATTCGAGCAGTTCTTTTTTCTCTTTGAGCAATTTTGCCACACCTGCCCCGACCACGCCGAATCCGAGTAAGCCGATATGAATTGTTTTCATGAAGATATTTTCTCCAAAATAGTCCCGTGTTTAAAAGTCATCCACTTCATACTTCATCCAGGCATGCCTTGTCAAAAAGCTTTTGACTTTTTACAGGCTTTGGGCGTATGATTGACGACTTTAAAGGGACTAACAGATCTTTATTAGAATACCATAGGTGAAATTACGATGAACGACTCTTTGACATATGCGGATTCCGGCGTTGATATTGATAAAGCCACTGAGCTGGTTGACCGGATAAAAAATATTGCCAAATCCACCCCTCGGACCGGTGTCATGGGGGACATTGGGGGGTTTGGGGGACTTTTTTCCTTGAACCTGGCCAATATTTCCAACCCGGTACTGGTTAGCTCCACAGATGGGGTAGGCACCAAGCTGAAAATCGCATTCCAGATGAATAAACATGACACCATTGGTATAGACCTTGTGGCCATGTGCGTCAACGACATTATTGTCCAGGGAGCTAAGCCTCTATTTTTTCTTGATTATCTAGCCATGGGCAAACTGGACAATGCTGTAGCTGAAAAAATCATTTCAGGTATTGCCGAGGGCTGCACCCAGGCCGGCTGTGCACTGATCGGCGGCGAAACGGCTGAAATGCCCGGTATGTACCAAGACGGCGAATATGATTTGTCCGGCTTTTCTGTTGGTATCGTTGACAATAACAAAATCATTGACGGCTCCTACATTAGGCCGGGACACAAACTTATCGGCATTGCCTCTTCAGGTGTCCATTCCAATGGCTTTTCCCTGGTGCGCAAAGTTTTCTTTGATAAATGTGGATATGATGTCAACACCCGTCTGGAAGATCTGGACGGCACCCTTGGAGAAGAACTGCTCAAACCCACCACCATCTATGTATCCACCATTTTAAGTTTGATGCGTGATCTGCCGATTCACGGGCTGGTTCACATCACGGGCGGCGGCATAGATGAAAACATTATCCGGGTCATCCCCCAGGCATGCAAAGCCATCATCCACAACGAATCATGGCAGATCCCCCCCATATTCAACATCATCCAAAAGGAAGGGAATGTGCCGGAACATGACATGCACAGAACCTTTAACAACGGCATTGGTATGGTGGTTGTGATCCCTGAAAACGCCGCCCAGGAAGTCATGGACAGACTAAGTGCAATGAATGAAAATGCTTATCTTATAGGTGAAATTCAGGAAAGGGAAAACGACGAGCTCCAGACCCAGTACGTCTGATCCTCCAGCGGAAATCAAATCATGCTCATTCTTGGGATTGAATCCTCCTGCGACGAAACGGCTGCAGCAATCGTGGAAGACGGGGTGCGCATCCGCGCTTCTATTGTCTCCTCCCAGGTGTCCACCCATGCCATATACGGCGGGGTCGTCCCGGAACTTGCATCGCGTATGCACATTGAGGCCATAGACCCGGTGGTAGACCAGGCTCTGGCCCAGGCGGGTGTCGGCCTAGATGATATTGACGGCATTGCCGCTACCCAGGGCCCAGGGCTGATTGGCGCACTTCTAGTGGGTTTTTCTTATGCCAAGGCCCTGGCTTGGGCGCGCAATCTGCCCCTGGCCGGCGTAAATCACCTTGAGGCACATATTTGCTCTCTACAGCTTTTGGATCATTCCCCCGGCTTTCCTTTCATCGCCCTTGTGGTATCAGGCGGACATACCAATATCTATCATGTAAAAGGCCCCGGCGCATTTACCCTCATGGGCCAGACCCGGGATGATGCTGCAGGAGAAGCCTTTGACAAGGTGGCCAAAATGATTGGGTTAAGCTATCCGGGCGGACCTGCCATTGAATCTCTGGCAAAAAAGGGGGACCCGGAAAAAATCAAGTTTCCCAGAAGCATGCTTAAAAAAGGCAACTTTGACTTCAGTTTCAGTGGGATTAAATCTGCGGTGGCTCGGTATCTGCACGAAAACCCTGATATGAACGAAGCCCAGTCTGCCCATGTGGCAGCTGGATTTCAAATGGCCGTCATTGATGTGCTGTCCGCCAAACTGATTGCGGCAGCCAAAGATAAAAATTGTACCAATATCGGTATTGCAGGCGGGGTTTCCGCCAATAAAACCCTTGTTGACATCCTTTCTAAGAGGGCCGAACGACATAAAATGAAAATATTCTCGCCCCCCTTGTCCCTATGCGGAGATAATGCGGCTATGATTGCAGCCAGGGGGTGGGAAATGATCCAAAACAACCAGGTATGTGGTCTTGCAGATGATGTGTACTCCCGCGTAAAAGCGGTGGGGGTATAATTCAATTCATGCAAATGAATTGGTGCCACGTAAGCACATAAAAACACAGCTCAAGCCAGAAACTGTTCCTTTGCCGCTAAAATTCTTTTCACACAGGCTATACCGGATTCAAACAATTCCTTGTCCTTTTCAAGATACCCCATGACAGCGTTCCTGGCTTCGGCAATATTGGGCCCGGCATGACAAACAAGCGCGATATCGATCTGCGCTGCCATAATCCTGTAAATACAGGTATCCATATCATGACTGATGGCCTTCATATCAAGATCGTCGGTCATGACAATCCCTTGATATCCCATGTCCTTTCTTAACAGATCATATGCAATGGTCTTTGACAAGCTGGCCTGCCAATTCGCATCCAGCCTGGTATACAAAATATGAGAAAGCATCATCCCGGATACCTGCGCTTTTTTCGCAGCTTCAAAAGGGATCAGATCCGTCTGTTTTAAATCGGACAGTTCCGTTTCCAGTTCAGGCAGAAAAAAATGGGAATCCTTTACTGTTCTGCCGATACCGGGGAAATGTTTGGCTACAGCCATAACCCCACCCTTTTGAAGACCCTGAATCACTTCAGTACCAAGTTCAGCCACACGATTTTCATTGCCTGTAAACACCCGGTCTTTCATGATGGAATCCACATCCGGCAGCGCCACATCCATCACCGGGGCCATATTCATGTTAATGCCCATGTCGGACAACTCTGACGCTGTAATCCGGGCAAATTCCCGGGCGTCTTCAAGGGTTGTCATATGGGGGTTGCCGGGAAATTCAGTGAAGGGTTTACGCAGCCTTGCCACCTGACCGCCTTCCTGATCCACGGCCACAAACAGATCCGGTAAACCTTGATCCAGTGCATAGTTTCGCGCATCCATGCACAAACGGCGCAACTGATCCGGTGATTCAATATTGGGCCGAAACAGGATAATTCCCCCGGTCCTGTACTCTTTTATCAGATGTTTTAATTCAGTATTAAGGGTCTGACCGTCAAACCCGAGCATCAAACGCTGGCCGGCCAGATCGGAAAGTGATTCAAAATCAAATTGAGTCATAAAAAATTATCATATCTGCACGCCATGCAGATGCTGTTCAAGGGTTAAAATTTCCGGCATATATTGGTAAATGGGTTTCCACCTTGACATGCCGTTCAACTCAATGCCGTTATATATGATTGAAATGGGTCTGTCAGCAGAAACGACAACCACAATCACTTTGGATGTTGTGGCGGAAAATCTCAATGCAGAGTTGTATCTGGCACCCCGGGCCATATTTTCCCAGGTGACCGACTGCCCGTCCAAAAGACATCCAAATCCCCGGATTTTAGCATCCGGTGTGATTTGGACGGCCCCGTCAATGCGCATGAATGCCGAAGCCAGTTCATAATTATCAGAATCCAGAAGGCATAACGGAGGATCCAGCACATGCCCGGACAGTACCAGGGGTTCATCGTTCATATCAATGACCACAGTACTGCCGTAATGAGAATGTCCGGCTTTGTGTATCAATCCGGAAACAACACTGAACAAGGTGCCGGCCGTTTCAATGTCAAGCGGTGAATCCAAAAGCAACTCTTCCAACTCTACCAGCTTATTTTCCCTGGTGGTTGAATAAAAATTGCCGTCACAAAATGAGGCAAGTTTCTGGGTACCTAGACTCAAAAAACCGTGATCCCCCCGGAAATCAGCGATAATGGCATACTCAGGGACACGGGCCAATGAGATCCCCACAACATAATCGCCGTCGGAAACCAGTTTACGATTTGACCGCTCCACGCTGACAAGAAGCTTTCTGATGTGTTTGATATTGGAAATTACCGGCCGTTCATTTCGCCGAAACATAGTCAGAAAATCAATGGAATCTATATTGACCGGATCCGTAAAAAAAAGAACTCCCCTTGCCCAGGCTCCCTCTTCGCGGGTTTTTGAAATGGAGAGAATATAATTCAAAATCGTTGGTATCTGAATTTTGGTATCATAGCCTAGATGACTGTTGCGTTCGTCCACCATATAATCAGCTATGGCCTGGAGTGCATAATTTTTGAGCACATAATCCGAACAGTTGATGGGGGGATTTCCCGAGGTATAGTCATGGACAAGCAGAGACGCAGCCTGTTCCAGCCATTTTTCCGTCGGCTTGATGGAACACATGTCAGGATGGTGCTCGGTAAACCAGACCTGATAAAAAAATTCGCTGCTTGCGCCGGCAAATGCGATAAGCCCTGACAATCCTAATGTTTCCTGGGGGATCAAAAGGCCTTTTGGCTGACCTTCAATCTGTTCTACAATCTCTTGCCGCCAGCGTTCCTCATTAACAACAAAGACTTCCTCAAGTACGGTTTCATGCCCAAACAAAAGATCCTGGGGGTCAAATACCTGAACAGGATCATCCGGCCCCGGTGCAAACAGCAGTGCAACACGGCTGGGATTGGAGTATTTGCGCAACCCGTCAGATACCCCGTTAAGGATATTGGCAATACATAATTTCTTGAAAGAGTCCTGGTTCATACACCAACCGTTTTAATTTAACAGACTGTAATTAATGACAGGGGGTAATGATTGATCCCATGTTCCAAGCGGTTTGGCAAGTTTTTTTTACATTCCGGGTGTTGTAAAAACAAGGAAGGACTGATAATTAACTAAAAACTGTTAAGGAGGCAAAAAATAATGACGAAGCTATTTTCACGAATTTGTGCGGTTGTTCTAATAATTACCGGGACTGCAGTGTTATGCCATGCCCAGACCGCTTATGTCTCTGATATGCTCATTCTCACATTCAGGGAAGGACCCGGCACTAACTACCCTGTTCTTTCCGCCTTAAAAAGCGATACCCCTTTAACCGTAATTACAGAAAAAAACGGATACCTTAAGGTGGCACTTGCATCCGGAGAGCAGGGATGGGTGGATAAAAGTTATGTTGTAACGGATCCGCCTAAATCAATAATCATAGACCGGTTAAAAAAAGAAAATGCCGCCCTTGAAGAAAAAATAAAGGCATTGTCGGTAAAGGCAGACCAGGTTGTTATGGAACAGCTTAAAAAAGAGAACCAAGCCCTGATCCAAGACCATGAAGCACTAAAATCAAAATACACTGCGCTTAAGGCAGCCGCCGCGAACGTAACCGATACGTTAGAAGAAAATAAACAGCTCAAAGCTCGAAACAAATCTTTGTCAAGCGAGCTTGCCCAGCAAAAAGGAAATAACGAATTCTTATTTAAAACCGGCATGATCAAATGGTTTCTGGCCGGCGTCGTCGTACTTCTCCTTGGCTGGGTTATTGGTCTGAGTATATCTTCCAGAAAGGGTGGTTCAGGCTCACTACTGGACTAATTTAACACCTTCTCCCCCCCAAAAAATGATACATAAAAAATATTTGCATCGGTTTGCGCCTGCAATGCCGGTGCAAACACAATTCCATTAAAAAACCCATCTAATGGTTAAATTTGACAACCTTTAGTAAAGGTCAATTTTACGCCGAAGCCTGTTCTTTTACAAAATTTAACATATTTTAATGATTCCCTACTTTTCCCTTGACAGGGCAATTCATTTCTTTCTATCAATTACTATACTACTCATGCTTATTGTTTTCCTTTAGATTTTCAATCATTCTTATTCAGAGGAGAAAGCCTTGTCGGACACAAGTGCTTATGAAAAAAAAATCTGGACCGAATCCTATGCCCAAGGTATTCCCTTGCACGTTGACTATCAGAACATTCTGATTCCTCAGTATCTTGAACAATCAGCAAAAAACTTTCCCGATAACCCGGCCTTGATCTTCCAGGGATACGCCATGACGTATACGCATCTCAACGACACTGTTTGCAGATTTGCCACGGCCCTGAAGGAATTGGGCATAAAAAAAGGGGACCGTGTGGCAATTTTGCTGCCTAATATTATCCCTTGCGTGGTCGCTTATTATGCCACATTAAAAATTGGCGGTATTGTTGTATTGAATAATCCCCTATACGCAGACAGAGAAATTGAGCGTCAGTTAACCGATTCAGGCGCCAAACTTCTGATCACACAAGATATTTTAGTAGACCGTATGTTCGAACTGCGGGAAAAAACAAATATTGAATCTATCGTTTATGCATCCATCGGTACTTACCTTTCTTTTTTTAAACGTTTGCTTTTCCCCTTAGCAGCCCCCAAAAAAGGTCTGGCCAAAGATGTCCCTCCAGCCCCCGGCCTTTATGACTTCCAGGATTTAGTTGCCGAATCTCCTCCAGACACAGGTCAGGCGGATGTGACCATGGACGATGTGGCCATGTACCAATATACCGGCGGCACCACAGGGGCTTCCAAAGGGGTCATGCTCACCCACAAAAATATCTCTTACCAGGTTCAGCAGCTTGAAGCCTGGTTTCCCGAATTTGTGAAAGGACAGGAGACCATGCTGGGTGCCCTTCCCTTTTTCCATGTATTCGGTATGTCCACGTCCATGAACTATGCCGTCAAAATGGGGTGGCGGAATGTACTTTTACCCAAACCCCAGTCCAAGCAGCTGATAGAAGCCATTTCCAAATACAAAGTATCCTTTGCCCCTATGGTGCCCACCATGTACATCGGAATATTGGACCATCCGGATATGGAGAAAACCGATCTAAGTTCAATAAGGGCCAGTTTTTCCGGTTCTGCGCCCCTTCCACTGGAGATCATCAATAGTTTTCAGGAAAAAACAGACTCGATTATCGTGGAAGGCTTTGGCCTCACTGAATGCACGCCGGTGACCCATATGAATCCCTTTCAGGGCAAACGGGTTGTGGGCAGTATTGGACTTCCCCTCCCCGACACGATCTGCAAAATTGTGGACCTTGAAGACTATACCAGACAGGTGCCTACAGGAGAGTCCGGCGAACTTCTCATCAAAGGTCCGCAGGTCATGAAAGGCTATCTAAACCAGCCTGATGCCACAACTAAAGCCATCACCAAAGATGGCTTTCTGCGCTCAGGAGACATTGCTCAAATGGACGAAAACGGTTATTTCTATATTGTAGACCGTATAAAGGATGTGATTGTCTCAAGCGGTTACAATGTCTATCCCAGGGATATTGACGAAGTACTGTATGAGCATCCAAAAATTCTTGAGGCTTGTGTTGTCGGCATCCCCCACCCCAAACGCGGTGAAGCAGTCAAAGCGTTTGTTGTCCTCAAGGAAGAAGAGACAATGACGGAAAAAGAAATTATTGACTATTGCGCGACCAAGCTTGCCAAGTACAAACTTCCTGTGGCTGTAGCGTTCAGAAAAGAACTGCCCAAATCCAATATTGGAAAAATTTTAAAAAAAGAATTGAAAACCCAAGAGTACAGTAAACAATCACCATTTTTAGTGAATTCTCAGCTTAGAACCGAAGATGAAATATCCTTATAGCCAGGTTGATTCCTTTTTGAAATTATTGCCAACTCTGGTATAACGGTCACGGACCGTCCTTGGTCTTTGACCGTGATTCGGACCACAACGAATATTGAAACATCTCTGTGACTTATAGAGAGTTTCTTATAAACAGTCATGGATTGGCTGGATCTATCAATACGTATGCTCGACCCACAACAAAAGTTTAAAGGGCTGTATTAATTAATATGCTTTTTTGAAAAAGGGACTGGGAAAATTAAATATGAAAAAAATTCATAGCTGTGTCCAGGCATTCTTATTACTGGTTTTCGGATTTGCCGGACAAGCCTTCTGCGAACCGTCGTATACTTTGAAACAATTGTGCCAAGTGGCCAATAAAAATGCAGAAACCATCCAGATTGCTAAAGAACAGACGTACATTGCAGAACAGGACAAAAAACGGGCCCAGTCCGTTCTTATCCCTTCCGCTGCGCTGTACGGCAGTTACCTGAATTATAAAAACGATGATATTTATACGCCGGATGTCAATACATTAGGCGGAAAACTCACCCAGTCATTTACGCTGAACGGCAAAGAGCTGATCGCCTATGATGTCAGTAAAAAAAGCATTGAAAAGGCAAAATTTTCAGAACAAGCCATTCGCAGCAACTATATTTTCCAGGTGTCTCAAGCCTATATCCAGGCATTGAATTTAAAACGCCTGGTGGAGGTGGCGGATGCCGAAGTTGAACGCTTGAACATATACAAAAATTCAGTGAATGAAAAACTCTCTGTGGGCAGTGTGACAAAGACGGCCCTGTTCCGGGCCCAGGCGGAATTGTCAAAGGCCAAAACCAACCAGATTGTGGCGATTAATAATGTTCGAACAGCCAAGGCCGGCATCGTAAGGCTTACCGGCATAGAAGATCAATTTTCCATTGCTCCGGGAGATATCAAAGAAGTTGAAAATTTTTCAGTCACCCTTGAACAGATAAAAGCCCATGCCCTTGAAAACCGTTATGAAATCATGGAAGCCAAAAAAGATGTTGAGATTGCCCGGCGAACCATTGCCTATGAAAGGGGTGACTACTGGCCCAGTATTGAACTTGAAGGCGGTTACCGGGAAAAAGACATTTCCTATGATACGGGACCCGGAACCCAAACGAAATATGATACCGAAGAGGCATACATCCAGGCCCAGCTCGTATTTACCCTGTTTGACGGTGGTTTGCGGCGTGCCCAGGTACGCCAGGCTGTGGCACGACTGCGCCAGGCAGCGCAGTCCCTGGCCAACGAAAAAAAGGTGGTTATCCTTGAATCAAAGCAGTCTTTTCTGGAATTTAACACCGCAAAATCTACCCTGATTAATCTTGCTGATGAAGTCAAATCTGCCGAGGAAAATTTCAATGCCGTTCAGATGCAGTTCAAATACGGTATGGCAGACAGTATTGATGTCATGGACGCCAACACATTGCTTGTAGATGCCCAACGGCGCATATCCAATGCCCGCTCATCCTTTTATCTGTCGATATTGAAAATTATTTACACCCAGGGAGATATTCTGGGTTATTTTTTACAAGAAAAATAAAATGAATTCTTATTCAAGTATACAAAATAAAAAAAGTCATTTGAATGCCAACATTAGAGGCTTGTTAGAATCATCTTTGGACAAAACACAATTGAATCTTCAATGTTCTCAGCATCTAAGCTTGACTAACACCCTGCGCCCGCTTATTCTTCTCAAAATTTGATGGCGTCTTAAAAAATTTTTACCTTACCGCGTTATGGCCTCTGACCAGACATCGGACATACTATGAGTGTGGCGTTGTCCCTGGCCGGACACCATGCTTTGAAGGCAAAAATTTTACTTGGTCATCGGTTTGGACTTTTAAACGAAAAGGAGCACGAACTATGTACGAAATCATTGCCAACCCCCAGGAGTACCAGATTGACCACCTGATTAACGGCACTGACAACGCAAATATCGAACTCACAAGGGAAGAACGGGACAAGTGGGCAAAGCAGATCGTCCAATTCAGTGATCGTTTGTCCGGGTTTGCCCAGAAAGCAGACATGTTTTCGTCACTTCTTGCGTCAGAGGAACAGATCGCGGCCACGCCGGCTTCATTAAAAACATTAAAGATTCAGCTTTTCATGATTAATGATGCCCTGAATTCCGCGTTAGGTATTGCTGACATGATGGAAAGCGATATGATCAAAACACCCCAAGACGCTTAAAATAACGGCCATGGGCCGACCTGACATATCATCTGCCAGGCTTAGCCCACAACAAAGTTTGAAAGATCTCTGTAGTTCACACAGACTTTCTTATAAAAAACGCTTAAAATAGTTCACAAAATTCCAAGCGCCCTGCATTGGTGAAACATGGGCGCTTGGGATTTTTGTTATCCAAGAACGTGTTTTTCCAGAACAAAGCAGGAAAATTCCCCTTTGAAAACCACCTCATCTTCACGTTTAACCTCAACGCTGACCATCTGTTTTTTACCGGACACTGATGTGACAATGGCTTGGGCATTTACGGACTCGCCTGCTTTGACAGGTTTTAAAAATTTAACATCTGCCACACCAAGAACAACATTAGGGTGGTTGACTGCAAGCATGGCAGCATAGTCGGCAAGCCCAAAAATAAATCCGCCATGCACCAGACCTGAGTCATCGGCCGCCATTCTGGGCGTGGTCGCATATTCCACACGGCTCTTTCCGCCTTCCACCATAACGGGTGTTCCGCACAGTTCATTGTCTATTAATTGATGGGTTATGATATCCATAAAAACTCCTTTTTAAATATTCAAAACATGCAATGAAGCAGTTGATCAACTGTCACATCTTTAATATAGCGTTCTATATCAACAGCATTCAATATCTTTTTGATGGACTGATGATCATGACGGCATCCTGTAAGCCGCTTTTCCATATCGCTGACAGGATCAATGCCGAAAAAATCACCAAAAATACGAATGCGGTGAATTGTGCCGTCTTTGACTGTCATCCGGATATCAATAGTGCCGCCGGGGGTACGGGTGGATCTGGAAAAATCATAGGCCGGGGAGTCACCAAAATTCCAGTTCCACTGCCGATATCTTTTCTGGACAAGATCGTTAATTTGCTTAAGATCATCATCACTGAACCGGGTTAATACCGCATGATAGGCTTTTTGCATATACCGGCCAAGGTCTTCCATAAATTGTTCAACCGTTGGGTGGTCCAAAAGATATTTTCTGATATTGGTTACCCGGCTTCGGATGGACTGCACAGCCTTGTCCCTGTATTTCTCTGGATCCACCAAAAGCACGGTGGCCAACATTTCCAGGTTCACATCAAAAAGAAGGGTGCCATGATGAAGGACCCTATTTTTATGGATATGCTGGGCATTTCCGGAAATTTTAAGCCCGTCCACGGTAAGGTCATTGCGCCCGTCAAGCCTGGCCGGCACAGCCATTTGATTGAGATACTCAAGGATGGGTCGGGTATAGACGGCAAAATCAATTTTTTTTACCTGTTCACCCACCTTGATGAATGTAAAGTTGATATTTCCCAGATCATGGTAGACCGCCCCGCCGCCTGTGATTCGCCGCACCACGTTGATGTCGTGTTCCCGTACAAATTCAGGATTGATCTGGGATAAGGTGTTCTGATTTCTGCCGACAACAATTGTATTGTGATTACGCCAGAGCATGCAACAGTCTTCATTGGTATTTTTCAACAAATATTCTTCGGCAGCAAGATTGAACGCGGGATCGGTTTGAGTATTTAAATAATAACGCATGGCAGGGTCCTGTAATACGGGTCAGTTATTTTATGCCCGACCGAAAACCGTAAATTTTGCCGATTACTTCGTTGGTCGCAAATTTTAATCCTCGAAATACGCCTTGTATTCCTCCGGTTAAAATTTACGCCCGCCTTGTACTCGACAAAATTTCGAGGTTTTCGGTCAGACACGATTGTATTTATGGTTTGTACTTTAAACCTGACGTTGTTCCAAATTTCAACACCTATTTTTTTATGTTCCATTTTTGAACACATCTTGAATGGGTAACACGATTTAAATAAAAATAACCAACTGATTTCATATTATTTTTTTCTTAAGCCCCGGTATAGGATTTGCACTATTATCTACCAACAATTAAGGCTCCAAATTGGAATCCAACGCGCATCTGATAAATTGTAACTTTCAAGTAAAGGAGAATCAAATGAGCAATGCACCAGAAAAAGCAGCCCAGGCCATGACCTATTTACAGCAATACGTGCCGGAAGAATACGGAAAATACCTGCAATTCACAGGCTCGTTGGGTAAAATCGGAAATTTGCCTCCCGTAACCCAGGAACTGATACTTGTAAGCTGTGCGGTTGCGTCCCAATGCGATATGTGCATTACATTGCATATTGAAAATGCCGCCGCCTTAGGCGCTGCCAGAGAAGACATCCTCCAGGCTGCAATGTTGGCAGTGGC
The DNA here is from genome assembly GCF_963677125.1 of uncultured Desulfobacter sp. NCBI lineage: Bacteria > Pseudomonadati > Thermodesulfobacteriota > Desulfobacteria > Desulfobacterales > Desulfobacteraceae > Desulfobacter > uncultured Desulfobacter sp. The sequence goes on along the minus strand of NZ_OY781882.1, from coordinate 740,575 downwards.
CATGGGCGGTTCCCCAAAGCTCATGTATATGTCCTATGTGTTTGAAGCACTGGAAGATTTATTTGATTAATAAAAATTTTTTAAGCAAAAAATTTTGGACGAAAACTTGCCCGGATGCACGGTAAGTTCTCGTCCAAAAGAAAATTTAAATAGTGTTTGAACGAAAACCTGGAAATTTTGTTGAGTACAAGGCGGACTGAAATTTTAACCGGAGGAATACATGGAGTATTTCGAGGATTAAAATTTCAGACCAACGCCGTAATCGGCAAAATTTACGGTTTTCGGTCGGGCACTAAATAAACAGCCCATCCCCTGAAACATTGCCAAGTCCTGGGTGAATGTCGAAACGGACAACACCCACGGGAATTTTTCCTTCCACCGCCTCAGTGATCATGGCCGTACCCTTGTTGCCAAAGCCGCCGCATAATTCAATGGCGCCAATGCCTTCTGCCAGAAGCTGCTTTGCGGTTTCTGCTGCCTGGGCATAATTTTCTACTGCCACTGCCAGCAATTTTACCTTTGGTGTCTCAACCCACTGCCGGTGGGTTTTAGGATCTGCTTCAGGCGCCACAAAAATAAATGCGGCTTTTAAAACATCTGACATCATTCTCTCCTTAAATTTAATTTTTTCGGACCGGATTTACCCGCCAGTGGTGACCATAATTTGATTTTTTTGCGCATAGGACATGGTTTTTCGAATATCAATCACCAGCGGTCCATCGGCTGACAACCGGATCATAGCAGACTGATCAGGCTTTATGGAAACCTCCCGTTCACCATCAAGCGCCAGTACGCAACGGTTGGCCTCCACGTTCACCGATTCGTCCACTTCCATAAAATGCCAATGGTTCACTCCTACATTTCGAAGAAGCCCCGGCGCAATTGCCGCAGTAACCTTTTGTTTGGCACTGTCTTCAAGCTGCAGATACAAGCCCCGGTGTTCCTGGGGCGTGACATCAGCCAATTGCCCACCGACGGCAGACAAGCCAATGGAATCGGGCCGACACCGGGTCAAAAAGAGCTGGGTCACTTTTTCCATATCCCAGACCGCCCGGGATGCAATGAACCGATCATTATAGACGGCTACATCTACCAGGGCCATATCCACCAAAGCGCCGTCCAGCAAGACATCAAGTTGACAGGAACGGTATACCCCTGCAGATATTGGGACCTTTTCAGTGGCGATGAGCCCTGCGGCAATCCCGCCGATGGTTGCCTCAATCATATATGAAAACACATTGTTGGTTCCCGTGGATATGGGCAGCATGGGTGTTTTGCCGTTATTCTTTTTTGCAACGGCTCGGCAGGTGCCGTCACCGCCCAAGACGATAACGGCATCCACCTCATGTTGACCGACCCACTGGCCTGCAGCAATAGAGTCGCATTGATTGCCTTTGGCCATGATGGGCATTTCGGCCAGATCCAGGGCAGTGGTTATGCCCTGTACAGCTCTTGGGACTATGGCATATTCGTCGGGCATGTACCAGACACGGGAGACTCCGGCAGCTTCAAGTCCTGTCAGCAGCCGCCGGACAATTCGAACCTTTTCCTGGTTATCAAACACGCTGCCGTGGGCCACAAGCCGACGAATATCTTTTCCTGAAACGGGATTTGCAATGATACCGACGCAAGGCACAATCCATCCCCCCTTTTTTTTACTCCCTCATTGTTTTAGCTGCTCTCACAATCTGCTCAACGCCTGGAATAAAAGCCTGTTCCAGGGGTGGAGAAAACGGAACCGGTGTAAACGGCGCGCCAACCCGGACAATGGGTGCATCCAGCTGATCAAAAGCTTCTTGTGCAACCTGGGCGGCAATTTCAGCCCCTGGTCCTGCGGTTTTAACCGCTTCATGGGCAATTAAAAGCGCATGGGTTTTGCACACTGAATTAAGAATGGTATCCATATCCAGCGGAGAGAGGGTTCTTGGATCCACGACTTCTGCATTGATGCCGTCTTTTGCAAGTTGCTCAGCCGCCTCAAGTGCCGTTAAAACCATCTGAGAAGTTGCTACAATGGTCAGGTCTTCACCCTCTTTCACAACCTTGGCTTTGCCGAAATCAATGGTGTATTCCTCTTCGGGGACTTCACCTTCGGTGCCGTAGAGCATTTTATGTTCCAAAAATATGACGGGATTGTCATCCCTGATGGCGGAAATCAAAAGCCCTTTTGCATCATAGGGGGTTGCCGGCATGACTACCTTCAGGCCCGGCACATGCATGAACCATGCTTCCAAGGACTGTGAATGCTGGGCCGCAGCACCGACACCAGCACCCTGGGGCATTCGGAGTACCATGGGTATCTTGGCTTTACCCCCGAACATATACCGCATTTTAGCCGCCTGATTAAAAAGCTGATCCAGGGCCACACCGATAAAATCCACAAACATCAATTCTGCAACCGGACGAAGGCCGGCTGCTGCGGCACCTGTGGCTGCGCCGACAATGGCACTCTCGGTGATGGGGGTATCCCTGACCCGGTCTTCACCAAACCGGTCAAAAAGGCCTTGGGTAACACCGAAACAACCGCCGAACTGACCGACATCCTCACCGAAAATCAATACATTGGAATCCCGTTCCATTTCTTGTCTGAGCGCTTCATTTATGGCTTCTAAATAAGTTTTGGTTGCCATGATTCCTCCTTTATCATTTTAACATTTGGATAATGCATCTAAACAAGGCAAAAAAATCACTCAGGCATAGACATCTTGGGTGAGATCAGACACATCCGGCAAAGGACTTTCCAGCGCAAATGATACGGCTGCATCAAGGGCGTCCCGCACTTTTTTATTCAGCGCCTCAAGCGCTTGCGTTGTCATAATTTCTTCTTCCACAAGTTTTTTCTCATAAAGGGCAACCGGATCCTTTTCCTTCCAGGCTTCAAGCTCTGCTTCACTGCGGTAAACGCAGGCATCCCCCTCAAAGTGTCCCCGCCACCGATATGTCTTGCACTCTATCAGAGATGGTCCCTGGCCGTTACGGGCACGCTTTACAGCTTCAAAAACAGCTTCATACACGGCCAAGACATCGTTTCCATCCACCACCACACCAGGCATATCATAGGCAGACGCCCTGTCGGCAATATCTGTGACGGCCATGGATTTGCTGGTCGGGCATGAAATGCCGTACCCGTTGTTTTCATTTACAAAAACCACTGGAAGCTTCCAGGCGCTGGCAAGGTTCAAGGCTTCCTGGGTGGTTCCCTGGTTGGACGCCCCGTCACCGAAAAAGCAGACTGCCACATTGTCTTGCCCACGGTATTTGATGGCCAGTGCTGCACCATTCGCTATGGGACCGCCGCCACCCACAATACCGTTCGCGCCCAAAATACCCAAATCTACATCCGCAATGTGCATGGAACCGCCTTTTCCCTTGCAATATCCGGTGGTTCTGCCGAAAATCTCCGCCATCATCAGGTTTAAGTCGCCACCTTTGGCAATCACATGCCCATGCCCCCTGTGGGTACTGGTGATGTAATCCGTATCACGCAGGCAGGCACATGCGCCAGCCGCAATGGCTTCCTCCCCAAGATAAAGATGGACGAATCCGGGAATTTTTCCATCGGCAAAAAATTTCTGGACCCTGTCTTCAAAATTCCGAATTTTAATCATGGTATGAAGCATCTCAACCATTTGCTCATTGGACAAACTCATTTTGATACCTCCTTGGCTTTTTTTTGCCCTAAATTAATTTCAAAAAAATGCCGGCTTGTGTTCTTTTTAATCAATGTCCACCCATACGGTTACTGCCGCATTGGCCACGATAATGGTATCGCACCCTTTGGCAAACGTATCTACGCATATCCCTTTGGCACACATTCCCCCCAAAGTGGTGGTGACGGATTTTGTCCCCACCGGGAGCTGTGCTTTTACCACCTTTTCATCCACCAGATCAGGTTCCGGGCAGGCCACCAGGACATCCACATGAACACCCTGGAACTGCTGTAAATTTAAGACTTCGAGAATGCCGCACAAACAACTTCTGGAAACAGCGTCTTTCACCGCCCGGCAGGCGGCTTTGGTTACATCGTTTCCATGCAGATCCACCCCTGTTCCTAATTCTACAACAAACCGTTTTCTGGTCATTTTGCTTCCTTTCATTAAGACACTACCCTAATAGCGTGAGCGGATCTTCAAGGTAATCTGCCAGCGTCCGTAAGAACGACATGGCCGGGGCCCCGTCCACAACCCGGTGGTCAAAGGTCAGGCTCAAAGTCATCATGGTCCGGATACATATCTGCCCGTTATACACCGCAGGCTTTTCAATCGTGCGGCCCACGCCAAGAATCCCTGTCTCCGGCGGGTTAAGAATCGGGGTAAATCCATCCACACCGATCATGGAGACATTGGTAATGGTGAAGGTGCCACCTTGGATCTCATCCATGCCCAACTCATTGTTTCTTGCTTTTTTGGCCAGTTCCCGGATCCGGACTGCAATGTCCATAAGGCCTAAAACATCTGCCATCTTGACATTGGGCACCACCAGGCCGTCTTCCAGTGCCACGGCAATCCCCAGATTAACATTGCCGGCAAGCTCAATTCCTGCGTCCGTCAGGCAGGAATTCATGATCGGGTGATCCTTCAACGCCCTGCACGCGGCATAGGCGATGATATCGTTGTAGGAGATTCTGGGAAGATCCGTGTCGGCGTATTTTTTACGCAGCTTGTCCCGGAGTTCAACCATGGGCGTTACATCCGCTTCCACAAACACGGTGAGCTGGGCTGCGTTGTGCAGACTTGTCATCATGTTGTCTGCAATAACCTTTCTCATGCCGTCCATGGGGATAACGGTTCCGGGAATTAGTCTGCCGGTTTGCAAATGCGCTGCCGATGGATGAATGGCTTTAAGAACATCCGCTTTGGTGATTTTTCCGCCCACACCTGTTCCAGGAACCAGGCTGATGTCAATTCCTGCCTTTTTGGCTGCTTCAAGGGCCGAATCACTGGCATATACCGTGGCTGCGGGTCCAACCGGTACCGTGGGCGTGGCGTCAAGCTTATCCTTATAATCACGAACATCTTGTTCGACGACCCGTCCTTTTGGTCCGGTTGCAGGCACATCAGCCAGTTCTATACCCCAGTCTTTGGCCAGACGTCTGGCAAGGGGCGATGCCGGAACAAATCCGGATTTCTTAGTCTTTTCCGGTTCTGCCACCGGGACCGGGCCACTGGATGTCTCGTCTTCCTGCGCGATTACCACCGCTTGTCTGGGTTCCGGCGTTTCCCCTTCTTCGGCCAGTACACCGAGAATGGTCATGACCGGCACAGTTTCGCCTTCAGGCACCACAATCTGGTGTAACGTCCCGTCACCAGGTGATTCAACTGCATTGGTAATTTTACTGGTTTCCACCTCAAGCAAATCTTCGCCTTTTTTTACGGTGTCTCCTATGGCTTTTAACCATTTGGACACCGTTCCTTCTTTCATGGTCAGCCCCCACTTGGGCATCAAAATTTCAACAGCCATTTATGCCTCCTCAAAACGTAAATCTTAAATACCGATTTCGATTGAAAATTCCTGCACCGCTTTGAATCGTATTCATTACTAAAGACAAAGTTAGCAAAACAGATGCCAAGCAATTTTTTCTTTTAAATTTAATATGATGGAAAAAATTATATTTTTACTGTTCAATAATTGAACAAAAAATAAAATTTGAATCACAACTTGAATTATTATAATATACTTCCAACGTTGAAACTGATTACTGAGAGGTTCCACCTATGTATGAACTGATCAGACAAAAAAACGGTTATCGGATTGCTAAAACCAGACCTTCCAACGGTATTGGAAAAACTACGCCCCCACGACGTTCCAGCCTTAAACATCTTTCTCCTGTGGATTTTAAATCCTGGCGCAATTTTGTTGACACCGGTACTGCGGACATTGCATGCATCAATAAACTCGTTCTAAATTCCTGGCATAGATGCCGCAGCATGGGCGTAGACCCCACGTCAGGCCGATGCGAAGACTTTCGTCCTGTAAAGGATCTGTCTTCGGAGTTGATCAGTTTAAAAGATCTTGTTTCAGATACCATTGAATTTATCTATGACATGGTCAGGGATCGCGGGTTGCTGGTCACCATATGTGATGCCGGCGGGCATGTGATATCCATGTTCGGGGATTACCAGACACTTCAAATGGCGGATAATCTTAATTTTGGTCCCGGAGCCAACTGGTCGGAAGGCAGCGTTGGTACCAATGCCATAGGAACAGCCCTGGCGGAGGGTCAAAACCTCCAGGTGTCAGGCAGAGAGCATTTCTGTGAAAGCCATCATTCCTGGACCTGTTCTGCCGCACCCATCTTTAACCTGGAGAGCCGTGTCATTGGATGTGTTGATATTTCAGGTCCCATGGCCGCCAATCACACCGATGCGTTAAATCTGGCGTTTAAAGGCGCACGAATTCTGGAAAGCCAACTCATCCGGCGCCAAAGCATGGAGTTGCGCCGCCAGTCTGCCCAAATCATATCTTCGGCATTTAATACGGTAATGACCGGCCTTATTTTCATAGATCTTGCCGGAAGGATTCAGGTGGCCAATCCTGTTGCCGTATCCCTGCTTGGAAAAGAGAACCATGAACTGATGGGAAGCACCTTGGATGCCTGGTGCACAATGGAATCTGCCCTGGAAAATATGGCTGCCACCCCGCTGATGCATGCGAAAAAAGGCCTTTCACTTAAATGGTGTCTTACCAATCCCATGGATGTCCGTTTATTTCCAGTCATCACATCAAACAATGTACTCATGGGTTTTCTGGTGGTGCTCAAGGAAATGCAGCGGGTACGCCGGATGCCCCTGCCAAAAGCGCAACCCGGGGAACGCCGGGACCCATTTAAAAATATCATTGGCCAAAGTAACGCCATCATCCGGGCCTTGGACACGGCCAAACGTGTTGCCAACACGGCAACCACTGTTTTGATAACCGGAGACAGCGGTACGGGCAAGGAAATTCTGGCAAAATCTCTGCATGATTTCAGTTCCCGGTCCAAGGGGCCTTTTGTGGCAGTAAACTGCGGAGCCATTGCCAAAGATTTGATTCAAAGTGAACTTTTCGGTTATGCAACAGGTGCGTTTACCGGTGCAAAAAAAGGAGGGAATCCAGGCAAATTCGAACAGGCATCAAACGGCACCCTGTTTTTAGACGAGATCGGGGAGATGCCGCTTTTTTTACAGGTAAATCTTTTAAGGGTACTAGAAGAGGGGCAGGTGACCCGGCTTGGAGGGACAAAACCTGTTTCCATTGATGTCCGCATCATTGCAGCCACCAATAAAAATTTAAAAGCCCTGGTTGAAGCAAAACAATTCCGGCAGGACCTTTTCTATAGGCTGAATGTAGTACGAATTGAACTTCCGGCCCTGTCCGACAGGGTTGATGATATTCCTTTGCTTGCGCAGTATTTTATCCGAGAATTGTCAGGGAAAATGGGCCGGGAAGTCCGGACTGTGGCTCCGGACTTTTTATCGGCCCTTAGGGCTTATGGCTGGCCCGGCAATATCCGGGAGTTAAAATATGCCATAGAAGGGGCCATTGCGCTTATGCCGGAAACCCACTTGTCAGTCGAATGCCTGCCGTCCGACATCAGGCAGCAGGTATCCAGATGCGCGCCGCCGGAACCTGTGAATACCTATACCGATTTCAGCCTCAATTCACTGGAAAAGCAAACCATCCAAAAAGCCCATCACCATTTTTCAGGAAATATTTCCAAGATGGCAAAAGCTTTAGGCATCGGCCGAAATACCCTTTATTCAAAGCTTAAAAAATATGAGCTTAACGAATAAGAAAGAGCTGGCTCATATCAAATATGAGCCAGCTCTTTTTTTAAAGGCCAATAAGCTAAACCTTATAATCAGGTCGGTCTAACGATGATTTTAATGTTTGTTGCTTTGTTATTGACTAATTCATCAAATCCTTTTTCAATAATATCCTCTAACTTAATCCTGCCTGTGATCAATGGGCTTGCCTTTATTTGGCCAGTGGCAAGCAAACTGGCTACACCCTGAAAATCGTCAATGGTATAAGCTAAACTGCCAATAACCATTTTGTCCGTACCGCTTAGACTAAAAAAATTAAACGCACTTGGTTCCTCAAAAATACCAACAATAACCGCCTTACCATTGTTGCGGATCAGATCAACAGCCAGGGGAGCAGTATCTTTTTGGCCGACACATTCAAAAGAAACATCAGCCCCAGAACCATTGGTCATCTTCTTGACCTCGGCAATAACATCGCAGTCACTGGGATCAAGAACAATGTCGGCCCCGCACGCCTTGGCAAGTTGTTTACGTGCTGCCGCTATTTCAATACTTACGACGCTTGAAGCACCGGCCGCTTTTGCACACATGACTGTGCCCAGGCCAATAGTACCGGCGCCAATAACGACAACGGTTTGCCCCAACAACGAACCGGCCATGCGGACGGCTTTAAACCCAGTGGCAAGCGGTTCAATAAGAGATGCTGCTTCCAGATCAAATCCTTTTGGCAGTACATAGCAAAGTTCTGCCGGGACATTGACATATTCTGCAAAAGCCCCGTCAGCCATAAGTCCGGTAAAGGCAAGTTTTTCACATACATTGTAGCGCCCCTCGCGGCAAGTTACGCAAACACCGCAATGCTGACAAGCATCAGGCGCAACGTAATCGCCAACACGGACAGTTTGTACGCCGTCTCCTATGGCAACCACTTGTCCGGAAAATTCATGCCCTAAAACAATGGGCGCTTTTGCTCCTGTCAGCGGATGCGGCGCCATTGGAATAAAAATCGGGCCTGCAAGATACTCATGCAGATCAGACCCGCAAATTCCGCACCAGGCAACTTTTATCTGAGCTTCACCGGGTTTGGGTGCGGGTGGATTGGGTATTTCTTCCACGCGTATATCTTTTTTCCCATACCATTTAGCTGCTTTCATGATAAATTCCTCCATAAATTTCGAGCATCTCTGTTTTTGCGTCCTTTCCCGCATGGTACAAAGCGGGCATATATTTGACAGCAACTTCCGATGGATGAATCCTTCTAACCGTAAAATGATTGCAACGTTTATGCCGAATCAGGATTAGAGGTAACGGTAGAAGGTGTTTATGGAGAAGAGAGGAACAGTCTATTGATAAAATAAGACATTGTTCCATTTTAAGGAGAACTAATATCTGATTGAAAAACGGCCTTTGGACAAAAATTCATCCAAAGGCCTTATCTCCTGGCCAAGGAGGTTGAAGCATTCATACAGCAATAAAGCATATATTGTTGAACTATTTTATGTGTTCATATTTCGAACGAAAGAAAGGCATTCATTTCTGTGTGTTCACATGCCGAACAATCACTCAGGGGAGAATCGTCTATGATCATCCATTTTATCAAGTTCTGCCTTGATCTGAAATGCCGCTGCTTTCGGGTCGTATTTTTCAGTGTCAACGGATATGTCGGCAAGTGTCCGGTACAATGGATTTCTGACCTCAAGCATCTTTTGTGTTTCAAGGGCAAGGCTGTCGCAGGTGAGATCCGGTCTTCGCTCGGTGTTGTTTTCATCCTTGCGGATTCTGTCTGTTAAAACAGGTGCGGTGGCATAAAGATATACAACGATACCGTTCTCTTTTAAGAACTGTCTGTTTTCTTCGGCCAGGATGATTCCTCCGCCCGTGGCGATAATGGGGCCATTTTTCAAATCCAGACTCATAAGCGTTTCAGTCTCTTTTTCCCTAAAATAAGACCAGTCATGTTGAGTCACCATCTGCGCAATGGTGGTATCGTAAGTTGCCTCCAAAACCAGATCCGTATCCAGAAACGATCTATTTAAAAAATCAGCAAGACACTTTCCGGTACTGGTTTTGCCGGTACACCGGTATCCGATAAGAAAAATGGGGCCCATGGCCTCTCCTTTTTTTACAAAGCTTCAAAAAGCTGCCAGAATGTGGGAAATGATTTTTCCACGCACACGGGATTTTCGATTTTCATGCCGTCTACCCGAAGGCCTGCAACAGCAAAGGCCATGGCAATGCGATGGTCGTTAAAAGTTTCAATGACTGCCCCATGGGGTGTACCGCCGGTAATTTCCATAAAATCCGGTCCCTGTACCGCTTTAATTCCCATTTTGGTGAGTTGGGAACACACGGCATCAATGCGGTCGCACTCCTTGACCCGAAGATGACCAATATTGGTTATCCGGGTAGTGCCTTGTGCAAACGCGGCGGTTACCGCAATAGCAGGCACGGCATCCGGCGTATCGGACATATCCACATCTACACCGTGCAAAGAATCCCCCTTGACCCGCAGGATCCGGCCGTCATGATTTACCGTACAGCCCATCTGTTCAAATATATAGGCCTGTTTTAAATCGCCCTGCAACGAGGTGGTGCCGATATTATCCACGCCGATATCCGCGCCGGTTACCGCACCGGTTGCCCAAAAATAACCGGCATTTGAAAGGTCGGGCTCTACGGATCTGGTTCCGGCAGTGTAAGTCTGGGCCCCCGGGACTTCATAGCAGGTGTCGGATATCTGAAAGGCATTAACCCCGAATTGATTCATCACATCCAAAGTTAAATCAATATACGGCTGGGATACGGCTGGGCCAGTTAAATCAATCACAAGGCCATCATCAAAAAAAGCCCCGGCCATAAGCAGGGCAGACAGGTACTGACTCGACCGGGAGCAGTCAAGAAGCGTTCGCCCCCCTGCCCTGTCACCGCCCTGGATGACAACCGGTGGTGTACCTTCATTGTTTTGGGAAGATGCACTGATTCGGATACGGCCAAGGGCATCTAACAGTTCACCCATGGGGCGTTGACGCATACGTTCATCTCCGGTCAGGGTATATGACGTACTACCTAAGGCGGCAATGCCGGCTAGAAGGCGCATGGATGTGCCGGAATTGCCCAGATGGATCGGTTCCGGCCAGGGCTGTGGCCGGCCGCCGAAACCTGTGACAGACAGGACACCGTCTTCTCTGCTTTCAATTTGAGCACCCATGCATTCAAGGGTTTTGCGGGTCAGAGAAATATCCTGGCTGTCCAGCACATTATAAATTTCAGATACGCCGTCTGCCAGGGCGGCGCAGATCAGCATCCTGTGTGAAATGCTCTTGGAGCCCGGAACCGTTACCACCTGGTCTTTAACCTTTCTGGGAACTACCTGCTTCATAGTGCTCTCCTTTAATTTTTTAAAACGATGTTCCGCATCAAATCCGTATCAGGGATTATGCCGGTCCATAATTCAAACTGGGCGGCTGCCTGGGCGATGAACATGGACAAGCCGTCGATGGTTGTGCAGCCCTTTTGTTCCGCCGTTTCAAGCAACAGGGTTTTCAATGGGGTATAGACCACATCCATCACAACCATTTCAGATTTTATGGCTTTGGGCGGAAAGCTTATTTGGTCAACGTTTGGGGTCATGCCGATACTTGTGGTGTTTATTACCACATCTGCCTGGATGTTCACCATTTCGTTGCCTGGAATAAACCGTGCGCCAACCGTTTCCGCAAGGGCCTGGCCTTTTTGTTCCGTTCGATTGGTGATAATGATTTCTCCATTTTGGGCGGCAATACCGTGGGCGACAGCCCGGGCTGCGCCGCCTGCCCCGACAATACAGACGGTTTTCCCTGAAATACCAAAGGGGATAAGGGGGGCAACAGCGGCCTGACAATCCGTATTATAGCCTTTTAACACGCCGCCTTCATTAACTATGGTGTTTACGGCACCAATAGCCTGGGCAGTGGGGTCGATCCAGTCAAGATGTTCCATGATGGATTCTTTGAAGGGGATGGTCACCGAAGCACCCAGGATATCCAAGGTGCGCACAGCCTGCACCGCTCCTGCAGCATCCTGCACCTCAAAGGCAAGGTAAACGGCATTGACACCCTTATCCTTAAACGCGGCATTATGAATTACAGGGCTTTGAGAGTGTCTGACCGGATTTCCAAAGACGCAATATAACCGGGTGGCGGCGTCTATCATTGTGGTATCTCCTGTTTCTCAAAAATCGGGTACGATCCCAGCACCTTTAAATACAGTGCCTGGCTTCGAATCTGTTCAATGGTTTGAAATACAATTTCATCCTGGATGTGACCCTCTATATCCATAAAAAAATGATAGCTCCAGTTATAGTGACGTGTGGGCCGGGATTCAAGCTTAACCATATTCAGGCCGGACCTGTTCACAGGCGAAAGCGCCCTGAAAAGGGCACCCGGGGTGTGATTTGTGGCAAACATAATGGATGTTTTATCATTGCCTGTTCTTTCCGGACGATCTCCGCCGACCACAAGAAACCGGGTAATATTGCCGGCACGATCCTGAATCTTTGATGCCACCGGCAGCAGGTTATAAAAATGAGCGGCCTTGCCCGATGCAATGGCGGCAATCTGATCATCCTTTGAAGCCATGAGCGCCGCGTTTGAGGTGGATGTGGTCTCCATGACTATGGCATGGGGCAGATGTTTCTTCAACCAGTTTTTGCACTGGGCAATGGCCTGGGGATGGGAGTAAACGGTTTTAACGTCTTTGAGTTCCCCGGAGATGGATAACAAATCATGAGAAACAGGCTCATAATGCTCTGCCGTGATTTCAAGATCAAATTCGGCAAACAGATCCAGTGTAGAATTAACAGCCCCTTCAATGGAGTTTTCAACAGGCACAATACCGAAATGAAGTTCCTTTCGTTCGATATTGTTGAAAATATCAAAAAAACCGGGCTGCTCGACAAATTCCCCGCAGTGGTTGAAATAATGAAGGGCTGCAATATGGGAATGACTGGCAAGAGGGCCTAAATACCCGACGGTTTTAGGCCTCTGGATTTCCCGTGTGGCCGTGATGATGACATTAAAAATATACTGGATCAAGCTTTCGTCCGCAGGACCGGGATTCAGCTGAAAAAGCCGTTCGATTACCATGCGTTCCCGGGTTCGATCCAGGATCTGGCTGCCTTTTTGTTTTTTGATCTCTCCTACTTTTTTGCCGATCTCAAGACGTTGGTTGATCAGTTCAAGAATGCGCTCATCAATGCTGTCAATTTTCTCACGAAGCGGAGACAGTGATGAAGGGCTATCACCGGTTTGTATCTGATTGTCTTGATTTTTGGTCTCACGGTCTGTCATGTTAATTTCCTTTTTATAATTAACTTTTAAATAATGAGTACCTGAACAAAAACCTTCGTGTTTGGACGAAAAAAAAACCGCATCAGGTTTTGCCTGCTGCGGTTTTAGTGATTTTAGTTATTTTTTTTAGGGGAAAATCAATTGTCCACAGGCAGGTTGTCCTTTCTATAAAATCGAGTGCTAAAATAAAAATTTTTGCTAAAGCTAAAGACCATGATCCTGTGTTTCCCTTTATATGTTTAGAAGACCATATACGCTGGATCTGCTTCTGTCAATAGATTCAAATTCTATGAATTGTTAAACCGTCTATAATTGAGTTCACTGATATCGATGGAAGGGGGTTCATAGCAGGCCATTTCCAAAAGGACAGTGCCCACGGAAGGCGCAATGCCAAAGCCGTGGCCGAAGAACCCTTCGACATGATCGATTACCGGGACTCTATCCTCACATCAATCCAATAAAATCGACCCAGCTGCGAACCACTTTTGCATATTTCAAGGCAGGTATGTAACTAAAGAAACACCTCATTTCACCGCGATGTTAAATGAGGTATAATTGTCCAGGATTAAAGAAAAGTATCCATAAGCCTTCAGCAGGCGTGAGTTGGCTGTTCCGTCGTTTTTTTGCTCAAACCGGCGACCGCCAGAATGATGCCGAGCACGATTCCAAGAATTGCCGCAAAAAGCACCTGAAAATCCGGCGGCAAAAGAAAGGTTATCGTGTGAGCCGGAATCCAGAAGAACGGCAATGTCTTCTTGAACACAAAGCCCCACATAACCGACCAGTCGATTGATTTTAAGACTTTTGCCATATCTATTCCTGAGAGATACCCTGTGATTGTACCTCCGGTTGCTTCTATATGGATATCGGAAATCTTATGGAATGTCATGAAGATCGGCGAAAATATCAAATTTATGCAGACACTGATTGTAAACGCGGCAGCGAGTTTCAGCATGGAAAACGGACCGGCAAGAACCGATTCCGGCAGCGGATAAATATAGAGGTTGAATACAGCCGTTGAGCCTATTGCAAAGATGGTAAATGCGATTTTAATCATTACACCGGTGATTCCCCAAAACAAGGCCCTGGGAAGAAGTCCGAACCCTTTCTTGAAGTAAACGCCTTTTAAAATTCGAAGCCCGATGACTTCCCCCATTGTCGCCAGGAATGCAAATTTGAGAAAACTCATAATCAAGGCGTGCCGGGAGATCATAACAGAGTAAAGATTCTGCACAGGTTCAAAGAATGCAAACGGGACAAAAGAAATAACGAGAAAAACTGCAAAATAAATATCTTTTGTTTTCATTTTGATTCCCTCACACTTTGAAATTGTCATGTCACAAAGATCAATGTTCAGTCAAGGACCTCCGGCAGAGCCGGAGCCTTGAATTTATGAACCGCTAAACCGGCCATAATTGAGTTCACTGATATCGATGGAAGGGGTTTCGTCGCAGGCCAGTTCCGACAGGACAGTGCCTACGCAAGGAGAAATTCCGAAGCCGTGTCCGGAGAATCCAAAACCCAGAATCAAACCGGGGACCTCTTGGACATGGTCGATTACCGGAACTTTATCCTCGCACCAATCAATAAAACCGACCCAGCTGCGAACCACTTTTGCGTGTTTCAAGGCGGGTATGTAACCTAAAATCCCTTTGCATGTTGCTGCGGTGGCGCCAGCCGGCGGATGGTCTGCTGCACTGGTAATAGAGTCGGAATCCAGCGGGGTTCCCGCACCGAAAATAAAGGAGCCATGGGTGGTTTGATGGCCGTAAAAATCAGCCATGGCGGTGCCGAGCATCTGATAAAACATGGGTGGCTGTGCATCGGTGATCAAGGTATTCAGTGCGATTTTCTTAACAGGCACGTCTACGCCGCAGGTTTTAGCGATCACTTGGCTTTCATAGCCGGCAGCCAGGACAATTTTTTCTGTTTCAAACTCCCCGCTGGTGGTAACGACCGTTCTCGCCCGGCCGGCAACCTTTTTTATCGCCAGCACACTTTGTTCAAAAAGAAAGCGTACACCTAATGCATTGGCCTTGTTATAAAATGCTAACGTTGTGAGCAACGGGTTTGCATGACCATCACTTTGGCACCAGCTTGCCCCGATCACTTCATCAGACAGGTGCGGACAAATTTCTCTAACCTCTTCACCGCTTATCATCTTCACATCAAGGCCCAGGGAAACCGCAACATCGGTGAGTCCTTGCAGGATTTTAAGATGTTCATCAGTTTTACCCAGCCGAAGATTCCCCCGCTGGTAATATTCGACATCCGTTCCCAGCTCTTCGGAAAGATGCGGCCAGAGGTTTTGCACGCCATACATGGCCAAAGGCAGCTCTCTTTTATCCCTGCCGGACTGGCGCACCCCACCGCCGTTTCGGCCTGATCCGCCATATCCGATTTTATTCCCTTTTTCCAGAACGATGACCGTTTTGCCTTTTTTTGCTAAATAGTAGGCGGTCGAACAACCTATAATACCGCCTCCTATGATGATCACATCTGCATTTGTCTTCATCAACGTTCTTCTCCCAATTCCAGATTTGCCAACTGTTCAATACTCAAAGGTTGGAGTGGCGGTCTGACCCGAAGTGTACCGACCTCTTTAATATCAAGCGCACAACTTTCGGCAATAATTTCGGCAATTGTCGCGCCGCACATTCTTCCCTGACAGGGGCCCATCCCGGCACGCGTCTGGCCTTTAACCTGGGCTGGATGGCGTGCCCCTTTAGCGATTGCGTCACGGATCTGACCTGCGGTCAACTCTTCACAGCGGCAGACAAGTGTCTCATCGTCGGGTGGAGCCAGAGCCTGCCGGCTCGGTGGAAAGAGGTGGTCGATAAAGGGACGGATCAACTTTTCCCGATGTGCGGTTTTCAGATACGGCTGGGCCAGACGATCACGCTCTGCCTCGGTGAACACCTCCAGCCCGCAGGCGGCGTCAATGGCGGCAAGATGGCCGACAATTTGTGCCGCTGCCCCTCCGTTGATGCCACCGGCATCTCCAGCCACCGAAACACCCGGCACGCTCGTTCGCCCCCAGCGATCGATCACCGGCCGCCAGTAACGCTGCGGGGCGTACCATTCGTGTTCACAGTTGAGCAAACGGGTAAAACACAGGTTCGGCACCACCCCTTCATGCAGCAGGACCGTTGCCGCAGGCACTTTTAGCTGCTTGCCGCGGCAGGTAAATGCCAACCCTTCTGCCTGCTTCTCACCGAACACGGCCAGGTCGCGACAACCGATGTAAAGTGGCACGCCTGCACGTTTCACCTTCATTCTCATCTGCAGCCCTTTGAGAAGATAGCTGCTTTGGCATAATGCCCCGGGCAGGTAGGCCATTGCTTTGAAGTAATCCTTTAAGCCGGCCGTTTCCACCATCGCAGAAATATTAACACCGTTATCAACCAGGTGCCAGGCAACCAGCAACAACAGCGGCCCGCTGCCCGCCAGGACAACCGGGCCTTCGGGAACCATATCTGCTGACTTGAACAGGATGTCCGCAGCTGCGGCGCCCATCACCCCGGGAAGCGTCCAATTGGGAATCGGCACCGGCCGCTCTTGGGCCCCGACGCTGAACAAAATCCGGCGGCCGAGCACCCGCTGGGGTATCCCTTCGGATATCAAGTCAACATTGAACGCGTTATCGATATTCCAGACAATGTTATTGGGCAGGTAGGTGACACCGGATGCACGAAATGACTCGACCAGTTGCTTGCCGGCAAGATAGTCCTTGCCAAGCGTATCAGCATTTTCAGGAAGGCTGCGCTCTATTGAACGATAGAGCTGTCCACCGGGTTCCGGCTGTTCATCCACCACCAAAGTAGATAGGCTTAGTTTATCGGCAGTGACTGCCGCCGCAAGACCGCCGGGGCCGGCACCAACAATAACCAAATCGTAGCGCTTATCCATTGACCGGCTCCTTTGTACCATACTGTCGCTTCACAACCATACCGTCGCGTACTTGGATCTTGCAGGCTTGCTGATTTGGAACGCCGTCAATCTCCATGAGGCATTCATGGCAGACACCCATATGACAGTACGCCGCACGGTGTGCGCCACTGATTGGCGAGGTCCGGTTATAACCGGCCCCAGAGGCCATAACAGCCGCTATAACGGTTTCAGTTGCCGGAACTTCCAACGGCTCGCCTTCAAAGGTAATTGTCACCCGATCCACTCCGGGTCTGTTATCATGCAATCTTTTAAACATTTAAAACTCCTTACAGTTCAATCTGACAGGCAAGCTCATCAGGCAAGCTCAGGCGTGTCCCAAAGATTCAGCTTAGTGCCGACTCCCTTTTCCAGGGCATTTCGATATATGGTAGTCCCCCAAGCCACATCTTCCACAGGCAGTCCACCCACTGAGTAAATAATAATCTCATCTTCATCTCTTCGGGCCGGCACCTTTCCGGTGAGAATGTCACCCAGATCATCGACCTGGCTTTTTTCCATTTTTCCATCAGCAATCAGATCCATACAGCGTACGGCAGGAATGGGGATGGTTTCATAGGCCGGATAGGGCATCTCCTCGGCCCAGGCTTCATAGAGGTTGATCCAGTCGGCCACGCTTCTTGCCCGGTTGAGGATGAAGTCATCGTCAAAGCGGGCGGCAGCAGGACAGCATATCACCGCTCCCGGTTTCAGCCACGCTTCATTAATGTAGGGGTATTCGCTGATGTCGCCTGTGGGAGAGGATGTGCCCACAAAAAGAATATCCGCGTCCTTGGCAGCCTGCTCGATATCGGCAACCGGCTCAACCTTTTCTATGGACGGGTACTTTTGGTTCAGATAAGCAATAAAGTCGTCCATGGATTTTTTGCCCCTGCCTTTGATCTTTACTGTTTTGATCCCCGGACGTTCCGCCATGATGGCATCAAAGGCTGTTTTACTCATCACTCCCGGTCCCACAATGCCCACAACACTTGAATCTTTTTTGGCAAAATGCCTGAATCCCACACCGGGCACTGCACCGGTCCGATATGCACTAAGCAAGTTTGCCGACATATAGGCCAGGGGGGCGCCGGTATCCTTGTCATTGAGGGTGAACATCAAGATCGAGCGGGGAAGTCCTTTTTGACGATTTTCCGTGTTTGACCCGTACCATTTCATCCCAACCATATCAAATTCACCCCCAAGATAGGCCGGCATGGCCATAAAACGCCTGTCCGGGCCGTCAGTGGGCATGTTTGGAAACGTAGAATTTTCCGGAAAAGTCATCATCACGCCATGGGAATTGCTGTTGGGGCCGCCCATCCGGAAATCACCGACCTTAAGCAATTTGAACATGGTTTCCATGGCGTCCACGCAGCCTGCCATCTCGGTTACACCGGCCTTGACCATATCTGCTTCGCTAAGATAAAGAAAATCGATTTTGGGAAATGTCATGTGTATATCCTTTCTGTTTTAGTTGTGTGAATCTAAAGACACCAATACCAGCGAGTCCAAATATTCGTATTGGAAAAATCGGAAGTCCTAAAAAGGGATATTGATCCTTTGAATACATTTTTGTGTTTTATGCACTACAAAAATGTATTTTAATCCATAGTTCTACATGTTTGTTTTAATTTTGGATAATATCTAAATAATAGTTTGCAAAAAATATATAGTTAAAAATCAAATAGTAAAAGACGTTGAATCCAGTTTTGAAGATATCGTTTTGAATACAGGCACTGTTGTTGCAGTCGCTGCCGATGTTATCGGTATTGCTAATGTGAAAAGTCACTATCGTTTTTATTTTGTAACGTTGCTTAACAAAGAAAAGAGTCCGTTTTAAGATGAACAATTCCTTTTATCTACCGGAACAGCCCTTTTTTAAATTGTCCACCAGACAGTTTGTCTCACGTATTGGTTCTTCATCCGGCCTGCTGGCACAGTACTACAGTTTTAAAGTCCCATCCAATGATGACCGTGCCATCGTGGCGGTACCGGACGGAACCATCGACATTCTTTTCCATTGCTCCGATTCGGCACCTACGGCGTCGGTGTGCGGGTCGGTCAAAAAAGGCAAACAGATTGAGTTTAAAAAGGGCAGTCTTTATTTTGGCGCAAGATTTTTACCGGGCACAGCAAAACAAATTTTAAAAAGTCCGCTCTCTAAATTTACAGACCGGGAAATCCTGCTTGACGATATCCAAAGCAACTCAGACGAGTTTGTGGAATTGATCTGTGGCGCCGGATCTTTTTATGAAAGGATCTCCCTGTTTGAAAAATATTATACGCATTGCAACAACGATAAGGATTGCACCCCGTCGCTGATCTCATTTCTTCTAAAAAAAATAAATGCCTCCTGCGGAGAAATTAGGGTTCAGGCACTGGCCGAAGAAACAGGATACTCCACGAGACATGTCAGCAATGTTTTTAAAAAATATGTGGGGATTTCTCCCAAGCTCTTTTCCAGAATTGTGCGTTTCCAGAGAAGTTTCAGCTTGCTCAGATTACAAAAAAAAGTGACGTTTGCTGATCTTGCCCAGGATGCCGGTTATTATGACCAGGCCCATTTTATCAATGAATTTAAAGAGTTCTCCATGAACACTCCAACCCAGATCATTCACGGCAGTTTTTGTTAAGGTTTTTTAAAAAATAACAATCCTGTTCCGTTTTTTCCAATACCGGCTTGCCTTGTAAAAGGTAGCTTTGTTCTGCGTCAATCACCAGAACAAATTAACCGGTTTTATAAGGAGAAACGGAATGGACAACTTAAAAAGATCGCTTGGCTTCTGGGCCTGTCTTTCGGTCAGCATGGGGCTGGTCGTAGCGTCCAGTACGCTGGTAACTCTGGGCCAGGGCATGGGAATTGCCGGCCCCGGGTTTGTTATCGCCATGGTTGCAGCCTGGGTGTTGCAGCATTTTTCGGCACAAAGTTTTGCGGAACTTGCCTGCCTGATGCCCAATGCCGGAGGTATCCGGTCCTACACTCAGGTTGCCCTGGGCCCGCTGTTGGCAATGGTGGCCACCATTGCAGGATTGGGTATTATCGGGCTCACCGAGGTTGCAAACCCGTCATTGCATCATCTTGCACAAATGGACTTCAATCCCATGGGATGGAGTGTGCTCAGCCTTACTGCACTGGCCATATGGCTGTATATCGGTATCGAATTCGTAACACCCATGGCCCAGGAAATCCAGCAACCGGAAAAGCATATTCCCCGGGCCATGAGCCTTGGTCTGCTGATCATTTTTGTTATAAACCTGTTGTACGGGCTTACCTGCATTAAATATGTGCCGCTGGGAGATTTGGCAGAGTCGCTGAGCCCTCATATACTGGTGGCCCAGGCAGTTTTGGGCAAACCCGGCCTGGTGATTATTTCAATTGTAAGTCTTTTTGCAACCGCCAGCACCGTAAATACCGTTATTGCCGTGGTCCCCCGGATGCTTTACAGCATGGCTTTAAACGGAGAGCTTCCTGCCGTTTTCGGCAAACTGCATCCCCGTTTCAAGACTCCTTGGATCGGGATACTGGCCATGTCAGGGGGCATTGGTTGTTTTTATTTTGGCGGTATCGCCAATGCAGGCAATATCATGGTCTATCTGCTTGCCGCAGTGTCCTCCTGGCTGCTTTGCTATATCGTCGCCCATATTGATGTGATTGTGCTTAGGCTTCGGTATCCCCAACTCAAACGCCCCTACAAATCCCCGTTTTTTCCTTTGCCGCAGATCTTGGGTGCTTTAGGGATGATGGCGTCTTTTATAAACATCTTCCCTGACCCGGAAATCAGAAATACCATCATGCGCTGGTCCTGTCTGTT
Source organism: uncultured Desulfobacter sp. (assembly GCF_963677125.1). Taxonomy (NCBI): domain Bacteria; kingdom Pseudomonadati; phylum Thermodesulfobacteriota; class Desulfobacteria; order Desulfobacterales; family Desulfobacteraceae; genus Desulfobacter; species uncultured Desulfobacter sp. The sequence continues at coordinate 719,761 of NZ_OY781882.1, read as the reverse complement.
TATCGGCATATCAATTGTTTATTCAGCGCTATGGCTCAAATTTGTACTGAATCAAAAGTTATTTAAACCGGCCCCCCTTGAACCGGTCCTCAAGTATATGGAAATGGAAGAACCTGTTCAAAGCAAAAAAGAAGTTGGCGTGGCTTTCGGGAGCTGAATTGAATGCTGAAAATTGACAGCCAACGCATACTGATTGAAGGTGCAAGGCGATTTGAACCCTATTTGGGCAAAAGCAGCTCCTGGCGGCAGGGAAAAATCGTTTTCCCTGAGCTGCCATATTCAGGATCGCTTTCATTTGTTCGAAAAAGCAGCCTGATCAGCGCCAACTACTTTTTATCTCTCCAGGCCTCACTGCCGTCGCCTGATCAACCGGCCGGCAGCAATAAAGCCGGCCGTTGTTATCTTAACCGGTTTGGGGTCTGGCGGATCAAAAGCGCAGATAAAATGCTGACCTCTTTTTATGAGCAGGTAAAACAGCATACCGACGTGGCCAAGCTAGGTAAAATAACGGATTTTGATGCGGTTTTGGTCTCTTCTGAGAATTCAACCGTAACGCTTTTTCTAAATTTGTATGGCGGTGGCTATCTTTCGCTTCTTTTCCCGCCTATGCATTTTAAAGTTGCAATCAACGATGAACAGATAAGATACAGCGCGGCTTTTTTTAAAACCCTTATGAATATTTTAACTAATGAATAAACAGGAAAAGGAAAATTCAATGAAAAAACGATTAATGTGTCTCACAGGTGTGTTAATTTCCATGATTATCAGTACAACGGCTTGGGCGGATGTATTAGATCCCCTGGACAACAGTTCGGCCCCGGTCGGCACAAAGGTGCTTGTCAGCTATTTCAGCTACCAGCATCTGCCGGAATATGAAACTGAAAACGGCTCCACCGTGGATATCGGGACGGACGTGGCCTATGCCGCATTCAGGCCTGTTTATTTTGCGGGAAAAGTGTTTGGAAAAACCTGGGGGGTCAACGCGGTTATCCCGGTTCTAAGTATTTCCGTCGATGGGGAGGATACTGCAGACGGCCTTGGGGATCTTGTGGTCGGCCCATTTATCTTTCTTTATGAAAATTTTGAAGACCAGGTGTTTCTTTCCTTTTGGGAGTTTGCCTATACCCCCACGGGTTCCGATGAGGTCAGCAATGATTCCTGGTGGTTCCAGCATCAGCTGGCCTTTGGCTGGTATCCCGGCCCCTGGTCCTTTGATGCATGCCTGAATTACTGGCAAAAAGACAAGGATGCAGCAGGTGATGATGTGTCGGATGCGGTTGAACTGGAAGGCGCAGTAGGCTATGCCGTCACGAAAAAATTGCGCGTCGGGGTTCAGGCGGCCTGGTGGAAAGACTTTGACGATATTGAATCCGGCGGTGTCAGTCTGCCCGGCACCCAGGGAGAAAATTTAAAACTGGGCCTCAACCTGGGTTACATGCTGCAGGAAAATCTCATGGTCAATTTAAGATACATGCACGACGTGGAATCTAAAGCGTTTACAAAAGGCTCCTGGACATATCTGCGCCTAACTTACATATTTTGATCCTGCCACCCGGTTCACCCCTGTCTTACAGAACCAAAAACTCAGCGTGCTAAATTAACATGGCATACACGTTACAATGTGGCAAAAAAAATACGCGTTGGGTTCATAAAATTCGGCCGATCAAGGTTCTTCGGCCGGTTTTATGATAAAAGATTGAATTCGGTTGCCATCCATGTCCTTCACCGTAAAATTCCAGTTGTTCATGCGGACGGACTCCCCGGGGTTTGGAATACGCTCCACAAGTTCCAGGAAAAATCCAGAAACCGTATCATAGTTTACAGAGTCGGGGATGCCCAGATTCAGCTCTTTATTAACATGATATATATCGGTTTTGCCTGATACTAACCACTTGTTCCCTTTAATCTGGACAATATCCGGTGTATTTTTATCAGACTCGTCGGCAATTTCACCAAAAATTTCTTCAACCACATCCTCAAGGGTCACAATACCGGATACGCCGCCATATTCATCCACCACAACAGCCATATGACTCTTTTTCGCCTTAAAGGCTTTGAGTAATGAATCCAGTTTCTTTGATTCCGGGATGAAATACGGCGTTTTCATAACCTCTTTAACATCAAGGCTGTCAGCGTTCGTCTCAGGACCTTTATTTTTCAGGTATCTTGAAAATAGATCTTTGATGTGCAAAATACCCACAATGTTATCGATGGTATCCTCAATCACCGGAATGCGTGAAAAGCCTGTTTTTAAAATTTTGGGAATATCCAGATTTTCTGCGGCATCGACCACAAACATGTCTGCTCTTGGTGTCATAATTTCAGAACAATAGGTGTCATCAAATTCAAAGATATTGGTGATATATTCCATCTCTTCTTCCTTGATTTCACCTTCCCCTTCCACCACTTCCACCATGGTCATCAGTTCATCTTCGGTCACGGTATCCTGGGAATTGTCTATCATTCCGTGCAATTTAGGTATGAAATTAAGAACAAAAATCAAAGGCCATAAAATTTTAGACAACCAGAATATAGGATATATGACAGCCCTTGCGACCACTACATTATTATGATTGGCAAAGGATTTTGGAAAAATCTCCCCAAACACAAGAATCAGAAGCGTCATTACACCGGTAGCAATTCCAACGGCATTTGACTGGAAATGGGAAATGGCCAGGGAGGTGGCAAGGGATGATGCACCAATATTTACCAGGTTGTTACCGATGAGAATGGTGGTCAAAAGGGTGTGGGAGTCTTCCTTCATGCCCAGGATAAGCTGACCGGACTTTGAACCATCTTTAGAGATATGAAAGGCTTTGACTCTGGAAATTGAAAAAAGCGCCGTTTCAGACATGGAAAAAAAACCGGATAGAAAAAGGCAGATGCATAACAAGGTTGCTTCAATACTCATAACCTGCAATATATTCCTAAAAATTTAACATCTTATAAGATAAACAATCTAATGGATTTTGCCCGATTTTGTCAAACAACTCGTTGGGGTCTCATTTTGATGAATCAAGTTAAGTATTATGGCTGCCACGCGTTTTGGGGCACCCGGCAGGCCCAATCGTCTGCGGACCTGATGAAGTTGCTGTTGATGCGTCGATAGTTCAGGTAACATTGATAATACGGTTTCACAGATGGTTTGGGCATTGGCGTTGTCCTGAATCAATTCAGGCATTACCTGGCGACCGACTATCAGATTGGCAAGCCCAATGTATTTGGCTTTCACAAGCAGTCGTGCAAGCCTGTAAGCCATACCGGACATTTTATAAATAATTACGGTAGGCACAAGATTTAATGCGGCTTCCAGCGTGACGGTGCCGGATGCGGCAATCAAAAGAGCGGCCCGGTCAAAAATCTGCTTTGGCCGTCCTGTTACAATTTGGCACAGATCGTTTTTTGGATGACCAGATACAATCTGTTTAATTCGTTCTTCATGTTGTGCAATACCGGATGAAACAAGACACCTTAAACGAGGATATCTCTTTGCAATCATGCCTGCGGCATCCAGCATAACAGGAAGCAGGTTGTCAATTTCAGCAGATCGAGAACCAGGAAGCAAACCGATAACCAGATCATCAGATAGCTTTTTTTCATAGGTTTTGCCTGAAATCAGAAGGCTTTTGGGGTACTCATCCACCAAAGGATTTCCCACATAGGTGGCGCGAATTTTTTTGGCTTTATAAATGGGAATTTCAAAGGGAAAAATCAGGGCTACATGGTCGATGACTTTTGCAATGGCATCCAGGCGCTTGGCATTCCAAGCCCAGACCTTTGGCGCAATATAATAACAGATGGGAATGTCATAATGCTGTTTTATATAATTAGCGATTTTCAGATTAAAACCGGGATAATCAATGAGCACAACAGCATCCGGGGGGGCTGTTTTCAATCGTCGCTTAACAAGACAAAAGGCCTGTTTGATGGTCCCAAATTGCCGAATCACTTGAACAAGCCCCATGGCGGACAACTTCTCAATGGGGAAAAAAATGTCCGCACCCTGCCCTGCCATAGCTTTACCACCAATGCCCGTAATCCGGACACCAGGGCAAAGTTGCCTTAAAGACCGCACCAGCGCCCCCCCGTGAAAATCGCCTGAAGGCTCACCGGCAAGAATCATAATGTGGCGAGTAGGTTCAGTCATGGATCTCATCCTCTGTGACAGCGGTTATACAGATATTGTATTTGTCTGCCAGGGCAATCATTCGTTCACGGTCAAAGGAAATTGACTTTTCAGCTTCGAGCACAAGTACACTCACCCCGGACCGATGCATGGTTTCAATGGTAGTACATCCGGATGAGGGTAAATCAAAACGCAAATCCTGATTGGGTTTAGATATTTTAACCACTGTGGCGCCATTGTCCCGGCTCAGTCGCCCTCCCCGTTCTATGGTGGCGTCCGTGCCGTCAATGGCTTCAACGGCAAGGACCGTCCCATTGGAAATAACAAGGCACTGACCGATATCAAGACGTCCCACGGCTTTGGCAAGTTTCCATCCTTGCTCAATATCTTTTTTTTCTGCCTTGTCTGGTTTGCGTTTTGTCCAGCATCCTTTGGGACTGATCAATTCCGGCAGCAGAAAGGTGGATGGCACTAGGGTAATACCCTGCTTTTCCAGAAGATCCGCAAACGCTGAAAGGACATTGTCATCGTGGGTGCCCACAGTTTTAGCTATAAAAGCAAGAGCTTTAAAATCCGGCCTTATATCTTTGAAAATATTAGCTTTGCTGATGGACCCCATGAGCACGACCTGTGTGACGCCATGGGATTTAAAATAACGAATCAGTTTGCTGAGCTGGCCTAAATAAAGCCATTCAAACCGATGGGTTAACTGGGCAAGCTGGCGGTCGGTTTCGCTGTGAAATCCAACCCCTATCACGGTATAACCGTTTGCACGTGCTTTTTGGGTAAACAGCAGCGGAAACTGGCCGCCACCGGCAATCAGACCGATGTGGGAAGAACAACTATTGCCCTCGCAGCTCTCCATGAAAATTAACGGGTCACCCCGCGATTGGAGTTTTTAATAAATTCAATAAAAGATACAACTTCAGGAAGTTGCTCCACCTCTGCTTTGGTTCTTTCCACGGCCTGAGTCACGGTCAGTCCGATCCGAAAAAATATCCGGTACGCTTTTTTCAATTGACGGACGACGGGCGTATCAAAATTGTGGCGCTTGAGGCCCACATTATTCAATCCATGCAGGGTCGCCCTGTCACCTGCGGCAATCACAAAAGGAGGAATGTCTTTAACCACTGCAGATTTACCGCCGATATAGGCATAGTCTCCGATTTTGACAAATTGATGGATGGCCACAAGACCGCCTATCGTGGCATAATTCCCGATCTCAATGTGTCCGGCAAGGGTCGCGTTGTTGGCAAGAATGACGCCTTTGCCGGTTTTGCAGTCGTGGGCAACGTGGGTATAGGCCATCAGATAGTTATCTTCTCCCACCGCAGTCAATCCGCCGCCAAACCCCGTGCCCCTGTTGATAGTGGCAAATTCACGGATAATGGTCCCCCTGCCAATGGTCAGATGAGTAATTTCACCGTGAAATTTAAGATCCTGAGGAGCGCCGCCAATGGAAGCGTACTGAAATATATTACAGTCCGGGCCGATGGTGACATGATCGTCAATGGTGCAATGAGGCCCGATGGTTGTGCCGGATCCAATGGTAACATCGCCTTTGACAATGGTATAAGGGCCAATGGTGACATTCTCATCAATCCTGGCAGATGGATCAATAATTGCCGTTGGATGAATAGGATGAATTGGGTGAATCTGTTGATTGGTTTCGGTCATGGTTGCTCCGTCCGGTTGCTTTCCAGCTTTTTCAGCCGTTTTTCAAGGGAAAGCAGTCGTGTTCTTAAACTGGGTAGCCGGGGTATGATACGGGATACTTTAAGCCAAATTTTATGGGACATATGGGGGATACCTGAAACGATATCGCCTGGAGAAACATTGGCGCTGACGCCGGCATAGGGACCGACAATGGCCCCGTCTCCTATCTTAAGATGGCCGGAAATACCGGCTTTGCCTGCAATAATTACATTTTTACCAATGGTTGTGCTCCCGGCAATACCCACCTGGGCCACCACAAGTGTATTATCCCCGATTTTAACATTGTGGGCGATATGAACCTGATTGTCCGTTTTAACGCCGTTTCCGATACGGGTTATGCCTAAGGTTCCCCTGTCAATGGTATTACAGGCTCCAATTTCACAACAATCACCGATATGGACGTACCCTGTATGTACCAGTTTAGCATGGGCGTAGCCGTCCTGGACAAATCCAAACCCGTCAGAGCCGATAACACAATTGGGATGAATAATGGACTGCTTGCCGATCCGTGTTTTATCGACTAGGGTAACATTGGAACTGATCCGGCAGGAATCATTGATCCGGCATTGTTTCCCGATCACCGTATTGGCCATGATGTGAACATGACTGCCGATGGTGCAGCCGGGCCCGATACTGACATGAGCATCAATGCGTGTGCCCTGGCCGATAATACAGTCATCTGCAATTACCGCCGAAGGGTGAATAAATTCTTTCAGCGGCTCCTCAGGCATCAGGTGTTCCACGACCTTAAAAAAAGCGAGTTTCGGATTAGCCGTGTAAAGAAGTGTGATGCCGGAAACCTCAGGGGCGTCATTGGGAACAAGGATCATTCCTGCCTTTGTTTCATCAAGCCTGGAAAAAAAAGAGTGATCCACTGCAAAGGTAAGATCACTTGGCCCGGCATCGTCAAAGGAGGATACCCCGGAAATGATTGTACCCGGATCCCCATGTATCCGGGCATTGACCATTGCAGCAATTTGTTCTGCTGTAAGCATGAATTATTTTTTCTTCGCGTATGTTGAATTGTATTTTTTGATTACCTGATCCGTGATATCCACTTGATCTGCAGCATAGATAACACCGGCGACTTTTTGTTCAATGATTAACGTATACCCTTGGGCCTTGCCTAATTCGTTGGCGATGTCAAAGACCTCTTTTTGCATTTGATTCATCCGCTTATTCTGAAGAATCTTCATTTCCTGGGTATAGTCGGCATTCATTTTTTTTAGGTCATCCGCCTTGTCCCGCAATTCCCTCTGACGTTCAAGTTTCTTTTCAGCACTAAGAACAAGCGCTTCTCGTTCCAAGGCGGCAGACATGTCTTTAACTTTTTTTTCCTCAGCCTGGAGTTTTCCCTGAAGTTCAGTAAGCTTGGCCTTGAGGTCTTTTTGCATCACTTTGCCGGCACTGGATTCCTTCAAAATTTTTTCAAAACTAACCACACCGATTTTAGCCGCATCCGCTGCAAAAGCGCTGCAAGTAAACATTGCAGCAATCATCAAAACTGCGGGAATAATAATGCTTTTTTTCATTTATGCCTCCGAAGATAAAATTTTATTATTCTAATATAAAAGTATCAATAAATCGTTAATTACCTTTATATTGTATTGTGGGTTGAGTCCTGGTGTTGATAGAACAGCTCAAGCCCATGAGTATTAGAAAAATGCACCAATGGAAAAGTCAAACTGACCATCACCGGTACTCTTAACGTCTTTTCCGTCTAAAACAATGCCATAGGCCAGTCTGATGGGTCCCATGGGAGAATTCCACCTTAGCTCTAAACCAGAGCTGGAATATTGATCGCCCAAGTCGATGTTTTCACCATGGTTATAGACATCGCCCCTGTCATAGAAAAGAACGCCGTAAACCGCCTGTTCCTCGGCAATGGGAAACATCATTTCAATATTAAACTGGCAATACATTTCACCACCAACCTCAATATCAGACCCATCCCGGGTTCCGTTGATGTCCGTATCGTCAAATCCTCTGATAGAATTGATACCACCAAGATAGAAACGCTCCCAGTCTATATCCGGATCGCCATCGGTTCTGTCGTCAAGATACCCACCTTTGGCGTATATTCCGGCGGAAAATTTCCAGAACAAAGGAAAAAAGACAGCGGATTCAACAAGATACTTGGTAAAATCAATCTCACCACCTAAAATTTCCCCTGCATATTCAATGGACAGTTTGTGATACATGCCCTCGGTGGGCAGAAAATTGTGATTTCTTGAATCATAACTGATATAGGGCATAATGCTTGATGTCAGATAAGAACCTTCTGAAACCGACGTATTTTCTTCTTCAACATCATCGATATCAAACTTTTCAATGTTGTAAACCAAGCCAATGGTGGTGTAATCCCAGAACCTGCGGGAGGCAGCCCGCAGGGTGAGTCCGTAGGCATTTTTATCATAATGATCGTACTCGTGCTCAAATTTATAAATATTAAATCCGGCTGATATAGGCCTGTCAAACAGCCAGGGCTCAGTAAATCCGATATCATACAACGCAGTTTCTCCGGACATCCGGATGGTGAATTTGCCTGTCTGACCTTTGCCGAAAAGGTTACGCTCTTCAACAGAAAACTGGCCAAAAGGGCCGTCATCACTTGAAAAACCGCCGCCAAAAGAAAAGTTCCCTGTGGGTTTTTCTTCAACGGAGACATGAATATCACGTTTGTTTTCTTCTTTGGTTTTAACCGGTTTAATATCGATGTTCTGGAAATAGTCTTTGAACACCAGGTTTCGATTGGAGCGCTGAATTTTTTTCATACTGTAAAGCCCCTGCTCCTCAATGGCAAGCTCTCTTCGTATTACTTTGTCCCTGGTTTTATTATTGCCGGTAATAACAATGCGATTAAAGTAGACAAGCGGCCCTTTTTCAATGTCAAAATTTATATTCACAATGGCTTGGTCATCATTTTTATCCACCCTTGGAATAACCCTGACATTGGCATATCCCTGATTGGCATAAAAATCATTCAGCGTGATCATATCCTTGCGGATAAGTTCCCGGTTATACAATTCAGATTTAGGGGAAAGTAAAAGCGTTAATAGTTCTTCTTCCGTGGTAAGGATATCACCTTTAACGCCAACCACTCCATTTTTATATTGTTCTCCCTCATCAATTTTAAACTCAATGGTTATCTCTTCTTTACCCATATTCACGACAGGGTCAGATACTTTAACATTGATAAAGCCATTATTTTTATAGAAGGCTTCGATGCGAAGCACATCATTGTCAAGTTCTGTTTCATCAAGGTCACCTGAGGATGTAATAAAGGACCAGAACCCCTTTTCCCGGGTCTGCATCTGGTCTTTTATATCATCGTCGTCAAAATACTTATTGCCCTCAAATTCAATGGCGGTAATTCTTACTTTTTCACCTTCTTCTATATTGAAAATAACATCTGCTTGATGGTTTTCCAGTGGTTTGATATCATAGGAAATTCGACAGTTATGATAATTTTTTTCATAATACAGCCGTTTGAGTTTATTTACGTCATTGTTCAGCTTATATGCATTGAGAATAGATCCGGTGGAGGTAGCGACCACCTCAAATAATTCCTTATCCTCATAGATATTATTGTTTTCAAAGCGGATATTTCGGACACTGGGTTTTTCCCGGACTTCAAAAATAACCTCGACCCCTCTATCCATGTTCTGTTTTTTAACGACTACATCATCAAAATACCCCATTTTATAAACGCTGTTCAGATCATTATTTAGACTGGTGCCGGTTAAAAGATCGCCGACCTTAGATGAGATCACCCTTTGGATGGCATCGGAATCAACACGTACATTACCTTTGATGCTTATGGCTGAAATAATTTTCTGCTCAAACAGTTCGCCGATAATACTTTTTTCAAGTGAGGTGATGCCTGCATACAATTCGGATAGGCTTGGAGATTGTGAAAAAAAAGTTAACGGCGCCTGTTTTTCATATACATTGTGCATTTGTGAATCAATACTCAACGCCTGTCCGGCTATGAAAATATCGCCGGTAATGATCCAGTCAACACCTAAGCGAATACCCTCCTGGTGGAATTGGTCATAGCCCCAGTCAGTTGTATCAACAAAGATGTCTGTGATAACAACTTTCGCACCGTCTTTTTCAAGTTTTTCCTTCAGCATTTTTGACACGGCCGCCACAATTTTTTCATCGGGCTGCTCTGCCTGGACATGAAAGGGGAATAATGCTACTGCGACTTGCTCTTCGGCAGACACAACGCCTGTTCCTAAAACATAGAAAAAAGCTGCAAGCAATACACTAAACTTAAATTTTCTCATAGATAGTCCTAAGCAATTTATCTTAAATAAATATATATTATTTTAAACCGGTACGATTTTTCCGTCTTTCAACGTTACTCTTCTGTCCATTAAACCGGATAGTTCTGAATTATGGGTGACCACGATAATCGTCATGCCCATTTCCTTGTTAAGTTCTTTTAACAGCTGGTGAACCGCGTGACTGTTCTTTTGATCGAGATTACCGGTGGGTTCATCAGCCAATAATAGGGCCGGTGCCATAACAAGCGCCCTTGCAATGGCCACCCGCTGCTGCTCGCCACCGGACAGGTCTTCTACCCTGTATTCGATTCGGGCACCAAGTCCTACTCTTTCAAGCATATTTACTGCATGTTTTTCAATAGTTTTTTTAGATTTACCACTGATTAAACCAGGCAGCATGACATTTTCAACGGATGTAAATCCCTGGAGCAAATAGTGAAATTGAAAAACGAAACCAATATTTTTATTTCTAAAGGCAGCAAGCTTTTCATCATTATACTTCAGGATATCTTCACCGCCAAAGCGCTGGTTCCCCTCATCCGGCCTGTCAAGGGTGCCGATAATGTTAAGCAAGGTTGATTTGCCAATACCGGAAGCGCCCACAACGGCAATGGTCTCACCCTGTTGTATGGATATATCTGCCTTGTAGAGAATGTCCAAAGATGTTGTTTTGGATACAAAAGACCGTGAAACCCCATTCAGTTGAATCAGCGGCGGCGGCTCACCCATATCTTATGGCCTCCACCGGATTCATTCGCGACGCTTTATACGACGGATACAAGGTGGACAAAAAACAAATCACCAAAGCAGATACGGCGGTTAAAATAACATCCGAATATTCAAGCTGCACCGGAAGGGTGGAAAAAGGATATGCCTCGGGCAGCTTAATAAATTCGTATCGTTTAAGGATGTAACAGATCACCACTCCAAAACTTGTCCCGATACCTGTACCGATTATGCCGATAATCATCCCCTTAATTATGAAGATGCGACGGATCATGGTATTTGTGGCGCCCATGGCTTTCAATACGGCAATATCGCGGGTTTTTTCCATAACCATCATGATCAATGCCGACGCTATATTAAATGCCGCCACAAGAATGATCAGCGTCAGAATAACAAACATGGCGGTTTTTTCAAGTTTAAGGGCTGAAAAAAGACTGTGATTGATATCCATCCAGTTGCGCAGATAATACGGATAATTGATAAATCCAAGCCCGTTTTGGCTTAACTCTTTTACCTTAAATATCTGATCGGTCCAGATACCGAAAGCTGAAATTTTACCTTTGGCCGCCACAAGGGCCTGGACCTGATCCAGCCGGGCATAGGCCAGACTGGAATCGTATTCGGACATGCCTGATTTGAAGGTGCCGGTGACCACAAACTGTTTCATGGACGGAATTTGTCCCATGGGGGAAATGATACCCGATGCCGACATAAGGATTACCCGGTCGCCTTCCATCACCCCTACGGTATGGGCCAGGGACTGTCCAAGGATAATACCGGGAAGGTTGTTTGAGGTCTTGGTTTTGTTCAATGCGGTATCAAGGTCTTCGGCGGTGTACCCTTTGATCATTGCGGCCCCTTTTTCCGGCTCAATACCCCTGAGAATAATGCCGGAAAAAGAGTTGGCTGTACGTATCATAGCCTGGCCGAATAAAATAGGAGAAACGGCCGTGACCCCGGGAGTCTGTCGGATCTTTTCTTCCATGGCCGGATCAGGTTTAAAATGGCCGGAATAATTCATGGCCAGAATGTGGGGTTCCAGTCCGAGAATTCTGTTTCTAAATTCCGTTTCCGATCCGCTCATGACGGCAATAACCACCACCAGTGCCATGACGCCGAGAATAACACCTGCCACGGACAGCAGGGTAATCAAAGATATGAATCCCTCCTTGCGTTTGGCCCGCAGATATTTTCCGGCTATGAAAAGTTCAGCCCCCACAGCTACCTTTGCTATCTTTATACATTTTTCATATGTGGGAAAAGAATGACCTCTCTAATGGAGGCGGCATCGGTCAGCAGCATGACAAGACGGTCAATCCCGATGCCCTGACCTGCGGTGGGCGGCATACCGTATTCCAGTGCCTCTACATACTCCGCATCCATGATATGGGCTTCATCATTGCCCTCATCGCGTTGACGTACCTGCATGAGAAAACGGTTATATTGGTCTTCAGGATCATTGATTTCGGAAAATCCATTGGCGATCTCTCTGCCGGCAATGAACAATTCAAACCGATCCGTAAGTTCAGAATCCGAATCGCTTTTTCTGGACAAAGGAGAGACTTCCACCGGATATCCGGTAATAAATGTGGGCTGGATGAGCTTGGGCTCCACAAGGGCATCAAAAAGCTTGGTCAGCACTTTGCCGTGGCGATCTTTTTTGGCAATTTGAATATTTTCCTTTTCAGCGTGGGCAAGCAATGCCTGGGTGTCGTTGACAATGGCAGGATCAACACCGCCGATCTCCGACAGGGAATCGATCATGGATATGCGTTTCCATCCCTTTGAAAAATCAATGGTCATGCCCTGGTATTCAACTTTGCTGTCGCCGGTAATCTCAGTGACGATGGTGGAAAACATCTCTTCGGTTAAGTTCATCAAATCTTCATAGGTGGCATAGGCCTGGTAGAACTCAACCATGGTAAACTCCGGATTATGCCGGGTGGAGACCCCTTCATTTCTGAAATTTCGGTTGATTTCAAACACCTTTTCAAATCCGCCGACCACCAGTCGTTTCAGATACAGTTCCGGTGCAATACGCAGATACAATTCCATCCCCAGGGCGTTGTGCCAGGTTTTAAAGGGTGTAGCTTCAGCACCGCCGGGCAATGTCTGCATCATGGGTGTTTCCACCTCCATGAATCCGTTTTCATCGAAAAAACGTCTCATGGCAGCCACAATGGCACTTCGTTTTTTAAATATCTGCCGGGTGTTTTCATTCATGATCAGATCAAGGTACCGCTGGCGGTATCTTTTTTCAGGGTCCTTGATGCCATGAAATTTTTCAGGCAGCGGCCTTACGGATTTGGATAAAAGCTTAAAATTTTCGGCAAGCAGTGTCCATTCACCGGTTCTGGTCTGGAACAAAGGTCCCTCAACACCTATAAAATCACCAATGTCCAGTTTTTTAAACAACGCATATACATCATCTCCCACCTTGTTTTTCTGGATATATACCTGCAATTGCTCACCGGCATCCTGAAATCTTACAAATGAGGATTTCCCCATTTTATTAACGGCCATCATACGCCCGGCAAGGCAGAATTTACGCCCGTTTTCACCCAAGGTATCGGCTTCTTTTTCTATTATAGCCTTTACTTCATGAACCCGATGATCCGGTTTGAAATCATTGGGATACAGGCTGACGCCTTCGGCTTTAAGCTCGTTTATTTTTTCTTTGCGAAGATCAAGAAGTTTGCTTGTTTTGTTATCCATAAAAATAGCTGCTTTCGTTTATATTTAGGCTCCGGATTTATACATAAAAAGGGGTGCCGCCTTTTAATTTAAAACTTTTGGGCACGGTAACCCCCTTGAATAAAACATGGTAAAATAGCGCTTTTGCATTGCCTTGTCAATGACGGCGCCGGTGGGAAAAACAATCGCATAAAAAATTACGGTTAATTTTAAATCATACGCGTTGAAAGCAAAATTTGCCAAAGAACAGAAAAAAGTATAAGAATATTTAGCAGAAGGTATCAATTGTACATTGAATGTCATACGCACAAGATATGACATATGTATTATCCATCGTTTAAGGAAAGGAGAATTATATGTGTAACTGTAAATGTATGGATCCGAAAAAACTCAAATACAAACCTGAAAACTGCACACCGGAACAAATAGAAAAATGCCATGGGAAAGACGGCGGACATCCTTGTTCCTGTAATTCGAATGAAAAAAAAGAGAGCACAGGTAAAAACGAATAGTACGATGCTTTGTTATGGGCTGAACCATGGTAAAAAAAACCAGGTCAGCCCTCGGCCGTTGTAAATTTTTACCACCAACCTGCCGCTGCCGGCGATGTTTGTTGCGGTTTCCTTTCTTGCCCTGACAAATGCCGGTATCGAAGGCCAGGCACTGCCCCAGGGCAAGCGGGCTCTGACGATCACAGCTTCTGCACGCATCTGCTCGGAGCGGTCATAAATCTGTCAGTTCTGTTTGTTTTCGGCGATCGTCTTCGTAAAAACGGCGTTTTGACCAAAACCCAAGCCTTCGTTCTTGCCCGCTCGTTCTGTTCGGCGGCATGGTGGTCTCCCTTCTTTGTTGCCACGGGTGTTGCTCTCACCTATGCCCCGGGCATGTCATGGCACGAAACCTTAATCCCTGGTGCCATTTGGTGAAGGTATCGCGTGCCGGGTGTCTATATTGGGATTTTGAAAAATCAGCGTAAAGACAGTGCCTTTCCCAGGACTTGATTCAAAATCGATCATGCCGTCATAGGTGTCAACAATCCTGTGGATAATCGAAAGCCCAAGCCCTGTCCCATCGCTTTTCGTGGTGTAAAACGGATCAAAAATATGAGAGGCGGTTTTTCGATCAATGCCGATTCCTGTGTCTCGAACGGTCAGATAAATATGTTTATGTCGAGACGAAGAAACGGTTATTGTAATTTTTCCCTTTCCTTCAATGGATTCGGCTGCATTTTTAATCAAGTTCCATAAAATCTGCTGCAGATGAACCGCATCCATATAGACATACAGCGTCCTTTCAAGCCGGGTAACAATATTGATGCGACCATGCCAGTCCGGTGTATTGTCAAATAAAATTTTTACATCATCAATAGCCTTGGCAAGGTCAACCAACGCTGCGTTGGTTCGGCTGGGTTTTGAAATCAGTCGAATATCGGTCACGATCTGTTTAAGTCGTTCTGTTTCCCTTAAAACAATTTGCATCAGCTTATCATTTTCCCCTGTGGGGGCCATATCTTCTTTTAACATCTGTATGGAACCTGACAAAGAAGCCAAAGGATTTTTAATCTCATGGGCAAGACCCGATACAATTTCATCCACAGCCGCCATTTTTTCCACACGTTTCAAATGTTCCTGGGTTATTTTAAGATCTTTTCTGGCAGTTTTAAGCTGCAAAGAGAGAATACCGCTTAACGCAGCTGTGGCAAAACAGGCTGAAATGATAATCACGATCCGATAAAGGATATGGTGCTGATCTATCGCCAAGGCAAGGGGCAGGTTTCCCGAAAACGGAGCAATGATCTTAAGGTACTCAAGTTCAATGAGAAAACCATATTGAATACTTGATGCCAAAGCCACGGAAAAACTGCCCCGGGCAAGCAGCAGCATCGCGGCATAGATAATAACCAAAAGATACAAAAATGTAAAAATGCTGTGATAACCGCCGGTAACAAAAACAATGGCTGTGACGATAAACGTATCAACAATTATCTGGGTATAGGCAAGGGCATATAGGTATTTTTTACGGTAAAGCCAGGTAAAATAAACCAGAGACAGCCCCAAAATGGTGCCGGAAATTTTGTACAACGATAAAAAGGGCTGATCCCTGTGGCCGGACAGCTCTATATCAGAAAAAAAAAGGGTGGAAAAGATCAAAATCAGGGCAAATACAGCCCTAGCCCAAATAAGCCATTTGACCTGAACAAACAGTTCCCGGGTCCTGCGAAATAAAAAATGAGGACTATCCAACGGCGCCTGCCATTGAGAAAATCGGCAGATACATGGCAATAACAAGGCCGCCGACCACAACACCTAAAAACACAAGCATAAAAGGCTCAATCATATCCGTCAAATTTTTTACGGCCTGGTCGACCTCATCATCATAAAAATCTGCTATTTTGGTCATCATTACATCCAGGGCACCTGTGGATTCACCCACTGCGATCATCGAGCAGACCATGGCTGGAAATACGCCGCTCTCCAGCAAAGGGTCCGCCATGGAACGGCCTTCGGCTATACCCGTCTTAACGTCTGATATGGCGAACTCAATAATTTTATTACCTGCGGTTTTGCCTACAATATCTAGTGCATCGAGAATAGATACCCCGGATGAAATCATTGTGGATGTGGTACGGGTAAATTTTGCAACGGCCACCTTTCTGATCAAAATGCCGATCACAGGCAGGCGCAAAAACATGTCATCAAGAAAAATCCGACCCTTTTTTGATTTATAGGTTTGCCTGAAAATGAAAACCGCACCGATCAACCCAAGGATCATCCAGCCGATATTTCCCACCACAAAATTACTCATTACCACAACCATCTGAGTGGGGGCCGGCAGCGCCGAACCCATACTGGCAAACATTTTTTCAAACACCGGTATAACAAAGACCAGAATAACGGCGACCACAATAACCGCCACCGCCAGGGTGATAGCTGGATAGGTCATGGCTCCCTTGACCTGCTTTTTGAGCTTTGCCATTTTTTCGGCATAGGCTGACAAACGCTGTAAAATAACATCAAGAATACCACCGGCCTCTCCGGCGGAGATCATGTTAATAAAAAGTTCGTTAAAGGTTTTGGGATATTTTTTCAATGCATCGGCAAAGGTCTCCCCGGATTCAACAGACTCTTTAATATGCTTGAGCTGCTTTTTAAATGTTGGATTTTCCTGCTGGGAATACAAAAGCTCCAGACACTGCAAAAGCGGCAGTCCCGCGTCAATCATGGTAGAAAACTGCCGTGCGAAAATAATAACATCACTATCTTTCACTTTAGGCGCAAGAAAGGAGACATTCTCAAAAATGTCTTTTGGCTTTTTCCTCACCCTTGTCGGTGTTATTTTGCGACGTTCCAGACTGGTCCTTACCTGTTGGGGTGTTTCAGCTTCCATCTCCCCTTTGATTTTTCTGCCTTTTGGATTTTTCCCCTTCCATTCATAAATGACGGCCATAATCATTCCTTTATATTTTTAAGTAAGATAGAGGCCGTCCAATGCCGGCCATTAGTTGCGATATAAACATAGAGCTAGTCAGAACATTGTAAATTCAATACAGATATACTATATAAATTTGCAAAGTGCATTTCAACAGGAGTTATTCGGTGCCCCCAAAAAAACAGCAGATTTCCCCCAGAACAGTGATCACCAGCCATGTAAATTCTGATTTTGATGCCATTGGTGCCATGCTTGCCGCACAAAAGCTGTACCCGGAAAGTGTCATAATCTTCCCCGGATCCCAAGAAAAAAATCTCAGGGATTTTTTCATTCACTCCATGGGATATCTGTTTAACATGGCAGATCCGGCTGAGGTTGATTTTAGCGAAACCCAGCGGCTGGTTATTGTTGATACCCGGCAAAAAAGCCGCCTGGCAGGTGTTGAAACGCTTTTAGAAAAACCAAATATCGTCATTGACATTTACGACCACCATCCATCCTTTCCTGACGAAATCAAAGCGACCTTTGATCTGTCAAAGCCTTATGGTGCAACCACCACCATCATGTGTGAACTTCTGCGAGAAAAAAAAATCGCCATCAACAGTGATGAAGCCACGGTGATGGCGCTCGGGATTTACGAGGACACAGGCAGCTTTACCTATACCTCCACAACCCCGGCCGATTTTGAGCAGGCAGGCTTTCTGCTCTCCTGTGGTGCAAGCTTGTCCACCATTTCAAGTCTTGTGGTCAAGGAGATGAAAACCGAACAGGTCACCTGGCTTAATGAATTGATCAATGAAATGACGACGGTTACCGTCAACGGCACCCAGATTCACCTGTCAGCCATCGCGGCTTCCCAGTACATCCCGGATCTTGCGTCCATTGTACAAAAAATCGTCAGAATGGAAAATCTGGACTGTTTTTTTGCTTTGGTCCTCATGGGGGCCAATGTACATGTCATAGCCCGAAACCGTCTGCATGAACTGGATGTGGGAAAAATACTGGGGGCCCTTGGCGGCGGAGGTCATTTTTATGCGGCATCAGCCAAGGTGGAAAACCAGACACTTCCCCAGGTTGAAATGCGTTTGATTGAACTGATTCAACGACAGATTAAGCACATACGTGTGGCTAAAAAATTAATGTCCAGCCCGGCCATCACCATCACTGCTGATAAATCATGTCTGGATGCCGCCCAAAAAATGATCCGATACAACATCAATACCCTGCTTGTCCTTAACACACAAACCCTTGAATACTTAGGATACATTACCCGCCATGTGGCTGAAAAAATTGTACACCATAAGCTGAGCGGGCAGCCTGTTAGCGATTATTTTGAACCTAGCGGCCAAAGTGTAAGTCTCGCCTGTGACCTGGCTGAAATTGAACAAAAAATAATTGATTTGAAACAGCGGGTCGTTCCGGTAATGGAAAATCGGGTTATTTGTGGTGTTATCACACGCACCGATCTTTTAAACTTTCTGGTGGAACATAACCGGGAAGTTGTCCTCAGTGAAAAAAAAGATATTTCCGGCCTGAAACCCAGAACAAAATACGTGGGAAATCGTCTAAAGCACCGCTTGAACAAGCGAGCACGCAACTTGCTTTACGACATCGGCAATGCCGGAGACACGCTGGGTGTGGAGGTCTTTGTCGTCGGTGGTTTTGTCAGGGATCTGATGATGGAGCGGCCCATTGAAGATGTGGATGTAGTGGTAGAGGGAGACGGCATTGCCTTTGCCCGATATTTTGCATCATTGCACGATTGCCGGTTGCACCAGCACCGCAAATTTAACACTGCGGTTATCATTTTTGAGGACGGATTTAAAGTTGACGTAGCCTCCGCACGGCTTGAATACTACGCAACCCCCGCAGCGCTGCCTGTGGTGGAAAACTCCTCTATCAAGATGGACCTTGCCAGAAGGGATTTTACCATCAATACCCTGGCCATTTCCCTGAACACGGAAACATTTGGCACGCTCATTGACTATTTTGGCGGTGTCAGGGATGTCAAGGATAAAATCATCCGGATTATCCATAATTTAAGTTTTATTGAAGATCCCACCCGGATTTTCAGGGCTATCAAATTTTCCAACAGGTTCGGGTTTAGAATCGGTAAAGTGACGGCCAACCTGATCAAAAACGCTTTAAATGTCGGTGCGGTTAAACATTTAAGTGGCCTGCGGGTTCTTTCGGAGCTTAAACAAATTTTTGGCGAGGATAATCCCTTGCCCGCAGTACAGACTATGTCTGATTACGGCCTGGACAAGGTGATCCATCCTGACCTGAAATTAACCGATACCACCTGTGCTTTGTTTGAGTCCGTAGGTAAAACCTTGGCCTGGCATGATCTTTTGTATGCAGATGATGACTATCCAAGATGGGCGGTTTACTTTATGGCCTGGCTTCACGGATACCCCTTTACGGTGACCGCCCAGATCGCGGACCGGTTGATGTTTCCCTTAAAGGAAAGGATACGGCTGCTTGAAAAACGAATTAAAGCCGAGCATCGGATTCAGCTTATTGAAAAAAGCTATCCGGCCTCAAATCAGCAGATATACTGGTGGTTGATCCACTTTCAAACAGAATGCCTTTTGTTTATGCTGGCGTTGACCAAGAATGAATCGGTTCGCAAAGCCATCTCCCATTTTTATACGCACCAGCGCAATATCAAACCCTTAATTAGCGGAAAAGACCTTAAATCCATAGGATTAAGGCCGGGACCGGTTTACACCACGATTCTCAATAAAATTATTGACGAAAAGCTGGATGATAAATTGATTACCATGGAAGAAGAAATTGAATTTGCTGAACGCTACGCCACTGAAAACAAACTGATTTGATAGGTTATATTTAACATCAGTTGACTTTTTAGTGAATTTTGCTTAAGCATTTAAGGAAGATAATAATTCTATACATATGACCGACCGAAACCTTTAAATTTACAGATCACTTTAATTCCGGCAAATTTTTATTTTTGAAATAGTTGACCTATTTCTTTGGATGAAAGTTTACATGTGCTTTGTACGTGACAAAATTCATAAGTGGTCTGTTTAGGTGTTAGGTCGTTCTATCAATATGCAGCATCAACGCATATTTTCATTTGAAAGGTTCTTGAATGGCTAAATGCAGTCGTTGTGAAGCATTACCAGACATCCGGTTTCCAAACGGGACACTATACCTATCACCGCCTATGGAACCGACATTAAAGTCAATTGAGCGCATTTTAAAAAACCATTCGGTCGGCATAGAACACCCTGCTGCAAATGTCCTGGCCATCCCCTACATTAAAAATTTTGCATGCGGATTCTGCCGGGATTTTCTATCCTACTTAAATGCGATGGAGTTAAAAGATACAAAATGCCTGTTTCTTCCCGAAGGACAAAAGATCTCCATTGATTATTTTAAATCCGTACAGACCCTCGAAGAATTTTTATCACTCTCTAACAACCAGTGGTTTATTAAACTTTTAGATGAAAAGAGACTGTTATCCTGGTTTCAGCCTATTGTCAACGCAATGCGTCCTGATCTGGTCTTTGCTTACGAATGCCTGATCAGGGGAAAAGGCGTTGACGGCAAAATTATTTACCCGCCTGAATTATTTGGTACTGCGCGGTCCATGGATATGCTTTTTCACCTGGACCGGGTATCCCGACAAACTGCAGTAAAAGATGCTGCCCGCCAAAACATTTCGCATAACATTTTCATCAATTTTAACCCTACAACCATTTATGACCCCAAGCATTGCCTGAAAACCACCATGGAGACGATTAAAGAAACAGGCATTTCACCAGACAAAATTGTTTTTGAAGTGGTGGAAACCGATCAGGTCCGGGACATCAAGCACCTTTTAAACATTATCCGTTTTTATCGAAACAGGGGGTTTCGCATTGCTTTGGATGATATGGGGGCAGGATACTCCTCTTTAAATATGCTGCACCATATTAAACCCGATTTTATTAAAATAGATATGGAACTGATCCGGGATGTAGACCAGGATCCCTACAAAGGCATGATTGTTAAAAATTTATTGGACTTGGCTGAAAATCTTGGAATCGAATCAATCGCGGAAGGGGTTGAGCGTACAGAAGAATGGCAGTGGCTGGTAGGTAACGGGGCGACCTATATCCAGGGGTATCTGTTTGCCAAACCGTCTGCTGTGCCGCCTCTGCCCAATATCCCGATTTAACTTA
Source organism: uncultured Desulfobacter sp. (assembly GCF_963677125.1). Classification (NCBI taxonomy): domain Bacteria; kingdom Pseudomonadati; phylum Thermodesulfobacteriota; class Desulfobacteria; order Desulfobacterales; family Desulfobacteraceae; genus Desulfobacter; species uncultured Desulfobacter sp. The sequence continues at coordinate 698,588 of NZ_OY781882.1, read as the reverse complement.
AAAAACGCAATGGGGCATCTGTGCGGAATAAGAAATTTTTACGTTATTGGGTGCAATATTTTATCCTGACCTTCATCATTGTAGCTGCGGTGGTTTTCCCTTTGTTGACTCTATATGATAAAAACCGCCTCAAAGTAGATATCAGTCATGATATCGGCCATGTGATGAAGGCTGAGCACCAGATCCAGTCCATGTTTCATGAACGCATCGCCGATCTTCATGTCCTTGCCCAGTCTCCGTGTATAGCGGGGTTTCTGGCCAACCCAACCCAGGAAAGGCATCAGGCGGTTACACAGATGATGCGTTCGGTTTGCCGTTTTTACGAAATCTATGATCAGATTCGCCTAATCCAAGCCGACGGCCAGGAGCTGGTACGCATTAATTTTAACGACGGCAAATGCAATAAGGTCCCCCGGGCAAACCTTCAAAACAAGGTGAACCGCTATTATTTCAAAGAAGCCCTTATGCTGCCGACCAATCAAACATTTATCTCTCCTTTGGATTTAAACGTGGAACAGGGAAAAGTCGAAGTCCCCCACAAACCCATGATTCGATTTGCCCTGCCCATAAAAAATCAAACAGGGGCGCCCCAGGCAGTTCTGGTGATGAACTTTTTAGCCAAAACCTTGTTGGAAGACTTGTTTGACAAAAACCAAATGCACAACTCCGGCGGCAACATGCATTACAGTTTTCTTGTCAATGAAAACGGCTACTATCTGAAGTCGGAACTGTTCCCGGACAAAGAGTTTGCCTTTATGTTCAGTGCCAAGCAAGATCAGCGTTTTTCCATCGATTTTCCAGAAGCCTGGCAGGCTGCGCTAACAGGAAAAAAGCAAATTAAAACCGACCAGGGCATTTTTTTGGCCAGTGGGCTGCCTGTTCCAATTTCTATTTTAAAAGCACAACAGGTGGATGTCGGTACGATTGACAGTTCAACGCACTGGCATCTGTTTCACTTTATCACCAAAGAGAGCATCAAGAAAAAATCATTCATTTATGGCTCCGCGCAACCCATCCTCATTACAATTCTTCTTTTTATTTCTCTTTTGATCGGCTTTCTTTTAGCCCAGCGCAATCGCGTGCTGAACCAGCAAAAAAAAGATGCACAAACGATTGCCGATCTTTATAAAAAAAACGACCTGATTTTGTCATCCAGCGGGGACGGGATATACGGGGTCGATATTCACGGCAACCTCACCTTTATAAACCCGGCGGCAGAAAAAATGATCGGCTGGACCCAAGATCAGATTATAGGTAGAAGTTCCCACCAAGTATTTCATCACAGCCATGCTGACAGTTGTCCCTATGAAGAAAAGGAATGCCCCCTTCATTTCGCTTTGAATGACGGCGAGAAACGCAAAATTGACAATGAAGTCTTCTGGCGAAAAGACGGCAGCGCCTTTGCAGTCAGCTATGTCTCTTCACCCATAATTGATCGGGGTCGGATTACAGGATCCGTTGTAAGTTTCAGGGATATTTCCGACAGGCTGGCCAAAGAAGCCCAGATCAAGGCCTCTAAAAAAGGATTTGAAACCATATTTACCCTGGTTCCGATTCCTATCATCTATGTCAATGACCAAGGGTGGATCTACCGGAGAAACAATGCCTTTACAACGCTGCTGGGATATGGTGAACAAGAATTTTTTGATATTAATCATGCACTTGAAAAAATGTTTCCGGACAATGAGATCGGCAAAGAGAGTCGCACCCGATTTTTGACATCTCTTGAACAGGCCCCAAAACAAAAGGGCATGATCCAGCCAGACATGTACAAACTGTTATGCCAGGATGGTGTCTATAGAGATATGCTGGTTGGCGGCCGGCTTTTTGAGGAAGGTTATATTTTAACCTTTGTTGATATGACTGATCAGGAAGCCGCCAAAAAGGCGTTGATTAACGCCCGCCAACAAGCGGAAAAAGCCAATGCGGCAAAATCGGAATTTTTAGCCAATATGTCCCATGAAATCCGGACCCCAATGAATGCCATCATAGGCATGAGCCGCTTTCTGCTTGAAACCGATTTAACAGACCAGCAGTTGGATTTTGCCAAAAAAATAGACTTTTCATCCAGAATTCTCCTGGATATTATCAATGATATTCTGGATTTTTCCAAAATTGAAGCAGGGAAGGTTGACATTGATGTGCATGATTTTTCTCTAAAAGAGATGCTGCTGCCCATTGACTCCACGTTATCCCCCTTGGCCCAGGAGAAAGGAATTGATTTTTCAATCATCATATCACCGGATGTACCCGAAGTGGTCCAGGGCGATGCTCACAGGCTCAGACAAATTTTAATGAATCTTTTAAGCAACGCCGTCAAATTTACCCACAAAGGCGGAGTAAAAGGGCAAATCAGCTTGAAAGAGGCAAATCATGAAGAAAAACAAATAAGACTGCTTTTTTCAGTTAAAGATACTGGTATCGGCATCAGCCCGGAACAGCAGAAAAAAATATTTGAGGCCTTTTCCCAGGCGGATTCAACCACCACCAGGCGGTTCGGCGGTACCGGTCTTGGACTTGCCATCAGCAGGCGCCTGGCTCAGTTAATGGGAAGTGAATTAAAAGTTAAATCCAAGGAAAATCAGGGCAGCACTTTTTATTTTGAGATCGGCATGGCATTGGGCGACCCCGCCAAGCTAAAGGAGAATCTGGAAAATTCATACAAAATTGCGCCCCCGGACTTAACAGGTTTTTCCATTCTGGTGGTGGAAGATATTGATTTAAACCTGGAGGTGGCCGTTCGCCTTTTAAATCGGACGGGAGCAGACCTGCTGACCGCGAGAAACGGTCGCCAGGCAGTGGATATAGTGGCCAAAACGCGACCGGATCTTATTTTCATGGATCTTCAGATGCCGGTTATGGATGGATTTGAGGCAATTTACACCATCCGCAAAACGGATAAAAATTTGCCGATCGTAGCGTTATCAGCTGCCGCCTTATCCGATGAAGTGGACAGGGCAATCCATTTTGGTGCCAATGCCCATATTTCAAAGCCGGTCGAGCCCAATGAACTTTACATGGCACTTTGCCGGTATTTGAATGTAGAGGCCCAACCCTTATCCGAACCGTCTGAGTCAACACCTTTTGACCCTGGAACTATATTCGATCAAACACCCGGCACTAAAAAGGCGGGTGTCACCTCCAAGGCAAAGCAGGATATAGATCATGCGCCGAACCAGCCCCAACTTTTTGATCTGCCCAAAGTCATGGAGGCAGTGGATAACGATACAAAATTTTTCTTCCAGATTTCTGAAATGTTCTTCCAGAACCGGACCGATCATATGGATGCCATCCAAAAGGCGATTGAGACTGAAGATGGTCCGGCATTGGCAAAGGCTGCCCATGGCCTGAAAGGGGCCTTGAGCAATTTTAGGGCCCTTGGTGCTCAGCAACACGCAAACGAATTGGAGCTCCAGGCAAAAACAGGTGACCTTAGCCGGATTAAAGTGCTGTTGTCAAAATTGGAAAAAGAAGTAGCGCTGTTCGAATCTGAACTTAAAATGACGATTGAAAAGATGAGCCATGAAAATTTTAATTGCTGAAGATGATCCCATATTCAGAGCTATTCTTGAAAATAACCTTAAAAAATGGGGATACCAGGTTGTATCCACCTCGGATGGGGGGCAGGCCTGGGATATCATCAGCAAACCGGGCTGCCCAAACATAGTCATTTCCGACTGGATGATGCCTGAAATGGACGGGTTGCAGCTCTGCCGCAACGTGCGTGACCAAGCGGGACCAAGGTACATCTACTTTATTATTCTTACAGCCAAAGGGGAACAAAAGGATATTCTCAAGGGACTTGAAGCCGGCGCAGACGATTTTTTAACCAAGCCCATTGACTATGTTGAACTCAAATACCGTATTCTCATCGGCGAACGGATTATCAGACTTGAAGAAAAAGTGCTGGAACTTGCCCGAAATGATTCATTGACAGGCACCTTGAATCGCAGGGCCTTCATGGAAAAATTAGACGAGGAGCTTGAACGGGCAGCCCGTAACAAGATACCTTTATCTTTGCTCATGACCGACATAGACCATTTCAAGCAGGTAAATGACCAGTACGGCCACATTGCAGGAGACCGGGTGCTCAAGCAGTTTGTATCGCAGATGGCTCAGACCGTACGGCCCTATGATTTTATCGGCCGTTATGGCGGTGAGGAGTTTATTCTATGTTTGCCGGACTGTTCGATCAAGGAAGGCCGGGACATCGCAGAACGTATGAGAATCAAAATTGAAACAACACCGATGCACATATCAACACACAGGTCCCCCATCCATATTACCTCAAGCTTCGGTATTTCATCATTTTCATCTGCCGGTGAGAACAATGCTGAAACGCTCATTAAAAAGGCTGACGAGGCCTTGTATTCAGCAAAAAATGAAGGCAGGAACTGTGTGCGCATGGCCCAATCATAACCCTAATTCATACTTGGAGCCCATTATGTCAACGCCCCATTTAATTCTCGTAATTGACGATGATCTGATCAGCCGCAACATCATTGCAACTCTTTTTGATAAACACGGATTTCAAACCGCCAAAGCGGCATCAGGTAGGGAGGGAATTGAAATTGCCATGGCCCAGCATCCTGATCTTATATTTCTGGATGGGGATATGCCGGAACTTGATGGATTCCAAACCTGTAAACTTTTAAAAAAAAGCCCGGAAATATCTGGTATTCCAGTGGTTTTTGTCTCCGGATTGAATCATAAGGATGATATCCTTAAAGCATATAAAGCCGGGGCCTTTGACTTTATTCCCAAACCCATTGAGCCAAGCATAACCCTTGCCAAAACCCACACCATCCTCAAGTACCAGGAGCTGATTCAGGATAAAGACAGCCTTTTGAAAATCAGCAGACTGCTGCTTAGAAAATTAAATAATCTGATGAACACCCTGGCGCTTGATCAAAAAATATCCACCTCCCAAAAAGAATTATTCAAGTCATCAGCCCGCCTTTCAAGCACCCTGGAAAACCTTAGAACTGATCTTAACCAAGCGCTCAAAACATTGGATATGGCAGAGCTCAATCTTCAGTTCACAGACCGGGTCCACCAGCAGTTAAACGAACTTTCTAAAATTGCCATTTCCATGAAAACCATCCTGCATCCGGGACAGGATCAAACGCACCGCAAAAAAATCGACAAGCAAAGCACTGTTTCGGCTTTTCTGTCCGATGACGATACAAGTTTGGATCAAAACGCCATTGATCAGATTATGGAGCAATTCAACCCTGACAACTGAATCAGAGGTCGGACAAATTTTCTCCATTGCAAAGGCATAACTTGAAAAATAGACAAGATTCTGGTACTTCCCTCATTTGCATAACACTAATTAATTCTTTAGGAATATAAATGAAAAACGCAGACTATTTAACCGGTATTACCACATCGGGAACGCCTCATCTCGGCAATTATGTGGGGGCAATTCGTCCGGCCGTTGAATCCAGTAAAAATCCGGACTTGACCTCATACTATTTTCTGGCAGATTACCACTCTCTGATAAAAAATCATGATCCCAAAAAACGAAAAACATCCACCCTTGAAATTGCAGCCGCCTGGATTGCTTTAGGATTGGATTACGACAATTGTGTGTTTTACCGGCAGTCTGATATCCCTGAAATTCCTGAACTGACGTGGATTTTAACCTGTCTGACAGCCAAGGGGCTGATGAACCGCGCACACGCATACAAGGCAGCAGTCCAGGAAAATGAGGAACAGGAAAGAAAAGATGCGGACCAGGGTGTAACCATGGGTCTTTTTTCCTACCCCATTCTCATGGCCGCCGACATCCTCATGTTTAATGCCGCCAAAGTTCCCGTGGGCAAAGATCAAATCCAGCACCTTGAAATGACAAGAGATATCGCTGCAAGATTCAATCACACTTACAAGGAATTGTTTGTTCTGCCCGAGGTGGTTGTGGATGAAACGGCAGCTGTGCTTTCAGGTCTTGACGGACGCAAAATGAGTAAAAGCTACAACAATTTTATTCCGCTGTTTGATACGGAAAAACGGCTGCGTAAAATGATCATGAAAATCCAGACCAACTCTTTAGGGCCCGATGAACCCAAAGATCCCGATACCTGTACCTTGTTTTCAATTTACCGGGCTTTTGCCACCGAGGAGCAAACCCAAGACCTGGCCCGGCGGTACCGGGAAGGAATCGCCTGGGGTGCCATGAAACAGGAGTTGTTTGAATACATCAACGATATTTTAAAAGAACCCAGACAGCGGTACGAAGAACTGATGGCAAATCCCAAAGATATTGAAGATATTTTGAAAAAAGGGGCCATTCGAGCCAGGGAATATTCCGTGCCCTTCCTGGATAAAGTCAGAAAGAGCGTAGGTATTCAATCATTGTCTTAGGGTTTTCACCTCTTTTTCAGTGAGATGTCGCCATTTTCCGGGAGCCAGACTGCCAAGACGAATATTGGCCATGCGAATCCGTTTGAGCATGGTCACCTGATTGCCGGTTTTGCCCACCATTTTTCGGATCTGGCGATTTAACCCCTGCTTTAAAATAATTTTAAATCCGTTTTCAGAAACCCGGCGGACCCTGGCCCGCCGGGTTTTTTTTCCGTCGATCACCATGCCCTGGGCCATGGCAGTCAAATCCTGGTCGCTCACAGGCCGGGCTGCATACACCAAATATTCTTTTTCATGGTCATGGGAGGGGTGGGATAACCGGTTATGCAAATCACCGTCATCGGTGAGCAAAACGAGCCCCACGGAATCCTTATCCAGCCGCCCAACGGGATAGACCCTTTGTTTGACCGCCACAAGGTCCAAAATAATTTTTGCATTTTTCTGACTGCAGGTTGTCACCACCCCTTTGGGTTTGTTTACGGCAAGATAGGTATATTCGCGTTTTTTGTTTGATGTATAGGGGACCTGCTTGCCGTCAAGGCAGATTTTATCCTTTATTGGATCTGCCTTGGTGCCAAGCGCTTTTACCACCGTTCCATTCACGGACACCCTGCCCTCAAGGATCAGTGTTTCTGCTTTTCTGCGCGAACAAATCCCGCTATGGGCTAAAATTTTTTGCAGCCGGATGCCTTGCACTGTTTCAGGATCTATAGTCGGCATTAATTTTCACATAATTTTCGCTGAAGTCACAAAACAAGAACTGATCCTGGCCTTCTCCGAGATTAAGATCCAGAACAATGCTGATCTCATCTTGTTTCATTATTTCTGCTGCCTCTTTTTCCACAGCTTTTCCCTGCCACTGACCATTTTGAACCAGCAGGATATCACCAAAATACAAATCCATCTTATTCTGATCCACCGTGGCCCCGGACCTGCCGGCAGCAGCAGTGATCCGGCCCCAGTTGGGGTCCTGGCCGTAAATTGCGGTTTTTGTCAGGGGGGAATGGGCAATGGCTTCGGCCGCTGCAAATGCATCCTGCTGGGTCAATGCACCTTTCACCGTAATGGAGGCAACCTTTGTGGCACCCTCTCCATCTTTGACAATCCGTTTAGCAAGCTCATAGCAAATCTCATCTAAAACCGCCTGAAATACCCCAAGGGCTTCATCATTGTCAATCACTGCCTGCCCTTCCCCGTTGGCCATGCATACAAGGGTATCGTTTGTACTGGTATCCCCGTCCACCGTAATCCGGTTAAAGGAACGGGACGCGGCATGGGTCAGTGCCTGTTTGAGCAGGCTGCCTGAGATATCAGCATCAGTAAAGATATAGGAAAGCATGGTGGCCATATCCGGCCGAATCATGCCGGAACCTTTGGCAACCCCCATAATGGTAAAACTTTTTTCCTCCCCGGATGTATTTATTTTTCCATTACGGGACACCATTTTGGTGCACGTATCTGTGGTGAGGATAGCGGTGGCAAAATCTACAATCGTGCAAGAATCAAGACTTTTCACGGCTTCCGGAATTTTGGCTTCAATTTTATCCACGGGCAAGGGCGCACCGATCACACCGGTGGACGAGACCAATACGAGTTCCGGGTCAACGTTAAGGGCTTTGGCCACAAGTTCAACGCATTGCTGTGCATGGGCGATGCCCTGTTCACCGGTAAAACAGTTGGCATTGCCTGAATTGGCCAGTATTGCCTGGAGCGTACCCTTTTCCATGGTTTTTCTACCGAGAATAACAGGGGCGGCAACCACCTGGTTTTGTGTAAACAATGCTGCGGCACTTGCAGGTTTTTCCGAATAGATCAGGCCAAGATCCAAGGATCTGTTTTTTTTAATTCCGGCACAGATTCCGGCAAATTTAAAGCCTTTCATTTTTGTTTTTCCTCATCTTTTTTAAATCTTTTGTAGAAAGTACCAACATGTTGTTGAGACACTTTCATATTTTGTTGTGGGGCGAGCCTGGGTGCTGATAGACCAGGTCGGCCCATGGCCGTTTCTTAAGAAAATTAACCGCGAATTATAATTTGGTTTTACCCACTTTGTAAACATTGATTTTTTCAAAGCCTTTCTAATCTCTGTCGCACTTTACGTCGACAGACTGTAGATATCTTTTCCATTTACACCCAAAATTCACTTTCAATGAAAAACTTTATACACAGGCGCAAAAAAGCACATTTTTGATTCATTGCATTTTGCAACACCACTATTACACATTGAAACGCCTGAATTTTAAGTAAATTTTTATTATTTGATACATAATATACTGATGTTTCTGGATATTGAACACAAATCACTCATTTAAAAAACTTTAGAAAACCGTTAAAAAATCATTTGACATGACAAAATTTGCTGAGTATACACTCAAATAAAATGAGTAGTCACTCAAGAATTTTAGAGGTGTTATGTCCAAAAAAGATGCCATACTGCAGGCTGCCACTGTGCTGTTTTCCAAAAACGGGTTCAAAGAGACCTCCACCGCTGATCTGGCAAAAATGATCAATGTGGCCGAAGGAACCATTTTTTATCACTTCAAGACAAAAGACGGATTGTTCCTGGCAGTTCTTGAAAAGACCAAAAAAATGATTCTGGAAGAATTTGACGCCTATATGGGAAACCAGAATTTTGACAGCGGCATGGGCATGATTGAACGTGCGGTATCCTTTCATTTATTTTTGGCCGGCAAGATGGAGAACCAGTTTCTCCTTTTGCACAGGTACTACCCCTACCATCTGGCAGAGTCAGTACCCCAGTGCCGCAGGTATCTGGAAGCCATTTACGATTGTCTTGTGTCCATCTATGAAGACGGTATCGAAATGGGGATAAAGGACGGTTCCATTGATCCTTTGCCTACCCGCAAAACCGCATTGATTATCTTTTCCATGGTGGACGGGGTAGTCCGGTTTAAAACGTACAATCTGTATAATGCCAACGCACTGTTCAATGAATTGGTAAGCTCCTGCAGGCGCATGCTAAAGACTTAAGACAATTAATTTAGAAAGGTGTTCGACATGTTAACCAAAATACTGCCGTTCATAGAGTGGTTCAAGGATTATTCCCTGGCCAAATTCAAAATTGATTTTGTGGCAGGGCTCACGGTGGCCCTGGTACTTATCCCGCAGTCCATGGCCTATGCCCAATTGGCTGGCCTACCCGCCTATTACGGCCTTTATGCCGCATTTTTACCCCCCATGATAGCGTCTTTGTTCGGTTCCAGCCGCCAGCTGGCAACCGGTCCTGTAGCCGTGGTCTCCTTAATGACCGCAGCAAGCCTTGAACCTTTGGCATCAGCCGGAAGTGAAGCCTTTATAGCCTATGCAATTGTCCTGGCGCTCACGGTTGGTATTTTCCAGCTACTGCTTGGTGTTCTTCGCCTGGGCCTTATTGTTAATTTTCTGTCACATCCCGTTGTTAACGGTTTTACCAATGCTGCGGCAATTATCATCGGCACCTCTCAGCTCTCCAAGCTGTTCGGCGTATATGTGGACAAGGCACATCACCATTATGAAACCATTATCCGGGTCATTGAAAGCGCCTTTCATTACACCCACCTGCCCACCCTTGGCATGGGTATTTTATCCATTGCCATCATGGTGGGATTAAAACGGCTCAATCCAAAAATTCCATTCGTACTTGCTGCGGTTGCCATCACAACGATCATTTCCTGGGCCACCGGATTCCAGCATAATGAAACGGTCGCGATAAACCAAATCATGGATGAGCAGGTTCAACAGGATATCAAGACATTCAACCATACCATTGCATCCATTGCCGATTTAAGTGCCGAACGTACATCGCTGACGGCCAAAATCGAGGCAAGTAAGGAGGCCCCGGCGCTTGAACAATTGGATCTTGAATATCAGTCCAGGATACTTACGACCAAAATTGATGCGGCTAAACACCATGCCTCTGAAATTCGTACAAGCCTTAGGGAAATACACTTCAGCGCAGTTGAAGATAGTACTAAAGGCATCGTTTTTTATCCCAAAGAAGGCCAAATGCCTGATGCCAAGATAGATGACAGGGTATACCGTATCCGCATAGGCAATAAAGCGCTGAAGACCGATGCCGTAAAACTTTCCGGTGGCGGTGCCGTGGTGGGTGACGTTCCAAAAGGGCTCCCCAAACTTGGTATACCTGATATTAACATTTCCGTATTCCTGCAGCTTTTACCCTATGCGATTATCATCTCCCTGCTCGGTTTCATGGAAGCCATCGCCATTGCCAAGGCCATGGCGGCCAAAACAGGACAGAGACTTGATCCCAACCAGGAACTCATCGGCCAGGGTCTTTCCAATATCTTGGGCTCTTTTGGTAAAAGTTATCCGGTATCGGGTTCCTTTTCCAGAAGTGCCGTTAATCTCCAGGCCGGCGCTGTTTCCGGCCTTTCCAGTGTTATTACAAGCCTTATGGTTATCATCACCCTGCTGTTTTTTACACCGTTGCTTTACCATCTGCCCCAGGCAGTCCTTGCTTCTGTTATTATGATGGCGGTTATCGGGCTTGTAAACGTTTCCGGTTTTGTTCATGCCTGGCATGCACAGTGGTACGACGGTGTGATTTCCGTTATTACCTTTATTGTCACCCTGATTGTAGCTCCTCACCTTGAAAGCGGTATTTATATCGGGGTCGGCCTGTCCCTTGCCGTATTTTTGTACAAAAGCATGCGACCCAAAATCAGCATCCTTTCAAGGGGGCAAGATCAGGCACTCAAAGATTCGTGTGTGCATGAACTTGCCACCTGCGAGCATATACAACTGATCCGCTTTGAAGGTCCGCTGTTTTTTGCCAATGCCAGCTATCTTGAAGATGAAATAAACGACCGGATCCAGGCGTCATCAGACCTAAAGCACTTTATTATTGCCTGTAACGGTATCAACGATATCGATGCCTCGGGTCAGGAAGCGCTGGCCTTGATTATTCAGCGTTTGAGAAGTGCCGGATACGGTGTGTCGTTAAGCGGGGTCAATGATGCGGTTTACAAGGTGCTTGCCCGCACGCACCTGCTTGAGGAGATTGGGAAGCATAACATTTATTCCACTATGGAAAATGCGCTGACAAACGTTCATCCCCAGGCCCATGCCAACACCTCGGAAGATGAATGCCCATTACTTGTAAACTGCCTGGACACCCAATCAACAAAATAAAGGAGACATCCCCATGTCTATACTGACATTTTTCAGCGGTTCATATTGCGGCAAAGCGTCAATCATTTCAGATGTTATTGATCAAAGCGGATTTAAACTACTGACAGATAAAGATCTGGTCGCCACAGCAAGCAAGCAGTCCGGAATGTCCGAAAAGAAAATTGCCAAATCTTTTCTTGAAAAAACATCGGTGTTCAATAAATTCACCCATGAAAAAGAGCGCGCCATTGCTTACCTGCGCCTTGCCGCGGCAGAGTGCCTGTCCCAGGATGAAATCATGATCGAAGGATTTACAAGCCTTTTAATCCCTGCATCCATAAGCCATGCACTAAGGATATGCCTGATTGCAGACAAGGCATATCGAATTGAACAGGCCATGAAAGAACACAACATCAGTGAAAAAGAGGCGTCAAGCCTGATATCAAAAAGCGATGAAACAACCAGTGCATGGTCCAATACACTTTATAAAATTGCAGATCCCTGGGATGCTTCCCTCTACGACATGATATTGCCCACGGACAAGATGACCAAAGATGAAGCCGTCTCAATGATTCTTGATAATCTAAAAAATGAAGTCATCCAGCCCACCAAGGCATCAAAAAAGGCTGCCGAGGACTTTGCCCTGGCAGCACGGGTGGAGGTTGCATTGTCCAAAGAAGGCCATGCGGTTGGTGTCAGTGCCCGGGACGGATTGGTTACCCTGACCATCAATACCAATGTTCTTCTCTTAGGAAAGCTTGAAGAAGAGCTAAAAAATATAGTACAACAGGTTGAAGGGGTATCTTCGGTTGAAACCCGTATCGGCAAGGGATTTTACCAGACAGACATTTATCGCAGGTTTGACTTTCAGGTACCGTCAAAAGTTCTGCTGGTGGATGACGAACGAGAATTTGTCCAGACCCTTTCCGAAAGACTGCAGATGCGTGACATGGGATCCGCCATTGCCTATGACGGTGAATCCGCTCTTAATCTTGTGGAAGCCGATGAGCCCGATGTAATGATCCTGGATCTGAAAATGCCCGGCATTGACGGCATTGAAGTTCTTAAGAAAGTCAAGGCATCCAGACCGAATATTGAAGTGATTATTCTAACAGGACATGGTTCGGACGCAGACAGGGAAATCTGTATGAAGCTTGGTGCATTTGCCTATCTGCAAAAACCTGTTGACATAGAAGAGTTAAGCCGGAATTTGGAGGCTGCAAATGAAAAAATCCGGCAGAACCAATAAGGTGCGTATCTGAATATAAACCCGGTGTTTGGGCGACTTGACACTGGCGCGTTAGCTCACAAAGCCGCCCGGATACAAAACGTACTTGGGCGGCTTTATGGGCTTTACCTCCCTGTCAAAGCCGCTCAAACGCTAACACACCGGAATCTCTCAAGAACAGGATATTCATTATGGCCGAAGATACAACGAATACGGAAAAAAAAGCAGAGGACACAGGCTCAACCACCAAACTTCTTGCAGGGGAGTTCCTTAATTACCAACGAATATGGCTGCTCTCCTTTGTGCTGACAGCCGCATTTGCCATTATTCCTGTTATCTTTTTTGCCGTTTTGGATTACAACCTGACCCGGCGGTCTCTGGAAAATGATGCCGAGGCTAGAGCGTCCCGACTGGCTTCAAACACCTGGCGTTCACTCTCCTTTTTTTTAGATGAACGCAAAAACGCATTAAGCTACGTGGTCCGGTCCAATTCCTTTGAGCAGCTTGAAAATGCACAACAACTAAAAAAAACGTTAAGTTTTCTGCACCAAAGCTTTGGGGGATTTACGGATATCGGCATTATTGATGCCACCGGTATTCAAAGTGCCTATGCCGGCCCCCATGAGTTAGAAGGTAAAAATTACAAGGATCAGCAATGGTTCAAGGACACCATGGCCCATGGAATTTCCGTAAGTGATGTCTTTTTAGGGTTCAGAAACGTCCCCCATATTTCCATTGCCCTGCGTCATACGGCTCCGGACAACAGCTATTTCATTATCCGGGCCACCATTGAACACCAGCTACCCCAAATTATTTCTGAAGTTAAAACATCGGGGAACGGGGATGCCTTTTTGATCAATGCCCAGGGTGTGCTTCAGACCCCTTCCCACCATTTCGGGGATGTGCTTGAAAAAGCGAACATTGCCTTACCCCTGGCCACCGATCAAACCCGTACCATGTCCATCACATTGGAAGATGGACAGGAATTAATTGCGGCGTTCAGGGACATTCCCAATACACCGTTTATCCTGGTGGTGCTTAAATCCAAGCAGGTGATCATGTCCCCCTGGCATGCCAGCCAGTCAACAGTGATCAAGTACTTAGGCATAAGTATATCTGTCGTTCTCTTATGGATTGGTGCAGTGACCGGTTATTTTGTCCGGCGTCTAAAATATTTAGACCTGAAACGTTCCAAATATTTTCATATGGCTGAATATGAAAACAAAATGGCATCCATCGGCCGACTTGCCGCAGGCGTGGCCCATGAGATAAACAATCCACTAGCCATTATCAATGAAAAGGCCGGGCTCATAAAGGATATGGCCCATTTTAAGCAGGAACTGAAAGAGGACCCAAGACTTCTTGAAATTGTAGATGTCATTCTTAACTCTGTGAAACGGTGCAGCAGAATTACACGGCAACTGCTCAGTTTCGGTCGCCAGACCCAGACAACGCCCGTGCCTTTAACCCTTAAATCCGTCCTTGATGAAGTGATGGTGTTTCTGGTAAAAGAGGCACAGCTAAAAAATATTTTTATTGATATAGATGTGCCTGAAACCCTGCCCCAGGTGGTCGGCAACCGGGGTAAGCTGCAGCAGGTTCTGCTAAACATAGTAAATAACGCATTTGCCGCCATGCCTAAAGACGGCAAGCTTTCCATCAGTGCACAAGAAACAGAGGCGCCATTTGTTCGCCTTGATATAGTTGATAGTGGATGTGGTATTTCTCCTGAAAATCTTAAACATATTTTTGAACCGTTTTTTTCCACAAAAACCAATCAAGGCGGCACCGGATTAGGACTTTCAATTACCTATGGCCTTGTCCAGGAATTAGGTGGACGAATTAAAGTAAAAAGCAAAATTAATGAGGGCACAACTTTTATTGTATATCTGCCCACAACAATACAGGAAGAAGAGTGAACTATGCAGATACTTCTGGTCGATGATGAGAAGGAACTGGTCTCTACCCTGGCAGAACGTCTTGGGTATAGGGGGATTGACGCACACTGGGCTGCCACGCCCAATGAAGCTATTTCCATGCTGTCCAATCAAAGCTATGACATTGCGGTTCTTGATGTTCAAATGCCGGATATGAACGGTTTTGAACTAAAGGAACAGATGGAGACGATATCTCCTGAACTCAAGTTTATTTTTATGACCGGCCATGGATCTGAGGAGTGCTACCATGAAGGATGTTCCCAAACCGGAGAGGCTTATTATCTTTTAAAGCCCGTGGAAATTGACAGTCTGATTGAAAAGCTCAACCAGGTCATGCTTGATGGAGGAAAAAAGTGATGCCCACAACCCAGGAAATTATAGATCAATACGGCCCGGCTTATTTTGGTCGGATGGGGGCATCCATATCCCATGACATAAAAAACTGCCTGGCCATCATGAATGAAAATGCAGGACTGATGTCTGATTATCTCATGATGGCCCAAAAAGGCAAGCCGCTGGATATCGAGCGGTTTTCAGCAATTGTCCAACGTATTGAAAAACAGATCGGCCGGGCTGATGCTATAGTAAAATCCCTGAATACCTTTTCCCACAGCATGGACAAATCCGAACAACAGGTGGATCTGGATGAAGCGGTGGGGCTTGCCCTGGGTCTTGGTGCAAGGATCATTGCCAATAGAGGCATTCAAGTGAATCATACCCAGGTTGCCGACACGTTTTATGTCAATGGATCTTTCTTCTTCTTATTGTCTCTAATCTGGTCAATTTTAGAAAATATAACGGAAAACCTTGCATCAGGTGCCGTTCTCAATATATTCTCTAAGGAAGATGAGAAAAGCCAAGTTTGTTTAAGTTTTCAGTGCGAACAGCCTTTTGCATCGAATTTTGGCCAACAGGCAAGTTGTCAGGCATTAGATCTATTCCAGGCGAAAATCGTATTGGAAGATCAGAATACCAGAGCAGACCTTGTCTTTGGTGGATAAAAAAAACAATCTCAACAAATAACAACTTCTTTAATATCAACTAATTAGAAGGAGACCCCGGCAATGAGTGAAAAAGTTTTAATCATAGATGACGAACAGGAGTTTACACAAGCCCTGGCAGAGAGAATGACGAACCGGGGAATGGATGTGAGTACTTCGGGTTCCGCCATTGAAGGCTTGAAAAGTGTTGAAGACAAATCCTTTGACGTGGTGGTCCTTGATCTGCAGATGCCGGAGATGGATGGTATCGAAACCTTAAAAATCCTGAAAAAGAAAAAACCTGAGCTGCAGGTGATTCTTTTAACCGGGCATGCAACGGTTGAAAAGGGTATCGAGGCCATGAAGCTAGGCGCGATGGATTTACTTGAAAAACCGGCTGACCTTTCGACCCTGACTGAAAAGATCAAAAAAGCCCAGGCCAAAAAGATGATTCTTGTAGAGAAAAAAGCGGAAGAAAGAATCAAGGAAATCATGGAAACCCGGGGATGGTAGATCTTCAGACTTAAGAGGTTTAACCATTTTTCTAACGAATAAAAAAGGGATAAAAGCGTCTACTAAAGCTTTTATCCCTTTTTTATTCGCGGGTGTGCCGGGGTTGTTATTCTGCCGGGTTTGGTTTATATAAATCATCACAGTTTAAAATGAGGTTTATCACACAGCAACCCGCGTTAAGGAAAAGATGGAAATTCTAATATCTGAGTTATGCAAGTCTTTAGGGGTCTCCCGTACAACCATAGAGCGCTGGATCCGCCAGGGAAAGTTGCCTGTGTCCAAAACAGGGAGGACCTACAGTTTTCACGCCAGAGATTTGAAAAACTGGGCTGCGAAAAACCATATTTCCCTCAACTTGAACCCCCGCCCGGCCCAGGGTCCTGAGACCGAAGATAAGGTTTCTTTGCCCACCGCCATAAAGAGCGGCGGCGTATATCACGATATTGATACAGGCCCCGATGTACCGTCAGTAATTGGTGCATGCGTTGAAAGGATTCAGGCCGTTCCGGATAATCACAAACCGGACCTTGTTCAGCAGCTTGTCAAAAGAGAAGAAGCCTTGTCCACAGGGGTTGGCGGCGGCATTGCCATTCCTCACCCAAGAACGCCCCTTAACTATCTTGAACACCCCATGGTCGCAGTCTGCTTTCTTAGAAATCCTGTGGATTATCATGCATTGGATAAGCAGCCTGTCTCAACCCTGTTTTTTATCCTGTTTCCGGATTTAAAATTTCACCTTCACCTGCTCTCAGCTATTTCTTTGTGTTTACGCAACAGACAGTTCAGTGAATTTTTAAAAACCTGCCCGGAACAATCTGTGTTAATCGAAAAGATTGATGCCCTGCACCTGACCGAAAATATATAATCGGTTATTCGGACCTATCATGAGCAAGCTAAAACAAACTTATAATTCTTTTTATGCAAAATTTTTTCTTTTTGACGACCGACTTGTGCTGATGACTGCCGGTGCCGTGGTCGGTATTTGTGCAGGTGTTGCAGCCGTAGCGCTAAGGCTTTCATTGGCTTCGGTTCTTGAATTTCTTGCACCCTACCGCCAATACGGCTGGGCATTTATCTTGCCGGGCATCGGCGCAATGCTCTCTTTTCTGTTTCTTGATAAAGTGGTGCGGGAAGGGGCAGGCCATGGCGTGCCCGAAGTCATATATGCCGTATCCAGACGGGGTGGCCTTTTGCGACTTCGGTCTACCGTTTCAAGGCTTGTATCCAGTTTTTTAACCATTGCCAGCGGTGGCTCTGCAGGCCCCGAAGCCCCGGTTGTCATGAGCGGATCTGCCATCGGCTCCAATATCGCAAAATTTTTGGGGCTCAATGACCGGCAACGTATGACGTTGGTGGGCTGTGGTACAGCCGGCGCCATTTCCGCCATTTTTCACGCCCCTGTGGCCGGACTTATTTTTTCCGTTGAGATCATTCTTGGGGAATGGAAATTTGTCAATATCATTCCCATTACCATTGCTGCTGTGGCCGGTGCCCAGATCAGTGAAGCCATCATCCCTGAAAAAGAACTTTTCCAGCACATCCCATTTGATATTTTTACAGGAGATATTTTAGGCAGCATCGGACTGGCCCTGTTCACCGCAATAGTCTCTGTAATTTTTACACGGACGCTCAGAAAAGTTGGGGGCATAGCCAAACGAACACCAGTATCCCCCTGGCTTCGCGCAATGATGGGCGGTTGCACAGTGGGCACCATAGGAATTTTCATGCCCATGGTGCTGGGTGAAGGATATCATCCGATCATGGAAATGGTAAGCGGTACGTTTCCCATGGCATTCTGGCTCGTATTCCTTGGACTTTTCTTAAAAATATTTGTCACGTCCATCACCCTGGGTTGGGGCGGTTCCGGGGGCATCTTTGCGCCTTGTCTTGTCATCGGCAGTCTTAGCGGCGTGGTATTCTACAAGGCGATGATGTTCGTTTTCCCTAATGCCGCAGTGACCTCGGAAGGTGCGTATGCACTGTTAGGCATGACCGGTATCATGGCCGGGGTTATGCAGGCCCCATTAAGCAGTATTTTTCTGATTGCCGAAATTACCGGCGGATATGAGGCTATTTTGCTTTTGCTGCTGGTATCTTCCATCTCATCGACGTTAAGCCATATTATCGAACCGGCTTCTTTTTATTTTAAAGATCTTATTGAACGTGGCGAATTCATGCGGCCAGGGACAGATGCAAGAGTTTTGTCAGATCTAAGCTTAAACGAAATCATTGACACCAACTACAAGACCGTATCGGAAAATATGGTTTTTAGAGAATTTATTAATATAATTCGCAATTCAGACCGCAACCACTACCCGGTTATATCTGATGAGACCGGCAATTACCTGGGAATGGTCCGGGTTTCAAGTATCAGAAAATATGCGCTGGAGCCTGCCTTTTATGACATGATATTCCTTAACCAGATCATGGATACGGATATGGTAACGGTCTCTTATGACGATGATCTGCATGATGTACTGGAATTTATGGAGGCCTTTAACATCGATCACATCCCGGTGGTGGATCATAACCGCTTTTCCGGAATGATTTCCAAGTCACGCATACTTGATCTGTACCGCAGGGAACTGATCATGCAAACAAATATACAATAACACCCTGTTTTAGGACCCAAGGAGACTTCCAATGAACTATAAACTGCTTCATATTTTCAGGAATACCCCTTTTGGCAGGGAAACTTTTTTGCAGTCCCTCTATTTTTGTAAAACCATTAAAGCCTCTCCTGTTGTGTATATTCCTAAAACAGATAAATTCTTAATGTATTTTGCCAATGACGTGGTGCAGGTGAACCTGGACAATTCTTTTTTAGCCTTTCCAAATACAGCCCATGAGCATGTTATTTCGCTTTTTGATCAAGCCGGGATACCGCCCAGGTTTTATGAGCCCAAAAATTTTACCGCTTCTACCCTGCCGGATATATCCAGTCAATTTGATTATATGTGTTCACCACGTTCAATCAGTGACCTGTCATCTAAAATAAGTCTGGGCCACTTAGGCCCAAAGGTTCGACGGATGATAAAGCAGGCCACCTTTCCCATCCTAATTGCTAGCCCTGTATTTAAGCCGTGGAAAAGCATATCCGTCTTTTTTGGTGGTTCCGCCAATGCGATGAATGCCCTGGTTTTAGGGCTGAAAATCGCCATTGCCTCAGAATTTTCTTTAAAAATTTATACCGTGCTTGAAAATGACAACGAGGAAACGGTCCGCGACATGGTCCGGGGTACAGACCTTGAAAAACTTGTGGCGCAGTATGTGGATGAATGGTGTTTCTATGAATCTTCCGGATTTGACCAGATGCTGTATGATGTACCCCATGACTCACTGATCGTTCTTGGCGCCTATGGGCACGGCGTAATTAAAGAGATTCTTCTGGGAAGCAAGATGGAACATATTCAGTCCACGGTCACCAACAACCTGCTGGTGACTGGTCCGAGTTGCCGAATATCTTTAACCTGAACGGGAACAAAAATATCGTAATTTTTAATAAAAATAGATAGTTGAGTTAAGATAACAACTTATTGGAACTTTAGGATTAAAAAGGAAAAACAAATGAAAAAAATATTCCTGACGCTGGTAATCGTAATGATGGCAGTCCCAGCCTTCGCATTTGGATACAATTATGTATCGCCGGACAAAGTAAAATCCTGGATAGAAACCGGGCACCCCATCAACATTGTGGATATCCAGGTTACCGAAGAGTTTAAGGCCCACCATCTACCCGGCGCCATACCCACCTATTCCTATCCGGTAAAATCAGACAGCGACAAGGCCAAGCTTGACAATGCCGTTGGTGAGGCTAAAAAGAACAATGACCCTGTGGTCATTGTCTGCCCTAGAGGCAAAGGCGGTGCTAAGCGTTGTTATGATTACCTTAAGGAAAATGGCGTTGCGGAAGACCGCCTTTTGATCTTGGAAAAGGGGCAATTGGGGTGGCCCCATCAGGAAATGGTTAAAACAGAATAGTGGTTGAACGAAAAGCCACCCATCTGCGGCGTTGCAGAACAATTTATAATCCTCACATACTTTAGTATGCTCCGGTTTTAAATTGTTCTGCGTCTTGCATCTGGGCAACTTTTCGTCCCACCACCGCTTTTGGTTCCGATAAATTTAACCACTTGTCCCGGGATTGATCTCATTTGAAAAAGGGAACCCTATCAGACCTGTTCGAGCCTATGTCGCCTGTGGCTACCGATATTCTTGAAAAATGTACCAATTGCGGTATCTGCCAGGTTCAGTGCGTCTTTTTAACCCGATACGGCACACCCAAAGAGATCTTTACAGCCCTGAGCCCTGTAACACAACATTCTATTGCCTTTGAATGCAGTCTTTGCGGTCTGTGCCAGACAGTCTGTCCCGAGAATCTGGACCCGGTAGAGGCATTTCTCAACTTAAGGAGGGATGCCGTAAACAACAATCAGATCGATCTGTCAAAGTATTCCACAATCCTGGGGTATGAAAAAAAAGGCACCTCTGCTTTATTTTCATGTTATGCCTTGCCCCAAGACTGCGATACGATCTTTTTCCCCGGCTGCACCCTTCCAGGAACCCGGCCAAAAACCACATGGCGCCTGTTTGAAGCCCTAAAGGCCCTGAAGCCGAATTTAGGGATTGTTCTGGACTGCTGCACCAAACCGAGTCATGACATAGGTCGTGCGACCTATTTTCAAAGCATGTTTGGGGAAATGTTGAACTTTTTACAGACCCACCGGATTAAACGGATCTGGCTTGCCTGCCCCAACTGCTATAAAGTGTTTAAAACGTATGCACCGCAAATGAGCATTGAAAGCGTCTACGAAGTGATAAACAGTACAGGCCTGCCACACAGATTTGCTGACGGTTCCCGCCCTTTTGAGGATACGCCACTGGTGGTCCATGACCCCTGTCCCATGCGCGATGACACCCTAGTTCAGGATTCGGTCCGGTCTCTTTTAACCGGAATGAACCTGTCTGTCGGAAAAATGGCCTTTGAAAAAAAAAAGACGCTTTGTTGCGGAGAAGGCGGGGCTGTGGGATTTATTGATCCTGAACTTGCCGGAACGTGGGCCCAAAAACGAAAAAAAGCCGCAGGCCGTAGGCCCATCGTGACCTATTGCGCCGGCTGCGCTGGATTTTTAAACCGAACCACCCCAACCTTTCACATCCTTGACCTTCTTTTTTTTCCTGATGAAACGGCCGCAGGGCGTTTTAAAGCAGCAAAGGCGCCATTTACTTATTTTCACCGCCTGTCCCTGAAGCGAAAAATCAAAAAAATGCTGCCGGGTGCTGTTTTCCGGGAAAGAAATTATCGTCCGAAAGAGTAGCCCTGGCATTTCAAAAGTCATCGTGGTAGGCTCCTTTTTTATTGAGCGTTTATATTTTACGATTTTGAAGTCCCTTTTGTGCTAATGCTGTAAAATCCCGGCCTGACCGGACAATCCAGATAATTTTTATAAGAAAGTCTGGGTAAGTTACTCAGATCTTTCAAGCTTTGTTGTGGGCCGAGGCCTGGGTATAGATAGACCAAGGACGGTCCGTGACCGTTATACAAAGGAGAGAAGGGTTATGAAAAAGCATTTTTTTACACTATTGGCGTACTTCTTTATACTCATGGGTGTTTGTGGTCCTGGGCTGGCTGCCACAACATTTGATAATCTGGTGGTGTTTGGGGACAGTCTCTCGGATACCGGCAAATTTAATGGGCTAAGGTATACCGACGGTGATCTCTGGGTGGAAACCCTGGCGGAAACCCTTGGACTGGCATTAGATAACCATGCTTATGCCGGTGCCACCACGGACTATGACAACCCGAGTGCAGGATTAAGCTACACCGGGCTTTTATGGCAGGTGGCCCAATACGGTTCTTCATCACCAACAGAAAACAGTCTGGTGACGGTATGGGCCGGGGCCAACGATTTGGCTGATGAACGTGGCTATGCGGCTGCTGCCGATAACATCCTAACCGCTCTTGGGTTATTGTACGACAAGGGTTTTCGATCTTTTATGGTTCTCAATCTTCCCGACATCGGCAATACCCCCAAACTACAAAATATAGGGCAAATCGTTGCTGACGCAGCATCCTGGTGGAGCCAGGCATTTAATGCCGACTTGGCCGGTAAGCTGACAAATTTTGCAGAGGCCTACGAGGGGGTAATGCTTTATGATTTGGATATATATGCGGCCTTTGATGAATATACGGTCAACACCCAGGATTGGGAGGATCTTTTCTGGATTGACGGATATCATCCATCTTCCACAGGCCATGCAATGATTGCAGACATTGCAGCAAGTGCCGTTCCCGTGCCCCAAACGGCCCTTCTTCTAGTTTCCGGGCTTTTGGGCCTTGCCCTGGCCGGTCGGAAACGACAAAATGCTGTCTAATTAGGGATTGAGAGATTCATCCCACAATCTGCGCACCATATTCCGGTTCAGGTCCAGATAGGTAACCTGCATTTGTGGATCGTTGCAGAAAACTTCCAGGGTGATGGTGTTGTCGTAGGAGATAGATTTTAACGAATCCACCGCCTGCTGCCAGTCTACAGTGCCAACGCCCAACGGCAGGTGATCGTCGTTTCTTGACCGGTTGTCGGAAAAGTGGACATGCACAAGGTGCGCCCCGAGTATTTTGCAAAAAATCTCATGGTCATCCTTGCCGAAGTTGGTGTGTCCAAAGTCCAGATGAAGCTTCAGACCGGGTACATGGGCGATCAGTTTTTCAAAAACAGACACCCGGTCAAAGGGGGCTTTATAATTTTCAAGTACCAGAGTCAGCCCATGGGATGCGGCCATATCAACAATAGGCGGCAAAGCCTCTATATGGAATGAGACCCGTTGCTCTTTCATTGCGGGTGGGCAAAAATAGCAAGGGTGAATATTCATCACCCTTGCACCCAAACAAGAAAATATCCGTGCACACCGCTCAAGTTCCTTTAAACAAGCATCCCTGATCCCAGACACAGGATATGCCCAGGGAAGGCAAGGGTCGGTATGTCCGATGATGCCAAGTTCGTAGTGCTCCAAAACAGCTTTAAGTCGTTGCGTATCAACATCTGCCGCATTGGGGCCCTCCAGGGTTAGATCCAGAAACTCAAAACCGGCTTTGCCGCATTGCTCGGCTTCTTGGTAAACTGATTTTAACGGGTTGTTCATTACACCTATCTTCATGGTTAGATCCTTTATCTCCTTGATCTTATAAGAACCACGAAGCTCACGGTGCACGAAGAATTGATATCTTCGTGGTCTTTGTGTCCTTCGTGGTGAAAAATAATTTCAGTAAAGTTTATACTTTTTGCAAATAAATTTCGACAGCTTGGAATTAAAATAAACCTGATCAGACAAAGAAAGCTTACTCTGGCAGTCTGGATATGTAATAATTGAGGACTTACAATCCGATAACCGGAGTAACAAAAAATGTTCAAGCTGATCGGCAAAAAAATCCGGTTCAACAAATAGTAATTGGGGAGGTTCACAAAATGAAATGGTTACAGTTTTTTACGCCCGCCAAATCAATGGATACCGTGCAGGCAAAAGAGTTTATTGCTAAACATCCGAACGAGGAAACCACCATCCTTGACGTCCGTCAACCTTCTGAATATGAGCAAAGCCATATCCCAGGCGCAGTTTTGATACCATTGTCCGAGCTTTCAGACCGACTGGGGGAACTTGACCCGGACAAGTCGACCATGGTGTACTGTGCCATAGGCGGTCGCAGCCGGGTTGCTGCGCAGATGCTGGCGGGCAAGGGATTTAAAAAGGTAATCAATATGTCCGGTGGTATAAAGGCATGGGAATCGGAAATCGCCGTAGGCCCTCAGGAGCTGGGTATAGATCTATTCTCGGGGAAAGAAGAACCCGCAGAAGTGCTTAAGGTCGCCTACTCCCTGGAACAGGGCTTGAGGGATTTTTATCTTACCCTGGGCACCCAGACAACCAACCAAAAGGTGAAAGACCTGTTTGCTAAACTTGCTGAAATCGAGTTGAATCATCAAAAGTCCATTTTTCAGACCTATCTGGATATCGGTGAAGAAAATGAGAAGATGTCCCAAAAAGAATTTGAAAGTACGGTTGAAGTCAAATCCTTGGAAGGCGGTCTTTCGACGGAACAATACCTTGGGTTGTTCAACCCGGATCTGGACAAGGAAACGGATGTGATCTCACTTGCCATGTCCATTGAAGCACAGGCTCTGGATCTTTACCAGCGCGTCACATTAAGTATAGACAATCCTGATTCAAAACAGGTTGTTCAAAAAATCGCCAATGAAGAAAAAGCCCACATAGAAAGCTTAGGCAAACTGATGGATTCGCTAAAGGGAACGAATTAATGAAAAAAAACTTGGTTCTGATCGGCGGCGGACACGCCCACATGACGGCACTTGAAAATATCGCTAAATTTGTTGAAAAGGGATATAAGGTTACCGTGATTGGTCCATCCTTTTACCATTATTATTCCGGCATGGGACCGGGTATGCTGGGCGGGACATACACCCCTTCGGACATTCGTTTCGCCACCCGAGATGTTGTCTGCAAACAGGGCGGCGTCTTTGTAAAGGATTATGCGACCCGGATTGACCCGACGGCAAAAACCGTTCAAACCGCCGGAGGGCAAAGTGTGGCCTATGATGTGCTGTCCGTGAATGCAGGATCCTATGTCTCTATGAAGGATTTGCCTGGTAATGCCGAAAATATTTATCCGGTCAAGCCCATTGAAAAGCTTATGGAAGCGGCAGAAACGCTCAAGATCCTTTTTAAACGAAAAAAAGCTGTAGTGACTATAGTTGGCGGTGGTCCTTCCTCGGCAGAAGTGGCAGGAAACATATGGCAACTGGCAAAACAAACAAAGCAGAATATACCGGAAATAAAAATTCTTGCCGGTAACAGGTTTATGGCCAAATTTCCTGAAAGCGTCCGGAGCCGTGTGATCCGTGTCCTTGAAAAAAGGGGTATCCAAATCTTTGAAAACGGATATGTAAAAAAAGTAACCAATGAATCCATTATCATGGATTCAGGCCAACAACTCTCCACGGATTTTACCTTTCTTGCCTCCGGCGTGAAACCCTCAAAGCTGTTTCAAACATCCGGCCTGCCGGTTGGTCCGGATAACGGTTTGCTGGTAAATAAATACCTGCAAAGCGTGACATATCCGGATATCTTCGGCGGTGGGGACTGTATACATTTTAAGGATAAGCCATTAGACAAGGTGGGGGTGTATGCGGTCAGACAAAATCCGGTGCTGCTGAACAACCTGTTTGCCAGGCTTGAAGGAAGGCCGCTGCAGGCGTTTGAACCGGGGCCGGAATACCTCTTAATATTTAACCTTGGCGCAAATCTTGGTGTGTTGAAAAAAAGAGGTATCGTATTCAGCGGTCAACCGGCATTCTGGATCAAAAATTATATTGATAAAAAATTTATGAAAAAATTTCAGGCCATAGAGAAAACACTTTAACCCGGGTGCCTGTTACAGATAAACCATTTCGAACTTAGTTCTACTTTTGTCCAAGCCGTAGGTTGGATTGAATGAAATGAAACCCAGCAATTAACTGGTGTTGGGTTTCGTTCCTCAACCCAACCTACCGAAAAATTGGTTTGGCCCCAAAGATGATCAAGCCCAACATTTCTGCAATAGGCCCTATTAAAAATCCCTCTCCAGAATCAGGCCGGATTAAAATTGATAAGGAAGGGATTTTTTCAATTGAATCATCCCTCTGTTTTTATCGATATATCCTCCGTTTTTCAACTCCGAAACAATCCTGCTGACCATTTCCCTGGATGCCCCCACCCGAAAGGCAATTTCCGTATTGGTCAATTTTTCGGTAACCACACCGTCGCCATTTTTTAATTCAGTGAGCAATCTGGCGATTCTTCCATAAACATCCTTGAAAGCCAAATCTTCTATCTGCCGTGTGGCCACCCGGATTTTCCCGACCAACCCTTTCATCATATTCAGCATGAGTTCAGGATTTTCAGAGACAATCTGCAGGAACGCCTCTCTTTTTATTACAACGAATTTGGATTTTTCCTTTGTGATCACTGCGGCGCTGCGGGGTTTGGCATCAATAAAACTCATTTCCCCAAAATAGTCCCCCGGCCTGAACACGTTCAGGATAATCTGCCTGCCGTCCGGATCCATACTCAATGCATTTGCCCGCCCCTTTAAAATGATATACAGGCTGTTTGTTTCATCCCCTTCATTGATAATGACAGTGTCTTTGAGAAAAGATTTTTTGCAGGAGACCGATTCTATTTTCTGAATTTCACTGTCCGTAAGACCTGAAAATAAAGGGATCTGTTTCAGAAAATTGTCGTTTTCAAAGGATGATGATCGCATACAATTGGCTTCCTTCTTTCAGACATAAAAATAAGTGCTCACATAATTTTTTGCGGATACATCAAAAAACGCTGAAATAAAAATATTCCAACTTGATTACACGGGTCCGCTCCGGTCCTTCTTGTTATATCTACCTGAAAAATCATCCATAAACAAGATTCTCGTGCATCCTGCCATGATAAGGGTTTTGTTAAAACTTTCAGATATTGCGTTATGGACCGATTCTGTAAAAAATCTCCAAAAAGTGTGAACTGGTTCACAAAAAACGAGTGTCACATGCCATATCCAAGTATGCCTCACTCTCCTATTTTGTATCTGAGGGGAAATTTAAAAAACAACACCAGGCAACGATTTTTTAAAAATTAAGAAAGGAGGTGATAACTACGAAAAAAACAGAGCCCAATTTTATGCTCACGTTCGTTAACCAATACCGCCAAAACAATTGATCAAAAACGGCCGCGGGCCGACCTGACATATCAGCTGCCAGGCACAGCCCACAACAAAGTTTGAAAGATCTTTGGTAACTTACCTAGTCTTTCATATAAAAAAGAAGAGGAGAGTGACATGAACCGTTCAAAAAGAATAATACACAACCAATTTTATGCATTCAGTTTATTCGCAATCCTGTTTTTTGGGATAATCGTTACGGATGCTATGGGTGCTCAACAATTAAATTATGCATTTGAAACACCCAAGATAAGGGCATTAACAACTGAAATGCCATCGGCTGGAGATCTAACAAAATTTTCGGGTCTGCCGTTCTCTTCGGTAACCCAAAAGGGCACGATCCCCTATGCCGCAAAAGAAGGGTTACCGGTTCTTCCGGTTAAAACGGCAAAAATATTGATACCGCAGGGTCATACGGTTACCAAGATTTCCGTATCGCCCGGAAAAAAACGGCAACTGGAAGGCAATTACAATATTGAATACAGAATGCGCCCTCAAATAACTACGGACCGCTCACAAAACAAAACATCTCCTGACAGTGAAATATATAAATCAGCCAAGGAGTTTCCCGGTGTACTGTACAAAAAAGTCGGTATTCAGCGCAAGCAGGGGGCAACTGTCCTGGTAATCAATCTTTTCCCTATTCAATACGTTCCAGCAAAGGGTATTCTGCTGTATTATGAAAGTCTGAACGTATCCGTTGAAACGCAAATGGTTAAAAAAGAAGATACATCCTCAGAAAATGAAAACCAGGTAACAGATCTTTCATCTGTCATCAATTTTGTTGATAATCCGCAAACCATAGAATGGTATCAGGGCGTATACCTGAATGACAACGGATTTTACCAGATTGACCCGGATATTTTTTTCAAACGATACACCTATATTATTATCACGGACAAAAATTTTTCAGCTTCTTTTAAGCCGCTTATCTCCCACAAGCAAAGCCGTGGTATTTCGGCAAAACTTTTCACTCTGAGCTATATCTATTCAAATTACAGTGGTACCCGGCCGGACGGCAGCACGGACAACCAGACCAAAATCCGAAATTTCATCAACCACGCCCGCAGGTTTTATGGGACTAAATACGTACTGCTCGGAGGCGACGACGACATCATCCCCCACAGAGGCGCCTATGGCAAGGTTGGAGGAATAACCGACACCGATATTCCGACTGATCTCTATTATGCATGTTTAGACGGCACCTGGGACAATGATGCGGACGGAATATATGGTGAATACAATGACGGCAAAGGCGGCGGCGAAGTTGACCTATACAGCGACGTTTACGTGGGACGCGCGCCTGTCAATACGGAAGAAGAGGCCGACAATTTCGTAAATAAAACCATAACATTTGAAACCGGTCGTTTCATAGAAAAAGCCCTTATGACCGGAACCCAATTAAACCCGGTAACATGGGGTGGAGATCATAAAGATCTGATCACTCCGCTTCTGCCGCCGGTATGGTCCGTTGATACCCTTTATGACAGAGATGGGACTTGCAGTACCGGATCTGTTGTAAACTTTTTGGACAGCAATGAGTATATCGTCCTGAACAGCGCAGGCCATGGTAGTAACAGCAACTTTTCACATATCGACCGCGGGGATGTGGACGGACTGACCAACACGGTATATCCGCTCATTTACACCTGGGCGTGTTATACCGCTTCGTTTGACAACCGGCGTTCCTATGGATCTTACGAAACGGATGATGCCGTTGCCGAACATTTTGTAAAAAACCCGAACGGCGCCTTCGCGTTTATTGGAAATTCCCGCTATGGTTGGTATTCTCCGGGAAGCACCGGGGGCACATCCCAGCAATTTGATGAGACATTTTTTGATACCCTTTTCAATGACAACATTATCAATCTGGGTAAAACCCTGGCCGATTCAAAGGAAGATCTTATCGGTTCAGTTGGAGCAACCGGTTCATATCGCTGGGTATATTTCTGTTTGAATCTCCTTGGTGATCCTGAAACGCCATTCAGCACAGACCCTGTCTGCTACCCCGATTTGAACGCACCTAAACTTTCACTCAAGGGAACGCAAACCATACCTCTCCACGGAAATATTTACAAATTCTTTAAACTAAACATCACCAACTGGCGTTCTTTTCCAAACGACCTTTTCACTCCATCCCCCTGGCTTCCGCCCTGCGGATCAAATCCCAATGCCTCACGGACATGGATCAAAATATATGATCAGGATGACAGGCAGCTATATGGATTTTGTGCTTTTAATTCAAATGACGATTTAACAAAAATCTGGTTTTCAGTTAGAAATGGCAATCCCACACCCAAATCGGTTTATGTCGTGCTTGAGGATAGGGAATGTGATATCAAGTATACCTCTAACAAAATTCTTATCCCCCGGTTCATTGAGCTACCCCATGATTTTGAAATCCAGCCCAAGCGGGAACTATTGAAAAAAGAGTTAACTCTGTCTGTGAAATGATCTACGCAATGGATTGATCATTGACTTTTAAGGCGGCATTACCATGCCGCCTTATTAATTTTTTGGCTCAAAACCCAGTTGATGGATCATGTTAAGGTCTTCTTGAAGTTGATTTCCTTTTGTTGTCAAATAATTGCCTGTCATTATGCCGTTTGCACCGGCCTGAAAAATAAGAGAATGAAGCTTTTTTAAATTTAAAATCCGTCCACCACAAATAATTATGTCTGTATCCGGCAGCACATATCGCATGATCGATATTATTTTCAGACATTTCATTGGTGTCAGATTATTTTTGCCTTCAAAACAAGTTCCCGGCATGGGGGTTAAAAAATTGATTGGAACAGCATCCACCTTAAGCGCGTTTAACTCAAAGGCCAATTCAAGAACCTGGGCCATACTTTCACCCACACCGAAGATCCCGCCGGAACAGACAGACAAACCGGCCCTTTTTGCGCGCTTAATCGTGTTAATCCGGTCATCATAGGTGTGGGAGGTGCAAACCGAATCAAAATGGCTTCGACACGTTTCAAGGTTGTGATGATACCGGCCAACACCGCAGGCTTTCAAGTAATCCATCGGGGCATCATTCAAAATCCCCAAAGACACACAATAGGACAGTTTCTTTGACGAAAGTTCTCCCAGGGCATCCCCCACCCGGCGCACCTCATTGTCAGGCAGTCCTTTGCCGGTGGTCACAATTGAATAGCGATGGACCTGTGTATCCATGAGTTCATATGCGCCTTTTTGAAGTTCAGCTTTGGGCATCAGGGGATAGATTTCAATATCCGAGGCATGAAATTTAGATTGGGCGCAAAATCTGCAATCCTCACTGCACATGCCGGATTTTCCGTTGTAAATTGAGCACAAGTGGATTTCACGTTTGAAAAAGGAGTTCCGGATGAGATCCGCGCCTGCCATCAGTTTGAACACATCTTTATCCTCAGTCAATGCCAGATGATGATACACATTATTTTCAGGGCGTTGGCCATCTATAATGTTTTTTGCAATATCGATATATGATTCAATGGTATATTTCATTTTTTTGATAGGAATATTAAAAATTCATTTTGGCTAACATAGAGTCCTGCAATGGAGAGCGCTGTGGAAATGACCATTCCTCCCACGGCAAGCATGTCGATGCCCATGAGGTTGGAAGCAAATCCGCAAATTCCGCCGATGATAAAGGCCAAACGTCTATAATAGGGATGAATAGTCCTTTTCTTCCACATGATCAGGGCAACAGCCACCGGCGGAACAACACCGGCGGTAAACACCGCATATGCCTGTATAAGCAGGGAAATAATATCTGGATTTTTCATTGCAAGCAGCGCAGAGACAAGGCCCACGATGATCACAACTACCCGGGTGGTCCGGATCCGCTCCTGCTTCAGGATGTCATACTCAACAATGCTTGCAACGGCAAAAAGGCAGGTGTCAGCCGAAGAGATGATGGCCGAGACAAGGCCGATCAATAAAGCGATTCCCATTGCAGGCGGCAATTTTTCCGCAATGATATAGCCAAGGACATCTTTTCCATGGGACGGGTCAATGTGAAAAGAGGCCCAAATACCGATCAGGGTAATGACAAGACTCATAACAACAAGGCCCAATGCCGACAGAAACGAAGCTCGCCCGGCGGTCCGGGCATCCCGGGCCGTCAGAATACGCGAGAAAAGCAAGGGGCAAACAAAATAACTGCCGCCGACGACAACCAGATAGTACACCAGATTTTCGAAGGTAAACCCCTCATTGATCAAATCGAACCGGATCGCCTCCAGCGGCACGGGTTGCCCGGCATAAAGATAGACCAGGATGAAGAGCAGAGTGCCCCCTAAAAGGACAAATTGTACCTTGTCGGTTTTCATCACCGAGGACTGCCCGCCCATGGCCGAATAAGCGATAATAACCAGAGCCGTCACCAGGATGGAAACGTTAGGATCAATACTCCCAAAAGCAGACATAAGTTTTGCCCCGGCAACAAATTGTGCGGCAATAATACCGGTCCAGGCAATCACCACAATAATGGACGTCAGAAATCTGGCATCCTTGCCCATCAATTTTTCAGTCAGATCCGGCAAGGTATAGGCCCCGACCTGCCTGACCTTTCTGGATAAAAAAAGAGACTGAAGCAAAAGGCCGACAGCGCCAGCCCCAAGCCACCAAAAAGCCGGAAAGCCGATATCCCGGGCCGTAGAGACAACGCCCAGGGTGGCAGAAGCCCCGATACAGGTGGCAAGGATCGAGTATGCAATGGCCCCGGTACCTTGGCTTCTGCCCGATACGATAAAATCATCAAAATTTTTTATCTTTTTAAACTCAAACAGGCCAAAGCCCAGAAGTACCACAACATATAAAATCAGAAACAACATTCTGTCTTTAACTCCTTATTCAATAGTACCTGACGGTTTTTGGTGAAGCATTAAATAGTTGTCCAATACCTGACACATGGTTTGCGAAATTTTCACCACATCCTCTTTTTTACAGACATAGGGCGGCATGGTATAGACCAGCCGCCCAAATGGGCGTATCCAGACCCCGGCCTGGACAAACATATTCTGGATAACCGGCATATCCACTTCCTCTTCCAGTTCGATCACCCCGATTGCCCCCAAAACTCTCACATCCTTAACCCCCTTTAAACCTCTGGCCGGTGCAAGATGCTCGGTCAACAAACGCTGAATGGCCGCAACCTGGGTTTGCCACGCCCCGGTCATCAGCAGGTCGAGGCCGGCATTGGCCACCGCGCAGGCCAAAGGGTTGCCCATAAAGGTGGGGCCGTGCATGAAAACCCCGCCTTTGGCAGATATACCCCGGGCCACCTCCGACGTCGCAAGGGTTGCCGCAAAACTGATGTATCCACCGGTTAACGCCTTGCCAATGCACATGATATCGGGACAAATTTCAGCCCACTGGGCGGCAAACAATTTTCCGGTGCGGCCGAACCCCGTGGCGATCTCATCAAATATAAGGAGTATATCGTACCGGTTGCACAGAGCACGGAGCTGTTTCAGGTAGTTGGGATGATAAAAACGCATCCCTCCTGCCCCCTGAACGACCGGCTCAAGTATGACGGCGGCGATCTCTTGGTGATGTTCGTCTATGAGCGATGCCATCTGCGCCGTGTCTGTTTCGTCCCAGGTATCAAAAAAAGAGCATTGGGGAGCCTGGGCAAAAAACGCCTGGGGAAGTACGCTTTTGAACAGGCTGTGCATACCCTGGACCGGGTCACACACGCCCATGGCGGCAAAAGTATCACCGTGATACCCCTTTTTTACCGTGAGCAGCTTCTTTTTTCCGTGCTTTCCCAAAGCGTGCTGGTACTGGATGGCCATCTTGATAGCCACCTCAACCGCAACGGATCCGGAATCGGAAAAAAAGATATGTTCAAGTCCTTGGGGGACAATAGATATCAGTTTTTCAGCTAGAATGCAGGCCGGTTCATGGGTCAGGCCGCCAAACATGATATGGCTCATGTTTTGGATCTGTTCATGAAGCGCCCGGTTCAGCACCGGATGGTTATACCCGTGAATGGCAGCCCACCATGAAGACATACCGTCGGTTAATACCCTGCCGTCGGCAAGGTGAATGTGGACCCCTTCCGCTTTTTTTACCATATAAACATCGATGGGATCGGCCATTGAGGTATAAGGGTGCCAGATGTGTTGTTTATCAAAGGCCTGAAATGTTTCAGCGCTGTTCATTTTTATACGTGGAACCTATCTGTATGTCTAAAATTTCGTTGTGGAAAGACCTTATGTATTGACAAGGTTAATCTATGGCCGTTTTTGCTTCCGTTCTAAAAAGCGCGTCGACAATACCGCTCATGTAAACATCCAGGGCAGACCAGAACGACTCTGTACCGGGCTGCGCCTTTTCAATAAACGGCAGGTTCGCCAGAATGGGAAGATCTCCGATCAGGCGTATAATCTCCGGATTATCCTCAAGGATGAATGTATCGCAATCTTTTGGGGGGCTTGTTTCGATCATAACCGCGCCCAGAATTGGAATCTTATGCAACCTCAAAACCTGGATGGTATTGAGGGCGTGGTTGATACACCCCAGAACGTTTCTAATGACCAGAATAATGGGCAGTCCCATTTCTTTTATGAGATCAAGGCTTGTAATCGTGTTTGACAAAGGCACATTAATTCCCCCTGCGCCTTCGGCAATAACCAGGTCATGTCTCGCGCAAAGCCGTTTGAGCGCAGCCAGTATCAACCCGGTATCACACGAGTGCCCTTCCATCCGGGACGCCATATGGGGAGAACAGGGGGCACAAAACGACAGGGGGATCATATCCTTTTTCTCATCCCCATTCCTAATAAAGGACGAGGCGCTGCAATAGACCTCAAAATCAGGGGAAATAGGGGAGCCGTCCTGGGTAAAACCGCCTCCGGTCTGAATCACTTTCATTGGCACGGCATCTATGCCTTGCATTCGCATTTGACGGACCAAAGCCGCAGTAACAATTGTTTTACCCGCGTCTGTATCTGTTCCGGCAACAAAAAATCCATTCATCTGTCAGTCTCCATAACGCCACATACACATTGTTAACCGAAACTTTGACTACCAGTTAACCAAACATAGGTCAAGAAAATTTTATAAAAACCTGGGGGAACAGTAGTTCAAAACTTTTTATCCGGATATGCCTCACTTTCAGGCAAAAATAGCATTCTCGCCCTTCTTTACAAAGTGAAAAAAGTATCGTATCGTATCAGCATCCTAGCAAGCAGTTCGATAGAATAAAATATATTCAAATTGAGAAGTCCTATGGAATTTACCGGGTTAAAGACAACACTGGAGCCTTCTGATTGGGAAAATCGCTTTTCAGAAGAACACTATGATCTCCTTCGAAAATGTAGTGATTCCGGGAGCAGCAAGGAGTGGGCCCTCTATCGCCGTAAAAACAGAAAACTTCCAATTCTTCTCGAAGGTGCTAATCTCGAAGAGCTTGATCTTTCAAAAATAGACTTGAAAAATGCTCATCTGAAAGAGGCTTCTTTTTGTCGCAGCATATTAAAACAAACGATGTTTATGAATGCTGATTTACGAAATACGAAATTTGATGGCGCTGATATTTCGGGGGCAAAGTTCACTGCTGCTGATATTCAAAATACCCGTTTTACCTCTGCTTTGGCAAAAAGCGTTGATTTTACGTTTGCCAGACTGATGCA
This sequence comes from uncultured Desulfobacter sp., assembly GCF_963677125.1. Classification (NCBI taxonomy): domain Bacteria; kingdom Pseudomonadati; phylum Thermodesulfobacteriota; class Desulfobacteria; order Desulfobacterales; family Desulfobacteraceae; genus Desulfobacter; species uncultured Desulfobacter sp. The sequence goes on along the minus strand of NZ_OY781882.1, from coordinate 664,038 downwards.
CACCGATTTTCATGAAGCCGATTTGGCCCAAACAAATTTTGATCGTGCAGACCTCACAAGAGCTGTATTTCATGCAGCTGATTTAACTAAATGTACGCTCAAGCATTCAAATCTTAAAGCCATAACATTGACTGAATCACAGTTGTATGGAACTGTTTTTAATGCTGCAATTGTCAATGGCAGGACTCTGATTTGGGACTGCGCAGTTGATCTAACTACTGATTTCACGGGTGTTGGTATTTCGGAGGCACGTGTGGAACCGCAACTTCGTTCTCGTTTTGAAACAAATATTCGTCGAATATGGTGGCTGGGATACATTGAAATGAAGAAGAGACAACTGGGTTCTTTCACAAAAATTGGAATCAAACCATCAAGACTTATGCAATGGGTACTTAGATATTTTACGATATTAATTATAGACCTCTTTTGGTGGATCACCGATTATGGTTCCTCTACCGGAAGAGTATTGAAGTCATTGCTGCTTGTATCCCTCTTCTTTGCAGTCCTTTACACGCTGTTTCCTTCGTTGACCAGTGAACATGTGGAAAAACTTAGTCCAGGTCTACGTTTTGTCAGATCATTCTATTTTTCGGTGGTAACGACTACGACTGTTGGTTTTGGCGATATCTCTGCTTCAAAAACTTCGATTATCAGCAATGTTGTTGTCCTGCTCCATGTTATGATAGGATATATGCTCTTGGGTGCATTGATTGTACGACTGGGAATACTATTTCAAACGCTCCCTGAAGCGGAGGTTACCCTACCGCTTAACAACGAAAACTCAGCCGATAAGGAAAATAAAAATGCCTAATGCGATAATTGCAGACGATAGTCGTTCTGTGAGAGCTATACTGAAAATGCTTCTGATTGAACTGGGTTTTACCGTGGTAGCTGAAGTTGAAAACGGCAAAGAAGCCGTCACCGAAGTTGAAAAACATGAAGTTGATCTCGTACTGCTTGACATAAATATGCCGGTAATGACTGGCGATAGCGCAATTGACCCGATTCTTGATTTAAACCCGGAGGTTATTATAATTATAATGACTTCTGTTTCGGAGCGAAATATTGTGGAAAAGTGTCTGAACCTTGGCGCGTCCAACTTTATTGTCAAAGACAATAATTGGGATCATATACGTTCTACAATCCGTGAAACATGGGAATTGAACAAAGTGGACTGAGGCTGGTTTTCACCCGGCCATAGAAAATGATATAAATTAGGGCCTTTTGCAGATAAAATAATTTGCAAAAAGGCCTTTATGGAATGAAATATCATAATAGTAAATACGATTCCTGTTTCCCCTTAACAACTCCCAATACCCATAAATTCCATGCGGTTATAAATTTTCCAAGAAGACGTCCCGGCAAGGCCCAGACATTTTGACAAATTATAGTTGCCATATTCAAGTAAATACTTGACAAATTCAATATAGATTGTTTAAGTATCAAAATTTAAAATAATTTTGATACGGAGATTATCGCATGGTCGTAGATAGAATTCGGGCATTTAACCGCTTCTATACGGGTAAAATCGGACTGCTTACCAATCGTTTCCTTAAAAGCGAATACTCGCTGGTTCAGGCCAGATTGCTCTATGAAATCAGCGACACAGCCCCCCTCCATGCTGCGGACCTGATAAGGGCCTTAGGACTTTCTGCAGATTATCTTAGTAAAATCCTCTCCAAGTTTGAGGCCCAGGGGCTTATTACACGATCGCCGTCCCCAGGGGATGCCAGAAAACAAGTCATTACGCTTACTTCGGATGGTGTGGCAGCGTATTCCAGATTAAAAGAGAAATCAAACATCCATATTGCATCTCTTATTGAGACATTGACACCAGAAGAAAAATCAGACCTGGTGAACGCGATGAACCGAATTGAAGAAATTCTAACACCCCAAAAGGCAGGGTTCGTAACCATCAGATCCCACAAGCCCGGCGATATTGGATACGTCATCCATCGCCATGGTGTGATCTATGCCCGGGAGTATGGTTTCAACGCAGAGTTTGACGCTTATGTTGCCAGTGGAATGGCAGGGTTTATCGAAAATAAAACGCCGGAGGAAAATCTTTGGATTGCCGAGTGCAGGAACCGTTTCGCAGGTGCCGTGGCTATTGTTCGTCACGATGCTCACACGGCTCAATTAAGATGGCTCATTGTGGAACCCGAAGCACGTCAAAAAGGGATAGGGGCGCAACTGGTAAACCAGGCTGTCAGATTCGCGGCAGACAACGGATACCGTGTCATTATATTATGGACCATTGATTTTTTGGATTCTGCCCGCCGCCTTTACGCCAACACCGGGTTTCAAATAGCTGAAACAAAAGTCAGTCAAGTCTGGGGTAAAACCCTTACCGAAGAATGCTGGCGACTTAATCTGGCTTGAGCCTAAAGAAACTCTATAGTGTACTTAAAAAAAATATTAAAAGGGGTTTATAGAACATGGGGCGGGCTCAAAAATTATTCCCAGTACAATTAAAGTAGAATCGGAATTTTCGATTTTATCTTAACCAGTTACGCTGGGCACAAACTGGTGAAACTCACCATTGTAGGGGACAATGTTCCTTCTCACATCTTCTTAACGCTCGAAGTACTTTTTATAGAGTTGTTCATACGCCGGCGTGGTCTTGAAAATTTTCAAGGTGGCGGAAAAATTATCCACCAATTGTTGACGAACTGTCTGTTTATTAAAAGCAATATACAATTTCATCGTGCTAATGGGATGATCAAGTAAGGGCAAAATCTGATCACTTAATTTTAATTCCTCCAAAAGTGCCAAGGCATTGCCATACTCAGCGGCAACAAAATCAACTCTCCGGGCATTCAACATTTGAAAACCCTGCCTATCATGGATAACAGTTTCAAAATTCTGTTCCGTTTCCAAAAATTTCAAAAATTCAGGGGGATAGGCATAGGCTAAGACAACGCTAATCTTTTTCCCCTTCAAATCATTCCATGACGTAAACGTGATTTTCCCTTCATCCTCCTTGCGAATAAATAACACCCATTGAGAGTCTACTAAAGATTCGTTGGGAAAATAACACGCTTGTCTTCGTTTTTCATTTGAACTTAGACTAAACGCAGCATCAATGCGTCCTCTTAATATGGAAGTCCATATCAATTATTCTTATGGGTGTCGCTAAATATTTAGTGCCCGACCGAAAACCGTAAATTTTGCCGATTACGGCGTTGGGCTAAAATTTTAATCCTCGAAATACTCTATGTGTTCCCCCGGTTAAAATTTCAGCCCGCCTTGTACTCAAAAAAATTTCCAGGTTTTCGTTCAGACACTATTTAGGGTAAATCCGTTTTTACTTATGTGGCTCAATTCCCATAACCTTGTACCCCGCATCAGTTATCACCTGGGTGACAAGATCCTCATCCACAGGAGAATTTGAGTCTACAATCGCATGCTTGTCTTCAAGATTAACCGTTGTTGAAAAAATCCCCTCAACGCCATTGAGTTTCTCTGTTACGTTTTTTGCACAATGCATACAACTCATACCATCAATATTAATTTTTGTTTTCATTTTGGTTTCCTCTTTTTCAGATTTTATATTTTGATCACGATACCGTATCCCTTCATCAGGTTTAAAATATCTTAATCTCAAGGCATTAGTTACAACCGATACCGAACTCATTGCCATGGCGGCAGCCGCAAACATCGGGTTCAACACCGGCCCTCCAAATAAGTAGAAAATGCCTGCGGCCAAGGGAATCCCCGCCGAATTGTAGGCAAATGCCCAAAACAGATTCTGCTTTATATTCCGTAAGGTCGCCCGGCTAAGTTCTATTGCTGTTACAACGCCACTCAGGCTGTTCTGCATTAAAACAATACCTGCAGATTCCATAGCCACATCGGTTCCGGATCCAATTGCGAATCCAATATCTGACTGAGCCAAAGCAGGCGCATCGTTTATTCCATCTCCAACCATAGCCACAAACGAGGCATCCGCTTGAAGTTGTTTAACTTTCTCCGCTTTTTCGCCAGGCATGACCTGGGATACGACTTCATCTATGTTTACCTGTTTTGCTATGGCGGCAGCCGTTAGTTTGTTGTCACCAGTCAGCATTACAGTTTTAATTCCCATCTTATGAAGTTTCTCAATGGCATCCGCTGAATCGGATTTCACGACATCTGCAACCGCAATAATGCCGGCTAATTTTCCATCCAATGCCAGATACATGACTGTTTTACCTTCCTTAGATAAGATGTCGGCTTCTGGAATATCGTTTGCAGAAATTTTATTTTCAGTCATGAATTCAATATTACCAAGCATCAGATTTCTATCATTTACTTTTGCCCGAATGCCCCTGCCTGCCACTGCGTTAAAATCGTCCAACTCATGGAAGGGGGTATCCAGCTTTTCGTATTCTTTTACAATAGCGGCCCCTAAAGAATGTTCAGATCCTTTTTCTGCGGATGCTGAAAACTGTAAAACTTCATTTTTTTCAAAACCGTTAAATGCGATAACATCGGTTACTTTGGGTTTCCCTTCGGTAATGGTACCGGTTTTATCAAACACAATGGTTTTAACCCGACTGGCGATTTCCAAAGGTTGCCCCCCCTTGATCAAAATGCCCAGAGAAGCCCCCCGTCCCGTACCGACCATAATTGCTGTTGGCGTCGCAAGTCCCAGGGCGCAGGGACAGGCAATCACGAGTACTGCAATAAAAATTTTCAGCGCAAAGGTTAGTTCTGCACCGCTGATGAACCAGGCCCCGCTGGAAATCAGGGCGATACCAATAACAACCGGAACAAAATATCCGGCAATGATATCAGCCATTCTTGCAATAGGCGCCTTACTGCCCTGGGCCTCCTCAACCAGCTGAATGATTTGGGCGAGCGCTGTCTCTTTGCCGACTCGATCTGCGCGGTAACGAATCGTTCCGGTCTGATTCATGCTGGCACCTGTGACTTTATCTCCAACTGTTTTGTCGACCGGGATGCTTTCCCCAGTCAACATGGATTCATCGACTGATGTGTGTCCCTCAAGGACAGTCCCGTCCACAGCAATTTTTTCTCCGGGCTTTGCCAAGAGCACATCACCTGCAACAACTTGCTCAATCGGTACAATAGATTCCTTACCCTCTTTTACGATGATGGCAGTTTTAGGCTGCAACCCCATCAATTTTTTTATGGCACCTGATGTTTTTCCTTTGCTGACGGCCTCCATATATTTTCCAACCTTGATTAATGCGATGATCACCCCGGCAGTTTCATAATACAAGTGCATTACAAGATCAGTTCTGCCTGTCAGTATCAAAACAGTATTAAAGGCACTGTAAACGATAGCTGAGGTTGTGCCTATGGCGATCAGAGAGTCCATATTGGGATGTCCCCTGAAAAGCGCAGGAAATCCTTTAACATAAAAATGGAGACCACAGAAAATTATTGGCATCGTAAGAAATAGTTGACTCACAGCAAAAATTTTCGGGCTGTGCATCGGACTGATGAAGTCCGGAAGGGGGATTCCGACCATCTCAAGCATTGCAATAAGAACCAATGGAATCGCAAAACATAGGGAAATAATAAGGCTGGTAAATTGCTGTTTAAGTTCTAAATCTTTCCTCTTTTCAGACGCTTCCTCACCGGCTTCCACAAGTTGGTAACCCGCTGTTTCAACCACATGAAAAATATCAGAAAAATCCAGCTTGTCATTTGAAAAAGTGATACGGACTTTCTCGGTTGCCAAATTAACTGTTGCCGATTTTATCCCTTTCACATCGGCAATTGCATCTTCTACTCTTTTTACACATGCGGCACAGGTCATTCCTTTGACGACAAATGTCTTGGAATTTTCCGTCCGCTCTGGATGTCCTTCGTAACCCGCTTTTTTTATAGCTGCTGTTAGATCCTCTATTTTGAATTCTTCGGGTTGGTATGAAACTTTTAGTTTTTCTGTCGCTAAATTTACCGAAGCGTCGTTAACGCCCGGCACCTCTTTTGCTGCATTTTCGACATGACGAACACATGCACCGCATGTCATGCCATTGATATCTAATATTTGGGTCTTAATCATCACAATGACCCCCTTTTTATATTCGCTTACTTAACAGCTGCATTAATTCTTCAATTTTTTCTAAAATATCGATTTCATTTTTTGATTGCACTGCATGCATTAAGCAGTGCTGCATATGTGATTTCAGTACCGCCTGTTCGACTTTGTGCACAGCGGCTTTAACTGCTTTAAGCTGGGTTAGAATGTCAACGCAGTATCGGCGATCCTCTATCATTTTTTTTATACCCTTAATCTGCCCTTCAATACGATTCAAGCTGGGTATCTGGTCCTTATATCCGGGGTTCATGAGCCTCCTTTATGATTCATATGCCATGCCATAAACTATACCCGGGTAGGGTATATGTCAAGGTCGAAAATTTTCCATATATCCTTTGTAGCGTATCAATAAACGTCTATGGTTGTGTCATCAGAATGATTTTTTTTGGTTAATTAAACCGAATACTCAAGGATGCCTAATAATCATTCACCTACCGGCTAAAATAGAAATATCAACGGAGAGGTGATGTTTACCTGACAGCGAATATCGAAATAATAGACAGTTGTAACACTTCAGTTTTCAGTTCAGGATACGGGTATCGGCATGAGTCCTGAAGTTCACCAAAGCCTTTTTCAGGCCTTTACACAGGCGGACAGCTCCACCACACGAAAATACGGCGGCACCGGATTGGGGCTGGTCATTTCAAAACAGTTGTCAGAACTCATGGGTGGAGAAATATGGGTTGAGAGTGAAGAAGGGGTGGGCAGTACTTTTCATTTGAAAACGATTCCAAAAATCATGATGATTTCCGCGTACTATGGGCAGATCAACAAACAGGCTGCAAAGAATGTTAACATTACAACGTTTCTCACAAAGCCGGTAACGCCTTCCACCCTGTATGACAATATTCTGTCCGCTATGGGGTATGAATCCCATAAACCGGTTGATATCGACACCACGCCGGAAACAGTGATTAAAGCAAAAGAAAAACTTCATGGTGCAAAGGTTTTGCTGGTCGAGGATAATGATATCAATCAGGAAGTGGCCATTGATCTGCTGACTCAGAACGGTATCGATGTCATTTGTGCATATCACGGTAAAGAGGCGTTGGCGTTATTGGAGCACCACCACTTTGACGGTGTGTTGATGGACATTCAAATGCCGGTGATGGATGGATACGAAGCCACCCGAAGAATCCGCAAGAATACCAAATATTCACATCTTCCCATTATCGCCATGACAGCCAACGCAATGGTGGGCGAACGGCAGAAAGTAATCGATGGGGGGATGAATGATTATATCTCCAAGCCGCTGGATATCAATGAGATGTTCATTACCATGGCGAGGAGGATCAGCCCTAAGGAACCTGTCGAAGTGAAGATTGCTCAGCCGGCGGTCCAATACCGTGACACTCTATACATTCCGGAAATGTCGCATATTCATATACAGCAAGGGTTAAGGAATGCGAATAACAACCCTAAATTGTACCGTAAGCTGTTATTGAAATTCAGGAAAAACTATCAGGAATTTATTGCGCAGATAAGAGAAGATATCACGCAGGGTAGACGTAAAGAAGCTGAACTAGCAGTGCACACATTTAAAGGATTGTCGGGGACAATCGGTGCGTCAGAACTGTATAAAATTGCAACGCAGTTGAATAACGCCTGTATAGAAACACAGTTTAAAGAAATAACTGTTTTATCCTTTGTCTCAACAAACTTGAAACTCGTATAAAAAAAGCAAAATAAGTTTGAACAATTGCTATAGATTAAAGATTTATTCGGATAGAAAACACCGGTGATAAATAATTTGTCGCTGGACGAAGATGGCTTGACACCAGTTGATCATCAGGACAGAGGCGATGCGTTTCAGTCATAGTACGCTTTTAATTTTTCCGGGCTGACCCCCATATAAAAGAGCAGTTGAAGCATCCAGTTGCGAAGGGTCGTATATATCATGCCTTCCTTTTTCCAGCGCCGAGCCGAGGTCACCACAGGATCTGCAATGAAGCGGATTTTATATCCCTTTTTTTTGAGTCTGATCATGATGTCCACATCTTCCATCAGCGCAATGGGTTTATATCCTCCCAGCGCCCAAAAGTATGCCGCTTTAATGAATATGGCCTGGTCTCCAAAAGGAATCCGGGTGATTCGGGAACGCAGGGTTGCACCTTTTTCGATGATGCGAAACCCCGGATGGGAAGCGCCAATGGCTAAATCAAATGCACCGCCGGCAACATCCTTGTCCCGGCAGATATGGAAAATTGTTTTGATTGCATTTGCAGGCAGAATGGTATCTGCATGAAGAAACAGCAGCAGATCTGCGGTCGCGGCCCTGGCCCCATGGTTCATCTGTACTCCCCGGCCGGCAGGCGATGCTGTTTTTATAACATCCGGGTCATTGATCGCTTTAAGGGTCCCTTGTTTCGAATCTCCATCCACCACAATAATTTCTGTGGCCCATAACATCTGCGATGCCGATGATTTAAGGTAGTTAATGGTCCGGTTAATACGGTCGGCTTCGCCGTATACAGGTATAATTATGGAGATTACAGGCCTCAAATCTTCAGTCCTTGTTTTAAAAGGTAACCGGTTGTGTGAACTGCCGTTTTGGCAGCCGGATCAAGGTTGATAAAGCCCAAGTCCTCTCGGGTATCAATGTCATGCCACACGGGGAGAGTATAGTTTGAAATTTGATGATCCTTAAATTTATTCAAGGTCAGATCAAATACCTGGTTGGTTCCCCAGGGGATACAATGGAATATTTGGGGGATGAATCCTTTGGCCGTAAACCCGATCAGATAATAACCGCCATCCCGGGCTGGACCGATGGCTGCGCTGCACTGTTCCAAGCCATTAAAGGCCTTCTCCACTATTGCGGACGGCAGATCCGGTAAATCAGACCCAATGAGAACAGCCCGCTCATATCCTGCGGTAAGGGTCCCGGCAAGCGCATTTTCCATTTTGTCTCCCAAGGTGGCGCCCTTTTGGGGAAAAAGATCAAAGTCATTTCCCAGCCAGGATCTGATACGGTCAAAGGCATTGTCCGGATAGAAATACACCCGCAACGCCCAAGGGGCTGACCGGACCATATCCAAAACATCCATCACAAAGCAGCGGTATAATTCCAGGGCAGCCGTCTCTCCCACACCCTTTGCCAGCCGCGTTTTGACCCGCCCCTTTTCAGGCGCTTTAATGAAAACAATGACAGCGTTGTCTGTGGTCATTTTTACACCTTAAAATAGGGGCAGGCTTGCCGGATGCACTCCCTGTTTTTGCCTTGCTGCCGGCATTGCACATCACCTTGAGCCTTCAAGGCCAGGGGCAGGTAAGTTTTTGACAACCGGGCCAGGGTCTTAAATGTTGTCCAAACCTCCCGCTGACAGCAGCGGGCCGCCTCTATCCGGTTCAGGTCGTGGATAATCGCTTCGGAAACTTGCTGGACGATCTGCCTGGCTTTGGGTTTTAACGGCGTACTTTTCAAAATGACCCCCAAGGCAATTCCTGCACCCACGGCAGCACCGCAGGTCCCCCAGAAGGCGCAGACCCCGCCGGGAACGCCTCTTCCGCGGTCAATGGCCATGGTGATGTCGCTGTTTGTGATATCGCCGCCCAGATTTCTATACACGGCAGTGATGACGCCGGGCACTGCAAAATGATGTTCAGGACCATGAAGGGGAAACGAAGGATGACTGCGAAGCTGGTTCATCAGTTCAATCATATCTGTTGCATCAGTATGGGTGCAGATATGTTTGACCACATCCACCATATCTTTTCCATGGCAGTGGTCACAGACAAAATGCCCTTGTTCGCATACGGCATTGGCAGGGTATTCATTACCGCAGAAGACACAAGACTTTGGGATCTCTTTTTCCAGATAAACCAGTGGTTTACCGCACAGCATGCAGTCCTGTTGGAACTTCACACCCATTTGATGGAATGAAGGCGCCGTTTGGCTCACGGTGGCATTGTTTTCTTCCACAGGCGGCGGAGGCAGCTCGCAGCTGCAGGAGTTCATCGCTTCGATGTTGGATACACTGCCCATGTGATCCAGCTCAAAAATCGTCGTGTCCTCGCCGGCATCAGAAGGTCTGATGGCTTCTGACGATTGTCCGCGTAAAAGCAACTGTCCATCGTCGGTCATCACTGCGGCGTGGGGGCCTGGATAAACAACCATGGTTTTTTCCGCCGCCTTAGGACGAAAAGCCGTATAGGTGACAGCATAAAACTTGTGGTTCAACACCTCTTTGTAAAAAAAACGTTTTACCACCCGGATCCGGCTGAATCCGGCTGATTCCAGGATGCTCATCAGCTGAGGCTGCACAAGGGCACCAGACAGACATGCCCCCCTGAGTACGGCATCATTCTGGATTTCAGGGGGACAGGGAACATCTGTGACCACATCTGAAATAAAAATGCGTCCGCCGGGGACAAGTATACGGAAAATCTCAGCAAAGGTCTGCCGTTTGTCCTGGGAAAGGTTAATGACACAGTTGGAGATGACCAGATCCACGGTGTTATCCGCCAGGGGCAGTTGTTCCAGGGCTAACGCATGTAAAAATTCTAAGTGGCCTATGATCCTGGCGTTATCTACCAGTCATGCAAACATCACGTCCTCCAAATACTGTGTATCCATTGCCGCATTCAATCTTTTTGACTTGATGCTCCCTTTAAAACTTTTATTTTCTTTAAGCAGATTTAAGGCAATATGCCGAATTGCCGCAAAGTTCTCCGGCCCGAATCCTTTCCGTATCCTGCTCTCATCTTCCCGGAAAGCGATATCCAATACCCAGTGAAGTGAATTCTCAATTCCCCAATGACTTCTGACAGAAGTTCCAAATACCTGCGCAGTACAATCAAGACTGGATATATAATAACGCCTGTCACAACTTACTTCCCCGTTAACATTCCGGGTGCTTTCAACCATCCCCAAAGATTTTAAACCAGGCCAATTTTCTTTGTCATCAAGCCAATCAATATCACGGGTTATGACATTCCTACGGGTCTCAATGCGTCCATGCCCACCATCTACTGTTTCATATTCATCGAAACAGTATCCCTCTTCTTTCATATTGTTCATGTGGTCAAAAAAACGGACTGTATTTTCATAAAGGGTCTTGTGGTTTTCTTTTAATGCCAGAATGTAGTCACAATTACTGTCAATTATGGTTTCCGCAATTTTTTTCTGTGTCCCCATGGCATCAATGGTGACTATGCAACCGGATAGATCAAGCAACTTTAAAAGATAGGGAATGGCGGTTATTTCATTGGATTTTTCTTCCGTTTTTAGTTGCCCGAGAACTACCTGATTTGCAGTTGCCCAGGCACTAATCATATGGATGGCTTTTTTATCCTCAGATCTGTTATGAGAGCGTCTCAGGGTTTTTCCGTCTATCGCCACAACCTGGCCTTTGGTTTGTTTGGCTACAGAGGCAATCCAGTTTTTGAAACTATTTTGAAATTCTTGTGGGTTCATCCTTTCAAAAATTCGGTCAAAGGTATCATGTGATGGGATCCCATATGGCAATTCCAGGAATTTTGAAAGCCATCTCTTTCGCTTTTTTCCAAAATTTTCAATTTGTTCGTAGGTATCGGCCCCTGCGACAACGCCACATATTGCAATAATAATCACATCAATTAATTTATGGAGCTTGTTGTGGTGCCTATGATCTTCAATCGTCTCAAAGTATTTATTTATGTTGTTTTTACCCATTGGCAACTCCTTGTTTTTGTTGCCAATGGGTACTACAAATTAAACGAAAAATCTAGCGAAAAATATTCCTTTTAAAATCAAATAGTTACGTCATGTATGTTATGAAATGCTAACTTTTTTCCTAAAACCCACAGAATGCCTGCCATTTTTTTACATGCGATAGCCCTGCAGTTGTTCAAGAAAGCCTTTTTTAAAACTGACATTCTCATACCCCAGGTTTTGAGCCACATCCCCAAGGGGTTTTCGGGCTAAAGCCAGCATATGATCCAGCATGTCAATGCCGATGATCTGTCCCGAAGGTCCTGTTTTCTGGGCAGCGATGTAGCACTCTACGCCTGCCCCGCAGCCAAGATCAACCACGGTATCACCCAAAGAGATGCCTGCGTCCAGGACCGGACTGCCGCATCCATAAGACCGAATCCTGGCGGTTTTGGGAATATGGGACATCTCCGCATCCGGATAGCAGACCGGATTGATGATATCCGTATTCTCCTGTTGTGCGGCTGCCGAATAAAAGTCTCCCACAACGCCATGGGTATCGGCCAGGGTAAGTACGCAATTGGAGTGGGTCAACGCCACGCATTCACCTTCCTTTTCACAGTGCAACAGCTTTTCTCCCATTTTACGCCGAATCTGGGGCCAGGACGCTTCTTTGGTGATTTGGGCCGATTGAACCATTAACCACAATGCCAAGCGGCTGTACAAGGGCAGGTATGGGTCATATCCCAAATATGATCCGCCGGTATGAAAGCTGTGATCAATGTCCGGGCCACCCACAATGTATTTCAAAGGATTGTCTCCGTAAACGGGATCATCTTTTACCGATAAACTGCGCAAATCCCCAAGGCCTTCACTGTTGCGCCAAATCGTCTCCAGTCCCTGGGATATATGGCCGCACCCGGTCTCTTTACGGCCGATCAGGGCCGGGGTGGGATAGATTATGCCGTCGGGTCCCAACGCCAACGATTCCCACCCGGCATTGCCCAAATCGTATTTAGTGCCGGGGGTGGAGAAAACCCTGGCGGCAAGATTGGTGATATTATCAATGGACAGACCGTGGGCTTCGGCCATATCATGAGCCTCAATCAAATTGTTAAACAGCTCATCCATCGACACAGCCGGCAGACTCGATGCCCGTCCTGTTGTTAAAAGCCACATGTAATGAATGGCGTTCACCGAAAACTCTACACCCAGTTCGACCATCTTTGTCATTTGATGAAAATTATCCGGGTGAACTACCATGGACAGGGTGATGACAATATTTGACCCTTTCAGCGCGGCAAGGGCGGCAGTTGTTTTCGCAAAGGCGCCGGCGCCCCTTAACCGGTCATTGGTCTGTTCAATACCATCCAAGCTGACCTGAAGGAATAAGCGGTCACACGGCAAGGATTTGAAAAAAGCCAAATGGTCCGGTATCAGTATCCCGTTGGTCAAAATCACTAGCATAGTGTCGGGATATTCATTTAAAATCAGCCGGCAAATCTTCTGAAAATCGGGGTGAACCAAAGGTTCTCCGCCGGTTAAATAAAATATCCGGGTGCCAAGGCCGTAAGCCTGCCGAACCGTGGAAGTGATCATCTCAAAATCCATGGTCCGGTTTGTTTTTGCTGAACAGGAAAAAAGACAATGGCGGCAGGCAAGGTTGCATTGATCGGTGATATGCAGCCAGAACTCTTTTAACCGTTTAAGGGGCAATACATGGGCACGGCCTTTATACTCGGCCACATCCGGTGATTTCAATAAGGAGAGGAACTGGGAATCACGGACAATGGCGTTGAAATCCGTATCACCGGGTGCCAAGGCCGCTTCCGGCTCCTGTTTTGACCCGCCCTGCCCTTTGGAAAAGATAAACTTTCGAAGCAGCCTGTCTCCTGCGGCACTGGGTACGATCCAGTCCACGGATTCGGGGTTGACATATACGGCTGTGTTGTCCTGTTCAAGTCTGATCCAGTGATTATACTGATCTATGTTCAAGTGTACTCCCATTGTAATTGTTCAGATATTAAAATTTAAAAAACTATCTACGTTGCCAGGTTAGAAACCGTTCGACATATTTTAAAGCGGTTTTCGGTACCCGGGCTCTTTTCCAGACACCGGCGGTAAATCGGCCGGATTCTGCCAGGGTCGGATAAATATGAATAGTACCAAGGATTTTATTGAGTCCGATATTATATTTCATGGCCAAAATAAATTCGTGGATCAAGTCACCGGCATGGACACCCACAATGCTTACCCCTAAAATTTTGTCCTTTTTGGGAACGGTCAGTACTTTGACAAATCCCCGGGCTTCGGAATCGGCAATGGCCCGGTCCAGATCGTCAATGCCGTAACGGGTCACCTCGTAGGCAATGCCGGCTGCAAGACAGTCTGTTTCGTTCATTCCCACCCGGGCCACTTCAGGATCGGTAAATGTACACCAGGGGATCACCCTGTAATCGGCCTTGAACTTTTTAAAGGCGCCGAACAATGCGTTTACAGATGCATACCAGGCCTGGTGGGACGCCACATGGGTGAATTGATAAGGGCCTGCAACATCGCCTGCCGCATAGATATTGGGAATGGTGGTCTGCAGCCACCCATTGGTCTTAATGGTACCGTTGGGGTTCAGTGCCACCCCAAGTTTTCCCAGTCCAAACCCTGTGGTATTTGCCACACGGCCCACGGCAACCAAGAGGGCATCAAACTGAACCGCCACCTCTTGTTCGTCAGGACTCCTGGTACAGATCAATTTTTTTTCGTCATTGTCCACCCGTATCTCTTTTACACAATGTCCGGTGAGGACCTGAATCCCTTCCCGGACAAAGGTCTCCTGGATAAAATCGGCCGCATCTTTATCCTCCCGGCCCATGATCCGGGGCGCCCTGCCCACCAGGGTAACCTTTGCCCCCAAACGGGCAAAGGCCTGGCTGAGTTCGCATCCGATAGGCCCGCCCCCCAGCACCACCAACCTTTTGGGCAAATCTCTTAACGACCAGATCGTATCTGAGGTATAATACGGCACCTGGTCAAGACCGGGAATGGCCGGCACCCTGGGCCTTGCACCCGTTGCCACGACAATGCTGCGGGTGGTGATGGTTTTACCGTTCACTTCAATTTCATAGGGGGAAAGAATTTGGGCCTCACCTGAGATGCAGTCAACCCCAAGTTGGGTATACCGCTCAACAGAATCATGGGGCTCTATTTTTTTAATAATCTTTTCCACCCGCTCCATGACCGTTTTAAACTGAAAGTCAACATGGGTATGCTCAAAGCCGAACTCTTTGGCCCTTTTGGCATAGGAGAGCATTTTTGCCGTGCGCAGCAAGGCTTTGCTAGGCACACATCCGGTATTCAGGCAGTCACCCCCCATTTTGTCTTTTTCCACCAGTGCCACACCAGCCTTCACAGCCGCTGCAATATATGAGGTTACAAGGCCGGCGGAACCTGCACCGATAACCACCAGGTTGTAGTCAAATTTTGACGGCTTGGAAAATTTCGCCATGACCCGCCGTTTTTTCAAAAAGCCGGTGAACGCCTTTGCGATCCAGGGAAAAATCCCTAAAACCGCAAAAGAGGCCAGCAACGGCAAGGAAAGGATACCGGAAGCACTTTCCACCCGGGATAACTGGGTACCGGCATTGATGTAGGCAAGGGTTCCCGGAAGCATGCCCACCTGGCTCACGATATAAAATATGCCCGTTTTGATGGGGGTCAGTCCCATGACCAGGTTGATCACAAAAAAGGGAAACACCGGCACCAGGCGCAAAGTGAAAAGATAAAAAGGGCCGTCGGCCTCAACACCCTCATTTATTTTTTTAAGCCGGTCGGAAAATCGATTCTGGATGTAGTCGCGCAACAGAAACCGTGACGCAAGAAAAGCCAGGGTCGCACCGATGGTACTGGCAAAGGAGACAATGATTGTACCTGCCCAAAGCCCGAAAACGGCACCGCCTGCCAGGGACATCACCACAGCCCCTGGAAGCGACAATGCCGTCACAACGACATAGACCGCCATATAGATAAAGATGGTCAGGGCTGTATTTTCGGCATACACCTTTGCCATGGCGGCCTGTTGGGATTTAAGCGCCTCAAAGGTCAGCTGCCGATGAAGGTCCAATGAGAAAAACAGGATAACACCCAGGATAATTATTCCGAGAATGACTATTTTAAAAATGCGTTGATTCATTTTATTTCCAATACACTTATGCGCATAACTCTTTACTTTTAAGAAAACTTTAAAAAAATAACATGTAGCCGCAATGCCGTAAATGCTGTTTTTTGCAATATTGTCACCTCCAGTTTGGTGATTTGCCTATCTCAAAGTTAGACCCCAAATCTCATAAAAGTATCACAAACCCGTCACAAGAGTATTTTCAATTGACTGGCTCTGCCAAGGGCCGCTATGATTGAAACAAATCATTGAAAGGCCAAACAGGAAAACGACGATTGCATCTCGTATTACCCCAAAAAAGGAGCCCCCATGCAGAGAAAAATTCTTGTGGTGGAAGACAATACCGAGCTTTCTGATCTTCTTCTCCTTCATCTTGGTGACCAGTCCTGGCAGGTGGATCTGGCCCATGACGGCCTTACCGGAAATAAGAAAGCGGCCGGCGGGGGCTACGACCTCATTGTCCTGGACATTATGCTGCCGGGCATGGACGGCATTGAAATTCTAAAAAGCATCCGAAACAAGGGCCTGGTCACTCCGGTGCTTATGCTGACCTCCAAGTCGTCTGAGATCGACAGAATTCTCGGACTGGAACTCGGGGCAGACGACTATATTACCAAGCCTTTTTCCATCCGGGAACTGGTTGCCCGGATTAAAGCTGTATTCCGCCGTATGGAAAATCTCTCCGCGATGAAAAAGACCGTGCCGGAACCCGTCATCCAGGCCGGGGAGCTTACCATTGATCCTGAAAAACGCAAAATCACCGTCGCAGGGCGGTCTGTGGACCTCACAGCAAAAGAATACGACCTTCTCACTTTTTTTGCCCGCCATCCGGGGCGGGTGTTTAACCGGTCTCAGCTCCTGGAAAATGTCTGGGGATACGGCCATGACGGCTACGACCATACCGTCAACTCCAATATCAATCGTCTTCGGGCCAAAATCGAAACCGATCCGGGCGATCCGCAATATATCCTGACGGTCTGGGGTGTAGGGTATAAATTCACGGATGCGGATGAGACTGATGTTTAACTCCCTGTACGCCAAGATTGCAGTTGGTCTTTCCGCCCTCTTCCTTGTGGTGGGCCTGATTTTTATCGGGGTGACCGTCTTTGCCACAGACATGTACCAGCAGGAGGTGAACCAGAAGCTGAATACGGGCCTTGCCCAACAGATCGTCAAAGAGCGGATTCTCATGGAAGAGGGACAGGTAAACCAGGCGGCGCTCAAGGACATCTTCCACATGCTCATGGTCATCAATCCCGGTATTGAAATCTACCTTCTCGACGTTGATGGAAACATCCTGACCTTTTCCGCTCCCCCGGACAGTGTTAAGCGTCGCACAGTGGATCTCTCCCCTGTAAAGCAATGGCTGGACGGCACGCTGATCCCGCCGGCTCTTGGAGATGACCCCAAAAACACTACCGGAAAAAAAGTCTTTTCAGCGGCACCCATTGAACGAAACGGAATGCTTGAAGGCTATCTTTATGTCATTTTGGGCGGGGAGGAATACGACTCCGTGGCCCAGAAACTCAAAGGCAGCTATATCCTCAGGCTTTCGGCCTGGATGATCGGAGCAGGTCTCCTCTTTGCTCTGGCAGCGGGGCTGGTCCTCTTCGGCCTTCTCACAGGCCGCCTGAAAAAGCTTGCCGCCGTCATGGAAGCGTTTGAGGGCGGAACAGCCGAGGCAGATATAAACTTGCCCAAACCCCAGGGCCCCCCTGATGAAATTGACCGGCTGAGCACGACATTCAGGGAGATGGCCGCCCGGATTGACTCCCAGATGGCAGAGCTGAAAGCCTCTGACCAGATGCGGCGGGAACTGGTAGCCAATGTTTCCCATGACCTGCGAACGCCGCTTGCCACCCTTCAGGGATATATTGAAACCCTGCTTATCAAGGAGAATCAATATTCGCCTGAAGAACGGCGCCACTACCTTGACATTGCCATCCGCCACTGCCGCCGCCTCAACACCTTGGTCTCGGAACTGCTTGAGCTGGCCCGCCTGGAGTCCGCGCGCATGGACCTTTCTTTGGAACCTTTTGACCTCAGAGAGCTTATCCAGGATATCTGTCAAAAATTTACCCTTAACGCAGAACAAAAAGAGATTGAACTGAGCCAGCAATTCGAAAATTCCGTCCCCTTTGTTGAGGCAGACATCGCCCTGATCGAAAGGGCCTTGGAGAACCTCATTGAAAATGCCCTGAACTATACCCCGGAAAAAGGGAAAGTGACTGTGGCGGTCTCCATGGAAAAAGAGGTCATGATTCGAATCAGTGATACAGGCCCGGGTGTTCCGGAAAAAGAGCTGCCCTATATTTTCAACCGCTTTTACCAGTCAGATTCATTCAGTAGAAAAAAAGATAAACATACGGGCTTAGGCCTTGCCATTACCGCCAGGATTATCCAGCTCCACGGCCGGGAGATTAAAGTTGAAACCAGCCCCGGCAAAGGATGCTGCTTTTCTTTTTCCCTGCCTTCGTGGCAGCAGCCCAAACTATAAAAAAGAAACCACGGAAAACACTGAAGACACTGAAAATAAAATTCTGTGCTTTCCGTGACTTCCGTGGTTAAAATCTTTCATTGTTTGTTGCGTCCGTCAGCCGTTATTTAAATCGTGGTAATGCCCATCCTTTTCGAACACTCAGTGAACGGATTGTAAAAATAACACCAGCAGCGATGAAAGCCGTAAACGGTTCAGGCATGTTGATGAACACCAAAAGCACAAAGAAAACACCACCCGCAAAGCACGCTGTGGCATATATTTCCTTATGAAAAATCAAAGGAATTTCATTGCAAAGCACATCACGGATAATGCCCCCCATAACGGCTGTCAAAATACCCATCATTACGGCAAGTGGCGGATGAATCCCCGCATGCAATCCCTTTTGAATTCCAATAACAGTAAACACACTGATGCCGATGGTATCAAAAAAGAAAAGCGATTTTGAAAACCGTACTATTGTTTTGGTAAATAAAAACGTCAGCCCAACAGCAGCAACAATAACATAAAAATAAACAGGGTCCTGCAGCCATGAAACAGGCGTATTCCCAATCATCATATCACGCGTCGTACCGCCACCGATAGCGGTTACAAATCCGAGGAACACAGCGCCAAACAAATCAAGCTTTTTTTCAGCAGCAGCCAGTGCGCCTGAAACTGCAAAGGCAAATGTTCCCAAGTAATCAAATAATAGGATTAATACCTCTGTCATATTCAGGCATTTAATAACTTAATATTTTTGTATCGTCCCGAAGAAGTTTACCCGCCACCTGGTCAGGCTTGGCAATCGATACCCCATCTATGAGATTTGGAACGCTTTTTTCTGAGTTCGACAAATATATCGGACACAGTTCTACATTGACGTCGTTCTGGATCAGCGCTTTGAGCATCATCTGGGGGGATTTGTTTTGGGGTTTTAATAATACCTGTTCAGAATCCTTGATCGCCAGCAAGCCGGCGTCGCCACACAGAAGAATTTCAACCGCTGCGCCTCTTTTCATGGACCGGTCAGCCAATACCATCGACATCATTTGTGTACCCGGATCTTTTGATGTTACGACAATAAGAAGCTTTTTAGAATTTGCGGAATCATGTCCACATGCGGCAAGAACAGAGAGCAGACATACAAAAGACAATACCATAATAACTTTACGCATTTTTCCCATCCTTTTTTGCTGTTGTAAAAAAAATATTTAAGAACTCGGTTTTGACGTTTTAGCATAATACATTTTTCTGTTCAGATGCAATTTTCTTTTAGACAAATTGTGTAATTTCTTCTCCTTGATTTCGCAAACTTCTCTCCAGCTTATTTTATAATTCTATCTAACATATTTTTAGGTTTAACAAATATTTTTTATTGACAATATATTTTTTATTTTTTAACTAACTTTTAGATATTCGAATATCTTTGGAAAGCTTTCCCCACTGGCAGTTGTAGTATGTGAGACCACAGTTTGGATTTTTAAGTTACGCGTCTTTAACATGGAAATTATCGTATTCAAATTAAAAGGAGCAAAAAATGAGAAAAAATATTGCGGCCTGGACACTGGCCGGCGCCCTATTTCTTTTATGGGGCCCGGGTATCGGTGCAGGTACAGTATCAAGCATGTACACCGAAAGTGACCCAACCTTTATGGCTAACGCAGGGACCATAAACAGTGATGCCTTTTATACGGTAGCTGCCCTGCCCGAAGGGGGGTATGCAGGTTTCGGCAAGTCAGGAGATGATGCCGTTGTGGCTAAATTTAATGTTTATGGTCACCTGGACTGGGCAAAATCTTTTTCCGGGGTGCTCACTTCAAACGCCAATACGGGTGCTGCCGGTGAAGGTTGCCTGTATCTCACCGGACGAACCGCGTCAGACACCCTCTGGGTAGCCAAACTGGCTCCATGGGGAGCGGTTCTGTGGCAGAGAACATATACCTACAGCGGATATTCAAGCCCCA
The DNA here is from genome assembly GCF_963677125.1 of uncultured Desulfobacter sp. Taxonomy (NCBI): domain Bacteria; kingdom Pseudomonadati; phylum Thermodesulfobacteriota; class Desulfobacteria; order Desulfobacterales; family Desulfobacteraceae; genus Desulfobacter; species uncultured Desulfobacter sp. The sequence goes on along the minus strand of NZ_OY781882.1, from coordinate 643,737 downwards.
ACATCATCGGCAGCGCTATGGTTGCGACCCAGGATGGCGGATGCGCCATTTCAATCCGTGTCAACGTGGACGGTTTTTCAGGCACGTACAACTATGACCAGGGACTGGTGAAAATCGCTGCCGACGGGACCCTGGAATGGGTAAAATTTTATGGAACTGCCGCCTACGATTCCGCTGGGGTAGTCATTGAATCAAAAGATACTTCGGGAACGGTTGACGGCTACATGATGATCACCAACGAGGATGGATGGGGTGGAACAGACCTAGGCAACGAGGTCATCATGATCAAAGTGGATACCCATGGTGTTTTACAATGGGTCAAAGCGCTTGCGGGACTTGACTCGTCCGATCTGATGGTTGCTGACGGCAACGAATTCGTAAAAGGCGCCTGCCAGACCCAGGATGCGGGGTACGCGGTTGTGGGATGCAGCTACAGTGCAAGCGACCCGGAATGGAGCAACCGCCGGACCCCCTATATTCTGAAAACAGACCGTACAGGTAATCTTGTCTGGGCAAAAAAGTTTGGTGTATTGAGCAGTGATCCCGAATCCAACGCATTCTCCTACGGCGATATCACCCAGGCCGAAGGCAGTGGGGATCTGATCATTGCCGGTTCAACCCACGCCGATCAGTCCTGGCTGCTGCGCCTGTCCGAAGATGGCACATTAAAAAATGAAAGGGTTTATCCGGTTAACGGTGTTTATGATCAACTAAGCAGTGTGGCTGCCACCGATGACGGAGGAGCCGTGGCATCCCGGTGGTCTAAAACATTTGGAGCCGGTGATTATGATGCATTTTTAATGAAGTTTGATGCAAATTTAACTTTTCCCGATACAGACTGTGACAACGGTGAAGATCCTGAATCAGAGTTTGCCGACATGATCTTTGAGGTCCAGGAAGTCACTGAGAACTGCCATGAACTGAATTATACGGACCAGTGGGCCACCCAGGACGGGGAAAACCAAACCTATGATCCTGAATTCTGGCTCTGGCAGTGCGCCATTGATCAGGATCTTGACGGTGATGGGATTGTTGACCATGAGGACAACTGCCCTGAAACCCCGAACAGCGGCCAAGAAGATGCGGACGGCGACGGGACGGGCAATGCCTGTGATTGTGATCTGGACAACAGCGGCATGGTCAACCAGATGGACTTCATGATGTTCAGAAATTTCTGGGGAACCAATGAGTCAACAGCCGACTTCAATTCCGACAGCAATGTCAACCAGACTGATTTCATGATGTTCCGACAACGGTGGGGAACCGCTTATCCGTGGTACTAACAGCCATGGGCTGACCTATCAACACCCAGGTTTAGCCCACAACAAAATATGAAAGTAATTTAATGCCTTATCGAAACTTGAATATAATAAAAATTATCTAATAAATAAGGACTCACCAAAATGAAAATCAAAAATTTTTTACTTACATTGACCATCATTATTTCAAGCCTGACTTCTGCTGCCCATGCGGCATCTATTTCAGTTTCACCGGCGCAAAGCTACACAGTATCCCCCGGAGACACCACCACATTTGAAGTGCGCTTCACAGCAGATGAAGACGGGGACCTATTTACCGGCGCCACGCTGAGCCTTGGCTACGATGCCGCTGAACTGAGCTTTGTTTCATATGGCACCCCTCTTGGGTGGGAAGAATTCTTTGGTTCCGCTTCTGACGAGAGCCTGTCCGACGGCAGTTATATTGCCAACTTCAACCAGAATTATCCCTGGACCGGAAGCCCCGTCACCGTGGAAGCCGGGCAGAGTATCATCATAGGAACGTTCACTTTTGAAGTGACATCCGGGCTTTTAGCCGATGGACTGTCCGACCTTTGGTTGGTGGATGATGTCATGGTCGGTGAATTTACCTATTCAAGCATTATTTCATACAATGACATTTACGGCGAATATGCCTCGTCTCTGGTTACGGCCCAGGGCGCGGACTTGTCTGCGGTTCCGCTGCCTTCAGCACTTTGGCTCACAGGCGCAGGCCTTCTTGGTCTATCTCTGATTCGCCGCAGAGCCTGCTGATCTTTTACTGCCACAAGGGGCATTGGAAAAGCGTTTTTTGCATGTTTGTTTCCGATGCCCCATCAAGATGATTGCAACAACAGCCCCAATTTTTATCCAGGAGTATCTATTTTGAAAATTTTTTTCCGTAATCTAACAGCAATGCTGCTGTCACTCATCTGGACAGGTAATGTGTTTGCAGCCGGCGCTGACCGTCTCAAGCAACATCCGGAGCAGCTACAGGAGGGAACCTATGTGGAAGGACACCTTCTTGTCAAAATGAAGCCGGGCGTTTCCGCAAAATCCCTGAAAAGCAGTATCAACATTCTTTCCTCAACATCCTCAAAAACAGCTTCACCATCATTGACCATCAAATCCTTTTCTGCCTTAAAGGGGAATAAAGTAGAGGAGGTTGCCCTGATCAACAGCCCGGACCTGACCACCAAAGAGATGCTCAGGGAACTGAAATCCCACCCGGATGTAGCCCTGGCCGAACCCGATTACATCATTACCATAGATGCCGTACCCGACGATACGGATTTTAATCAACTGTGGGCACTGGAAAACACAGGCCAGGTCGTAGATGAAGAGCCGGGAACCCCGGATGCCGACATTGACGCCCCTGAGGCATGGGATCTTGTGAGCGCTTCAGCGCAAAAGGTCATTGTGGCGGTAATTGACACAGGTGTGGACTACACCCACAAAGACCTGGCAGCCAACATGTGGACTAACGATCAGGAGCTTTACGGAACAGCCGGCGTAGACGACGACGGAAACGGCTGGGTGGACGACATCTACGGCATTGATGCCGTCAACAAAGACGGCGACCCCTATGACGATCATTACCACGGCACCCATGTGGCCGGCACCATTGCTGCCGTGACAGACAACGGGGCCGGTATATCCGGCGTCACCTGGAACCAGGCAAAAATCATGGCGCTTAAATTCCTGGGATCCAGCGGTTCCGGCGCAACGTCAGATGCCGTGACATGTATTAATTACCTGTTGGAAATGAACCAGCGGTCTGAGAATAACATTGTTGTCATGAACGCGTCCTGGGGATCAACCGCTGCCAGTGAAACCCTTAAAGAGGCCCTGGAAACAGCCTCTTCCGCCGGGATCATCCTGTCTGCGGCTGCCGGTAACGACACCAATGACTGTGACGGAGAGCAAAAACATTATCCAAGCTCGCTGGATGTCCCCAATGTTATTTCCGTGGGCGCCACGGATCAGGATGACAAACTGGCCTACTTTTCCAATTACGGCGCATCGGAAGTGGATATCGCGGCACCTGGGGTCAATATTCTGAGCACCATTCCCGGGGGCGGGTACTCCCCGGTGTCCGGAGACCTGTTTTTTGACAGCATGGAGGCAGGAGAAGACAATTGGGACTTAGACCTGACAACCGGCGCCTGGGGCATCACCGAAGAAGAGGCTTTCCACGAAAACATGGCCTGGAGTGACAGCCCCTATGGGGATTATGTCCAGGGAGAATCGGGCGAACACCTTGATTACAACCTGGTCAGCAAGGCCATGGACCTTTCTGAATATGCCGGTACCCATCTCATGCTGGGGTTCTGGCTGTACAAGGATCTGTCCACGGTGGTTTCCTCCTGCGGGAAAAAGGACGGCCTTTATGTGGAAGCTTCCGGGGACGATGGGGAGACCTGGACCACCCTGGGCTCCCAGACCGGGAGTGACCCAAATTGGAAAAGCTATAGCTACACCATACCGGATGGCCTGTTAACCAGTCAATTTCGCATCCGGTTCCGGTTGTTTGTTATTCCCCACGGCACAGCCGATGGCGTATACCTGGATAAAATCGGTATTGGTGAATCCAATGCAATGGGGGCGTTTAAATTTGCCAAGGGAACTTCCATGGCTGCGCCCCATGTGGCAGGTGTTCTGGCTCTGGCTGCATCCCTTTTCCCCGATGAAACCATGGAAGAACGGATCAGCCGTTTATACAGTGGCGGAGACAGCCTTGATTCTCTAAAAAGCCTTACAGCCACGGACCGCCGGATCAACCTTGCCGGTTCCCTGGCTTCCAGTCCGTCCAAGGTTCCTTTGATCACTGAATTTGAGGTTATAGAAACGGATACGCTGACCATCCAAGGCAATTTTTTTGGTAGCGACCAGGGACGGATCATGTTTCACGACGCATATACACCGGACACTGGTGTGGACGCTCAGATCACGTCATGGAGCGATACCCGGGTTACGGCAACAAAACCTGCCTATTCCGGGGGATATTTTTATCTTGTCGATGCTGACGGAACCCGGTCGGCAAGACGGCCCATGGAAATCAGTCACTGGGTGGATGGTACGGCCTCGGTCACCCAACGCGACTCAGCCACCACAGCCATGGTTGACAAAAAGATTTATACTTTTGGCGGATTTGTGAGCGGCAACAGTGCCCTTCGTTCCTGGGAAGTCTACTCTCTAGATACAGACACCTGGGAATACCCCTACGGCAGTTGGATGACGTCAAACCGGGCTCACTTGACCTCGGCTGTCCTGTCCGGAAAAATTTATCTTATCAGCGGCTATACCACAGCCGGAGAGGGCCACAACATTGATACGGTAACAGTATTTGATCCTGAATCCCGCACATTTACGGACATTGAATCCTTTCCCGAGGCAGCCTGTTTTTCCCGGGCGACCACGGCCCAGGGCCGAATATACGTGACCGGCGGTCTGGATGAAGATGACATGCCCATGGACACCATCTATAGCTTTGACCCAACCCGGGAACAGGCAAACAAATGGCAGGCTGAATCCGTCAACCTCAGCCAGGCACGGTTCAGCCATGGAACGGTTACGGTGAACGATAAGGTATACATTTTCGGAGGTTTAGAAACCTGGGAAGACGGAGAAGTGTTTACAGCAACCGGTGAAATATTTGACCCTCAAACAGGCACATTAAGTGAAATGGCGGCCATGCCTGCGGCTTTGGGCAGGTTCGGCACTGCCGCTGACGGGCGGTATATTTACGTGGTCGGTGGTACGGGAAATGATTTCTGGTACTCCCCCACCAAGGCTGTTTTAAGATATGATACCCAGACCGATACCTGGTCCAGTCTAGCCGACCGACAGCTGTGCCAAGCCAGACTATCCTGTGGTGCCGTATTCGTATCCGGCAAAGGCCTGTACACGATTAACGGCGGTATACTTGATGACGGTTCCTTTTCGTCAACTTCACAAGGATTACTACTGGCTGAAGCCTTCCTTGCCGACGCAGATGGGGATCAAATCCCGGATCAGGACGATAACTGCAGGCTGACCGCCAACAGGGCACAGATCGATACAGATAACGACGGTTATGGTAATGCCTGCGACTGTGACCTGAACAACGATGATGTTGTTAGCCTGGCTGACTTTTCGAATTTCAGGCAGTTGTGGGGAGGTTCCAGTGAGAGTGCCGACTTTAATTCAGATGGACGGGTCAATCAGATCGACTATATAATTTTTAAGAAAAGGTGGGGCAGCCAAGCCCCGTTTGAGTAATATGAAATACAGGGGGCTGACTTCTTAGAAATAAAGCCCCCATCACAATCTTTGTGATAAACTTGTGACCTTTGACCGATCTATTTGTGATCTTATCTTTCTAACATAAGGGGTAAGGAACCCAAAACACTTAGAAAGGAGATCACCTATGAAACATAAACTGATCATTTTCACCCTTACCACCCTGTTCATCGCCCTTGGATTCTATGCCTTTGCAGGTATGGAAAAGGAGATGAAAGATGATTCCATGAAAAACCAGATGTCCAAAGAGATGGACGATATGAAGACCGAAATTGCCACCTTTGCCGGAGGGTGCTTCTGGTGCACGGAAGCCGATTTTGAAAAGGTCAATGGCGTCCTAAAGGTGATTTCAGGATACACCGGCGGTCATAAACCCCATCCCTCCTATAAGGAAGTATCTATGGGCGGTACAGGCCACACCGAGGCCATTCAGGTCTATTATGATCCAACGGTTGTCACCTATACGGAACTTCTGGATTACTTTTGGCGCCACATCAATCCCACGGATGCCGGCGGACAGTTTGTGGACAGAGGAAACCAGTACCGCGCTGAAATCTTCTACCACACCGACAGGCAAAAAATGGCGGCCACGATGTCCAAAAAGACCCTTGAATCCGCCATGGTCTTTGACACGCCCATTGTTACCCGGATCACGAAGTTTGAGGCCTTTTATCCGGCTGAAACGTATCATCAGGATTATTATAAAAAGAACCCCATCCGCTACAAGTATTACCGGTGGAATTCGGGCCGGGATCAATTCATCGAAAATGCCTGGAAGAACAAGCATATGAAAAAAAATGAGATCAAAGCACTGCCCATGGACAAGGAGGTGGATAAAATGACAGAGGAAAAAATGTCCTCATGGACACGGCCTTCAAATGCCGAAATCAAAAAAAAGCTGACCCCCATGCAGTATAAAATCACCCAGCACGAAGGCACGGAACCCCCGTTTAAGAATGCATTCTGGGACAATAAAGAAGAGGGACTTTATGTGGATATCGTATCCGGAGAACCCCTTTTCTCCTCTAAGGACAAATTCAAGTCCGGCACAGGCTGGCCAAGCTTCACCCGGCCCCTGGAACCTGAGTATATCGTTGAAAAAACGGACAAAAGTCTGTTCATGACCCGCACCGAGGTCCGAAGCAAAATTGCCGATTCCCACCTGGGCCATGTGTTTGACGATGGTCCGGCACCCACAGGCCTCCGGTACTGCATCAACTCAGGCGCTTTGAAGTTTATCCCCAAAGACAAGCTGGCCCAAGAGGGTTATGGAAAGTACGCAAAACTCTTTTAACCCGGATCATTAAAAAGCCGCTCTATTCTGAGCCTTTACAAGGCCCGGCAGCCGTAAACTCATAGACTGACGGGCCTTGATTGGTGGTAGTTATCTTTTAATTGACGGTTAGAGCAAATTCACCCTGGCACAGTGTTGCCGCAATTTGATTTTTTTTTTAAGAACCTGTATTTTCACCTAACCTTAATTGGGGACAAGTTTAAAACTAAACAACCACCGGCTTCAAGCCGGTGGGTTTAAACTCGCGGACTGAAAGTCCAGCGAGACCGGCTATAGCCGGTTGAAGGAGCTACTCAATATCAAAATGATCATTAGGGTCTTTTTCAAAATGATGTTCAAGATACTCTTGAATCATATCTTTTGTCAGTTCTCCAGAGGTTATGCAAAAATACCCCCGAGCCCAAAAATGTTTACCCCAATATCGCTTTTTCAAATGTGGAAACTCCTCAAAAATTTTCCGAGACACACGCCCCTTAACTCTGCGCATGATATCAGACGGGGAAATATTTGGTGGTGCCGAACACAGAATGTGAACATGATCCTTGCTGACAACACCACGCAAAATGTGAATTTCAAACCTCTCACAGGTTTGTCGGACGAGTTCTCTCACTCGCAAAGCAACATCCCCTTGCAATACGTGGTATCGGTACTTCGTCACCCAAACAAAATGATATTCTATTTTGTACTTTGTATGACTGTTTTGCCGATAGTCCATGCAAAGGACTATAAAACAACTGCTGGCAAAATGCTACCCGTCTAAAGACGGGGGTTTTAACCTTTTACAGAAACAATAAATTTGATTTGCAAGGACATCAAATGAAATATTTCTGGTGGATAGCCCAGGTATTATGCTTTTTAATTTCCATTTTTTTCTTTGTTTTCGGCATTGATCTTATCCGCGGGGCCTATGGTTTAGACGATCCGTTCAGCTTTATCATGACCTTTTTTGCCGCAAGTTTTATTATTTTGATCAGCCTGGCATTAAGCCTGGTATTCTTGATTAAAATGATCCGGGTCTACCGCTGCCTTCGACCATCCAAGGCCCAGGAGGATAGATCCTGATGACGGTTTTAGTGTCCGTAAAGGAACTTTGCAAAGCATATGGTGATGACACCCTGTTTACAGGGTTAACTGTCGATGTCAAACCAGGGGAAAAGCTGGGCCTGATCGGGATGAACGGATCCGGCAAATCCACCTTGTTGAAAATTATCTGCGGTTTGAGCGCCCCGGACGAAGGAGAGGTCGGGGTCCAGCCAGGCTTGTCCCTGGTTTATCTTGCCCAGGAAGATAAGTTTGACACAGACCTTTCCATTGAGCAGGTACTGTTTAACAGTCTGGCCACCCTGGATCTGCAGGAAAAAGAACGCCACCGCAGGGTGAACCGGGCCCTGGGGTTAGGCGGTTTTACCAATGCAGCCACCAAGACCCAAGAGCTGTCAGGCGGATGGCGCAAGCGCCTGGCCATCACCCGGGCCTTTTGCCTGGAACCGGACCTGCTGTTGCTGGATGAGCCCACCAACCATCTGGATATTGCCGGTATTATATGGCTCGAACAGATGCTTTTAACCGCCCGGTTTTCTTTTGTGGCCGTCTCCCATGACCGGGCATTTCTTGAAAACGTATGTTCCCACACCATGGAGATTGCCCGGTACTACCAGGGCGGGGTCTTTAAAATCCAGGGCAATTATCGAAAATTTGAGCAGGAACGGGACAAATACTTGGAAGCCCAGGCCAAAAAGCAGTCGTCCCTGGCATCAAAAATGCGCCGTGAAGATCAATGGCTGCGCCAGGGGGCCAAGGCCAGGACCACCAAGGCCAAATACAGGATTGACCAGGCCGAAGAGTTGCGCAAAGAACTGTTTGAAGTCAAGGCCCGAAACCGGCAGACGGCCCGGATGGACATTGATTTTTCCGGCACAGGCCGTCAGACCAGAAAACTGCTCAGGGTGCACAACCTAACCAAAGGGTTTAAAGACAAAACACTGTTTTCCAACATTACCTTTGAACTGGGGCCGGGGTTCTGTCTCGGCATTGTCGGGGATAACGGCTCCGGCAAATCCACCTTTTTATCCCTGATCGAACAAAGCATGGCTCCGGACCAGGGAACCGTAAAATGGGCTGAAAACCTTAAAACCGCCATCTACCATCAGGAACGGACCCACTTGGACCCGGAAATGACCCTGCGGGATGCATTAAATCCGGCCGGCGGAGATTCCGTCAATTACAGGGGACGAACTATTCATGTGGTCTCCTGGGCCAAACGATTTCTTTTCATGCCCGATCAGTTGGACATGCCGGTGGGCCGGCTCTCCGGCGGGGAAAAAGCAAGAATCGTTCTGGCTGAAATTATGCTGCAACCCTGTGATCTGCTGCTTCTGGACGAACCGACCAATGACCTTGACATTCTTTCTCTTGAAGTATTGGAAACTTCGATTAAAGAGTTTGAAGGCGCAGTGATCATTGTATCCCATGACCGGTACCTCATGGACCGGGTCTGCCATCGCATGCTCTACCTGGATAACACGGAAACACCGAAATTTTACAAAGATTTTGCCCAGATTCTAAAAGCCCGGGCCGCCCGGGAAAAAGCTGAACAGCCGGCGGCAGAAAAAAATAAAAAACAGACTACCAAACCAGCCCCGGCCAAAAAAAAGTTATTTTCCTTTAAAGACAAATATGAACTGGAAAATATAGAAGAAAAGATTCTGGATGCTGAACAACAAGTTGAAGACTTTTCCGAAAAAGTCCAGCACCCCGACGTTATCCAGGACCCTGCCCTGCTGGCAGACACCTGTAAAAAACTTGAGCAGGCCCAGTCCCTGGTCCAGTCACTTTATTCACGCTGGGAAGAGCTGGAAGAAAAGAAAGCAGCTGCTGATCAAACTGATTAGCGCCTGGGCTCACATTATGCGTTAATAGGCTCGGAATAACTCAGGCCTGGCTCAATTTATACATTAATAAAATTTGAATCTGACATCATCAATCACAGAAGTAGTCAACACGCATTTCAATAAAGGCTTATGGCTATAGACAAAAGGCTCGCTCACTACCCGAATCAAAAACATGTAAAAATAAGAAATATCAAAACGTTGAATATTTAATATAGTCCGGGCTTGAAATTTAGCATCGAAGGGGCTTGCTTTTTTTAGATAGTCTACAGTGAAAACATTTAGGAAACCAATACGATTCAGAACGAAAAGGTAATCGGCTCCCTCTCTCAGTAACTGCAAGGATCTTTTTCTGAATGTATCATATCATACAATTATGCAAAGCCTGTCCTTAATCCTTACATCTGTCGATTTACCCGAAATAAAAGCTCGGGTTAGCCCCCACCCCTCGAACCACAGCCACGACAATTGCAATTTGGGATTGACCGCTTTGGTGACTAAAAACCTTGATGTCGTCTTCTGTGCCCTCCACAGATGTAGTCTTCGATGACGCTTCAAATACGGACAAAATCATGTCATCCAATTCATTCTCTATCTGCCTTTCTACATCCAGGTCCATGAAGTTAATTGGTAAGGATCGGGCTGCCTCCAAGATTGCCACCACACAACCGCCTCCGCTTCTTTTTTCTCACCATCCAAACTCACATACAGTTTCAACTTGTAATTTATACCCGACACGACCTGTTGTTGCGCGCTGATAAGCTTGAGTAATTTCAGTTGGACCAAATTCGATTTTTTTTCATTCTGCATATCCTCCGCTTTAGCTTCAATGGCAAACTTTGCGGCAACGATCACAGTCTCATCGGTAACCGGTACATCACTAAAACTACCTGGTGCTGCCCAAATTGCAATCGCTCCAAAAAAAATCAGTCCCGGGAAGAGCAATAAAGTAAAAGATTTCATGAGGTGGACTCCTTTAGTTTTTGATGACCAGCGGCGGGCATAAGGCGTGGTGGCTTTTTGTCGTCGCCCTTAATACCTTGGTTGGCCTTTGTTTTTTTAATTTTCTTGCATAGCAGCGTATATTTGCAAAATCTGATTGGCGATACAGGCATCGCCATGATGTTTATGAAAACTGTTCTCTTCATGTTCAGCCAGCATTACGAATTGTTCTTCGACTTGCTGTGACATGACCATTCCTTTTGTACCTTTTGGAATTGGGTATTCTTTTCCCTCAAAAACAGTACCCCATATGGTCAGGTCCTTCAGCTTTTTCGGTTCAGCTTTTAGGGGATTTTCTTCGAATACGGTAAAATTTGCCTTTTTACCGATATCAATACTGCCGATCTCGTTTTCTTTTCTCATGGCATGGGCTGCATCAATGGTAACGGCACTGAATGCCTCTTCCGCTGTTACCTTTTCCTCAGGCCCGAGAACTGGTTTTCCTGACAAACCGATTCGGTTTACAGCGGCCCACGCAAGCAGCATAGGACGGGCCGGGGCCATAGGAGAATCTGAATGAAAAGATAAATGAAGACCTTCATCAAGCACACTTCGCCCCCGAGCCATAACTTCAGCCCGCTCTGGTCCTACGCCAACTTTGCTGTAGACCTCCCCGAGTATATGAATGTAAAAGGGGTTGGAGCTGACCTCAGCTCCCAGTTGGGCCGCCCGTTTGACCTGCGGTTTTTCGGAAAAAGCAAAGTGATCAACTCTGAAACGATGGTCATAGCGGGGGGCACGATGCAGCAGTCCTTCCAGTGTATCCAGACAGACCTCCAGCCCCATGTCACCATTCTGGTGAACAATAATCTGGTAACCCTCTTTCCAAAAGGCCCAGGCGCATTTTGAAAAATCTTCCGGAGACTGGATCCATTCCCCCTCATGACCGTCAAGATATCCGTCCTTCAGCTGCATGAGCTGAGAGAAAACAGCTCCATCAGTAAACAACTTAATTTTATCGGATTCCCATTTGACGTGTTCTCCGTTGAGTTTTTCAACCTGTTTACGAACCGCCGCAATTGCTTTGTCCGCATCCTTGTTATTCGCGTCATATGCCGAGTTCCCTGCAGGCACCAGATAATAGTCAAAGGGCATTGTTCCGTTTTCCAGAACACTGATCATCTGGAGAATCATGGATTCCGGAAGCTGTACCCCCGGATCGCTGGCTGCGGTGATGCCTCCCGCATGAATATATGCTCTCGAACGCTCGATACCGAGCTCAAATTTATCCTTTGGTGCTATAATTGGAAAAAGTTTACCCACAACTAGGTAGAGTCCTTTTTCCCAGACATGTCCTTCTTCCCAGTTAGCCATTGCAGATAATTCACCTTTTCCCTGCCAATCAGATTCCTTCAACTCCAGCATTTCAAGGGCTTTGGTGTTAAAATAAAACTCGTGCACGGATCGCTGCCATACAATAATCGGGCGGGTGCTTGAAATTGTATCCAGTATTTTACGATTCAGTTTTCCGTGGAATCCCTCATGATATCCCCAGGTAAACAAAAGTTCGCTGGGATCCTTGAGACTTGCTTCATACTCTTTCAGGCGCTTCATATACCCTTCTTGGCCAACTACACCCTTTACATTTCCCCATGGAAGCTCCCAATCCGCCGGAGTGATAAAATGGGCATTGGAAACCAGCGCAAAGAGCCAGAAATGCAAATGAGGATCAATAAGACCGGGGGTAATCACTTTTTGAGCAAATGTTTGATTTACCTGTAACCCCTTTGAATCCTTGAATCGCGTCATGAGTTCTTCTGTATTACCCACGTCAATAATGCGGCCATCTTTAACCACGACTGCCGTGGCTGATTTAATTGTGGGCGACATGGTCACAATTTCTTTAGCAATAAAGATCGTAACTCCCTCCGGAGCCGGTGCAAGTTGTTTGTAAAGGTTCTGGAGAGACTCAGCTGCAAACCCGGTTGAGCAGAGCCAGATTGGAATAAATAGTGACGATATTAGAAACAGTTTACATGATCGAAATCTTGAACTTTTTAAAATCATAACTACCTCCATTTTTGTGAACTATATTCTTGGCCAACGCTGCTAATCAGCCGCGCGGATTTTCGCGTTGGTCGAATTCGCCTGGTTAAATGATTCCGCTGGATAAATAGAGTAAATTTTAATCCCATGCTTCTTCTAAAATCCCCTTGTCGTTTATGGTTACGCCAAACACCTAAGGGTTAACTTCAATATACTTAGCCCATTTTTGATATCATTTTTTACCTCTGTTTTCCTGAAGAGCCTTAAATAGATTCGAATCTGTTTGGATTTTACGTAGAAGTCTCATCAGAATACTGTGAACCTGATCAGGATCTTCTACATATTTAATCAGCAATTAAATACAGAATTATCCAGCATAAGCAATTTTGGGATGTTTGAAGTAATTCGCTACTCGCTTTGGTAGTTTCTGCTTCTTATTTAGCCTTTTTGTGTCCTTTCGGCAAGTCTGTGTAAATAAAAAAAAATAACACGACATTCAAAACCGGACCGATCCAAAAAACGGCGTGTAAGGAAAATTGAACCATGATAAACCGAATTGCAGACCTGCCGAACTTTGATATGGCACAGCAGCTTAAAAGCGAAGAAGATATTGCTGCTTACATTACTATGGTGATTGAAGACGGAGATGCTACAGAACTGGCCCACGCTCCGTGGGTTGCTGCCAGCCCCGGTATTAGTGAAGTCGCCAAAGCGACAGGGATAATCCGTGAAGCCTTGTATAAAGCGCTTAAACCAAACACCAAACCTCGATTTGATACAATTAAAAAGATATGTGTAGCCCTTAGGGTTCGCCTGATAGCTCAACCTGCTGCCAACACTCATTGAATACAGATCAATTTTTCTAAAATCTCAGCAGATATTTTTGTTATTTGGCGTTGATATATACAATTGTGCAGATCAAATACTTAGTGTTTCAGGTGAGGTGAGGACTACTCGTCTGACAGATCCAATTTTTCAATCGGATGAGCACCCCGGACTGTCCCTGTACATCCACTCTTTTTAAATTATTAAACCGGCGAGCAATATTACGTGTATCACTCAATGTTCTATTCCTATCATTCCGATTTTTTTAGTAGAGCACAATGATGGTATAAATTTTCAGGTGGCTAAAATTTTAAGAGCGAGCTTTTGCATTTATAAGGCTCTCTTTTTTGGAATTTGGACAAGCCCACATATTGTGGTTGAATCGTCCTTGAAAAGATCTGGAGAGATAGGGATATTTTGCGACATCCATTTGCTTGAAAAATCGACATTGGCGCAAAGGTAGTCCTTTCTTTGGAACCCTATCTCTTCACTCTATTTCGATCCAATTTTCGAGCCGCAAACCATCGACTCTCACAAATTCACGTATGTTGTTAGAAACCAGGATTAAAGATTCACTCCGGGCATGGCCTGCAATATGCAAATCATTGACCCCGATAGGTGTACCTTTCTTTTCTAAATCCGCTCTGATATTTCCATAGTGGGCGGCGGCATTATCATCATAGGGAAGGACTTCCAGACGTGATACAAAATCTTCTACTTTTCGCAAATTGTGCGACACCATAGAGCTTTTTTCAACACCATGTAATAATTCCGCTAACGTGATTGAACTAATACACATCCGGCCTGCATGGGCGTTAAAAATGTCCAATACTTCAATTGGTCGACGTTTAATCACATAAATAACGATATTGGTGTCCAACATATATTTCAGCATCAAAAAGCTTCCCTTTCTGATTGTTCTTGTGAAGCACGTTCCGTCATAAAATCATCTGAGACGCCATCTTCAGAAAGAAAAAAGCTATCCCATGTGTTTTCCACAGGAGAAAGTATACGGTCTTTGCCGACAACACGCACAACAACTTTTTTCACATTTTCCGGGAATCGGCTGTCAACCGGTAATCTTACCGCTTGGGTTCTATTATTTACAAAGACGGTTCCTACATCCATGGCCAGTCTCCTATAATTAGTTTGCTATATATATAAAGTATATAGCAGAGGAGTGTATTTAGCAATGGTATATAGTGCTGATTTTTGTAAATATGATTCTCCTCCCAACCACTTAAGTTTATCTTCCACATTTTCAGCTTACACAGGATTAACAGGGATCGTTTGCCCTAAAAACGGATCTTGTTTTGGAGGTAGTTTGCTCTTTTGAAAATATTTTAGCCTGTCAAAAGTCGCTTTTTCAATCCAAAATGTTGCTGTAAAAAAGCGAATCCAACCAGTTGAAAAGTTCAATAACGCCGGGGAAGTAGTCCGAACCTGAAATTAAGTTTGAAAAACAAGCGGACTAAGGAGAAAATGTAGCCCCTAAATCATGAAAAAATCCGAATCAGCTTAAAAGATAAAAATCAAATCAAACTTATGAAACTAATCAACTGGTAATCTTCGAGTAAGGTTCAGGTCATTTGCGGCTGATATAAAAAACTTATCCATTGAAGGATGCAAACAACAGCCCTTCAATTTAATATATTCTTTTCTCTCTCCCTTTGTAACCGGGCTATTCACATTGTGAAGGCCCGGTTCCTTTTTTTTAGGTGCAGGCATGGAATACTTCTCTTTAAATATATTGAAATTATTATAGCCAGAGAAGGAAACATTCGGTTGGCAGCTGGAAAGCGCCTGCTCATTGTGAGCAGGGATGGTACAATCTAAACGAGAGGCTTAACTCTGGATTGGTTCGGCAGAAATATGGCTTCCTTTCTTAGGATGATTCAAATTTTTCATATCTTCAAGATCCCCCAACTTTTAATAAAAATATGAATAAAAGTTGGGAATTCGTCAGAGAAAAATACTCTTAATCTGAACGAAAGAAATTCCTCTGATCAACGACAATTATTTTTCCCACGGGGCTTATATAGCGAAAACGGCATAAAATAAAAATATGGCGTTTTAAACATAATTTGATATTATACCGTTATCGACATATTTTTTTTGGAGGACACGATGCATCAGATCATGGTCTCCCCCAGAGATCTTGGGGCAACACTTAGAGAATTGAGGAAGCAAAAAGGGATGACCCAGACAGCCTTGGGTAAACGGGTGGGGCTTGACCAAAAACGGATCTCCCTAATGGAAAACGGCAATCCTAATATCAGGGTGGCCAGCCTATTCAGACTGCTTTCCGCCTTGGACGTGGGCATGGCCCTTGAGCCTAAGGCCATTGATGGAACGACTCCAGTCCAGGGGAACCAGGAATATAATAAGGATGAATGGTGATGGGAAAGGCAAAAAATCTTACCGTCCTTATGAACGGTATTCCTGTGGGCCATCTGACCCGCAGTGCCAAAGGGATTATCTCTTTTGGTTATGACGAGGATTGGCTTTCAGACCGCAACAGAAGGCCCTTGTCTCTGTCCCTGCCTCTCACAACCCAGGTTTATTCTGATGACCGGGTTGAAAATTATTTTGACAACCTGCTGCCGGACAACATGACATTGCGCAACAGGCTGCAGGCCAGGGTCGGGGCTTCATCCACCCGGGCCTTTGACCTGCTCTCCCACATCGGCAGGGATTGTGTGGGAGCCGTGCAACTTGTGCCCGAAGGAGAAACACCAAATGTCAAAATGATCACCGCAGATCGGGTAGATGAAGAGCAGATAGAGGCCATTCTTAAATCGTATGCCTCCATGCCCCTAGGAGTGGACATTGATGCCGATTTCAGGCTTTCCGTTGCCGGCGCCCAGGAAAAAACCGCATTCCTCAGGATGCAAAACGACTGGTACCGCCCTTCCGGGGCCACGCCTACCAGCCATATTTTCAAGCTGCCCATGGGGCGCCTGGGCCAAACCGGCTTAGATTTGTCAGGCAGCGTGGAAAACGAATGGCTCTGCCAAAAACTGTTGGGAGCCTTTGGCATGGCGGCGGCTGACACCCAGATAGCAAACTTCGGCAGCCAGAAGGTGTTGGTGGTAAAGCGGTTTGACCGACGCTGGTCTGCTGACAGCACCTGGCTGATCCGACTGCCCCAGGAAGATATCTGCCAAGCCACGGGAATCCCTTCGGCCCTGAAATATGAGGCGGACGGGGGGCCAGGCATGACCACGGTCATGGATCTGCTTCTGGGCTCCGACAAGGCTCATGAGGACCGGACCTTATTCATGACGGCCCAGGTGCTTTTCTGGATGTTGGGGGCTATTGACGGTCACGCCAAGAATTTCAGCATCTTTCTTCGGCCCGGCAGCCGGTTTCACCTCACCCCACTTTACGATGTCATCTCAATCTATCCTTTGGCCAAGGCTGGCCAGATTTCCATGCACAAGGTGAAGATGACCATGGCCGTTTCAGGGAAAAACCGCCATTACAGATGGAACAGTATAACCAGAAAACATTGGTTGGATACGGCACAAAAATGCAGATACCCAAAAGATGAAATGAATCAGATTATTGAAAAATGCTGCGATATGGCACAAGGCTGCATAAGTAAGGTCGGTGCGGTCCTGCCTCCGGGATTTCCCGAGGAGATTTCAGCAGCCATTTTTTCTGGGATACACCAGGCAAGGGAACGGTTGATTAACAATAAAAAGGATGTATCTGTTTAAAAATTAATAAAATTTCAACCGGCATCTCCAATAACATAAGTAGTAAACGCCTTAATTGACAAGCCTCTCAGTCAAAACTTATAGACATATTGTGGACTCTTTTTTTCCTTAATAATTTTACTGAAAATCAGTTCTTTTCTGCTAAGAAAGTGTCATGAATACAACAGATATCTTTTACAAATCTGCCCCATGGAAAATTTTTGTTTAGGATAACGATTGAGGTAACCGTCGCCTGCCACTGGAGCGCAGCGTAAGGGGCAGGCGACGGTTGACCGATTGGTTATGCTTTTATTCCAATTCGTCATATGTTGCATAGTCTGCGTGGTAGACCTTATCGAATTCCAAGTATACCATATTAATTCAGCCAAATTAAATTTCCGTAGCTGCATAGCTTTTTTTCCGATACTTAATTGACCAGTTCTACAGATTTCAAAAAAATCTTGGCTGTGTTATCGGGCATCGGAGTATGACAAATACGGCTTATTTCTCCGTGCTTGGCAAGGCTAACTTCCTTAAAATCTGTATCTTTATTTTATTCAAGTCTTTTTTCTAATAACCTGAATTGGGTATGGCCAAGGTGTTCTCGGAATTCACTCATCAATGAATTCTAATTATTCTTGGCCTACAAGTCTTTTTCAAACTCCAACATCAAGCTGTCTTCGGGACCTCCAATCATGGATCGAGCTATGCCGTTAAGCGCGTCGCCTGGCGCCATGACCTTAACGTAATCCTTCGTGATATCGAGCTCCAGGCGGGTGCGGGTTGGATTGTAAACTAACTCACTTAGTTCGACACCATAGGCTAATTGCTTATCGCTTTTAATCACCAGTTCGCGGTCGCCGGTGGCTTTGAGTTCAAACTGACCTGAGGATAGGCCTGTGATCTCGGTCGCAAGATCCATCTCGGTAAACTTCGAGTCGAGTAATTTAAAGCCTAATGAGTCGCTTCGGTGAACACCGATGACAACGTAATAGCTGTATCCGTCTTTCATAAGCAAGTCGTCGCGACTGCATTTGTGCTTACGCAACACGCGCTCGAAAGCGAACACGTCCACCGAATCGCGCACGGCATTGGCAAATCGAAATCGGATACCCGCCGACCGGCCGGCAGCAAAATAATTGGACAATTTCCCCAGCACGGGTATGGCGCCCACAGCGGCAAAGAATCCTTCAAGAAATTTGAATCCCGCACTGCCGGAAACGCTGTCTGAGGTGGTGCCGCATACATCGGCAAGTACTTCTCCGCGCCGAATTTCTGGAAAGGGCAATTGGGCGTCCACAAAGGCGGCAAGCGTTCCCGGACTGGCAGCACGATTTCCGGCAACCGGGAACACGTCATAAACCGACAGGGTCTCCCGGGGTCGAGGCAGCATATGCAAGCCGTAACGATCCACAAAAAGACGAGCCAAAGGGTCTTTAGCCTTTCTTTTCCACATGACTATTCCTCCAAGTATTGGTTCAGATTTTTAATTCGTTCGAGCAGTGCGTCATCCTCCTCGGCATGGGCAATGCGCTTGGCTTGCAGCTGCAAGCGTCGGGCGGTGCGCCGGGCTGCATCCGCGGAAACAAGGTCGGATGCCATCAATGTCGCGTAGGCTTGAGAAACAAGCGCCTTAGCCCGAAAGATGCCGTCGCAGGTACCCGCCAATTCCCGAGCCTCGCGGATTGCGCTGCGATATTCTTGCTTGTGGATAAGATCATCGATCCGCATCTGCTTCATCACCAGTTCGGGGCCGACCAGCGGGCCTCCCACGACGGCTCCGGCCGGAAGGTGCCAGCCGCTGCCCACGATCACCGTCGCTCCCCAGTAAATAGGATCGGCAAATGGATATTCAAGTGCCTCATCTTCAATTTTCTCCATGAGGTTTTCAGCAGAGAAGATCACGTCGGCATCGACATGATTATTTTCGAGGCTCTTGATGTATCGTTCGAAAAGAGCCAGAACCTCCTCGCGTTTAAGCCGGCGCATGTCCTTCACTGCTCTGAACAGTGCCGCAGCGGGCCGATAACCTGGGTAGGCCAGGTAGTGCAAAAATCGCCCCAACAAGTAACTCATGGATACTTCTTCGACCTTCCACAGGTTGGCCAGCACGGTCGACGCCCCAGCCGCAATGAGGGCTCCTGAAATTCCGTAGGCATCTCGGTCATCGGGGGTGGCAGCCACTGCCCCCACCTGGCAGGCCGCCAAAACCAACACAGGATTCTGAACTAGTTCGGGCTGGTCGATCACATCGCTCACTCTCCATGGGCGGTCGAACAGAATCAGATGGGAATCCTCTGGATTGGAAGGTAGAAATTCTCCGTGCATGCCGAACAGCAGTACATCGGCCTTGGAAAGAAATTGGTTTACGATATCGAATTTGGCTTGCTCACCCTCGTAAAACTCGTAAGAGACGGTTTTTGCCAGTTGTTCGGAAAGCCCGCTAAACACCTGGCGCACAGCTGGTAGATCTCCAGCGGGATCGGCAAAACCAGCCACCGTGGAAACGCTTTTCGGCCGCTTATAGATCTGACTGGCCGCAACAGCCTGTAAACAGGGCGCGTATTCGGTGGGCATCACCTCGCAGAGGTAACGCGCATCTTCGGTATCCACCCCGGCTACCTGGATTTCATTACCGCAAATCAAAGAAAGATGCAAAGGCAAGAATCGAGTGAGCATGTCCGGCACCAGGATCAGCTGAGTGATACCCCAGCTGCTCAGCGTTTTGGTCA
The DNA here is from genome assembly GCF_963677125.1 of uncultured Desulfobacter sp. Classification (NCBI taxonomy): domain Bacteria; kingdom Pseudomonadati; phylum Thermodesulfobacteriota; class Desulfobacteria; order Desulfobacterales; family Desulfobacteraceae; genus Desulfobacter; species uncultured Desulfobacter sp. The sequence goes on along the minus strand of NZ_OY781882.1, from coordinate 623,772 downwards.
GGGAGCATAGCAGCCGGTCATGCAGTATTTTACCAATAGCGGCCAACGCTGAAGCCTGTTCTTTATCTGGCTTGCCAGCCGGCAGGTTTGCTTTGGCGTAAATATTAAATAGCTGTGTGGCCTCCTTCGCGGTAAAGACCACCGTTTTGAAGGGAATCGCCTTTACGCGGTTATTTTCACGCAGCACTATTACACCCACTGTTGCGTCGCGTCCGACAACGTAATCCACGATTGCCACAGGGTCGGCATACGGCAGTGTGTCGATAAGTTCCTCTTTGTGAATTATACCACCCATGCGGGCGCACAGAATCGGGTCTCCATCCCAAAGGCGTTCGCTGCACTCCAACAGCTTCTCGCCGGCCCGGCGTATAGCGAAAATATCCTTTAGAAAATCGGGTTGGGCTGGACCATCGAGTTGTTTGACGCATTCACGCAGCGCCTTGGCAGCAGCGAGAAAATCCTCTGCTTCCGGAGTGGGAGCCCCGGTTTTCTGAAACCGAGACAAGGTCGGTATCGCAAAACCAGCTACCTTATAACGCTGAAGCAACTCAAGGGCGGCATCGGTTTGCTCTTTTTCCAAGAGCATGCCGATTGTGTCGGTTAGTGCACGGAGATCAAGGCCGGGCTCGGCAAGCAGGGTTCCATCCGTCAGACGCTTCCACCAGTCGCCGCCAGTCAACATCAGTCCGAAACGGATGTCGCAGATCAGGTGGGCGGCTTCTTTGCTTGCTTCGAGGTCTCCGTTCACCGCCCGCGACATGAGTTGCGGCAGATAAATGTCCAGTGCGGACGGGCCTTCATTGTTGGGTTTCGGGGAATGCTGAAGATAGGCCTGGGACTGGTCGACTGTCGACTGAAGTCGTTTAATAAAATCGGGATCAACCCCCAGAGATTGTGCCAGCTTAATGGCCCGTACACCGACCGCAACTGTTTTTGGAAACTCCAGTGCCTGATCGAAGAGCCTTACTGCTTTTTCGAGAATTGATGCCTCGGCACGTGGGTCAAGAGCCTCATCGGCAAGCGTCTCAAGTCGTTGGCCGCCTTCTGCATGGCGATAAGCCTGCATGTAGCACACGGCCATTTGGGCGGCGGTGTTCGAAAAATTCCTGGGATCGCAAGTTTCTGAAGCTGCTTTTATAGCCGTGTCGTATTCTTGCAGGGCCTCGGTATAAAGACGCCGCCGCGAAAAGGCGTTGCCGAGGTTGGTAGACCATGTATTGATCGCGACAGGATCATTTGCAGTTTTGGCCAGATGGACAGCATTGCGGTATGCTTCTTCCGCGCCGTCCGGATCGTTGTCGGCCAAAGCCGTCAGGCCAATTTGGCCCTCCAGTTCAGCAACGATGGACACTTGATTGGGATCGGACAGACTCACACTGCCGAGAAAAGAAAACCATCCTTCTCGCTCAGGCCGAATGATGGTTTCGGCCTCCCGGATGGCCTTCCGAGCGTTTTCCAGATCCCCCTGGGCTCTCAGGGCTGAAGCCGCCGAGAGGTTCCAACGTGCGGACTCGAGCAAAAGCGCGCTTTCTTCTGCGGCAACCTGAGCGGCTCTAAATCGTTCCAACGCTTCGGTAGGACGCTGTCTACGCCGCTGAACCCTACCCTGGCCCCCGAGGGCTTCGTGAAGTCGCTGACTGATGTTGGAATGTCTAATCACCTTTTCTGCAAGTTTATAGTGCATATGGGCTCCGCTCGAATCTCCACTGTCGAGGCAAAGCCTTGCAATGGCCAATAGGGCGTCGATTTCAGATGCAGTGTCTCTCTGGGCCTTGGCTTTTGCAAGTCGCTCCTGCAAATCAGTGATGGCTGTGTGGACATCTTGGGTGTTCATTAAAGCACCTCTGTTTTTCCGCTTTCTTGTTGGCATTATTTTGTTTCAGCACCGAGATTCCCGGCGGCACAGCCGCCGGGAACAATTTATTGAACGATTCCGTATAACCGAGCTATACGGTTAACCGCATATCATGAATATCTGAGTGATATACGGCTGAAAATAATTGTGCTATTGGATCAAAAGCAAATCATCACATATTCTAAATATAATCATCCTCAGCAACAAAAAGCAACATAACAACGAACACGGTGAATTTATCCTGGATGAGTTGAATCATGAATTCAGTAAGTTACGCTCCATATTAGATCATGTCACACGAAGTAGCAGCAAATTTGTTGCTATGAAAACAAGAAAAGCTGTGAATAAAAGGGGTTACATTTTCCATAATCTTCTTAGTTGACGGCTTTCTGATGAATCAAATAGCCCAAAATCAATGCATTTAGAGTTAGAATAAAGTTACCGTGTAAAAACGAAATACAGAATTAGGCTTTAGTATAATCAAACTTACATCAATCTGGATTTTCAAAGTGCTAAGGGGCTTGGAAAAAATAAACTTTAACATATGAATAATCTTCTGCTTTGTCCCACGACACACCTTGAATATGAGCTACAAAATCATACAAATATCCCCGTCTCTTTTTGGTAAATTTTAAATTTCCACGGCCCTAATGTATTCGAATGATATCCGCAAGACAAACGAGTAATACCAAAGTATTCAATAATGGTATAATTTTTCAGAACAGCCTCCCAGAAAAAAGCGTTCAATAACAAAAGTAGGGTTGGTTGCTTTCATCATGCCGACACTTCAAATATAAGACTGATATTCCAAAACCTTTGCCGTTAAACGATTGGACAAAAAATCACTACCGCATCTTAATTCATCCAAGATCAATTTAGCTTGGTCCAGAATATTTCAAATTTCTTCTTCATGCTCAATCTCATCATCTCCAAAATCCCAAATTATGTCAGAGCAATAAACATCAAACCACTTTCTGAAAATTTTATAAGTCCTCTTTGAGGGCCACTCGTTACGGTCGGCAGTCCATGATTCAAGTTGATCTTCAAATATTGTCTTAAATGTTTTTTCCAAATAAACTTCATAATCAATTTCATCGTATTCATCTGGAATCAAAATTGTAGTCGCTTGCGGATCTTCATTTCCGGTCGTACCCTCAAAGCTATTTATCCAATCGATATAAGGTTTTTTCGTTATAATTGTGATTGCCGTTCTGTTTATAGTCCGCATTTTTTTATATCGCTTACCAACTTATTAATATTGATCCAATTTATCGATTAGCACACCCTTTTCTTTCTCAAGTGCTTTGAGTTTTCTTTTGCAACTGTTAATTTCTTTGACGATTTTTTTGATTTTAAACTCAGTCTCTTGTTTTTCTAAATAGCTTTCCCCGCGCAAATCAATTGCTAAAGCCCGAACTTCTCTTCTCAGCAACCTGAAATATGGATTTCCATGAGCATAGTTTTCTTTGTATTGTAGCTTGCCTGCTTTCATAGCATCAATTATTTCTTGCTCTTCAAGACCAAATTCTTTGCATGCATTTTTGTGGCTTAATGTTTCTCCTTGCTTTGTCCAGAGAGCTTGTGGCATTGTGATTTATCTCCATATGTTAATAATATTTGTGCTGAAAATTATGGCAATTATATCGTATGATCAATAGGATAGCTCATAACCCTGATCAGCAGATAAAAATAAATTTTTTAGACCAGTTTCCCAATCGCCTTTCTCCAAATAATGCAACATCCCATACTCATACGCTGCGGGAGGATCTAATGATCCCACCTTTTCTGCTTTTATGAACCACTTCCCTGCCTCTTCGGAATCGTTTTTTTCCCGATAGTATATTAAGCCGATTTCCCCATAAGCCTTTTTTAACCCCAATTTAGCTGATCTTTTTAAATATTTCAGTCCTGAAACAGGATCGCCTTTTTCAAGATAATATTTAATTCCCAATTCATATAAAGCGACAGGATCTGGAGCATTGCTCTGTTTTTTCTTTCGTTTACCTTTTTTTGACTTTGGCAAGACAATACCTCTCTAATTCAAAGATTATTACTTCCGGTTTAGCAAATCGAAAAGCCCTAATCCTAACTCACACTCAATGTCAGCTATGGCTTCAACATCATGCTCTTCATATATAACCCAGTCGGTTCCATCATGATTTTCGATCAGAAAGGGAATGTTTTTATCGGCCAACCTGTGTATGAATTCTGATACTGGGACATCCTCACTCCAGGTTCTGCATAGCGGTTTTACGAATATTTCAAATCGTATTTCATTGGCCTGCTCATCTACGGTTGGGTACCATTTTTTTGCAAATTCTATTGTCCGGTCAGCACGGATACGGAATTTAGCTTCGGTTTCTTCTCTAAGATGCTTGATCAATATCTCCTGAAGCCAATCGTATCTGTATCGAAATTTCATTTTCATTTTCTGATCCCCACTTCTGTGACCAATTGTGGTTAAAATCGTTCATAGCAGTACAGAGATGATGCCTTTTACCTTCTCGCATATCCCCGGAGCTTTACTCGCACTCCTTCCCGCCACATTTGGTACATTTATATTATTCCCTAAAATCCATTTTTTAATCGTACCATGCGGATCTAATTCAAGATCCAAATTAATATGAAGATATGGTTTTCCATGTTGAATTGCAAACTCCCTGGTTAAGGCAGATCCCGTTGTAAGTTTGCCATATGTAAAAATGACTGTTCCATCCGAATCAATGACATTTTGCTCTGTTCTTTTAGGATTTCCTCCCCTGGTAAGTTCTTTCAACTTACTATATTCCAAAGGGACAATCCCATCTTCAGTCTATCTCGTCGCTTTGATCAAAAATTTGAAATTTAAAATTGCCCCCCCCCCCCCCCCCTCAAATGTCATTAACATGTTGATCTGGCCTTGACTGCTTAAAGGATGTGTTACCGGTGAAGCCTGGATCTGTTGTTCTATATCTCTGGGAAGAAGGACTGCAACTTCTCGATAAAGAGATTGAAGAAAAGAATATCAGCAACATCCTGCCCATGCTGAACGATGCTGGCAAAGCAATTGAAATTGACAAAAGTGAGGAGGTGAAATATCAAGTAAACACCCGGTTGGGTCTTTCCATAAGGATTGAAAATATGTCAAATTCACTGGGGGGTCAGATTGAATTCACAATCATTGACGGTGACCACCCTGGATGAATGGTGATTGTCATTGCTATGGCAGACCAAAACATGAATAAGAGCGGGCGTTTTTTTATGCGTCTATAAACTCACTTGATTTGATCAAACAAATCGACAGCTGTTTCTTCAATCAGATCTTTCAATTCAAGATTCAAAATCCAATTTTCAGGAATGGCGCCAATGCCATGAAGCGCACCTAAAATATTACCGGTGATGGACCCTGTTGAATCACTGTCTCCAGAATGATTGACTGCCAATAAAACCCCCTTTTTGAAATCATCCCCGGCAACCAGCGAGCAATAAATACCGATGCCAAGTGCTTCCTCAGCGATCCATCCTTCACCAACTTCTTTTATGATATCAGGCCCACAGATTGCTTTATCTGCCGACTCACAGGCGGTCTCTATAGATTTTAACGTCTCTTCATGATTTGTGTTGCATTTCAAAATTGAAATTGAATCACCAATCGCAGCCGTAAGGCTCTCCCCTGAGATTAACCGGGAAAGGATCGCAGCAAAGGTGCCTGATGCCAAATACCCGGTTGGGTGGCCATGGGTCAGCGCTGCGCATTCACAACCGATTCGAAATGCTTTTTGAGCATCATCAAACATAAGTCCCACCGGCGCCATACGCATAACCCCACCGCACCCCTTGCTGTCGTTTACAGGATTGTCCATTGTGCCCAATTGACCGGATTGCAGCGCGGACAAGCAGCTGTTTCCCGGAGCTCTCAGAGAAAAAAGCTCTTTATGTCCGGTTAATACCCCGTCAATAATTGAGCAGGTACCATACGCATTAATCAATTGTTCCTGACGACCTGCTTGCTGGGTGTATAACCATCTTAAAAGTGCATGATATACCGCTGCAATAACACCGATATCCCCCTGATATGCCTGTCTGACCTTGGATATAATCAACCCTTCCGCAGTAAATAATGTCATTTGGGTATCGTCGGTAATGCTGCCTATCCCGCCGTATGCTTCGGAATAATCGGTCAGTCCCTCATTGCCAAATGAAGACCTGATCTGATCAAGAGACATAAATTCGATGGGGGCGCCTAAGGCGTCCCCAACAGCGCCGCCGATCAGGCAGCCTTTAAAATATTCAAGGGTTTTCATGTTTTAACGCTTCTCTCAATAGCTTATTTTTCTTAAAATACAACACATTGAAAACATATAAAAATTCATTCTAACTACTTTTATTGTAACCCGATGTCAAGGAGAAGGGATAAAACCTATGGGGTCATTGCTTCAAAAGCCAATTTTGGGGCGTAGGGTCCCTAATCCGGCATTGTCCGATTTTCAAGACCAAGTTGATTAAACCGTCCGATTTTCCGGACTTTCGGCGGATTCGTCAAGTCTTCAAAAACGGACAGTTTAACGAAAACATTATGTTTTCAAAGCGTTGTGATATCCGGCACCATTTTTGTAATAGACACACCAGGCATGCGGCAGGAGGGAATTGGTCCGCCGAGTCGCCGCAAAGAAAAGTAATGATCCGTACCGGCATTTAAAACAGGACCGTTTAGTCCATACAGCCATCCGGGTCTCATGTTTTTTGGATGAAAAGGAGAAGAGGTTTGTCACTTAGCTTATCAGCATTAATTGCGTTTATTCCCATTGCCCTGGTGTTAATCTTTATGGTTGGATTGAGGTGGCCCGCCACCCGGGCTATGCCTTTGGCATGGCTGGTCTGCGCTCTGATCGGGGCAACCCTTTGGAAGATGCCGGCAGGCCTTGTGGCCGCCTCCACACTGAGTGGGTTCGGCAGTGCCGTTAACGTACTCATCATTGTGTTCGGGGCAATTCTCATCCTGTACACCCTGAGAGAAAGCGGGGGCATGGAGACCATCTCTTACGGTTTCACCACCATCTCTCCGGACCGCCGAGTCCAGACCATCATTATTGCCTTTTTGTTCGGCGCCTTTATTGAAGGCTCTGCCGGTTTTGGAACACCTGCGGCCATTGCCGCACCGTTGCTCCTGGGTTTAGGATTTCCGGCCCTGGCCGCGGTATGTGTCTGCCTGATGCTCAACTCCATTCCCGTTACCTTCGGGGCCGTAGGTACGCCCATCTGGTTTGGGCTTAAAAACCTCAAACCTGTGGTGGAGCAGGCGATTGGCCAGGGAACCTCTGTGGCTTCCTTTGACGCCTTCATGCACCAGGTGGGTGTTTATTCCGCCCTGATTCATTCTGTGGCTGCCATTTTACTGCCCTTGTTTGTGGTCTGTTTTCTCACCCGGTTTTTCGGCAAAAACAAATCCTGGGCAGAAGGCTTGGGGGTCTGGAAGTTTGCCGTATTTGCAGGACTGTGCTATGCCATCCCTTATTTGTTCACAGCCATTATTTTTGGTGTAGAGTTCCCCTCTTTGCTCGGCGGTCTCATCGGATTGGGCTTAGTGATTACCGGTGCCAAGAAAAAGCTTTTTCTGCCCAAAGAGACCTGGGAGTTTGCCGACCGGGCCCATTGGGAAAAGGATTGGCTGGGAGATATTGAGCCCGGTTCCAACAACCTGACCCCGAAAATGAGCCAGCTGGCTGCCTGGACACCCTATATTCTCATTGCGTTGCTGCTGGTACTCACACGGCTCTCTTTTCTGCCCTGTAAGGGATGGGTTACGGCTTTTGTGATCTCATTTCCCAAAATTTTGGGCTGGGAAACTGTTAATTTTACCATGAAACCCTTTTACCTGCCCGGCGTGGTGCCATTTATGCTGGTGGCGATACTGACCATCTTCATACACCGGATCCCCGGACCCAAGGTGGCCCTGGCCTGGAAGGATGCCATCGTAAAGATGAAAAACCCTACCATTGCCATGCTTTTTGCTGTGGCCATGGTTGAAATCCTTAAGCAGTCAGGACACGGTACGGCCGGTTATGCCTCCATGCCCTTGACCATGGCTGAATTTGTGGCAGGGTTGTGCGGGACATTATGGCCCATGGCGGCCTCTTATGTGGGGGCATTGGGCGCTTTCATTACCGGCTCCTGCACGGTTTCCAACCTGCTGTTTGCCGATTTTCAATACGGCGTGGCCGCCACCACCGGCGACAGCCATATCATTATTGTGGCCCTGCAGGCCGTGGGTGCTGCCATGGGCAATATGATCTGCGTGCACAACGTTGTAGCTGCCTCTGCCACCGTAGGCCTGGCCGGTATGGAAGGCACCATTATTCGCCGCACCATGATCCCATGTCTGCTTTACGGACTTGTGGCCGGCATCATGGGAATGCTTTTTATTTACATCCTGTTTCCAGGGATTTTTTAGGAGAAGACTTATGAGCTTATCTTCATCTTTAATCAAAGAATTTCAACACATCTGCGGCGAAAACGGGGTGATGACCTCGGAGGTTGACCGCCAGAATTATTCATACGATGCCGCCGTGCTGGAACCCACCATACCTGCCGCCGTAATCCGTCCGGACAACAAAGAGGCCATTGGGAAAGTTATTTCATTGTGCAACGACAACGGCACCCCGGTGACTGTGCGGGGGGCGGGCACAAATCTTTCCGGAGGCACCATCCCTGACAAAAACGGCATTGTGCTGCTTACCAACCGGATGAACAAAATCATTGAACTCAACGAAACCGACATGTATGTCCGGGTGGAACCTGGTGTGGTTACAGCCAATCTGGCGGCCCAGGTGGCGGCCAAGGGGTTGTTTTATCCCCCGGATCCCGGCAGCCAGGCCGTCTCCACCATTGGCGGCAATGTGGCTGAAAACGCAGGCGGTTTGAGAGGGTTTAAATACGGGGTGACCAAAGACTATGTCATGTCCGTGGAATTTTTCGATGCCCTGGGGCGCAAGGTTACGTCGGGCTCCAAAACCGTAAAATGCGTCACCGGATACAACCTGGCCGGACTGATGACGGCATCCGAAGGCACCCTTGGCGTATTCAGTGAGATCACCTTGAAGCTGATTCCGCCGCCGGCCGCATCCAAAGCCATGATGGCGATCTACGACAGTATTGAAGGTGCAACCCAGACCGTGGCCGCCATCATTGCAGACAGGATCGTTCCCAGTACCCTAGAGCTTATGGACAATTTCACGATCAATGCTGTGGAAGATTTTTCCAACGTAGGCCTGCCCCGGGACGCTAAAGCCCTGCTGCTCATTGAAGTGGACGGACATCCCGCCCAGGTGGCAGAGGACGGTGATAAAGTAGAGCAAATCTGCAAGAAACTTGGTGCCCGGGCCATCCAGGTCGCCCAAAATGATGCCGAAAGGGATAAGGTATGGGAAGCAAGACGCGCCGCCCTGTCCGCCCTGGCAAGACTGAAACCCACCCTGGTTCTGGAAGACGCCACCGTACCCAGAAGCAAAATTCCGGCCATGGTCAACGAAGTGGAAAAGCTGGCCAAAAAATATGATATCCCCATCGGCACATTCGGTCACGCCGGAGACGGCAACCTGCACCCTACCCTGTTGACGGACCGCCGGGATGCAGACCATTGGGAACGGGTGGAACATTGTGTGGCCGACCTGTTTGACGCGGCCCTCTCCTTAGGCGGCACCTTGTCCGGGGAGCACGGCATCGGCATTGCCAAGGCCGGATTCATGAAAAACGAGGTGGGTCAGTCTTCCATTGACTTCTCCCGGACCATGAAGGCCTCAATTGATCCGAACAATATCCTCAACCCGGGAAAAATCATAGGACGGTAAAATGTCAGAGCTAAACAAACTTGCAAAAAGTCTCAAAGAGATTGAAAACCAGCTCACGGATTGCATGAAGTGCGGTATGTGCCAGGCGGTTTGCCCGGTATTTAAACAGACCGGGGATGAGGGAGATGTGGCCCGGGGCAAGATTTTTCTTCTGGAACGTCTGGCCGAACAGATGCTTACCGATGCCAAGGGGGCCAAAACCCGGATTGAAAAATGCCTGATGTGCGGCACCTGTGCTGCAAACTGCCCCTCAGGGGTGAAGATCCTTGAGATCTTTATGAAAGCCCGGGTCGCCTTAACCGAGTACATCGGACTCTCACCCGTTAAAAAGCTAATTTTCAGGGGCATGCTCAAACATCCGGAACGTATGGATGCACTGGTTGAAACGGCATCCAAATTCCAGAATCTTGGTACCAGCAAAGCAGACGCCAAGCAAGGCACCCGGTGTGCCAAGCTTCTGTCCGGGGTGATCGGCAACAGGCATTTTCTGCCGTTGGCCAAAACCCCGTTCCATAAAACCACGCCGTCACTGAACACCCCGGTCGGGCGTTCGGGGATAAAAGTGGCTTTTTTCCCCGGCTGCGTTACCGACAAGATGAACCCTGAAATCGGCAAGGCTGTGCTCAAGGTGTTAAACCATCACGGGGTGGGTGTTTTTATGCCCAAAGGCCAGGCCTGCTGCGGCATTCCCGCCCTGGCATCCGGTGAGCAAAAAACCTTTAACACGCTTTTGGCCCACAATGCCGCCCTGTTTGCTGAAAAATCATTTGATTACCTGATCACGCCCTGTGCCACCTGTACGGCTACTATTAAAGAGATCTGGCCTATGATGGCAGAAGACGATTCAGTTGAAAAATTCAGGGCCAAAGAATGGGCACCTAAAACCATGGACATCAGCCAATTTCTGGTGGATGTGCTGCAGGTAGCCCCGGCACAGGATTCAAGTAAAGCCCCAAAGTCCACCGTGACCTACCACGATCCCTGTCATCTGGCCAAATCTTTAAAAGTGAGAAGCCAGCCCCGGGATTTGATCCGGGCCAATGCGGACTGCACTTTTGTGGAGATGGCAGGTGCAGACGTATGCTGCGGCAACGGCGGCAGTTTTAACTTGCAAAATTATGACCTGTCCAAACAAATCGGCATGGACAAACGACAAAATATCCTGGCCAGCGGTGCAGCCACCGTGGCCACCTCCTGCCCTGCGTGCATGATGCAGATCCGGGATGTACTCTCCCAGAATCATGACGAGGTAAAGGTCAGGCATGTCATTGAAATATATGCTGAGAGTATTAAAAATTAGAGCCCGGCACAATTAAACGGCACGGATAGCGGATAGTCAAGTACCTTTGGCAATAATGCCTGGGGTACTTGAACTGTCTGATGATGTTTTGTGCCATCGATAATCTGAATAAATCTTGAGATTTAAGCCGCCTTCCAAGTGTGAGTCAGGCTGAACAGTCCCCAGCACATCATGATTCCAATAGTAGATCAATTCAGGACTTAAATTCGCCCCCATCTGCCAGGGGCACGACTTACAATCTTCACGAATGGTTCTGATGACCCGTTTACAAAATGTATCCAGGGTTTCACCTTTGCGCGTAGCCAAAGCCCCATGTTTGCCGGATACAATGCTGTTTGCGTCCAACACCCGAGTGGTGGGGGCCACGCCCTTAATCTCAATCACATCGCCGGGGCGCAATCCCTGCTTAACGAGAAACCGGTTACTGAATTTAAGCGCTTTCACGCTGGTGCCGAAAATATCGGCAATGCCGGACAAATCATTATGGGTCTGTGCAATATAATGAATTGTTTGGGGCAGCCCATTTATTTTTGTGCTGCCGGCTTGAAGCGGCTTCGGATTTTTGGCCCATTCAGGATATTTTTTGACTATTTTAGCCGTCAAAACGGGTGCACCTATCCTTGTCAGCAACACATACCCGTTAGTGCTTGCATACGGATAAATTGATTTTGCATGTAAAAGGTCCGGATTTAGTTCATACAGGTCCGGCATCTTCTTTTTCAAGGATTTCAAGGATGTTCCGGCCCGAATACTTTTGGATTCAAACCCTGGGACCGGAAGCATGGCCAATCTGTTTTCCCAAAGATAGCGGTAAATCAAGGCTGCAGCCAGGCACTGGGGGATATATTCCCTGGAAAAAGGTCCCAAAAAGCGGCTTTTAAAAATCGACCCGAATGTCCGCCTTGCCGGATCATCTCCACAGTTGAGTAACACATCAGTAACCATTTTGGTGCCGTGGTGGTAACTGCCCAGGCTCAATACCGTACTGACAAACACCCTGCGGTTGTCTCTGAGGTATCTGGCACATGCATCAGCTGCTTTTTTATAATCCCTTCTTTCATCCAGCCCATTGCCGTAGACCTTCAAGCCGTAATGCATGGCGGTTGTATCAAGAAACTGAAACATCCCTAAGGCGCCTGCATTGGACCGTGCACCGGAATTAAAGCCGCTTTCCACAAACGGCAGGGCAAAGGCAACGTCTTCGGCAATACCATATTTTTTGAATATATTCTTTATATGATGCAGGTATTTTCCGCTTCGCCGGATCATCTTATTTGACTTATCCACATTCTGAATCGTGTAATATTTGATAAAATAGCTGACATGCCGAACCAGTACATCATCTACGTCAAATGCGGTTTCCCCCCAGTCAGCCATCATTTCAGTCAACTGTTTTTCAACCGTGTAAAGATCAAATTCTACAGATTTAAAGTCTAAATCCACATGATTTTGCGCCATGGCCGAACCGCTCTGGAACGCGCTGAAAAAAATCAGTATAAATAAAACTATAGCTGAATTTTTGTATATATTTCTAAAAAAAAGAGAAAACAATTTCATAAAAAACTCTGATCTATTTGGGGGTATCCCCTATTATTGCAAACGCCACGTCTTAACATATAACTTAAATTTTCAGTGATTTAGCGTGACTTTATTTTCCATTTTGATGTCTTATTCACCGTAATCTGACGTGCAACCTCCCTCACCATAGGTATGCAAATAAAATGCCTCGGGATACCGGTAACTGGTCCCGTCACCTGTTTTAACCATGAAATAATAGGAACGGCATCCCGAAGCTGACGTTAAATCTTTGCGGTAGGTTCCGGCCTGGGCCGAACCGGTATCTAAAACAAGATTATACTCGGAATCATCCACAATCACACTGACCTGTGCGGGTGGTCCATCTTGGGGATCATAATAATTAAGGAAAAATGTGGTGGCATTTTCGGAGAGAAAATAGTGGGTAGCCGAGACGATGGGGGAAAAATCATCCAGGTCCCTTGCGCCGAAGTCCTGAACCCAGTAATGGTAATTCCCTTCTGCGTGACCGCCGCCCATTTCATTAAAATTGCCACTCATAATGTTATCCCGGTGCCCGTCATAGGCAGAACCGTCCACGACACACACACCCCCATATTGGTCACAGAGCAGCTGGTTCACGGTATGGCGGGGAGAGCTGTATCCTAAGGCAATATTTTCACCTATCCAGCTGAAATCCAAATAATAGCGTTTGATTCTGTCCCAAGGCGATGTCCCGTCGCATGATGCGTGCTGAAAGGTCTGACAATTAAAGGCCATGTCCTCTGCATGGTAGCGGGCAGCCTGGTTAAGGCCTAAATTCCAACAGAGCGGATGAACAGCCGGAAAACGAGTGGCGCTTAAAATCCCATCAGCCGGCATGAATTGTTCCCAGTCAGCCATATATTTTGTAAAATATTCCCTAGGGGCCATCCGGACCATATTAACGAATACGATCAAGGCCCTTTCCCGCCATTTTGGATACCCGTCAACCGGATCGTCGCCACCTAATAAGCTGCAATCTTCTTGAACCGTACCGAATGCACCTGCCAGGCCGGACAGATCGTCACCCATAGAAAATGTGTCGTCCAAGACAAAGGCATGGATGTCCTCCCCATCCACATCACAGTCCTCATCCATGCTAAATTCAAGTCCCGCCCACGCAAATCCAGAGCCTATGCACAAAAAAAACAGGACAATAAACATAAACACATATTTGGCCCTGAATGTTCTTTTATTCATGATTCCTCCGATTCTCTATAACGGCCATGGGCCGACCTGACATATCATCTGCCAGGCTCAGCCCACAACAAAGGTTGAAAGATCTGAGTGACGTACCTATACTTTCTTATAAACAGCCATGGGCTGATCTGGTCCATCGACCACCAGACTCAGCCCATAATAATGTTGAAAGATCTTTTTAATCTACAAATACTTTCGAATAAAAATTATCCGAAAGAAATATATTTTTCAACACATAGAAATAATATTCTTTTCATTTCAAATCAAGACTATAGAAAACATTTCGACTGCTGACTTATTGGACAAAAAGGCAGGCGAGTTATCTCTTTCTAGGCCAAACGCATTTTCCTAACATCAATTCCGATATTTTCTGGTTAACGAGTTCAAGGTTAAAAGGTTTGATAATATATTCATCACACCCGGCCTGAAGGCAGGTGACAACCACATCCCTTTGGGCTTGGCTGGTGACCATCAATATTTTTGAACGATGCTTAGCGACCACACCTTTTGTGTCCTCCAACCGTCTGATCTCCAATAGGGCATCCATGCCATCCATTCCCGGCATTAATACGTCTAGAGCAACTAGGTCAAAAGGAACCCATTCCGCCCAGGCTTGCTTAAAGGCATCAACCGCGTCATGTCCTGATTCTACTGCCACACAATCCCCAAAGGTCGACATGATCTTTTGCAGTTTAGACCTGCTGACCACCTCGTCGTCGGCTATCAAAATTCTCATGATTGCAACCTCGCTTCTATAGACCCCATATAGAGATATTCATACCGTAAATTCCAAACAAATTTTTAAATAATCCTGTTCGCAACCCCAAAGCGTTACCATAATCAAAGGGTCAAAATGCGCCTTTTTCTTTTACGCCGAAGGGATAGATTCCACAAAGTCTGAAATACGGGCAATTTCGGTTTCCAGCCTTTCAAGCATCACGGGTCCTGTTTGTAAAGTGCCGGCAATGGCCGCTTGTTCCAGTTGAGAGGCAACAGACAATAAATCTTCAGCAAGAAGATTGCCTGCGGCGCCCTTGATGGCGTGGGCCTCTCTCATAATGGCTTCAGTATCATTGTCCTTCAATGCCTTTCGGATTATCTTTATCTGCTCCAGAACTTTTGTTAAAAATTCGCCAATTACCTGAAGCAGAAATTCCTCGTCTCCACCAAATTCTTCAATAGCCGTATCATAGTCCAGAGGAGGTGTATCATTCTCTGGCGCTTGTTCTTTTTTTACGGCATCCATCTTGGCTTTAAATACCAAATAGGGCAAAAGGATCTGCTGATTGACATCCGGCGGAATCCAGCGCCGGGCCATGGCCAAAAGATCCTTTTGCTTTAACGGTTTGGTGATAAAGTCATCCATACCGGCGGCCAAACATTTTTCTTTGTATCCCTGCAAGGCATGTGCCGTCATGGCGATAATGGGAATCGGGGTTTCAATCTTTGTTTCCGCTTCATAATTCCGGATGGCATCCGTGGCCTGATATCCATCCATCTCAGGCATCTGAATATCCATCAAAATCAAATCATAGCTGTGGCGTTTGAACTGCGAAAAAGCCTGCCTGCCGTTTTCAGCCAGGTCCACACTGTAACCGGCGCCTTCCAGATGGCGCATGGCAATTTGCTGATTGGTTGGATAATCCTCCACAAGAAGTATCCGTGCGTTCTTTCGCAGATCTTCCACCAGGGTATGCCGGGTAACCAACCGGGCCTCCTTACAATTGTCGTCTGCAGATGATCCCAATATGGTTTGAACGGCTTTATACAACTCATTTCGGCGGATGGGTTTACTCAAGTATCCTTGAATCCCGATCTCCCTGCACGCTTTTGCGTCTCCCTTCTGGCCCATGGAAGTCAAAATTAAAATCGGAATTAATTTGAGTTCATGAATTGATCTGATTTGACGGGAAAGGTCCAGACCGTTTTGTTCCGGCATTTGATGATCTGTCAGGACCAAGTCAAAGGGGGCGTTTTGCTCACAGGCGCTTTTCAGGTGAGAAAGTGCCGTTTGAACATTGTTGGCCTCAACCGGAACACAGCCCCAGTGTTCAAGGTATTCAGTTAGAATAAGCCGGTTATTGGGCATATCATCTACAACCAGAACCTTCAACCCGGCAAGATTGACCATTTCTTTGAAGCCGTAGTGATCTTCTTTATCCGGTGCCTTTTCACAAAATATGTTGAAACTGAAGGTGCTGCCCTCATCCTCGATACTGGTAACCATGAGCTTGCCACCCATGAGTTCAACCAGTTGCTTGCAAATACTGATGCCAAGGCCGGTCCCACCGTATTTCCTCGTTGTAGACCCATCTGCCTGGGTAAAACTTTCAAAAATTGCATATTGCTTGTCCGGGGCGATACCAATCCCGGTATCGGTTACAGCAAAACAAAGTTCAACCTGATCTTCTTTGATGGAAGCCAGCTCGACCTGGATGAAAATTTCTCCTTCATGGGTAAACTTTAAGGCATTCCCGGATAAATTTAACAAAATCTGGCGCAGTCTTCCAGGGTCCCCCACTACCCGGTTAGGCACCTCATTGGAGATAAAGCTGATGATCTCCAATGATTTTTGTTCTGCCTGCCAGGCAAGGTTGGTCGCCAGGTCTTCAACCAGAACCCGGATATTAAAAGGAACACTTTCAAGTTCAAGCATCCCGGCTTCTATTTTAGAAAAGTCCAGGATATCGTTTACAATTCTAAGCAGGGAATCTGCTTCTGCACTGACGACCTGGATGGTGTTCCGGTCCCGGGGGGTCAGGTCGCCGTCCAATGCCAGCTCAGCCATGCCGATAATGCCGTTCAAAGGCGTCCGGATTTCGTGACTCATATTGGCTAAAAAATCGCCTTTGGCTTTACTGGCAGCTTCTGCCAGAACCTTGGCTTTTTTAAGCGCTTCATTGGACTGCTTGAGTTCAGCGGTTCGTTCCTCCACACGCTGTTCAAGTTCAAGGTGAGCTTTATGGAGGGCATCTTCGGCTTTTCTTCGGACTTCAATTTCCCGGGTCAATTTTTGATTAGTGTCAACCTGATCTGCCATGAGGCTGGATTTTACTTTATCCGCTTTTGCCAAGAATTCGGCCATTTTGTTAAAAGAGTATGCCAGACGACCGATTTCATCCGAAGAGTTGACCTCAATATTCTGGTCCAGATCTCCTTTTTGGATAGCTTCGGCGCCGTTGGTCACCTGCTTTAACGGTTTAAGCATCCTGAAGATATAAAAACTGAGCACCAGCAGCGTCATGAGATCAAGTACTGCAGTGGATAAAAACAATATTTGTTTATTTTCCTTGGCAAACCCCTGGATCATGTCCCATGTCTCTTTATTATATTCTTGGACGGTTGCCATCTCTTGGGCAATATTTTCTTCAAGATTGGCTTTGGACACCATGGCATCCTTATGGAAATCCGCCACATGGGCACCCAGGGTCACATAGCCGAATCCCCGCCTGGAGTTTCCATATTGGCCGGTATAATAAGGAATGGCCGCGTAGGTGGTCAGTTTCCAAAGTTTGCTCCAAAAAATCAAAAAAGAGCCGGACCCGCCCTTTTCTGTTCCCCGGTTCCACCCCTCGCATTGAGGTGCCATGTCAAGGACCTTGCAGTCCAGGGGTATGTTACCCGATTTCACCTGCTCTGATGCGGGTTCTTTGCTGAAACTAAACTTCCGGAACGGCGGCAAATTTTCTATAAAATCGTTAAGGGATTTTCCGCTCTTTTTGTATTCATCATATGTGGCTTGACTCAGCCAGCCCGGAACCTCCTGCCCGGTTTGAGGATCATAGCCGCAGATAAAAAAATCCCGTGGGTGAGAAATACATTGCCCCTCGTCGTCCCACAGCCAGGCGTAATTACCGGAACCGGCATCGGATATATCTGAAAACCACTCTTCTGTCGTCACCACATGATCGGTGAACTCCATGATATGGACATGGTCCAACGCCATGGTGACATACCCGGTTTTTTGACCTTTTACGTCATATACCGGCGTTGCCCAGCGGATAATGCCTTCAAACTTTTTACCATTGGGGTTCTCTTTTCCGGCATAAGCACTTTTCGGATTGACGCTCACGCCACCGTCATCGGTATGCTCAAGAAAGCCGGGGACGTATGCACCAATCACCCTGGAAACATAAATTTCACCCGGCATTAACCGGTCCAAGTGCCCAAAATAATCTTCAGCCCGGCAATATGTATTCTCTTTTTTGCTGACATCTTTCAGGTCGGAAGAGATGGCGCCGTCAGCAATTTTTATTTGTTCATGACCCTTAAGGTCAACAAAGGTAAGTTCCTTATATAAGGGTTTTTGGACAGTATTAAACGCAAAGGCAGGTCGATTTCGCCAGTGGGTCCGGTTGTTATCATTTTTCCAGCCAATTGGGGAAGCGGCAGGTTCTTTGATTTCCCGGGGCCATGGACCTGGGACAATAACTTTGCGTTTTTGGGCTCCGTATAAGGCAAAAAAAATTTTGGGGTCAGGCCTTATATACGATAGCTGGAGAATATCCTGATCTCTTTCATAGAGAAAATCTGCCAGGCGAAATGCCAGTTCCTGGGTTCTAAGCTCAATGGCTTCGGTTGATTTTTTGTCCAGCCCTTTGATGCTGTCGTTAATGGCAACTTTGCTGATCAATTTTTCTGAAAACAGATAACTTTCCCCCATGTTTTCAGTTCGTTGAATAATCTGGGCGTTTGTGTCTTCCAACTTTTTGCTGACTGACTGATATAAAAGCAAAAAATGCAGAATTATCAATGTGCTGACAAAGATGACAACTTTAGGCAGTATCCCCAGTCGTATCCTCCGCTTATAGCTTGACACCGGCACTATGGATCCCTTATCTTGAACGATTTAAACGAATGACTTGTTGTTTACAACTATCGAATAAGTCGTCCTTTGACAAGCAAAGAATGAAAACTATCTGTAAATTCAAACCGCCACTGGGATTGATTGTTATTGTAAGTTTGCACTTTTCCTATGTTAAATCGGCTCTTTTCAAAATGCAGTTGGACGTGTACGAGACCCGGTATCTGTGTTAAGTTGACACCTTGTTAACCCCAAAATGAAACCAACAAGCTTTAACAAAAATTGGTGATTATAATGACAGACGATACATCCATTTCCTTCATGCCCATTGGGTTTGTAAAAACCGATGCAACAAAATTGCCCCGGCACTGGTCTGTATCACAGGAAAAAGGCATTTTGGAAATCCATCCAGAATTTGTCTCTGCCCTGCGTGATATTGAAATCGGACAAAAAATCGTGGTGCTTTTCCATTTTCATAAAAGCCCGGCGTTTAATTCAGGCTACCTGTTCCAGACCCCGCCCCACCGATCGTCTTCCAGAGGCGTGTTCAGTATTTGCTCGCCGGTCCGGCCCAATGCCATCGGCATGAGTGTCGTTGAGGTGACAAGGAAAGACCAAGGACATATCGGGGTCAAACACATCGACATGATTGACGGTACACCGATTTTGGATATCAAGCCCCTGGTCACGGGGCAGCAAGATTGCCCAAGTTCTGAATAACGGCCGTGGGCCGACCTGACATATCATCTGCCAGATTCAGCCCACAACGAAAGTTGAAAGATCTGAGTAGCTTACCCAGCCTTTCATATAAAAAAATAAGGAGTATCCCATGTCACTCCCCGCAAAATTCCGTTTTTCCGTCGACCGCGGGGGAACCTTCACAGATGTCTATGCCGAGGTGCCGGGAGAACCGGGATTCCGGGTTATCAAACTGTTGTCCGAAGATCCCCAGAACTACCCTGACGCACCCCGTGAGGGAATCCGACGAATCCTTGAAGAGGTGACGGGAAAATCTGTACCCAAAGCGCAATTCGACGCCGATCAAATTGAGTGGATACGCATGGGGACCACCGTAGCCACCAACGCCCTGCTGGAACGAAAAGGTGCGCCCAGCGCTCTGGTGGTAACCCGGGGGTTCGGTGATATTCTTCAAATCGGGAACCAGGACCGTCCCCAAATTTTTGACCTGGAGATCAAAAAACCGGAGCTCTTATACCAGGAGGTTATTGAAGCAAACGAACGCCTGAGAATCCTGCGGGAAGATGAAGACGCCTCGACAGTGGAAGAAAAAATAGTCAAAGGAATTACAGGTGACCGTCTGGCAGTGCTCTGTCCCCTCGATATATCGACCGTAAAATCAGATCTTCAGGCCGTTTTTGACCGGGGCATCCGCAGCCTTGCCGTGGTGCTCATGCACGCCTATGCCTGGCCGGATCATGAACAAATCATCGGCCGGGTGGCCCGGGAGATCGGCTTCACCCAAATCTCTCTTTCTTCCCAAGTCATGCCCAAGGTAAAGCTGGTTGCCAGGGGCGATACCACCATGGTGGACGCCTATCTCAACCCGCATATTCGCACCTACCTTGACAGTTTTAAACACGGGTTCAAGGACAACCTTGCCCATACCGGCCTTCTTTTCATGCAGTCCGACGGCGGCCTGGCCGGAACCGACGGATTTACCGGCAGCCGCGCCATCCTGTCCGGACCTGCCGGCGGAGTTGTCGGTTATGCCATGACCACCTTTGATGCTAAAAAAAAAGAGCCGGTCATTGGATTCGACATGGGCGGGACATCCACGGATGTCTCCCGGTTCGGGGGCGAATACGAACTGGTCTTTGAAACGCAGACCGCCGGCGTGCGCATCCAGGCCCCCCAGCTTCACATCAAGACCGTGGCTGCCGGTGGAGGCAGCCGCCTTTTCTTTGACAACGGCATGTTTCTCGTGGGGCCCGAATCGGCCGGGGCCCATCCGGGACCGGTTTGCTACAGAAAAAACGGGCACTTGACAGTTACGGATGCAAACCTCGTACTCGGCCGCATTCAACCCAAACACTTTCCGCACATATTCGGCCCCAGTGAAGATCAACCCCTGGACCTGGAAGCGGCCCGTAAAGCCATGTCCGGTCTGACTGAAGATATCAATGCGTATTGCGTCGCTGCCGGGGTGCCGTCCATGACCATGGAAGAGGTTGCTCTAGGCTTTATCCGTGTGGCCAACGAGGTAATGGTCAGACCCATTCGTGAAATTTCGGTGATGCGAGGATTCGACATCAAAGATCATGTGTTGGCCACATTCGGGGGAGCTGGTCCCCAGCACGCCTGTGCTGTTGCCAGGGCCCTGGGGATATCCAAAATTTTTATCCACCGGTTTTCCGGAATTCTCTCTGCCTACGGCATGGGCATGGCTGATGTTGTTACGGAACGGCAACAGCCCTCTGCAGCCGTCTTGGGCCTTCAAGCGCTGAAAGACGCTGAAAAAATTTTTAAACAGCTGGAAAAAGATGCGTGTCGGGAACTCATGGATCAGGGATTCTCCGCAGAAGCCATTGACACCACCCGGTTTCTTAACCTGCGGTACCACGGAACAGATACGGCCATGATGATCTGCCGGCCTGAAGACAATGACTATGCTGCGGGTTTCAAGGCCGTCTACCTCAGAGAATTCGGATTCGATCTGTCGGAAAGACAAATCCTCATAGACGATATCCGGATACGTGCCCGGGGCAAAGCTGCGGGCCAGCGCCCAATCAACGTCCCAAAGGCAAAAGAAGCGCCCCAGGTATTGGACACGGCCCAGTGCTACTTTGAAAACGGACGCTACAAAACTCGTATTTATGATCTTGAAAAACTTGCTGCCGACCATTGCATTGCAGGCCCTGCCATTCTGATCCATGATACATCCACTATTCTTATCGAACCCGACTGCACAGCGGTCATTACCCAGAACGGGGATGTGGAGATTAAAGTGGGCGCAGGCACAGGTAATCAAATCGACACAAAACTCGACCCGGTCCAACTTTCTATTTTCAGCAATCTTTTCATGTCCATTGCCGAACAGATGGGACGGATGCTTCAAAAGACCGCCATCTCCACCAATATCAAGGAGCGTCTCGATTTTTCCTGCGCACTGTTCGGGCCCAATGGAGAACTGGTGGCCAACGCGCCCCATCTACCGGTCCATCTGGGGAGTATGAGCGACGCAGTAAAGGCGCAGATCAGAATTCAGGGCAACGATCTTATACCCGGGGATGTGCTGGTCTCCAACCACCCGGTTGCAGGGGGGAGTCATCTGCCCGACATTACGGTCATCACCCCTGTGTTCAACAATAACCGGGTGATTTTCTGGGTGGCGGCGCGAGGGCATCACGCCGACATCGGCGGCATCTCACCCGGATCCATGCCTCCCAACTCCCGCAGCCTTGAGGAGGAAGGGGCCTGCATCACCTCTTTTAAACTTGTGGAAAACGGCATATTTCAAGAGGATGGCATTTCAAAACTGCTGCTGGCGCCTGGCAGACT
Organism: uncultured Desulfobacter sp.; assembly: GCF_963677125.1. NCBI lineage: Bacteria > Pseudomonadati > Thermodesulfobacteriota > Desulfobacteria > Desulfobacterales > Desulfobacteraceae > Desulfobacter > uncultured Desulfobacter sp. Next base: position 601,711 of record NZ_OY781882.1, on the reverse strand, counting down.
GCCCCCGGCACCGGGGCGTCCTGAAATATCGGGGAGCCGCCTTTTAGCTGACAATATCTCTGATTTAAAAGCCCAAGTTGCGGCCAACCAAAAAGGGATTGAGCTGGTACTGGAAATGGTGGGACACTACGGCCTTGATGTGGTTCAAGCCTATATGAAGCATGTCCAGGATGCGGCTGAAAAGGCCGTTCGCCAGCGCCTTAAAACACTTTCCACATCAAAGGGAATGGCCGAAAGGGACACCATTCAAGCCAAGGACTATATGGATGACGGCAGCCCCATTGCCTTGGCCCTCACTATCGACCGAAAAGAGGGCAGCGCCGTATTCAACTTTCAAGGCACTGGATCTCAAATCTGGGGGAACTGCAATGCTCCCAAGGCCGTCACTAAATCAGCCATCCTTTACTGCCTAAGGTGCCTGATTGAAAAAGACCTGCCATTAAACCACGGCTGCCTTATCCCCATCACCGTCAAAATTCCCAAGGGCTCTCTGCTTGACCCTTCCGCAGATGCGGCGGTGGTGGGCGGCAACGTGCTGACCTCCCAGAGAATCACCGACGTGGTTCTCAAGGCATTCGGCGTGGCCGCCGCATCCCAGGGCTGCATGAACAACTTTACCTTCGGCAATGACAGGTTCGGCTACTACGAAACCATCGCCGGCGGGGCCGGGGCAGGCCCGACCTGGCACGGCCAGACCGGGATCCAGACCCATATGACCAACACCCGAATTACCGATCCTGAAATCCTGGAGCGCCGATATCCTATCCTGCTCAGAGAATTTGCCATCCGCCGGGGATCCGGCGGCCGGGGTCGGTTCAACGGTGGAAACGGCCTGGTGCGGGAGGTTGAATTTTTAGAACCCCTTAATGTAGCGATCCTTTCTGAACGCCGGGTATTTGCGCCCTACGGACTTGAAGGGGGTGAGTCCGGCAAGAAAGGGGCCAACCTTTTCATTAAAAAAGACGGCACTTCAATCTCTATGGGCGCTAAAAACGAAATCCTGGCTCAACCCGGCGAGCGATTGCGTATCATGAGCCCTGGTGGCGGTGGATTTGGCACACCAGCAACGGATGAGATTACATGAACGGCTGTTTATATTTACCCCAAAGATGGGATTTAGCCTTTTTAAGTATCCAAAACAAAAATTTTTTTATCTTTAAGACTGTCAATCACAAATGAAGACTGAATGCTCTGGATGCCCTGTATCTGGGTCAATTTTTGATTCATAAACTCTGCGTAGGCCTTGATATCCTTTGCAATGACCTTGAGAATAAAATCATGGGCACCGGCAATCTGGTAGCATTCCACAACCTCCTCAAGTTCCAAAAACTTTTCCTTGATCAAAGGTACCGAAGACAGCTTGCTCAAGCTTAATGTAATATTGACAATAACCATGATGGGAAATCCGACCTTTTCCGGATTCACCACCGCCGTGAAATGTGAGATCACACCTGCAGCTTCAAGGCGCTTCACCCGTTCTAATGTAGCAGGCGCTGAAATTCCAACCATACGGGACAGCTTGGCATTGGTAATTTTCCCGTTTTCCTGGAGGATATTTAATATTTCTCTATCAATCCGGTCCAAATTACGTTTCTCCAATGATCCAGGGTCAGGGCTTAAGGTAGCCTGAAAGGACATCACCCAGCTTGTCTAAAGCACCGACATAAAAGTGATCGACATCTGAAAGCACCTCCAGCCGGGGGGAAATTTTCCATTTAGACAAAAGATCGTCCACCATGTAAACCGGGGACAAATCATCATTTTCACCCGTAATAATAAGCCCGGTATTGGGAAGCTGCGCCACCAGATCAAAACTTAACAACGCTGCCGGGGGGGAAACCATAATATGATCGCAGACCGCCACACCTGCACTGACGACATGGGCATTTACCCATGAACCAAAGGAGTATCCGGCAAGAAAAAGCTGATTATACCCCTGGTTGGATAAAAAATCTAATGCACTTTTGACATCATCCTGCTCCCCACGGCCATCGTCAAATTTTCCGGAACTGCCACCGGTACCCCTGAAATTAAACCGTAGCGTGGTAATCCCGGCAGCTTGAAAGCAGGCAGCCATCTTGCATATCACAGGGACATCCATATTCCCGCCATAAAGGGGATGCGGATGCGTCAGCACCACAGCTTTGCCTGCTTCCTGCCGGTTTAAATTCCCCTCAAGCCGGATATCACCGACACTGGTTATGGTGATTAATTCTTCACTCATTTTTTATTTTTCAAGGCTGCCCTGATAAATGCCTTGAAAAGTGGATGGGGGACCATGGGTTTGGACTTGAATTCAGGATGAAACTGACAACCCAGAAACCACGGATGATCTTTAAGTTCCACAATCTCCACCAGGCCATGATCCGGGGATGTCCCTGAGATAACAAGGCCTGATTCCACCAGTTTATCCTTGTATTCATTATTGAACTCAAACCGGTGGCGATGCCGTTCGGAAATATTTTCAGTCTTATATGCATTCATGGCAAAGGTATCTTCAGCCAGGAGACAGGGATAAGCTCCTAACCGCATGGTGCCGCCTTTGTCCGAGGACTCATCCCGCATCTCCACCTTACCGGTCTGCTCATCCACCCACTCTTTCATCAGGTAGATCACCGGATAAGGCGTGTCAGCATCGAACTCCTCGCTATTGGCATCTTCCAGACCGGCAAGGTTGCGTGCAATATCAATTACAGCCATCTGCATGCCTAAACAAATACCGAAAAAAGGCACCTTATTTTCACGGGCATACCCGGCAGCAAGAATTTTTCCTTCAATTCCCCGGGTCCCAAATCCGCCTGGCACCAGGACGCCATCGGCCTTGGACAGTATGTCAGCCACATTCTTTTTTGTCAGGGTGGATGAATCCACAAATTCCAGATTCACCTTGGCATCATTTGATATACCGCCGTGGGTCAGCGCCTCATTCAGGCTTTTATAGCTCTCGGTCAAATCCACATATTTGCCGACAATGGCGATGGTCACATGATGCCTGGGATTTTTCAAGCGCTCCACCATTTCGCGCCAACCGTCAATGCGCGGTGCCCGGGCCCAAATGTTCAATTTTTTAAGGATCATATCCCCAAGACCCTCTTCGTTATAGACAATGGGCACATCATAAATGCAGTCCACATCCTTGGCGGTAAACACGGCGTCTGGGCCGACATTGCAGAACAGGGCAATCTTGTTCTTGATATCCTGGGTCAAAAGGCTCTCCGTACGGCACAAAAGGATATCCGGCTGGATACCGATGCTGCGAAGCTCCTTGACACTGTGCTGGGTAGGTTTGGTCTTCACCTCGCAGGCGGTCTTAATATACGGAACTAGGGTTAGATGGATGTAAATTACGTTGGAGGGACCGGCATCGGCCTTGAACTGGCGGATGGCCTCAAGAAAGGGAAGGGACTCAATATCACCGATGGTACCGCCGATTTCAACAATTACCACATCTGTGTCCTGTGAAACCAGGCAGATAGCCCGTTTAATCTCATCGGTAATATGCGGGATGACCTGGACAGTGCCGCCAAGATACTCGCCCCGGCGCTCCTTTGTGATCACCTGATCATAAATCTTTCCTGTGGTAAAATTGTTGTTTTTGCCGAGTTTGGCATTGGTAAACCGTTCATAATGCCCCAGGTCAAGATCAGTTTCCGCACCGTCATCGGTAACAAACACTTCCCCGTGCTGAAAGGGGTTCATTGTTCCAGGATCAACATTTATGTAAGGATCCAATTTCTGTATGGTCACGGTCAGCCCCCGGCTTTCCAGAAGCATACCAATGGCCGCGGACGCCAGTCCCTTACCCAATGAGGATAACACCCCGCCTGTTACAAATATATATTTAGTTATCTCAGCCATCCAGTCCTCACTTTTACACGTTTTTAATCATAACTTTTTTAAATCACCATATCGTTCACGAAAAATTTTGCTTGAACGAATTTTCCAGGTAGTCCCAAATTTTAGTCCGCCGGACTTCATATCAGAAATGGGGTAATCAGGAAAGCCATATTACAGCTTAATTAATTTAATAATTCATCGAAATTGTTTTATATATAAAAGATGGGGATTTATAAAGATAAAAACCCCCATCTGTTGATCACCTGGTAAATAAAAACTATATCTTTACCATAACAAGCCTGGCTTCTTTTAGTCACTGAAGACTATTTTAAAACAAACAGATCTTCGGGAAAGACGGCACACTCGGCCAGTTCCTCTTCTATGCGAATTAATTGATTGTATTTTGCAACACGGTCACTTCTGGACATGGATCCGGTCTTTATCTGACCGGAATTCACACCCACAGCAAGATCTGCAATAAAGCTGTCTTCGGTCTCACCGGATCTGTGGGACACCACGGTGGTATACCCGGAATCCTTGGCCATCTGGATAGTGTCAAGGGTTTCGGTCAAGGTACCGATCTGGTTGAGTTTAATCAGAATGGAATTACCCACTCCCCTTGCAATACCTTGTTTAAAAATATCCGGATTTGTAACAAATACATCATCGCCCACAATTTGAATACGGTTGCCCAGGCGCTCGGTCATCAGCTCCCAGTTATCCCAGTCCCCTTCTGCCAGACCATCTTCAATGGAAACCAAAGGATATTTATCAATCAAACTTTCATAATAGTCAATGAGTTCAGCAGGGGATAATTCCCTGTTCTCGGAAGCAAATACATACTTACCGTCTTTGTAGAACTCGCTGGCGGCTGCATCCAGGCCGATACCGATGTCCTTGCCCGGACGATAGCCGGCAGATTCAATGGCGGCAATAATGTTTTCAATGGCCTCTTCATTGGATTCAAGGTCCGGAGCGAATCCGCCTTCGTCACCTACGCCTGTGGCAAGCCCCTTGCCTTTAAGTATCTTTTTCAGATTATGAAAGGTTTCAGCACCCATTCGGACAGCTTCGCATATATTGGCTGCCCCAAAAGGAAGAATCATAAACTCCTGGATATCCAGGTTGTTGGCAGCATGGGCACCGCCGTTGATGATATTCATCATGGGAACAGGCATAATCCGTGCATTAATGCCGCCGATATGGCGGTATAACGGAATTCCGTTGGCTGCAGCGGCAGCCCTTGCAGCGGCCATAGAAACGCCCAAAATAGCATTGGCACCTAAACGTGACTTATTTTCAGTGCCGTCAATGTCAATCATGGTCCGGTCCAGCCCGGCCTGATCCATAGCATCATAGCCGATAATCTCAGGCGCGATAACCTCATTGACATTGGCCACGGCATTGAGCACACCTTTACCCATAAAGCGGTTTTCAGCCTTATCGCGAAGCTCAAGAGCCTCCCTTGTACCGGTTGAGGCACCGGACGGCACCGCAGCCCGACCCTGTGCGCCGCAGGCCAAGGTCACATCCACTTCAACCGTAGGATTCCCTCTGGAATCAATAATTTCTCTTGCCCTGACATCAATCAGTTCAGTCATTTTGTCACCCCTTACTTTATATATGGATAATTATTTAACGTTTGCACCGGACTATCTGGATTAAGAATCTTGTATTAAATTTTTACTTAATATCAATTTGCCGTGGCACATTCAAGGTCTTATGCCAATTTAATTGGCCACGCTTGTACTGGGTTTTAACACATTTCATCCGGTTCAATGAAAAAAATCCAATACATGTACTGTCTATAAGGGATAACTGCAATACCTTGACAAAAAAAGGGCAGTCCTATATTAAGATTTGCTGATACGGTTATGGCAAAGATGGGCAACGCTTAATTTTTCATAACACGAATGCCTTTTAGCAAGCCATGAAAGAACGCCACGAGGTGATCAGTTCTTTCATTATTATAATATTACGAATTTTGATTATGTCGGATGTGTCCCGACAGGATATGACCATAAACCAATCTCAAGGAGTGAAGATGAACATTTTATTTTTCGGCCCCAACGGCAGCGGCAAAGGCACCCAGGGAAAAATCCTTAAAGACAAATACAACATTGCCCATGTTGAATCCGGTGCGATTTTCCGCGACAACATCAAAGGCGGCACCGAACTTGGTAAAAAAGCCAAGGCATTTATCGACGCAGGCGATTTGGTACCCGATGAGATCACCATCCCCATGATGATCGACCGCATCAAACAGGATGACTGCCAAAAAGGATGGCTGCTGGACGGTTTTCCAAGAAATAAAGTTCAGTCTGAAAAACTGCATGCCGCTTTGAACGAACAGGGCATCAAACTTGACTATGTTATCGAAATGCTGCTGGACCGTGAAATTGCCAAAAACAGAATCATGGGCAGACGGTTGTGCGAAAATGACAACAACCATCCCAACAACATTTTCATCGACGCCATCAAACCTGATGGAGATAAATGCCGGGTATGCGGCGGTGCACTGAGCACCCGCGCCGATGACCAGGACGAAACCGCCATCGACAAACGTCACTCCATTTACTACGATACCGACACAGGCACACTGGCCTCTTCTTACTACTTCAGAGATCTGCCTGATGCAGATTTCAAATACATCACACTGAATGGCGAACAGGCACTGCCCGACGTAACTGCAGAACTGATCTCCAAGCTGTAAAATATTACGCCCGGACGCATCTAAAACGCGTCCGGGTTTTTAGTGCCCGATCAAAAACCGTAAATTTTGCCTATTACGGCGTTGGTCTAAAATTTTAATCCTCGAAATACTTCATGTATTCCTCCGGTTAAAATTTCAGCCCGCCTTGTACTCAACAAAATTTCCAGATTTTTGTTCAGACACTACTATACTTCATTTAACCCTCACCATCCATTTTTTCCTTGCCTTAACGGCTCCAATTTGTTAGAAGTCCCTTTTATAAATATTTTATGTGAAAGTCCAAATAAACTTTTAAATTACTTTCATATTTTTGTTGTGGGTTAAGTTCTAATTTCAACGAACGACATCGGCCCATGGCTGCTATATTTAAATTTATTTTGAAAGGGGCGATGCTGCTTGAAAGAAATTACTGTCACAGTTATTGATAATGACGTTGAAAAAGCGCTGCGTATTCTGAAGAAAAAAATTCAGAATGACGGGCTGTTCAAACGTCTCAAGGTAAAGAAACATTTCGAAAAACCTTGTCAGTACAGAAGACGTAAGATGAGAGAGGCAATGAGAAGACAAAGAATTGCCGCCTCAAGATCTCGCAGAAGACGTAGCTAAGCATTAAAAATAACCCGGCATATCCTATTCGCTGATATGCCGGGTTTTTTTATGGACATTTTCCATGATCCCCCCCGCATATAACCAGTGCCTGGAAAGAATTTATAAACTGGGCCGGTTTGGTATCAAACTTGAATTGGATACCATTTCAAACATCCTTTCACAGCTCGAAAGCCCTCACAAGAAATACAACATGGTGCATGTGGCCGGAACTAACGGCAAGGGCTCAACGGCGACTTGCATTGCATCAATCCTTATTGCCGCTGGTTTTAAAACGGGAATCTACACAAGCCCCCACCTGGTTCGGTTCAACGAACGAATCTGCGTAAACGGACAGCAGATAAGCGATGCCGATGTGGTCCGCGCATACGAGGCTGTGGACGCTGCAGACAGTAAGTTGTGTCGAAAATCACGCAGGGCAACCTTTTTTGAAATTGTCACGGCCATGGCCTTTTACTTTTTTGCCGAAAGAAATGTGGAATGGGCAGTCATTGAAACCGGCATGGGCGGCAGATTTGATGCCACCAACATTATTACGCCTAAAGTCAGTGTTATCACCAACCTCTCAATTGAGCATACGGATTACCTTGGACATACCATCAAAGATCTGGCTCGGGAAAAAGGCGGTATCATAAAACCAGGCGTTTCTATAGTTACTGCTGTGTCCCAGGCTTCAGGCATAGACAAATTAACCGATATTGCCCAAGAGCGAAGAGCCCCCCTCTACCGGTTTAAAAAAGATTTTTCCATCCGCAAAACCCCTTGTCAGCCAACATATAATTACAACGGCATTTATCAAAATTTCAAAGACCTGACCAAACCTTTGCCCGGGGAACACCAGCGCGAGAACATCTCTTTGGCCTTGGCTGCTGTCGAGTTGATGTTTGAACAAAACAAAGACATCGACCCTCGATATGAACTGACCCGGGAACTAATCCATAAAGGGTTTGAGCAGGTCCATTGGCCGGGACGCCTTGAAAAAATCATGGATCAACCTCTGGTTATTCTGGACGGGGCCCACAACCTTAAAGCATCTGTTCTTTTAGGCAAATACCTAAACCAGACATTGGGGGATAAAAAACTGACGCTTGTCATTGGCATTTTGGATGACAAACCCTATGAAGCCATGCTGGCCCAACTTTTACCCAGGGCCCAGCGGGTCATTGTAACTAAAGCCAAGATCGATCGCAGCATTGAACCCGTAGTACTGACCGCAGCCATCAAAAAAATATTCAAAGGAGACGTGACCGTTATCGAAGATGTCAAAGAGGCTGTATCAATGGCGATTTCAACAAGTTGCAAAGACGACGCCATATGCATTGCAGGGTCATTGTATGTGGCAGGCGAGGCGAAGGAAAAATTTGATATGGATTTTATTAGCTAATATGGTATAACATCTCTCAACTTTATGCGCCCGTAGTGCAGTGGATAGCACGTCAGCCTCCGAAGCTGAAGATCGCTGGTTCGATTCCAGCCGGGCGTACCATAAAACGCCTTCCCATGAAACCATACTATAAAACAGGCTTGCGCATTGGATTAATCTCCTATCGATCTAACCCCCATTGCGGTGGACAGGGAGTTTATATCCGTCATTTAAGCCACGCATTATCCGATCTGGGTCACCGGGTGGAAGTCATTGCCGGCCCTCCGGACCCTATAATCAAAGCCGGGGTCAACCTGACCATGCTCAACACGCTGGATCTGTATAATCCGAACGATCTGTTTCGAACACCCCGTATTGAGGAACTTAAAGACCCTGTCAACCTACTTGAATGGCTGGACATCTGCCTCATGGGATACCCCGAACCCATGACATTCGGCATGCGGGTGAAGCGTTATATGAAGGGTCGAACAAAAGGCTATGACATCCTCCATGACAACCAGAGCCTTTCCTACGGCATACTAACCCTTGCCCGGGACCTACCCGTTACCGCCACCATCCATCACCCCATAACCGTAGACCGGCGACTGGCGGTCAAGGCCACCAGATCGTTCTATAAAAAACTTCAAGCCCTTCGCTGGTACTCTTTTATCGGCATGCAAAAATGGGTTGCCCGAAGAATACCGTCTATTATCACAGTATCGGACAGCTCTAGAACTGATATTGCCAGAGAATTTAAAATCCCTGTGTCAAAACTTAAAACTGTCCCTATCGGCATTGATATAGATAACTTCTTCCCCCTGGATCATGTAAAAAAGGATCCTGGGCGCCTGATCGTCACCAACAGTGCGGATATGCCCCTGAAAGGTTTATATCACCTACTTTACGCAATCAAAGGGGTGCTAAAGCACAAAGAGGTTTCACTGACTGTCATCGGTACCCCTAAAAAAAACGGAGGCATCGAAAACCTGGTTAAAAAACTTGATCTTACCCATCATATCGACTTTACAGGGCGCATTGACCACCAACGATTTGTCCGGGAATATGCAAAAGCCCAGATTGCGGTGGTACCCTCCATGTACGAAGGATTTGGCCTGCCGGTCGGAGAGGCAATGGCCTGCCGGGTACCGGTGATTTCTACAACCGGGGGAGCCTTGCCTGAAGTCGCCGGGGATGCGGCAAAACTTGTGCCCCCTGGGGATGCCAAGGCCCTTGAAACGGCTATTATTGAACTGCTTGACGACGAAAAACAGCGTGAAGATCTGGCCTGCCGAGGGTATGAACGCGCAACAGCACAATTTACCTGGGAAAAATGCGCCATGCGCACGGCCAAGGTATACCGGGAGGTGATAAATGATTACCATGGACTTTAAACGCCTGGGCATGACCCCTGGTAACCGGATTTTGGATATCGGTTGCGGAGAGGGACGCCACACGATTAGGGCCTGCCGGGAACCCGGTGCCATCTGTATTGGTGCAGACTTTGGATTCGACAATTTACGCACTACCAAAGGCAAGCTTGAATTTCACGAGAAGCTTAACGACCTGTCCTGTAGAAACTGGGCATTGTCAGCCATGGACATCACAGCCCTACCCTTCAAAAACAATAGTTTTGATGTGGTAATCTGCTCGGAGGTTCTCGAACATATCCCGGATGACGAAAAAGCGGTCTCAGAGCTGATTCGCATTCTAAAACCGGGGAAGATACTGGCTGTAAGCATTCCCCGGGCTTGGCCTGAATGGATTTGTTGGCAGCTGTCAGATGAATACCACAACGCCAACATGGGTCATGTGAGAATCTACAGCAAACAAGAAATTATTGAAAAAATCCAAAGCAAAGGACCCAAGTACATGAGCCACCACTATGCCCACAGCATACACAGCCCCTATTGGTGGCTCAAATGCCTGGCGGGGCCCACTCGTACGAATTCGCTATCCGTAAACCTTTACCACAAGTTCCTGGTATGGGATTTAATGAAAAAGCCGACACTGACCACCACCATAGATCGCCTGCTCAACCCCGTACTCGGGAAAAGCCTGGTTCTGTATTTCAAAAAACGCCTTTGAAAAACACCTAAAAGTACCAGACCAAGGTACCAATGAGGATATCAATTCCGTTGTTTGGCTCTTTTAAACCAGCGTTGGAATAATGCATATATCGAAAACTAATATCCATATTTTTAATTCTGACACCCACCCCCACCCTGTCTTCAAACAAAAAATTGGAGGATAGATCCCTGTCATTGATCATATAATCGTCCAGATAGGCAATACCAATCCCCGCCTCTATGTATGGATACCAGATCGCTCCTCCGGCATGAAAAACATACTGAAAAACCGGAGACAATGCGACAGCATTTACATCATCTCCACCGTTTTCCCAGCGGTTATATGATAACTCAAAATATCCATTTGCATAACCAACTTTGGTTTCAAACCATTTGACATCCCACTGCTTTAAAAGCCCTGCACGATAAATATCAATATTATCCATGCTTTGACCATACCCCAATGAAACACCATATCCGTCAAGCCAGGAAAAATCTTGGGCTACAGCATAGCTACTCGTACCAATAAAACAGATCAACAAAAACAGAAGTCTTTTCATAATTGTCCTTTCTTGCGAAACCGGTTCTGATACCGGGGAAAATGCCTTACGGCAGTGACTGAATATAAATGATGAATGACGTAGAAAATACACTATTCTTAACCAAAAATAAACATTTGCCTTATTTTTTTTCCTTAACGGAAACCATCAGGAACAATGATGCACCATGAACAAAACCAAAGCCCTGAACACAGCAACTTTCATTGAGAAACCAAAGCAGGTTTACCCTTGACATAAAATTGGGGGGAGTTTATATCCTTCTATCAATTGCGCAAATTAACCCGTTGACATTTTATAAATATTGTAAAATTAAAGATTACTACACATTGAAAAAGACTATAAAAAAACACAGGAATCAATTGCTGGACAGTTGGTTCCATGCCACCATCAACACCTATCCTGAAGAATCTGCAAGGGTTTTGGGAAAAAAATCCGATCGTTTTGACAATCCAATAGGTGCCGTCACTCGAGAAACCCTTGAAGATGTCCTAAATCTAACAATCGAAAATTTTAGTCGGGAAGGTCTTGAAAAAGCCCTGGACCCAGTTATACGTATTCGTGCTGTCCAGGCATTCGACCCCGCAAATGCAGTCAGTTTTGTATTTGCACTAAAGGACATCGGTGAGAGTCTCTTTAAAGAGGCAGAGATAGATCTACTAGATTTTTATCGCCTTGTAGACGAAATTGCCTTGGCGGCTTTCAACCGGTACATGAAATGTAGAGAGGATATTTTCCTTTTAAAGGCCACGGAGAGCAAACGACGCATCCATAAGGCCTTTGAAAGGGCAGGTTTAGTAGCGGAGCTGTCAGAGGATGACCTCTTAGGCTCCAAACAATCTTAACATGTATGGCGCGATAATGGCGGGCCATACATACAAAAATGAGGTGGTTATAACATGAATCAAAGGTACTTGATCCCCCTTACTGCTGTCTTTCTGCTCTTCCTGTTGGCTTACACAGGGGTTGAGGGACTCGGGCTTCAGGTGGTCTTTGGTGTACTGATTCCGTATCTGGCAGTTGCCGCATTCCTAATTGGCTTTGTAATCAAGGTCAAGGACTGGGCAGCGTCTGCCGTGCCGTTTAGGATTCCTACAACCTGCGGCCAGCAGAAATCACTGCCATGGATCAAACAGAACACCATTGACAACCCGAACACATCTACCGGCGTTTTTGTAAGAATGCTCCTTGAAATTTTTGCTTTCAGGTCATTGTTCAGAAATACAAAAGCGGCGTTTAACCGGCATGCATCCAACAGGCTCTCCTATTCCTGGGAAATTTTTCTGTGGGTAGGTGCGCTTGCATTCCACTATGCATTCCTGGCAGTTCTTCTCAGGCACTTAAGATTTTTCACAGCGCCTGTTCCCGGATGCATTCAGTTGATAGAATACCTGGACGGAATTATCCAGGTTGGTCTTCCCGGACTGTTCATTTCCGGGCCCGTGCTTCTGCTGGCAGCGCTGTTTCTTTTAAGCCGTAGAATTTTTGACGCGAAAATCAGCTACATCTCCCAAGCTGCTGATTACTTCCCCTTGTTCCTGATCATTGGTATTGCCGCCACAGGCATTGCCATGCGTTATTTCACAAAAGTGGACATCATCGGCATCAAGGAACTGACCATGGGACTGGCGACTTTCCATCCCCATATTCCCGAAGAAGTCGGCGGGCTGTTCTACGGTCATCTTTTCCTTGTGAGCATTTTATTTGCCTATTTTCCCATGAGCAAACTGATGCACATGGGCGGTATCTTTTTGAGCCCCACCAGGAACATGGCCAACAACACCCGGGCCAAACGGCATATTAACCCTTGGAACTATGATGTGCCCATCCATACATATGAACAGTATGAGGACCACTTCAGAGACAAAATGATTGAAGCCGGCCTGCCGGTGGATAAAAAGGAGTGATAGATGGCTGACGAACTTACACCGGATGAAGCATTAGACAAAATTGACTATCGTCCCCGGTCTAGCTCCGAGCCCAGCAACTGGCTGGACACTACTAAATCCGTTCAGATCCGGCCCGGCATGTACTGCTATGCCGCCAAACCGGAAAGCGTTGAAACCTTAGGCCTTCCCAATGCCAGACAGTGGAATCCTTTGGATGACGACTGGAAATTGCCGGAAAACTGGCAACAGATCCTGCACGAAGGAATCAAAGAACGGCTGGAGCGTTTCCGTACTTTTAAAGTATTCATGGACATCTGTGTGCGCTGCGGTGCCTGTGCAGACAAATGCCATTTCTTCCTGGGAACCGGCGATCCCAAAAATATGCCGGTACTGCGGGCCGAGTTGCTGCGGTCTATTTATCGCAATGACTTTACTTTTGCCGGAAAGCTCCTGAAAAAAATTCCCGGGGGCAAACGCCTGTTAGGTTCCAGGGAATTGAGCCTGGAAGCCCTCAAAGAGATGTGGTACTACTTTTTTCAATGTACTGAATGTCGCCGCTGTTCAGTGTTCTGCCCCTACGGCATTGACACGGCTGAAATTACCATCATAGGCCGTGAATTGCTCAACTTGATCGGGCTGAACATTGACTGGATTGCCACACCGGTTTCCAACTGCTACCAGACAGGTAACCATCTGGGTATCCAGCCCCATGCCTTCAAAGATATGCTCGAATTCTTTGTTGAAGACATTGAAGATGTCACCGGCGTTGACTGTACGCCCCAGTTCCAGAAAAAAGGGGCTGACATCCTCTTTATTACACCGTCCGGTGACGTATTTGCCGACCCGGGAACATATACCTGTCAGGGATATATGATCCTGTTCAAATACCTCAAAGAGAAATACGGACTGGATGTCACTTGGTCAACCTACGCTTCTGAGGGCGGCAACTTCGGATTTTTCACCTCCCATGAAACCATGAAGCGTCTCAATGCCAAAATGTACGCAGAAGCTAAACGTCTTGGCGTTAAATGGATACTGGGCGGGGAATGCGGTCATATGTGGCGTGTTATCAACCAGTACATGGATACCATGAACGGTCCTGCCGATTTCCTTGAAGTGCCGGTGAACCCCATCACAGGCACCAGGTTTGAAAATGCTGCGTCCACTAAAATGGTTCATATCACCGAATTCACGGCTGACTTGATCAAACACGGCAAGCTCGAACTGGACAAGAGCCGCAACGCTAACCGTATCCTGACCTTCCACGATTCCTGTAACCCCGCACGCGGGATGGGGCTGCTGGAAGAACCCAGATATGTTATCAAGGCGTGTGCAGACGAGTTCTATGAAATGCCGCCGAATACCATCCGCGAACAGACTTTCTGCTGCGGTTCAGGTGCCGGCCTCAATGCCGGTGAAAACATTGAACTGAGAATGGCCGGTGCCCTTCCCCGGGCCAATGCCGTCAAATATGTTCATGAAAAATTCGGGGTTAACTCCTTAGCTACCATCTGCGCAATCGACAGGGCAGCTCTTCCCACCATGTGTGAATACTGGGTACCTGAAGTCGATGTCATCGGTGTTCATGAGCTTGTGGGCAACGCATTGATTCTGCCGGGTGAAAAGGAAAGAACCGAGGACCTGAGAATGGAACCCCTACCCGGGGTAGAGGAGGAATAAGATGAGTAAAAACATGATTATGGCAGGACTTGCGGTATTCGTGCTCGCCGTTCTTTCTCCGTTCTGGTTCAACTTGATCACAACCACAATGGCTGCGCCGAAACCCGAACTTCTGGGCAAGGCTGCCGAGGCCAAAAAATGTGTTCTGGACAAATATGAAATGCGTGCCGAACATATGTATCTGCTGGATGTGTGGCGGGACTCTGTTGTGCGTAATGGGGACCGCAAATACACCGGAACCAACGGCGAAACCTTTAATATGAGTCTGTCCACAGGTGAAAACTCCTGCCTGGGCTGCCATGAAGACAAAGCGAAATTCTGTGACAGCTGCCACGACTATGCCTCTGTGAGCCCCTATTGCTGGGATTGTCACACCAACCCCAAGGAGATTGAATGATGATAAAGAGCAGAAGAAGCTTTCTTAAAGTAGCGGGTATTGCTGCCATCGGAATGGGTGCTGCTCCGGTAATGAATCTTGCCGCATCAGACTCCCACGGCCATGGCAGTGCCGGACCCGAAATCACCAGAAACGAAGAGGCCATGCATGCCGAACGCTGGGGTATGGTCATTGACACCTCTAAACTGACCGAAGAAGTTGCCGAAGCGGTTACTGAAGCCTGTCATAAAGCCCACAACGTGCCCGATTTCAACATGGAACCGGACGCTGAAAAATTCCCCAACACCCGTCCGGTTAGAGAAGGCCAGGAAATTAAATGGATCTGGCATGAACACTTCCACAATGCCTTTCCAGACAAGGAAGATGAATTCTTGGCTGAGAAATTCCATGATCTTCCCTTCCTTGTAACCTGCAACCACTGCAAAAATGCACCCTGTGTCCAGGCATGTCCTACCCAGGCAACCTTCAAGCGCGAAGATGGTATCGTCATCATGGACTACCACCGCTGCATCGGCTGCCGGTTCTGCATGGCTGCCTGTCCTTACGGTTCACGAAACTTCAACTTCAGAGATCCGCGTCCCTTCATCGAAGAGACAGCCCCGGGTTTCCCCACCCGGACCAAGGGTGTGGTTGAAAAATGCAACCTGTGTGCCGAACGTCTGGCCAAAGGAGAGCAGCCCCATTGTGTGGAAGCAAGCGAAGGCGCCATCGTTGTCGGAGACCTGGAAGATCCTGATTCTGAAATCAGACATCTCCTGGCCGAACATTATACAATCAGACGTAAACAGTCCCTGGGTACCGAGCCCAGTGTTTACTACATCGTTTAAGAGAGGCGACTATGCTTGAGATAGCTATTAAAGGAAGTAAAAAATATTGGTTGTGGATCGTCCTTTTGCTCGCTGTCATGGGTGCAGGCGGTCTTGCCTACGTTGACCAGTTTTTCAACGGTCTGCAGATCACGGGCATGAGCCGGGACGTCTCTTGGGGATTTTACATCGCCAATTTCACCTTTCTTGTGGGTGTTGCCGCAGGTGGTGTTATGGTGGTTATTCCCTATTATCTGCATGATTACGAACGATTTCACCGGATTACAATTTTAGGTGAATTCCTGGCGGTAGCCTGCCTGATCATGTGCCTGCTGTTCATCGTTGTGGACTTAGGCCAGCCCATTCGTATGCTGAACGTGCTGCTTTACCCCACTCCCCACTCCATGCTCTTTTATGACATGATCGTTCTTAACGGTTATCTGTTTTTGAACATTGTTGTGGGTTGGAAAGTACTTGAAGCAGAAAGAAACCAGGTTGAACCTGTGTGGTGGACCAAACCCCTGGTTCTGGTATCCATCCCCTTTGCCATCGGCATCCACACGGTAACGGCTTACCTGTACTGCGGTCTTCCCGGACGCGGTTTCTGGCTGACGGCCATCCTGGCCCCCAGATTCCTGGCATCTGCTTTTGCTGCAGGTCCTGCGTTCTTGATCATCCTTTGCTACATCATCAGAAAATTCACCAAATTTGATCCAGGCTGGGAAGCCATGCAGACCTTATCAAAAATTGTCTGCTACGCCATCATTGCCAACCTGTTCTTCTTTGCTTGCGAATGTTTCGTAGTTTACTACTCCGGTATCCCCGGTCATCTGGCCCATACCCAGTACCTGCTGTTTGGCCTGCACGGTCATAACATGATGGTACCTTGGATGTGGAGCGCACTGATTCTCATGGGTGTTGGCGCCATTTTCCTGGTGATTCCCAAATTGAGAAACAACAAAGCACTATTGCCCGTGACCTGCGCCATGATCTTTTTCGGTGCCTGGATCGACAAGGCCCTTGGCATGATCGCAGGTGGTTTTGTTCCCTCTCCATTGCACCATGTGCATGAATATGCCCCCACACTTCAGGAAGGGATTATTGCTTTAGGTGTATACGGCGCAGGCTTTTTTGTACTGACCATACTTTACAAACTTGCCACCACAGTTAAAGAAGAGGTTCGCGGATAGTTTATACATTCATCTGCATTATTTAGCTGATATTATTGAGGGGGGCTTTTTGTACAAAAAGCCCCCCTCATTTTGCTAAGGAACTATTCTTGGGCTTTTCTATTTCTCAAAACATCATTGTCACACCGGAAGCTCCAGTTGAAGAGCTGAAAAACAAAATTCTTGCGGCTCTTTTTTCCACAAATTTTGATCGACTCAAAGGACTTCTTGATCGGGCTAATGACACAGCACAAGATCCTGAACTTGGCGAAACAGATGAAAAGTATCTGCGCCAGGCATTAACAGCCCTTGCTAAACATAAGCGTCTGATTAACGATCATTTAGATCTAAAAGAACGGACAGCACATCTTAAACATTTGCTTGCTGACAAAGTCCGTCAGGCGAATCCCGGCCACATGACATATGATGATTGGGAAAATAGTTTTAATATTGCTTCGTGGCAGCGTCCTTGCGTTTTCAGTGAGGCCATCACCTTCCAGATGACGTCCGGTTGCTCTAATTTCTGTCGTCGCTGCAATGAGTGGGCTTTACCAAAAGTTCGACATCATTTCAGCTATGATGCAGTGAATACATTTATTGATACATTTCTGGCACATGGCAACACGGATTTAGCACTCTACGGCGGATCAGACCCCCTTGACTGGTGTGATGATTCATATGACATCACCCATGCACTGAACAGCCTTGGGGAAACCTGCCAATTTAGTTTGTTGACAAAAATCCCAAGGGGCAAAGGCAACCTTGCAAAAGCACTGATACAGGCCGGCATTCCGATGTCCGTGAGCCTGACAGACCGCAACCGGGACAGAATTATTCGTCTTGAACAACAGATGGGACAACCCTTTACCAAGCAGCACGCCACGGCCGATCTTTTAATCCCGGCAGGGCTCGATGAAGACTTCTCCACGGTCAAACCCTCTATTACAGACAGCTACGGTACGGAAATCTCCCTGGACGGATGTTTTGCCGTCATTCCTGCTTTTACCAGTGCGTTGCACCCCTTTGGCCATAAAAAAATCAGAATCACCAACAAAACCCTTTTTATCCCCAGAAAAAAAATCGGGCGCCCTGCCCTTTTGGTCGATTATTTTAAACCCATTGAAGTAATGACCAAAAATGGACCATCTATTTTACCTGCGCTTTTAGACGTTCAGGTGGAAAATATTCTTTTTGATAACGGCACTGACGAACTGACCCCACCAGGCATGAGGAGCATCAGGGAATATTTTGATGTTTTTTTGGACAAGGCCCGGTTAAAAAGAAAAAGCCTGACGCCTTCGGTGGTTAAGCGAATAAAGGCCAAGTATCTGAACAATACCAGTTTCCGCGATCTCAGCACAGAAAAGAAATCTGCCTTGAAAAACGAAATTCTTGATCATGTCCGATTCACAAAAAAAGAGATCGTGACACAGGCAAAAACCTGCAGTATCTCTTTTTTCCTTGCCGCTATTTGTGCATATATTCAAAACCAGCCGATAAAATGCCGGATTATCCGTCACCTAACTTTGCAGGAATATATGCAGTTTGAAGAACTTTTCCGAGACCGTGATCTCTTCTCTCCCATTGCAGAAAAGCTTGAAAACCCGAACACCGACCCATGGCTTTTGTTCAGGTACTATGCTCTGTCCCTTATCCACGAAGGCCCCTTAAATCAGGTAGAACAATTTATCCGGCGCTGCCCTGCAGCCTTTCACCCGGAAAAAGACCGATTTATACTGGCAGAATCAGTTTAAACGGGCATCAATGTTGACAAAAATTATTTGACTCAAATCAAGGGTCACTGATATACACTCATCATATATTAAAGTCTTCATTTGCCTTTCATCAGTGATACATATTTCACTAAATGAAAAAACGATTTATAACCAATTTATAAAAACAACCAGGAAATTTGCCATGTCAGCTGAAGAGAATGTATGCCCCAAATGTAATTCACCATATGCCTATACCGATGGGTTGTTGTGGATCTGCCCCGAATGCTCCCATGAATGGACATTGGATCAGACGCCGGATACCCCCTCGGAAGCGGCACCACGATTCATAGATGCCAACGGCAATCCATTGCAGGACGGAGATACCGTGACGACCATCAAAGATCTTAAAGCCGGCAAGGACACAATGAAATTAGGTACAAAGGTCAAAAATATAAAACTTCTTGATGACCCTGTGAACGGCCACGATATTTCCTGTAAGATCCCAGGGTTTGGAGCCATGTACCTTAAATGTTCCGTTGTAAAAAAAGCTTAGCAGAAAAACTGAAGAATGCTGACAAATTCATTTCAACATATCCCCGGTATCGGAGCTGTAACAGAGCAGCAGTTATGGACATCCGGGCTGATAAACTGGCAGCAGGTCAAACCAGAAAATACCTTTAAAATCTCACAAAAACGTTTTGAGACAATAGTATCATACACCAGAACCGCTTTAACGCATCTTGAAAACAACAATCCTGCGTATTTTGCAGATCTTTTACCGGCAAACGAACATTGGCGATTGTTCAATGAATTCCGGGAATCCACCGCATACATTGATATAGAGACAACCGGTATCAGATCGTACGGTTTTGAGATTACAACAATCGCGCTCTTTGATGGAAAAAATATCCAATATTACATACAGGGACAGAATCTTGAAGACTTCATAGAAGACATTCAAAATTACAATGTTATTGTTACCTACAACGGAAAAACCTTTGATGTGCCGTTTATCGAAGAGCAATTTGGGATCCAATTGAATCATGCTCATATAGATTTGAGGTATGTGCTAAAGAGTTTAGGATATAGCGGTGGGTTGAAACACTGTGAAAAAGCCTTGGGACTGGACCGTGGAGATCTGGATGGGGTTGATGGTTATTTTGCAGTTTTCTTATGGCATGATTATCAGCATAATAAAAATGAGAAGGCGTTAGAGACCCTTTTGGCCTATAATATTGAGGATGTTGTTAATTTGGAGACCTTAATGGTCACGGCATACAATATGAAAATCAAAAACACGCCTTTCAACGCGACCCATGAGTTACCCTTGCCGAAGATGCCTCAGATACCCTTTAAGCCGGATCTTCAGACTATAGACAGGATAAAAACTACAATGATCGATGCATATGACTATTGAGGAAATCTTTTCTCTAATGCCGAATTTTAAATTTCATTCAAAAACGAAATAAAGCACCAAAAGACAGTTCCCATTCCGGAAGCAGATATAAAAATCAAAAATAAATTGACAATACAGGCAAATAATTATATCATGCAGAGTTTTTTTAAGTACCCGATATATGATGTCAGATTGTAAGGAGATAAACCCATGTATGCAGTAATCAGAACCGGGGGCAAACAATACAAGGTCCACGAAGATCAGGTTTTAAAAGTTGAGAAACTTGAGGGTAGTGAAGGATCTGAAATTGAATTTAATGATGTCCTTTTATATTCCGATGGTGAGACCGTAACGTTGGGCGCGCCCCAAATTGAAAATGCAACGGTTAAAGCGATGATCGTTGAACAAGGTCGTAGCAAAAAACAGCTTGTATTCAAATACAAACGGCGCAAAGGCTACAGGAAAATGAGAGGACACAGACAGCATTACACTGAAATTAGAATTGATTCCATTTCAGCTTAAGTAGCGCAAGCGTTTGTTTCCAAGGTATATTAAATTTGTAACGTGTTAATGAAAGAGAGTGAAACATGTCACATAAAAAAGCAGCAGGCAGTTCAAAAAACGGTCGTGATTCAAACGCCCAACGGCGGGGCGTAAAAAAATTCGGCGGAGAACAAGTTACCGCCGGTAATATCATTATCAGACAGTGCGGCACCAAAATTCATCCCGGCAATAATGTTGGTATGGGTAAAGATTTTACCATTTTTGCCAAGATGGACGGTGTCGTGACCTTTGAAAGAAAAGGTCGTGACAGAAAAAAAGTCAGTGTTTATGCCCGGTGAAGTTTGTTGATGAGGCCATTGTTACGATCAGGTCCGGAAGCGGCGGTGCAGGATGCGTCAGTTTCCGGCGTGAACGTTTCATTGAAAAAGGCGGGCCTGACGGCGGCGATGGCGGCGATGGGGGGGATGTTATCCTCCGGGTGGATCCTTCAAAACGGACCCTGTATGAATATCGCCGCCAGAAACGTTTAAGCGCACAAAACGGAGCCCCCGGCCTCGGTCGACAGAAGCATGGAAAAAACGGCAGCCATTGCTACCTGTCGCTTCCAATCGGAACCATTGTCTCTAACGTCGAAACCGATGAGATCCTTGCAGACCTCACTGATCCCGGCAAAGAGATCATATTGGCCCAGGGGGGCATGGGCGGTCGGGGCAATAAGCGGTTTGCGACATCTACCAACAGGGTACCTAGATTTGCCCAACCCGGGATTCCGGGTATTGAAATCAAACTCCGTCTCGAGCTTAAACTCATGGCGGATGTCGGGCTTGTGGGATTGCCCAATGCAGGCAAATCGACCCTGATTTCAAGCATATCTGCGGCCCGTCCCAAAATCGCAGACTATCCTTTTACCACATTGACTCCGACCATCGGCATGGTGGAAGCACCCTTTGGCGAACCCTTTGCTGTGGCCGATATCCCCGGACTGATAGAAGGCGCCCATGAAGGCGTGGGGCTTGGGCTAAAATTTCTTAAGCATATTGAACGTACCGGTATTCTGGTACATCTTATTGATTCGGGAACTATTGATCCGGAAGATCCGTTGGTACAGTTTCAGCTTATCAATAACGAACTGTCAATGCACAGCGATACCCTGGCAAATAAAACCCAGATTGTGGTACTCAATAAAGCAGATCTTACGGGTACGGAAAACCGGATTCAAGCCTTCAAAAACGCTTTGCCTGATCAAACTATTTTTACTATTTCCGCAGCCACGGGCAAAGGCGTTAAACCTTTGATCAAATACCTGGCGCAAATACTTCAAGCAGCAAAAACTGAAGAAAAGTAATCGTGCCGGGCAACGTTTAACGGACACAGCCAAAATGAATGCAGGACTTTTCGGCGGCACATTCAATCCGATTCACAACGGCCATTTGGGTATTATCCAATATGTAAAGGCCCAGTATGCCTTTGACACGATCATTCTCTACCCGTCCGCCCTGCCCCCCCACAAACCAAACCGGAACCTGGCCTCCGCCCGGGACCGGCTTACCATGGTAAGAGATGCCGTAAAAAATCTGAACGGGTTCCAAGTGTCCGACATAGAACTGCAGCGCAAAGGCCCCTCATTTACCATTGATACCATCTGTGAATTTAAGCGTATCTTTGGCAGCCAGACCCGGTTTCACCTGCTTTTAGGTTCCGATGCCTTCTTTGACACGCCATCCTGGAAACAGGCCTATCATATTTTTAAAGCCCTGCCCGTAATCGTAATGCAGAGGGGTGAAAAAACCGGTATGGCACCTTTTGCATCCTTCATTGACGAACATGTGTCAAAAGGCTACAAGCTTAAAGACAATAATATTTTTGTCCATGACCGGCTTTACCCTATCCGCATCTGCAATGTACCAAGAATTGATATTTCATCAACACAGATACGGAATCGAATCAAAGCCGGGAAATCTATATCAGGACTTGTACCTGAAGATGTTAAGACTTTTATCAGAACAAAGGATTTATATAAATGATCGCCCTCGAAGAGGAATATACCCCCTATCTTTCCCCTATATTTGACCGAAAACCCAAAAGCGTAACCGCACTGATGGTCAGTGAACTGACCTCCTACACAGACATTGTGGTCATTGTAGAGGCTGGATCAAGCAGGCAGGTAACCTCCCTTTCCGAACACATTATAAAATCCCTAAAGGGTTTAAAAATAAAGGCAACAGGCACAGAAGGCGTCAAGGAGGGCCAATGGGCACTACTGGATTTCGGACATTTGATTATCCATGTTTTTGAAACCGAAGCCAAGAGGTTTTACGACCTTGAAGGCTTGTGGAGTGATGCCGAACCGGTTGATCTGAGTCAATTTAATATCCAGGCTCAAACCGATGAGGAGGATGACGATGGGTTCTGAAAACCAGGCGGTTAATATTTTGATGATCCTTGACGGATGGGGCATTAACCCATCGGATAAGGGCAATGCCGTGGCTGCAGCCAATACACCGTTTCTGGACCAGCTTCTGGCTGATTTTCCAAACACAACGCTTAAATGTTGTGGTGAAGCCGTGGGCCTCCCCGACGGCACCATGGGGAATTCCGAGGTAGGCCATATGAATATTGGGGCAGGTAGAGTCGTGGCTCAGGATTTTGTCCGGATCAACACCGCTATCCGGGATAATAGTTTTTACTCCACCCCGGCACTTGTTTCAGTCATGGACGAGGTCAAACAGGCCGACAGCTGCCTTCATCTTTTGGGACTGCTTTCCGATGGCGGGGTCCACTCCCACATCAATCACCTGTTTGCCTTGATAAAAATGGCAAAGGATAAGGGAATTACAAAGGTTTTTATTCACCCTATCATGGATGGACGGGATACCTCTCCCACATCGGGCATTGATTTTTTAAAACAACTTGACGAAACAATCAGCGCCGTTGGTACAGGAAAGGTGGCGACCATGACAGGACGCTTCTGGGCCATGGATCGAGATACCCGCTGGGAACGTGTTCAAAAAGCCTATGATCTTTATACCCAGGGCCAAGGTGTTGATGCTTCAAACCTATCCCCTGTCCAGGCCATCCAGGCCGCATATGACCGGGAAGAAACTGATGAATTTATTAAACCAGTAACTTTTTGCCCAGGCAGTGAAGGAAACATTCAAGACAAAGATGGTGTCATTTTTTTCAACTTCCGGGCAGACCGGGCCAAGGAGATCTGCCGGGCGTTCACAGAAAAAACCTTTGACGGATTTGAACGCACAGTAAACCCAAGACTCAGGGATTTTGTGTGTATGACCCAGTATGACGAACACTTTGATTTACCTGCAGCCTTTGGTCCTCAACATCTGGACAAAATTTTTGGAGAGATCCTGAGCAAAAATAAAATTTCTCAGCTTCGCATTGCAGAAACTGAAAAATACGCCCATGTCACCTATTTTTTTAATGGCGGAGATGAAGCCGTTTTTGATGGGGAAGAGCGTATACTCATTCCCTCTCCCAGGGATGTGGATACCTATGACCAAAAGCCGGAGATGAGCGCAGACAAAGTAGCTGACAACGCCTGCGAGCAAATCCATTCAGGAAAATTTCAATTTATTGTGCTTAATTTTGCCAACATGGACATGGTGGGTCATACCGGCATATTTGATGCGGCGGTAAAGGCGTGTGAAACAGTAGACCGCTGTGTAAAAAGAGTGGTGGAAGCTATCTGGGAAACCGGAGGAACCGCCTTTATCACCGCAGACCACGGTAATTCAGAACAAATGCTGGCCCCTGACGGATCCCCTCATACGGCCCATACCCTAAACCCGGTGAGGTTTATTGTTGCAGCCCCCCCCGCCACGACGATAATGCTTTCGGACGGCAAGCTTGGAGATATTGCGCCGACTATCCT
Source organism: uncultured Desulfobacter sp. (assembly GCF_963677125.1). Taxonomy (NCBI): domain Bacteria; kingdom Pseudomonadati; phylum Thermodesulfobacteriota; class Desulfobacteria; order Desulfobacterales; family Desulfobacteraceae; genus Desulfobacter; species uncultured Desulfobacter sp. The sequence continues at coordinate 577,124 of NZ_OY781882.1, read as the reverse complement.
CAAGGTGCTCGGTATAGAGCCGCCTTTGGAAATGACAGGCCAGTGCCTGATCAGTTGATCTTTTCAAGAGGATAAATAGCGACATTAATAATAATTTTTTTTAATTTAGCAGTGTATAAATTATGATACTTGATCAAATCACCGACTATATTACCGGCAAAGAAATAGACAATGTCGGCGCTGAAGCCAGCCGCCAGATTTTTGAAAAATTTTTGGTGGAGAACAAAGGATATGCCAAATCAGATATTCTTGTGGACGTCCCTTTAACCGTGCAGTTCAAGGGTGAGGACTATCCATCCGTGATTGATCTGATTGTAAGTGTGAAAGACCGACCTTTCATGGCCATCACCTGTGTGGCGGGATCCATTGGATCTTATGAACGAGAAATTCTGGCAGGTGCCAGACTGGTCTATGACCATATCGTGCCCTTCGCCGTATCTACGGATGCCAGAAGCGTCATTATCAAAGATGCCGTCACTGGCGAAACCATTGGGCAGGGGCTTGAAGCTATTCCAGATTATTCCCAGGCTCAGGCGCTGTTAAAAAAAATCGACGCCAAACGCCTTGATCCGGAAAAAAGAAGCGGTGAAATGATTATTTACAGATCATTCAATCTGGAAAAGATCAACAAATAAAGCGGAAACGTTAAGCAAGGGTCTGAATTTCGGGAATAGTGAAATTAAGACCCTTCCAGGGTTACAGCGTCACAAGCAAATTTAGGCATCATCCATTCTTTTGCGGTGCATTAATGCCCGATTTTATCAGGGGTTAATTCCCTATGACGCTCCTTCATATCGTTTTTGTCCTATGCCTTAGGCACATCCTTACCGCAATGTTTGCATACAGTGGCCCGGTTTTTGATAATCTCAGCGCAGAAGGGGCATTCCCTTGTGAAATGGCGTTCATGAAGCTGTTCAATTGCTTTTTGCACCCTTTCCTGTAATACCGGGGTCGGGAACTTATGGTTAATCAGGTGCTCCACAGCCGTGGCATCACCTAACTCGGCCACCATTTCCACCGCTTTCAATCTCGCCTTAGGCGGAATATTAGGGTCCAGGCAAATTTTTAAAATCTCATCCCAGTCTTTGGAAATATAATAATCGGTAAGAATGGAAAAGGTCTGTTTTAGTAGCTCTTTTTTAGCTTGTTCGGCCACAAGGGCAGCATCATCCATAACGGAACCGGTACCGCCGATGGGACTGAACACGGGCATATATTCAAAATGGTCGGCGCCCGGTTCGCAATAACACCGGTAAGAGGCAGGTGCTTCCATGGATTCCATCAAATCCTCCCATCCCTGTTTGTAGGAAGGACACGCATCGTTAAAACAGACAAACAGATAGGGTGTCTGCCACCCCAGACCATCGGAAAAGTTGATGGGCGGAATCTCCCACAACGTCATCTCCTCATCGCAATGGGGGCAATGGGGCTTGTCCATTTTCAAATATTTTTCAAGCAGTTCTTCTTTGGTCTCAAATGCCATTGTATTCTCCTTATGATAATTGTGCTGGATTACACGCCTGCAGCACCTTTCATAATAAGCACAGAGGGATGGTTGTCAAACCATCCCTCTGTTGTGTTTTTTCAAAAATATTTGAATTACTCTATGGTTGCCAGCACATCATCCTTGGCCACGGAATCCCCTGGTTTAAAATTTATTGCGGTGATCGTTCCGTCAGCTGTTGCAGGAAGGATATTTTCCATCTTCATGGCCTCAATCACCACTACAGTATCGCCGGCCGTCACCGCATCTCCCACATTTTTCTCATACTTTACAATCATACCGGGCATAGGTGCCAGGACAGGTGTCCCGCCCCCTGAAGCTTCAACGGGTTTTGGTGCAGGTTTTGGGGCAGGTGCAGTCGGTCTTGGCTGCGCGGGTTTCGAGACCGGCGTTGCTGCCGGAGCAACCGGCGCGGCAGGGGCAGCGGGGGCAGCAGGAGGCACCACAGGCGTAGCCGCAGCAACAGCCGCATAGGAGATCACGGGCGAACCACCCACTTCATCAACGCCCACCTCAAAACATTCACCGTCCACAAACACATTAAAGGTTCTGGCAAATTCACTTTTTTCAGGAAGATCCACAGCAGGCTCAATGAGCTTGCCTTCTTTGGCCTTTTTAATCATATCTTCCTGTTTTTTAACATCTTCCAGGGTGATGGGTTTGACCGTGTCAGGCACCTGTTCTTTGCCGTATTTCTGCATCAGGTATTTTTTTCCAGTCACGGGGAACAGGGCACACAAAATAAGATCCTCTTCGTCCACGGCCAGATCACCAATCTCTTCCCTGGCTTTTTCAAGTTCCGGCGTCAACATCTCAGCCGGCCGGCAGGTAATAGGTTCTTGACCCTTTTCATAATCCTTGAGCGCTTTTTTCTGCAATTGGGCATCAATGGGGACTGCAGTTTTGCCGTACAGGCCGTAGCACAGATCCTTGACCTGGGCTGTAATCATCTTGTAACGCTCTTCTTTGGTATCAAACAGCACGTTGTTCACCGTCTGGGTACCCACAATCCGACTGGTGGGTGTGACAAGGGGAATCTGACCCAACTCTTTTCTGACTCTGGGTAGTTCTTTGTACACCTCATCAATTTTATCCAGGGCATCCATTTCCCGAAGCTGTTTTTCCAGGTTGGCACGCATGAAGTCCGGCGCCTGGTTCAGGAGCACATCAATATCAATCAAGGAGACCCGACTGTCATCCAGTAAGTGTTTATACTTGGGTATTACCTCTTTTTCCAAGGTCTCGTTGATCCGGTTAAGCGCGTTAATGTCGAATCCGGTATCCCGGTTGGTGCCCAAAAGACTCATCACAAAGGGTTCAAGCGCGGCATGGGATGTTCTGTATGCATAGGGGGTCATGCAGGTATCAATAATGTCAACCCCAGCTTCTACAGCTTTGAGATGTGTCATGGAGGACATACCCGAGGTAAAATGAGAATGCAGGTGGATCGGGGGCTTAACTTCTGCTTTAAGCGCCTTTACCAGCTCAAAGGCATCATAGGGCGCCATCAATCCTGCCACATCCTTGATGCAGATGGAGTCGGCACCCATATCCTCAAGGGATTTGGCCTTTTTCACATAGTATTCCAGGTTATACACCCCTTGTCCCAGGCGCGGCTCTGTCAGGGTGTAGCAGATGCAGCCTTGGAAATGTGCGCCGGATTCTTTGATCACAGGCACTACGGTTTCAAAGTTTCTGTAATCATTGAGCGCATCAAAGGTTCTGAAAATATCCAGCCCGTTTTCCACGGTCTTTTTAACAAAAAGTTCGGCCAGATCATCAGCATAGTTACGGTATCCCACAAGTTTCTGGCCACGCAGCAGCATAGAAATGGGGGTTTTCTTAAAATACCGCTTCAGGGTTCGAAGCCGCTGCCATGGATCTTCATTAAGATACCGGTGCATGGCATGAAACGAGTGACCGCCCCAGACCTCAACGGCCCAGAATCCGATTTCATCCATCTGCTCTGCCACGTGGATCATATCTTCGGTGCGGCCCCGGGTGGCAAACAATGACTGATGGCCGTCCCGCAGGGAGAGATCCTGAATTTTCAGGGGATTTTTTGCCTTGGGTCGCGCTTGGGAGTAATCCATCTCAACCATTTTAACTTCATTGTGATCGGTCATAATATCCTACATATAATATCTTTTATTTATTTATATGAAAAACCAACAAGTTGTTGAGTTACTTTCATTTTTTGTTGTGGGCGATCCTGAATGTTAATAGACCAAGTCGGCCCATGGCCGTTATTTAAACATTCTTTGCCGTATCATTGCATTGGCATTCATAATTGCCTGCCGCCCGGAAAGGCCCCAAAGGTTCATCTGCCCACCCTGGGCAGCAGCTAAAGATTTGGCAGCGGCATCGGCCGCCTGGTTTTGCATTGCTGCAACGGCGGCTTCTTCTTCCGTTTTAATATACATCTGAACGGCAGCCATGGCAGCAGCCAATCTTTTGTTTTCCATGAAAAAGGTCTCCTTGGCTTTTATTTAGTGTCTGAACGAAAACCTGGAAATTTTGTTGAGTACAAGGCGGGCTGAAATTAAAACCTTCGGAATACATAGAGTATTTCGAGGATTAAAATTTTAGCCCAACGCCGTAATCGGCAAAATTTACGGTTTTCGGTCGGGCACTATTTAGTTGAGGGTTGCGCCTGGGTGTAAATAATTGACCAGATTCTTCCCATGGCTGTTATACTGGTATATTTCCGTGTTTCTTGGCCGGCCTGAATTCGCGTTTGGTGACCACAGCCTCAAGGGCATCTATGAGCCTGAGGCGAGTTTCACTAGGCACGATCACGGCATCTACATACCCCCTTGCTGCGGCACAATAGGGATTGGAAAACTGGGTATTATACTCCTCAATTTTCTGCTTGCGCGTGGCTGCAGGGTCTTCGGAATTTTTAATCTCCCTTGCATGGATGACGTTGGCCGCGCCTTCAGCCCCCATGACCGCAACCTCGGCCATGGGCCAGGCAAAGGCCATATCCGCACCAAGGTGCTTGGAACACATGGCAATATATGATCCGCCGTAATCTTTGCGTGTAATCAACAAAAGCTTGGGCACCGTAGCTTCAGCGTAGCACCATAAAAGTTTTGCCCCGTGCCGGATGACCCCACCCCACTCCTGATGAGAACCGGGTAGATAACCGGGCACATCGGCAATGGTGAGCAAGGGAATGTTAAAGGCATCACAGAACCGGATAAACCGGGTGGCTTTGTCGGATGCATCAATATCCAGACAGCCGGCCATAACCATTGGCTGGTTGGCAATAATACCGATGGGCCGGCCGTTAAGCCGTGAAAAGCAAATTACAATATTTCTGGCAAAATACTGGTGGGGCTCAAAAAAGTAGCCGTCGTCCGCAATGGCAGCAATGACCTGTTTGACATCATAGGCCTGGTTGGATTTATCCGGAATAATGGTGTCGAGGACCGGTGCCATACGATGTGGGGAATCGTCAGTGGGTTTGATCGGGGGATCTTCCATATTGTTGGACGGCAAAAAGGATAACAGCTGCTTGATCTGTTCAATACAGTCCTCATCGGATTCACAGGCAAACTGCGCCACTCCGGACTTTTCGTTATGGGTCATGGCACCGCCAAGGGCCTCAAAGGTAATCTCCTCGCCGGTAACCGCTTTGATGACATTGGGACCGGTGATAAACATATACGAAGACTCCTTGACCATAAAGATAAAATCGGTCATGGCTGGAGAATACACTGCTCCGCCTGCCGTGGGGCCCATGATGGCTGATATCTGAGGGATCACGCCGGACGCCGCCGAATTGCGAAAAAATATTTCGCCGTAACCGGACAAGGCGTCAATACCTTCCTGAATCCGGGCGCCACCGGAATCGTTCATGCCGATAACAGGTGCACCTGCTTTAATCCCTAAATCCATGACCTTACATATCTTTTTGGCCTGCATCTCTCCTAAAGATCCGGCAGCAGCCGTAAAATCCTGGGCATATGCAAAGACAAGTCGGCCGTTTACCTTTCCGTGTCCGGTGATAACACCGTCCGCGGGGATTTCTTTGGTTTCCATGCCAAAATTGGTGCACCGGTGGGTCATGAACATGTCCAGTTCTCTGAATGTACCGGCATCAAACAGCAGGTTGAGACGCTGCCTGGCATTTAAAACGCCTTTCTCACGCCGTTTAGCTAGGGCTTTTTCACCGCCCATGGCCTTGATCTTTTTCTCTTTCAGCCTTAATTCCTGAATTTTGTCGGAAATGACTCCCATAATTCACATTTCTTTTTTAAATTATAATGTTGTTGAATGGATCTTTTTATCTGTTTTTATAACTTAAGATCGTTTAGGATACCGGAATTATAACATCACTGTTCAAGGCTGAAGCGCCATGCGCAGAACCATGTTTCAGGATGGGGATCCGGCGGACACCCGATACATTCGGTTTTAATTCTATCATCAACGCCTTCGGCAAAACGGGCGTACTCGACAAGACCGCCTGATTTGCAGGGATAATCGTCCAGGTTCTTGCGCATCCTTGCCCGCTGAACCCGGCATTCGTTCATCTGAAAAACAAAACTGTTTTCGGTTTCTTCCACAATGCTCTGCTCATTGATGAATGCATACATCCTGAAGTTCAAGGCTCTTTTGAGCCCCTCAAGTCCCGGATGTTTACCCAGTCCCAGAATATTTTTTATTCTGTGGGCTTCAAAGGGGGAAAAGCGGGCCCAGCAGGAGTCATTGCACCGTTTGGCATCGTTCATACCGTGGGCGAACTCCACAGCCTGGAACCAGACACCGTCATTAGCAAGCCAGGCTTTTCCCACGGCTGCCATCAATTTTTCGGTTGTGGAATCATCCAGTGCCATCAACGCCTTGGGCATCCCCTCCTCCAGTTCAAATTCCAGGGTGCGGGACAGATGTTTCATCAGAATGGTAATTGAAGATTGTGTGGCAGTATCCAGCGCAGCAAGCGCCTTTTCCATGCCCATCTGGTGCTGAACCTCGTTGAACCAGAGGCCGTAGTGAACAACAATACGGGTAAACATGTCCACCAGCTGTTTTTTCTGCATATCAGGGGCAAGGTCCTGGGCTTGGAACGGAGTGGAATCTTTCATGAATCGTCCTCCTTGTTAAACGTTTGCCCACAAATTACTTAAAGTATTTCTTGGTGTCAAGCTCCTTTGTTCCCTAAGAAAAGGTATCCGTATATGGCTTTTTCTAATGTTTCTTTCATCACGAATGACACGAAGTTCATGAAGATTTCAAGGACTTAAGCTTCACGTCTTCGTAAACTTTATGATGATTTAAAAAATAAAACTTAGTTGGGATTTACATTACTTTTACATCCCAACAGGCCAATTTTTGTGACAATTTCATTGGTCCGGTGATGTTGTTACTCAATCAGTTCACGAAACGCATCCAACTCTTTTTTTGAATAGTGAAAAAACCAATCATGGACATTATCGGCAAAGGTTTCAAATTTCTCATACCCCGCCCTGTCCAGAGAAGCCGAATAAAGATTAACCACCAGGTCATGGGCAATATAATCTTCACTGACCTCAATGAATCCTTCATCCCGGGTCCAGGTCGCCTTTGAGTCCGCTCCCCGGGAGACAACACCGGACACGGCATGGCAGCGATCCACGATCACGGATAAAAACCGCTCTTTTTTCTCAGCCATGTACCGTGCAAGCCTGCGGTGGGGCACAAGGTCCTCATAAACATTTTTGGGACCGAAATAGATGCCGCGAAGCATCACGCCACGGTCAAGGGCGGCATCCAGTTCCCCGGTCAACAGGCAAAGTTCTTCATCCCAGATGGACAGAGCAATGCGCTTTTGGGCACCCTTGATCAGGACAGCCAGAAAAGAGAGGATATTATCCCGTCCCTGGATCACCACCAAGGGATTGTCCTGTTTCGGTTCCCGGTACAACCGGCCTGCATATTCGGTTAAATCCTGAAAAATTCCCTGAAACCGGGATCGAAGCTTCTTGATAAAAATTTCCGGATCCATGGGTGTATAGGCTTTTGACTTTCCATCGTCCTGTTCAAACACCATCTGCTTAGCAATCAGGTTTTTAAGCACCTCATAAACCCGGGACCGGGGAATCCCCGAAGCCTTGCTCAGGGCGTATCCGTTCAAAGGATACTCTTCCAGAAGCGCCAGATAGGCTTTGCATTCATAAACTGAAAACCCTAACGCCTTCATATGTTCCGTAATCTGTGCAACCTTATCCATATTAAAAACTTAAGACCAGCCAGGTTACGGCTACGGATCCCAGCACGGGAACGATAATCCCCCCTTTAAAAAAACCGTAAACCAGGGTAAAGCCCATGCCGGCAACACCGGCCCAGGGCAGATCCGGCGTGGCAGTGAAAACGCCGGGAAGAATCAGTGCACCAATAGCAGCCACTGGAATGCACTTTAAAAAGGCATCCAGGCGAACCGGTATCCTTGCATTTCTGAAAAAAAGAAACGGGGCCAGGCGCGGCAGATAAGTAACAGCGGCCATGCCGAAAATTAAGGGAATCAGACTCCTATCCATGGGCATTGTCCTTCTTGATGAATCCGGGATTAAAAAAGGCACCGGCAGTGGCGACCACCAGGATACAGACGATAATACTCCACCCCTTTGGCAGAACATTCGCGGTAACCAGAAACCAGTTAAACAGCCCTGAAGAAATTGCCAGAACAAGAGACCGCAAAGAGGATTTCAATTCAGGCATAAGAATAGCCAAAAGAAGCGCATACAGAGCCACGCCCATACTCTGGGTGAGAATATCAGGCATAAATCTTCCAAGCACAAATCCCGCCAAAGTGCCGGACACCCACCCGGCATAAGCGGTCAGTTCCAGGGGCATGACAAACTGCCGGGTCAATTTTTTTTGGGTAAAAGACATTACTGAAAAAGTTTCATCAGTCACGCCAAAGGCCATGGGCAAGTAATATTTAACCGCCCTTTCACGAATTCGGGTGGACAAATAGGCACTCATAAGAAAGTGCCGAAAATTGACCAGCAAAGTGGTCAGTATAATTCCCACAGGCCCCATGCCTGTCGCCAGTAGATTTAAAGCAATAAATTGACTGGCACCGGCAAAGACAACAATGGAAAACAACATGGCTTCACTAAAGGTGGTACCGGTTGTCCTGGCCAGAATGCCAAAGGCCACAGCGGCCGGGAAATATCCGATAAATATGGGAATACCGGCCTTTATGGCGTCCCAGGTGTCCGAGTGCTGCATCAATATGTTCTCCAAGTCAAATTTAGTGACTATTATAGTAACCACTACATAAACGTCAAGTCAAAATGCAATCGGGCCGAATCAAGCGTTGGGTGTGTCGAAAAAATAATGATCATTTGACCATTATTCTTCTTGACAGCGTCACAGAGCGACCCTATATTATGGTCAAATGATCAAAACAAAAAAAACGGAGCCGGCCGGAAATGATGCGGCCGACACCTAACGGACAGGGTCAAAAACCCTGATAAAATAAAAATGAAAGGAGAAAATATCATGCCAGGATTTAATCAAAGAGGACCACAAGGATTAGGACCCATGACCGGAAGAGGCCAGGGGATTTGCGGTAACCGCAATGCGACCGGGGCCGGATACGGCACTGGTTATGGCGCGGGGTACGGCGGCCGGGGATGCGGCCGGGGATTTGGCGGTGGCCGGGGTATGGGTCGAGGCATGGGCCGTGGGTTTGGACCTGCTGCAGCGCCCGTATCCGGGGCTTTAAGTGAAAGTGCGCTCCAGGACAGGGCCAGAATGCTTGAAGAGGAACTCAACGCCATCAAGGCTCAGCTGAACAGCATGCCTGAAGATAAATAGTCATTCATAACACCCGGGCGAACAGGAAAAGTCCTTTCCCCCGGGTTATCTACAAAAAAAATCAGCCGGCGGTTGGCAAATCCGACGGCTGATTTTTCAAGGATAATAAGGAGGTTATGCAGCCAGTTTTTTAATTCAAAAAACGGCGTTAGATACAACCTACCATAATTTTATTATTTGTCAATAAAAAAGTTTTATACACATAACTTTTATCTGATTTTCGCTAAAATGCGGGATGCCCATTTGGCATCACCCAGACGACCGGAAAGGCTGGTACCCAACTGGGACAATGCATCGTTGCTCAACGCGTTAAGCTCTGCCTCTTCATACACGGCTGCGGCATTCTCGGCATCTCCGGCATCAACGAGGAGGGCTTCAGCCAAAAAGATCTGATCACTGAATTCGGTCAGTTTCTGACGCCCGAGTACCAGCAGTTCTGAAAGGATGCTCTTGTCAGCGGACTGCTGTTTAATTAGCGCCACAAGGCCTGCATAGTCCTGTTTGCTGCGGCAAAGACCTTCAGCGGATTTATACAATGCCATTGCGCCGTCCTTATCGCCAAGCAAGTTCAGGGTAGCACTGCCTGCAAAGGTAAAATCGTAAACGGTTTTGGCTTTGCCGGCTACACTGCTGATAAGTTTTTGGGCCCACTCTTTATCATCGAATTTCTCAATGGCCACAGCGGCAAGTTTCATCAGATCGCCGTTGCCGGACGCCTTTGACTGTAAGCCGGAATAGATCTGTTTTACCCAGTCACTGTCCCCAAGGGTATCCTGAATGGCTGTAGTCAGGGTGTTGTAATCGCCATAGCTCTTGCATTTATCCAGAAGCGCCTTATAAATCTCTTTGATCCATTCGGCATCATTGAGATCTGCATGGATAGCAGCTGCAAGCTTGATAAAATCGCTGAAATGAATGGTAAGGTTTTCAGACTTTTTATACAGTTTGGCTGCATAAAATTTATCAGCAGTTTCTTTAAATACTTCAACGGCCAGTTCGCGCATGGGTGCACAATTGGTGATTTCATTTTCCCGCAGGGCAAAATCATCGTACATTTTACCAAATTCTTCACGTTTGGCTTTCTGGAAGGAGATGGAGTCAGTCCATGCTTTGTCCTCTTTGGCCACGTCAAGAATGGCATCTGCGGTTTTAAGGAAATCCGCATTATTTTTCACAGCAGCCTGGGCTTGTTTCAATACGGGCAGGGCAGCAGCGGTATCACCCAGGTCACTGGCCATGGCCACGGCCAGGGAAACCAGCTGAGCACAGTCGGGATTGGTGGCAGCCGCTTTCTGGTAAACACCGGAGGCAAACGCTGCGTCACCGGTGTTCTCAAAACTTGCTTTAGCCAATTTCAGGTATTCGTCGAACTTTGCATATTTCTCTTCGGCTTTTTTATAAACAGACAAGGTAAACTCATTGTCATCCAGCTGTGCCTTGACTATTTCAGCAAACTTGAGCAGCTCATCCCCTTTTTCCAGGGAGTCGGCAGCTTTTTCATAAATGGCCCGGGCAAAATCTTTATCACCCAGATCTTTTATCGCACCTGCGGCAAGGGCGCTGAATCCATCAGCTGTTTTGGCGGCAGCGATACCTTTTTCATAAATTTCTTTGGCTTTGTCCTTATCCTTGGTGCTGTCCAGGATAGATTTAGCAAAGGAGACAAAGTCTTCGGGCTGGGTACATTTTTCAAAGGCCTTGTCCATAACCTGTTTGGCCATGTCCGGATCTGTTTTGGCAAGCTCGTTGCTCAAATTGAGGAAATCGGTGAGCTTGGTGCATTTACCCATGGCAGCCTCATTCATCTCCTTGGCCATGTCTTCCAGGCCAAGCTTGCCTGCAGCAGTCCCAAGGCCGATGAAATCTGCAGCGCTCATGCACAGCATTTTGGCATTGGAAAGAAAATTACCCACCACGTCGTCATCACCGATGATCTCTTTGGCCGCTTCAGCATAAACCACCGCTTCGTCATAGGTCTGGGCCCACTCGGCACCCTCTTCCATCAGTTCAACGGCCCAGTCCTTGTCATCCAGACCTGTTACGATCTCCTTGGCCACACCAATGTATTCTTCAGGTGCATCACAGCTTTCCGCTTTTTCTTCCAGTTCTTCTTTGAGTCCCATAATCTCTCCTTATTTGGTTTTGTTTAATGATTTACGGGTATTATTCATCAATCAATTCTATTCAACGGCAATTATTTTCAACGGGTAACGCCCGTTAGCACTCAATTGTTTTATGGAGCGGCACTATAAACTTCCACGACTCTAATAACATACTGATATAAAAACAGACAATGGGGATTTTGAATAAAGTTAAATTTTTTAGGGTATTGAAAAAATAATACCCATCACTTATAAGCCTTTTATGGTTCCTGATATTTCTTACAGCCTGTTCCCAAACCTACCTTTTTTTAGGCGATTCCTGCCTGTTTTTCTTATTATTTGCGGTATTGCATGGGGGCTTTTTTTTGTCACATTCGGCACAGCCCAGGCCAATCCCTTTACTCGCAAAAACACCAATCCTGTGCCCCAACACAAGGAGGATTCTTTGCAACCGGCACCGAAAAGTCCCAATGCCCCACCGCCGGGAACAGTTGAGCCAAAATCAAATCTTATGGAACGAATTATCTTTTTCCAGATGAAAATCAAGAAAAAAATGACCACCCTTATCAGACAAGCGAAAAAAACCGGAGAAACTGCACCACTTTTATGGGTTCTTGCAGCGGCCTTTGCATACGGAATGGTGCATTCTGCAGGTCCCGGCCACGGTAAGGCCCTTGCCCTGTCCTATATTGTAGCGATCAAACCCACACTTTCCCGGGCCCTTGTTTTTGGCAATATCCTGGCCATCAGCCATGGGATGTCCGGAGCTGTGCTGGTTTTCTGCGTCAAATTTCTTTTGGAAACATCCATTTCAGGCACACTTGCTTCGGTCACCCGGATCACCCAGATTGCAAGCTATTCCCTGATCATTGTATTAGGCTTATTCCTTTTTTTACGAAAGCTGCCTTTATGGAAAAAAAATAAACCGGTTGATGATATGTCTATTGAAAAATCACAGACAACCATGGATGCCAAATCCATACTGCCTGCTGTTTTCATTGGCATGATTCCCTGCCCCGGCGTCGTGTTGGCCGTTCTGTTCTGTCTCTCATTAGGGTTACCCGGATTCGGCATGATGCTGGCCTGTGCCATTACACTTGGCATGACCTCAACTCTGTCTTTGGTCGTACTGATTGCCATGGCCGGTAAAGCCGCCCTTCTTGCCCCCCTGTCCCGCCGCTTTTCTTTTACACACAATGCAGGAGATATTCTTGAAGCCATGGCAGGTTTAATTCTATCTACCATATCTCTCATGCTTCTGCTCACTGCATTAAACACCTAAAGACATAGTTACCAAACACAGCAAAACAAAAAAAGCATTGACAAAAATTTAAAAAAATGAAAGATAAGTTTCTCGTTTAATGGTAAGACAGAACTAACAAATATTTTATACACGCATTCTATGTTTCAAAAATAACAAAACCTTTTTGTAATAAAAAAATTTAAAATGATAAAATTATTACCAAAAGAGGACAATTATGACATTAGACAAACTTAAACCAGGCAACAGCGGAACGATCAAAAAGCTGTCCATCAAAGACAAACTTGGCCAAAGGTTGATGGATATGGGAATTTATCCAGGTCTTACACTAAACGTGGTCCGTAACGCTCCCCTCGAAGACCCCATGGAAGTGGAAATCGACGGTTACTTCATCAGTCTGCGCCATGAAGAAGCCCGGTTTATTGAGGTGGAAAGCAGATGACCGACCGATTATTGGTCGCCTTGGCCGGCCAACCCAATTGTGGGAAATCAACGGTCTTCAATGCCCTGACCGGTGCCAAGCAGCATGTGGCCAACTATCCCGGGGTCACCGTGGACAAAATGTCCGGGTGGTACAAGCATGGGGATACCCGGGTGGATGTGGTAGACCTTCCCGGCACCTACTCTTTGACCTTCTATTCACCGGAAGAACGGGTATCTCGGGATTTTATTCTCAATGAGAAACCCGATGTCGTGGTCAATGTCATGGACGCATCAAACATCAAGCGATGCCTGTACCTGACATTCCAGGTCATGGAGATGGAAACCCCCATGATTCTTGACCTGAACATGATGGATGTGGCGGAGAACCGGGGCGTCACCATAAATGTGGATGCATTGACCCGGAGTTTAGGGGTGCCTGTGGTGGCCACGTCCATGAAACAGGGCCGGGGAAAACAGGAGTTGTTTGACGCCATCGCAGGTGCCGGAAGCAAAAATTTGACGGCTGCCCAGTTCAAGGTGGATTACGGCCCCATGGAAACCGGCATCCGCAATATCTGTCAAATGATCCGGGAGGATACTGGCGATCTTGAAGCATATCCGGCCAGATGGCTTGCCGTCAAGCTCATGGAAGGGGATGAAGAGATCCAAAAACTAATCGTGGAAAAAGGTGCCCAGGGCAGGCAAATCCTTGACCATGTAAAAGAGTTGAGAGACCAATTTGAAGCCGAATACGATCAGGACACAGCATTTGCCGTAGCCCAGGCCAGATATATGGCCGCCGACAAGGTGACTTCCGGCTGCCTGACCCTGCCTGCTGAAAAAAAACAACCCATGTCCGACCGGATTGATGCCGTGGTCTGCCATAAATTCATGGGGCCTGTGGTCCTGGTGGCTGTCATCTGGCTGCTGTATTATCTTTCCATCGTCCAGGGCTACAACCTGACCAACTACACCTGGCCGCTTCTGGCTAAACTGCGGGGCTTTGTGGCGGACATCGTACCGGCCGCAGGCTTCATTGATGTGCCCCTGATCTCGGCATTTGCGTTGTGGCTCATTGATTCGGTGAACGCCCTGCTCAATTATATCCCCATTTTTTTTATTCTTTTTGGTCTGATCGCCATCATGGAAGACAGCGGCTACATGCCGCGAATGGCTTTTATCATGGACCGGCTGTTCAGCCGGTACGGACTTCACGGCCAGTCCACCCTGCCCATGGTGCTTGGCGGCATTTATGTGGGCGGATGTGCCGTGCCCGGTGTCATGTCCTGCAAGGGTATCCCGGATGAGCGGTCCAGGCTCACCACCATTTTGATCATCCCCATGCTCAACTGCCTGGCCAAGGTCCCCCTCTACGTATTGCTGATCAACATCTATTTTTCAGCCCACAAGGGGCTGGCCATGTTTTTTATTTCCACCATCAGCCTGTTAATGGTGCTGCCCGTCTCCAAGCTGTTGACCACCACAGTGCTCAAAGACAAACCCACCTCTCCTTTTGTCATGGAAATGCCCCCCTATCACATGCCCACGTTCAGGGGGGTTGTGGGCCGGGCCCTGGAAAGGGTATGGATGTTCATTAAAAAAATTACATCCATTGTCGTGGCTCTGGCTGTGGTGATTTTTATTCTCCTGCAGTTCCCCGGTATTACTCCCGAACGAAAAACGTACTTTCAAGCCAAGAAGGATCAAGCTATTACCAAATTTCGAACCAGCATTGCCCAGACACCCTATGCCGAAATTCTTGCAGGGGACAAACTCATGGAGATGGTGCATTTCTGGAAAAGCTACAAGGACAAAAAAATGCTGGCAAGAGGAGCGGATAGGGCAGCTGCCCTGAATGCCGAATTCCAAAAGATCAATCCGCAATTTTTTATCATTGCCCAGCCCGGCAAAGACAAAGTGGCAAAAAAGGTGAACAGATCCTTCAAAAAGCTGTTCAAAACCAGAAAAGGGCTGCTGCGAGAAATGCGCAAGGAGAGAATTGATGCAAGCTTCCTGGGTAAGATGGGACGATTTCTTGAACCTATTACCCAGTTTGCGGGATTCAACTGGCGGGTCAATGTAGCACTGCTGTCAGCCTTTGCCGCCAAGGAAAGTTCTGTGGCAACCTTAGGCGCCTTGTATGAACAGGATGATGATGGATCAGACGGTTCCTTGGAATCGCGAATGGCAAAAAGCGAAAAAGGATTTACCCCGCTGCATGCCCTGGCCCTGATGATGTTCATGGTGCTTTACCCCCCATGCCTGGCCACCTCCATTGCCGTAAAACTGCAATCCGGATCTGTTAAATGGATGCTGTTCGGCATGGTTTACCCCATGGTGCTGGGCATCAGCGTGGCCACGTTTATATTTACCGGCGGCAGCCTGCTGGGATTAAGCGGGCTCCAAGCCATGGGCGTCTTTTACGCAATCGCATTGTGCACAACCATTGCCACAGGATTCATAAAAACAAAATCAGAATTTGAACCTGCCCGGCAGGCCTTTATTTGAGTGAACGGCCTGACGGGCAAATTTTTGCAAATCGACAAGGAGAAAAAAATGAAAAGAAAATTATCTGGTTTAATCTTTAGCGCCCTGATTTTTGGATTTTTTCTGCCCCTGGCAGTCCAGGCCCACACCCCGTTGTGTTCCTGCTATGATAATGGCGATGGCACTGTGACCTGCGAGGGCGGATTTTCCGATGGATCTTCAGCCGCCGGCGTTCAGATGCGCGTTGAAGACGGTGCCGGAAAGGTGCTGATCCAGGGCAAAATGGATGACGACAGTGAATTTACTTTTGACAAACCCGCAGGCGCCTACAAAGTCCAGTTTGACGCCGGGGAAGGTCACGAAATCACCGTAGACGGTAAGGAAATAACCGAATAGCTTAGCTTTTGCACACTCAAAATGTTTAAAGGAGAAAATCTTGAAGATGAAACATCTTATTACCACCATCAGCACCCTGGCCATTTTGGCACTTACCGTACCGGCATTTGCCCACTTTCAGATGATTTATACCCCTGAAAGCGCATTGAACAAAGGGGGAAAAATTCCTTTGGCAATCGTTTTCACCCACCCCTTTGAAGCCGGCCACACCATGGACATGGGCACCCCGGAACAGTTTTTTGCGCTCCGTTCAAGGGGTGAAAACACACCTAAAAAAACGGATCTTCTGCCAACCCTGAAACCCATTAAATGGACCAGCCTGACCAATTCAGGCGCAGCCTACGAAACTGAATATTCCGCAAGAGGTGGAGACCACATCTTCTGCCTGGTACCGGCCCCTTACTATGAAGGCGAAGAAGATGCCTATATCCAGCAGTCCACAAAAATGATCGTCAACGTAGGCGGCGAACCGGGTGCCTGGATGGAACCTGTGGGGCTTGACTGTGAGATCGTTCCTTTGTGCAAACCCTATGACCGCTGGACCGGCAATGTATTCCAGGGCAAAGTACTGTTCAAGGGAAAACCTGTGGCCGGCGCAGAAATCGAAATTGAATTCATGAACCATCAACCGCTGCTGGACCAAAAAGCTTTTGCCAAGGAAGCCGCGGCAACGGCCCCCCAGCCTGCCTTTGTACTGCAGACCATTTTTGCCGATGACAACGGCGTATTCACCTTTGGCATCCCCAAAGCCGGATGGTGGGGGTTTGCAGCTTTAGGACTTGACCCCGAAGGCTCTTTTAAGGGCAAAGAGTGTTCAAAAGATGCAGTGATCTGGATTCAGGCCAAAGATATGAAATAAGCAATGAAACAGACCATGAAATAAACAACCAAGCTTGCCGGTGCCGGCCCTGTATCCTTCCCTAAAACAGAATATCATCTTTTCTCCCGATGATACTCAACACAAGGGCCGGCACTTTCCAGGCTTTAAACTGTTACATTGAAAAAACACCATGAACCGCTCTGATCATGATGCACCAGGACAAATCTCATGCAGCCTGTGATCCACGTTGAGCATCTTTGCCACCGTTATGGCAAACGCTATATATACAAAGACCTGAACTTCTCCATCTCCCCTGGAAAAATATACGGACTGTTAGGTAAAAACGGTGTGGGGAAAACCACCCTGATCAAAATCTTGATGGGATTTTTGCGGCCCGTGTCCGGTACCTGTAAAGTATTCAACGAGCCTTCCCACGCCCTGTCGCCTGCCGCCCGGGCCCGAATAGGGCTTTTGTTTGAAGGCCATGCGGCTTATGAATTCATGTCCATCCGCCAGATCGAAAAATTTTATGCCCCATTTTATCCAAACTGGGATGCCGGTATCTACTACCGGATGGTCGAAAAATTAAATCTTGGACCCAATCACCTGATCCGCCAGATGTCCTGCGGCCAGCGCTCCCAGTTGGTGCTCGGTCTATTGATGGCCCAGCAGCCCGAGTTGCTGCTTTTAGACGACTATTCTATTGGTTTGGACCCGGGATACCGAAGGCTGTTTCTTGACGAAATGCGCCATTATTTAGCCGACGGCAACCGTACCGTATTTTTAACCTCCCATGTAATCCAGGATATGGAAAATTTCGTGGATGAAGTCATTTTCATGGAACGTGGGGGAAAAATGATGAACAGTCGTCTTGACAGGTTTAAAAAAGAGTTTTCCTGTTACCGACTGCCGGTAAAAACAAGTATCCCGGTAAACGGTTCACAACAGGTGGGTTGTTCGGATATTCCCAAAGAAGACCTGCTCAAAGCCTGCCCTTTACTTAAAAACATTGAGGTGCACCCCACCCACTGGGATCTGTTCACATTTGCAGACAAATCAGATCTGACCTTAATGCTTGACGCCGCCGGTATCAGCAGCAGCCTGCTTGAACAGGTATCTTTAAGTCTGGAAGATGCATTTATCGGTTACACTGGAAGGTACTCATGATCCAGGCCATTTTCAGAAAAGAATTTTTTAAAATCCAGGTTATGTGGCTGCTGGTATTTATTGCAAATTTTGGCCTTTTAATCCATATCTGGATCTCAACCCGCCAACTGTTTGTTCTGGACCACGCCGAAGTTGTCTGGTACCGGGTGCTGCAACTGGGACAGATCCATTTTGAACACCTGAAATTTGCTCCGCTGGTTTCCGGCATCCTGATTGCCTGTTTCCAGTTTCTTCCCGAGATGTGGGGAGAGCGGTTCCGGCTCTCATTGCACCTGCCCGTGTCCGCAGGTTTTGTGGCCATGGGTCATCTGCTGGCAGGGCTTTTTGCTTATGGGTTGGTGGGTCTGGCTGATCTTTTCGGCCTCTGGCTTATCACCAGTATCTATTTTCCGGCACAGGGCATCATGGTTAGTCTGCTCACGGCTCTGCCCTGGATCATGGCAGGTATCTGTGCGTATCTTGGCATGGCCCTGACCCTGCTTGAGCCTGATTTTCGGCTCAAAGCTGTTAACCTGGCACTGACCGCCGGCATGGCCGGCTGCTACCTGATCAATACCCGTCCCGGGGCATTTGGCCCAAGTCTGGCCGTACTCATTGTGCCCTTGGCGTTGATGATACCTGCGGTTATGGTTCCGGTTTTCAGGTTCCGCTACAGGAGAATGGGATGATGAATCGATTCGCCCTTGCCGTATACGCCGTTTTAATTATCCTGGTATCTGCGGTCTACCTGCCTATGCTCTACGACAAAATGTTTATGGATGAGGTGGAAAAAACCCATCTGTTTTACAGCCCGGTAAGCCATGATTTTATTTTAAAAGAAAAAATTGTAGGAAAGGTCCCCCAGGCGGCCCAGGGAATGGCCGAGGATCACCACAGCAATATTGCCTACATCAAGGCTGACGGCACTTATGTACCGCGCAAAACCTTTGAACGGCACCTGCCTTTTATTTTTTACAAAAACATGGAGATCTGGGGGCTTTTACCCATTACTTTAGACGGGCGTACCTTTGATAAACATACCATCAAAGCGAACCGAAGGGTGCTGGAACTCAAAGCCCGGGATATAGTGGGCAAATCTCCTGACGTACCTTTTTTCCCGCTGTTGGAGTCCAACCCAGGCCAGGCCAGGCTGATTTTCCCCGAAGACCGTTTTCGCATGACGGACAAAGCCATGGAATTTATCTATGCAAAGACAAATACCCTGGACACCGTTTTAACCAAAATGTACACCATTACCCTTAAAAAAAGGGGGTTTAAATTCCCGGCCCGGTCAGTGAACGGTAAATTTACGGTACTCAAACCCTTTGACGAAGGGGTCTTTATTGTGGACCATGACTACCGGGTTTTTCACATTAAACGGGTGGATGACAAACCGTTGATTAAACAGACGCCCATTCCACCGGATTTAAAAATCAGAGCCATAAAAATATCTGAGAACAAACAGAAAAAATACTATGGCCTTGCCCTTTCTGAAGACGGCCGCATCTTTCTTTTAGGGTATGACAACTACCGGCTGACGCCCCTTCCTTTAGCCGGGTATGACCCGGACCGCATGGACCTAAAGCTGATATTCAATCCCTTGTATTGCACAGCCGTCTATTCAGATGAGACAATCATCCGGGCTGTGGCCATGGATAAAAAATTTGTTCCTGTTAAAACCTTTGAGCACACCATGTCCAGGGCAACGGCCACCACGGCCACCTATATCCGGGAAATATTATTCCCCTTTATTCTTAAGGTCGGTCCGACACAACAAAGCGGATATGTAACCGCCCGATTTCTGCCCGGCAGCCTCCGGTCATTGACCGGCATGGGGCTTTTTACCCTGCTGTTTGTTGCAGGCACAAAAATGATGACAGGCGCATGGCCCAGGTTCTTGCATATCATCACCGTAACCCTGACCGGATTTTACGGTCTGACCGCCATGGTAACAGCCGCAGGCTGTAAATGATAAAATCATCTATAAATGCAAATACATATAACGTAATAAGGAGGCAAAAATGAGATTCTACACTCCGATTCATCCTAATTTTTCACTTCGACATGCATTATTGCTGATCCCGGCATTGATCTGCCTGACAGCGGGCAGTGCATTCAGCCACACGCTCTACATCCAGTCTTCCCGGTACCTGGCAAGTGAAGGCAAATCCATTCCGTTTTTCTTCTGTTACGGCCACTTTATTCCTGTGGCGGACGGTATCCGGGGCAAAAAACTGAACAAGGTCCAGGTGATTGCACCCAACGGCCGGGACCAAACCGTTGAGATTATGGACGGTAAAGGGCTGCATTCACACATGGTGGAGTACAATACGCCTGGAATATGGGGATTAACCGCTGAAACAACGCCGGGATATTACACCTTTTATAAAGATAAAAACGGCAAAGAGCGGCATGCCATCAAATCCATTGACTTAATCAAAAACCGGCTTGGCCAGGTAATTAAAAGCTATTATTCCAAACAATACGCCAAAACCTATGTAAAATGCGATACCCCCACAGGGCCTTTCCCGGCCAACCTGGGCCTGCCTTTGGAACTGGTACCGGTGCAGAATCTGTTTGAACTTAAACCAGGCAATACCCTGGATCTTGATGTGTACCTGGACAACAAACCCTATACAGGTAAAGGCACATGGGATGCAACATACATGGGATTTTCCACCCAGGCTGAGGACAATTTTTACCCGCACACCCAAGTTGAGGGGTCAAGGGTTTCCATCCCCCTGCCCAACTCCGGCAGATGGTTTATCCGCTATTTTATTAAAAAAGAGGCCCCGGAACTGGATAAGGATAAATATCTTCAGATGAAGTTGACCGCCTCGTTGACATTACAAATTGATAATGAACGCAAAACACCCGAGCCCCAATCCCATTAAACCAGCTTGCAGACCATTTATGCATAGCCGCACGAATACAAGCCTGCCCAGGATTTCGGGTTCCTTTTTATCCCTTTTGCCATACCCGGAATCCGGCAGGTTTGCTATATTCCTTTGCCAAAACATATTGACGGTATAAACCGGCTACATTATTCTGACCTCGTTTCAACCGGAAGCGGGCTTATATTGATTTAGCGCTTTCGATGTCAAAGGATTCGGTTCATGCAAAAACGGTTTTTATTTCTGTCAGACGCCTTCTGGCCAACAATTTGTCTATTTTTTATTTTTGTAACACTGCTCACAGGCTGCAAAGCCGTGGGACCGGACTATAAACAGCCGGACCTTATCCCTGACGGGTCCTGGCATGCACCCATGCAAAAGGGATTGGCCCAGACACCGGCAGACCCGGAACAGTTGTCCCAATGGTGGACGGTGCTCAATGACCCGGTGCTTACGGATCTGATATCCCGCGCGGTTCAAAACAATCTGGATGTACAACTGGCACTGGAACGTATTCGCCAGTACCGGCTGCTCAAGGAAATCGAACAGTCAGACAGACTGCCCACCGTCAATGCCTCGGGCGTGGCGTCGTGGAGCGGGACCAGCAATGAAGAGGGAACCGGAACCGTTTCCAAGGCCTATAGCGCAGGACTTGATGCAAGCTGGGAAATTGACTTGTTCGGCCGAATTCAGCGCGCTATTGAAGCTGCGGATGCAACCCTTTCAGCCAAGCAGGAGGCATTGCGGGACACCCTGGTCAGCCTTGTGGGAGACCTTGCCGCAAGTTACATTGATGTACGCACGGCCCAGATACGCCTGAATGTGGTCCGGCAACGCATTGACTCCCAGACAGAATCCTTCCAACTCACCCAGTGGCAGAACCAGGCGGGCCTTACCGATGAACTGGATGTTCACCAGGCCCGGTACAGCCTGGAAAGTGCCAAAGCCCAGATTCCGGCACTTGAATCCACCCTGTCCGAAGCCATGAACCGGGTAGCCGTGCTCTCGGGTCTTGCCCCCGGTACCCTGAACGAAAAGCTGATACCCCCCTGCCCTTTGCCTACACTGCCGGCGACCATTGCCGTTGGGCTTCCTGCCGACGCCCTGCGCCGCCGACCCGATATCAGAGAGGCCGAATACGAACTCATTGCCCAGACCGCCCAGGTGGGCGTGGCCACGGCAGACCTTTATCCCAAACTCACCCTGTCCGGCTCCATTGGCGTGGACGCCCTGAGCCCTGCCGAGCTCATCGACAATACGCTGGACCCTTCCGACTGGGCCCGGTCCCTGGCCGCAAGCCTCTCCCATACGCTATTTGATGCCGGCGCTATTCGTAAAAATATAAAAGTCCAAAACTCATTGCAGGAACAGGCCCTGATCCAATACGAATCAGCGATCCTGTCTGCCCTGGAAGAGGTGGAAAATGCCCTGGTGGCCTACGCCAAGGAGCAGATCCGGCTGGAACATCTGACTGTTGCCGCTGAACAGGCCCGGACTGCTGAAGATCTGGCCAAAAAAAAATACGAATCCGGTCTTGTTGATTTCACCACGGTGCTGACATCCCAGCAGACCGTGTTATCCTATGAAAGTGATCTTGCCACAAGCCAGGGGACCTGTGTCTCCAATCTGATCACCCTTTATAAAGTCCTTGGCGGGGGCTGGACCCCGATCAAATCCGACCTTTCAAAGGGCGGACAAACCAACCCTGAAACACATCAAACCCCTTAACATCTTTGGAGTTCCCATGGATTTAACTGATGATATAAATGCGACATTAAAGAACACCGGCCCCATAAAAAAGGGCAAAAAGCGACTATTCATCATTCTTTTAATTCTGATTATATGCGCAGCAGGGGCATTTTTTTTTCTGCTGCCCAAAGGCCCGCCCGGCGGCGGACCGGACGCCGGCATCTCTTTTAAGACTGCACCAGCCGCTGTAAATGATATTCACGTAACCGTGTCTGCCACCGGCACACTGGAACCCACCAATGAGGTGGAGGTGGGCAGTGAATTATCCGGCACCATCCAGGAGGTGTTTGTGGATTACAACGACCAAGTCACCGAAGGCCAGGTCTTAGCCCGGCTGGACATCACGGACCTGCAGGCCCAGGTGCGTAAAAGTAAAGCGTCTCTGGCGTCTGCCCGGGCTTCCGTACGCCAGGCCCAGGCGACAGTGGAAGAGACAAAACTGAAGTTAAAAAACCTCAAAAAAGTTCGAGAATTGAGCGGTGGCAAAGTGCCGGCCCAGACCGATATGGATGAAGCCCAGGCCAACTACACCCGGGCCATGGCTGATGAAGCCAGTGCAAAAGCAAGTGTAGCCGAGGTCCAGGCGTCTTTGGACAGTACCTTAACCGAACTGTCCAAGGCAGATATTATCTCTCCGGTAAACGGGGTCGTCCTGACCCGGGACATTGAAAAAGGTTCCACTGTGGCGGCCTCATTTGAGGCCCCGGTGCTGTTTACCCTGGCTGAAGACTTAAGCAAAATGAAGCTGAATGTGGATGTGGACGAAGCGGACATCGGTGTGGTCACGGAAGGACTTGACGCCAACTTCACCGTAGATGCCTACCCCCAGCGCAAATTTGCGGCAAAAATCCAACAGGTCCGGTTTAATGCCACCACCACGGACGGGGTGGTCACCTATGAAACCATCATGACCTGTGACAACGCCGATTTAGCGTTGCGTCCGGGCATGACCGCCACAGCGGACATTATTGTCAAGCAGGCGAATCAGGTCTTATCCGTACCCAGTGCCGCCCTAAGATTCTCAATGCCCAAGCCCGAAGAAAACAGCAGCAGCCCATCGTTATTAAGGATGTTCATGCCCGGCCCGCCCAGACGCGGGAACCGCCCGACCAAGCATGTGACTATCACAGGCGCCAAAGACCAGAAGACGATATGGATTCTGGATCAAAACAAGCGGCCACGGCCTGTGCCTGTTAAAGCAGGCTTAACTGACGGTGTCAACACCCAGATTCTGGAAGGAGAGATCACCCAGGGCACCGAAGTCATTGTCTCAGCAACAACAAAGGGCAAATAAAGCCATGGCCGAAAGAGAACACCCTTTGATTTCCCTGACTCAGGTCACCAAGGCTTACGGCAGCAACGAAGCCAAAATCTTTGCATTGCGCGGCATTGATCTGTCCATTGAATCCGGTGAATTTATTTCGGTGATGGGACCGTCTGGTTCGGGAAAATCCACCTGTATGAATATATTAGGATGCCTGGATACCCCCACGTCAGGCCGGTATAAGTTCGGCGGGGTGGAGGTGAGCCATATGAGCCGCAAACAACTGGCCACCCTGCGCCGGTTTTATCTGGGCTTTGTATTCCAGGGGTTTAACCTGCTGAACCGGACCACGGCCATTGAGAATGTGGAACTGCCCTTAATATACAGGGGGATGCCGCCCAAGGAACGTAAAACGCTGGCACGCAAAGCCCTTGAACAGGTGGGACTTGCAGGGCGTGAAGCCCACACCCCAGGGGAGTTGTCCGGAGGACAGCAGCAGCGGGTGGCCATTGCCCGGGCCATTGCCACCACCCCGTCGGTATTATTCGCCGACGAGCCCACGGGCAACCTGGACACGGCCAGAAGCCATGAAATCATGGCGCTTTTAAGGCAATTAAACAGGGAACAGAAGATCACCGTGGTCATGGTCACCCATGAATCAGATATGGCCGCTTACTCGGACCGGATCATTCATTTTGTGGACGGCCAGGTAGCTGACGTTGAAAACGGGCATGCCCCGGTAACCAAAGGAGGCCAGGGCCAATGATCTGGAACACCTTTATCCTGGCCTTACGGGGCATCCGCCGCAATGTCCTGCGTTCGGTGCTCACCATTTTAGGCATCATCATCGGTGTGGCCGCCGTGATTACGCTTGTGACCATTGGAAACGGAACCACGGCCCAGGTGACCCAACAGATCGCGGCCATGGGGACCAATGTTCTCCTCATTAACCCGGGCCAGCGCCATGGGCCCGGCGGGGCATCCGGGGCGCCCAGTTTTTCAGTCAAAGATGTCCAGACCATTGAACAGCAGATCAATGATCTGGCAGGTGTGGCACCGTCCGTATCCGCATCTGCCGTGGCCGTTGTAGGGAACCAGAACTGGAGCACCAGCATTACCGGCACCACCAATGATTTTTTCAAGGTACGCAACTGGACCATCAAAGCAGGACGGACATTTAACGAAAATGAGATCAGCGCCGGGCGCACCGTATGCGTGGTTGGGGACACCATCCGCGAAAACCTGTTTGGCGACACGGACCCTGTGGGACAAAAGCTGCGCCTGGGCACGGTATCCTGTCAGATCGTCGGGCTGTTGGCGGCCAAAGGCAACTCATCCATGGGCCGGGACCAGGATGATTGTGTAATCATGCCCATGAAAGCGGTCCAGCGCCGTTTTACCGGCAACAAGGACATCCCCTTTATCCAGGTGGCGGTTAAAAACGGTGCATCCACAACCACAGCGTCAACCGCCATCCAGTCGCTTTTAAGAAAACGCCGCCACCTCTCCGATAATGAAGAGGACAATTTCAGAATCATGGACACCAAGGAGCTTGCCACCATGCTCACCTCCACCACCAAGACCATGACCGCCCTGCTCGGCGCAGTGGCGGCAGTGAGTCTTCTGGTCGGCGGCATCGGTATCATGAACATTATGCTGGTCTCCGTAACCGAGCGCACCCGGGAGATCGGCATCCGCCTGGCCATCGGTGCCTATGAACATGAAGTGCTGCTCCAGTTCTTGGTGGAATCTGTAGTGCTCTCCTCCTTTGGCGGCATATTCGGCATTATCCTGGCCCTGGCTGCCTCTTTTGGTGCCACAAAAATGCTGGAGATTCCCTTTGCTCCGGATATCTCCATCATCGTTATCGCATTTTTCTTTTCCGCCGCTGTGGGTGTCGTGTTCGGATACTTCCCAGCCTTGAAAGCGGCCCGCATGGATCCCATCGATGCTTTGCGGCACGAATAAAGCCTCACGAAGGCGAATCTCTATAAATTAATTTTTAAATAATATCAAAAAATCAGGGTTTTCCCGATAGACATTAATCCTGCTTGATGATACGAAAATAATTCATATTCCTCTGTATTTTAATTTTATTTTTGTAATGCCGGGTGACTTGATTAAATCATTCTATTTTTCAAACATAAAAGGGTGCAAATGCCTATTCAAGTTCGAATTAAAAGCCACTATAATTTAGATGAACATGCCTATGTTTTTGCGTCATTTGTATATGCTTTCCTCATAGTAAAATTTTTTGATAATGAGGTTGTCGTAGATTTCATAAATTTTACGCCCAAAATACTGTATTTTTCAGAATTGAAAAACAGTCTAACTTTGCAGTCAACTTTTTGTTTTTTATTATTTTTTTTCTTTTTATTGTTTATTATAGAGAGCTGGTGGGGATCTCGACTTGAACAAAAAAAATTAGGGTCTTTTCGCAGTTACATAATTTTTCTTTCTCACCCATTCCTTTTATTCTTATTTGAATATCTTGTTTTTGACCCAAATCAATTTAACCAAAACTCTATAGCGATACCCAATCTATGTATAATGCTTAGGTTTTTTTTCATGTCGTCACTAATTTTAGGTAATCTTGTGATAGTCAGATCATATTTTAGTTTTATAGAAGACATTCCTCCCGAATGGCTAAAATCCAATAGCACAAAAGAAAAACTAAAGTTTCTGATATATTTTGTTAAGGAAAATAATAAAGATAGAATAAAAACATTTTTTATATCAATTACTTTAACAGCCTGTATTTACGTTATCAACGTGCCGCCTAAGTACCAAATTCTTGTTGTTTGTTTGGCCTATATTTTACTGATTTCCGCGATATTAACTCTATTCAAACACATTAAATCGAATGGGGAAAAATTCAATGATCAAAGTTATGGAAAATTTGTAAACGAAATTGCAGAACAGCATTTGCCTTTTATTTTAAGGGATAAAAAGGATTATGGCTTTTTGCTTTTAAGTAAAAAAAAAATCCCCCAAATAATAACAAATTATATTGTAAATAATATCAGAGAAACGGACATATATATATCCGATGATAATAAAATTGGTTGCTGTTTTCTGACTAGCCCAAAGGATATTGAAAAATTTGAATCACGCATAAAAGCATTAGCAAAAAAAGCCAATAAAGAGACGAATGCTGATATTAATGTAGAACAGCTTTGGGAAAACCATTATATTGTTTTTGTATATAGAAAATATAGAGATACTTCATTTTATTTTAACTTTTATAAAGAAGAGCTTTTTCTCACTTTTCAAAAAGCCTACAGTCAACTTAAAATTTAATAGTGTAAAAACACCTAAGATTGGAGATTTAATTCTGATAATACTAAATGTATTGGAATTCTATACATTTAACTCACTTTTAAGAACATGTGCCGTACCCGGCACACATCCCGGGCAGATATAATAAAAATAAACGACCAACAACTTCATAAGCTACACAATAAAGGAGAATAATATGACCTATCCATTTAAAAACTTGGTATTCGAAGGTGGTGGTGTAAAAGGCATTGCATATGTGGGGGCAATGAAGGTGTTAGAAAAAGAAGGGATACTAAAAAATATTAAGAGGGTCGGCGGAACTTCTGCAGGATCAATAAATGCCGTGTTGTTTGCTTCCGGATACAGTAATCAAGAGACATTGAATGTATTAAACTCTCTTGATTTTAACGACTTTAAAGATGATAACTGGGGTGTTTTACGTGATATGAAACGTCTGCGTGAAGAGTATGGATGGTATAGAGGTGACTTTTTCCGAGATTGGATCGCTGAACTCTTAAAAAAGAAAACCGGCAGGCCAAATATTACGTTTAAAGCGTTGGAAGAGCATTCCGATAGGTCTCTATATGTGTATGCCTCAAATTTATCCACCAAATTTGGTGAAGTTTATTCTCCCGAGCATACCCCGAGAATGAGAGTTGTCGACGCAGTTAGGAGATCAATGTCAATACCGTTATTTTTTCGCGCCGTCAGAGATGATCGCGAAGACGTATTTGTCGATGGTGGCGTTATTAATAACTATCCTGTTAAATTGTTTGATCGTGACAAATATCTTGAAAATAAAGAACTATTAAGGATTCCGTCGTACTACGAAAAAGAAAATAAAAATCTGTTGCTCAAATCACCAAAAAGCAGTCAATATATCTACAATAAAGAAACATTGGGTTTTCGGTTAGATTCCGCCAAGGAAATAGGTGTATTCCGCGACGGACAAGAACCTCAGCATACCGACATTGAGAACTTTTTGGATTATACGGTGCAGCTTATCAAGACCGTTTTATCGGTACAAGACAGCCAACATCTTCATGAAGACGATTGGCATAGAACTGTATACATTGACTCTCTTGGTGTGGA
The DNA here is from genome assembly GCF_963677125.1 of uncultured Desulfobacter sp. Classification (NCBI taxonomy): domain Bacteria; kingdom Pseudomonadati; phylum Thermodesulfobacteriota; class Desulfobacteria; order Desulfobacterales; family Desulfobacteraceae; genus Desulfobacter; species uncultured Desulfobacter sp. The sequence goes on along the minus strand of NZ_OY781882.1, from coordinate 548,898 downwards.
GACAACAGAATTCGATTTGAAGGACAGTCAAAAAAAGGCTTTGGTGGCATCAGGGAAAGAGTCAACTGAAAAATATCTGAGCTGGTGGTCGGATGTGAGCAATGATCTTGCAATAAACCACCCAACATCAAATGAATAACCCATACTATCGAAGTCAGCAATTACGCTAACAAAACTTGCCAGCCCTGAAGGCGGTCCGTATGGATCCCATTAACGCCTTGCGCCATGAATGAACACCTGAGAACCTGCGCACTCAAAAATATTTTCAAACATAATTTGCGTTATGTTCAACAGTGTGTTTTAAATATCAGTCAAAGTTGACATTTGATAATTAGTGCCTGACCGAAAACCATAGATTTTGTTGGTTACTTAGGTTGATTGCAAATTTTAAACCTCAGGATACTCTTATGTATTCCAAAGGTTATGATTTGTGTCCGCCTTGTGCTAAACAATATTTCCAGATTTTGGTTTAGATACTAAAAAATTGCCTGGATCGCGTTGATCAAGCTATCCGGACAGAACTTTAAAGATTCGAAAGGAAGAAAAAGCATGTCTCATAAATATTTCATTATAGTGTTCAGTGCTTTGTTTTTATTTCTGGGATTGAGTACGGCCCAGGCTGTCATAGGCGAGGATGATGCCTATGTTTACTACACCTATCAGATTGAAGATGGCAGTTTGTGGGGAGGCGAAGTTTGGGAAAGGTTCATGGATGGTGACGGAATCACAGCTGTCAGTAGCCTGTCGGATCCTTCCACCAATTATGCAGTTTCTGAGATCCGGCGTTCATCTGTAGACTTTATAAAAGGAGCTTGTGCTGAAGCCTCTTTTAGTAATGCTGCATATCCCGAAACTGTGTCAGGTGGATATGGCGTCAGCATTGCTGACGCTTATGTGGAAATTACTAAAACATTTGAAGTCCAGCAAGCAGGCCAAGCGTCAGTTGCATTTTCTTTGGAAGGATCGTTATCAGCTTCAGGAATGTTGTCGGAAGCCGATTACGCCTTAGAGGTTTGGGATGAGTATGAGGGTTATATACTGAACGCCGATTATGTGGATGACTCGGTCCAAAATGGGATTATGCAGGTGAATGAATCCTTGCAGTTTTTTTATAACTTTGGTGAAGACGATATCGATCATTCGTTCAATGTAACTCTGGCACTTTATATTCGGGTCGTTGCCGGCAATGAATTTTTCGATGCGCAATCCGAAAATGGTGATTTCGAAGGCGTTGTGGATGGTTATGCCGAAGCCAATTTTTTAGAGACCTTGTCCTTTGATTCCATTACAGGCGGTATCGTGGCCGTTGGAGACGAAATTCCGCCGAGCGTCCCTGTCCCGGCCAGTGGAATTTTGCTTATTTCCGGCTTGCTCGGCCTGGCCTCTTGCACGCGGAAAAGGGCTGTTTGATTTAGGACCGCAGATGAAATAAAACTATTCATCTTAAAATTTTTAATAAGGGCTGTCTGACATGGGTCAGGCAGCCCTTCGCGTTTGAAAAGAAAAGATTAGTCATCCAATTAATAAATCCCTAAAAAACATAAAAAAAATAAGGGTTTCCCTGATAGAAATCTACTTAGGTTAATGATACAGAATAAACTAAATTGATATCAAGTTACATCATCTTTCGCTCGAATAGATTCTAAGGGGGGAAAGGGGCTAAAAGCCCCTGCCCTACCCAATTGAATCAGAACATATATTCATTTAATGAGGAGGAAAAAGCATGCATATTCAGGATGTATATAGCCATGATGCTTATAATGCACTGCAACCTCAACAGTGTATTATAGAAGTTGACACAAAAAAGTTCAAAACACCATTTAAATCACCAGAAGATTGGCGAGATAACTGGATCTATTTTCTCATGGTCGACCGATTTGATAATCCTGTAAAAGCACCAGCCGGTGCCGACCCATATCTTCCTTACCAAGGAGGTACATTCGAAGGCATTAAACAACGTTTGAATTATTTAAGTGATCTCGGTGTAGGCGCGATTTGGCTTTCTCCGGTCCAATTCAATCCACAATGGTTCAAAAACTATTATGGTGGATATGGCATTCAGGATTTCATGAGAATCGAACCCCGTTTTTGTAAAAACCCAAAAGCAGCTCTTGAAGATCCTGATATTGCTGATAACGAGTTCCGTGAGTTGGTTGATCATATCCATGCAAAAGGCATGTATGTTATTGGGGATATTGTTCTTAATCATATGGGTGATTTATTTAATTATGAAGGGATGAAAGATACCCAGGTATGGAGGGATATTCCGTATGATGTGTATTGGCGAGATGTCGATGGCTGTCCCAAAGGGGATTGGATGGCAGTCGAAAATATTCAAAATCTTCCTATAGATGCCGGCCCCTCCCCCAGGAATTTAGCTGAGAATAAATTCTTCCGACGTCAAGGCGAAGGTCGCAGTTTGCCTTTTGGCGATTTTTCATGTTTGAAAGAACTTGTAACCGAGTACCAAGATCATGAAACAAATTCCTATCCGGTTCGTGATATACTGATCCGTGCATATCAAATCTTCATGGCTAAATTTGACATAGATGGATACAGAATAGATACGCTCCAATATGTGCATAGAGATTTCTCAAGAATTTTTGGAAACGCTATGCGGGAATACGCACAAAGTATTGGCAAAAAGAATTTCATCTGTTTTGGTGAGGTGTGGGATGATAATAACGAAGAACAGATTGCAAGCTTTATCGGTCGAAACACATCTACTGATGAAGGCATCATTGGCGTAGATACCGCGATCGATTTTCCCATGCGCAAACGACTGGTGAATGTAATCAAAGGTTTTGACACTCCCAAAACCTTAGCAGATCACTACGAAACAAGAAAAAAAGTACTTAAAACAATCTCCAGTTCACATGGCGATGCTGGCGGGCATTACATTACTTTCCTCGATAACCACGATATGAATGAACGATTTCACGTAAAAGAGTGGAGTGAACAAACGACGATGGCATTAGCCTGCATTTTTTGCATGGCCGGAACGCCCTGTGTCTACTATGGAACTGAACAGGGGCTGGATGGACATGGAAAATCAAGAGAGTCAGTCCGTGAAGCACTTTGGGGACACACCAACTTTGATCCGAATTCACCATTATATAAAGAGATTCAAAAACTAACGAAATTGAGGAACAACTATCCGGTTTTGCGTTATGGACGCCAGTATTTTCGCCCATGCAGTGGAGATGGCATAAACTTCGGGCATTCAACATTTAAGGGTGGCATTATTGCTTTTTCACGAATCCTTAATATCACTGAAGCCATTATTGTAGCCAATACCCACACCAGACAAGATCAGAATGTGTACATCCTAATAGATAGTCACATTAATGAACATGGTAAAAACTACAGAGTAGCATACAGTAATTTAGCGAATTCAAGACATCAGGAACCGGAACGCGTACAAAACTCCGGGAATCCTGCAGCCATTAAAGTGCATTTAAAGCCAATGGAAATTCAAGTTTTAATGGAGGACACAATATAACGGCCAGGGGCCGACCTGACATATCAGCTGCCAGGCACAGCCCACAACAAAGGTTGAAAGATATTAGTAATTTACCCAGTCTTTTATATAAAAAATATTGTTTTTATTCGGGGCAGCGGCCAGGCTGACATTACGCCTGACCGCTATGAAAACCCCCAAATTGCATAAAAATTTTGGTGTTAATTTCTGTCTATTTTGGAGTTTTAGCATCACTCCGGATTGCTGAAATCAGTGACAAAAGCTGAAAGGTCGGTGCTGTCCACGTCCGCGTCCCCGTCAAAGTCACCCATGCAATATGCCCCTGACTCACACGCAGATCCAAATACGCCGGCAAAAAGTTCAAGATCGGCTTGGTCGACTTGTCCGCTACAATCCAGATCACTTAAAGAGTAAATGGTTTCAATATCAAGATAGTTAATCATGGTGTAATAGTCCCAGATGCCTATATCCAGGGTCAGCTTGCCGTCGCTGACCGTAACATCGCGGCTGCGGACGATATAATACTCAGAAGCTTCGTCATCTACAAAAGTAACACCTTCAATCACCAGACGGTTATGGGTGCGAACCTTTCTCGGAGTTCCCACGGATGCTTCAACACGGTAAGTGCCGTTAGGCAAATCGAACTCAAACACACTGGGGTGGTGAGCATAATCATCATACACACAGGTGATTTTGCGCTCATCCTGCTCTGTGCCCCAGGGATCACGCCCGGTAAGGAAATGCTCGGTGTCATCAAGCCATCCGAAACCCGCGATTTGATCATATTCCTGGGCTCCCACCTGCAGATAATCATGGTTCGCGTATGTCAGATAGCGGCATGTATACCCGTTATCATAGGTGTCTTCGGTATAAGTGGTCGCAGGAAGGCCGTTGGGGTCCTGAAAATTAATATAGTAATTACCCGGAACCCCTACTGCGCGTGGATGCGCCATGGGCGGCGTGATGTCGGGGATCTCGGCGATTTCTCCGCCATTGTACAGTCCGATCAAACGCCGCAGATTATACATGAACCCGCTGTCCCGGGTATAACTGGCTACCCCTTTGATGATTTTATCCACCTGGGCATCCGGTGCATTGACCTCATAGACCTGGGGACCGCTGTTGCCGTTCATGACATGAAAATACTCATAATCCTCAAGGCTGTCGCGCATCAACTCGAACCGGATGGACGGAACAAAACGGTGATTGTTTGATCCGTAAGCAATCGAAGTGCCTTCTGGTGACGGCGGATAGAGCATGAAAAGATCCCCGTTATGATCGGAATTCATGGGATCGGTCCAGGGATTCTGGCTCCAGTTATTCAAGGAATAATAAGCGATGCCGCCGATGCGGTATTTCCAGAGGAACCAGCCGGTTAATTTGCTTTCGATTCCGGGATGATCCAGGGTAATCGGGTTAAAAAAAGGCGGACGGGTGCCGTGTAGAAAATAGATCCAGGTCTCTTCGCCATGATTTTTCTTGCGATCATGGGAGATGGTGGGGTCATAATTGTTCAGGACCGGCAACCAGATATCCACCTGGCCGTCTTGAACGTAATCGGAATGCTCATATATTTCGGGCTTGGGTTCCTCGGAAACCATTAATTTAAAATCAGGGGCGGCAGCTTTCAGATATCTTGAGTACCAGGCGACCGCATCGTAATCGGCCTGATCCTGGGGTTCATTGGCAAAATAATAATAGGCCTTGTCCAGGTATCCGGTTGAGGCCAAATAGTCCTGGATGGCCGTGATATACTGGAACCATTTCTCATTATACGTCGTACTCGGATCATTCGCCGTGTACCAGTCGGCAGCACTTCTGGTCTGCCCGCAGAAGGTTGCAGGTCGCTGATCGGCAGAGGCGTCGTTATTGCTGAATGTTGCGGCCATAAAGGATGGAAACCCGGTTCCGTTGTTAAAACTTTGGGGAAATTTATCCTGCATCAGGCCGTCTGCGTCGATGTACCGTTCGGCTGGTGCCTCAAACCCCCAGATACCATCGGTGTCTGTCAAGGTTCCTGCGCAGTCATAATCAATGTAAGGGCCTGCTCCGCTCGATGTCAGCCCCCCTGACCACAAAACGCTTTTAGGGGTCAGACGATGGTCGATGAAGTATTGTTTGATTTTGTCCACATACAGCCAGTATTCGGTGCCGCAGCACGAAACGCCGTATTGTGTGAGAAAGGCCTGGTGGGAGACGTTCATCTGGGATTTTGGATGCAACGTTTCCGGGATGGAAAAATTAAAAATGTGCAGAGTGACCGGAATGTCGATCCCACCAATTTCTACATGGGTGGTGTAGTCTCCTGCGGGAGTGGTCTCGGGCACATGCACATCGAACCAGAAGGCCGTATTTTCTCCGGCTGTCACAGAAACAGAAGCACCCGTTTCCAAGGGCCATAAGGGGTCCGGATAATCGCCGGTTCGACCAAGACTATCTGTGGCCTGGGCGATGGTGACATATTTGACCTGATATAACTGAATCTCAATCCCGGGACCAAACTCACCGACATTTACCGTGATGTTGCCGGAAACTGATGGATTTACAACGAGTTGAAATGGCTCGGACTCATTTCTTGCCGCATATACAAGAATGCCTGAACCGGTGTCCGACGGCACAACATCATCCTTGAACACCCGTTCTGAAGGCAAGGTTGTCCAGAACGTATAGCGATCCGTGGACTGGGAAAGTTTATAAATATAGTTTTCTTGATTCGGGTCTTGGGCCCATACGTTGGCGGAGATGACAATAAAAGACAAAAAAAACTTCATATACCTAAATGCCTTCATCTATTCCTCCTTAGAGTAAACACAGTCAATCAGTGGGCAGGCAAACCGTACGCTAAAAGATTTCACACGAGAACGGATGGATCATGGTGTTGACATCCTCTGGATACGCCATGCTGCGGTTTCATTGTAACTTTTCTATGGTGAATCTACTTATTGATGAGTCTAATCGGCAGTCCATGGCTGTTATTAGACACTTCATTTGTAATCTGATTAGGATAGAAGAAACTTTTTGTCAAGAAAGGATGAAATATGTTGTTGCCATGAAATTACCAATGATGTTTATTCCGACCATCAATTGGCTTTTGGTCTGTTAATCCATGTAACGATAAAACCGATACGAAAAAAGTCGACGATTTTGGAATTAAATTCCCGGCGAACGCTTCGTGAGTTGTTCGTGAGTTGATTGAAGCTTCGCCCCTCTTTGTTCTGTGTTCTTAAATACTGTGGTTCACAATAATAAACCCCGTCTTAGAAGTGAAAAGACGGGGTTCATGCTGTTTTAGTTCTCGATAATTTTTGCAACCATGTTGTATTTTAAATCTTTATGATTTTTTTCTCCAAATTCTTGCAATAGCAATAAGACCGGACCCGAAGAGAAATAAAGATGCCGGTTCAGGGACAGCTGTCATTTCCATATCGACCATGAACTTTGAATCAGAATCTCCGATAGCATGGTTACTGATGCCAAATATCAAATTGCCGGTGTAATCGTTATCAAATATATATGTCCCAACTTCCCAACCATAAGTATCGCCAACAAAGACATCCACTACCCCTGATCCATTAATCCCGGTTTCCTTAAGGCCTGCTTGTGCCAGTCTATAAATTTCATCTTCTGCTTGAAAATAGGCATAGTCGGCTGTTTCTGTAAATGCTGAAAAGGCCCATTGAAATGTGATTGTTTCACCTGCAGTCCACGATCCATAAAAAGAAATAGAGGATGTACCTGTCAATTGTGCAAAGTTGTCTCCATAGTAAGCACTTGCTATAACAGTGTGGTCCCCAACATCTGTACTCGAAGCCACTATTTCCACTGTACCCAAAGAATCATCAATTGCCCATCCTTGGCTTACCAGATCATCCTCGATCAATACCGTTGTGGCAGATACCTGGTTCGTCAGAACGAAAATTAATAAAAACCCCATTAAAAATAAAATTCTATTTATTTTCATAAGATCTCTCCTTTTATTTATTATAAAATCCATTTATCCAGAGTAAACTCAATAAATTCGTAAATATGCAACAAAGATGCCAAATCCATTAAAGATTATATAACTCCTGTTGAAGGTGCTTTTCATAGAACACGCTTAGCCAAACAACATTTAAAAACTATTAACATATTACATTTTTAACCAATAAAATGAATTTTTTTTCCCAATTAATTGCATTTTTTTCTACATTTCGCATCAGATTATGTAGCTTATTATGATTTGTAATACGCTTAATTGACTTCTCTTATAACACTAAACAGAACCTATTTTACATAAGAAATCCTGTTTTTCATTTTTCGAAAAAAAAATAGACTTTGGTACAATATCTTTAAAACAAAATACAGATTATGTTTATAAAAATAATTTAAACTATTTTAAAAAATTATTTGCGACAAATTATAACCACTGGGAGGAAGAACCATGGCACAAGCCGGAATCATTAAAACAATTACAGGAAGTGTAAGCGCACGAACTTCAGATGGCCAGGTCCGCCAACTCACGGCCGGGGATATTGTTTATGAAAATGAAATCATTGAGACTTCAGCCGGTTCCAAACTTACCATTGAACTGAACGATGGAAGAACGCTGAACCTGGCGGAAAACCGCCAAATTATCATTGATGAAACCGTAATTGCAGCCGTTGCCCCACAGGATGCGGTTGTTACAGAAGTGCAGGAACTTCAGGCTGCCCTGGAAGCAGGTGAGGAAATCCCTGATGAAGAGACGGCAGCAGGCGAAGAAGATGAAGAACATGATTATAATCTTGCCTACTATGCAGGAGATCAATCCGGTGGTGAAGTCGATAGTTATCTGTTCGGTACTGGATATGGTGACGAAGAAGAAGATTTTCCAAACATAGAGGGTGAAGAGGATCCTGAACCTGAACCCGAACCTGAACCCGAGCCTGAGCCTGAACCCGAACCTGAACCTGAACCCGAGCCTGAGCCTGAACCCGAGCCTGAGCCTGAACCCGAGCCTGAGCCTGAACCTGAGCCTGAGCCCGAGCCCGAGCCTGAGCCTGAACCTGAACCTGAACCCGAACCGGAATCTGTATTTATCGTTGGATCTAACCCTGAAGAGCAGAGAGCAGAACAAGTTTTGAACGAAGAAGAAGGTTATTATGATCAGAAAGAGGATCTTTATCTTGACGATGTTGAAAATCCTATTGAGGATGACGAACATACAATATATCCAGCAAATGCCGATTCGCAAGGTGCGATCCTCGGGCAGGAAGGTAATGATACCTTAGTAGGCGACGCAGGTTCCATTTCATACAATAAAAATTACATTGTGGTAATGGATCTTTCCTCGTCGATGGCTGATAATGATGAGCAGGCAACAACTCGTCTGGAGGATCTCCAGGGCACAGCCCAATACATGGTTGATAAAATCTACACTCAAGTCTTGAGCAACGTGGGAGGAGAAGTTACCGTCAATCTCTTGCCTTTTGCCACGGGTGTAGAACAAAGCTTAGAAATCACATTTAAAAACGAAAATGGCACAGTTGAAATAACCAGCAACATTACGGGTATAGAAACATTAGACAATATCAATGATTGGATCAATAATCTTGAGATACCATCCGGGCTTGATGGCGTTTTCACAAATTACCAGGCCGCGTTAGAAGGGGCACTGGCAAATGCAAATTCAAATGACTACAATATCGAAGATTATGTCATATTTTTAAGTGACGGCAGTCCAACATTTCCAAGTACAGACCCGTCGACATATGCGGATCAATTAACAGCTTTACAAAATGCAACAGAAAGTATCCGTTCAATTGGCATCAGAATGGAGCCTGAAGACACGGATCCGATTACAACGCAACCAATAAACTACCTAAACGATATTGATGATACTGGTTCTGCTGCGAATGCTGAAAATCAAAACGAGTTAGATACCGTAATTGATGAAATAATATCGGAATACAATTTAGGCCCTGCCGGCAGTGATGAAATATCAGGAAATGACGGCAACGATCTGATCTTCGGGGATGTTCTGAATACAGATAATGTATTTGAGGTTATTGCCAATGACGACGCCTATAAGGACTATGGCCTGTCAGACACAGACATTACAGAGCCGCCGGACGGGTCGGGTTGGCAGGTATTTGAGACACTGGAAAATGAACTCTCAGGCTGGACCCGTGCAGATACCATCAAGTATATTCAAGATCATAATGAAGACCTTGCTAAAGAAACCATACTTAACGACGGGGACACTCGCGATGGTGGACATGACATCATTGAAGGCGGCGCAGGGGATGACATTATTTACGGCCAGGAAGGTCATGACACAATAGATGCAGGGGCAGGAGATGATGTAGTTGATGGCGGTTCCGGGTATGACACCCTGGCTGTGACCAGTGAGACTGAACTTGATTTCAGTAATGTCAGCAACATTGAACGCATTGACCTGAATGAGGACGGTGAAAATCAGACAATTACCCTTAGCATAGATCAAGTTTTAAGTATGACAGATGAAAATAACACGCTTCAAATAACCGGGGAAGAAATTGATTCTATTACACTGACAGGTGTTGCCGACGGAGAATGGACCCATGACGGTAATGGCCTGTTCACCAATGTCGCTGATAACAGCATCCAGGTAACCATTGAGACAGTGAATGACGGTGTAAATATTGACGTGGATGTTGATAACGGAGACTCTTTTCAAGTATAACAGCCATAGACTGACAGAGTAGAGAGAACACAAGGACTTAACCTACCTCGAAAATAGAACAAATTTTAAGCATCCTAAAAAGCCGTGTCGGATTTTCCGATACGGCTTTTTTATTCTATGTCCAGATGTCTTAGGTAAACGTCCCAAACCAAATCTTCAAACCATGATGACAAATCAGGTATAATTTCAGTACTGGAATCAATGTCACCATTGATTAACGGATCATGGATTTTGGTTTACTTTCACTCTTTTTTTTAACAAGGGTTGTCTTATTCAGTCAATTATCATATTTTGGTCTGGGTCATGCTATGGCTTCCATTATCCCCTATTTTTTTTGATGTTATTTAGGTTTGTGTAAATCCGTAATTTACTCAAACGAGGACAAAAAGGAAGCTGTTTCGCTGTTTTTCAAAAAATCTAAATTATTGGATTAAATCCATTCGAAACCATTCCAAAAAATTATTTCAAGTGACTAAAAGAACCTGGAAAAAGAAAAATGACACATGCCGGAATCATTAAAGCAATCTTAGGCAATGTAAGTGCACGGACTCCCGATGGCCAAATTCGCCAACTCTTTGTCGGTGACGTGATTTATGAAAATGAAATCATTGAAACGGGAGCCGGTTCAGGGGTCTCCATTGAGCTAAATGATGGAAGGACACTGGACTTGTCGGAAAACAGCCAATTTGCCATTAATGGAATCGTCGCTACAACCGTCGACTCACACAATGCGTTTGTTACCGAAGTAGAAGAACTTCAGGCAGCCCTGGAAGCGGGTGAAGAGATTCCTGAAGAAGAGACTGAAGCAGGAGAGGAAGATGACGGATATATCTATGATCTTGCCTACCACGCAGGCCATCAATTCGGAGGCAAAGTCTATAGCTATCTGTTCGGACCTGGATATGGTGAGGAAGATGAAGGACAAGATTATAATACTGCCTATATATTTGAACAAGAACTTGAACCGGAACTTAGACCGGATATTGACGATTATATTGAAGGCAGCACCGGTAATGACATTATTTACGGATATGAAGGTAATGACACGATATATGCGGGGTATGGTAATGATCGAATCTACGGCGGTCCCGGATCTGACAGCATTTACGGACAGGAAGGTGATGACTATATTGACGCCGGTGCAGGAGACGACTTCATTGAAGGCGGCACCGGAGGGGATAAGATCTCCGGCAATGACGGCAACGATGTGATTTTCGGGGATAGATTGAATACGGATAACGTCTTTGACGTTCTTAAGTATAGTTATCATTATGATCTATCATCGGTAAAAGAGCTGCCTGATGGGTCCGGCGGGCAGGTCTTTAAGACACTGGAAAAGGAACTTTCAAACTGGACCCGGAAAGACACCATTCAGTATATCCGTGACCATTATAAAGACCTTGCAAGAGAAACGACACTGGCCGATAGCGGTGACAATTCTATTGAAAGCAACGCGCTATATGAAGAAGATAATAATTATCGTGTCTCCTCCGCAAATGCTGTATCCGGGAACGAAAATGAACCAGCAGTTGAAGCAACTGTTATATTTGAACAAAATCTTCTATCAGCAGAGGACGATTATATTAAAGGCGGCGACGGCGATGACATTATTTACGGCCAGGAAGGTCATGACACTATATATGCAGGGGCCGGCAACGATGTGGTCGACGGCGGTACCGGATCTGATCGCATTTATGGACAGGAAGGAGACGACTGGGTTGACGGCGGCGATGGTGATGATTTTATATATGCCGGGGCCGGCAATGATGTAATCGACGGTGGTTCCGGGTTTGACACCCTGGTTGTGGCCAATGAGACTGAGCTTGATTTCAGCAATATCAGCAATATTGAACGTATTGATCTGGATGAGGACGGTGTGGGTCAGACGATAACACTCAGCCTGGATCAAGTTTTAAGTATGACAGATGAGGATAACACACTTCAAATTACCAAAGGGGATACAAATGATGTGGTTGAGCTAACAGGGTGCAATGATGGGTGGTTGTGGGTTAATGAATGGACCTTTAAGAAATATCAGCCTGATTCAGGTGAATACATTTTTATAACCATTGAGCCGGTGGATGGGCGTGTGAAGATTAATCTTCTTGACGGAAATGTCATTATTAACGGAGAGGACGGTGATGACACCATTTACACCGGTGCAGGAGATGACATTATATATGCAGAGGCTGGCAATGATGTAGTCTACAGCGGTTCCGGATCTGATAGCATTTTTGGGAAGGAAGGTAATGACATCATCGATGCAGGATCAGGAGATGATATAGTCGACGGCGGTTCCGGATTTGACACCCTGATTGTCACCGGCGAGACCGAGCTTGATTTCAGTAATGTTAGCAATATTGAAAGCATTGACCTGAACGAAGACGGAGTGGACCAGACGATTACCCTTCTTACCCTGGATCAAATTCTGAGCATGACGGATGGGAACAACATGCTTCAGATTACCGGGGAAGCGGGGGATTTTGTTATGCTGACCGTTGATCAAGACGCAGGATGGGATCAAGACGGGGACGGTTTATCCTTCAATAATGATGGTATCCGGGTGACCATTGAGTCAGTGGATGTAGATGTGGGAATTGTTTATTATACAGATGGTGTCATTTACGGCAGTGACGGCGTTGACATTATTTACGTTGATGACATTATTTACGGACTTTTCGGCAGTAACGGCAATGCCATTATTAATTCAATTGAAAGCGGTAACGGCGATGACATTATTGATGCAGGATCAGGGAATTATATTGTCGACGGCGGTGACGGATTTGACACCCTGATCGTCACCAGCGAGACGGAGTTTGATTTCAGTAATGTCAGCAATATTGAAAGCATTGACCTGAACGAGGACGGGGTGGACCAGACGATTACTCTTAGCCTGGATCAAGTTGTGAATATGACGAATGACGCCAACACGCTTCAGATTACGGGGGAAGATGGTGATTTTGTTACACTGGTTAGTACTTACACCTACGGATCGGAACAGGATCAAAACGAAGATACTTTGTTCTTTTATAATCATGGAAACCCGGTAACCATTGAGTTGGTGGATGTAGATGTAGGAGTTGTTACTTTTATAGATTACTTCATTGACGGCAGTGACGGCGATGATATTATTGACGTCGATAACATTATTTACGCAATCGGCTATAACGAGATTGATTATATTAACGGCCATGACGGCGATGACATTATTTATGGCCGTGACAGCGGTGATGATATTTTTGGCGGTGATGGCGATGACATTATTTACGGGCAAGAAGGTGACGACAACATAGATGCAGGATCAGGAAATGATATAGTCGACGGTGGTTCCGGATTTGATACCCTGATTGTAACCAGCGAGACTGAGCTTGATTTCAGTAATATCAACAATATTGAAAGCATTGACCTGAACAGGGACGGGGGGGATCAGACGATTACCCTTAGCCTGGATCAAGTTCTGGATATGACGGATGAGGACAACACGCTTCAAATTACCGGGGAAGCGGGTGATTCTGTTGCACTGACAGGTGTTGAAAGCGGAGATTGGACCCATGAGGGTAATGGCCTGTTCACCAATGTTGCTGATAACACAATCCTGGTGACTATTGAAGCAGCGGATGACGAAGTGGATATTGATGTGGATGTTGATAACGGAGATTCATTTCAGATATAATCGCTATGGGTTGACCGGGTCTATCTCCCAACAAAAATAGAACGAATATAAAATCCAACGTATCAAAAAAACCGTACCAAATTTCCCGGTACGGCGTTTTTATTTCATTCGGGTAGCAAGTTCAAGCCGGTTACGGCAGCCGGTTTTTTTAAAAATTGAGGTCAGGTGGGCTTTAACCGTTCGCACGGAGACAAACATTTTTTCACTGATTTCCTGGTTTGACAAGCCGTTAACCAGCCACTTGGCCACTTCGGCCTCCCGGGATGTCAAAATAGTCAACAGGTTCTCTCCTTCATCTTCAGCTTTGGCCGCCGGTAATGCAGAGATCACCTGGGAGATGATGGCCGGGGGCAGCCAGATTTGGCCTGCTTTAAGGGTTGCAACCGCCTGTTTTAAATTCTCTTCATGCATATGCCGGTTACCGTACGCCCGTATTCCCTTTTGTAAAAGCCGCAATGCCTGGTCTTTTTGGGGAATGGCAACAAGGGCCAGGCAGGGGCAGACAATTTTTGGCAGGTCTTTTTCATCACAGGCGTCAATATCAATGATCAGAATATCATCTGGTGAAATATCATACCCGGCAAGTGGTTTGTCAGCCGAGAGGTGTTTTGTCTTTTTTCTGCCGCCGAACAAATCCCTGCATTGCTGGACCAGGTTCGGATCTTTGCTATAAATATGGACAGACACCATGATGCTATCTCTCCCTCAACGCATTGCTTTTTGCTCTGAGAATCGGTTTCATCAAATACTGCATAATGGTTTTTTTGCCGGTAATAATATCGACCTGGGCCGTCATTCCCGCAATCATCTCTTTTTTATTATCTTCAGTGCCAAGGTAATTTTTTTCAGTCATGACCCGAACAAGATAAAATTGTTCCTGCCGGTCATCGGTGATGGTATCCGCACTGATGTGAACTACTTTACCCTCAAGGCCGCCGTAGATGGCATAATCATAGGCCGTCACTTTGACTACTGCCTTAAGTCCCGGATAAAGAAATGCAATATCGGAGGGTCTTATCTTGGCTTCGACCAAAAGTTTATCATCATCGGGAACAATTTCCACGATATCCATTCCCGGTTTAACCACGCCGCCCACGGTATTAAACAGCAGTTGTTTCACCGTACCATCCACAGGCGAACGCACATTTGTCCGCAATACCCGGTCTTCTATGGCCACCTGATTTTTTCCCAACCGGGATATTTCGGCCAGGGCCTTGTTCAGCTCCTCCTGGGCTTCGGATTTGTGGCGGCTCTGGATTTCTTGAAGTTGATTCCGGCTTTCCTTTATTTTTGACGTCAGAGACCTTGCCTGATAGACCGCACTTTCATACTCGTTTTTCTTATCCAAAACCCTTTGCTTGAGCTGGAGAAATTCAAGTTCCGATACCAGTCTTTTTTCAAACATCGGTTTGGTAAGTTCCATTTCCCTTGCGATCATCTCTTTGCCGGTTCTCAGATTTCCTATGGACATACGGGTATCGGACAATTCGATCTCCCGCTGTCTGATACGCTGTTTTAAGACTTCTATCTCGCTTTCTTTACGGGCAACGTTGGCATCATACAGCCTTTTCTCTTTTTCAAGCAGGTCCGGAGCAAGGTCTTTTTCTTTTTCTATGCCCGCTTGGAAACTTCGAATACCGGCTTCGGCTGCCAACCGGATGGTACGGGCGCGCAGCTCATTGATCATGGTCCGGCTCTCTTCAAAGGAACTGCCGGCCCCGGTGCTGTCAATCACAACAAGGATCTGGCCTTTTTTAACGGCATCCCCCTCAATCACCTTAATCTCTTTGATGATCCCCCCTTCAAGGTTCTGAATCACCTGGATCTGCCGGGAAGGAATCAACCGACCGATGCCCTGGGTTCTTTCATCGAGTTGTGCATAATTGGCCCATACAATCAGGGAACCCACCACCAATGCAATTGCATACAGCAGGATATTGGTTTTGGCCGGGCTGTCCGATAACACGGCGGCACTGAGGCTGTCCATGAATTCGATATCGGTCCGGCTGTATTTTTTGCCGTTTCCCACAGGCCATCTTTGGGGGGTGATCTTTTCAACAGAATTGATATCAATAGTCATTTTTATTTCCCTGACAACCGTGCAAGAATTTTATCCTTAGGGCCGTCCATGACAAGCTCGCCCTTGTCCATGACCAAAAGCCTGTCAACAATTTTAAGGATCGAAGGCTTATGGGTGATGATAATGGTGGTGCGCCCTTTGGTGACACGGCCTAAATTTGCAATCACCTGGGCTTCGGTATTGAAATCCATGGCATTTGTCGGCTCATCCAGCAAGACAATCGGACTTTCTTCAATAAATGCCATGGAAACGGCAACCGACTGGCGCTGTCCCCCGGACAGCCGGGTTCCCTTTTCCCCGACCTGAAGATCCATGCCCTGGGGATGGCGATCGGTAAAGGTATTTACCCCGCCGATCTTTGCCGCCCTGATAATGGCATCATCCGGCGCATGGGCAGATTTTAACGTAATATTATCCCGCACACTTCCGCTAAAAAGTGTTACATCCTGGGGCACATAGGAAAAATTATGCCGCAAATCCGCCGGATCAATTTGATTAATATTCAGCCCGTCAATAAAAATAGAGCCCTCGTCGGGTTCAAACAGGCTGAGCAGCAACTTGCCCATGGTGGACTTTCCTGACCCAACGGCACCGATGATACCAACGCGCTCCCCAGGTTTTATATGTAAGCTGATATTTGAAACGGCCCGGCTTTGTTCTTCAGGATAATTGAAACCGACATCTTTGAATTCAATGTCACCTTTAAACGTGGGGCGATGAATAAATTTTTTGTTTTCAGGTCGTTCAATATCTTTTTTCATAAAGGTGTTAAGGGCGTTTAATCCAACTTTCATCTGGCCGAAATTCAACATCAAAGCAACAGCCTGGGCCATGGGCGAAATAGAACGGGAAGCAAGAATATTAACCGCAATCAGGCCACCCATGGTTAATTGGCCATCCTTGATCAGATAGACCCCGGTAATAATAATCGCCACACTATTCACCTGTGTTAAAAAAGAAGTCAGGGTGGAAAGAAATCCGGATCTGACCCGTGACTGCTGACTTTTGCCTGCAATAAACCCGCAGCTTTCCTCCCAGTGCCACTGCATGCTGCTGCTTGCATTGAACGCCTTTATCGCCTCAAGATTGGATAAAGATTCGATGAGCACACTGTTCCTGTGGTGGGTGGCGTCATGGGTGCTGTTGATGGTTTTCTGGATCGAATACCGCATGGGGATACTGATGAGCAAAATTAAAAGCACTGTTGCAAGGGGGATAATCACGATGATGTGGTTAATTGAGTAAATCACCAAAAGGAAAATGGCAGCAAATGGAAGATCTATGAATGCGGTGACGGCACTTGACGCAAAAAACGACCGAATACCGTCAAAATCCTTTATAATGCTGGAAAATGAACCGATAGAACCCGGTTTATCCCGTAATTTTAAATTCATCGCCTGTTCAAAAAGCATGGAAGAGAGAATCACATCGCTTCGACGCGCGGTATTTTCAAGAAAGTAGGTTCGAATATTTTTAAGGATCAAATCAAAAATATAGATCAAGCCCACCCCACAGGCCAGCACCCACAATGTGTCCGTTGCATTATGGGGAATGATGCGGTCATACACATTCAAGGTAAACATCGGTCCTGCAATGACAAAAAGATTCACCAAAAAGGTGGCAAGAAGTACCCTGCCGTAGACCCCTTTGAACTTCATGAGCGTGCCGAAAAACCAATTTTTCTTTTTTAGGATACCAAATGCCTTTAAATCCCGGCTTGCGCCTTTATATTTCTTTTTAAGAAAAAACACATACCCCAGGTACTCTTCTTCAAGTTTTTCAAGGCCGATTTGAACCGCATTGTTATCCAACGATGGGATAATGACCTTGGCGTTTTTTTTCTCAAAATCAATATCAAGCAAAAGACATGCGTTGTCATCTTTAAGGGTTAGAATCGCCGGCAGAACCAGGGAAGGAATCTGGTTGAGTTTGCGTTTCTGCAGCTTTGAAACAAACCCGGCTTTTTCCGCAGCCCGCGAAAAATTGGCTTTGGGATTCTCAATGCTGAATAGCCGCTGTCTGTCCGCACCGGGCTCAAAGGGAAGGCCATGGGAAAGTACTTTTTCAGAACTGGGCGCATGATTCAGCCGGGTCAAAGCGACCAGGCACTGCATCAGGGGGTCTAAAGAATGGGGGTCACTCATATTTGTCCTCTTAGCGGAACCACTTGTGCAATGCCGTGTCCCTGGAAATAAGTGATGTTTTTATCGGCAAGTTCACGTCGTTGGGTTTGGTTTTCAATTTTTGTGGCAATTAATTTGATGCTCAGGCTTTGGGTAATTGTAAATAGTGAGTTTAAAACCATATCCGCTTTCTGGGGATCGTCAAACACCTCAAGATAATCCCGTTCAATTTTAATATAATAGGGTTTTATTTTATCCAGCAACTTGAGTGACAGGTCATGCATGGTAAACCGGTCGATACCCAATTTAAAGCCCTTTCCTGAGATCAAACCGGCAAACTCTAAACAGATTTCAGGAAAATTGATCAATGTATTTTCATGCATCTCAAACAAAAGATGATCGGCCAGATCTTTTTTATCCGAGAGAAACTGCCTCAGCCAGGCCACTGCCAGATGGTCCCGGCAAAATTCGGTTGTGATATTTACTGATAAAACGCTCTCTTGATTTTGCCCAAGGAATGCCGCAGATTCTTCTATGATATACCGGTCAAGTTTACTTGCAAGCCCCAAGGTCGTAATCATGGGGATAAACAGGTTTGCTTTTCTTTGGACACCTTCCTGGTCCACCATGTTGACAAAGACTTCACGATGGAACTCACGGGAATCAGAGCGCACGGGTTGGGCTGTCAGAAAAAAATGGTTTTTGGAAAAGGCAACGTCAATCAATGTTTTCCATTCCTGCTTTCCTAAAGCCTTTTGGAATGACTCGTCCTTGAAGACCTTAACCGCTCCCGAATGGCCGATTTTTGCTTCGGACAATGCATAATCTGCTTTGGAAAGCACCATACCCACATCATCACTTTTGTCATATGGTGAAATCCCTGCATAAACTTTTAGTGTCTCGGGTATATCCTTATCCTTTTGCGACAAAAATTTTGTTATAACCGCATCAACAAGTTTCACAACTTCGTTTGCCTGGGTGTCCGGCAGGATTGCGGCAAACTCGCGCCTTGGGAATCTGTAGACCATAGCCTGTGGTACTGCAAGTTTTGTCCGGGTGTCTAAAACATCCGCCATCTCTTTAAAAATTTTTTGAACAAGAGGCCGATTTCCCGAAGCCTCGATCTCCTCCACGCCGGTCAGGCTTAAAATGACAACATGGCCCACGGCTTTTGGGTGCTTATCCCCGATCGTTTCAGCAAACTGTTTTATAAAAGATGCACGATTATGAAGTCCGGTAATTTTATCCTGATACCTTAATTTTTGGTATTTGCTTAAATTTTCAAGATTGTGCTCGTAAATCGACTGCACTTTTTTAACCATGGTGTTCATGGCAAGAACCACTTTTTTCAGCTCAGGTGTCCTGGGAATCTCCTGGTTGATGATGAAATCATTACTACTGATTGCCTCTGCCTGATGTTTAATGTTGTCCAAGGCGCCCAAAAGATGGCGTAATCCTAAAATACTTATAAACAAAGCAAGAATCCCCAGTGCACAAAACTGCAAGCACAGCTGTACCAATGTTTCCCACAATTTTGTATATGATGAGCCTGGATGGCCTTTGATTTTAAGGGTACCGAAGATATTCCATCCATTCATGACCTTTGCCTCTACCTCAGGTATAACAAGATCAATGTGGGTGATAAAAAAATTGGGGACGCCATGGATGGCAACGGGTTCGCGTTTTTCATAAACCAGTGTTCCATCCTGGCGAAACAGTGATATGGATTCAAAATATCCGCCGTCGAACATCGCGTTGATGCTGGTTTTCATTAAATCTTCATCCATGGGTCCGGCACTCAGCGTCAGGGCAAGCATGTTGGCGTTATTTTTTGTGTTCAAATAGGATTCATTTGCCGTAAATTCACGGGCTGTATTAAAATTGATCCTCAAAACAATAATCAGGGTTGCCGTCAAAAGGAAAGTGACCAATAGCTGTGTCTGTTTTAAAAGACTCAATGTTTCATCTCCTGGATTTCCAGATCAATGGCTTTTAATTTGCGTTGAGTTTTCAAAAGCCCGCGGCTGATACGTTTACCAAGGCCGTGCTGTTTTTGGATATAAAGATCCCTGGCTGTAAAACTGTAAACCGGAACAAGGTCGGGCCGTTGCGTGGCAGGCAGGATCTTTTTGATATAATTGTCAAGAACAAAGGGAACAGACCCTGGTTTTTTGTAATAGGTGGCAACAAGATGGGCCGGCTCCGGAAATCCTCTGGCGCGAACATAGGTAAGAAATATTTTCTCGCCGGGGACACCAAGCTGGATCATGGTTAAAAATTTTGCAACGGCGAAATCTTCACAGTCCCCCTGCCCCCGGCCTAAAAATTCCAGGCGGCTGGCCCAATAATCACTTTTATTCCACGTTTTT
Source organism: uncultured Desulfobacter sp. (assembly GCF_963677125.1). Lineage (NCBI taxonomy): Bacteria > Pseudomonadati > Thermodesulfobacteriota > Desulfobacteria > Desulfobacterales > Desulfobacteraceae > Desulfobacter > uncultured Desulfobacter sp. Next base: position 528,490 of record NZ_OY781882.1, on the reverse strand, counting down.
CTGTCAGAACGGTATTCCAATTGGTTAAAAAAATTGTTTACATTAATAACAATCTGCTCCTCGGGCAAACCACGCTGTTCGTTCATCATCGCAAGCAGGCTGTCCAAACGCCTGACCGCCTGCCCATCATAATTTTTTTTGTACGAATTCAACATTTTCCCAGGCACAAAAAACCTGGTGGTGGTTCCGGCAAAGAGTGCCGTCACCACCAGAATAGTCATTAATATAACCAAAGGCTTGATTTCGGACATCCATCAAATTACTATTTTGTCAACCGAAATTCAGTGCGGCGATTCTTACGGCGGCCTTCATCGGTGGCATTATCCGCAACAGGTTCGCTCTCTCCTCGCCCGCTTGACGTCATCCTGTTTTCATCCAGACCCTGGCGTTTCAATTCCTGCAGAACGCTGTAGGCCCGTTCTTCAGATAATTTTTGATTGTATGCATCACTTGCGACACTATCCGTATGACCTATGATTTCAATATCATAATCAGATGCTTCCTTAAGCTGCTTTGAAATCGGTATGAGCATCTGTTTTGCTTGATCTGTTAATTCTGACGAGTCAAAATGAAAATGAATGTTATCCAGACTTATGGACTGTACATCCTTTCTTGTATCTATTTTAAGATTCAAGGCGTCAGGTGTCCCATCCTCGGGCAGGATATAGGGACTGATATTAACCGGTTCGGTGTAGCCGACAGATGAAACATTTTCACCCATACAGCCATAGGCTGAAACATCGGCGCCTTCAACTGAGTTATCACACTGATCGTTAACATCCACCACCCTGTCGACGTCACGGTTCGGGTTCAGGATCTCTTTTTCATATTCTGCAAGATCATAGGGCTTTTCAGTGGGAAGATTCACCTCTTCCAACAATCCGGTATCAAATTCATGAATCAGCGCCCCTGTTGCCTGTGAAATTCTGTAATATGCCGTCAGCCGGTTATATTCAGATTCCGCATTGGCGATTTTGGCATCGTTATACTCATTTTCCATATTCAGAAGGTCTAAAAGCGTGCGGCGGCCTAAATGATACTCATCCTTAAACGCCGCCAGGGTCTCGGCGCTCAACGATAGATGATCATTGAGAAAGCCTTTTTTGACCTGTTCGGCCTGATTGATATTCCACGCCAACTGGACAGCCTGGTTCACATTTCTTCGTTCGGTATACGCCACCTGATATTCCTCAAGCAAGGAATGGTACTTTTGCCCTTTTTCACCTTTTCGGATGCCCCCGTCGTAAAACAGGTAACTCAATTTAAGCAATGCCGAGGCCTGTGTGCTATATCCGTTGTCACCGTCCGTATCATTCTCGTACTGCGCTTTCAATTCAAGATCAAGACTGGGCCAGTAAGCACCTTTTGTTCGTTCATAGGCAGATTTACGCGCATGAATGTTAAATTTTGCAACCTCAAGTGCCGGGTGATTGCGAAATGCAAAGTCAGTGGTATCTTCAACTGTATCCGGAAACGTAAACGCCGGTTCGGGCATCACAAACTGCTCCGGTTGAAGTATCCGGCCAAACTGACGGTGAAATTTTACAACAGCATGGTTCAGATCCTGCTGGGCTGAGATAAGGTTTCCCCTGGCAAGGGACAATCGGGCCTTTGAGTTTGTCAGATCGGAAACACGGGTAAATCCCGCAGTAGTCCGTTCCTTAACCTGACTGAGTATCCGCTCCTGGGTCAGGACATTTTGTTGTGAAAACGCCAGCAGTTCACGGGTTTTCAATACATTGATATACGCTTCAAGCGCGTCTAGGAAAACCCGATTGGCAACCGTGACGACTTCATAGGCGGCACTGAGGATTCGGGCATCCGTCTCCTCGACAAATGCTTTCGTCTCTCCCCCTTTGAACAGGTTCTGCCGAAGATATATTAATGCCCTGGATGCAATATAATCCTCATTTTGATAGTTGGTATCTACACCGTCGGTAACTTCAGGCCCGATGGACGCTTCTGCGCCTATTTTCGGATAGTAGCCGCTTTTCGCAATGGACAGCTCTTCTAAAACACTGCGATAGTTGTTTTTGGCAGCTATAATATCCGGATTGGTTTTTATAATATCTTTTAAAATTTCATTTAAAGGGATGGGCTCAAGGTTTCCTGTTTCAGAGGCGATCACAGCACCACCGCAAAACACAAGAAACGCATTAAAAACAAATAACAATTTGATTTTTTTACAAAGTTTAAACAATTTAAGGGCTCCTTTCGCTGGCTTTGTTGAAAATTGGATGAAACGTTATGAAATTTTATAATAATGAAGGTTTACAACACGACAATTAGGACAGTAATCCCTTCATATAATGACCAAAAGACCAGAGCTCTTCGCGTTTATTTTGCGTTAATGTAAATTGCGCCCATATGGCATTCGAACAAACCCCTATTAATCTTAATAACAATCAATTAGGAGAAAAAAATAAACATTTTTTTAATTAATAGTAAAGTAGGATGGAAACTTGTTTTTTGTCAACCCAAATATGAAAGAGACAGAAGATAGCAAACCAGTTCGATATCGTCGGAGCAGATATTAAATAGCGGCATGTTTTTATTGACAAGGTATTGTCTACAGTCTACTTTAGACCGAATTTTTTCAAAGGAAAAAAATTTATGCTGAAGTACCAAAATATTTCAACAAGCATCCTTGAATTTTTAAGGCGGCAGATTGTGTCTGGAAAGATTCAAGGCGGTGAACGCCTCATCGAAAATAAATTGTCCGTCGAACTTGGCGTTAGTCGACCGCCTTTAAGAGAAACCTTTCGCATCCTTCAAAATGAAAGCCTGGTTAGAACCATACCCCGCATTGGTACTTTTGTAACTGAGTTAAGCAGTTCGGATTTCAATCAGATATGTGACCTTCGCATAATGGTGGAATGTTTTGCTGTTCAGCAGTTAAAAAGCATTGAAAAAAAAGAACTGCCTGAATTGAAAAAAATAGTTGAAACCCAAAACTTGGTTCAGATTCCTAAAAAATTTGTTGATGATGAACAAAAATACACATTGTTCTGGAAGTTTGCCAACTTTCATCTTCAACTGGTTGAATCTGCAAACAATTCCTATCTCACGCATTGGTACAGGGGATTATCCTCAAACATTGCACGCTACCAGTATCTTTTTTTCTTCCAGCCAGGCGCCATCGCCAAAGATCTGAAAGACCATACCAAGATGCTGGCGTTGATTCAATCAGGCCAATTAGATGAAGCTGAAAATCTATTGAAAGCGCACTTGGAATACCAGCGCATAAAGCTGATGAAAACCTTAAGCCGGGTTGAAAAGGCAGATATGAATGTAAAAGCACATTAATAATCTAAGGGAGAAAAGGCCAAAGGGAAAACCTAAGGCAATAATTGTCTACAATAGACGAAATTAGGAGGAGGGAGAAATGAAAAGGAAGTCAATGCAGATTTGTCTGATCCTGGCACTGCTGTTAATCGGAACGTCAATGGTGTGTGCCAAAGAAAAGATGATTCGATGGAAGTACAATTCTTTGTGGCCGGTGGGCATCGGACTCTATGAAGGAGATAAGTATTTTTGTGATACGGTCAATCGTTTGAGTAACGGCCGCTTGAAAATTAAATTATATCCTTCAGGACAGTTACTGCCCGGATACCAGAATCTGGACGCCGTGAAAAAAGGAACAATTCAATGTGCCGGTGATTTTGGTTCTTACTGGGTGGGTAAAAACACCGCCTTTGACATTCTTGCCACAACCCCCATGGGCATGACCTGGATAGACTACATGCTCTGGATTTATCATGGGGGAGGCCAGGCACTTTATGATGAACTCTATGGACAACATGGCTGTAAGTGGCTGCTCCAAAATTTTACCCCCATTGAAGCCGGCATCCGAACCCACAAACCCATCCGGACCCTCGAGGATTATAAGGGACTGCGCCTGCGCATGGGCAGTCTTTTCGGCCAAAAAATTCTTCAAAAATTAGGCGCCTCCCCGGTGCTGCTGGACGGCAGCGAGGTATACGAGTCCGTAGCCCGTAAAGTCGTTGACGGCGCTGAATTCAGCATTGCCACAGTGGACTGGACCCTTGGGTTTCAAAATATTACCAAATACTGGAATGCCCCGGCATGGTATCAGACAGCGATTGTACTGGGTGTGATCGTGAACCAGAATGCCTGGAACGAGCTACCTGATGATTTAAAAGATGTGGTCACCCAGGCCTCCCGGGCAACCACAGCCTACATGAGTTCCTGGTTTGAATACGGCAATATTAAGGCAACCAAGGATTTTCTGGCCGCAGGCACTGAAATCACCCATTTAGACGACGACTCGATGAAAAAAATCTCAGCCATTATTAGTGAAGTGATGGCCGAAGAAGCTGAAAAAAACCCGGATTTCAAAAAAATCCTGGCTTCACAAATTAAATTCATGAAAGATTTTGCACCGGTTCGCAACTATGAGGCACCATTTACTTTTGGTACAAATTCGGTTTCCTTGCCGGAATTAAAGTAATAATTGAAAGTAAAGCCATTTTCTGTGTTTATAAGAAAGTCTGGGTAAGTTGCGTAGATCTTTCAAACTTTGTTGTGGGCTGAGCCTGGTAGATGATATGTCAGGTCGGCCCATGGCCATTATAGAAAAATTTCCAATCCTTAATATACGTTAACACGTTTAGGGTTGAAAATTTTTCTGCCTCTTGCAGCCGACTGAACTCTGCATATAAGCACAGGTGTTGGTTAATGTATAAACTTAGGAATTGTTTTTATATGGAACCGCTAAATCGAATAATTTTATTCATTGATAAAATCATTGCCGTCATCGGCAAGACCGCAGCCTGGGCCATTATACCATTGATGCTGATCATGGTTTTTGAGGTGGTGACCCGGCGCATGCTCAATCATCCGACAGTCTGGACGTTTGAAACATCCACCCAACTCTATGGATTTCATTTTATGATCCTGGCTGCTTATACACTGCAGGTGGGCCGCCACATTTCGGTGGATATTATTGTTGAACGTTTCAGCAAGCGCACCCGGGCAATCCTTGACATTGTGCTTTACCTGGTTTTCTTTTTCCCTTTTATCATTGTTTTGCTTGTTGAAAGCACAGCCTTTGCCCAGGAGTCATGGAAAATACTTGAAACCAGCTTTTCTGTGTTTGCACCGCCGATTTATCCGATCAAGACAGTGATTCCGATCACGGCCCTGTTGCTTTTACTGCAAGGGATCTGCCTGTTTTATCGAAAAATCCTTTTTGTGGTAAGGGGGGTGGAAATATGACAACCGGTATGATCCTCGCTCTTTTGATGTTTGTCTGCCTGCTGATTGGTCTAAGTCTGGGGCATCCTCTGGCCTTTACCCTTGGAGGGCTTGCCGTCATTTTTGGCTATTTTGGATGGGGCCCTGAATGTTTTGGTATGTTCATTGACCGCATCTACATGTCGACGATGAACAGTTACATTCTGGTGGCCGTGCCGTTGTTTGTCCTGATGGCCAATTTTCTAGACCGATCCGGTGTCATGGAGGGGTTGTTTGTCTCCGTGCGTTACCTGCTGGGACCGGTACGCGGCGGCCTTGGAATGACCGTTATCCTAGTGGCCACCATTTTTGCGGCATGCACCGGCATTGTTGGGGCTTCAGTGGTGACTATTGCCCTTCTGGCCACCCCGCCTCTGCTTGAATATGGATATAAAAAAGAATTAATTGCCGGTTCTATTTGTGCCGGCGGCACCTTGGGAATCCTGATTCCCCCCAGTATCATGCTGGTCCTCATGGGATCCTATGCCGGCGTGCCGGTTGGGCAATTATTCATGGGGGCGTTGATACCAGGCGCCATTCTTTCGGGGCTGTATATTATATACATCGCTGTGATCTGTTTTATTAAACCTGAATGGGGACCGGCCCTGACAGCCGAAGAACGTGCCGGTGTGCCCACAAAAAAAGTAATTATCGACTGCCTGAAAAATCTTTTTCCCCCTGCTCTTTTAATTGCATCGGTTCTTGGGGCGATCTTTGCCGGTGTGGCCACGCCCACCGAAGCCGCAGGCATGGGCGCCTTTGTTGCTCTTTTAATGATGATCGCTTACGGCAGATTCAGTTTCAAGATCATCAAAGACTCGGTCATTGCCACTAGTACAGTAACCTCCATGGTATTGTTCATCGTGGTTGGCGCCACCTGCTTTACCGGAGTTTTCATCGGTCTTGGCGGTGACGAGCTTGTGGAGGTGGCCATCCTGGGTGTGGGCAGCAAATGGGGATCTTTTGCCTTGATGATGCTTATCGTCCTTTTTCTAGGCATGTTTATTGACTGGATCGGCATCACCATGATCTGCCTGCCGCTTTTTGTTCCCATTGCCAGAGACTTAGGATTTAACGAACTGTGGTTTGTTATGATGATAGCCATGAATCTGCAAATGTCTTTTCTGACGCCGCCGCTGGGCTACGCGTTTTTCTACTTCAAGGGTGCCGGCGGGGCCACATCCCAGATCGAAATGATTGAAATATACCGGGGCATGATCCCTTTTATCCTGATCATGCTTTCAGCCCTGGCCCTGTGTATTTTGTTTCCCCAGACCGTACTCTACCTGCCTGGTATGATGAATTAGTGTTTAGACGGCTCGTTAGAGGGGCACATGCCCACAAAGCCACCCACCTGCGGCGTTGCTGCACAAACCTAAAATCCTCACGTACTACAGTACGCTCCGGTTTTAGCTTTGTTTGCGCCTTGCATCTGGGCAACTTTTCGTCCAAACACGGGGTTTCCATTCAAACACGAAATAGATGAAACTCTTTATACAAGTGAGAAAGATATGTTAACTGAAAAAATAAAAAAAAGTTTGAAAGAGATTGTCGGGTCAAAGGGATTCATTGACACCCCGGAAGACCTGTCCGCCTATTCCTATGATGCATTTGTTAAAGAAGCAATGCCCGAACTTGTTTTGTTGCCTGAATGCACAGCGGATGTTGCAGCTATCATGACCATCGCCCACCAGGAAGGGATACCTGTGACTGCAAGGGGTGCCGGGACCAACATCAGCGGCGCTTCTATTCCCGCCCATAAAGGAATTGTCCTCTCTTTGACTCGGATGGACCAAATTCTTGAAGTCAGCACCCCGAATCGGTATTGCATTGTTCAGCCGGGCGTGGTCAACGGAGATCTCCAGGCCCGCCTGGCCCAAGAGGGATTTTTCTATCCGCCTGATCCGGGCAGTTACATGGCTTCGACAATCGGCGGTAACGTGGCCCAGAATGCAGGGGGGCCCCGCTGCCTGAAATATGGGGTGACGGTTGATTATGTCCTGAGCATGGAAGTGGTACTGGCATCCGGTGAAGTAATCCGTTTTGGAAGCCGGAATGTCAAAGACGTCACCGGCTACCGGCTATCGAGCCTATTTTGCGGATCTGAAGGCACCCTGGGCATTGTCACTGAAATCACTTTGAGGGTGGTACCATTGCCTGAAGCCACACGCACCATACTTGCCGTATACAATGACCTGGATGACACAGCAGATACCGTTGCCGATATTATCGGTTCCGGGATTCTTCCTGCCGCCCTGGAGTTAATGGACAAAACCGTGGTCAATGCGGTGGAGGATTCTGCCCACATCGGCCTGCCCCGCCATGCCGAAGGACTGCTGCTCATTGAAGTGGATGGTGCCGAGGCAGCCGTCGAAAAGGAAATGCGCACCATTGTTGAAAAGGCTAAAAACCACGGTGCCCAGGAGGTCATTGAAGCACGCACAGCCGCAGAACGGGACGATGTCTGGACGGCCCGGCGCTCCGCATACGGGGTGTTTGCCCGCCTGGCACCCGATTGCATTGTAGAGGATGCCACCGTGCCGGTCAGTCATGTACCTGACATGATCCGCCACATTCGGCAGATTGCCGACCGTTATCAATTGCGTATCGGCATTCTGGCCCATGCCGGTGACGGCAACATGCATCCATTGATCTCCACAGATACGGACAACAAAGAAGAGTGGCAACGGGTTGAGGCGGCCAGTCGCGAGATTTTCGAACTGGCCATGTCGTATCACGGCACCCTGTCCGGGGAGCACGGCATCGGCCTTGCAAAAACGGAATATCTGCCCATGGCCATTGACGATGCAACCCAAGCTTTTATGGCCAGAATCAAACAATGTGTGGACCCCAAAGGGATCCTTAATCCCGGAAAATTTGTATAGGTGGTGTGATCATGAAAGCCGATGAAGCAAATCAGTGTGGTAAATGCGGTCTATGCCTGACCAGTTGCCCGGTCTACAAGGCAACCCGCGAAGAAACCACTGCCCCCAGGGCAAAAATCCATCTGATCAAAAATTTTGCCCATGACACACTGCCGGCTTCCGACCGTATGCAAAAAAAATTGCAATGCTGTCTGATGTGCGGTACCTGCACAAACATGTGTCCAGGGGGTGTGCAGCATGACATCCTGTTCATGCGCATGCGTCAGGAAATGGGATCACGGCAAGGCAGATCAAAGGAAGTTAAGGCCGCAGGAGCGATTCTGCCCAAAGAAAACCGGCTTCGGCTGGTGTCAAAGGCGGCACGGCTGGGCACCAGCAGTCTGGCCCAGCGCATTATTGGACGCATGCGCATAGGCAACATTCCCATTGAGAACTTTCCGATGCCTAACGCAAGGCCTTTTCGGGACCAGGTTCCGGAAATTATCGAACCATCCGGCAGGCCTGTCGGCACGGTGGTTTATTTCACCGGGTGTGCCACCAACCACATTTTTGAGCGCACCGGCCACGCATCCGTCAAGGTCTTAACACGCATGGGATACCGGGTTATACTTCCAAAAAATCAGGGGTGCTGCGGCCTGCCACTGTTTTTTCACGGTGATATAAAACAGGCTGAAGACACGATTTTAGCTAATATTGATGCCCTGCAAGCCGTCTCCTGCGATGCCATACTGGTGGACTGCGCGACCTGCGGATCGGCCCTGGGCCATGCGTATCCGCAATTGATGACCGAATTGGATCTGCCTGACAGGCCGGCACGCCGCCTGGCCGAGAAGGTGTGGGATATTGGCGAATTTGTGTTCAGGCATTTTGATCAATTGGCCCCCCATCTGGATCCCGGAAAAGATAAAGAGACCGTCACCTATCATCTCCCCTGTCACCTTAAAAACCATGGCCAAGAAAAAACTATGGTTGAAAACCTGCTTAAGGAACTTCCCCATGTGGATTACCAAAAGACAGGAGACTGGGATTCATGCTGCGGCGGGGGCGGATTCTTTTTCAATGAATACCCTGAAATTTCAAAAAAGATCGTGGACAGCAAAATAAAAAATGCCGTCAACACAGGCGCACAATCCTGGGCAACGGGTTGTCCAGGCTGCCGGGTGCAATTGTCAGGCAATCTGCCCCAAAAAGGTATGATGGATGTCTGCCATCCCATGGAAATCATTGTCCGGGGGCTCAAGCAAACAGCTAAAACGGATGAATAGATAGATTGTTAAAAGTCGTCCACCTGCATCTGATAAATGATCTGCGCGTCTTCTTTGTCGTCGGATTTGACAGGCCGTTCCGAAATCCGGACATGACATTGATCAGCCTGTGCCACAAACGTGCTGTGAAGCCCCTTGATTAGGGTGCCGGACTCAATTTCACCGTCGACAACAACCCGGGATCTTCCAGGGGTATGCCAGGACCAGCGGATTAGATTTTTTTTCTCATCAACAAGGGCCTTTTTTAAAGCCGTTGGTCCTGTAATCTGCAGGTCAATTTTTGCTGACTGTTTTGCAAGGTCTTTGATTTTTGCGCCGCACGTCTGCATTTTGGTTTCCGCAGCTTTTAGATTGTTTCGAAGTTCTGTTAAATGACCATCCAAGGAATCCCGGTCATCCAAAGACAGGTCAGACCGGGATTCAATTTCCCGGTATTTGACCAGGATCCGTTCCCTGGCACGATCCAGTTCGGTCATCTGTTTTTTTAAACCAGCAGCCTGCCGGCGAATCACATCCTTTTTCTTAGTAAAATTATGGATTAGCGCTTCCAATCGATTTGTTTCGGCTCTGTTTTTTTCCAGTTCCCTGTCCGTAAACGCATCATGTCCGACCGTAATCTCAGCAGGGCCTGCTGTGCCGGAACTGATAGTGTGGGCCATCAGTCCCATTTTGGCGGCCACCCGGCTTGAAATCAGCAAACCCGTATTAATGGAACAGGCCCCGGAGCATTCAATTGTTGAATCCACAATCTCTTTTTTAACAAACACATCACCCATACAGACAATTTCGCTATTAGTAATAGATTGGGCATACACATTACCCCGGGCGTACACCCGGGCCTCGCTGATGCCCCGGGCAATGGTCAAATCACCATTGGCCTCCACACTGCTGTTACTGACTTCCTGGGCAGAAACATCAACACCGTAAACCCTGGCACCGGATTTTATGCTCCCGGTTACACGAATGTTGCAATCAACTTCAACAGGCCCGGTGTCTTTATCAATATCTCCGTTAATGTCAGATTCTTCATGGACGGCAATCAACCCGGACAAAGTGATCCTGGGGGCCCCTTTAACCTTGGCCAGCACCTTTTGGCCATCTTCGGACAGCACTGCGCCGGTACCCACCCGAAAGGTTTCACCCTCTTTATCTATCGCTAAAATCGTTTTGCCGAAGACATCTTTGCCGGGCTGGGGTGTACTGCCGGCAATTTTTGAAGCCAGCACCGTTCCTTTTTCAACCAACGGCCTTGGCCCCCAGTGTTTAAAATCAATATTGCCAAAGTCATCTATACCACCGGTTTTCAAATAATCCGTATTGAAAAAAAAGCCGATTTGGGTATCTTTGCCTGGAGCCGGCTTTATCCCTTTGGCCACCCTGAAAAGTAAGGAATCCGCGATGGGCGATCTGATAAAATCCTCGATCCTGCCATCAGATGCCAGACCGAAAACAATGCCTTTTTCCGCCAAGGCCGTACGAATGACCACAGCCGGGATATCAGGATCCATGTCACACAGTTTTGTTAATAGTGCAGACTGCCGGTCACAGGGTACCTGAAGTAAAATCCCGCCGCATATTTCAACCACCTGCGCCATCCGGTCAAGACTTGTCTCATCATCGGATTCCTCGCAGTTCCCCAAAATGTCTTGGGCATCCTGGCCAACAGACGGTTTATTAACAAAGGGGTCGATTTTTGACGATGGCTTGCTTGCAACGTCAGGCAGCTTGAAGGATCGATGCTGTAGTGTAAGCACCTCATCACGCTGTTTTATTGTGATCATGCCCGCTTCCACCATGGCATCCCCGATACGCCGGGGCTTTTTTCCTTTTTTAAACTGCTCTTTTTGTTCTTCTAATGCCAGCTCCATAACGCTTTTATTCACAAATCCCCTGGCAAGTGCAATGGCACCAAACCGGTATTCCTGCTGGTGGATGACAACAGCTTTGACCGCCATGGTCAGCCGGTGAACATTCTGGGGTGAAATCAGATTTTCGGAAAGAAAATATGCTTTGAGTTGTTCATCTAAGTCGTTGTCTGCGCTGCAGTGGGCAAGGGCCTTTTGCAACTGTTCCTCACTGATAAATTCTTTCTTAACAGCCAGAATTCCGATCAGCGGAACAGTCTTGCCTTGTTTTGACCCATCTTCTCCCATATTTTCCCAAACATCCTCAAATTGTCGCCCTTGGAGCGGGCTGTTAGCTGATAGCTCATAGCTGTGAATGATGAACTATCAGCTATGAGCTGTATACTATCAGAACAGGATAAGGATAATTGTCAGCCGAAAACAGCAATGATGCCTGCAAGCAGCAAGGGGAACTCGAACCAGAACTCATAAAAATTGGCAGAAATCTCACTGTCTTTTTTATACCGTATAGTCAATATAAACATAAAAGCCGGTATCAAGGCAAGGCCGCAGACAACGGGCGACACTATAACAGTTAAAAGTAGAGGAATAATCATTGTCGCCACAAGGGTGTAATGAACATATTTAAGGGTTTTCTTTTTTCCCAAAAGAATAGGAAGGGTCTCCCGGCCTGCAATTCTGTCTCCCTGGACAGCCAGGATATCCATAAAAGCTGTTCTGGCAAAAGATAGTCCTGTGGCAAACACAAAAGCGATCAGGGTCAGACCTGGGTTCGCTTTAAGGCTGATCCCGGGCATCAGGCTTGTGACAACACCCCATGCCAGTGCAATAAGAATGGTTTTTGATCCCGGAACATCCTTAAGCCTGTATATTTTGCGTCCGGAGGTAAGCCCAGGAAAAATGGTACGGGTATAGGACATACCTAACAACATCATGACAATAAGTACAGTGAAGTACCCCCAACCTCTTGTCCACGCAAGTAAAAGCCCGATGGCACCAGACAAAAAAGCCACCAGCAAAAGCCATTTTTTATGTTGCTTATAAAGGATTGCCCGGTCCGGTTTGTTGTAGGTATCGGAACCGATGGTCATCATGTTATTCATAATCTGCATGGATAGAATATAGAACATGGCAATGGCCGCAGATACGCCGGGGTTTTCTGCCCTGGAAATCATGGCTGATCCAAGGGTAAGGCAAGCGGCACCTGCAGCCAAAAGAATGTTGGTTTTCATCAACACATCCATCACGGCCAGAATTTTCCCCCACCCGGGCTGCTTTTCCCTGAACGCCTGTTCCACACTGCTGCAGGTGTCATTGATAATCCAGTTAGGCGTAGAAGCCCCTGCAGTAATGGCAATATGTTGTGCATGGGAAATGGATGAATAGTCGATCTCCGATGCCTGTTCAATGTGCATGGACGGTTTACCGGTTTCCGCTGCGACCTGGGCCAGACGCTTTGTATTTCCGGAAAATTTTCCGCCGACAACGATAACGGCATCATGGGTCTGGGCCATCTGCCGGACTTCATCCTGGCGCTTTTCCGTGGAATCGCAGATGGTGTTAAATATTTCGTAATGGGGGACATTGTTGCCGCACCATTCCTGGATATCGGCAAAAATTTTGGTGTTCTGCGTGGTCTGGGCCACCACCACCGCCTTTTCAAACCTGGGAAGCGCCTCAAGCTGATCCAGATTGGTGACGGTATGCCCCTTTTCCCGGGCATATCCTAGAAGGCCGATCACCTCGGGATGTTTTTCATCGCCGAGAATAATGGTATCAAAACCCTTTTTTGAATATTTATTGATAATCTTCTGGACCCGTACCACCCGGGGACACGTGGCATTGACCACGGTGAATCCGGCATCAGCCAAGGCCTTTTCATCCTGGGGCGGCACACCGTGTGCCCGAATGAGCACAATACCTTTTCCAGATTCAGGGATCGTGTCCATCCGAAAAATTTGTTTGCTTTCCAGCATCTCCAGGACCTGGGGATTATGAATTAAAGGTCCATACGTATAAATGGGTTCCTTGGCCTTATTTGAGGCATCCAGCACCATGTCCACCGCCCGGCGGACGCCCATACAAAAACCGGCGGTTTTAGCAATTGAAATTTTCATGAAATTCTGCTCAGCAACTCCACAAGACGGTTAAATTCGGACCCGGAAGAAAATTTGATCTCAATTCGTCCGCGGCTCCCACTTTTTTTAATGAAGACCGGAGAATTGATCCGGGAGGATATCTGGGACGAGGTCTCTTCTAAAAACTTTTTTTCGTCCGCAGTAATTTTTTTTGCGATTTTCTGTGGCTGTTTTTTAGCCTGATTGACCAGCCGTTCGGTTTCCCGCACCGACAAATGCTTTTCCACGACCTTTTTGAACAAATAGAGCTGATTCTCAATGGATCCGGCCCCCAACAGCGCCCGGGCATGCCCCATGCTTATCTGTTCGGCAATCAGCCCCTCTTTAATCTCTTCGGGCAGGCTGCGCAGACGCAGCAGGTTGGCAATGGTGGACCGGTTCTTGCCAATTTTCTCAGCCACTTTTTCCTGGGTGTATCCAAACTCGTCAATGAGCCGGTAATACGCTTCGGCCTCTTCAAGCACATTGAGATTTTCTCTTTGGATATTTTCGATAATCGAAACTTCAAGCACCTGCTCGTCGGTCAGATTGAGGATGATGACCGGCACCTGGTCAAGGCCTGCCGCCCTTGCCGCCCGCAGGCGACGCTCCCCGGCAATCAGCTCATAGGCACCGTCCATTTTTCTGGCCAAAAGCGGCTGAAGCACGCCCTGCTCGGCAATGGACTGGGTAAGCCGTTCCAGTTCCTCTTCACTGAACCGGGTTCTGGGCTGGTAGCGGTTAGGTGTTAACTGGTCAACATTACAAAAGAAAAAATCCGAATTGGCTTCGGGTTCTTCCATATCCGGAATAAGCGCGGATATACCACGACCGAGACCGGTATTTTTGCGTTTCTTATTCATCATCGCTTTAAAAGTTCCCTGGCAAAGGACATATAACTTTTAGCACCTGGTGATGTTTTATCATAAAGAATAACCGGCAAACCATAGCTTGGGGCCTCTCCAAGCTTCACATTACGGGGAATTTTTGTTTTGAACACCAGATCTTTGAAATACTGCCTGGCATCATCCACCACATTCTGGGATAAATTGGTCCTGCGGTCGAACATTGTCAGTAAAATACCCTTGATCATCAAACTTGAATTAAATGCATTCTTAATTCGCTTGATTGTGTCCAAAAGCTGCCCTAATCCTTCCAGAGCAAAAAATTCACTTTGCAACGGGATGACAACAGAATCACTTGCCGAAAAAGCGTTCAGCGTTAAAAGACTCAACGCCGGCGGACAATCAATAATAACAAATTCAAATTGATCAACTGCGGGCACCAAAAGCTCCTTGAGCCGAGCCTGTCTTTTGGGGTCAGACATCATTTCCACTTCAAATCCAATGAGATCAACATTGGCCGGCACCAAGGTCATTCCCTTGAGCATGGTGGGTAAAAGCAAATCTTCAATCCCGGTTTCTCCAATTAAACCATCATACAAAGATGCTTCAAGGCTGGGTTTATCTACCCCGAGAGCCGTTGTGGCATTGGCCTGGGAATCACAATCCACAAGCAACACTTTTTTTTTCAGTTTGGCAAGGGAAGCTGCCAGATTGACTGCTGTGGTAGTTTTACCCACCCCACCCTTCTGATTGGCAATACTGATGATCTGAGTCATAATCCAATTTTCTTATCATAATTAAAGTGTAGAGGCAAACCTATAGCCATTCGACCTGTCAGGCGATTTGGCCATTTTTTTTAGAATACGGCAGGATATTGTGCTCTAACTATAAACTAGTTTTATTACAGCACGCCCCTGTTGCCCCGGAATAATCCCAACGATCAGGGTAATGCATTTATTCCCCTATTCCAAAATGCATGTCAATAAAAAAAACAGCCGTACGTGTCAAACGGTTTATTTGACATTTTGAAAACCTTGGCTACTATTGGCGGTATTATGTCAATTGCAGATCAAATAAAAAGGCTCATTCCCAAGGCCATGTGCCGGGACCGGTATAAGCTGGCCCGTGCCTTGCGCAGCAAAGGTAAACCCGGTAAGGGGCCGGGTAACAATTTTTTAAAAGAGCTTCTGGTAAAAGCCAAAGTCTCGGCAGATACCCGGCAACTGCGTTTAGACAACCGCCCCCAAAACATCCGGTTTGACCCGGACCTGCCCATAAACGGCAAAAAAGAGACCATCATCAAGGCCATCCAAGACCACCCTGTGGTGATCATCTCAGGTGAAACCGGATCCGGCAAAACCACACAGATTCCCAAATTATGCATAGAAGCAGGCCGAGGCATTTCAGGCATGATCGGCTGCACCCAGCCCCGGCGCATTGCCGCCATGACCGTGGCCAAACGCATTGCTTTTGAGCTTAACGAATCTTTGGGACAATCCGTGGGATATAAAATCCGGTTTGATGACCACACACCGGACAACGCTTATATCAAGCTGATGACCGACGGCATTTTGTTGGCCGAAACCCAGCAGGACCGTTTTTTAAACCAGTATGACACCCTGATTGTGGACGAGGCCCACGAGCGCAGTCTCAACATCGATTTTGTTTTAGGTATCCTGCGCGGTCTTGTCAAAAAACGCCGGGATCTTAAACTGATTATCACCAGTGCCACCATTGATACGGAAAAATTTTCCAAGGCCTTTGACAATGCCCCGGTGATTGAGGTTTCGGGCCGAATGTATCCGGTGGAACTGATCTATGCGCCCATTGAAGATGACAATAAAAATAAAGATGGTGATACGACCAGCACCCCGGATGACCAAGGGTATGTAGAGGCAGCTGCCGTACAGGCCGCCGACCTGTTGATGCGTACCCGCACCGGCGATATCCTGATTTTTATGCCCACAGAACAGGATATCGGAGAGACCATGGAAATACTTAAAGGAAAAAATCTTTCCGGGGTGACGATTCTGCCGTTGTTTGCACGCCTGTCTGCTGGAGAACAGGCCAAAGTGTTTACCCACGGTCCCGGCAGAAAGGTCGTGATCTCAACCAATGTAGCCGAAACGTCTTTGACCATCCCCGGCATCAAATATGTGGTGGACACAGGCCTTGCCCGGATCCCCTCCTATTCACCAAGAACCCGGACCACTGCGCTGCCGGTCAGTCCTGTTTCCCAGTCCAGTGCCAACCAGCGCATGGGCCGGTGCGGCCGTGTGGAAAACGGGGTGTGCATAAGGCTTTATGATGAAGATGATTTCAATGGCCGTCCTTTTTTTACAACCCCTGAAATTTTACGTTCCAACCTGGCCGAAGTTATTTTACGCATGATTGCCCTGCAGCTTGGCGATGTCTCCACCTTCCCCTTTATTGACCCGCCTGCGCCTAAAAGCATTAAGGACGGGTTTGACACGCTTTTGGAACTCAATGCCATTGCAGCCAACAATGCCCGAAAAAAAACCGGCAGAAAATACCGCCTCACCCCATCGGGTCGTTTGATGGCCAGGCTGCCCATGGACCCGAAACTGTCACGCATCCTGCTCAACGCAGGAGATACGGGAGTACTCAAAGAAGCCGTCGTTATCACCACGGCCTTGACCGTGTCCGACATCCGCCAGCGACCGGCAGACAAAGTCCAGGCCGCAGACCAGAAACATGCCCAGTTCAAAGACCCGGCATCAGATTTCATTACGTTGCTAAACATCTGGAATGCATGCATAGACGCCAGAAAGCGGCTAAAATCACGCTCAGCCCTTCGCAAATGGTGCATCGAAAATTTTTTATCCTTTAAGCGGTTACGGGAGTGGCAGGATATCCATGGCCAGATTACCCGGATGATCAAAGAGCATGACATCAAACAAACCGCGCCATCGCCGGCAGACCCAAAAACGGCTGATTCTAAGACCGATCAGTTTGAACATGGCGGCCCCTTGTATGCCGCCATCCACAAAGCCCTTCTCCACGGATATCTGGCCGGCATTGCCCAAAAAAAAGAGAAAAATCTTTTCACGGCAGCCAAGGGCAGACAGGCCGTTATCTTTCCGGGTTCAGGCCTGTTCAACAAAGCCGGCAACTGGATCGTGGCGGCCGAATATGTCAAGACCAGCCAGCTTTTTGCCCGGTGTGTGGGAAATATTGACCCGGCCTGGATCGAAGAAATCGGCCAAAACCTTTGCACCCGCACCTACAGCGATCCCCACTGGGAAAAAAAACGCGGGGAGGTCGTGGCATCAGAACAGGTCTCGTTGTTCGGCCTTATCCTTGCAAGCGGCAGATCCGTGGCCTATGGGAAAATTAACCCCGAAGAGTCCGGGGAACTGTTCATCCGCCATGCCCTGGTCCAAGAAGAGATCTTTCAAAAATTCGGATTCATGGCCCACAACCAAAATCTCATTGAAGAGATTGCCACCTTAGAAGACAAAACCCGGCAGCGGGACATTCTTGCTTCTGAGGATGAAATCTATTCGTTCTACCAGTCCCGTCTGCCCAAACCCTTTTTCAACATCCGCACGTTTGCCAAATTTATTAAAGATAAAAAAGATGATACCTTTCTGAAGATGACCCGTGAGGATCTGCAGAAAACCGATGTGGACGAAGCGGTTCTGGCCCGCTTCCCCGACACGCTTGCCACAGACCAGGGGGAGTTTGCCCTGGATTACAAATTCAATCCCGGGGAAAAGACGGACGGTGTGACCCTTAAAGTGTCCAGCCAGGATGCGGCACTTATCCGTCCCCACCAGGTGGAGACCTTGGTGCCCGGGTTGCTCAGAGAAAAGATCGCCGCCTTGATCAAAGCTTTGCCCAAAACCCATCGGGTAAAACTGATGCCCATTCAGCAGCGGGCCGATTTTATTGCCGACCACCTGCCCGAATCGGATGCACCGTTGTATTCAAAATTATCCAAAGTCATCCGCGAACATTTTAACCTTATCATTCCGGCCTCGGCATGGTCGGATGAGGATCTCGCCGACCATTTGAAAATGCGGATATCCATCCGGGACCACAAAAACAGGGAGATCAAATCTTTAAGAGACCTGTCAAAATTAGGAACATTTGCCGACCAGCGCCCTGCCCCCAAGGCCAATGCCTTTGAACGGGCAAAAAAGGCCTTTGAAAAAAGAGGGATTCGGGAATGGAATTTTGCTGACATTGAACAGGAAATTCAGCTCGACAAAGGACATGATAGCCTGCGCAAAGCATTTCCCGGTCTTTGCTGCGAACAAGGCGGTGATGGGGTGACGTTAACCTTGTTCAAAACAAGGCAAGCTGCTTTGGAAAACCATGTCAAAGGGGTGGGCCGCCTGTTTGAAATGATGTTCCCTGATGATATCAAGGCCTTGAAAAAAGATATAAACAGGACCAAAGACTTAAGCCGGTTCGCACCCTACTTTAATGACCGGCCCACCTTTGCCGCCATGGCGTACAATACCATGGCAAAAACCTTTTTCCAAAAGGCAATATTTACACAAAAAGCCTTTGATGCCCATGTACAAACACTGCGCCCAAAGCTGTATACGTTAGGCCAACAAGCCATGGAAAACATTTTCACCGTGGGTCGGGAATACGCCGCCTGTTTTGATCTGCTGCAAACCTTAAGTCTTGCCGCAAAAAACAGGCCTGTAATTTTCGATGCGTTAACGGCAATATTCAATGAGCTGAAAAACCTGTGTCCGGCCAACTTCCTGGAACTATACGATTTAGACCGGATCGCCTTGCTGCCTAAAAATATAGAATGCCTGTCCATCCGTGCCAGGCGCTGGGTGGACAACCCAGCCAAAGAGGCCCAGAAAAAAGAACTTGTCGCACCCTATGAACGCAAACTTGCCCACCTGATTTCAACCCTTGACCCGGGATCTTCAAAGGAAAAGTCCAATGCGGTGGAAGAATTTTTCTGGATGCTGGAAGAATATAAAATCTCGGTGTATGCCCAGGAACTGAAAACCCGGTTTAAAATTTCGCCTAAACGCCTTGATAAGGCGTTGTTAGATGTTTCCACCATGGTATAGAGACACCCTTTCTAAAGAAAGATTTATTGACAATTCAAAAGGTTCCAGTCTATTATTAAATCTATTTCATATATCAATAAACTTTCGTTAGGTAAAAACATCTCCCTGAAAGTATCAGTCTTTCTTTGCAATTTACAGGGGGAAACGGGATAGCGACACTTCAATTTTATGAAATCAGATTCAGACCATTAACTGGCTAAATTTCTGTGATTTAACTGCAGGGAGCAGTTATGAATCGTTACCTTGGGAAAAAAGCCGTTGTGATTTCTCTGGTGTGCTTCATTTTCGGATGGGGAACCGGTGCAGGCGTATTGCCGGTCCAGGCAGAGACAACATCCCAGGGGAAGACCGGCCAACGCATTGAAGATAACGATGCATTGACCCGGGAAGCAAACGCGCTTTTTTCCATGTCTATAGACGATCTAATGCATGTACGTATCCAAGCAGGTACGATTACCGGTATATCTGAAAACAAATCCCCGGTTGCACGCACTGTGATCACATCCCGGGATATTGCGCTGACGCCTGCCCGCAGTATTCTGGATCTGATTGAAGTCTATGTGCCGGGGGCGACATTCGTAAACCATTTCAACGGCCCCAGATTCGGCATCAGGGGGGTGCTGGGGGATCAGAATTACCACTACCTTCTTCTGGTCAATGGAAAAAACATGAATTTCAAAGCCCAGGACGGGGCCCTGGTTGAAATTTTCAACCGAGACCTCAATGATATCAGGGAAATTGAAATCATCCGGGGGCCGGGATCTGTTACATATGGCCCCGGGGCCATCGGCGGGATCATCAATATTCTCACCCATTCGGCGGATACCCGTCCCGGAGTAAACACAGGAATTGAACTGAATACCGGTTACAGGTATCAAACAGCATATGCATCCTACGGGAGAAAGGGCAAGAACACGGACCTTTATCTCTACGGCAGCATCAGCCGCTCCGACGGGGAAAAAGATACGGACTGGTTTTATGTGGACAGGGCCCATGGGTACGGATACGGGTTTATGTCCGATCAATGGGGGAACAAGGGCCTTGGAAGCAGCCCGCCCTCGTACCTTAACGATTTCATGGATAAGCCCCAGATCAAGCTTTATGCCGATTTTTCATTTGGTGACGGCTGGCGGCTGTGGGGACGCTATACATCTTACAGCTGGGAAAAACTCATGGAGGAAGTTGAATATGCAGACGGTGAAGACTTTCCCGGATTTTTCACCCAGGGTGTGGCCGTATCCCTGACGAAAAAACATCGATTTTCAGAACAGGTGTCCATGGATGCAAGCCTTGGATTCGATTCTGTCTCCTTCAGGGAAATCGCGTCTTACCAGGGCGCCAATGAACCCCGGGATACAATTACCCAGTACAACAACTCTTTTAGTGAAAATGAAATCCAAGGGGAGTTGATGTTCCATTATGATGCCAATGATAAATACCGCTTTGCCCTGGGCGGGGTCTTTTCCCATGAATACTGGACACCTGAGTGGGGAAAAGATGATGACACCTTTATTATGAGCATGCGGCAGCCGGTGGGGTTTGGGGTATACAGCAGCGAGTCCGAATTCTATACCACATACGGGGACGGTATCGCCACGGTGCTTCCCCATCTTAAATCCGACTCCTTTTCTGTTCTCGGGGAAGCAAATATGGCCTTTCATCCCCTGTTTCACATGCTGGTCTCGGCAAGGGCGGATAAAAGCGATTATACGGACTGGTACTATTCCCCGAGATTCGCCTTGATTTCAAGCCCCACAAAAAAGGATACCATCCGCGCCGTATGGCAGCGCTCCATCCGGATTCCCAATTTTCCGGAGGTTTATACAATGGAATACAGCGGCCAGGAAGCACCAGATCCCGAGCGCCTGGTCAATTATGAACTGATGTTTGAGCATGATTTTGGCAAACTGTGCTTTAATTCCAATGTGTTTTACAACATTCTGGATGAAGTCTCATGGACAGAATCCGGCGGGGCGGATGTGGTCGGTGAACTCAAACTGTTCGGAATTGAAGCAGGATTATCCTATGAAACGCAACAAGACCGGACCGGTATCAACTATTCATGGACCCGGCAGGTGGCCTATGACCCAAAGATCACGGTAGGAGCGGACCTCACCAATCCGGACGGAGATGCCATGTCCATTGAAAATTACGCCGAAAACCGTATCAATAATTTCCCCAGCCACCTTGTCAAAGTATTCTGGCACCATGGGTGGACCCAAGGGATTTGGTCCCACGTGAATGCAAGATTTGCCTGGGGGCAGAATCAAATTGACCTGCTCGATGAATTCATGGATGCCCATAACCGGTACGGCACTGATGCGTCACGCCAGGAAATGAACGATATTTACGACGCCTTAACCAGTCACGGATACGGCAAGCCTTCGTTTACCCTGAACGCTTCGGTAACATGGACCCTGCCGATTGAACCAAAGGCTGTGCTGACGGTCTACGGTATGAACCTGATCAGCTGGAACCATGTCCGGTATGGGATTCAGTATTACGAAACCTTGTCCCGGCAGTACCCGCGCCAGGCAACATTTATCAAAGAACCGTTGACTGTGGGGATAAAACTTGAGTTTAACTTTTAATTGATGCAGTTAGTTATATTCTAACGGAAATTCAATGAAATGACAGGCAGATATGACAGAAAAATTAAGTTTTTTGGGGTATGCCTGTACCTGTGCGCGTTGTGGGTATGGGTGCCGTTCCTCTGTCAGGCCCAGGAAGACAGGCACCATGAATACCTTTTAAAATCTGCTTTTATTGAGCGGTTTACCCGGTTCGTCCAATGGCCCCTCTCCTTTGACGACGGTGTCCAGCATCCAGCCTTTGTCTTCGGAGCCCTGTGCGAGCCTGATTTTTGCCGGGTGCTTGAGGCGGCCTTTGCCGAGCACCAGATTAAAAATCGGCCGGTAAAATTTCGCCGGATTAAAACGGCCGAGGATGTAGACGGATGCCATCTGGTGTACATCGGCAAGACAGATGATTCAACCCTTGCCGGGTTTATTACCGCCCTGAAGTCAAAACCGGTGCTCACAGTTTCAGACACCAGGGGCTATGCCCAAAAAGGTGTACACATCAATATGTTTGTCCAGCAGGAACAGATCCGTTTCGAGATTAATCATAAATCGGCCGTTGCCTGTGGATTGAAGATCAGTCACCTGCTTCTGCAGCTTGCCAAGATTGTCGAGACCGAAAAAGGGAGCAGCAGCTGATGAGGTACGGTTTTAAGAATAT
This sequence comes from uncultured Desulfobacter sp., assembly GCF_963677125.1. Lineage (NCBI taxonomy): Bacteria > Pseudomonadati > Thermodesulfobacteriota > Desulfobacteria > Desulfobacterales > Desulfobacteraceae > Desulfobacter > uncultured Desulfobacter sp. Next base: position 505,951 of record NZ_OY781882.1, on the reverse strand, counting down.
AAGTTCACAGCTCGTTGTCATTATCCTTGTAGTGGCCGTTCTGACAATTATAGCCTCCCTGCTGATCTGTGGATGGATTCAGTACAGGGCATTGAAACAGGACATGGCGCAAAACATTGCTATAACGGGACTTTTGATCGGAGAATACTGTGTTTCTCCTTTGATATTTGAGGATCGGGCAGGGGCCGATGACGTTTTGAAAAAATTGGCCCATATCCCCAATATCGACGCGGCTGTACTCTATGATAAATCAGGGGCGGCTTTTGCCGTTTACAGCCGAAATGATGCCCACCTGCATGAATGTCAAGGCGGCTCAGCCAAAAAGGGTGTATTTACAGATGGCTTTTATTGTATCACCCTGCCGATTGTTTATGAGGGGGAGACCTACGGCAGTATTGGGATTCATGCCGACACCAGTGAAATTTATTTTAAAATCAGGGGATTTGGTGTTACACTTCTGCCTTGGGCGCTCTCCATCTTTGCCCTGGCTTTGTTCCTGGCTATACTGCTTCAAAGAAAAATTTCAGGCCCCATTACACAGCTGGCCGATATTACTCAGCGGATTGCCGCAAGCGAGGATTTTTCCATTCGCGCGCCGGCCGGCCGGAATGATGAAATCGGCCATCTTTACAAAGGATTCAATAACATGCTGGCCCACCTGGCCGAAAGGGAAATCCAGCGGGACCTTGCCCAAAAAGAGAAGGAACGGTTGGAAAGCCAGCTTTTTCAAGCCCAGAAAATGGAGTCGGTCGGTCGCCTGGCCGGCGGCGTTGCCCATGACTTCAATAATATCCTGAGCGTGATTACCGGGTATTCTGAACTCAGCCTGATAGATTTGGATAAAAACCATCCCGTTTATGAAAACATAAACACCATCATGGAATCCGGGCAGAGAGCTGCCCGGCTGACCCAGCAGCTGCTGGCCTTCAGCAGGAAGCAGGTAACCCGGAAAGAAAAGTTGAATGTGAAAGATGAAATTGAACTTATCCTTAAGATGATCAAGCGGCTTTTAGGTGAAGATATCGCAATACATGTACTACATGAGAGCGAGGACCTTTGTATCATGGCTGACAGATCCCAGATGGAGCAGATCATTCTCAACTTGAGCATCAACGCCAGGGATGCCATGCCCAAAGGCGGATCACTGACCATTGAAACCCGGATGGTTACCCTTTCTGCCGAGACCATGATCAGGCATTTTGAGATTGAAGCCGGACCCCATGCCTGCATTATTGTAACTGACACAGGCGAAGGGATGCCACCGGATGTGATCAACCAAATTTTCGAACCTTTTTTTACGACGAAAGAAAGGGGCAAAGGCACGGGTTTAGGCCTTTCTACGGTTTACGGCATCATTAAACAAAACAAAGGATATATTGACGTATACAGCGAACCCGGCAGTGGAACTGCTTTTAAGATTTACCTGCCCATGATAGACGAAGAAAATTCTGCCCCCCCGACAGACAATATCCGGAAGGCATCCCGTGAAAGGCATTGCCACGAAACCATTTTGCTGGTTGAAGACGATGAAAGCCTTCGCCGGATGCTGTCATCCAGCCTCTCAGACCAGGGATATACAATCCTTGAGGCTGAGAATGGTGAACAGGCAACAGCAATTTTTGAAAAAAGTAAAGGTCGCATTGATCTGCTGATCACGGATATGGTCATGCCGGGTCAAAACGGATTGGACATGGCCATGGAATTTCAGGCAACTTCTGCTGAACTCAGGATTATTCTCATGTCCGGTTATACGGAAAATACCCTTATCCGTGATGGGAATATTCCCGCCGATATCACATTTATCAACAAACCGGTCACACCGGCCTCCCTTTCTCAAGTGATCGCCGAGGTACTCGGTCCTGTGGTGTCACCGCCGCGATAAATTTGCGGATACATGCTTTAAAAATCCCTTGATGACCATTGCCTGGAAAAAATTTACCGTCTTCTATTTGCTTTAAGCATGTTTTCCGGTATTCTACCCTCAGGATCCATCAAAAATGGGTCTCATATCAAACACTACTGTCGAAAATAGTCCGTTACTTTCGATAGTCTGCCCAAACAGCACATGATTATTTGAATGAATTAAACCACATAACATCAAATCAAAAAGCGTTACCAGGTAAAGACATGCATCAATATACGGGAAGATCGCCATGAAACTGGGTAAATATAAAATTGTAGACATTTTTAAAACGGAAAAATATAAAACCATTTATTTGGCACAATCCAAGGGAAAGACTTATCACATACATGAATATCTAAACGCAACATTGGCTGAGCATGAGTATAAAATAGCCACCCGCCTGACTGAGTGTCATGCTGATCAATTCATAGATTCATTTACAAATAAAGAAAAAAGTCTGTTAGTCCAAACGCCGTTTACAGGTTTATCTTCAGGCAGATATTTCAATGATCAATCGTCACTCCCCGAAAAAATTATCTTTGCCCGGTCCGTGTTATCCATACTTAAAAAAATCCATGATGCCGGGGTGATCTATAACAACCTGTCTTTGGAAAACATCACCATTGAACAAAGCGGCCGAGTAATGCTGCATAATTTTTTACCGGCAACCCTGTCCAAGGAGGATAGCGACCCCAGGATGGATAGCCTGACAGACCCACGTTTTACAGCGCCCGAACGGACACAAAGAGTGGATGCAAAACCTTCCTTTGCAAGTGATTATTATTCATTCGGCATCCTGATGTACTGGCTTCTCACAGGGAAATTGCCCTTTAACGCAGAAGATCTGCCGGCGCTCATCCTGCTCCATGTGGCCCAGCAGCCCACACGGCCCTGTCTTGTAAACACAGAAATTTCTGACAATCTATCCAGGATCGTTGAAAAACTGTTAGAAAAGGCGCCGTCAAACCGATACAAATCCATTGAAGGAATTTTCTATGATTTAGACCATTTTTCTGATCCTAATTTCCTGCCGGGCAGCATGGATATGGATCCAACGTTTAAGGTCTCTGCCCAAATATACGGCAGGAAAGAAGAAACAGACCGGCTGAAAAAGGCAGCGGAATCGCTTAAAGCGGGCAACGTCAGATTGGTTTGCATCTCAGGGTATTCGGGTGTGGGTAAGTCCACCATTGTGCTTGAGTTTCAAAAATCCCTTCCAGTCCATGAGTACCGGTTTATTTCAGGCAAATTTCAGCAATATAAAAAAGATATTCCCTACTTCGCATTAATAGAGGCGTTTAACAGCCTTTTTGACTTACTGCTGTTATCAATTCAGGCAGAGTTGAACAAATTTCGCAGGTCTTTTAAAACGGCGATTGGGGATCAGGGACAAATCCTTACATCCGTCTTTCCCAAGCTTGAATTGATTGTCGGCAAACAAAAACCTGTGGAAACGTTGATGGGGGAGAATGCTCAAAACCGATTTAATTATATTTTTATAAAATTCATCAACATCATTGCCACCCGGGAACGGCCTTTGATTCTTTTTCTAGACGATATTCAGTGGACAGACCTGGTCTCCTTGAATGTGCTGCGTGCCGTCCTCCAGAACAAGACGGGTTTTCTGCTCGTAATCTTGTGCTATCGCTCTAATGAGGTGGATCAGCACCACCCCTTTTGGCAATGGCGCCATGATTTAGACACACTTCAAATCCAGTATGATAAAATAACCGTGATGGATTTACGGCCCGAAGATGTCTCATCACTGGTGGCAGACAGCTTAAACCGGCATAACCGGAAATTAAGCAACATTGCATTTCAAAAAACCAATGGAAATGCCTTTTTTGTCCATCAACTGCTAAACAAAATGGCAGATGATAACTGCTTTATCCCGGATGTTGAACATAAAACCTGGCAGGTTGATTTCAAAAAAATCTCGTCATTAGAAATTTCCAGCAACGTCGTGGAACTTATGCAGGCAAGGCTGGAACACCTGCCTGTAAAGGTGATTGATCTGATGAAAGTCATAGGTGCCGTGGGGCACAACGTGGACCTTGATGTGCTGTCAATTGTCACAAAAAAAGGACCGGAAGATATTCGCAGGTTACTAAAACAGCCTTTTGAATACGGGTTATTAAACCAAAAAGGCAATCTTCTCTATTTTACCCATGATAAAATCCAGCAAGCCTGCTACCAGCTCAATACGCCTGAAGAACTGCCCCTTTTACATTTCACCATTGCAGATACGCTCATGCGCAATGAGATAGACCAGCGCCCTGATGATCTTTTCAACCTTGTGGGCCATTTGGATAAAGGGTTTGGGCATATTTCTGATAACTTTGAAAAGTATATCAAAATTTACATGAAAGCCGCGATGAAAAGCAAAGAGATCTCCGCATACAATGAGCTTTTGCATTATGTTGAAAACGCCCTGGATCTGCTGAGAAAGAACCATCCGGATACCATGCGGCACCACGTATACTGCCAGTATCATATTGCCCTTTACCTGAACAGCCGGTTTAAGGAGGCCGATGCTTTTTTCAAAGAAAAACTTACCTGTATTCAAAATCCCTTGTTACTGAGGGAGAATCTTTTTGCCAAAATCTCCCAGGACAGCATGCTCAAAAAGTATAAACAGGCCATGGAATTGGGTATGTCTGTTTTAAAACCCTTTGGAATTGAATTGGATATTGATCCTAGTCTCAACGACCTGAGCCGGCATCTGGATGAGATGACATTCAGGTTGGCACAGGCGGGGCTGACCAACATTTCAGATCTTCTGGAAATCGAGCAGAAAAACAATGATGAAATGGCATTTATCTGTGAAATCATTATGGCCTTGCTGCCGGCCTCTTTTTTTTATAACCCCAGGGCTTCATGCCTGCTGTTCTTTGCAACCATTCAGTTGGCCATAAAAAATGGTGTGTTTGAGGGCATGGCCTATGCGCTTTCAATTGCGTCCACGCCATTTATCCTGATCAGAAACGACTACAGGTCCTCATACCGATATGTGAAATTTGCCGTGCAGGTTGCCGCAGGCAATCAGCGGGCATTAGGTAACAGTAAACATATTTTGGCTCTGATTAACTGGCATTGGTGCAAATCCATGAAAGACGATACCGCACTGAAAATTGCCGGGGACGCTCATCATCTGCTTGTACAGGGTGGTGATATCCAGATGGCGGGATATACCTACTTTGATACGGTCTCATATATGTGGGAACGCGGAGACATCCTCCAAAAAGTTTTGGCAGAAACTCAAAAAACAATAGCGTTTAATGAAAAAACCCAAAACCTTCATGGCACCGCCATTATTTTACCTTTTTTTCAAATGGTAAAAACCTTAATGACCGACGATGGCGATTTCTGCAATTTCTGCCGAGAGGGATTCAATGAGGCTGACTTCATTGAGAAAAACAAAGAAAACGCCATGGCCCTTTGTTTGTTTTTCGTATATAAAACACAGCTTGCATATATGGGGGGTGCGTTTAAACAGGCCTATGCATTCGGGTGCGAAGCAAACACACGCCTTCTTTATATTACCGGGTTCATTTCGGCCCAGACAGGGCTTTTCTATGCCGCGTTAAGTGCCTGTGTGGTACTGGACCCGGCTGATGAAAAATGGGACACCGTCACCCGGGCATTGGATCAGATGCGCCGGTGGAGCCAGGGATCTGCGGACAACTTCAAACATAAATTCCACTTTCTTGAAGCAGAAATTGCCAGAAAAAAAAATAATGTTCCTTTGGCCATTCACTGTTATATCCATGCGATTGTGGCCGTCAGACAAAACCGTTTTCTACACGAAAAATCCCTGATCTATGAGCGATTTGCCTCTTTCTGGGAGGAACAGGAAAACACAGAGTTATGTGAGTATTACGCCCAAGAAGCCATTCAAGACTATGAGCGCTGGGGGGCGACAAGAAAAAGTCAGCAACTGCGACAAAAATACCGTCACATTCATTTTGACACCCAGGTTCATGACCTGGATCTGTTAAGTGTCATCAATGCCCAAAATGTACTGGCTCAGGAGACCGATATAAGAGCGTTATTAAAACAGATGATGCAGATTCTTCTCGAGGTATCCGGGGCTGAACGCGGATTTTTGATCCTTAAAAAAAAGGATTGGTATATAGAAGCATTCAAAAATATTGAAGGTGAAGAAATCTTTCTGGAAAGCCTTCCTTTACACAGGGATATGCTCTGTGTTGATATGGTTAATTACGTGATTAGAACCGGTCAGCCGGCCAATCTCGAGCAGTTTCCAGTTCAGCCGGAAAATGCCTATATGACCCGGGTCAAACCCCAATCCCTTATTGCAATACCTGCGGTTGTCAGTGCCAAAATCATCGCGGTCATTTACCTGGAACACAGGCAAATCAAGAATACATTTACGGCAAGCCGCCGGGAGACCGTCAAATTGTTATCCACGCAGATCGCCATATCGCTGAACAATGCCAAAATATACAATCAACTAGAACTTCGGGTTAAGGAACGGACCAAAGAGTTGGCCGCCCAGAACGAAGCGCTTAAGATCGCCCGCAGGAAAGCGGATCAGGCCAATGAAGCAAAATCTGAATTTTTAAATAACATGAGCCATGAACTGCGCACCCCGCTGATCGCCGTAACCGGTTTCAGTGAACTTTTGTCCACTTTGGTATCCGACCCCAAACAAAAAAGCTATGTGGACGCCATTAAAACCGCCGGGAAAAATCTGGTCACCCTGGTCAACGATGTGCTTGATCTGTCCAAAATTGAGGCAGGAAAAATGGACATCACCTACGCCCCGGTGAATCTGAGAACCATATTCATGGAAATTGAACAAATTTTTGGCATGAAATGCAAGGCAAAAAAGCTGCAGTTTGTCGTCTCCCATTGTACTAATTTACCGAACCTGCTCAATCTGGACGAAATCAGGATCCGGCAAATTCTTCTAAATCTTGTTGGTAATGCCGTAAAATTCACCAATACCGGTGGGGTGACCCTTTCATCCCATGTTAAAAAGACACGTGAAGACAAACTTGAATTAACCTTATCTGTCCAGGATACCGGCATTGGCATTCCTAAAGCGGAGCAGGAACTCATTTTTCAATCCTTTGAACAACAGAAAAATCAAGACACAGCAAAATATGGTGGAACCGGCCTTGGCCTTGCCATTACCCGCCGACTGGTGAAACTGATGAAGGGCACAATAACGGTCACAAGCAGCCCCAACCAGGGAAGCCGTTTTGAGGTCCGTTTTTTTAATGTGGCCAAGATCAAAACCCGGGATACTGAACCTGAAAAATCTAACGGCCCATTAGAAAACATCGTGTTTAACCGGAAAAGAATCCTTATTGTGGATACAATTGAATCCAACCGGTTGTTTTTGCAAACGGTGTTGTCAAAAATGAATCTGGAAGTGATGACAGCCACTAATGGACATGAAGCCATACTGCTGTCCATTGAACTGACACCGGATCTTATTCTCATGGATATCAAAATGCCGGTGATGGATGGTTTTGAAGTTGTCGGCATATTAAAAAACCGCCTGGATACCAGCCCAATTCCCGTTATCGCCTTAACGGCCTCTCCCACCAGAGAAGAGAAAGAAGCAGCACTTATGTCAGGATTTGCCGGTTATCTGGCAAAGCCCCTGGATCTGGACTCACTATTGGCGGTAATTACCCAATATGTGACCTACAAACCCATTGATACCGTTCCTGATACAACAGAAAAACCCACAAATTTGCTTCTCCTGTCAAAAGCAGATCAGCCGGATGTGTTGTGCCGGCAGCTGCAGCATGACATATTGCCCTGCTTTGAAAATATGGAGCATGCCTTTGTCGCAAATGAATTCAAAAACCTTGCTGAACAGCTCAACACAATTGGAGAAACATTTAACATAAAAGAGATGTCAGATATGGGCAATCATATGCTCGATCTGCTAACGGCCTTTGATATCAAAAAAATGAAGGAGTGTCTTACCAGATATGCCAACATTATAACAACATCCATCCACAACTTGGAGGTGTCCCATGAGTGATACAAACACGTTAATCCTGATTGTTGATGACAACACCGAAAACATTCAATTTATGGGCAGTTTATTAATGGCCAATGATTATCAAGTCGGTGTCGCCCATAACGGCATTGAAGCATTGACCTTTTGTGAAACCAAGCTGCCGGATCTTATTTTACTGGATATCATCATGCCGCAGATGGATGGTTATAAATTCTGCGAAAAATTAAAAAAAGACTCAAGAACCAGCCACATACCGGTTATCTTTGTAACGGCAAAAACAGAAACCCCTGACATTGTAAAAGGATTCAACGTGGGTGGCGTTGACTATGTTTCCAAACCATTTATCCCCGAAGAGTTGCTTGCCCGGGTCAAAACCCACGTTGAAATGAAACAGCTAAGACACCTGATCCCCATTTGTTCGGTTTGTAAAAAGGTCAGGGATGTGAACGGCTACTGGAAAAGCCTTGAAGCATATATTGAAAAATATTCGGATTCAACTTTCACCCACAGCATGTGCGCTCAATGCGGAGACAGATTATATGGAAAGGAACCATGGTATATACAAATGAAAAAAGAATCAAAAGAGTCGTTTTAATTCTTTTTTCATTTCCATGATTTTTAACGCTTTTTTCGATTGCAAAAACGCCGGCTCAGGCAACAGATGCAGAAAAGCGAAACCGACCGTCAAGTTCCAGCGCCAGTTTATCGCCTGATTTCAAAGCCGCAACACCGGCCGGGGTTCCGGTAAGAACAACATCTCCGGGTAGCAGCGTAAAAAAACCGGACATATAAACGATTAAGTCAAATATTTTGTTAATCATCAACTTTGTGCTCTCATTTTGCCGCACCTGCCCATTTACTTCCAGTTTCAACTGCGTATCCTGGGGATCGGCAAGGGCATCGGGTCCAATAAAAGGAGAAATAGGACAGGACCCGTCGAATGCTTTTGCCTTCTCCCAGGGCAGCCCTTTCTTTTTCAGCGATGCCTGAACATCCCGCAGGGTCAAATCCAATGCAAGCCCATATCCTGCAACAGCGGTCTGAGCCTCTTGCAAGCTTGCCCGGGTGATCTTTTTGCCGATCAACACCGCCAGTTCCGTCTCATTGTGGCAGTCATTGGTAAAATCAGGGATCACAATAGGCGCACTGATCGGCTGTAGGGATGTTGCAGGTTTTATAAATAAAATAGGTTCTGTGGGCATGGGGTTATCCAGTTCCTTGATATGATCCACATAATTGCGCCCCACACAAACCACCTTGCCCACGGGCAGATCACACACAGCCCCGTCGTTAAACACATGTTGATATTTCATAATTTCCTTTTTAGATTTTGATACAACACTGTCGTTAAATAACGTTTTAATCCTTCAATGACAAAAGTGCCGGCGAGAGTTCCACTAGATATGTTGCAAGTGCATCGACCTCGGAATAAACACGGGGATCCAGCCGTTTCAACCAGCGCTTGGGTATCCCCTCGACGCCATAAACAGCGCCGGCAAGCATCCCGACTAATGCGCCGGTGGTATCCGCATCCCCGCCCTGATTTACCGTACCGACAAGGCAATCTTCAAAGTTGTCTGTTGAAAATAAAAAATGAAAAACAGTCTGCACGGTATCAACTACATAGGCAGAGCTTTTACCTGGATAAGGCACATAACAAAAGTCCGGATATTCTTTCACAAAACTTTTGGTCAGGGCCAGAAGCTGACGGAATAATTCAGCACCCATCATAGTCTCATGAAGCAGGCGGCCAAAAAAGATACATGCCGCATCAGACAAGGGATTATTGTGCGTAATATGGGCCTGCTCCACCACATATCGGGCAAGAAGATCTTGATTTCCCAAGGTGTAGAGTGCAACGGGAAGCATTCGCATCAAGGCCCCGTTTCCGGCACTCCAACGACTTGGTGCCACTTCAAGGGTTTGATGGAGAATATAGTTCCTGATCCCCCTGGCACATGTAGAGCCGACATCAATGGGTCGTCCTCCTACCCAAGCGGCAAATTCCTCGGCCACGGCAGTAAGATCCCATCCCTTGGATTTTTGAATGGCCCGTCCGATACAAATTGACATTTCAGTGTCATCGGTCACCTGGCCTGCTCTAAGATAGAGCCATCCTTTCCCAATGATCTGATCATGCACACCATATTGTAATTTAATTTCCTGGGCCGTCATGAACTCGGTAGTCGCCCCTAGCGCATCTCCTATGGCAAGACCGACAAAGGCGCCCTTTGCCTTCTCCACAATTTGTTTTCTGTCAGGTATTGGTACCGATTGCATCAATCTTCCCTATTTTTATAAAAAAGTCTGAGTAAGTTACTCAGATCTTAAAATATTTGTTGTGGACCAAACCTGACAGATGAGATGTCAGGTCAGCCCATGGCTGTTATATGATTCGTCTGGTAATATCGTACTCACCGCCAATAACCAGCACCTCTTCCTCTCCTTTGAGTATCCCGGCATGAAGAAAAGCGCCATCAAAAAAAATTTTGTAAACAGGTATTTGGGCTTCAATAACAAATGTACCAAATTCCCAGGCCCGCTCAAAATCATGGGTAAAGGAATTCAAATTATTGAGCCGGACCACCCCTTTACCTTTCTTTTTGTCCCATTCAAGCAGATCATGGTCAAAAAAGCCATGAACTCCTCTATAAAGGGTTATGTGAGTCGTATCCGGATTGCGACGTTTCAGCTCGTACTGAACAAATTCATAGAGAAGATCCAGCTGGTTGAAAATACCGTTGGTTCGCGCGGAACCTTTCATGCGATCCTTCATGTATGATAAATACTCGTCACTCTCTTTCCCGTCGATCCGGCCACGATGATGCAGTGGCGGCAATCCCATCCGGGTTTGCACCCATCCCTTTAAGACAGCCCCTTCAACGGAATCGGCATCAAAAAGCCATCCCCTCAGAAATCTTAAATAACTGTGCTTTATACTGAGCAATTGACCGACATCACCTGCTTCCCGCCACTGATGAAGATGAAACGCAACCTCCATATAATCTTGAAATATTCTTGCCCGCTCTTCCCAGCTGGACAGCTCGTCTAACTGTTTAAAAAAATGGGCATGGGCTTTGCGTACACCATGAACACTTAACGGCGTGGGATCAGCGTTGAATTCCCGGGAGCCAATGACCCAGGCAGGCACATTGCACAAGTTGTATTGATATTGATAATCGGACATAAATTATTTTATAAAAACCTTCACATTTTACCGGTTATGGGGTTGGTCAATATCACATATAATCATATTTTTTTGACAGATAACAAATAAGGATAGATCGTGGCTCTCTTTCCACAAGATCTATCCTTATTTGCTTCATCTCTTGGATGATATCCGCTTAACCGTTATTCTCGTTTTGATACCTCGCAGCATAAAACAGTGATGCTTTGGCAACGGTTTCATCACGCTTAATCAGCTTCGGGATAAGCAAGATTTGGATCTAATTTATAGGTCCATGGCAGCCCTTCATTCTTCCAACCACCCAACACACGCTTTCCATAATACACGCTATGTTCGTTTTTTACTTTATCCCCTTCAAATCCGCCCATCATGTTGTATATTTTATCATTAGGCCAGCTGGCCTTTGAAGCGGCCACGTTTGTCGCATCGCAGGAGCGGCTGCCGCTTCTGCACATAAAGATAAGCGTATCGGTGTCAGGATCGAAACGTTTTTTAAGATCCTTTGTAAAATTTTCATTAATGACCATACCGTATCCTTTAGTGGCATGTTTTCCTGTCCAAAATTTTATTGGAACATGATATGCAATAGTTGGATGCCCAACCAGAACATATTCCGGCCGGGTTCTGACATCCACAATAAAAACATGCTCATCTTCGGTGGCCATTTGGTACGCTTGGGACGGCGTTAGATCGCCGCCTTTATGCCCTTCCGTTTTACTGGAATAGCTCAATGGCTCTTTTTTAGCACAGCCGACACTGATCATTGCAGTAATAATCAAAACAACAACCATACAGAAATAATTACTTTTTTTCATTTTCAATCTCCTGTAACAATGTTCGTTTATTAGAAAGCCTGTGCAACTGCCACAGATCTTTCAACTTTCATTGCGGACTGGGCCTGGGTGTTGAAAGGGTCAACTCAGCCCGTGGCTCCTATTAAAATTGAAATATCAATTATCTATGAAGGGAAGTTTTATCAGACTTTAGAATCCGGGTAAAGATGGGCCCCATATTATTTCCTAGGGATTTTGAACAACAGCACGAACTTTAAAAAAAATATTTTTTTTATGGAACTGCTGCGCATAGATGAGACAAATCAGGCAGTTTAGACTTTAAACACACCGACACTGTTATGAAGCCGGGATGCCAGTTCCGACAGTGTTTTTGCACTCTGGTTCATATCCGAGCCCTCTTTAGATATATCCCCGGCAATGGCACTGACCCCTGCAATATCTTTTGATATTAAAGTTGCGGTACTGGAACTTTGGGCGATATTTTGACTGACCTCGCCCATGCCGGCAGAGGCCTGCTCGATATTTTCCGCCACCTGAAACGCCGATACCGATTGCTCCTCCAACTCCAAGGCAATGCCGGTAACGATTTTAGACACTTCTGAAATAACTGTGGTGATCTTTTCCACATCATTGACAGTATTGTCTGTAGAATCTTGAATTGCTGTAATCTTGTGGGTGATTTCAAGGGTTGCATTGGCTGTCTGGGCAGCCAGATTTTTTATCTCGCCGGCCACAACGGCAAACCCCTTGCCTGCTTCTCCGGCCCTTGCTGCTTCAATGGTTGCATTCAACGCAAGAAGGTTGGTCTGTTCCGCAATTTCCGTGATCACTTCAACTACTTTGCCGATTTCTCTTGCCGCGCCCCCTAAATCCACAACCCTGACGGATGCAGATTGGACCTGGGAAGAAGCTTCTTCGGAAATTTGCCGGGCATTATGACACGCCTTGGCCACTTGACCCAACCCGGCCTTCATTATTCCTGCGGCTTCGGAAACGGCTTCTAAATTAACAGATGCCTGCTCGCCGGCAGCCGCTACAGAATTCATGCTCTGGCTCATCTCATCGGTTGCAGATGCCGCGGACTGGGTCATTGTAGACAAATCATCTGAACTTTTATCCAGCTTGTCAGATGTCTGCTGTAAGTGGTTGGAAGCATCTGAAACAACATTTGAATTTTCCCCGATTTGAACTACGAGCTGATGGACCCGGTCCACAAAGGCATTAAACCAGCTGGCCACTTCTCCGATTTCATTATGAACCTCTACTTCAAGCCGTTGTGTTAAATCACCTTCACCCTGGGCAATATCTTTTAAGGCCTCCACAACCTTTTCCAGGGGTTTGATCAATCGGGATAAAAAGACAAACAACAACAGTATGCTGACGATTAATATGCCACAAATAACCAGGGGCTTAATAAAGCCCAATCTGTTTTCGACCTTAGCCGGATCCGAATAGTCCAAAACCAGCCAATATCTGTAAAAATGTTTATTGATATCCTCAACTTCGATGGGATAAAGCTTATAAAAAGTCCGATGGGATTCGGCCTTGGGGGCCTGCTGTTTTTCTTTTAACGGGCCGGCCGCCGACGCATTCAATGATTCGGGTGTACAGACCGCTTTTAGCTCAAGCACAAAACTGGTATTTGACGCGGCATTTTTTCTTTTCTCAGGCGAAACCTGTTCGAAAAAGGTACTGTCACAGGCTCCGGAGAAGGTTGAATCAGCGCCCTGATATCCCACGTACCCTTTCACGATTTTGGCAAACGATAAGGCCAGTTCTCCAACCGGCAGTTCACAAGCCGCCATACCCACAACCTGATCGTCATCATTAATGACTGCCGTGGCTACAATAAAGACTACCTTGCCGTCCGCTTCAATGCAGGCCCCTTGGTTTGCCCAGGTTTCTGCTGATTGGGCATATAATTTTTTTAATCCGTCCGTGGTAAATACGTTGTCTTTGGCAAAGGAATTTTGCCCATTTTTTGAGAAAACCACATCGTAATTTTTATCCAGCAATACCAGTTTTCGCATTTTCAGGGCTTCAGCAAGCGTGATGAACAACCCATCTATAACCTGACGATTCCCATCACTTCGATCGTCTTCCAGATATCCGATGACCTCCTCGGAACCCGCAAAATTTTGGAGTGCATCACTTGTCCGCTTGATGTGAAATTTCTCATTTTCGAGTCTGACATCATCAAACACGTTAATCATAAATTTATCTGAAAATTTGTCTTTTACACTGCTGGAGATATGATCGAAAATAATGATCAAGGCGGAGCAAACAAAAAGAATGATTGCTACCCAGAAGGTAATCTTTAATTTTAAGGAACGTGATTTTTTCATTGGTACCTGTCTGAATTTTTCTTAAATATTCTACTGTAATCTGAGTGGAGGTACTTAAAAGCTATACTCACCCATAGCTATTAAAACGGCCATGCTATCAACACATTATCTATCCAATAAACGTGTTGTTTTACCGTTACTGGGTCACCTTGCCACGCAGATATTTGGTAATCCTTCTTTTCAGCTTTGGATTTGCCAGAATATGCTTTTCCAGGTTCGGATAACCGCCTCTGAACCATACAACCTGATCAACACCAAGTCCGTAATCTTTTACGGATCTTAATGCAGCGTTGTAGCTCCTGTGACATTTTGGCCCCTGGCAGAAAAAAATAACGGTAACAGAATTAATATCCGGATCAATTGTCCCCATAGCCGCCAAAAGTTTATCTTTGGTAATGGCATTTGGGGCATCCGCTTCGGGAATGGCCTCCCCCTGGAGATCACATACCAGATTTACGGCACTTTTTGTTGTGCCAATATCAAGAAATGATCCAGGCCTTGTATCCACCCAAAGATATTTCGTCTTTTTGTCTTTCAAAGCGACAATGGCCTCCTCAACATCCCAGACGGCAATACCGGAGGGAAGCATTTTAAGGCTTGACTCTAAAAATTGTGCGGGAATTTTGCCTTTGGCGACCTCTTCACACTCTTTGCATTCAGTGGCTGCGAAAATCAGGCCGGTCCAGCACAGAAGCATGGCACACACTACCAGGAAAAAAGCATACTGTTTTTTTAACATATAATCCTCCTAATAAATTGGAAACATTAAACATATTCTGAAAGCGCCGGCAATAAACCACCAAGAGGTCCTTTTAGTATCTACAACCAAACGCTAAAATCCGAATTTGGGTTACGAATTGAAGATTTTAACCTGTTGTAATCTTTTCCTACGAAATATCAGGCAACAAAAATAATTTGAGAATTGAGTATTTCCAATCATTATTAATGATGAACGATTCTTTTGTCAAGACATCGCATCGAATAAAACAGGGTAACCGCATTTATATTAAAAAAGCCATCGCTCTCGGGATCGGGATCGAAAATAATGGCGCACTCGATCCCGATAGCGATTGTGAAGTCTAAATAGCCGGTACAATTATAAATGCGGTCACCCCATCGAATAAAACTTATCGTTCGAAGAAATTCATTATCAGCTTACCGCTCTGTCTTGTTCTTGAACCAAAAACAGATTATAATTGTTGCGCCTGTAAAAAATTTTATACCAATTCTTACGATACGAACAATGCGTTATGGAGATTTAATACGAAAACCCGGCAGGGTATTGCTGAAGGTTCATTCAAAACCCATGGCAGACGAGGAAGCATTGCATGAAATGTATCAATCTTGTCTATAAAAATACAGACGATTTAATGAAAATTAGGAACGAATTAAACGGTTATTCACCTGAAAATATTCTTATTCAGGTGTTTTGCGGTATTTCAGATTTAGACAAGGTGAACCATCTTCGATCGCTGCTTTGTAAACTGTTTCCCGGTAGTGTTGTCATCGGTGCAAGCTCGGCCGGGGAAATTTTAGGTGCAACAGTTGTGGAACGATCTGTTGTAATCAGCTTCACGGCCTTTGAAAAAACCAAAGTGGCATCTGCGTTAATCCCCCATAATGATGATTTACAAGCCGGGGGTAAAGAGATGGGAAATGCGCTCAAAGACAAAGAAGCAAACGTGATCATTGTCTTTGGCTGCGGCACCAAAGATGGAAATTTTATCAATGCCTTCCCTTTTCTTGAGGCCTTAAGACGCGAGTTTGACAATATTGTCATTGCCGGCGGCATGGCCGGTGGATATAACGAGTTGGCAAGCCGGGTGTTTGTGTTTACGGAACAGAACATCACTGAACACGGGTTTGCTGCGGCAACACTCTCAGGGCCCAATTTATGTGTTAACACGGCCCATAATTTAAGCTGGACGCCCATTGGGAAAACAATGACGGTCACCCAGGCAGAAGGTCACAGGCTCCACAGCATTGATAATAAATCCGTCAAAGATATATATCTGCAGTATCTGGGCATTGAACCCCATCCGTCATCTGTATACCTGGTGAATCATTTCCCTCTTATGTTTAAAAGAGGCGGCATGCATGTAACCAATCCGGTCTGGTCTATAAATCCTGACGGTTCTTTTAACGTACTGAAACAATTTCATAACGGAGAGAAGGTGCGTTTCAGTTATTGTGATGCAGGTCTCCAGGAGGAGGGGGCCGGACGGATGGGAAGAGAACTGGCCGGATATGAGCCTGATGCATTTTTCGTGTACTCCTGTGAATACAGAAAAACGCTTTTTGAAGATGATATTGTGGTCGATATGGCTGCCTTGAAGTGCAGCCCCTGCTCGGCCGGTTTTTTTACTTTTGGCGAATGCTATACCGATAAAAAAAATAAGCTGCGTTTTCTACATCAGACGATGACCGTTCTGGCCCTGTCCGAATCAGACACCTGCAAAATATTTTACGAAGAAGAAACTTGTGCTGAAAAAATCGAACTGCCAAAAGCAAATTTAAGACGATTCAGAATTTTAAAATCCATGAGCCACCTTGTGAGCAGCACGACCCAGGAACTGGAAGAAAAAAACAGACTGCTTGAAAAACTTGCCAACAAGGATGGCCTGACAGGACTTTTTAACCGCCGTTTTTTCGATGACACCCTGGCGCATCGCCTTAAAGAGCACAGCCGCACTAAGGCGCCTTTGTCCCTGATCTTAATGGATGTTGATTTTTTCAAACAGTTCAATGATCAATACGGCCATGTGGCCGGAGACGACTGTCTGCGCGTAATCGCAACGCTCCTTAAAAAACTGATGAGACGGGATGCTGATATGGCATTTCGTTACGGGGGAGAGGAGTTTAGTTGTATTCTGCCGGCTACGGCTCATCCAGGTGCGTTAAAAACAGCGGAAACCATCAGATCCGGGGTTGAAAACCTGGCCATTCCCCACAAGACATCAAAGGTCGCCGAGTTAATAACTGTCAGTTTGGGCGTCATCACCCTGACCGACGATCGGAAGATCTCTGCCCAGGCGCTGACTGATGCCTGCGACCAGCTGCTCTATGAAGCCAAACATGGGGGTAGGAACCGTTTGCAAGGCAGAAATTTGATAGACACAGACAATAATATATGATCTTCCCTTCTTATTAATTCCGTCGTGTAGTCAGACTTGAAAACCACTCCCAAAAAGCTTAGTTTAAGTTGAATATTTTATTTTAGAGGAAACAAATCCATGCTGACACAGACTATTACATTCCCTGCAGCGTTTGCGGCAGGACTTCTGTCCTTTCTCTCCCCTTGTGTACTGCCGTTGATCCCGGCCTATTTCAGCTTTATCACAGGGCTCTCTTTAGATGAACTGACCGCTGACGACAAAGCGATCCGCAAAAAAGTAATCCTGTCCACCCTGGCCTATGTGGCCGGATTCTCTTTTATTTTTATTTTGTTTGGGGCTTCGGCCTCTTTTCTTGGCGGGCTTGCCTCCCAGTATTCCTGGGTTGTGCGTTATGTGGGCGGCGGCATCATCCTGATCTTCGGGCTGCACCTGCTGGGTATTATCAACATTAAAAGTTTTCAGTTTGAGCGCAAATTTCACTTCAAAGAAACCCCCTTTCATCTGTTTGGCACATTTTTGATCGGCATGGCCTTTGGCGCCGGTTGGAGCCCTTGTATCGGCCCGATGCTGGGCAGCATTCTCATTGTGGCAGGCAGCCAGGACACAATACTCAAAGGCATTCTGCTGTTGGCAACCTATTCTGCGGGCATGGCTTTGCCGTTTATTGTGATATCCATTTTCATCAACTCCATGCTCAGTTTCATGAAAAAGGCCACCCGGGCTATGGGCATCATTAATAAATGTGCCGGTGGGCTTCTTATTGTCATTGGTCTGCTTTTGATTTTTGACAAATTCCGGCTTCTTGCAGCCTTTTAAATCCCGGACAAAAATTGATGACAATCCGACCGCGTTCGTTTACCGCATTTATCGGTGTGGCAACGTTCAGCAAACTGATGTTAAATACCGCCCGGCGCATGGTATATCCCTTTGCGCCGGAACTAGCCCGGGGACTTGGGGTTCCTCTGACCGCTGTAACCTCATTGATCGCCGTCAACCAGGCCACGGCCGTACTTGGCCCTTTGGGCGCACTGTTTGCCGACCGCTATGGTAACAAACCTGTATTGCTGCTCGCCGTGCTCCTGTGTTTTGTCGGGTGTCTGGGTATTGCCCTGTTTCCCTTGTATGGTGTGGTCCTGGCGGGGCTGTTCCTGGCAGGGCTTGCCAAAAGCCTGTTTGATCCAAGTCTGCAAGCCCAAATCGGCTCCCAGGTTCCCTATGCCCAACGGGGCAAATTTATCGGCATCACGGAAACCTCCTGGGCCGGAGCCACCCTGTTGACCATCCCCGCAGCCGGCGTTATCATGTCCCATTTTTCCTGGCAAACCCCCTTTAAACTTGTGGCCATCCTTACTTTTGTCTGTTTTTTTCTGCTTTTCAAACTGGCCCCGGGCCGGCACCGTTTCCACGGCCGTCTGTCAAACAAAGAAAAAGAAATGAAACGGGTAAAGGTCAACTGGAAAACACTTTTAAAAAACAAAAAGGTGATCGGTTTACTGATCTTTGTTTTTTTTATGTCCCTGGCCAATGACAATGTGTTTGTGATCTACGGGGTCTGGCTGGAAAGCGCCTGCGGGATGTCCCTGGCCGAAATCGGTATGAGCACAGTCCTGATCGGCATGGCTGAATTTTTAGCCGAAGGGGGCAGTGCCCTTTTTTCCGACAGGATCGGCCTTAAAAAATCGGTACTCATGGGTACAGCGGCCACCGCAGTTACGTATATGGTGCTTCCTTTCACCGCATCAGGCATATCCATGATTCTGTCCGGCCTGTTTTCTCTGTTCCTGTTTTTTGAATTTACGCTTGTCTCTTCCATGAGCCTTGGGACCGAACTTGTGCCTGAATTCAGGGCAGCCACCATGGCTGCATTTTTTGCCGTAGCCGGAATCGGCAGGATCATCGGAGCATTTTCAGGAGGGCTTATCTGGTCTGTTTACGGCATCAGAGGCATCTGTATTTTATCCGGATTTTGTTCTGTTCTGGCTCTGTTCGCACTGGTGGCAGGAACCCGAAAAGAACCCAACGCCCATAAAATAATACACCCCTAAACGTACTTCACATCTCCATAGATAAAGGCTTTAGCAAACTTTACTCCATGGTTGCCGATAAAAAGGAAACAAATCCCCTTTCAGTTAAACCAGTAGTGATTCTATATCGTGTCCCTTCTATACCGGCTTCAGAAAAGTCCACTTTGCCATCCTGGGGGGTGTAGCCTCTCCACGGAGTGGCGCGCGGCCGAAAAGCTGTTAACCGAATAAGTTCATTATTTTCAAGAACAAAAAAGCATTGAATACTCGACGTTCTCCCCCAGATCTTGAAAACCAATTTTCCAGTATACGCCATAGGTGCAATATCTGAATATTTATATTTTTGGGG
This sequence comes from uncultured Desulfobacter sp., assembly GCF_963677125.1. Lineage (NCBI taxonomy): Bacteria > Pseudomonadati > Thermodesulfobacteriota > Desulfobacteria > Desulfobacterales > Desulfobacteraceae > Desulfobacter > uncultured Desulfobacter sp. The sequence goes on along the minus strand of NZ_OY781882.1, from coordinate 486,229 downwards.
ATTGAAGCCGTCCTGCACAGCATCTTTAAATCGATATGCTTTAGATGCACAAATGACATCTTCTTTTTTTAGCGCAGCATATGTAAAAATTTTTTCTTCAACACTTGGTTGCATAAACTTAAAAATAGACCGGGTTTCACAATACGCAATAAATTCTTCAGCATCTTTTTTAGGAAATTTTCTTTGAATCAATAGCTTACCGGATTCAGGGCAAGTTTGTTGGGAACAAAAAGACCGTTCCAAAAAATTGGTACCCGGGGTGCTTTTTATCTTTTGAATTCTTTTAATGGACACGCCCAAACGGTTTGCGATTTCACTAAAGGAATAAGCATCTTTATATAGGCGTTTAAATGCTTGTAAAGATGATACGGACACACTAACATTCGGCGTGTTCGCACTTGTATCAACGTCAGAAAAAATATCCGCGTGATCATCTATAATTTGTAATACTTGAATCGGCCCAACCCCTATGACACCCGCTGCATCTTCCAACGAACATGTTTCATTCATTACATTCTGACTCCGGACACATAAAGCGCCTCTATCCGTATCCCCCACTTATCATTAGAAACCGCTCGACCAAGACGTTAAACCGGATGGCATGGGAGGGCTTTTCAGTAAATGGGAGTTCGATCCCAATTGGCTAATTTATTCCAATCGCAAATTCATTCTTTAAGGGATTGATTTTCTAAAATTGATCGAACCAATTCTCTAATTCGTTAAAATTATCTTTGTTTGAATAGTATTTATGGACTATACGAGCTTCTTTTCTTGTTAAGGCTTTTTTCATTTTATAAAAGTACAATGAGCTAAAAGATATATTATTTTCATGATTTTTCACAATTTGATCTAAAGTATTATAGATATTTTCTTCAGAATCATTATTCGATACAAACGCAAGCCACAATATCTTTGACAATCCCAAAGATGCTTGCTCTTGATCTGATGTGAGAGCTTCTCTTGTCATAGGATATGAAAATTTTTTAAATAGCTTATCAATTTCTTCTTTTTTTATTGTTTTGCTCATTTACAGTACGCCTTTATATTTGGAATATATTTTTTAGCCAACAGTTAATTAGGCCGATATGGTTATAGCAGATTATGTATCTTCATTTTTATATCAATCCTCTTTTGGGAGCAACAAAGCCCGCCCAAAGGGCGCTAAGTTCATTGGAAATTATCTGATATCTTCTGTCGGATCAAGTCTAACCTTAGGATTTTTTTCTTAAGTTTATTATAAACTTTACTGAAAAATATTTGACTCTAATCTGTGTGGTCCCCGAAGAAAAAAATTTGCAAGCCTTTTCAGATGATGTTAATGATTTCATCGTTGATTTTTAATAGTATTGGGATTCTCGATAATTTCTTTAGCAAAAAGCAAGTTCTTATCCCTATCCCTTATCCCCAAATTTTCTTATGGAGAAGACTATGAGCATTAGATGCCATCGAGCGGGGTACACCAGACAAGAAGCCCTCAAAAAAATTTTTATCTGCTTTGCAACAGCGTTGTTCTCTCTGATCGGAACAGAACTGCTTGCACAGGCGGAGAGAAATCCTATCCTCCAGCGCAGTAATGGTGGTCACATAGTCAGGTTTCACAAACGCTCAGTGTCTGTAGGTAACGCCGATCATGCGGTAACCATTTCATTTGTTGACTCACAGCCTGTGATGCCAGAGTCGCCTAAGCCCAATGATGCCGATCCGGGCCTGATAAACGTCACTTACACTGACCTTTGGAAGGGCGTGTCCCTTGCCTACGTGGGCGGCAGAGGCGTGTTTGAAAGCATTTATCGACTTTCCCCGCATCCCCCCACTGCCAAAAGGCCTGTAGACGATATTCGACTGCGCTACAGCGTGCCTGTGACCCTGGATGGCAACGGCAATATAGTGCTGACGTTTCAAAGCGGACAGATGACGGAATCGGCACCCTTGGCCTGGCAGGAGCACCACAATCAACGCGTGTCGGTTCCCATTGCATTTCGGGTCTTTAAAAACGGAGATGTGGGATTCCAGGTCGGTACCTACGACCCAACCATCCCTCTTATGATCGACCCAGTGTTGGATTGGCATACGTATGTGGGATCATCTTCTATGGATGATATCGGTGGCATCGCCCGGGACCCACAAGGTTATTTATATGTGGTGGGAATTGGCGAGGCAACGTGGGGAACACCTGTCAATTTACACGATGAGCAGGGCAACAACTTTTTCGTGGCCAAGTTTGACAGCAACGGAAATGAAATCTGGAATACATTCCTTGGGGGCGATCCTCTGGGCAATTATAGGCCGGATATCGCAGTGGACAGCTCCGGCAACTGCTACATCGTCGGTACCAGTTCGGATTCTGTAGGGACTCCCATTCGACAGTCCTCGTTGGGGCATGAAATTATAGTCGCCAAATTCGACACCAACGGAAATAGAATGTGGCACACCTACATGGGGTCGACCGGTACAGATATCGGAGCCAACATCACCCTTGACGACTTGGATAATATTTACATCGTCGGTACTTCGGATTACAATTGGGGCGCTCCGTTGGTTGAACATGGATCGTACTCTTTTGACGAAGCCGTTGTTGCAAAGCTCAGCAGCAACGGTGAGTTGTTATGGCATACGTATCTTGGACCCAATACCAAGAGCTACGGAAGGTCTGTTGCCGTAGGCTCGGATGGAAACGTATATGTGGGTGGTGAAGGCATCGTCCTGCCGGACATGACCAGCACCACATGCCAGGAGAGTATGCAGGGCGGATTTATCGCCAAACTGAGCAGCGCCGGTCTACCTCTATCGCACACCTGCATCCCATCCGTAATCAACGGGATTGCCTTTGGACCCATGGGCAATATTTATGCTGTTGGTTACAGCGATCAATGGGGCACACCGCTCAACCCGCATGCCGGTAGTGACGACGTGATTGTCGCCAAATTCAGTTCCAGTGGGACCCTGATGTGGCACACGTTTCTCGGCTCGAGCAGTGTGGATTACGGAAAAGACATTATTGTGGATGACAATGGAGTTGTTACCGTCAGCGGTTATGGTGGTGCCACCTGGGGGAATCCGGACAACCCTTTTGCCGGGGTCTGGGACGCGCTTGTCGCCCAGACTGACGACAATGGAAACCTCCTTTGGAACACGTTCATGGGATCCGCCTCGTATGAAATTGCCTGGGATATCATCGACAACCCTTTGGGTGGGTTTTATATTGTCGGCAGTGCGTATGGGGACTGGGGAGCCCCCCTGTCGGAATTCAAAGGGCTTTATTGTGATGGGTTTTTGGCTTGTTTCACCACTGATGAGCTGCCCGCTTGTTTAGGAGATTTTGATGACGATGGGGATTTGGACGGCGAAGACTTGGCCGCACAGGCGGCTGATGGTGATAATCCAGTCATTATAGCAGAAGATTTTGCCGCCGAATTCGGCAGAACCGACTGCCCCTGACCCTATAAATGCAATCACTGCATCTGGTGGTTAGCTTCAGATCGAAAAATCTGAGCCCTGATATCATTGTGGTCTACTATAAAATTCGAAATGATATGAATAGAACAGGGATTGATACACGTAATATTGCTCTCGGGTTTGATTATTTAGTGTCTGAACGAAAACCTGGAAATTTTGTTGAGTACAAGGCGGCCTGAAATTAAAACCTTCGGAATACATGGAGTATTTCGAGGATTAAAATTTCAGGCCAACGCCGTAATCGGCAAAATTTACGGTTTTCGGTCGGGCACTATTTAAAAAGTATAGACATACAGGATAGTCAGGGGGCGTTGGTCAACCGAAAACGGAGTCTGGTCGAAGGGTAATCTCCACCTCGGACCTTGGTTTGATCTTTCGAGGATCTTTTCAACTTAATAATCATAATAAAAAGCCACAGTGATAACACCGGAAATACAGACGATGATAAATGAAATGGCTAACTGCCGAAAAAGCCTGCGGTCTCCAAAAGTGAATACATAAAATAACTTTACAATAGTATTGGAAATAGCACCGATTACCAGATTCAAACTGGCCCAATCCAATGAAATGATTCCTGATTTCTGAGCATCACTTAATGAAAATGCTATGGCATCAACGTCGACCAATCCACTAACGAGAGAAATGACCGGTAGCCATTGGTCTCCGAGATAAACCGTGGCCAGTCTGGTAAGGACTAATATTGTGCTGAAAATTGCTCCGAATGTAATGGCCGATTTCAGGCAAAAAGGATTATTCAACTGCATTGAAGATATATTCTGAGGATTATCTTTGTTCGTTTTCAACGAAAAATAGATAGCCAGAATTATTCCCGTCATTCCCATAATTACTATAGGCAGGGCTATATTTTTCATCATTGCTTGATTCACAATCGCAATTTCGAGCAGTAGCCTTGGAAACATTATTGCCGATGCAAGCAGAATAGCGACAGAAAAACTACCATTAAACATCGGAGACTCTATACTTCGTTTTGCAAAAGAAACCGTTGTCAGCGTTGAAGAAGCCAATCCGCCAATAAACCCTGTAAGGCCAATGCCCGCATCTGGTCCAAGTACCTTGACCGCAACATACCCCACTAAACTGATAAATGACACCAGGACAACAATTAACCATATTTTATAGGGATTCAGTGCATTAAGGATGTTGTAAAGCCAGATGCTGTCTATCACTTTTTCAAGCACATCCCCTTGAACGGGTTGAGTTATGCCTTCTTGCTGAAGTGCCCCCGTCACAACTTTATTGGCATGTTTTTTCACCGTAAACGGTCCGAGGCGTTCTCCAGAACCGTTATACAAAATCACAACATCCCCGGATTGTAGTGATGGCACATGTTCCATTTGGATTAAAAGTTCTTTGCTGCTTTCTTCGTAGGTTTGAACCTCGCCAAATGTGGTTTTCATGTAATTTGATAATGGCAGGTTAGGAAAAACGGGCAGAATAATAAAGGTTATCACTAAAAATTTTATTGCAGCCTGCATTTCATATTGTTGTATTTTGCCGGTAAAAGACTGTATGGCCTTTTTATGAGACAAAATGACCAGGATTACGATCGCGATGGCGGTCGCTATTTCCTTAAACCCTATAATGATCAAAACGCCTAAGAAAAACGTCAGTATCATAGCAACTTCTGTTGTGATCCCAGTATCGCGATCCCGATCAATCCAGTAGCCGCTTAGTAGAAAAGACAATACGCCCATGATGCCACCCATAATGATCCAGGGACTTTGAAATTGTCGGCTTAAATAACCTGAAACCGCCCCAATCAAAGCAATCAGAATGAAATCACGTGTGTCTGCATGGGGATTTTTAGAACCGGCCATATCACGCTCTAAACCCAGGACAAAACCAATCAAGGCAACTAAACCAAAATCAATAAACTGTTCGAAAATAGGATCGTGAATCATTACTGTTCTCATCCTCCAGTGACGTTAATCAAAATATTTGATAACTTTTTTAATCACAGTGCTTTTGGGTTGAAGTCAGCAAAATAGGCTTTGAGTTTTTCAGTGTCTTCAACGCTCCAGTTGACAGGCTGGGTAATTTCAAGCCAGGCATTAATATAGTTGTAAGGGGCAAAATTATGCCCATAACCGATGTTCACACTTGCTGATGCCAGAATATCAAAGGCAACCTGGAAAAAAGTAACCACAGGGAACCACCGGAAATAGGAAGAGACATCCCGGCCCCGGTCCTGGCTCAGCCAGGCAGGGCAATGGAAGGCAAGGCCTGTGGAAAACCAGGTCATGGGGTCGCTTGCATGCTGCAGATAGATAATGCGCAAAGGTCCCCAACCTGCTCCAACAGCAGCCTTTGGAAATCCATCCTGGGTCATGAAGCGCACGGTTCGGCTATCCCCGTATACCGGCCACCACTGAAGGGAATCCGGATTACGGTCAGCGGTCATGGACTTCCATGTTGCACTTAAAAAAGGAGGACCGCTCCACAGGGCACCTTTCACGGGGTCCCCGATCATGGTGATAAGATCGGCTGAAAACTCCGACCCAAGCGCCCCAAGGCTTAAACCAAACAGATAGAGTCTTGGACGTTTATCACGGGGCAATGATGTCCAATGGCCGTAAACCTCCTTGAACAGGGCTGTTGCCGCATCCTGGGCAAGTTCCGGCTCTACCATCAGCGTCAGCCAGCTTGGAAGATAGGAGTACTGCAACGATACAATGGCCGTGTCGCCTGCATGTATAAATTCAACCGTGTCCACGGCCGACGGGTCCAGCCAGCCTGTTCCGGTAGCCGTTGCAATGATGAGAACCGACCTGTCAAAACCTTTGACCCGCTTTAGCTCATTCAAGGCAATCCTCGCACGCGCCTTAAGGGTTTTGCCTGTTTCAAAACCTGCGTAGACTCTTATGGGCTCCATGGATCTGCGCCCGGTCAACCGTTCGATCTCCTGTCTCTTCGGCCCGTCGGAAATAAACCGCTTACCGTTTCTGCCGATATCGATCCAGTCGATAAGAGAGTTTCGGCTGCCCGATAACTTGCCGTTCTTGGGCGGACTGTATTTTTCCTCTAAAAGCATGTTTGTGGCGGCAAAGGATCTGTCCATCATATCAAGCGCCGCCTTCAGTATTATTTTATCAACAAAGGAGGTGAGAAAAAGAGCAAAAAGAACAGTGCCGAGAACAATGGAAATTCTTCGCGGCATATAACGGTTTACGATGGCCACGGCCCTGCCGCCCCAATATATCAGCAGACGAAAAAAAGATATGAGTACAACCGCTGTAACCACAGAAACCAGAAACACCTCCGCAGGATAGGCCCTGTCAATGGGCGGCATTTCCATTAAAACCCTCACTGAGTTCTGCCAGACCTTCATCCTGCTTAAGGTATACACAGCCGTTATGGACAAGGTACAGATAACGGTCCAGCTAGTATAACGGGTAATCTTTTCCGGCAGCGCCTGCAACTCCATGTACTTATAAAGCCAGGCCAAAGCCCTTCCAATTCCATACCCTGCAGCAAAGACACAGCCAGACAGCAGGCCCTGCATGATAAACATTCTGGGCAGAAGAGACGGGGTAAGAGAAACACAAAAAAATCCCAGGCCTAAAATAAGGCCTGCAAGGGAAAAAGGAGCTGTTAGGCAGCGTATCAGTGGCATTCTCGTATCAAAAAAAATTTAAGTTTCGCCATTAAAACAAAATGACAATATGAAATCAAGCCTTTGTCGGAGATTCAAAGCGCCCGGAACCGGATCTTTATTGGATTGAATTATCTTTATATTTTTTATCCCGTGACTGGACACAAAAACTTGATGAAGGGATAAGCGATCTGATATGGTATTTCAAATTTTTTTAATTACTAACTTGTTTACTGATCAGGTAAAATTATGACATCGTCTAAAGAATCCTTTATCGCCGGTTTTTTCAAATTGGAGTCCGCCGGAGGGCTGACCCTCATGTTTGCCGCCTTTGTTGCGATATGTGTGGCCAACACCCCGTTGTACAAGTATTACACCCTGCTCATTGATACCCCCATTGAACTTCGCATCGGTGCGCTGCATATAGCAAAGCCGTTACTGCTGTGGATCAATGACGGCATGATGGCAGTCTTTTTCTTTCTGGTTGGGCTGGAACTTAAACGCGAGGTCCTGGATGGGGAGCTTTCCGATAAAAGAAATATTATCTTTCCGGGTCTCGGCGCATTGGGGGGCATGGTTGTCCCGGCGCTGATTTATGTCTATTTCTGCGCAAATGATCCATCAGCGGTAAAGGGCTGGGCCATCCCTGCGGCAACGGATATCGCATTTGCCCTTGGCATCCTTTCGCTTCTTGGCTCCCGGGTGCCGGTGAGCATCAAGGTCTTTTTAACCTCCCTGGCTATTTTTGACGATATCGGCGCCATACTGATCATTGCCCTATTTTATACAGATAAAATTTCCATGGTTGCCCTGGTTATTGCCCTGTGCTGCATCCCGGTACTGGCGATTATGAATTATAAGAATCTGGAATCAAAAAGCATGTTTATCTTGGTCGGTGTGGTCATGTGGACATCCATGCTCAAATCAGGCATCCACGCCACCCTGGCCGGGGTTATCCTGGCCCTGTTCATTCCCATGACCTCCGCAAAAAATCCGGGCTATTCTCCATTAAAGCGCGTAGAGCATGACCTGCATTTTCCCGTTGCGTTCATCATTCTTCCTGTCTTTGCATTTGCCAATGCAGGCATCCGCCTTGTGGGCATGGGAACGGATCAATTTTTTCATCCGGTCTCAGTGGGGATCGCCCTCGGGCTTTTTATCGGCAAACAGGTCGGCATATTCGGGATTTGCTGGGCGGCTGTTAAAGCCGGCATTGCCAGGCTCCCCCAGGGTATGTCATGGGGTTCTTTATATGGGGCATCCGCCCTGTGCGGCGTTGGCTTTACAATGAGCTTGTTCATCGGTTCCCTGGCCTTTGAGCAGACCGGGGTAAACCGCCTGTTTGATGAACGACTGGGCATCATTGTGGGGTCTCTTGCATCGGGTATAGTCGGGTATTTATTTTTGAATGCCGGCCTGCCCCCAAAGAGGCAAAATGATTAAAAACAGCGTAGGCAACAGGCATAATGCAATGGTCAATCTTGCCGCCTTTGTGATTGTGATTGCCGGAATGAAGGCCGCCAGTTCGCTCATTGTTCCTTTTTTGCTGGCCCTATTTTTAACAATAATTAGTTTGCCCCTAATGCTTTTTCTAAAAAAGATGAGGGTTCCGGATGTTCTTGCATTCCTGTTGATTTTGATTCTTGTGATCGGGTTGTGGATGTTACTGGTTGTTATTTTGGGATCAACCCTTCAAGAGTTTACACGCAGTATGCCCGAATATCAGGAGCGGATGAAACAACTGATAGGCGACGGCTATGCCTGGTTGCGGGCTCATGATATTGCTGTTGACAAATCCGTGGTTGATTCGATGTTTGATCCCGGCAAAATTATGAAATTTGTGACCAGTTTGATGAACAGCCTTGTGGCTATTTTAAAGAACGTTTTTTTTATTGTGTTGATGTTTGCCTTCCTGATTATTGAGGCCAGCGGTATACCGGATAAGATTAAAACCATCAGGCATAATAAGGAAGACAGTCTTTCATCTTATAACGCTATTATCGGTATGGTAAACAAATATTTAGGCATAAAATTCATCACCAGTTTTATCACCGGGGCAATGATATATTTGGGCCTTTTTTATATAGGCGTGGATTTTGCCGTCCTCTGGGCCGTGTTGAGTTTTATCCTCAATTTTATTCCTACCATCGGATCTCTGATTGCCTCCATTCCGGCCATACTGCTTGCCCTTGTTCAGCTTGGCCCGTTGGATGCACTCGGTACAGCCTTACTCTTTGTTATCGTTAATACCGTCGTCGGGACGATCGCAGAGCCCCGTATAATGGGACAGCGGGTGGGTCTTTCTTCCATCGTTGTGCTGCTATCATTGATTTTCTGGGGATGGGTATTGGGACCCATGGGGATGCTTCTTTCCGTGCCGTTGACAATGGCTGTGAAAATTGCTTTAAGCGAACACAAATCCACGCAGTGGATTTCCATTCTTCTTGCCCCTAATAGTGAACTTTCCAAGTTTAATCCGGATATTTCATGAAATTTCGGGGTTAAGAATTTTTTACTTACGATCAGGGAACCAACAGCTTGCTAATAAGGGCGCAGTCTTTCTTATAACGGTCACGGACCGTCCTTGGTCTTTGACCGTGGTTCGGACCACAACGAATATTGAAACATCTCTGTGGCTTACAGAGAGTTTCTTATAAAACGGCCATAGGCAGATCGGGTCTATCAGCATCCAGACCCAGTTTACAACAAAAATGGTAACATCTATGTTAGTTACACAGACTTTCTTAAAAAGAGAACATTTAGACGGATCTATCAACTTCAAGGAGAATATCTTAAATGGAAAAAAAGACCCAATTTAATATCTGGTATGTCTTGCTGGCGTTTTTAAACAAAAAACAGGACTGATGCCCACAATTGCGGCACGGTTCTCATTTATTTTTCAAGGAGTCATGTATGGGAAACAAGACGGATGAGATTTCCAGGCGTTCTTTTCTCAAAGTAACGTCTGCCTTGGGGATCGGTGTGGCTGCCGCCAAGATGCCAGGCAAGGCGGAAGCTGCGCCGTTAAAGGTACCCACAGCAGAGTACGGTCGTGAGAAAAAAGTGCCGGTATTGTGCCAGATGTGTTACCAGTTCTGCCCGGCCAATGCCTATGTCAAGGACGGAAAGGTGGTCCGGATGGAGGCCAGCCCCGTCCACGAATACAAAGGGATATGCGGCCGTTCCAAAGCGGCCGTGGGCGCCCTTTACAGTGATGATCGAATTACCACCCCGCTTATCAGGACAGGCAAACGCGGGGACGGGTCATTCCGAAAACCCTCCTGGGACGAGGCCCTGGATCTTGTGGGCTCAAAGCTTAAAGCGCTCCGGGATAAGGGTGAGCCGGAAAAGGCTGTACTCTTTTCCCGTTTTTCCTCCGCCCCGGTCTGGGACTACAAATTCTTTGAGGTATACGGCACCCCTAATATCGTCGGATACGGAGACACCTGTTTTAATGTGGTGTCAAAAAGCAGCCAGGCCATTTTAGGGTTTGGCGGGCCGGGTGCCCATTCCAGTGACTGGGAAAACGCCGATTACGGACTGGTCGTCGGTAAAAATTTAGGGGGTGCCATTATTCCCCACGGCTGGGGCGCCCAGTTCGGCAAGGGGCTGCGCAGGGGCCTTCCCATGACCATCGTCGATCCGAGGCGGCCCAATGAAATGGCCCAGTCATATTCCCACTGGCTGCCCATCAGGCCGGGGACCGATGTGGCTTTTCTCATGGGCGTTCTTCATTTTGTATTCAAAAAAAATTACGTAGACATGGAATTTCAGGCATCCACCAACCTTGATGCCCTGATTGATACTGAAACGTTGCTCCCTGCATTGATTGACAAGCGCCCTACCCCCCATGACTATCTGGTTTATGATACGGCCGCCGGAAAGTTTGTGCTCTCCAGGCAGGCACAAGCACCCGCCTACGACGGTCGGTTTGAGTATCAGGGCAAAACGGTCCAGCCGGCCATGGCCCTGCTCAGGCAAAGTGCCATGGACCAGGATGTGGAAAAGCTCTCCCGGATGTGCACCATTCCTGTGGATCAGATGGAAGCCGTGGCCGATAAGCTGGGCAAAGCAGCCCCCCGGGCGTTTGTGGAGATCGGTTACCGTTTTACCCGGCACACCACGGATTTTAGGGCCCAGCTCTGCGTCCACATGCTCAATTTGCTTTTGGGGCTTTACGGTGTGGAAGGCGGCATCCTTCGCAACCGAAATCCCAGGCTTGGCGGTCTGCCCATCGAGTTTCCAGCACCCGACACGTCCAAGAGTATTTTAAGGTGGCAAAATGAAAATGAAGCCGGCCGCTGGTGTGCGGATAATTCAGAATGCCGATCCGGTATCATCAAGTCCATCCTTGAGGGCAAACCCTATAAACCCAAACTTCTTTTTTTCTGGGGACAGGATCTTGTGGGGGGGACAGCCGGCGGCAAGGATATCACCGATGCCATGACCGATGTTGAGACCGTGGTTGCCGTCTCTCCCTTCTGGCAGGACAGTGTGATGTATGCGGATGTTATTCTGCCCGGATGCACCTTTCTTGAGCAGGACCAGCCCCTTTATACCGGCTATAAATCCCTGATCCCGGTTGTCGGGGTCAACCGAAAAGCCGTAGATCCGGTCATGGGCAGCAAGGATGGGTACTGGATCCTCTGCCAGATTGCCAAACGGGTGCTCCGGAAAGATGAGTATGTCCAGTATTTCCAGGAGCTCGAACAAAAAGGGCTTCGGCCCACCTGGGAAAGTCAGTTTGCAGGCATTGCAGGCCTCACGCCCGAAGAATCCAAAACCCTGCCGTCATCTTTGGACGAACTGCTGGATAACGGCAGTTGGGGTTCCTGGCGGATTGTGCCGGAACACACGCCCAGAAACAGTACGGGAAAATATGAGGTATACAGTTTCTGGCTGGCTGAAAAGTACAATATGCTAACAAAAAAATACCCGGATTATCCGGATTTGGCACATGCTTCTCCGCTACTGGTGGATCTTGCCCCCGCATGGATGCAGAAAAAACAAAACCTTGCCGAGGATGAATTTGTTCCGGCCTCTGGTTTTTCGCCTTTGGCCTCCTTTACCGGGGCCCAGGCCAGGAATAACCCGATCCTGGTATCCCTTCACAGAAAGATGAAGTATGCCAATGTCTTCATTAACGAAACTCGGGCCCGGGATCTGGGTCTTGATGAAGGGGACCTGACGGATATCTGGATGGAAGCGTTTCCCGAGGAAAAACAGCGGGCCAGGGTGTCCCTGAGCAAGACGGTTCATCCTGATGTGCTTTTTCACTATCACGGACTTGGAAAAGGATTGCTGCGTACGCCTGAAAAACTGCACTACGCCAAACAGATCGGCCTGAATCTTAATCATTTCGGAAGGCTTAGGTTCTCTCCGGGTGTGGCAGGTCATGTCCCCCAGGATATCATTCTTAAAATCAAAAAGGTGCTGTCATGAGATATTTAAATTTGTACGACAGTTTGAGCTGCTTGAACTGCGCGGCCTGCATGAGTGCCTGTTCCGTTGAAAACCGGATGCGCCTGGAACGGGATCAGGGCGTGGATTTTACCCGTGGGGTCAACCAGTATCTTAATGGTTCCTATTATCTTCGGCCCCGGCGCATGGAGGTCGGGCAATACCCGGATGCAAGAGTGCTGGTCGGCTTTCACCACTGCCGTCACTGTGAAACGGCGGCCTGTCTTGAAAACTGTCCGGCCAACGCCATTGAGCGCAGGCCCGGCGGCCAGGTGGTTATCAATGAATCCGCCTGCATCGGATGCCGGACCTGCCAGGACGCCTGCCCCTTTGATGTGCCCTTTTACGATGCCCAGTCCGGCAAGGCAAAAAAATGTATCGGCTGCTATGACCGTGTGGAATCCGGCCTTTTGCCGGCCTGCGTAGACGCCTGCATGAGCGGCGCACTGATTTCAGGCCCTGAAGATGAGGTGATAGCAGAAGGGGAAAAACGGATTGCCCAATATTCCGAACGTATTGGACAAGAATATATTCTCTACGGAAAAGAGACGATTAATTCGTCGGTGGGACGCCTGGGCTGGCTCACCATTGCAGCAAAACAAGATGCGCCGTATTACCTGATGGCTTACAATCCGGTCAAACCCATGATGCAGGCCCGCAATGCCGTAAAGGGTATTGGTGCCCTGGGCGCTGCCGGCGTTGTTGCCGGGGCGGCTTTGCACAGCCTGTACCTGTTCAGTGCGCGTAAAAATGAGGTCAAACGTGCCTCAGAAAATAAAAAGGGGGCGTCCAATGACTAACACAGACGAGCAGGTGGTTACCTTTACACGGTTGCAGCGCTCCTTTCACAACCATTTGATCCATTTCATGGTCTTTTTTATCATTACGGGACTTCCGCTTTTTTCTTCCTATTTCAGCTTTATCGGTCTTTGGTTCTCCACACCCTTTGACTTTATCGGAAATACCTTCCCGGAACTTGCCGCCTCCGGGGTAACTGACAGTCAGCGCCTGGCCGCAGGGTTGCAGGTATGTCGTGTGCTTCATCGTATAACAGCTCTTTTTTTTATTTTGATGGCAATGCCTTTTGCAGTGACCCAGCTGGCACAGATTCGTAAATGGGCCATATGGCCGGAAAACAGTTGGCATCCGGCGGGCCTTATCGACGGATTCAAAGGGTTATGGGTCAACTATGTCAGCTTGGGCCATGCACGGATTGGAAAGTATAATGTGGGCCAGAAACTTTTTGCCTGGACCATGATTGCCGCAATGACGGCTATTACTGCCAGCGGATTTGTTCTCATGTTCCGGGGTCTATTTTCTGATCCGATCAGTGAGGTCAGTCGACTTATCCATGCAGCAAGCTTTGTAGTTATTGCTGTTTTTCTAATTGTTCACCTTTACCTATCCATGCTTCCCATGAACCGGGAGGCGAGAAACGCCATGTTTGATAATGGACGGCTTCCCATGGCATATGTCAAAAGTCACCATCCCATATGGTACGAGAAGCTGACGGGTAAAAATGCAGGTTGATAAGCTGATATATCCATATTAAAGGGTGCGGCTGGTTTAGCAGTCGTCCCGAACCAATTGACATGCGGCGGGCAATAAGCGCTTTCATGGCGTTTATTGACCTGCCGGTTTCAACTATCCAAACAGGGAGCATGTAGATTGATGATAAAAAGAGTGCTCAAATCCGTGCTGATTCTGCTCACCTTATTTTCTGCCGCCACAGCATATTGTGCAGGAAACGATGGGCTCTTAGACGATGGCAGGCAGAGTGAAAAAACAGATGAAACCCTTTCCGAAATCCATCCGGAACAGGAGTGGGGCCTGGGGGTTGTCGTGAGAAGCGCATATATCCCTTTTAATACTGAGGATGACCGAGTCACCTCCTTAATTCCCCTGATGTTTTACCAGGGCGAGCGTTTTTTTATGGATGGCCTTGAAGGGGGCATGAATGTAACACGTCAGAATAATTATAAAATAGATTTTCTTGGCCGGCTTCGTTTTTTTGACATACCCAAGGTCTACCAGAATCTGATTCAGGAAGACACCGTGGATTTTGGATTTCGGTTCAGGTTTGAACCGTTTGATCATTTTCATGCAGATACTGAATTCATGACGGATGACCGGTTCAGGTGGCATGCCAATATAAAGATGTCTTACGATTTCAGCTACCAGCGGTTTGACCTTTCTCCTTTTGCGATACTCAGGTTTAAAAGCAGCCGGTTCAATGACTATTACTTTGGCCTTGACCGAAATCAGCCCGGTTCCGGTACGGATTTTTCACTGGGTTTCAGGGCCAGGTTTCATGTATGGCGCAATTTATACCTCATTGGTAAAGTGCAGACCACCTGGCTTGAACAGAATGTCCGGGATCTTGAGTATATTGATGAGGACCGTGTAAGTGAATTTTACCTTGGCGCCGCTTTCATGACCCCTAAAGACAGGGATAAAAAGTCCTCAATATCCACAACCCCGTATGTTCGGTTCTCACACGGCTGGGCCACACCCTCAAACCTGGGAGAAATCATTTCAGGCGAATTTAAACGGGATGAATATCACAACCAGCTCACCTCAATATTTTACGGGCATCCCCTTACGGATGAACTTTTCGGTCTTCCCCTTGACATATATCTTACCCCCGGCGTCCTGTGGCACTGGAAATCATCGGTACAGGGCTCCTGCCAGGAGTACGTACTTGCCGTCAAAGCCTACTACACCTTTAAATGGCCTGTAAGATGGCGGTTTGGCGCGGCCGAAGGGATCTCCTATGCCACGGATATCCCACACATAGAATCATCAAAACTTGCGGAAAAAGGGTATGAGCCGAGTAACCTGATGAATTATCTTGATTTCTCACTGGACATAAACATGGGCGATATCACAGGATACAGGCCATGGGAAAAGGTTTATTTGGGCTATGCCATCCACCACAGGTCCGCTATTTTTGAAACAGCCTCACATTTTGGACGGATCTCCGGGGGCAGTAACTATCATACTTTTTATATTCAGTATCATTTCTAAACGGTCGGCCACAATTGTTACGCCGAACTTGACCATAAGCCATAGCTGAAGTCCGACGGAACGATTATGCGTGGCGGACTATTTTTTCAGCCAAATAAAATAATGATTTTAAGTCCAATAACAAAAGAAGTAAACACCCCTTCAATAAAGGTTATGGGGGGAAATAATAGACATAAGGCTCACTTTTATAAGTCTTAGTTTTTTCTATGAACAGGAAGTCGAATAATAAAATTCGCTCCTTTTCCTGGTTCAGAAATGACGTCTATTATACCGTTATGATTTTCAGTGATGATAAAATAGGAAACCGACAGACCCAACCCTGTGCCTATACCAACTGGTTTAGTCGTAAAAAATGGATCAAACACCTTTGACCGATTTTTTTCATCCATTCCTGGTCCATTATCCTCTATTTCTATACGGATCATATCAGATGATTTTTCTTTGCGAATTCTAAGAATAAACCTGGAAGGTACCGTTTTAACTGTCTGCATGGCCTGGGCACCGTTGGTCAGGATATTGAGCAGCACTTGCTGTATTTTGGTGGCCTGGCAAGGGATAGCAGGCAGATTTTCATCATATTTCCGTATGATTTTAATCTGTTTGAAGTCATATGTCTTTTTCAGGTCGTAATCCGTAGCCGCCAGTTCAATGGCTTTGTCCAGGATTTTATCAAGATGATGGGTAGATACGACCGACTCTTCTTTCCGGGCAAAACTGAGCATATTAGTCACAATCTCCGATATCCGCTGTCCTGACTCGGTGATGGCCCTAATCATTCTTTGTATCCCTCTATCTTCCATGAACTGTTCAATAGATTTCATAGTAGTGCCGGCGGCGTCAGCCGCTTTTAGGTTAGCCGGGATATTGGAGTCTGTCTTCAGCCGCTGGGATAACACTTCGGCATTCTGCAGCATCCCGGCCAAGGGGTTGTTGATCTCGTGGGCCATGCCTGCGGCAAGCCCACCAACTGATAGCATTTTTTCGTTTTGAATCACCATCTCTTCCATGCGTTTTCGTTCGGTAATATCCTGATGCGTGCCAAACATAAGCAATGGCGCCCCTTCGGCATCACGACTCATGAGACGGCCCTGATCATGCACCCACACCCAGTGGCCGTCTTTGTGCCGCATACGGCATTCGTAATTATAAAGAGAAAGTTCGCCTGCGAAATGCTTGTTGAGAAGCTCGTCCGAGCCCTTTATGTCCTCGGGATGGGCAAACGAAATCCAGGTATCAATGTTTACTGGGGCCAACTCTTCCAGGGTATAGCCGACGATTTGGGCCCAAATTTCATTAAATACGGTCTCGCCTGTCTGCACGTTCCATTCCCAGGTCCCGACTTGCGCGCCTTCAATGATGGAAGCAAGGCGCGAGCGCTCGTCTGCCAGTTCACTTTCCACTCGCTTGCGCTCGGAAATGTCCAGAATAATTCCCCGGTAACGGGTAATATCTCCTTTTTCATCTCTTTCAATGCCGGTTCGGTCCTCAATCCATCTTATATCGCCTTTGGGTGTTAAAATTCGATATGGCTTATGAATAAATCGTTCACGATTTTTTTCAACACTGAATCCGGCAACTTCCTGCTGCACCCTTGGCAGATCTTCAGGATGGATGATCTGATCATATCTGACTCTGCCCGACAGCAGTTCTTCAGAAGAATATCCGAGAACATTTATTATATTATCCGTTACAAAATCTACGGGCCATCCTTCCTCATTCCGCCATACAATTACAGACATTGAGCTTTCGTTTATAATCTCAAAAGACTCATTATGATATTCTTTTGTGTTGTTCCGCTCCATAACGGCGATGCGTTTTCGCATTTCATGCAATTCTTTGATTAACTGGGACCTGGTTTTGTTTTCATCCGTCATAAGGCTATTATCCTTTCACCGGCAGCCGTATAATGAATTTGGCTCCTGCCCCCGGACTGGATTCGACTGTCATTTTCCCTCTATGATTTTCGGTGATAATGAAATAGGAGACACTCAGCCCAAGACCGGTTCCCACGCCTTCCGGTTTGGTAGTGAAAAATGGATCAAATATCTTTTTGCGAGTTTTTTCATCCATTCCAGGCCCGTTGTCCTGTATCTCTATGCAGGCCATATTCCTGGCTGAATCGATATAGGTCCTGAGGATAAACCCAGCGTTAGAGGTCCCTGCGTCCTGCATAGCTTGAGCCCCGTTGGTCAAGATATTGAGCAATACCTGCTGTATTTTGCTTGCCTGGCAAGGAACGACAGGCAGATTCTCATTATATTCCTTAACTATTTTAATCTGTTTGAAATCATACTTTTTTTTCAGGTCGTAATCCGTAGCCGCAAGTCCAATGGTCTTATCAAGAATTTCGTTCAGGTCATGGGAGGATACAGCTGCGTTGTCCTTCCGGGCAAAGCTGAGCATATTGGTAACAATCTTTGATATACGCTCTCCTGACTCGGAGATGGCATCAATCATCCTCGGTATGCCTCTGTTTTCCATGAACTGTTCAATGGACTCCATGGTAGTACCTGCGGCTTCAGCTGCTTTTAGGTTAGCCGGAATATTGGTACCGGTACTGAGCCGCTGGGATAGCACTTGGGCTGTCTGCATCATCCCGGCCATGGGGTTGTTGATCTCGTGGGCCATGCCCGCAGCCAGCCCACCGACTGACAGCATCTTCTCGCTCTGGATCATCATCTCTTCCATGCGTTTATGTTCGGTGATATCCTGCATGGCACCCTGCAACTGAACCACACGTCCATCTTTCATTACTGGGTAGCCAATGGTCCGCACCCACTTGCAAATTCCCTTGGCGGATACGAATTCAAGCACCAAATCGTAAGGGGTGCCCTGCTCTAACAGTTCATTAAAGGCGCATTCAATTTTTTTCCGGTGTTCTCCATGGAAAAAGCAAAGGCCTTTTTCAACACTCAACTCCTGATTTGATTCAAGGTCATGTATTTGGCTTACTTCGTCTGTCCATGTTGCCTTGCCGGTTTCGATATCGTATTTCCATCCACCAACTTTGACCAGTTTACCGATATCACGAAGCAGCTGATCCTTCTCCCGCAGTTCCTCTTTGTCCCGCTTTTGTTGGGTGATATCGTTTCCAACGCCCACAACGCCGATGATATCACCATCCAGGTTCTTAATCGGGGAGAATGAGTCCTTTGCCCATACTTCAGTTTCGCCGAAATCCTTTATTTGGGTTTCGATATTGGTGACTATCTCGCCTGTCATCGCCTTGCGAATACTGTGCTCAAGTAGGGTGTTCTTCAGATGGGGTAAAACCTCCCAGGGCGTTTTTCCCATCACCTCCTGCCTGGATCTGCCTGCCATCTTTTCGTATTTTTTGTTAACAAGTTGATAGACATAATTTTGATCGTACACCCTGACCGCTTCATCCATGGATTCCAAAATATTGGTCAGCAATTCCTGGTTTTCTTGCAAGGCTTTTTCCGCCTTTTTTTGCTCGGTGATGTCCTGGATAAAGGCAACGTGAATCTCCTTGTCCTTGAATGACACCATTTTCTCTGTAACCTGGATCGGAAAAATTTCACCGTTTTTTCTTCGGTGTAGGGATTCGATGCTACGGGTTCCAAGCGCTTTCAGTGCGGCAATGTTTTGATCCCAATTTTCGGTGTCAAAATTGGGATCAAAATCGGAGACGGTCATGCGGCAGAGCTCTTCCCGGGAATAACCAAGGCTGGAGCAGCCTTGTTCATTAACATCAAGAACCTTACCGTCCACCCCCATTGTCCAGATGCCGATGGGAGCCTTGTCGAACATGAACTGAGTCAGACGCAGGGCTTCTTCCATTTGCTTACGTTCGGAAATCTCTTGGACAAAGGCAATATAATACTGCTCTGCTTTATATTTTAAAATAGTGCCGGTAATTTCCACCGGAACATGAGAACCGTCCTTTCTGACGTGAACCGTTTCAAAAATATTTCTTTGTCCACTGGCGGTAAGCCCGGCTATGTCTGCATTCATGGTATCCACGGAAACAAATGAATCAATATCGGGAATTGAAAGTGCTGTGAGTTCCTCTACGGTATACCCCAGCATCTTTGCGGCATAAGGGTTTGCATTAAGAATGCATCCGTTCATACCAATCTGATAAATACCCATGGTTGCGTGATCAACGCAAAACTGGGTTCGTTGCAAAGACTCTTCGGTTCGTTTTTTTTCAGTAATGAAACGTGCCTGTTGAAGATTCTGATAGGCTGATTTGGAAAGCTGATTGGCTGCAAAAAAAATTACCTGGGCCACTTTTTCAAACTGTTCCAAAGACATTTCAGGCACCTGGCGGTATGCGGCACGAAACTTAGTTTTATCCACGCCGAGGTCACGCGCGTAGGCCACGATCTTTTCTTCGTTCTGACTCTCGTTACGGACCTGGCCGAACAGCCAGTTGGCAATATGGTGCCCGTCAACGATGATACTGGCCCCCGCGTCCCATAAACCGGCGCTCAGGCACGGCTCAATAATAGGTCCGTCTGGGTTCTTCCTTCCGATCATTGCATCGGAGATTTCGCAGTTTCTGCGCCCCTTTTCGGTATTCCGAATAAACTGACTGCATAGAACTGTAAAGTTACTTGGCCGGGTGATGGGCGTGCCGTCCGGACGGGTTATGATGGCTGCCACGCCAAAGGCGTTTGAATACAGGTCCTGAAGATGCTGGATTTCGGACAGGTTGAACAGTTCTTCAAAGGAAATATCTTCCATTGCTTTCAGGGGCCGGGTCTGGCCCGCTACCTGTTTTCGCTTCTCCTGCAGTTCAGCGATCAGCTGGGATTTGGTTTTACCCTCATCTTTCATATAGTTGTTTCCAAAAGTTGTCGTGACTAACGCTAATATAGAATTTTATTTGGAGGGTTACGTTCTTACATTCAACAGTACTGAAAAAATGTTAAAAAATCAAAAACAAATCTGCAATTTGGAACGTAACATCAGCGAGCAATCATGGTATAAATTTTCAGGTGGCTAAAATTTTAAGAGCGAGCTTTTGCATTTATAAGGCTCTCTTTTTTGGAATTTGGACAAGCCCACATATTGTGGTTGAATCGTCCTTGAAAAGATCTGGAGAGATAGGGATATTTTGCGACATCCATTTGCTTGAAAAATCGACATTGGCGCAAAGGTAGTCCTTTCTTTGGAACCCTATCTCTTCACTTTATTTCGATCCAATTTTCGAGCCGCAAACCATCGACTCTCACAAATTCACGTATGTTGTTAGAAACCAGGATTAAAGATTCACTCCGGGCATGGCCTGCAATATGCAAATCATTGACCCCGATAGGTGTACCTTTCTTTTCTAAATCCGCTCTGATATTTCCATAGTGGGCGGCGGCATTATCATCATAGGGAAGGACTTCCAGACGTGATACAAAATCTTCTACTTTTCGCAAATTGTGCGACACCATAGAGCTTTTTTCAACACCATGTAATAATTCCGCTAACGTGATTGAACTAATACACATCCGGCCTGCATGGGCGTTAAAAATGTCCAATACTTCAATTGGTCGACGTTTAATCACATAAATAACGATATTGGTGTCCAACATATATTTCAGCATCAAAAAGCTTCCCTTTCTGATTGTTCTTGTGAAGCACGTTCCGTCATAAAATCATCTGAGACGCCATCTTCAGAAAGAAAAAAGCTATCCCATGTGTTTTCCACAGGAGAAAGTATACGGTCTTTGCCGACAACACGCACAACAACTTTTTTCACATTTTCCGGGAATCGGCTGTCAACCGGTAATCTTACCGCTTGGGTTCTATTATTTACAAAGACGGTTCCTACATCCATGGCCAGTCTCCTATAATTAGTTTGCTATATATATAAAGTATATAGCAGAGGAGTGTATTTAGCAATGGTATATAGTGCTGATTTTTGTAAATATGATTCTCCTCCCAACCACTTAAGTTTATCTTCCACATTTTCAGCTTACACAGGATTAACAGGGATCGTTTGCCCTAAAAACGGATCTTGTTTTGGAGGTAGTTTGCTCTTTTGAAAATATTTTAGCTTGTCAAAAGTCGCTTTTTCAATCCAAAATGTTGCTGTAAAAAAGCGAATCCAACCAGTTGAAAAGTTCAATAACGCCGGGGAAGTACTACCAAAAGTCTGAACCTGAAATTAAGTTTGAAAAACAAGCGGACTAAGGAGAAAATGTAGCCCCTAAATCATGAAAAAATCCGAATCAGCTTAAAAGATAAAAATCAAATCAAACTTATGAAACTAATCAACTGGTAATCTTCGAGTAAGGTTCAGGTCATTTGCGGCTGATATAAAAAACTTATCCATTGAAGGATGCAAACAACAGCCCTTCAATTTAATATATTCTTTTCTCTCTCCCTTTGTAACCGGGCTATTCACATTGTGAAGGCCCGGTTCCTTTTTTTTAGGTGCAAGCATGGAATACTTCTCTTTAAATATATTGAAATTATTATAGCCAGAGAAGGAAACATTCGGTTGGCAGCTGGAAAGCGCCTGCTCATTGTGAGCAGGGATGGTACAATCTAAACGAGAGGCTTAACTCTGGATTGGTTCGGCAGAAATATGGCTTCCTTTCTTAGGATGATTCAAATTTTTCATATCTTCAAGATCCCCCAACTTTTAATAAAAATATGAATAAAAGTTGGGATACGTTTTTCAGAAAAGCAAGTCCAAATTTCAAAAAAACTCTCAATGCTTTTATTGATGAGCCTTTGAGCTGATTCTTACCATCCCAACTTTTGTGTAAAAGTTGGGAATTCGTCAGAGAAGAATACTCTTAATCTGAACGAAAGAAATTCCTCTGATCAACGACAATTATTTTTCCCACGGGGCTTATATAGCGAAAACGGCATAAAATAAAATATGGCGTTTTAAACATAATTTGATATTATACCGTTATCGACATATTTTTTTTGGAGGACACGATGCATCAGATCATGGTCTCCCCCAGAGATCTTGGGGCAACACTTAGAGAATTGAGGAAGCAAAAAGGGATGACCCAGACAGCCTTGGGTAAACGGGTGGGGCTTGACCAAAAACGGATATCCCTAATGGAAAACGGCAATCCTAATATCCGGGTGACCAGCCTATTCAGACTGCTTTCCGCCTTGGACGTGGGCATGGCCCTTGAGCCCAAGGCCATCGATGGAACGACTCCAGTCCAGGGGCACCAGGAATATAATAATAAGGATGAATGGTGATGGGAAAGGCCAAAAATCTTACCGTCCTTATGAACGGTATTCCTGTGGGCCAGCTGACCCGCAGTGCCAAAGGGATTATCTCTTTTGGTTATGACGAGGATTGGCTTTCAGACCGCAACAGAAGGCCCTTGTCTCTGTCCCTGCCTCTCACAACCCAGGTTTATTCTGATGACCGGGTTGAAAATTATTTTGACAACCTGCTGCCGGACAACATGACATTGCGCAACAGGCTGCAGGCCAGGGTCGGGGCTTCATCCACCCGGGCCTTTGACCTGCTCTCCCACATCGGCAGGGATTGTGTGGGAGCCGTGCAACTTGTGCCCGAAGGAGAAACACCAAATGTCAAAATGATCACCGCAGATCGGGTAGATGAAGAGCAGATAGAGGCCATTCTTAAATCGTATGCCTCCATGCCCCTAGGAGTGGACATTGATGCCGATTTCAGGCTTTCCGTTGCCGGCGCCCAGGAAAAAACCGCATTCCTCAGGATGCAAAACGACTGGTACCGCCCTTCCGGGGCCACGCCTACCAGCCATATTTTCAAGCTGCCCATGGGGCGCCTGGGCCAAACCGGCTTAGATTTGTCAGGCAGCGTGGAAAACGAATGGCTCTGCCAAAAACTGTTGGGAGCCTTTGGCATGGCGGCGGCTGACACCCAGATAGCAAACTTCGGCAGCCAGAAGGTGGTGGTGGTGAAGCGGTTTGACCGACGCTGGTCTGCTGACAGCACCTGGCTGATCCGACTGCCCCAGGAAGATATCTGCCAAGCCACGGGAATCCCTTCGGCCCTGAAATATGAGGCGGACGGGGGGCCAGGCATGACCACGGTCATGGATCTGCTTCTGGGCTCCGACAAGGCTCATGAGGACCGGACCTTATTCATGACGGCCCAGGTGCTTTTCTGGATGTTGGGGGCTATTGACGGTCACGCCAAGAATTTCAGCATCTTTCTTCGGCCCGGCAGCCGGTTTCACCTCACCCCACTTTACGATGTCATCTCAATCTATCCTTTGGCCAAGGCTGGCCAGATTTCCATGCACAAGGTGAAGATGACCATGGCCGTTTCAGGGAAAAACCGCCATTACAGATGGAACAGTATAACCAGAAAACATTGGTTGGATACGGCACAAAAATGCAGATACCCAAAAGATGAAATGAATCAGATTATTGAAAAATGCTGCGATATGGCACAAGGCTGCATAAGTAAGGTCGGTGCGGTCCTGCCTCCGGGATTTCCCGAGGAGATTTCAGCAGCCATTTTTTCTGGGATACACCAGGCAAGGGAACGGTTGATTAACAATAAAAAGGATGTATCTGTTTAAAAATTAATAAAATTTCAACCGGTATCTCCAATAACATAAGTAGTAAACGCCTTAATTGACAAGCCTCTCAGTCAAAACTTATAGACAAAGTCAACGGTTCTTCTGACCCAGAATAAAAGGAAATTTAACAGGGCAGTAAATTGACTGTTGCAATTTTCGGCCATGGATGTTTAATCTCCAATACTCCTGATTCGGCCATAATCAACAATATCCGGTATATTCTTGATTCTTCGAGCTCCTCAGACGGGAATAAAAATGAGGGCGTATCCCACGTTTAGCCGTGGTACCCCGGTTGCCTGTGCTCTGGAGCTTGTAGATTTCATTAAGCAAGAGCCTTATTCAATCGTATGTCTGTTTTTATTTGAAGCACATTTGCATTTCTAAATGAAGCGTGTTAAAGAAACAAAATTGTCAAGATAATACATTCTTTCAATCAGAAGTTAGGCGTTTAAGATGAGTGATAATTTAGCATTTTCAGATTTTCGATTAGCAAAATTCATCTTAGAAATAAGATATAAACCAGCCTACTTACTTTGGGATAATTCAGGCCAAATATGGTATCAAGTTAAAACAATTTGGCCTGACATAGAGGTGCAAACAGCAGATCCCAATAAAACATTTTTCAAATTAGGTGACGATATTTCTCTAACAGTTGAGTTAGAAAAAGCTTTCGTTATTTTCCATCGTAAAAAGATAAAAGATTCTTTACCAATTCTTGAAAAATTTTTTCATGTCTTACTTGATGGACTCGTAAAAAGTCCAAGACCAATTTAACATGCTAATATTATTGGCGAAAATCTATTTTCCAACTTGTAATTCAAGTCTTTATCATGTACAATATGCTCTCTGTTATCAATAACTTATGGTTGAATCAATGATTAAGACAAATGACCACTATCAGCTCCACCTTTTCGATCCCTGGGACTTTTTAAGCCCGAAGCGCAGGAAATTGCTCGATGACTCCTGGGCAGGGCTTTTTCAAAAAGAAATCCTCCGCTCATTACCGGTCAATCTAATCAAACCCTGTTTCTCAAGAGAAGCAGGACGTCCCACAAAAGAACTCTACACCATGCTCGGTGTTCTGCTGCTCCAGCAAGCTCATGATCTTACTGATGAAGAAACCGTATCCCAACTGGCATTCAATATCCAATGGCACTATGCCTTGAATTTAACGGAAGAATCAGATGCCGCCAAATATCTATGCTTGAAAACCCTGTGGACCTTCCGCCAACTCATGATCGAGAAGGAACTGGACAAAGCCCTCTTCAATGCTATTGCTGACAAGCTTGCCGCTGTGTTTCGAGTCAATGCTGATAACCAGAGAATCGATTCGGTCCATGTTAAGTCAAATATGCGCCGGCTGGGGAGAATCAATATTTTCGCAGCGAGTATCAATAAATTTTTGGTTAACCTGAAACGCAAACACCCTGACCACTTTTCCGGTATCAGCACCGAGATTATCGGAATGTATATTTCGGAAAAGGCATTGTCCTGCTTTTCCATGGTAAAACCCTCTGATTCAGCCAAAACTCTTGCAAGTGTCAGCAAGGATCTTTACCATCTGATTCAGGAATTTAAAAGCGACTCTGATGTTGCATCCATGTACAGCTACAAGCTGCTTGAAAGGGTTTTGAAAGAGCAGTGCAATCTGGAAGTTGATCCTGAAAGTGGTCAGAAGGTTACGCTTAAAGCTCCAAAAGAGATTCCTTCAGACTCACTTCAAAATCCTTCTGACCCTGATGCGACCTACAGCGGCCATAAGGGGCAAGGTTACCAGGTCCAGGTAATGGAAACATTTACAAAAACAGATGATGAAGATGAAAAAGCCGGAACCTTGAATCTGATCACTCATGTTGATGTGGAACCTGCCTCGGCAAGTGATGCCAATGCCTTGATTCCTGCAATGGATGCCGCCAGAAAGCAAAATCTTTCTCCCAAGGAAATCCAGGCTGACTCTCTTTATGGAAGCGATGAGAATTACCAGGCTGCCCAGTCGAATGGCATTAATCTTGTTTCGCCCACCATGGGAACGACCAAAAAGGAGAAGCTCAGCCTTACTGATTTCAACCTTGCGGCAGATGGACAAATCATAACATGCCCGCAGGGGCATGCCCCGGTTTTTAAAAAGAAAAAGAAGGAACGGATTACCCAGGGTTTTCCCCTTGATACCTGCCTGGGCTGCCCTCAACTAGAAAATTGCCCGGTAAAACCAGGGAAAAAATACGCATACAATCGATATACCGAAAAGTCTGCAAGGATTGCCCGTCGAAGAGCTTATGAACAGACAGATACGTTCAAAGATAGATACCGTTGGCGAGCCGGAGTCGAAGCGACAATGTCCGAATATGATCGACGCACCGGGGTGAAACGATTAAAATATCGAGGCCTCCAAGCAGTAAGATTCGCAGCAACCTTAAAAGCAGCAGGAATCAATCTCTTCAGGGCAACTATTGTCCAGAAGGCTCTCTGCTATGCATAAAAGAAGCGTAGCAAAGTCGTTTCGGGCTATAATGCAATACTTTTTTGAATGTCAAAGAACAATTTGGCGTACAAAAACTATTTTTTAACTTGTTTTGAGCTTACGATCAAAACAGATCTGTAAGCTCAAACACTCAAGCTTGATTTGGGCTTTGACTTTTTACAGGACCATCTTACTTGAATATTTAAAAATTGAGAGCTATTCAAGAATTGGGTTCAGAGTCATTTATGATAAAATTTTTGATACAAAAAAAGAAAGCGCTGAAGCATTTTTAAAGCTTAAAAAGTTGCGAATACCAGATACGACAACTTTCAATATCGATGGGGATATCGTTCACCCACAATTCCAATTTAGATTGGAAGGTGAAGATTTAGGGGTAAGTTTTGGTTTAAAAACACAGTCAAAGAATATTGATTTGAATGTGCCATCTGAAATTTCTGATATAATAGAATCGACTCATCTGGAACAAGAGGCAATGGTAATGGATCTTGATTATTACACGATGAGTGCCACCAAGCCAGGCCAATTTAATATTTCGGAATGGGTAGCCCAAGTTGATCATGTCATCAGGAGAGATTTAAAAACTTTTATAGGAGATATAGGATGACAAGCATCATAAAGCCAACGATTACAACATTGGGACAAAATTCTGGTGACAACTCTCTATTGACGGGTGATACCTCTCTGACATGTAACGTGACTTTAGATGAGGGGGGCTCATCTGATAAATATATTAAAACAAAAAAATTATACCCTTTAGGTGGGATATCCTCCCACATAGCAACTGCATTTACACTTTTAGATGAAGTTGTTGATCGGATAGACGAAGCAAGAGAGGCAACTCAAAACACGTCGATCATCGATTCAGACAATGCTATGTTACATGTCAGAGCCATATTGCCAGAATTGTTTTGTTGTAGATCAATAGGGGATGGTTTTGCTGCAATTGTTAATGCTGTTTACCACAGCATTATGAACCACGGGCAGGATAAAGTTTTTTCAGAAACTCAGTTAACAGTTTTGAGAATCGTCATGAAAAAGACAAGTGAACAACCATTTATGCAATTTGACGATGCTCTCGATCTTGTAATGGATTTGGAAGATGCTGGATTTGAAGTAGAACCGGGCCATTATAGTATTTTTGAAGAAATTGCAGATGAGTAAAGCTTACTTAGATACCACAATATTAGCCAACATCCTTTTAAAAACAGGTGCTTTAAGAGATACTGCATTAAAAGCACTTAAACGATTCGATCATACAGAGCTTCCTACATATGCCATCAAAGAGTTTAAAGCTGGTGCTCTGAGAAATTTTGTCTATATCCATAACAAACTGCAAACCCTCGGGTCATACTCAGAGACAATGATGGCCTTACAAAAACTTTCATTAACACCTCAACGATATAAAACAGCGACTTCTATAGAGGCCATAGCAGCAGCGCATAAATCGATGGCTGACGTGACCCCAACAAGACTTTTGGAAAAATATGGAGAGAATGCAAGTCATGATAAAATATTGTGTGATGAAATAAGGCTCGCCATAAAAGTTGCAATATTTAAAGCTTGGAAACGTAGGCACAGAGTGGCAAATAAAACAGTTTGTCCTTTACCATGTTATGAAGAGGTAGAGCCATATATCAAAAGGGGACTGATTGAGATAAAACCTGTTCAATGTAAAAAAGGCATCCCTTGTGAGATTGAGAAGATTTTAAAAACAAATCCCGATCATTTGATTGCTATGTGGGAGTCGATCAAGGATTCAGATAAAACTGAAAATAAAAAAAGAGCACAAGTGTTGAAGAAATTATTTCGAAATCCCAAACGCTCTATTGATGAGAAAGACTGCAGATATTTAGGCGATGCCGTTTTTGTTTTTTTGGCCCCTGAAAATGGAACGATTTTAACGACCAACGAGCGTGATCACAAACCATTAGCTGACGCTATTGGGAAAAAAGTTGAAACTCCTTAAAATTAAGAGTTTACATTACTAAAATACCGGATAAAATTGATCAAGCACTTATGGTATCTAACCGGATTATCTGAAGCTCAAAGCTCCTGACCAATAACAGATCAAGTACACATGCCCTCGGTTCAGGCTTTTTCCGAGCATTTCTGAAAAAATCTCATCCATTTGTCGATTCCATGGGGTATATCGAAAAATTTACCGATGATGAGACCACGTATTGGACTAAAAATGTTTAGTGTGCAATTTCGGGTCGGACTCACGTCACCAAGCTATTTAAATATCAAAAAGGTTTCTGCTGGTGGATGATTTCAGCCTTAGCCAGTCATTTTCGATACCGAAAATAGTTATTTGCAAAAGCTGGTTTTATAACCGACGATGATCTTTTCTTAAAATGCCTTTTCTGCCTCCAGAAACATTAACCTAAGCATAGTCTGATGGCGTTTTTTAACGATATTCATTTTTATTTCAGAGCGATAGCTCGGCCCGTCCCATACTTGATTCCCCATACTTGATTCGGTCAGGTACACATAATCGCCCTCGATATAGCCCTGAAAAACATTGTCCTCCGGGCTGCCGCACCCGCCGATGATTAAAAACAACCAAACAAGGAGTACGGCAACTCCTTTTTGCATTATTGCTGTTCTTTTAGACATTCCCTGGGTATCAACGTGGACCCCGTGTACGCGCTCAACTTTATCCAGAAGCATAAAAGCCATAACCTCTTCCCGCAGAAATCCTCCGGTCCTTATCATTTTAATCGTGGTGCCATTTAATCGTGGTGCCATGCCTCGGTGTACCGGTCGAAAACCCCTTGAATTTTAATAAGGGCTTGGTACAACCTGGTACATTACCTGGCCCGAGTTCAAAACAGGCTCATAGTAGACATTGTCGTGTACATAATAGGTACGGTCGTACACCACTATGGTCCTGGACGCAGGTGGCGGATATGCCAGAATGGTGCCGATGGCAATCACTGCGGTAACGCCTGCAAAAAGTCTCCAGGCCCTGTAATCTCTGTAATACCTGCCACGGTATCTTGGCGGATAGGGCTTGTAGGCCGGCGGGCGATATGCCGGGGGACGATGTGCAGGAGGTCTATGCGCCGGAGGACGGTGTGCCGGGGGTCTTTGCACAGGAGGACGGTGCGTCGGCGGTTTTTGAGACGGCGGTTTTTGTGCAGGAGGTCTTTGTGCAGGCTTCGCAGCACCGGGTCGGGATTTATGGGTCTGATTATATTGGCGTACCGACATCCTGTTTGCACCCGGGCCTTGGTTTCTGCGGGCATAGGCCTGTGCCACAGGCATGGTGATCAATACCACGGTCAGTGTCGTCGCCAGGATACTGTGTTTAACTTTTTTAAGTTTCATTATTTTTCTCCTGCAGTGGGTTTGTTTTCAGCATCATCCCGGTTTATATTTTCAATAACCGGGACCTGAACATAATCCTCTTGCGGTGTGAAAACGAATTCAGACATATCCGGCCGATAGGTCAAATCAATCTTGGTGAAGGTTAATTCGGACCGGGATTTACCTTCGGGGCCGTTTCTCAAAATTTTCATCTTGCAGGGCAACGCCTCATCGCCGGTAGAGACCCAAAGTTCCCACTGAAGGTCGCCGTCTGTGAATACAAGGTGGTCACACCCCTTGCCGCCGACTACGACCTGCTCTATCCATTTGCCCTGTGTGTTTTCCGAAATCAGACTGTCATAGGCAGATGAATATAAAAAATCTGAAACCGGAATGGGAAGGTCAAACCGCTCGGCCAGATCATCAAGCATGCCGTCTATGGTTTCCCGGGTGTCAGTGAAAGCCCATATTTTCTTAATTCTGCCTTCAAAGGCTATAGTAGACTTATAAAAGTACAGCGTTGCATCTACATTGATACTTCCCGAACCTTTCATCTCAATTCTCATGTTGCCGGGACGTACAACATCCACAACACAGCTCCCCTTTGCGAAAGCCGTTTCTCCTCCGGAATCCACCCATTCATGCTGTTCTTCGGTCTCTATCCTGAATTGGCCTGCGGCGCTTAAAGTATCGCTCATGGCTTTCAGGCGGCTAAAGGCGGGCTGTTCTCTGGATACGTCCTGGGTTTTGCCGGACCGGGGCTGGCTGCAGGCGGTAAATACTGAAGCCATGATCATCGCAATACAGATTAATGACCATCTTCTGATAGTTTTATGCAGCATGGTAAAAAATCTCCTTTTAGTATTATTCTTGTGCTTTTTTGAATTTTGCCAGCGGTGCCATTCTGGCCTTGTTCAGGCTGAGAATTCCGTCCGCCACAGCATAGTTGTCCGCCTTAAGAACGGCTTTGACGAATTGCGCAGCTGTTTCCATGTTGTCGCAGGCCATCAGGGTTGAAATCATTGCCGTATCATCAATATCAATACGCTGGTATGGTTTTAGTGTGTAGGTCGCGTTAAATGCGTTGCACCCGTCATTGCCCGTGACCGAAGCGTTTTCACTGTTAAAGGTCAGGTGTGGGGGCTTTTTCATTGAAATTTTTACACCGTTAAGTTCCAGCAGTACCCATGTAATATTTTCAATATCATGGTCGACGGCATTTTTTATCAGCTGATATTTTTGCGCTGAATCACCTGTGATCATATTTCCGTTGCGGTCCAGGTGGAATAAAATATTTTCGCCCACCTTATACCTGCCGGTCTTGCCCTGGCTTTCAGCAAGGGTAATGGTGCTCCCCAGATCATCCCACAGGACGGTGCCCTGGGAAAACCTTGCTCTGTTTTCTTTGCCAAGATATTTGACGATTTTGGTAAAGGTGTTGTCCTTGAGCAAGGTGATTCTTGTCTGTATACCCTGACAGTCCGCACAGGGCAGCACGCCGTTGTAGGTGCCGTACCAGTCCAGGGAATCCCGGCTTGAATGGCTGTCTGCAGCTTCCTGTCCGGCTGTTGCTGTGCCCGCGTTGCTTTGGGCCTTTTGGGCTTTAGGAGCGCAGCCTAAACTGCAAAGCAGAAGAACCGCCAGAATTGATGCGAATGGAATTGTTTTCATTGTGTTCCCTTTCGGTGTAAGCTGTGCCTGTTTATGAGATAGTGTTATATAATGGCCAACCTGCGGGCAATAAACGCTTTCATGACCTCGATTGCCCGGTCTGTTTCAAGGCCTGCTTTAAGTGCAAAATTGTGTGGCATGTCGGCAAACCATTCAAGTTCGGCAACACCATTGGCTTTTCGGTAAGCTTTTACAAACTGCTCTGCTGAGGAAATAGGCAGGTTGGTGTCCTCTGTCCCCTGGATAATCAATGCCGCAGGAAGGTTCATGGGCTCATCTCTTTCAAGGGCGAGAAGCGGATTGCCTTCCTTCATGGCTTCTGTATTCCTGAAATAGGCTTCGGAGGCCTGAACCAGAAAACCGCGGTTATTCTCCTTGGCATACAGATATCGTGCATAGGGGTCGATCACCGGCCAAGCCCCAATTACATAGGAAAGACGTGCATCCACACCATCTGCGTCCGGAAGATCCAACCCGCCGTACCGTGCATCCATCGGACGCATGGCGGAGAGGAACAGGGTATGCCCGCCGCTGGAGGTTCCCAGACCTCCCATGCCCTCTGGAACGGCGTTGAATTGTTCGGCATGGGCTTTGGCCCACCGCGTTGCAAAATTTACATCCATTACCTGGGACGGATACGGGTAGGCCGGTGCCTTCCGCAATTCTACGGCTACCACAACCAGCCCGCTTTCAGCCAGCGCCATGTCAAGAACCTGGTTGTCGGTGCATCCACCCGATCCCCAGGCCCCGCCATGCACATCCAAAAGCAGCGGGAAAGGCCCGTCTCCTTCGGGTTTGTAAACGCGGGCCGGCAGGGTTCCGGCATCATCCTTTCCGTAGGTTGCATCAATAACCTGGACGGTGTATTTCCTGTCTGGATTGTAAGCAATGGTTTGTGTCATAACAGTCGGAGTCCTCACTCAATTTGCTTCAATTGCTCAACCTTTGGCTGAGAAAACGCTTTTGCCTTCCTTAATGGTTTCTATGACCTGGATCTCCCGGATCTTCATGGGATCTACAGCCAGGGGATCGTCGGACAGAACCACCAAGTCTGCCAGCTTGCCTGCTTCAAGTGTGCCTTTGCGGTCTTCCTCAAAATTTTGCCAGGCCGCATCCGCAGTGATGGCGCGCAGTGCTTCAAACGGCGTAATCCGCTGTTCCGGACCAAGCTCTTTTCCGCTTGATGTTATACGGTTTACCGCGGTCCAGGCCACGGTAAGCAGTTCTA
Source organism: uncultured Desulfobacter sp. (assembly GCF_963677125.1). NCBI lineage: Bacteria > Pseudomonadati > Thermodesulfobacteriota > Desulfobacteria > Desulfobacterales > Desulfobacteraceae > Desulfobacter > uncultured Desulfobacter sp. The sequence continues at coordinate 453,476 of NZ_OY781882.1, read as the reverse complement.
TGCCTGCAATCGGGGCATCGTGGTGAAGGGTAATCTTTATATCCCTGTCAAGGGCGGAACGTGCCGGGTTGATGCGTGCCGCCCTTTGCGACCCCAGGAACAGGTCCCGATGGCGGTCGCCCCAGAAATATACATGGATCGGGAAAAAAGAGGGCGAAAGGCCATGCTGTGCTGAAAAATCAAGCTGGTCTTCCCGCATGGTCTGGGCATGTATGATCGTGGTGCGCAGATCAGGACGGGGTTTGTCGGTCCGGGCTTTTTTGACAGCTTCAATCAGCATATCGGTTGCGGCATCACCGTTTGTATGGGCATGGACCTGGAGATCCGCAGCGTCGCACCGCTTTATCCAGGTATCCACCTGCGCCTGGGTCATGCTGCTGTATCCGCGATAATCTTTTTGTGCCGCCGGAATCGCATCGGGTACCCCGGTTTTGTTTTCAGGGCTGACAAAAATGGTTTCAGCCTCTTCGGTATCGCAATGGTCGCCTACAATTTTACCGGCATCGGGTTGTACATGGTATGGTTTTGAAAGATACCCGGTATAGCCCTGCAGGGAACCGTCCAGTACAAGTTTAACACCGCCCACCTTCAGCCGTCCGTTATCGTGCTTGTGTGCTGCAATGACATCAAAGGTCTCATCATCTATCCCCTTGTACAAAGGCCAGGCAATCACATCCACGGGAAGCCTGTCGGCCTTTGCCAGGGCATCTAAAAGCTGCCAGGTTCCCTTGCCGGTGGCACAGTCCTGGGCCGTGGTGATCCCTGCCCTTGCATAATGGCGTATACCTGCTTCCAGTATATCCATGGCTTCCTCCGGGGAGGGTGCCGGAAATTTTTCCAGGACAACAAACATGGCATTTTCTTCGAGCACACCGTTGGGTTCCAAACTTCCAGCTCTTCGCTGAATCACACCGCCTTCGGGATCTTTTGTTTCATCTGTGATCCCAAGAACCTCAAGCATCCGGCTGTTGCAGGTCATTAAATGGCCGGAGATGTGCATCAGTAAAATCGGGTGCTCGGTGGAGACCGCATCCAGATCATCACGGTTCGGATGGCGCTGTTCCTTGATCCCTGTATCGTCATACCCCCAGCCAATGCCCCACGCGCCGGGTTTAAGCTTGTTATCCTGAATCCAGCTTTTCATAATAAGTTGAATATCCTCTATACTGCCGGCATTCCCAATGGGGATCGGGTCCAGGTTGGCGGTGGAGAGCTTAATTGCCTGCAACACCACATGTGAATGGGGATCAAAAAAACCGGGCATAAGGGTTTTACCGCCCAGGTCCACCAGCGTTGTACCGCTTGCCTTCAGGGCCATGACCTCGGATTTTGTACCCACGGCAAGGATCTGTCCGTTTTTTACGGCCAGGGCCTCGGCCCGGTCCTGGTCTTTGACCATGGTCAATATGGGGCCGCCAAAGTAAATGGCATCGGCCGGCACGTCTTTTTCAGGCTTTGAACCTGCGGCAAGCACCGTTGATGCAAGACCGCCAAATGCGACCATACCGCCCACTGCCGTTGTCCCCTTGATAAAATCACGCCTTGATAATTTCCTTCCTGCGTTTTCCATCATGCTGACAAACAGGGATGATGCGCCGCCGAGGCCGTTGGGATGAGAACCATTTTTATCGTCACTATTATTTTTTGACATCATCAGTCTCCATTTTTTTAATTTTGTTTATGTGAAAAAGGACGGGATTCCTTTTACTGTTGAAACAATTTTGACGTCACAAGGGGACGCAGGTATTTTTGAATCTGCTGTGTCGCTTCCACGCTGAAATAGGCGACGACAAGGTCCCGCGCAGGAGACACGTAGATCCCCTGTGTATTGAACCCTGCCTTGAAGAAGTCTCCGTCATCCCAGATCGCATCCCACTGCCGCCCGCCGGTCCGCACGGTATCATCACCGAGTCTTTCCATGAATTTTGCAGCGGACGGGCCGTTCCGATAAAATTCCCTGCTTCTATAGGGAACGCGCGTGCGTTTAAGTATTTCCGGTGTCACGATCTGCTCTCTGGAAATCTTGTTCCAGCTGGGGGTATAGAGCATACCGAATCGCGCCAGATCCCGCAGGCGCATAGAAAGAAGGCCGTGGGCCATGGCAATGCCTTCAGGGGTGAGATGCACCTGGAAAGGCCCTTCTACACCCATCTTTGACCAGATACGCTGGTCAAAGGCCTCCGCCCATGTCTGACCGCTTGCCGCTTCGGCCAGTAAGGCCAAGGCCTGGGTTGCAGTAGAGGAATAGGTGAAATACTCACCTGCCTTACTCTCTGGCTTTGCCATCTTCATGACATCCAGCATGGTTTCCACTTTCCCGTTGTAGGGTTCGCCCAGCTCTGCTCTCAGCATTCGGGCAATAACGGAATCGGGATTGGCGAAATGCGCGGGGCCGTCCATAGTATCCAGGCCCGTCGACATATCTATAACGTCAATGACCTTGATCTGCTCCCAGACGCTTCCGGCCAACTCAGGAATATAATCCCCCATGGCCTTCTGCTCATCGATCGTCCCCTCTTCAATGAGAAGATCGATCAGGAGAGATGCTGTTACTTTAGCGGCCGAGGCCAGCACATGGGCATCCCCTTCCCGCATACCGGGATACTTTTCAAAGACGATACGGCCCTTGTGAACGACGATGAACGCCTGTGCGTTACTTTTCGGATGATATAGAAACTGATCAAGGCTCATTTCTCCCAGGGTTGTTGTCGCTTTCATCTTGCCGATCTGCGGCATGATTTCGGATTCCAAAATCATAGCCGCCTGCCGATTCGGTACGACCGCCGTGGGTAATACCTGTGCGGCATTGGTGCCGAACCATATTGAGGCAGGCCCCGTGCCCAGTGCGTCATTCAGGACGAAATTTTTCATATATCCGTGGGATTCCGCAGCTGTAAACGCTTTGAAAAGTGGGTTAACAGACTGTCTGCACACCTTTTCCGGCTGTCCTGCATATGCCGCCGAAACAGACATCGAAAATAAAATACAAAAACATAATAATCTTAACATAGGCTGTGTTCCTTTATCTCTCCGGTATATTGAGAGCCGGCATTGGGGTTAATCAATGGTTATTTGTCTTTAAAATACTTTTTCACAATAGCGCGCGCATAAATGGGCAGCCAAGGAGAATTGTTAAACGTATTGGAAAACCAGACCACGGCCATGTCCTTCTTTGGGGAGACATAAATGCCTTGACCGTTTTTTCCCGACTTGTAGAGGTCGCCGTCTGCAAACACCGCGTCCCACTGGTAAGAGGCATGGGAAGGGGCCTCCTTGAAATTTTCAAGCATACGATTGCCAAGATCGCTGCCCTTATTGAAAAAGGCGGCGGAGTTATTTGAACCGTATACTTTCTTGAAGTAGGCGTCATCCACGATCCTGGTCCTGGATACCTTTGACCAGCTGGGCGTAAATAGAAGGGCAAACCGCGCCTTGTCCCTCAGTCGCGAGGCGAAAATGCCGCCGTTCAACGACTCGCCGATGGGGGTGTTTGCCATTTCCGCATCTCCTTCCATTCCTGCTTTGGCCCAGATTCGTTCGGTAAACACATCGGTGAATTTTTTACCGGTCACTTTTTCAATCACCACACCCAGGATGTGGGTGTTGAAGGTGGAGTAATCAAACTGGGTACCGGGCTCCCTGTAGCGTTTGACCTCTTTCATGATGTCAAATATGGATGCATCGGGCGTCGCTCCTTTGGGACTGAAGGCAAAGGCATAGGCCCGGGCAACCGGACTTTTAGGGTTGGCGATGTTGGCTGCGCTTTCCACCAGGTCCATGCCCGACTGCTGGTGAAGGATATCGACCAGTTCAACACCCTCCCAGTCCGAGCCTTTATACTCCGGGATGTATTTTGTCACATCGTCCTTAAGCGACAGCAGTCCGTCCTGTTCCAGCATGTGCATGATCAGCCCGGTAACGACCTTGGTTGAAGACATCCAGGTATGGCAGGCATGTTCCTGCATACCCGGATATTTTTCGTAAATGATCTTCCCTTTTTTTAAAACAATGATGCCCTGCATCCTGGCCCTTTTGTCATTCATCACCTCTTCCAGGGTCAGGTTGCCCAGGGGGCCGTCGACCTTGAACCGGCCGACGGACGCGTCCATGTCCACCTCAAGGGTTGCCACATCCCCCTTCCGGAACACCTTGGATACCGGCAGGACTTCGGAAAGATTCAGGAAAGCGTAGGTACCGATGTCATCCCCGATGACAAAACTTTTGGCATTGTAGGCTTCGATGAAGTGTTTTGCCTCATCGGCGGTAAACCCGTTCTTCCAGTTTGAAACAGGGGTGAGGTCATCGGGAATGGGATATTGCGATTTAGATGCATCCTGGGCAGACACCACGGGCACCCCCGCAGCGGCCAGGACCGCACCCAACAGCAATGATATGATAAGTTTCCGGTTCATTGCAAAGTCTCCTTTTTATTCAAACAACCCCGATGTCACCAGGGGCCGCAGGTATTTTTGAAGCTGTTGGGTCGGCTCCAAAGAGAAATAGGCAATGACCAGGTCCCGGGCCGGCGACACATAGATTCCCTGGGTGTTCATCCCGCTCTTGAAGAAATCTCCGTCATCCCACACCGCATCCCATTGCCGCCCGGCGGAGCGGACTTCAAAGTCGCCCAGCCGTTCCATGAATTTCTTGGCAGAGGGGCCGTTCCGGTAAAACGCCCGGCTCCGGTAGGGAACCCGGGCGCGCTCCAGGATTTTAGGGGTGACGATCTGCGCCACGGCAGTCCTGTTCCAGCTCGGGGTGTAAAGCATGCCGAACCGCGCCAGATCCCGCAGCCGCAGCGACAGCACACCGTGGCCCAGGGCATATCCGTCAGGAGAAAGATGGACCTGCAGGGGACCGTCCACCCCCATTTTCGACCAGATGCGCTGATCAAATGCATCGGCAAAGGTCTGCTCGGTCACGGCTTCGGTCAACACCACCAGGGCCTGGGTGGCGGTGGAGGAATAGGTGAAATGCTCGCCAGACTTGCTGACCGTTTTTGCATCCCTCATGACCGCGATCATGTTCTCCACTTTACCTTTATAGGTCTCCCCGAGTTCGGCCATGACCATGCGGGTGATCACGGCATCCGGATTTACAAAATGCTCGGGTGCGTCGATGGGGTCCAGGCCCGTGGACATGTCCATGACATCGATGACCTTGACCGGCGCCCAGGCAGATTTCCTGAACTCCGGCACATAGTCGCCAAGGGTCTTCTGCTCGTCGATCACCCCCTCCTCGATCAGGCATTCCACCAGAAGGCCGACAAATACCTTTGCCGTGGACGCGGTCATATGAGAATTCTCTTTGCGCATGCCCGGATACCGCTCAAAAACGATATTCCCTTTGTGAACCACGATAAATCCCTGGGCAAAGCTCTTGGGATGAACCAGAAACGCATTCAGGTCCATATGTCCCAAGGTCGTGGTCGCCGCCACCTTTCCGATCTTGGGAACAACCTTCACATCCAGGGGCATGACCGGCTGCCGGCGGGGGATAACCGCCGTGGGCAGGGCCCGGGACGTGAAGTTATGAAACCAGGCCGCCGTGGGATTGGCCGTCAGCGAGGAGGCAACCCCGAACGCCTGCTTGAAGCGGCGCTGATCTTCTGCAGAGCCGCCGTTGATCGTATCTTTGATCATGAATGGGGAGGCTTTTTCGTTCTCCTGGGCAACCGAGATTCCCGACAGCATCATACAGATTGAAATCGCACTCAGCAGTAATGCTATTGTAAGTTTTCGGTTCATTTTCTCTTCCTTTTTTTCCGGCTGTTTTTCACAATTATTTGCCCAGTACATCCAGGGCAAGGACGGTTGCGACCTTGGTTCCAAAAGCAAGGGCCTCAAGATCGATCATGTAGTTGGGCTGGTGCACAAAGAAAGGAAATTCTTTGCCTTCTTTGCGGGCTTGGGCCATCTTGTCAGGTGGCGCTGAGCCCAGAAAAAGATAGGCCCCCTGGACCCCGTCAATACCCTCGATCAGGGCAAAGGCGTCGTCAGAGGCGGACGTCTCAAGATCGAACAACCCGACGCCGCCCAGGGCACGCTTGTCATTTAAAACCTTGTCAGCGGCTTTAGCCTCCTTTAAGACCTCCCGGATGCGGGTCATCCATTCGGGGGAGTTAACCACCGGCGGGGCGTAGCCTTTCACTTCCACCGTGGGCATCATGTCGTCTGATGTGATGCCGTAGGTGCGTGCGATATTATCACTGACACGTTTGATGGCATCCACCATCTTTTCTCCGCTCTCTACCGTTGTATAATGCAGTTTAAGTTTGAGTCTGGCCTCGGTGGGGATGACATTATATGTGGCACCGGCATCAACCATACCGACGGTAAGCACGGAGGTCTCCGTGGGGTCCATCATGCGTGACACGATGGTCTGGTACTGCATGATTGCTGCGCCGGCCATGATGATGGGATCGCTCGTAACATGGGGCGAAGACCCATGGCCGCCGGCTCCCCGGAAAGTGACGTCAATGTGCTGGGAGCCGGTATTTAACCGTCCGCTGGTAAGAATCACGGCCCCTGTCGGTAGAGGGGCCGTATGCATCGCCAGAAAGTAGTCCGGTTTGGGAACGCCGTGTTTGGTGTAAAGGCCGTCCTTGATCATGGCGACAGCACCCTCGATGGGCTCTTCGGCGGGCTGGGCCACAAGAACCAGTGTGCCGGACCATTTGTCCTTCAGCCGGACCATTGCCTTGCCCAAAGCGATGGCCAGGGTTGTATTGGCATCGTGTCCGCACATATGAGAAACAGGCACTTCAACCCCGTCCAGATTGCTTGCCCTAACCTTGCTCGCATAGGGAAGACCCGTTTTTTCTTCTATGGGTAGGGCATCCATATCCCCCCGGTACATAAAAACCGGCCCTTTGCCGTTCTTAAGGATACCGACAACGCCAGTGATACCGATTTTAGTCTTCACATCGAATCCCAGGGCACGTAGTTCTTTGGCAACAACACCCGCAGTGCGGGTCTCCATAAACCCCAGTTCAGCATGCTGGTGGATATCCTTGTAAATCTCGGCCACGCGCTTTGCATCCGCATCCACAGCCTTGTGCAGTTCAGGGATCAGTTTGAGCATCCTGCTGCTTGGGCCCTGTTTCGAGACCTGTTCCGTACTCTGTGCAAAGGAAGGGGACGCCGCTGCAACCGCGATCCCAAGGGATGTATTTTTTATAAATTCACGTCGGGTAACCATACTGACAATTCCTAATTTAGTGGTTGTTGGAAAGCCTTTGGCATGTCTCCCATTATTTCCCGGCCAGCATCTTTGCTGCGGCACGCATGTAAGCCGGCAGCTTGACTTCGCCATAGGGCGGCACATACGGTGTGGCGGAGAACATGACCGCAACAAAGTCGCGTTCCGGGTCTATGTAAATGCCCTGACCGGTGTTGCCGTGTTTGTAAATAGCTCCGTCCTCAAAAATAAAATCAAACTGGTAGGCGCCCTTGACCGGCTTTTCGGCAAATAGGCCGAGTGCCTGTTGTTCCTTGGCACCGCCCTTGAAGGATTCGGGGTCACCACTTGACCGGATCAAATCGAGGATGGGTTTGGTCACGATCTGAGTGTCGGAAAAAGTTTGCCAGCTCGGTGTCCACAAGGTGGCGTAGCGGGCCATGTCCTGCAGGGTGGATGAGACGATCCCAAGGTTGAGCGGCTGTCCATCCGGTGCAAGATGAACCAGCAAAGGCATGCGGGCCTTCAGGTGGCCCCAGATCTCCTGCCCGATAACATCGGAGACCCGAATCCCGGTGATGCCCTCAATGACCAGGCCGATAACGTGGGTGTTGAGCGAGGAATAGCGGAACCGCTCGCCCGGCACCTCTCCCTCAATCGGTTTTGCTTCGCGCAGGACCTGGAGCCAGTCCTCGATCTCAACCGTGCGATCCGTACTGCCGAAGACAGACAAAAGAAAGCGGACAAACATCGACTGGGGGTTCAGGATGGACTGGTTGTTCTCCTCGGTATCCAGGCCGGTGGTGTGGTTGATCAGGTCGATGACCCTGACCTTGTCCCAGGCAGTTCCGGAAAGTTCCTTGACGTAACTGGTCACAGATGCATTGGGATCAATTTTTCCCTCGACCACAAATTTGGCCGCCAAAAGCCCGGTAATGGTTTTTGAGGCGGAGGACCACAAATGGACCTGGGTAGGCAGCATGCCGGGATAGGCCTCATAGACAACCTTTCCCTTATGCACCATCATCACTGCCTGGTGGCGAAACGTGGGGTGAACTATGTAGTCTTTGAGTTTCAGCGGACCTTCGCTGTCCGTTTTAATGGTAATTTTTTCAATGCGTGGATCCAGAGCATAGTCGAACGGCTTGAATTGCATATTCGGCACAACAAGGTCGGTGCGCATGACCGAGCTGACATTTTCAAGATAATAGAGGGTGTGGTCTCCCCCCATCTGGGCATGGAAACTGTTGAACGCTTTCTGAGCCTTGGTAACAAATGCCTTGGGGAACGGCTTTTTTGCCGCCTCCACCGGCATGGTCACTTTGGCACCGGGGGCGCTCAATGCTTTTTCAAGGGTGGTCTGGGCAAAACAGACCCCGGACATAAGCATAAAAACAGAAACGGCGGTCAACAGAATTATCCTTCCTGTAAATTTCGGGTTCATTTCTTCTCCTTTTTTGTAACTGACGCATAACGGTTTTGGTCTGATAATGGTTTTTATCTGGGTGATTGTTGCCTTTCTTCCAAGGCTGATAAAATTATAAATTTAGAACCTAATGTTTGTGCGCAATCCCCCGATCCAGGCATCGGCGTTTCCACCCGTGCCGGGATCGATACACTGCAAATCGACCGTGATATGCAGCCAGGGCGAAACGGCTATATTATAAAACACCTCAATGCCCTGTTCATTTTCAAAGGTAATCAGTGGGGTGACCGCGGATTGCAGCTCGTTGCTGAAATTGTAATAAAAATAGCCGATGCCAAATGTGTCCCTGGGACGTCCCGGTACAATACGCTGTCCGGCAAAACCACCGATAAAAGACCCCTGGATTGGATTGGGATTCCCGTCGGCGATGGCCGCCTTGGCGTATAACCCCAGTCCCTTTCCGGGTGTTACGGAACTTTCCAGCAGCAGATGATTCACCTGCACGGAAATGCTGTATGCACCATCCTTTGTCCCGGTTTTCAGGTCAGGGGGAAGGAGTATTTCGGAGTTGTCTGTACTGTCTTCTGTGCTGTAAGTGGCGGACAGGTTGATGCTGCTGGTTCGCTTAAACACCATCCCGTCCCATTTGACACCAAGAGAAAGATTGACGCCGGCGGAGAAGAGATCATTAAACCAGTAGTCATCGGTGTGGTCGTTGGGATCGAAAATCATGAAGGTCACGGTATACGGCGCAACACGCCAGCTCAGAATAGCCCCCATGATGACGGGGGGCACCACGCCGCTGGGGGGCGCTGTAAACGCAAGATTCATGAAACGGTGATTTCCCCACCCGCCAAAGAAAGGGTCGCCTGCCAGCAGGTCAAGGGCATTGATCTTTCCCAAAAAAAGTAAGCCTGAATCAGTCAGCCGCTGTGTGAAATACAATGAGGTGGCCACAAGACTGTCTTCTCCGCCAAGGGGCGCAATGCTTCCGGTATTGACCGGCCACAGGGCACCGCCCCGAAATGCCGGAAGATCACCGGATCGGTATGTCAGGTGGGTGTTGAATCCCCCGCCTTTCCATAGGCCGAGCTTTTCAAGGTTAAAGCTGATAAGACTGTCCGCCCGGCTGCCGAAGTCAAAGCCGGTATATCCATCACCTGAAAGGGTCCCCTGATAATATCCGGTGAACTCCATCTCGAATTTGATGCCTTTTTCAGACAACCGGTCGCGGGCACCACCCCATTCTCCTGTAAGTGTCTCCCGCTGCAGCCAGTCCGTTTCGCTCTCTTCTGCAACGGCATAGGTACCCAATGTGGCTGCAAATGATATAACGAGCAACAATGTTTTGATATTCATGTTATGCTTTCCAGTCCATAGGCCCGGGGCTGGGTTCAGTCCCTGTGAAAAGGTTTTTGGTACCGGCTGCCGCAGGGCAGTTATGGCATTGCCAAACAGCTCCGCTGTTATGAAACTTACTTGATGATGCTCAATATTCGGCCCAGCTTTCCCACTTGGCATTGAGACGTCCCACAGAGGGCGCCTTTAGGGCCAGTGCCATTTTTTAATTGGGGAAAAGAAGTGTTATATTTAATCGTAAAGCAAACCCTTCCGGGCTTGAAGCACTTGTCTCATACCAGTATCGGGGCGCAAGGGAGAAACTGACCAGTTGACCTGATATACTGGTGACTTTTGAAGCAAATATGCTGCACTGACCTGAATCCTGGTCGTTATCATGGTCCAGGGTATGTTCAAGCTGTGTGCCGATGGTCCAGCCGCCGTGGAGACGATAGGATATAAAAGGGTTAAAATAGGTAGAAGATATATCTGCCCGGCTGCCCTCACCGGCAAAGGATTGGATATGATTGGCAAGCATGCCGTAGGTCCAGGGGCCGGTCTGCCTCAGTACAACCCCTGTGGGACCTGCCCCCCACTTTTCTGTGCCAAGCTTGCTGTCTGTCGCCGTGGGAAGAAGAAAAACCGGACCCACGGCCCAGATTATTCCGCTGGGACCGGGTCTGGGGGAAAAGAACAGCGACTGGACTGTATCGCTCAAGCCAAACTGGCTTCCTGTCCCGGAAATGACATCATCCTGGTACATAACCGGCAGGATGGTACGCGAGATAAGATTCCATTTGTCATTAAGTTCAAAAGGCAGGACCGGCTGTATATTCAACGTCCAGCGTTCGCCGTTGTCACCAGGTCCGATATTGGCGTCATAGTTGAACTGAAACGGCAGACAGGCAAGGGACGCCACCGGATTGGCCAGTTGTTTGGCAAGCTCGTCTTCTCTGTCTTTCTCGGCTTCTGTTTCCGCATAAACAAGGGTTGAAATGAGCATGAGAGCGATAATAGAAACAATGAATGAAAATTTTGTGCAGCACTTCGTAAACATTTAATCCTCCCGGGTTTAAAAAAAAATATTACCGGCCTGACTAACTAGTGTCTGAACGAAAACCTGAAAATTTTATCGAGTACAAGGCGGGCAAAAATTTTAACCGGAGGAATACAAGGCGTATTTCGAGGATTAAAATTTGCGACCAACGAAGTAATCGGCAAAATTTACGGTTTTCGGTCGGGCACTAACTATCATTCGAACGTTTTAAGCTTACACTTCAAATGCGTAACAACATTGATGTTGCTAACAGAGTATCAGTTTATTTTCTTTGAACGCACTTTAACAAGTTGGTTTTTAGATAACAAGATTTAATTACCCCCTAATTAAACAGAACTGTTGAGCAGGTGCTCTTTGGCAATTTTCTGGGTAAAAATAAATATACGTTGGAATTTATCCGCCAGGGACATTTCTATCTGAATATTTTTCATGGCATTGGTGGTGTTGAGCCCAAGTCGTTCTGATTTTCGGTTGATAAAGGCCTTCTGAAGACGGGCAATCTCGGGTTTCAGATCCAGTATCCGGGTTGCCGCGTCCAGGTCTTTGTCATGTATCAGCGGGACTATAAGCGCAACGGACTGAGAGACATTATTATAGATCCCTGCAAGAAGTTCCCGGGTTTTTTCACTTGGGTTATGACCCTGTTCCCGCGATCGTCTGACGAGTTCTACAAAATCGATTAAAATAATGTCAGCAAGATTTTCAAGCGTTATTGCACTTAGCATCAGGCATTGGTGCTCAACACTCTCCTCCTCTGATAAAGTTCCGGCCCTGATTTTTGCTAAATACTCAAGGCTCTCTTTTTCAAGGATGTCTATTTTATCATCCTCGTCAGCCAGCCGGTCGATATCTTCATAGTCGCCTTGTTTGAACGATTCTTCAAAGCGCTGCATCATATCAATAATAATGCCGGCAGCACGGGCAAGCTCTTTTCGCACGCCGTCAAAAGCAAGCTTTGGGACTTCCAAAAAGCTGCGGTCCAGATACAACGGCTCAATAACCGGTGCCGGTGTTGGGCTGTCTTTAACTACTTTGCTTGCTAACTTGGCAAAAACAGCGGTGAAAGGCAAAAATAAAATCGTATTCAATATATTAAAAATAGTATTGGCATTGGCAATCTGCCGGGGAACTTCAGCCGCCATACGAGCTGCGCCTTCCAGTTCCGGGCTGAGAGGTGAAGCAGCCGTGGCAATTGAAGCCAGGGAAGAAATAAACGGCAGCCAGATGACGACGCCTAAAATATTGAATGCGACATGAACAACAGCCGCCCTGACAGCTTCCGCGGGTTTTCCCAATGACGCCATTAATGCGGTAATGCAAGTTCCGATATTGGCGCCCAGGGCCAGGGAAATACCGGTGTGAAGAGTCAGAATGCCACCGGCGGCCATGGCAATGGCGATGCCTACCGTTGCAGACGAGGATTGAACAAGACCGGCAAAGGCAGCCCCTGCCAGGATACCCATGGCGGGGTGCTCCAGATTTTCAAGCAGGTTTAAAAAGGGCGGATAGTCCCGGAGAGGATACATGGCATCGCTCATCACAGCCATGCCGTAGAATACAAGCCCAAGCCCCATGATCATGGCACCATAACTTTGAAAATGCTCTCTTTTGGAGACAAAGAGCATAAAGAAACCAACCGCCACAGGGATGAGTGAATATTGTGAAATATTAAACGCCAGCATCTGCCCTGTGATTGTAGAGCCGATGTTCGCCCCCATGATCACCCCGACCGACTGCTCAAGGCTCATTGCACCGGCTGTTACAAAACCGACAACAAGCACCGTAGTGACCGAAGAAGAGTTGAGGACACCTGTAACAATTGCCCCGGTGAAAGCCCCTGTAATTCTATTTGAGGTAAGTTTTGACAACAGAGTTTTTAGCGTATTTCCGGCAATTGTCTTCAAACCGGTTGAAAGTTGTTCAAGACCAAACAAAAAAAGCGCCAGTCCACCAAACAACCCGGTTAAAAGCATCATTAAATTAACAGAGGCTTTCTGGGATGCATACGCGGGAAAAGGGCAGAGCATTAGCAAACAGACACAAATGAAAAAAATGTTTTTTTTTGGCATAGGATCTCCGGATTAAAAGGCCCTGGGTAAAATCAGGGATTACAATAATCCAATTGCCTGGACTGATGCAAGCCGTATATTAAAAGGGATTAATGTGGTTTAAATTGGGAATCAGAATGCCTGGCCAAAGCGCATATAAAAGCCATGGTTACCGGATTCTCCCAACGCAAAATCAAAGGTCATGACCATCTGCTCTGCTTTATTGAGCATGATTTGTCCGCCCACGCCGCCAGAGGTATACAGATTGTCCGCGTCAAATGCATTCAGGCCATCACCGTAAAGAGAGGCGATGCCGGCAAAGAAATTGACGCCGAAACGGCCTTTGATATGCAGACGTTCTTCAAATTCGACCAGTGTGGAATGCGGTGCCAGATACTGCCCGCGGGTATAGCCCCTTAAATAAACGCTGGAATACCCCCCGGGATTTGCACCTGCTGTCCAGCGGCCGTTGATTCTATAGGCAAGCACATTGTCCCGGCCATGGGGCAGATAGTGGCGGAATTTCAGGGTAAAGACGTCAAAACTTTCTTCACCGCCCAAAGCCTGTCTATAAGCAAAATTTTCAAGGTTAAACCGGATGCCTGAACCCGGGGCGTTCTGATTGTCGCGACTGTCATACATGGCGATGAGACCAAGGGCCATTGAGTCAACCCCTGTCAGTCCAAGGGAGTCCAGTGCATCGTTGATATTGCCGTCTTCAGAGGATATCACATAATTGGTATAGGTTCCTTTTATCCCGGCAAACCACTGCCCCTTTATTTGCTGCATGTAGCGTGCTTCAATGGCCTTCACGGTATCTGTCGTCTGGACCGGAAGTCCTGAGCCCAGAAAATCTTAATAGTCATTTTTGATTCTTCCGCTCCCCATAAAAAGGGTAAAACGCTTGTTGTCACTGTCCCAGAAACTGCGTAAAAAGGCACCTGCCAGCAATGAATCCGTGGTGCTGTAGGTTCCGCCGACTCCCACCATGGAGGATGTGGAATCCGGGTCTATTTTAAACAGGTAGCCCACCATGCCGCCTCCTGCAGTACCCACTTTAGGGTCACTGCTGACCATGGGGACGGCCAGCCAGGGAGAGTCTTCGGAGGCGATATCAGACTTGGAGCCCGACGTCTTATTTTCTTCCGGGTATGCAATTGATTCTGTTTCTGATTTTCTGTCAATTTGATTTTCAGCCAGTAAAGGAGTAGACATATAAACAAACACTGTTAATACTAAAAGCACAATTCGCATAGCACGACCTCATTTGTAAGTTAAGAAGGATGACAAACCAAAACCCGGCAAATATATAGCCGGTAGACAGAAGCCTTTACCGGTACTTGCCTGGCAGGAAAACCCACCATCAGCATTCTGATTACTTCTCAATATTTTTGAGCAGGCGATTCATTACCACGCTGGCCGTAAGATCTCCGGAAACGTTCACGCTTGTTCGGGTCATATCCAGGATACGATCCACACCGATAATCAGAGCAATGCCCGAAGCCGGCACCCCGATTCCCTGAAGAATGGTCGCAAGGATGACAATACCGACGCCCGGCGTGCTTGGTGTGCCGATGGAGGCACCTACCGTGGTAATGATCACGGCAATCAGACCTGCCGCGCCCAGCTCGACCCCGTAAACCTGGCAGAGAAAGACCGTGGCGCAGACCTGATACAGGGCCGTGCCATCCATGTTGATGGTGGCACCCAAAGGAATGATAAATCGCGCAATGGGTCCATCCACCTTCAGCTTTTCTTCAGCGGTCTCCATGGCCAAGGGAATCGTCGCCGCTGAGCTGGAGGTTGAAAACGCCAGCAACTGAACCCCGCCGATATGTTTTAAGAATTCAATGGGCGACATGTTTCCAATCCCCCAAACAATGAACAGGTAAAGCACCAGCAAAAAAAACAGGCCCAGGATTACAGCGCCCATATAGGCGGCCATGCCGACAATGGCGCCGACGCCCACCCGCATGGTGATATTGCATATCAAGGCGAAGACAGCAATGGGGGCAAGCTTCATGGTCCACTCGATGATCTTCATGGAGATATCCTGGACCGCATTAATGAATTCAGACATCGGCTTCATTCGCTCCGGTGCCACGGCCACCATGGCCATGCCGATAAAAAGAGCCAAAATGACGGTGGCCAGCATATCCTGGTCCAGCGCAGATTTGATGTAATTGGTGGGAATCAAATCGATCAGACGGTCTGGAAGGTGCTGCTCCTTGATAGGTTCGACAATGGGCGCATCAACTTCCGGGCTGTTTTCCATAATATCGCTAATCAGTGCCGAATCAATATATTTTCCCGGCTGAATCAGCAGTGCCGTGCCCGCACCAATGGTGGTCGCCGCCATTGTGGTCGCAATAAAATACGGAAATATTCGCATGGAAACTTTTTTCAAAAAACCGATGTCCTGGGATGACGTGATGCCCAATATAATGGAGGAGAGTACCAGGGGAATGACCACCATCTTAATCATGGCAAGAAACAAGTTGCCGGGCAGCGCAATCCAGGGGGCAACATGCTCTGACGCAGCTTCCGAAAGCAAGCCAAAGCCAAAAGGAGAGAGAATCATGCCGACAATCACGCCCAACACCATGGCAACCATCACCATGAACCAAAGTTCTTTGTGAAGCTTTTTCATTTTTTCCTTTCCTGAGCTTATGGGTATAAAGTTTAAATTAGCTCCTGTTAAATTTTTTCACCTTAAAATGGCCAGATGATTGGGATTAAAAGCAGGCTAACAGCGAGGAAGATTGCAACCAAAGGCGTTCCTGTCTTTAAATAATCGTTGAAGCTGTATCCGCCGGGCGTCATGACCATTAAATTTGTTGTCGTGCCGATCGGGGTAAGAAAAGCGGTGGAGGCACTAACCGACACGGTAATGAGCAGCGGAAAAGGAGACAAGCCGGAAATTTCGGCGGCATTTAATACAATCGGCGCCATCAACACCGCTGTTGCGGTGTTATTTATTACCTGGCTAAAAAACGAAGTAAGCAGGAATACTCCGGCCATCAATGCAAGCGGGTGGATTGAACCCAATACATTTACCAGTCCTTCGGCCATCAATTTTGCTCCTCCTGTGGTCTCCAGGGCCAGGCTAAGCGGGATCATTGAGGCGATTAATACGATACTTTGCAGCCCAAGGGAATTATAGGCCTGCTTCATATCCAGACATCTGCCCAGAACCATTACCACAGCCGTGATCACAGCGGCCGTGACTGTGGCAACCCACCCTGTAACCATCATAAAAATCATGGCAACGAGGCTTGCCACGGCAATGATTGATTTAAGGGACAGGACCACAACTTGTTTTGACAACTCCTCCGGGCTGCCGATGACGGCAAATTTATCCCGATGGCCACGCAACACTTCAAGGTCCTTCCAAAGGCCTCTAACCAGGAGAGCATCCCCCACTTCAAACCGGCTTTTACCCCGATGAATTGCCCGGCCATCACGCAGAAGAGATACCGCTTGTATGCCATATTTTTGCCACAACCCCACTTCACTTATCTGTTTTCCCAAATATGCTGAGCGGGGGGTGATAAAAAGCTCTGCCATCCCAACCTCAGAGCTAACAAACAGCGCAGACTGCTCAGTTTTGCCCAAGGGGATTTGATTAATTTGAATCCCTTTGTCGTCAGCAGCCTGGCGAACCGCCTTAGAAGCACCTTTGAGGATCAGCTTATCCCCTTTTAAAATAATCGTGTTCTGATCAGGGCGCTCTATCGTTTCCTTTTTTACACGTTTTTTTTGCTCAACACTGCCATCTCTTTCAACCTGTAAAACACTGACATTATAGTCAGCACCCAAAGCACAAGCCCCCAAAGTTGTTCCTACCATTGGGGAATTTTCAAGAATCTGTGCGGCAAAAAGTTTGCCGTCAAGTAAAAATGTATCCACCATTCCCTGCATGGCCTGTTCAAGATCTTCAGGCCTGCTTCCTGCTTTATTTTCCGGAAGTAAGCACTGGCCGAAAAACAGCATGTATAATACAGCAACGCCCAAAAGGGGCAACCCGATATAGCTATACTCAAAAAAACTGAATGGTGTATACCCTGCTGCACGCAACGCATCACTGACAACAATGTTGGGCGGTGTCCCTGTAAGGGTCAGCAGCCCGCCGGCGTTGGCGGCAAAGGCCAAGGGGATAAGTAGTTTCGAAGGCCGGCTATCAATCCGCCACGCAATGGCAATAACCGCCGGCAACAAAGTTGCCACGGTCCCGGTGTTGCTGATAAACGCAGAGAGCAATGCGGTCCCGATCATCATGACACCCATGATTCTGGCCCAATTGCTTCCTGCCAGAACGACCACCTGACGTGCAAGCCACGCTGTAACGCCAGTCCGGGATAATCCTTCTCCTACAACAAATAGGGCGGCAATCATGATGACAGTGGAATTTGAAAACCCGCTGAACGCTTCGTTCGTTGTCAGCACGCCTCCCAAAAGAAGTGCCAGCATGGATATTAACGCAACCAGATCCGAACGCAGTTTGCCCCAGATAAAAAACACAATGGTAAGAAAAAGTACGATAAAAGTGAAATTGATATGATTCATCTATTTTTCTTTGACTTAGGAGTTCCTTTTTTAAGGATTTGAAAATTCACGTAATACACCCAAGGTTACACTGAACTTAATTTCGTCATGGATCTTGACATTGAATATGTCTTCCATACCGCGGGAAGTCAAGTGTTCGGTTCACAAATATCCTTTTGTTCGGAATAATTTTCTTTCCACTTGACACACAGCAGTTTCCTATCTTAATTATCTCTTAATTTAACACAGACAAAAAGCCATTACCCCAATGAGTTTAAAATTTATTCTTTTAGGATCTGCTCTTTGTATATACTGTCTGAACGAAAACCTGTGCTTGGGGCAATTCATTGTTTCAGTATAAGCGATTAATTAATTACAGGAGTTGAAAGCGCATGAAAAAGCCGTTCTACCGTCTAACCTTAGGTCTATTACTACTAATGCCGGCGTTGCTGCTTGCATCCGGATGTGCGTCCGTAAAGGTGAAAACAGATTTTGACTCTGAATACGATTTCAGCACGTTGAAAACCTATCGCTGGGCAACAGGGAAAGAACTGAACCCTGACGATATTCTGGCTAAAAATCCATTGGTTCGCAAACGCTTTGTCAAATCGGTCGACAACGTCATGGCCAGGAAGGGATTCTCTCTGCTGGAATCAGGAGATGCGGACTTTGTCATCGTCATGCACGCGGGATCCAAGGAAAAAGTCAGAGTGGATCAAACGCCTGGGCCGGCCGGCATGGGATTTTATGGACGAAGATACTACCGTGGCTGGTATGATCCCTGGTGGGGCGCCTACAGCAACACAACCACCGTCAGCCACTATACCGAAGGGACCTTGGTGATCGACATAGTGCCTTGGGGAACCAAAGAATTAGCTTGGCGCGGCATGGGCACAAAAACGATTGGTGAATATAACAGCGCAAAACAACAAAAATCAGTCGACGCGGTGGTCACAAAAATATTAAGCAATTTTCCGCCAAAGTGATCGGAAATATCGTACAGAGAAGGTTCCCTGCTACGTGAAGTGAACATAACCTTGAAAAACTCAAATTGGCATCATCATGTAGGACCATCCGGATGGCCTCGGTAGTTGCTTCTTGGGCAATGATCAAATGACAAAACGAATCCACAAGGCTTGGGTCGTTCTGTTCCCGTTCGGTCCCTGAACCTTTCCAGTTGTAAATGGCTGAATACGTAACTTTAAAATACATGGTGAATTTGAATTTTTAACCGTGAATAACCTTCACCCTGCCAACAAGGCCATTTTCCAAACGGACTTTTATACCATGGGGATGAAAAGATGATTTTGTTAAAACGGTTTTTATGACGCCTTTGGTCAGAACGCCTGTTCTTTGGTCTTTTTTTAACACAATGGAAACGGTTTGCCCTGTTTTGATTTGCGTTCTATTTTGTCCTCCGGTCATTATACTCTTTACCCTTTACCTTTAGCTATTAAAACAGACTTTCATTGACTATATTTATGTTCGAGCGTTTAAAAGCTGACAAATCACCCAATATGCTTAAGATGCGATCCAGAAAACCGCTGACGCTATTCCACCCTTTCTGCAAGACGGGCATTTTCCCGGCTTTAGGAATCGTTTCCTGTTTTTGAATTTGAATCCGCAATTCAGGCAGTAGTAAGGTTTCATATATATCCTTTTCTTTTGGGTCCGAACAGTTTTATCTATGAAGCCTAAATGATGAACAACATCCTTTTCCATGATACCAACGGATTGTGAGATATCCCGTACCGTCATGGGGCGGCTTTCAAGGTAACTTATGATTTCCTGTCTGATAGTTTTCGATCTTTCGTTCATTCTTATAGATACGGCTGATTCTGAAATTTATGTGTTTCAATAATATACTGCTTGACTCATCATATGAGGCATATGAATCATTCAACAAAATGTTTAGTGAAGCACTGATCAATTCCCTTGATAAATAAAGGTACTATCATCAACCAGGTAATCATCACCACATTTTTCTTTGATTACATGCGGATTGATATTTATATTATCCACATGCCGACCATCTGGTCGGTGACTTCTGTTTCAAATCAAGTTAATGGAGAATATCTTGACTGCCCCCAAGATTACAAGATTAAATTTTATATGGCTCTTAACTATTTTCAGCCTTAAGGGTGAGAATAGTTAAGAGCCGATTCGGAAACTATGAAAAATGACAGAAAAAGCAATATATGTAGAACATGCGACCAAACATTTCAAAGATTTCAAAGCGGTTCATAATCTTTCCTTTGAAGTAAACAAGGCTACCTGTTTCGGATTATTGGGTCCCAATGGGGCAGGTAAAACCACAATGATGAACATGCTGACCGGACGGGTCAGGGCAGATTCGGATAATGGCCGAATAATCAATGTGTTGGGTTATGACCCGGCCAAAAATGAACTCGAAATCCGATATCTTTCCGGAATTGTGCCCCAGGAAAACAATCTCGATGTTGAGCTTTCAGTTGCCCAAAATTTGTATATTTACAGTAAATTTTATGGCCTGCCCCACAATGTCGCCACCCGGCGAATCAGCGAGCTGCTTGAATTTATGGAACTTACCGAAAAAAAAGAGGCCCGTATTAGAGAATTGTCCGGCGGCATGCAAAGGCGTCTGGTCATTGCCAGGGCCTTGATCAACTCTCCTCACCTCCTGATTTTGGACGAACCGACCACCGGTTTAGATCCGCAAGTACGGCAAGCCATTTGGGACAAAATGAGGACGCTCAAAAAAACCGGTGTGACCATTGTCCTGACCACCCATTACATGGATGAAGCAGCCCAACTTTGTGATGACTTGATCATTATGCACAAAGGCGAAAAAATTCTTCAGGGGCATCCCAACGCTCTAATCTCGAAAAATTTGGAAACATACGTGCTGGAAATTCTGAATACCGATATTGTTTCGACGATTGAAACAAAAGGATTTCGGGTCGAAGAAACTGCGGGCCGGCTTATGCTGTATAGCAATCGGTTATCTTCACTGGAAACAGTGACCGAGTCACTCAACGCGGGAGATTTTTTTCTAAGACCGGTCAATTTGGAAGATTTATTTTTAAAAGTAACCGGGAGAACCTTGCATGACTGAAAACGCCCTACCTCAACGAATTGTCACAACACCGCCCTCTCTGGCTTATCGCTTGTACAGCATCTGGTACAGACATATTCGTGTATATTGCAAACATCTGGTTTCCAATGGATTCCCTCCCTTTGTGGAACCTTTATTTTTCTTGGCCGGAGTCGGTTTAGGGCTTGGGCATTATGTCGGTTTGATCGATGGTACACCTTATCTGCTGTTTTTGGCCTCGGGTATGATTGCTCCCTCCTCCATGTTTACAGCTGCTTTTGAGTGTACTTTCGGTACGTTTATCCGACTTGAATTTGATAAGGCCTATGATGGTATGGTTTCGGCTTCCATCACAGTGCCGGATTTGTTTGTGGGTGAAATGCTTTTTGTCGGCACTAAAGGATTTTTCTTTACCTTGGCGGTGATGAGTGTTTTTATGGCTTTCGGTCTTGTGCCTTCATATTTTGCTGTTCTTACCCCGCTTGTGGGATTTTTTGCAGGAATGATGTTTGGTGCTCTCTCTTTATTCGTCACTTCTTTTGTGAAGACCATCAATCACTTTAATTTCTTTTTAACCGGTTGTCTGACTCCCATGTTTTTCTTTTCCGGAATTGTATTCCCTATCACCAATCTTCCGGAATGGATTCAATGGGTATCCGAAATATTCCCGCTCACTCATTCCGCCCGTTTGATCCGAGCCTGTTGTTTAGGGCAGTTCAGCAGCCTGTTATTTTTTGATATCCTTTTTATGGTAGCCTTTACGATCATCTTTGGTTATTTAGCTGTTGCGCGGCTGGAAACGCGGCTCATTCAATAATCGTTGGCCTATGTTGAGTTCAACCATTACATATGGTATTTTAACTTATGCTGAGACACCCGTGATCGTCTAATAAATTTAAGCCATTACAACAAAATTAAATTTATCGGCCGCCTTCCAAGAAAGGTCTCCGAAGATGAAAATTGTTTTCGTCTTACCCTGCATATCCAACTGGTTTCAGTTGGATATGCCACAGACCAGTGCCATGTGGCCCGCTTCAAAATTCTCAAAGTACTGAACTTGTTCTGACAAAGAAATGATTATGAAAAAAATGAGCATGGACGATAAACTAAAAGACATTGAATTTACAGACCTTTTAAGCCTTGACACAATTCAACAGATGCAGGACTCCTTCGCCCGGGCTGCAGGTGTTGCCTCTATAATTACAAAGCCCGACGGCACGCCTATAACAAAACCAAGTAATTTCTGCCAACTATGCAAAATAATCAGAAGCACCGAAAAAGGCTTAAAAAATTGTTATGCATCCGACGCAGTTCTGGGTGGGCTACATAAAGAAGGGCCGATTTATCAGCAATGCCTGAGCGGCGGATTATGGGATGGCGGTGCAAGTGTAACGGTTAATGATAAACATATCGCCAACTGGCTGATCGGACAGGTCAAAACCAAGGACCTGGATGAAACAAAGATACTGCAATATGCTAAAGAAATAGGGGTCGATGAAATCGAATTCAGAGATGCTTTAGCTGAAGTTACTACCATGTCACTGGAAAAATTCAAAGAAATCGCCAACTCTCTTTATATCTTCGCCAATCAGTTGTCGGAACAGGCTTTTCAGAATTTACAGTTAAAACAGCATCAGGAACATCTGGATGTGCTGGTACAGGACAAAATAAAAGACCTTGAAAAAGCCAACAAACAGTTAAAATCCACCAATGAAAAATTAATAGCCTTAACCAAGAAACAGGCCGAAACCGAAAAGGAACTTTGTAAAAGTAAAGAATACATTGAAAAGGAGTTGAATAAGAGCCGGACTTTGTTTCAGGCATTTATGGATAACATTCCGGTATGCGCATATATAAAAGACCGGAAACTCAATCATATCTTTTTGAATAACCATACAACCCAACTATTCGGTATTGAGTCAGAAACGTCAAAATCCGGTAACTTGTTCTCGGATGAAACCGCTAGGATGCTTGAAACAATTGATAAAGAAGTTTTCACAAAGAGCGAAAGCAAAACTCTGGTGTATGAATTTGCTTTAAACGGACAGAATACATGGTTCCACGATACTAAGTTTTTGATACAAATATCAGAAAATGAGACGCTTCTGGGAGGCGTAGCCTTTGACATCACCGAACAGAAAAAAGCTGAACAGGAACTTGAGAAAGCATATAAGCAAATTAGCAAAAACGAAGAAAAATACCGGAGTATCTTTGATAATTCGCCTGTAGGGATCTGCCGTTATGATAACAACACGGTAATAACGGACTGCAATCAAAGATTTGCCGAAATCCTCGGCGCGCCACGTGAAAAGATCATCGGCTTAAACATGAACGAAAAACTGCCTAACAGAAAAGTCGTAAATGAACTGCAAAAAACGCTCAAGACAGGGGCAGGCCATCTGGAAATCTGGTACACTTCATATACCGGCAATAGAACCGCTTTCTTAAAAACACGATTCAAAGCTATCTACAACAATGAAGGTAGAATAGACGGCGGTCTCTTTCTTATGGAGGATCTGACAGAAAAAAAGAAAGCAGAAGAAGAATTAGAAAAAACGTTTATTAAGCTGTCAGAAAGCGAAGAAAAATTCAGGGCTATTTTTTTTATGACCCCGGATGCAATATGCATTCATTCCATGGATGGCAAATATGTAGATGTAAATGAGGCCTTTACCCGTTTATCAGGATATAGCAAACAAGAAGTTCTGGGAAAAACTACAGCAGATATCAATGGATGGACAAACCCGGAAGACAGAATAACGGTGCGAACGGCATTAACAAACGACGGAATACTTGAAAATTTTGAGACAGAATACCAAGCAAAAGATGGTTCTATAACTTCAGTGTTATTGTCTACTAACGTTGTATCGCTGAACAAAACACCCCATATATTATCTTTAAGCAAAGATATTTCGACACTAAAAAAGACCGAAAGAGAACTCACCCAATTAAAAGATAATCTTGAACAATTGGTAGAAACCAGAACTGCAGAATTACAAAAAGTCCTTAACGAGCAAAAGATTATTCTCGATAATATCGGACTAGGTGTTGCGTTGTTATACGATAGGGAGCTGGCCTGGTCGAATCAATGCTTAGCCGATATGCTGGGCTATGGAGAGGCAGGACTGCCTGTTGGCGCTTCACCCCGAATAGCGTACAGGGATGAACAGGATTACATTAATTTCGGGAAAAAAATGTATACCGCACTTGGTAATGGTGAAACAGCAGCAGCGGAACATCTCCTGTACCGTAAAGACGGGTCAACATTCTGGTGCCGTTTGATTGGAACGGCGGTGCATCCTAAGGACTTGTCCAAAGGTGCAATCTGGATCTTTTACGATTTAACAGAAAGAAAAAAAGCGGAGACCGAGCTTCATAATCTTAAAAATTATCTTTCAAGTATTATTGATTCCATGCCTTCGGTGCTGGTGGGAGTGGACCGTGACGGCCGGGTGACCCAATGGAACCACCAGGCGCAGCAAACCAGCGGATTGAGCCGGGAAGATGTTCTGGCCAAGTCCCTGACACAGGTATTTCCCCGCCTGGCCGGGGAGATGCATCAAATAGAAACAGCCATGCGTGAGTGCCGGGTAATCAGCACGCCTAAGGTTTCTCGTAAAACTAAGACCGAAACCCGTTACGAGAACATCACCATTTTTCCCCTGAAGGATGACGGTATGGAGGGGGCTGTAATCCGGGTGGACGACGTCACAGAGCAGGTGCGCCTGGAGGAGATGATAATCCAGAGCGAAAAGATGCTCTCAGTTGGCGGACTTGCAGCGGGCATGGCACACGAGGTCAATAACCCCCTGGCCGGCGTGATGCAAACGGCTCAGGTGTTATCCCAAAGGCTTAAAGCCGGCACCAGCATTCCGGCCAACCTGAAAGCGGCGGAAGCTGCCGGCACTACAATGGAATCCATTGAACAATTTATGGAAGCCAGAGGTATACAAAGAATGATAGAAGCCATTATGCTTTCGGGTCAACGGGCATCTGAAATTGTGAGTAATATGCTCAGCTTTGTTCGGAAAGACAGTTCCCCCATAGCTTTACATGACCTTGGCAAAATTCTGGATAAAACCATTGAACTGGCCGCTACCGATTATGATTTAAAAAAAAATTATGATTTTAAACAAATTGAAATCATCAGGGAATATGATGACAATCTGCCTGCCGTTCCCTGTCAGGACAGCAAAATCCAGCAGGTGATTTTAAACATCCTGACCAACGGGGCCCAGGCTATGAAGAAAGCCGGAGCCCTTAAGTCCAGGTTCATCCTCAGGACCTATCCCGACCCGGACCAGGATATGGCCTGCATCGAGATTCAGGACAACGGGCCTGGAATGGATGAAAAAACCCGTAAACAAATATTTGATCCATTTTTTACCACCAAGCCGGTAGGGATGGGGACGGGGTTGGGGCTCAGTGTTTCCTATTTCATCATCACCGAAAATCATAAAGGGGAACTGACAGTCGAAACCAGTCCTGGCGCAGGAGCCAAATTTATTATACGTCTCCCTCTGTCAATGGGCCGTCATCAACACGAAACTTAGACTATTTTATTGACATGGATTATTTCCCACCAAAAAATTTGAACACAGGGGGGGAGCTATGTTGTCAATAGAAGATTTTATAATAGACGTGTTTAAATAATACAATCAGACAAATAGGCGAAAAAGAATATGGATAAATTGAAGGGACTGCAGCCCGAGCGTGTCATGTACTACTTTGAGGCGATTTCTCGTATTCCAAGAGAAAGTGGGAATGAACAGGCGGTCAGTGACTATATCAAAGGCATTGGAGAAAAACTTGGATTTGAAACAATCCAGGATGCAAATAATAATGTGATTATTAAAAAACCGGCAAGCGCAGGAAAAGCAGACGCTGATCCAGTGATTCTGCAGGGGCATATGGACATGGTCTGTGCTAAAGAAAAGGGCAAGGTTATCGACTTTCACAAAGATCCAATCGAACTGATTGTGGATGGCGATTTCATCACTGCAGATGGAACAACCCTCGGGGCAGACAATGGCATTGCAGTAGCAATGACACTTGCGCTTTTAGAAGATGCTGAAGCTGTTCATCCAAGAATTGAGGCACTTTTTACAACAGAAGAAGAGACAGGAATGGGCGGTGCCATGAATGTCGATGGGAACCATTTCGAGGGTAAGACGCTCATTAATGTCGACTCGGAAGAAGAAGGAATCTTCACTGTCAGCTGTGCCGGCGGTGTGAGGATCTTCTTTAGGCAGCCGTATATGAATGTGAAGAACCTATACAACAGATCCTATGAGATTGAGATTTTAGGACTGACGGGCGGTCACTCTGGAATAGAAATCCACGAAGGCAGAGCTAACAGCATTAAATTGATGGGAAGATTGCTTAACAGAATAAAACGCGGTGCGGGTATCTCATCACTTGAAGGTGGAGAAAAGATGAATGCGATTGCAAAGCGAGCAAAAGCAGTCGTTTCTGTCAATGAAGATATTACTGAAACAATTCAACAGATTGAACAGGTCTTCAAAGATGAATTCAGAGTCACTGACCCAGGACTGAAGATTATAGTTACAGAATGCCGAAAGCAGGAAATGATGATGAATTTGACAAGCATGAAAAATCTCATCAACGCCATGTTGCTTTTACCGTGTGGTGTTCAGACAATGTCAAGGGATATCGAAGGATTGGTAGAGAGTTCAAACAATGTCGGTGTGCTTTACACAAATGAGGATTTTGTGATCATTGAGAGCGCAGCCAGAAGTTCAGTCAAAACACTTAAAGATGAAATTGTTGATAGATTCCATGCTGTTGGGGAGCTTACCGGAGCACAGATAGAACTTCAGTCAGAATACCCATCGTGGCCTTACAACCCAGATTCCAAAGTCAGGGAGACGATGAAACAAGTTTACGAAAAGATGTATGGCAAAAAACCGGAAATTATGGCTATCCATGCAGGATTGGAAACAGGAATACTCTCTGAGCGCATTGGCAGGATTGACATGATCTCCATGGGACCGAATATGTGGGATGTTCATACGCCGAACGAAAAACTGTCCATCAGCTCAACTGAAAGGACCTTTGTGTTCTTAAAGGAAGTACTAAAGGTGCTGTAGGCATTAAAATCCCGGAGTTTAAACCCCAACATTTATTCGAACCAATGTTGGGGTAAATTCTTTCTTGCCTTCTATGCAGTGGTCAGGATATTCTCCAATAAGATTCAATTGTTACGCTAAACCATTTCACCCTTTTGATCCTATCTGTTCAGGGAAATTTAAATACGCTTCTATCCAGTCGTCACTTTTAAGAATTGATAGTCGCTGTTTTGCAAAATAGGCCTCTGATTTTTCCTGAAGCAACAAAACCAGTTTTTTTAAAATGATTTTTTTAAACGGAAAATAATGGCTGAATAAAAATTTTACCGGTAGTTTGAAGAAAAAAGGAAGGAAACTTTTTATAAGAATATCATCCCATGCGGCATAAACGATTGCCTCGCCGGGGTCTCCCTGTCTGCCGGAACGGCCGAATAACTGTCTATCAAGTCTCCTTGAGGCTTGGGGCTCCGTGCAGACAACATATAAACCGCCAAGGGATTTAATCCCTTTACCCAACTTGATATCCGTTCCCCTGCCGGCCATATTGGTTGCAATCGTGAGGGCCGTTTTCTGCCCGGCCAGCGCGACGGTCTCGGATTCCTCGGCATGCCTGACGGCATTCAGGATACGGTAATTGCCGGCTTTGCCGTCGAAATTTTCAGCTATTTTTTCGCTGATCCCGACAGATCTTGTTCCCAGGAGCACCGGCTGACCCTTTTCATGGCGGTGAAGGACGTCCCGGACAATGGCATTGATTTTTTTTTCATTGCTGGGGAAAAATTTCCATGGCAGTTCGCGTCTGATAACCGGTCTGTGGGTCGGAACTTCCACCACAGGTGTGTGGTACACCTGCCAGATCTCTTTTCTGACTTCTTTTACCGTCCCGCTCATCCCGCCGATTTTGGGAAAAAGGCGGAAAAAACGCTGGAAGCTCATCCGGCCGATGGTTTCAGTGGGATCGGTCACTTCAACCCCTTCTTTGGCCTCCACCGCCTGCTGGAGATTGATACCCAGATTCCTCTGGGGCATCAGCCTGCCGGTTAAATTATCAATCAGAACGATTTTATCCTGATCAATGATATAATGCTCATCTTTTTTTAGGAATTCTCTAGCGTAAATGGCTATGTTGAAAAGCTCTTTTGCCCGTTTAATTCCTCGCCACATAAGCGGCAGATGTTCTCTGGCGCCATGAATTTTCTCTTTGCCTATGGATGTCCAGTGAATCAGTTTATATTTCAGATCAATTTTATAATCCAGGCCCTCTTCAAACGATTCAGCCGCCATAAAGGCTGCAACCGCAGCTTCTCTCAAGGGAAGATTATCCCGTTTGGCGGAAATGATCAAAGGAATCACCGCTTCATCAATAAGAATATTATCGGCCTCATCCACAATCACCGAATGCAGGCCGCGCAAAGTCAAATCGCTTCCAGTGAAATCAAGCCGATTCAGTGCATAGTCAACGGCTCTTTTCAAATCGTTTGTATCACTGCCAAGCTTTATCCGGTCCCTGAGATAATCCGTCAGGATCTCTTTTGCCGTGGTATATACAATATCGTTTTGATGAACCTGCCGGCGCATGGCTGGATCGGTATCTGATCCTACAAATCCGACGCTGAGCCCACAGGCAGAAAAAAGCGGGCGGCCTTCCCGGGCATCCCGTTGTGCAAGATAATCATTTGACGTCAGTACATGGACCGGTTTCTTTTCTGTCGCAAACATGATTGCCGCCAGCGATGCGGCAAGGGTTTTGCCTTCTCCGGTGGCCATTTCGACGATGGCACTTTGCTGGATGACTTTTACAGCCATCACCTGCACAGGGTAAGGGCGCATGCCAAGTACCCGGTTGCTGAGTTCACAAAGAAGGGTCAACCGCCGGTCTTCAGATTCCTTCCGGTCAAACAGACGCTTAAATTCAACCAGCAGTTCTTCGATTTTTGTATCCTGAAGGCCTAAAGAAGCTTCTACAATTTCCCTGGACCGTTCAAGGAGTTCTTTTCTCTTAAACTTTTTTGCCGCAACACCCCCTTTAAAATGATGAACCAATTTGTCTACACCGGCGTAAACATGTCGGATTTCCGGTATTTTGACCCGGAATCTGTCCTCGTAAGGGAGTATCATACTTGATATCTTTCCTGGAGAAACTGTTTTATGACTGTCAAAATTCTGTTCAGGGTGGGAACCGGTTTCATTTTGACATTCAGGTTCCCTGTCTGTCCCTTATAGATGGATAAATCGCCAGACGAGATAATATCGCCATAAACCAGGTAAAAGGGCTCAATGGTTTTCAGTCCGTCAGGGTCTTCAGGCACAACCGGTATCTCGCCCCCGCCTTTCCATCCCAGTGCCTTTGCGGGCAGAACATCCGAGGCATGGGGAAGGACCTTGTATGCTTTCAAGTTTAATGAGGTATCTTCTTTTCCCGTAAGGCGAACGGTAACCTGTTCGATACTATCGCCAAACAGCTCTGATGATTTTTCCTGGCCGGCAACGGATATAAATCTGATCCGGCCGTTATTAATAATAGACCCGGCCCCCCGCCCTTTTGCGATATATTGCCCCCGAAGACTTTGCTGCTCCGGATAAATCCAGTAACCATCGACAGGTGCCCGGATAATTAAATTCTTTTTTCTTTCAAGAAGCTGGGCAAGATACCGCTCAATGGCCTCTTTTCTTTTATGAATGGGTTTGCCTTCAATGCTGCCGGTGAGCATGTTTTGTTTCGCGGCAACACTGATTTGCTCTATCTGGTAACCGGCCTGGGCAATTTCGTATTCGAGCACCCGGTTTTCAAGCACCATGAGCACATCGCCCTTTTTTACCCGTTCCCCATGCAGGGCTTTAAGTTCCTTGACCCGCCCGTCCATGCGGACAAGCACATCCACGGAATCCTCGCATTTCACAACACCGGGCAAAGTAAAACTGTAAGGCACCGGAACTGATACGGCAAGATATGCCGCCAAAAGGAGAACACAAAAATTTAATCGAATGACCCGGGGCCTTATGCCATGCAGTTCCTTTGAATTGATCAAAAAGTTAAGATATTTTTTTACCGGGGTATAAATCCAGACAAAGGTGAGAGATACTGCTAAACAGACGCCCACAAAAAAATATTTATCTGCAACAAAAAGCGCGATCACCGTAAAAAGAAAGAGTCGATAGACAAAACTTGCAACCCCATAAGCTGCAAGGTAGACACCCTCTTTAAACGTATAAATATTGAGGTCTTTGTCCTTGATGCCAAATAGATACTTTTGGAAAACCGCATAAATAAAACCGGTGCTTTTCTGGGACAGGTTGGGGATCTCTATAAGATCGGCAAGGATATAATAGCCGTCATACCGAATAAGGGGGTTGGCATTAAACAATACCGTTGACACGGTTGCGGTAAACATCAAGTTGTAAGATATGACCTGGATCAGACCGGGTGGCGCGTTCACCCACACCATGCATGCAATGGCACCAAGGAAAATTTCCACCAGCATCCCTGCGCTGCTGACGTATATCCGCTCCCACTTATTACGGAATGCCCATGAAGCGGTTGCATCAATATAGGGCAGTGGTGTAAAAATCAGAAGCATGACACCGATGGTGTTAATATACCCCCCGTATTTCACACAGACCGCACCATGGCCGATTTCATGGCAAATTTTTATAAATGCGACACACAGATAGAGCAAGATCACATTGTCAGGGTCCAGAACACTTTTTGCCTGCTGGGCAAACATCCCCGAATTTTCAGCGCCGAGCTTGATGCCATATAAAATGGTGATAAGCCAGACAAGCCCCCCAAATTTTCCAAAGATCACCCGCCACAAGGGCAGAAACCGCTTCAACCATCGTTCAGGATTCCAGACAGGGAACCGAATGAAAAGGATATTGGAAAACATATTTTTTCTCTGGGTCTTTTTTTTCTCCACCCCTTTTTCATAAAGGGACCGGCTCTCCTTGGCACTTTCAAAGTAAATCAGCCCGGCGGTATTCAGCTCAACCAGCAGATTGATCACGTCCTGCTGGCCCGGACCGTTTTCTGGGTCTTCTTCCAATGCCTTGACCCAGGCCTGCTCGACCGTCCGTTCAAAGGAAAGCGTCGTCAAGAACTTATAGTACGCCTCACTGACCCTGAAATAGTTGCCGGAATAAGGGTCGTAAAGCATGTACCAAATCCGCCCCCCTGAGCTTTGCTTCCTTGAAAAAACATTGGGCCTCAGAGACGTTCTTAGATTTGCAACTCTGTACCAGCTTTCGCTGAAAGTATCCGCCATATTTTATGTCACAGCCGGTTATGTCATAACCAGAAATTAATTTTCAGATAATCAAAGGCCTCATGGGTGATGATCCACCACAGGGACCGTTTTCCGGATTCAATCTTGGCCACCCCGCTCATGCCCGGACGCCACCATGTCTCCGGCGCATAGTTGATCCCTGCATAGACTTTAAAAACATTTGCGCCGCCGCTGAAAACCGCCTGGGGAACAACCTTTGTCACCTTTGCCCCATATACTGAATCGGGTTTGCCCACAAATTTTATCCGTACCCCGGCGTCGATGCTGAAATCATAAATATCTTTTTCTTCTATCAATATTTCAAAAGAGAGATCGTCCAGGGATGCGATCTTCAGCAGCAAATCCCCCTGCCTGACCGGCGCCCCAAGTTTTGAGGTTAAATCCCCTTCAACCACGATGCCGGCAAAAGGCGATTGGATGGATGCATTTTTAAGGTTAAAGGCGATAATCTCAAGTTCGGATTCGGTCTCTTTTTCCATCAGCCGGGCAATTTTCATATCGGCAAGAGAATTTTTTGCCACCGCCTTTTCCGCCTCCCTCTGGTGTTTGGAAAGTGTTGCCAGCATGGATGCTTGTTCCAGCAACAGCTCTTTGACGTCAAGATCAATCAGGGCTCCGCCCTTTTCAACGGCGTCCCCGGGACTGACGGAAACAGTTTCAATAAAGCCGTCAATGGGAGAGGTGATGTGAGCTGTTTTATCTGCTTTCAAAATAAAGGTGCCGTCCACCTCGTAAGCCCACACGGGAATAAAGAGCATGGCAAAGGCAATTATTCCTGCGGTAACAAGGATTTTAAGTCCGGTCTGTTCAATCTTGAAAAATGATTTAAGTCTGTCTGTGGCCCAGTCATAGATTTTGTGCCCAAACCACCTGTCGGTATGAGTAAGGGTATCAAGCCAGACGGCAACCTGTTCAAGCAACAGCCTCAACCGCCATACTTCATTTTCGCTGAAAGCGCTCTTTTCACGCTCACAGGTAACCGCCCCCAGCACCTCCCTGCCCCGCCGGATCGGCAGCGTCACAATCGAGCCCACCCGTCTTATCCCGCCGTAAGTATCGTGGGCGCGGGTCTGTAACTTTCCATCTTCCTTTTGGGGCCACAGAATCTCTGAATCCTGGTCAATGCACTCCTCCATGGCACTTTCCAATTCCCATACACAATTGGCCCTGTACTCAAAGGTTTCCATGTTGCTTATGGATTTAAGCTTGGCTTTGCCCTTTTTCTCCCACCCTAAGCTGACCTGGTCACAATAAAAAAGCGAGGCGATTTCATTGCAAAGCCGCAGAGACGCCAGGCCGAATTTTTCATCATCGGACACCGCACGAACGATCTGCAATAATTTGGCAAAAAACAGGGCATCTGTCCTGGCTTTATTATAAAGACGCATGGCCTGGAACAAAGAGGGAATTGATGAAATCAGGTAGATGGTGTTTTCGGAAATAGACAGCGTTTTCTGGCCAATATCCAGCAGTAGAACAGGGGATTGTTCCTGGGGACCGACATCTACGGCAACGGCAATGATGGTGATACCGTCTACGTTTCCGGCCGCAATTTTCTTCTGCAGGCCCTGCTCGACAAGATGTGCGGGAAACCGTTTTAACCGCCATGCATCCCCTTTTGTAGAATATGAATTGGCAATTTTCCATTCACCATCCACAAAACCGGTTAATATCGCTCTGTCGGCCTGGCAGAAACGTGTAAAGTATTCTATATATTTTTCCCAAAACTGTACGGCGGGCCCGTCAAACCGAACAATATCGAGCAGTTTTTGAATTAATTTTTTCTGAATGTTTTTTTCGAAATTCACGAATTCTTTGCCCGGAAAAGAGAAGGCAACAGCTTCACCCGCATTCCAAGGAGTCTTTCTGTTGCCTTAAATTATAATTATTTAGCCTTGTTTTTTATCATCTATTTTTAAAACAGGCGCTCAGTTTTTATCCATTATTTTCAGGCAATATCCCACTTTCAAACAAATTCATCAACGCTTCACTATATTCCATGCCCTGGTCCATTGCTGAAAATGGAGAACCTGACATATCAAACCCATCCATGCCATCACCAGATGTATTACCGCCAAATAGAGATTCATTCAAACCATTTCCGGACAATAAGGATTCGGTCAGCCTTCTGGATATTTCCCTGTTTTCATGACTGACAGTTGGAGAAATAAACGTACCGTCCAGCGACCGAGCAATTTCCCTGATCGCTTCAGGCAGATCCGCCGAAGATTGTAGGGTCCGGTCCCGTAATCCGGGCCCTGTGCCCTCCTGTGCCGGCTGACTGTTCTGATATATATTCTGCAAAATAGCTACCCGGTCATTGCCTTCTACAAACTCATTGAGAAGCGATTGGCCTTCGCCGAACAAGTTACTGTCCAGAGGATTTTCTGCCGGGAGCCCATCTTGGGTCCCGCCGGAGTCTGTTAGTGGCTCAAAAGGCTGATCGCCCTGTTCCTGATTTTCAGCCAGGTAGTGAATCATGTCATCATCTATTGAGGCGCCATCTGCCCAATTTTCGTATATGGAAACCGTTCCGGTGCCGACAACGCCTATTTTGGCCCCGGCTTCCTTCTCAGTGGCAGCATTCACAATACCGTCATGGTAGATTAAGCCGTTTTCAGTGTACAGGAATACATTTTCGTCAAAAGACCAGATACCGGGCTCTATAACAGTGGCGCCATTTAAAATTCTCATGTTGATACCACTGTTATTGCTGATTGCAGAAATATTTTTCACATCCACATCCAGGCCGTCGCCCTCTTCGTCGCCGATGGAGCCCGACGCTTCAAGGTTAAGGGTGTCTGCGTTAATATTGTAGGTATCATCGATAAAGACATCTATAATGTCGCCGTTATGCGCCGTTAAATTTACGGCGCCCCCTGTTGAGAAAAGGGCCACCGTTATGCCGCGGGCAGACGTATAGGTGATGTCTCCTGTTCCGGTAATGTTGGTTGAACCGGTCATCGCAATATCACCAGCAAGGGTGGTCAACGTGATATCATGTGAGCCATTCGCCCGTATGAAGCCGGACTGGATGATATTGGCAGCGGTCATCGTCACATCTCCGCCCATGGCCGTCACTGTTGCAGGCACTGTCAGTTCTCCGGCAACGACCGTCATGATATCACCTGAAGCGGCATTGAAATTGACAATTTCCATATCGTCGGCACTTTGCAGATAGATGCCGCCGGTGTCTGTGACAGCATTCACCCGTCCAGAGACTTCAATATCTCCATCTCCCTGAGCGCCGATTCCGGTAGAGGCCCTGAGGTATTTCAAACCGTTGGATATCAGGTTATCTGCCTCTGCGGCTGAATTATCTGCAATGCTGCCGCCTGATGAAATAAGGTTGATACCGTCAAGGCCGGTGACGCGGGTCAGGTAAACGGTTCCGCCTGCGGTAAGGTTTACCATACCGTTTGTCGTGATGTAAAAATCATCTACCATGGTGTAACTTCCGGCCACAGCAGTCTCAAATTCGGTGCCGGCTTCGATAAAGGTACCGGGATTTGTTGTAAAACTTCCGGTCTGGGAGATTCTTACCGCACCGGGTGTTCTGATACCGCCTTCAAGGGTAAGGTCACCGGAGATATCCAGTAAGATATCGCCATCCTGTGTGATCAGGCCATCCGGGCCGATTGTCATATCCGCTGCAGATCCAATGAAAATGCCGCCGGACCGGTTATCGACTCCAACTTTTCCGCCGCAGGAAAGATTCAGGTTGTCTGATACTTTGCCAACGCCTGTTGCAGTCGTCATGGTGATGTCTGATGCCGCCGTCATGTTTGGCGTTTCAGCACTCAGGTTATCGAGAATAGCACCCGATGCAGATGTCACGTCAATTAACCCGCCCGCAGTCAGTTTGGAAACAAGCACATTACCTGTTGTGGTGATCACAATATCGGCACCGGATGAGGTCAGTGCTGCCCCGTCAACCATTGAGAAGGTATCTGAAGACAATGCAGCCGTCTGTGCCACGGTAATATCTCCGGCATTGGTGAGCGCACCGCCATTGGTGACCGTCAGCGTCCCGGCACCGGTAATGTCTTCTAAGGAAACGTCTACATCACTGGTGATGATAATATTACCCGACGTCGCTGTTAAATTTGTACCGGTGGCCATGTTGAAGGGACCGCTGCCGGCCGTAATCACGCCGGATGCCGCACGGATATCTGCATTTTGCGTACAGCCCTCGGCGGTAAGTGCCAGTGCGTCACCTGCGGAAACGATATCATTCAGGGTCAGGGTGCCGGACGAGACGGTCACGGTTGTGATACCTGCTGTCGTGAGGCGGTCCAGGATCGTATCATTAGTGAAGGTACCTTCAAACGAGGCCGCATCCAAGCTTGACGCACCGCCCATGGTTGCAGCAACGGCTTCAGCAGTTGTAGCGCCGGTGATATCGGCCGCCCCCATGGTGGTAAGCATACCGCCGGAGGTCACGCTGAGATTGGCAGCACCGGTGAGATTTTCCAATGAAACGTTGGTATCACTGGTAATAATAATATCGCCAAAAGTCGTTGTAAAACCTGTGCCGGACGACATGGTGAAGGGGCCGGTGCCTGCGGTAATGGTTCCGGTGCCTGCAGTTATGTTTGCGTTCTGGGTCATACCGTTGGATATGAGTGTCAGCGTTCCGTCAACCACAAGCTCATCGTTCAGGGTCAGGGTGCCGGACGAGACCGTCACGGTTGTGTCACCCGTTGTGGTCAGCCGGTCCAGGACCGTATCATTGGTGAAGGTCGCCTCAATGGAAGCGGCACTCAAACTTGACGCAGTGTCCATGGTTGCGGCAACGGCTTCAACGGTTGTGGCGCCGGTGATATTGGCCGCCCCCATGGTGGTGAGGATGCCGCCGGAGGTCACGCTAAGTTTTGTGGCTCCGGTGAGATCTTCCAGTGAGACGTCGGTGTCACTGGTAATAATAATATCGCCAAAAGTCGTTGTAAAACCTGTTCCGGACGACATGGTGAAGGGGCCGGTGCCTGCGGTAATGGTTCCGGTGCCTGCAGTTATGTTTGCGTTCTGGGTCATACCGTTGGATATGAGCGTCAGCGCCCCGCCAACCGAGAGCTCATCGTTCAGGGTCAGGGTGCCGTACGAAACCGTCACGGTTGTGGCACCCGTTGTGGTCAGCCGGTCCAGGACCGTATTATTGGTGAAGGTCGCCTCAAGGGAAGCAGCACTCAGACTTGAAGTAGTATCCATGATTGCCGCAACGGCTTCAACGGTTGTGGCGCCGGTGATATTGGCCGCCCCCATGGTGGTGAGGATGCCGCCGGAGGTCACGCTAAGGTTTGCAGCCCCGGTGAGGTCTTCCAGTGAAACGTCGGCGTCACTAGTGATGACAATATCACCTGAAGTTGCTGTGATAGAGGTATCAGTGGCCATGGTGAAGGGGCCTGTGCCCGCGGTAATGGTTCCGGAGCCTGCAGTTATGTTTGCGTTCTGGGTCGTGCCGTTGGATATGAGCGTCAGCGCCCCGTCAACCGAGAGCTCATCGTTCAGGATCAGGGTGCCGGACGCGACCGTCACGGTTGTGTCACCCGTTGTGGTCAGCCGGTCCAGAACCGTATCATTGGTAAAGGTCCCCTCAAAAGAAGCAGCAATCAAACTTGAAGCAGTGTCCATGGTTGCGGCAGCGGCTTCAATGGTTGTGGCACCGGTGATATCGGCAGCCCCCATGGTGGTGAGCATTCCGCCGGAGGTCACAATAAGATTTGCAGCACCGGTGACATCTTCCAGTGAAACGTCGGCGTCACTGGTGATGACAATATCACCTGAAGTTGCTGTGATAGAGGTATCAGTGGCCATGGTAAAGGGACCGCTGCCGGCCGTGATCACACCGGATGCAGCGCTGATGTTTGCATTCTGCGTACAGCCTTCGGCGGTAATTGCCAGTGCATCGTCTGCGGAAATGATATCATTCAGGGTCAGGGTACCGGTCGAGACGGTCACGGTTGTGATACCTGCTGTCGTGATCCGGTCCAGGATTGTATCACTGGTGAAGGTCCCTGCAAACGAAGCTGCATCCAAACTTGACACACCGTCCATGGTTGCAGCAACGGCTTCAACGATCGTGGTGCCGGTGATATTGGCCGTCCCCATGGTGGTGAGTATCCCGCCGGAAGTTACGCTAAGGTTTGCAGCTCCGGTGAGATCTTCCAGTAAGACGTCGGTATCACTGGTAATAATAATATCGCCAAAAGTCGTTGTAAAACCTGTGCCGGACGCCATGGTGAAGGGGCCTGTGCCTGCGGTAATGGTTCCGGAGCCTGCAGTTATGTTTGCGTTCTGGGTCGTGCCGTTGGAGATGATCGTCAACGCCCCGCCAACCGAGAGCTCATCGTTCAGGGTGAGGGTGCCGGACGAGACCGTCACGATTGTGTCAGCTGTTGTGGTCAGCCGGTTCAGGACTGTATCATTGGTAAAGGTCGCCTCAAGGGAAGCGGCACTCAGGCTTGAAGCAGTGTCCATGGTTGCAGCAACGGCCTCAACAGTTGTGGCGCCGGTGATATTGGCAGCCCCCATGGTGGTAAGGATGCCGCCGGAGGTCACGCTAAGGTTTCCGGCACCGGTGAGGTCTTCCAATGAAACATTTGCGTCACTGGTGATGACAATATCACCTGAAGTTGCGGTGAGAGAGGTATCGGTGGCCATGGTGAAGGGACCGCTGCCGGCCGTGATCACGCCGGATGCCGCACTGATGTTTGCATTCTGCGTACAGCCTTCGGCGGTAATTGTCAATGCGTCGCCTGCGGAAACGATATCATTCAGGGTCAGGGTACCGGTCGAGACGGTCACGGTTGTGATACCTGCTGTCGTGAGGCGGTCAAGGATCGTATTACTGGTGAACGTCCCTGTAAACGATGCTGCATCCATACTTGAGACACCGTTCATGGTTGCCGCAACGGCTTCAACGGTTGTGGCGCCGGTGATATTGACCGCCCCTATGGTGGTGAGTATGCCGCCGGAGGTCACACTGAGGTTTGCAGCACCGGTGAGGTCTTCCAGTGAAACGTCGGTGTCACTGGTAATAATAATATCGCCTGAAGTTGTTGTAAAATCTGTACCGGACACCATGGTGAAGGGGCCGGTGCCTGCCGTTATGGTTCCGGAGCCTGCAGTTATGTTTGCGTTCTGGGTCGTCCCGTTGGATATGAGCGTCAGAGTACCGCCAACCGAGAGTTCATCGTTCAGGGTCAGAGTGCCGGACGAAACCGTCACGGTTGTGTCACCCGTTGTGGTCAGCCGGTCCAGGACCGTATCATTGGTGAAGGTCCCCTCAAAGGAAGCAGCACTCAGACTTGAAGCAGTATCCATGGTTGCAGCAACGGCTTCAACGGTTGTGGCGCCGGTGATATTGGTCGCCCCCATGGTAGTGAGTATGCCGCCGGAGGTCACGCTGAGATTTGCAGCACCGGTGAGGTCTTCCAGAGAAGCGTCGGAGCCACTGGTAATAATAATATCACCTGAAGTTGCGGTGAGAGAGGTATCGGTGGCCATGGTGAAGGGACCGCTGCCGGCCGTGATCACGCCGGATGCCGCACTGATGTTTGCATTCTGCGTACAGCCTTCGGCGGTAATTGCCAATGCGTCGCCTGCGGAAACAATATCATTCAGGGTCAGGGTGCCTGCCGAGACGATTACGGTTGTGTCACCCGTTGTGGTCAGCCGATCCAGGACTGTGTCATCGTTAAAGGTCGCCTCAAGGGAAGCGGCACTCAGACTTGAAGCAGTGTCCATGGTTGCAGCAACGGCCTCAACCGTTGTGGCGCCGGTGATATTGGCAGCCCCCATGGTAGTAAGTATACCGCCGGAGGTCACGCTGAGATTTGCAGCACCGGTAAGGTCTTCCAGTGAAGCGTCGGTGCCACTGGTAATAATAATATCGCCTGAAGTTGTTGTAAAACCTGTGCCGGACGCCATAGTGAAGGGGCCGGTGCCTGCGGTTATGGTTCCGGAGCCTGCCGTTATGTTTGCGTTCTGGGTCGTGCCGTTGGATATGAGGGTCAGCGTCCCGCCAACCGAGAGCTCTTCGTTCAGGGTCAGAGTGCCGGACGAGACGGTCACGGTTGTGTTCCCCGTTGTGGTCAGCAGGTCCAGGACCGTATCATTGGTGAAGGTCCCCTCAAGAGAAGCGGTACTCAGACTTGAAGCCGTGTCCATGGTTGCAGCAACGGCTTCAACGGTTGTGGAGCCGGTGATATTGGCCGCCCCCATAGTGGTGAGTATACCGCCCGAAATCACGCTGAGATTTGCAGCACCGGTGAGGTCTTCCAGTGAAGCGTCGGTGCCACTGGTAATAATAATATCGCCTGAAGTTGTTGTAAAACCTGTGCCGGACGCCATGGTGAAGGGGCCGGTGCCTGTGGTAATGGTTCCGGAGCCTGCCGTTATGTTTGCGTTCTGGGTCGTGCCGTTGGATATGAGGGTCAGCGTCCCGCCAACCGAGAGCTCATCGTTCAGGGTCAGAGTGCCGGACGAGACGGTCACGGTTGTGTTCCCCGTTGTGGTCAGCAGGTCCAGACTTGAACGTCGGTGCCACTGGTAATAATAATATCGCCTGAAGTTGTTGTAAAACCTGTGCCGGACGCCATGGTGAAGGGGCCGGTGCCTGTGGTAATGGTTCCGGAGCCTGCAGTTATGTTTGCGTTCTGGGTCGTGCCGTTGGATATGAACGTCAGCGCCCCGCCAACCGAGAGCTCATCGTTCAGGGTCAGGATGCCGGAAGAAACCGTCACGGTTGTGTCACCCGTTGTGGTCAGCAGATCCAGAACCGTATCATTGGTAAAAGTTCCTTCAAGGGAAGCGGCACTCAAACTTGACGCAGCGTCCATGGTTGCAGCAACGGCTTCAACCGTTGTGGCGCCGGTGATATTGGCAGCCCCCATGGTGGTGAGGATGCCGCCGGAGGTCACGCTAAGGTCTCCGGCACCGGTGATATCTTCCAATGAAACGTTCGTATCACTGGTAATGATAATATCATCAGAAGTTGCTGTAAGAACTTTGTCTGTCGCCATGGTAAAGGTTCCGGCTCCGGCGGCAATGGTTGCGGATGCAGCGCTGATATTTTCATTCTGGATGCAACCGTTGGATGAAAGCGTCAGTATGCCGCCTGAGGAAACGATATCATTGAGGGTCAGGGCGCCTGCCGAGACGGTCATCGTTGTATTACCTGTTGTGGTGAGCGTATCCAGGACTGTATCGTTAGTGAACGTCCCTGCAAACGATGTCGCACTCAAACTTGAGCCCCCATCCATATTCCCGGAATCAGCAATAACGATCGTATTGCCGGAAATATTTGCCGTGCCCAGGGTTGTCAAGATTCCACCCGAGGTTACGCTGAGGTCGGCTGCACCTTCAAGGTTCACCAATGTCACATCCGTATCACTGGTAATGGCAATATTGCCGGAAGTGGTTGTAAGTTTTTTGCCGGACGCCATGGTAAACGGGCCGGTGCCCGCGGCAATGGTACCGGATGCGGCAGTGATATCCGCGTTCTGGGTATATCCGCCGGCCCCACTCATTATCAATGCGTTGCCGATGGTCAGCACATCATTCTGGGTAATTGAACCGCCGGAAGACGTCAGGGCGGCATTGCCCCCCGTAACAATGTGGTCAACCACGCAGTCGCCTGAAAAACTGCCGTTCAGTGATGCGCCGCTGATACTTGTGGTGCTCCCCATGGTAAAGGTATCGCCGCTAAGGACAACAGCACCGGTAATATTTGCCGTACCAAGGGTTTCAACCACACCGCCGCCGTTTGCGGTAAACCCGCCGGCCGATGTGACATTGGCCAGGGTGATGTCGGAGGTGGTGTCCACCGTCACATTGCCGCTGGTGGAGTTAAGTGAAGACCCGTTCGCCATGGTCACGGCAACGTTCCCCGCATTGATATCGACCGCGGGGCCTTGAACACTTCCGCCCGCCTCGACCGAAACCCCTTGGGAATTTAGGGTCAGTGTT
Organism: uncultured Desulfobacter sp.; assembly: GCF_963677125.1. Classification (NCBI taxonomy): domain Bacteria; kingdom Pseudomonadati; phylum Thermodesulfobacteriota; class Desulfobacteria; order Desulfobacterales; family Desulfobacteraceae; genus Desulfobacter; species uncultured Desulfobacter sp. The sequence goes on along the minus strand of NZ_OY781882.1, from coordinate 412,469 downwards.
CCCGTCCCCGTTTGAACCGTCCCCTGGACCACGATATCATCGTCAACGTTAAAGGCCATGTATTCCCCGGCAGTGAAGTCTTTCAGGTAAAGCGTACCGTGAACAACGACATTGACGTATCCCACATAGGCCCCGTCAAGGATCAGGTCTCCGGTGTATTCGATGTCCAGGTCGTTCGGGATGCCGATGATGGAACTGTTGGCCTGGTACTCCAGATCGGTGGTGTTGGTTGGAGTAATCGCTTTGATATTGTTGGCCACAAGATCCACATCCGGATCATCCGGCTGGATTTCCCATATCCCGTCTGCCGATATGATGGTCAAATCTCCGTTTGTGGCCCCGGCATTGATGTATGCTGCGGTAATATCCCCGGAGGCGTTGCTCAAGGAAATTTCATTGCCAAGGGCATCGGTCAAGATCCGCATATCCGTTACAGCCAATGTGGCCTGGGTGGTAATAAGGATATCCCCGTTGTTCGTGTACACGTGTTCTGCCGCAAGCGTCCCGTCATTGGTCAGTTTCAGAAACCCTGTGCCGGAGATGTCCGCAGTGAGGGTCCGGACATCCGTCATTAAATCCACATTCCCCGCAGCTATGATTTCAAGGTGGGGGCCAGCCAGGGTGGCGGTGGTCATGGAAGAGGTAATTCCGCCGCCGCTCTCCAGGAGAATTGTTCCCTCGACATCGTATGGCACCCCGATTTCATACCTTGTTCCGTCAACCGTCACCAGATGCGTGTCAATGGTCATGTCACCATCGGCCCTCAAGGTGATGAACTCCATCTCATTGGTGCCGATATTGTCGATGGATCCGGCCGTAACAGCCAGGGAACCGGTGGTATCCACGGTAATATCGCCCGTTGCGGCAAGGGTGATGGTGGAAAAATCCAGATCCTGGGTTGCATTCAGGGTAATGGCCCCTTTTTCGCCTCCGGCTGTGATACTGACCTGGCCGAATGTCTGTGAGCCCATCTCAAATGTGATGTTGCTCATGTTCTCAAATCGTTCCGACTTGATCATGTCGGCCGGATCAAATCCGGGAACACCGCCGTCGGCTTCATTGACACAGACCGCATCCCGCTTGATCCGGATAATCCTGTCACTGTCCAGCACATTGCCCGATAGATCGGTCAGGGTGCCTGTTCCGTCCTCGTTTGTTGACAGGTACACCTGCCGGAATGCCGACAGGTTTGGATCATCCGGTATGTTTACGCCGAACTGGACATACTTTCCGTCAATAACGGCCCTGTACCAGTTGTCGGTATTGTTGTAATTTACCGCTTCCTCGTCCGTCCCGCCGTATAGGAATTCATCCCCGTTCGAATCGTGGTAGATGACGAAACCCAGGTCGGTATGGCGCTCAACAATACTCATGGGATTTGTACCGTCTGATTCAAGCTGAATCAAGCCGATATCGCTTCCATCTGATGAGGCGACCGTGCCGTCCAGGAGGATGTCTCTTTTGGATTCAATCTGTAAAGATCCGTTGCCCATGACAAGGCTACCGGACATGCTCACACTCTCGTCCGACTCAATGATGATATGGTCTGCCGCATAGGTGCCAGTGGTGATCAGGTCAAAGGATTCCCCGGTTCTGATGGTAAGGGAATCCTCAGCATCGGCAATCACCTCAAGATCTACCTTGGTCAGCGCATCCAGAAGCATGGTCGAACTGGAAAAGACACCGTCCCCGCCGGAAGGATCAGTAACCTTAATATTGCCGCCCGTGGAAATCAGATTCAAGGCACCAGCAGCACCCAGGGCCTGGACCCGTTTGGCAACAATTGCACCGTCACTGGTTACGGATATGGAACCGTCCGATGCCTCGACATCAGTCAGGGTCAAGTTAACAATTTCGTCAACCGTTGTTTCCAGGTTGGTGATGGTGATGTCGCCGGTTGCTGCCGCAACAGATAACAGTTCGTTGGTCTTTGTTTTTAAGGCGTCAATGCCCGTACCGGCCGTTATGGTCAGTGTGTCGGCAACCAGGTTGGCGCCGCCGCCGGCATAGTCCGCGTCGGCGTCCGCGCTGTTTTCGATGCCGTAAATCCGGCCTCCCGCCGTGATATCGGCATCGGCCGGGTAACTGAGCAGGTCGACATCTTTCAGCCCGGCATCACCGGCCGTAGTAAAGGTAAAATTACCTTCTGCTATGGTTATTTCCCCAAGCTCAATGCCGTCGTTTCCGATATCCTCAACCGTTACATTGCCGCCGTCGTAAGATTTGAGGTTCAGGCCCGCGGCATCCACACGGATGTCGATTGTCCCGGGAAGCTCAACCGTCACGGTATCGGCCGTGATCAGGGTCTCCCCGCCCGTGCTGGTCAGGACCCCCTGGGTGATGATGGATACATCCCCGAGCCCACCGTTCACCATGCCGATGGTGGTATAAGTCAGCCCACCGTCATAAATTTCGATGGAAATATCATCATTGTCGGTCTGGCCGCCGGTCGTCATGGTAGTTGCCACAACCGCCCCGTAGTTGAGCACGTCAATAGCGCCGCTGCCCGTGGTGAGTGACGCAATGGTCAGGGCACCCTTGTTGGTGAAGGAAATGCCTCCTGCGCCGGCATTGATCACGTTGACGATACCTGCTTCAAGATTTGCTGAAAAACCGGTGCCGGTTGCCGCATCAAGTGCATCCGTGGTTATGATGCCGCCGGAATGGATAAAACCACCTGCGGCATTGATCTGAACATCGGTTGCCGTGATGGTGGCATTGATAAAATCAATATCGGCGGCGCTGTCAAGGTTTACATCGGTAATGGTCAGGATGGTTTCAACACTTCCCGAGATATCGGTCCCGGCCTGGGCGTTGAGCACCGGAGCCGTGGCTTCGCCTGTCAGGTTCATGGATGTGGTTGAAGTCAGGTCAAGGGATACGGATGCATCCATTTTCCCGTCGGCATCCAGGGTTGTCCCGGAGGTGGCGGAAATTGTTACGGCTTCCAGGCTGGAATTGTCGTCAAAGGTGATGGCCGCATCGCTGTTGAACAGGATCTCTCCTGTGGTGATTACGCTGGATTCGGCCAGGATGGTTCCGGCCGCCGCCCCGCCGGGCAGCGTGCCGATAACGGATATACCGTCGGCATCAAATGTGATGTGGCTTGACCCGCCCGTACCGCGCACAATCCCGCTGATAGTAATGCTTCCGTTCACGCCCACGGTGATATCCGATGCCGAACTTAAGGCATCATTTTCAAAAGTACCCCAGCCCACCATATCGCCCGACACATTCACCCGGGTCGTCCGGGTCTGGGTCTGCTGTTCGTATATGGGCTCGTTGCGCCACAGGGTGATTTGCTTTTCGGAAACTACCGATGTCTGGACATCGTAGGTCCGGTAAACCGGCCTGGTCTCATATATCTCTGTGGTGTTGGTAACCAGCTGGTAATGAAGGGTCTTGCGGGTATCCGTGATGTCGTTCCAAACAGAGTCCCAGTCGTAGTTGTAGCTGTAGAAGGTGTCGAACTGGTTTGCACCGGTATTATAGATTACAGGCTCCGCTTCAAAAAAACCCATAAGTTCATTCTCGTGAGACACATCATTGAATTTATATCCCCAATCTATAACCCATTGCATTGTCACACCGTCACCACTGGGCTCCCCAGAGTTCCATCCCCAAGACATACTTACGCTGCTGCCGTACCGTCCCCCGGAATCTGTAAGCCACTTCCAGGTAGTGCCATCCTTTATCCCACCTATCCAGAAACTGCCTGAAGAATAGCTGTGCTGGGTTTTTGCATAATTTAATTCTGACAGGGAGAGAAAGGTTGCAAGATGTTTGCCTGTTCCGGTCTGCGCATATTCATGATCAAGCCAGTCGTTGGAAGAGCCATTGTCTCCGGTATCTGGACCGTCAGGAGAGGTCGCAGCCCAGAAATCACGGTCGTCATAGGTGAAGCTGCTGTATGCATCAATTCCTGTATCATACTGCCAGTTGCTCACATTTGAACCAAAGCTCACCGACAAAGTCGTCGTATAATAGGAATTGGAAGCCTGGATATAGCGGTTCCCAGTCAGGGTGCTGTTAGCACTGTAATTCTGGTAAACCCCGTCCGTTGTCCAGAGCGGATCAAAGGAATGACTTACAATACCCGCACTGGCATCATAGATATCGTAATATCTTCCACCTGTGTTTGTATTGTAGGTGATCTTGAAATATTCGTTATTCATGCCCGACTTGGCAGCCGACCGGGTGGAATAATAGTTGACCGAGCTTGTGCTGCCCCATCCAAAAGAATCTTCCTGATACCAGGGTTCGTAAAAATAGACGGTACTGCTGCCGTAATCCGTATTCTGCTGGGTGTACCTGACCGATGCCTGGTCCTGGTAGCGGCCTACGGTCTCATTGGCCACAGATCCCTCCCCCTGGGTGACAAGCCGCAATATGTCATCTCCGGCGCCCTGGGGCAGCCGGATATATTTGTCTTCCCATCCTGACACGTTCAAATGGACGATTTCAAGTGAATTGCCTGCCCAGTCCGGGGTCCAGTTCTCCTGGGTCGGGTTGCCGTTGAGAACCCGGTTCAGTTTGGCATTGGCATATGAAAAATCATACAGCGGCATGTAGCCCAGATGTTTCTGCACGGCAAGTTTTTGCAGGTCATTGAGGGTATTGTAGGGATGATAGTCGGGATTGGGCTCTGCAGCCGGTGTATTTCTCGGGTCTGTGGCGCCGGTAAGGGCCCAGTTGACATCTGCATTATTGTAATCCACGCCTTCGACAAACCATTCCTTGAATGTGCCGGTGGTTGCGTTGTAATAGCCGTCCTGAACAATGGTCACGTCCATGGTGTAATATTCGATACCGGCCTTAACCTCTTCGGTGCCGACCTGCTCTTCCACCGTGGTGGTGACCCAGTTGACTTCCGGGATCAGGATGAATCCGTCTTCCACCTTGTTGTAGCCGGTGACCACTTCAACGGTGATGGATTCCGTTGAAATCACCGGGGTGACCGACGCCACAAGGCCGTCTCCCATGGTGGCTTCGGACTGGATAACAAAGTTGCCGCCGGCCCGGATGTCGACATTGCCGTCAGCCCCGACTGTTCCGGCACCCTGGATAATGACGTTCCCGCCGGTAAGATCGTCTTCTGAAATGGTTGCCGCCGTAAGCTGTTCTTGTGTCCAGGCGGCGCCTGTCCCGGCCCTCAAGTCTATGATGCCCGGGGAATCAACGATGCCGCCGATGGTGACGGATGAATCGCCGTTGATCAGCACCCTTGCCGTTGTGCCGTCGTTGACCGCTGCAACGCCGTTTATCTCAACGGCATTGCCGTGGATGTGAAGCAGATCGTCTGCCACCACTTCCCCGGCCGTGGCCACGTTGTCCGTGGCTGCAACCAGGATATTGCCGGTGGATGCAAGGGTGATGTCGCCCCCGTCCTCCCGGATCTTGACAATACCGCCGGCAAGAACCGCAATATTGGTCCCGTCTATGTTAATGACGTCATTGGCGTTGACGGTTCCGGCAATATTGACGTCGCCTGAATTGGAAGTGAGGTTTATGGTGTCCAGGGTAACCGTGATCTGGTTGTCCACAACGGCCTGCTCGCCGATTTTACCCGATATCACCACGTTGTCTTCCCCTGTGATGTTAACCTGCCCGCCGGTTCCGGTATCAAATACGGCCCCGGACAGTCTTACGGGATCACCGGCTTCAACACCATCTGCCACTGAATCCCCGTTTTCATCCACAAGGTTGCCGTCTGAATCCACGAGAAATCCGTCACTGTTCATAAGACGGCCGTTATGGTCCACCAGGTATCCGCTTGCCGAGTCGGTCTGGTACACCAGTTGCTGGAGCAGCACCGATGTGCCGCCGGCATCATCCCCGGCAGTTACGTTGATCTGATCATCGGCTGAAACAAGGCCGTTGAATATGGCCAGGTTTCCTGTGGTGACGTTCACGACGCTGTTTTCATCCGAAACCGTTATAAAGCCTGAAAGATTTACGGACCGGTCCGTGGTGATATTGACAAGCGAAGGCTGGGGTGCTGCCGTGAGTGCCCCGGCTCCGGTGGAGTCTGCCGTGATGGTGCTCAAAGAATTCTGGGAAACGGCCGTGGCCGAGGTGCCGCCGACTACGGATATGGAGATGTCTCCCGTGGCCTTGAGGTTACCCCCCACGGTTTCCACAACATGGTCGACGATACCGGAACCACCCATGATAAACTGTTCCACCGCCGTGATGTTCACATCGGATGTCTGTCCGACCCAGACGGTTGAGCCCGTGTTGACCTGGCCGCCGCCCATGACCGAACCCACAATGGTTACCACAGACCCGTCAAGGTTGATGGTGCTGTTGTCGTTTGTGGTGCCCACCAGGGTGGATTGGCCGATGGTGATACTGCCTGTGAGGTCAAATGTGACATCCTGGGTGGCCTCAATAACTGCGCCCTGCTGGATCAACTCATTGCTGGTGTCCAGCCCGATCTGGGAGGTGGTCAGGGCCGCACCGGTCACCATGATCCGGGAATCTGTTCCTGTTGCCTGTACTGAGCCGTTGAAAATCTGTGTTTGCGTACCTGCAGTCATGAGGATGTCCCCGGCCGTGGTGATATCCCCCCTGACTTTTAAGGTCTCATCCGCATTCAGGATGATTTCATATCCGTCAATATCGGGTGCAATACTTTCGATGACCGCCTGTACGTCGATTCCCACGCCGGTGATCACCAGCGGGGCGTCCGCCGTGATCCAGCCCGAATCTTCGGCCAGAGTCACGGTGCCGAACTGGGAATCAATGTTGATCCCGGCAAGGGTTGTGCTGCCCGTGCCCACAACACCGTCGATAACCACCTCATTGGTGCCGCCCAGGTTGATGGTGCCGCCCCCGCCGAATGAAAAGATATTGGCTGTTCCTTCCACCTTGAGGCTCAAGGACCCGTCGTTGTCCACGGAACCGCCGAAAAGAGTGACGTCATTTTCCGCTGAGACATCGCCGATGATGGTCAGACTGGTACCGGAGGTGATGTTCACATTTGATCCGGTGCCGCCTGCGATCACCTCGCCCTTGATCTCGCCGTTTTCCCCGGCATCAAATTCAATGCTGCCGTTGACGGTCTCAAGAACACCCGTGTAATCCACCTCAATGTCCTTGCCGTCCGCGGAGGTGCCGCTGTACATGTTGACGGTGGTGTTGGCAATGACCTTGCCGCCGATGTAAAGTTTACCGTTGGGACCGGCAGGCGCGCCGATGCTCACCGATGCCCCGGTCTGCCGGGCATCCACCGCATAATAAAGATCAGATTCAAGTATCCCGCCGGAAAGGTCCAGTCCCACCTGGTCGGCATTAATGGAACTATCTGAAATAATAAAGGAATAGGCGCCTGTAAAATTAATTCTTCCTTCAAACAGCTTGACCGTCATGTCGGAATTGGCGGCAAAATCCGTATAGGTGTCGCCGTCGTTATAAGGTGCGCCGGAATTTGCGTTGGAAACCGTCCAGGTCGCGTTGTCCAAGGCGGTCTGGATGTCGGTCAAAAAATCATTGACGCTGGTGTTGTCTGCCGTGTCTGCGGCCGCAATGGTGACCGATGCGCTGATGGTGTGGCTCACCATGTCCATGTCAATGTCAAGGGTGACGTCACCGGTCAGGTTGCCGGATGCATTCACGGGCCACCCCTGGGAAACGATCTCGTTGGTATGGGCCGGGGCCAGGATTTCCACACTGCCCGGTGCGTTGAGCAGGATCTGGGAGTTTTCCATCCAGGTTTTGAGCTGGGCCGAGCCCAAAAGCGATATCCCGGTTCCGCTGCTGTCGTCTCCGCCCACAAGGTTGATCAGGGATCCGGCTTCAAGCCCGACACCTACCTGAATCTGGTCGTCAGCCTCGATGATGATGCTTGATGCACCGCCGTAATTTGAGACCTCACGGCCCTGATAGGTGCCGTCGGCATCCCTGATCTGGGTGATTTGCCCGCCCGCGATCAGCATGCCTGAAATAACGGCGTCTCCTACAGCTGTTAAATGAATGGTTCCGTCCGCTTTGTTGACCACAATTTCAGATGCCCCCTGGACCAGGGTGCCGACGCCGTCGGTGCTGGTGCCGCCGTTGATGGTGACATCCGAGGCCGAGTAAATATATCCGCCCGTGGTGGTGGGCTGGTTGTCGACATTGACCGTGTTTCCGCCGATAAAGGCCTGGCCGTCAAGGTTCATGGTCACTGTGCCGAGCGTCCCGGACCAGTCAATCTCCTGTGTAAGCAGGTTGCCGTCGCCGTCAAAGGTCTGGACAAGGGAACCGCCTGCCACCAGGTTTCCCATCATCTCCATGTCGCCGGTACCGGTGAAGGTGATGTTGCCGCCGGTGCCGTTATAGCCCCTGGCGGTTACGCCGCCGGCCGTTGTGACTTTAAAACCCAGGTCATTGTCCCCGGCATCGGGTGTGCCGCCGTTGACGGAAACATTGCCCGCAGCAAGCAGACCGGTATCAATAAGCAGTTGGCTTCCCGCCGTTACCGTGACATCCGATCCGGTTCCGCTCCACACGACCCCGTTCTCGCCCACGGTTCCGCCTGCCACCAGGACACCGTAAAGTTCAACATCCCGGCTTCCCCGGACAAGGATGTCCGCATCCGAACCGGTGGTCTTGATGGTGGACGTGGCATGGACATAGAGGCTGGTGCCGAAACTGTCCGCGCCGGTCAGGTCGGTTCCGTCGATTTCCACACCGCCCAGGATGGTGATGTCGTCCGCTGCCGTGACAAAGCCTTCCACATAGGTAAATACGTCGGACTGGACGGTGATGGACGAACCGCTGCCCAGCGCATTGATGTTGCCCCGGACAATCACGTCATCTGACGATTCAAAGACAAGGCCGGTGTTATCACCCAGGGAGGTGACCGTACCCGTGACCATAAGCCCGTAATCCCCGATGTGATTTTTCAGATAATGATTTGCTGCCAGCATGTCAAAATAGGCGGTCTTGTTGTACACGGCATAGGCCGCATTGTAGGACGGGTCGTCCGGATCTCCGAATGCCTCGTCATCCCGGGTGGCGGTGCCGGAGGTCAGGGCCAATTCGTCTGCGGTGCCGATGGAACCTGCCAGGAGCATCTCTCCGGTTGAAGAGAGGATGATGTCCGCGCCTGAGCCGGTAAGCTGGGGCGTGGGGGTCCCGTCAACGTCGATATATTCAATGCCGGCACTGACGGCCGAGCCCGAGTTGATGGCAAGAAGCCCGCCGGTATTGATATCAATGAGGGTGTCCGCACTCCTGGCCGCAATGACCGCAGCCTCGTTCAGGAGAAAATCAAGTCCTGCATCAATATCAATCCGGGAACCTGTGCCGTAAGCTTCAATTTCACTGCCCACCTGGGCTGCATGGGAAAGATCGATATCAATGAGACTTGCGGCATTCAAGGACTCGATCACTGACCCCACATCCATGTAGAGACTTGTGGGGGCATTGGGCGGCGTTACGTACATGGCTGTCCCGGTGGGATTGACCTGGCTTTCGTTTGTATTGGTGACATCGATATCCACCAGATTTTCGCCCCGGATCCATCCACCCACGTGCATCTGGTCGTCCGCTGTAAATATTACTGTATCCGCTGTAACGCCCGAGTCGGGAAGGCCTAGGAGATCATGAACATTCTGGGAGTTGACGGATATGGTGCGTCCCTGGAATTCGGCCATGTCTCCGGCGGCATCAATTCTTCCCTTGATCTGGAGATCATCGGACAGGAATGTGGTGTCGTCATCAATGGCGGCATTATCGCTCCTGGGCTGGCCGGTCATCTTGACCTCGGTGACGTCGTAAAGGTCACCGATGGTCATCAGGTTGCCGTTGTCCCTGCGGCCGATGGTGATGGAGGCAAAACCGTCGGCAAAGGCGGCCCAGTCCCTCATGCCAAGGGCCATCTGGGTCAGATGATCGCTTCTCTGGATTTCAGTGCCGCCCACGGCTTCGGCTGCCGAACCGATGAGATAATCCCAGACCAGCTGGTTGGCCTGGATGATCATATTGCCCGTGCTGATGATCATGTCCTCGCCCGAAGTAAAGTCAACGTCGTCCGTGGTCAGGGTAATGTTTCCCGTGGCCTTTCTGGTGTGGATATCGCCCGAGGCAAGAGTCAGCAAGGCGTCCGTGGCAAGCAGGGTCAGGTGGAGATCGCCGTTTCCCACTTCAATTGCGTAGTCGAATCTTCCGTCGTCAAGCACCGTGAACCAGTCGCTGCCGGCCAGATTATCCCAGGCCGTGTTGGTTTCCCAGTAATTGTCTCCATTGGACGGGTTAGCCGTAAAACTTGAATTCTCAGCCTGTCCCAGAGTATCTTCCACCTCCACGATCAGGCTGTCCGTTTCTTTGATGACAATGTCGCCGGTGCCGGCGGTGTGGGTGATGGCCGTAAGGTAGGCGATATTCGTTAAAATCTGGTCGGCAGTGGTGCCGATGGCATTATAGGCCCTTGCCTGTAATGTGCCGCCCGTGGCTTTGATCATGGAACCGCTTGGGTTGAGGATGGACCCGTCCGCACTGGTCAGCTTGACGGTGCCGGTGCCGTCTGCGTTCCTGGTGTCGCCTGCAGAGACAAAAAGATTGTTGTTCAGAATGATGTCGGTATCATCGCCGTAAGTCCGGACATCAATATACCCGTTATTGAGGGCGACAAGCTCCTGGTCAATGTCCAGGGTTTCAAAGGAATCTATAATGATATGGGCTGCGGTCACATCGGACTGCATGTCGATGTTCCGGCCGATGACCCTAAGCCCAATGGTATCCAGATCGCTTGTACCGCCTGCATCGGATGTGGTGAAGGTGACGTTGCCGCCAAAGGCAAGGATTTCATCCGCCGTGAAGGTGGCCTCGTTTCCCACCAGGGAGAGCCGTTCAACACCGGAGTTATAAATCACCTGTTCACGACCGTTGTTCACCTCAAAATTATCAATGCTGATGGGTGAAATCAAGACTGTCTGCATGGCGATAATTTCATCAAACTCACCGCTGTTGTCCGTGATGTTCACCGTGCCGTCGGGATTGCTGTCCGTGGGTTTGCCTAAGGTGATGCGGTAATCATCGTTGCCGCCCGTATCCGTGATGTTCACCGTGCCGTCGGGAAAGCTTTTGACGTACATCTGGTCATCACCCGATCCCAGGGTGATGTTCCTGACATCGCTCTTGCCGGTGCGGAACACGTCCCCGTCAACGGAAACCGCTGAAACGCCGTCCCTTGACAGCTGGAGTTCCACACTGGTGGTCATGGCGCTGAAGTCAAGGCTGGTGGCGCCGCTGCCGTCCAGAAACCGATCGGCCCCGTAAAGGGCTGCAAACCGGTAGGTGTCGTCCCCGATGCCGCCCTGGAGAGAATCGCTTCCTTTACCGCCGTCCAGGATATCGTTGCCGGCACCGCCCACAAGCTTGTCCCCGTCATCCCCGCCGATCAGGGTGTCGTTGCCTGTCCCGCCCGTGAGCGTGTCCTTTCCTGCACCGCCGTCAAGGGTTCCGCCGTTGGCGCCTGAGATGGTCAGGGTGTCGTCGCCGTCATCCCCATATACCGTGCCGCCGCCGTCACCCAGGATGATGGTGTCGTCCCCGGCCCCCCCGTGGGCTTCCAGGGTGGCATCTTCCAGCAGGGAGGCATCAATATAATCGTTTCCTTCACCGGTATCGATAACCACCTTGTTGACCCCGGTAAAGGTCTGATACCAGGTGTCGAATTCAACATTAACGGTTCCGCCGGAACCGGTGAGCCAGAAAGACTCGCCGCCGTCCACTGTATTGAAATATTCCCGGTTCCCGGCCAGAGTTCCGGCATTAATCGTCAACATGTCGCCGGACTGAACGGCAAGGGTGGGCTGGACATTGGGCGCATCATGGGAGATCTCAAACAGGGTGGCTTCAAACAGGGTGATGTCGACAACCGTTTTGGTGCCAACGATGGGAATCTTAATTTTTACATATGCGGATGCATAAACCTCTAAACCCGTAGTGATATTGAACAGATTCTGGAATCCGCCGCCCTCATACCCCCACATGGTTTCGATTTCGGAAATCCTGATTTTTCCGTCCGATTCCCAGGTGATATCGGTTACATTCCCCAGGTCATCCTTGGTCAGGGTGGACGTTTCAATGTCCTGGAGGTCGACCTCCGTAAAAAAGTTGATGCCGCCGCCAAGTCCGCCCTTGATGATGCCAAGGCTCACCCCGGCCTCAAGGCCGACACTGACGTTGAATGTCAGCTCTGCCTTGTCCACACCGCCGGTGCCGGAAACAATGCTGCCGTTTGAAAATTCGGGCAGGGTCACGTCTGATACGTAGAATCCGTCCATGACGTCCAGCGGGTCGCCGGAACTCAAGGCCTTCCTGACGCCGTAGGTATCATATCCAAATGCAAAGTCGGCTGACAACTCCAATGAGCCGGTGGCCATGATGCCGAAACTGGCCGGCCCAAGGCTTAAGCCGAATATGGGCACGCTGAAGCTGGCCATGGCTTCCAGAAGAGGCATCTCATAGGTAAACAGAGTGGCATCCCCGCCTGTGAGCAGTTCCACCCAGTTGGAAAGATCGGTCATGTATTCAAGAACTCTGAAACCCGACCGGTTGGTGGCCCCTGCAGAGGCACCGGCGGAAGACTGCGCTTCCATGTCGTCAAATCTGGCCTGCATGTCGGCGGAAAGCGAAACCGCTCCGGCATCACCTTCTACGTCATCCGTGCCGAATCCCCTGATATCGCCGAGGTATATGATTCCGCCCATGGCACTCCACGACCGCACGGTGTCAGCCAGGTTCATCATATAGGCCACGGAATCTACAAAAGCCCAGTTGATGGCCTCCTTGCCCTGGAGCAACATGACGGTGTCAATGAGGTCCATCATGTTGTCTATGCCGATGACCCCCATGCCGATATCTGCGGTCAGGGTATCCACAATGGGCTCGATGGGGGAGAGCACGTTTTCAATTTCTTCAATGATGGGCAACAGGAAATCATCCACCATTGAATTGACATCAATACCGAAATTTTCAATGGCGATCACGGCATCGGTCATGCCGCCGGAGACCGAATAATCCCAGTCCACGGTGAGATCGCCCACCAGGGTGGGGATGCCCGACGCCCCTGCGATGCCCAGGGTCATGGCCAGATCCAGTTCTCCGTCAACGGTAAAATCCGTGACAAAGGATTTTTCCAGTGGAGTGGCGGAAATCTGCATCATGTTGAGGCGGTTGGTCATGTCTCCCACAATATCCATGGAAAACTGGCCGTACAGACCGCTTGCCTTTCTGTTGGGATTGTTGTCAACCAGGGTGGCTGTAAAAAATCCGAATGTGCCGTTCCCGCTGAACGCCGTAACTTCCTGGGTGTCCGGGTCTCCGTCCAGGACAACGTTGACGTTGACTTCAAACTCTTTGTCGGTTTCATCCTGGTTGGTAACGATATAAAACCCTTCGGTGCCGCTCAAACCGGTGCCGAAGTCAAAACTCCAGTCCATGGCCAGCCCGAATCCGCCGTCCACGCTGAATTCGAACCCGGGCAGGTCGATGTCAAGGGGGATGTCGATACCGGTGCCAAGGATGGTGCCGCCAAGCTGCATGTCAAACTGAATGGCGTCTGCCCCTGCCAGGACATTGTCTCCCTGGTCCACTGTCCAGTCACCCAGTTTCAGGCCGTCGGTATCATACCAGCCCACAAAGATGTCGTCGCTGGTGATCTGGCCGTCGCTGTTGCTGTCCTGAAGAAAGTTCAGGCCCCCGGTCCCGAATACGGTCCAGTAAGTGTCCCGGACGATCTCGATGAGGCCGCCGTTGATGGAGAGATCAAACCGAAGGCCGTCCAGGATATCGATCCTGAAATCATTGAGAAAACCGCTGAAATCACCCAGGATATCCCCGATAAAAGGCAGATCCACGGCAAAGTCCATGGTGAACATGTCCACGATGTAGCCCAGGCCGAAATCGATCCCGTCAATAAAAATACTCGGGGCATTGAGGATGGAGGCCAGGCTCAGGCTTCCGCCAAGGCCTTCAAAAAAGCCGATGATGTCCGGGGCGTCAATGTCGATTAAGGGAATACCGGGAAGATCGGGCAAGCTCAAGCCGTCCAGGAGATCTCCGATGGAAATGTCCGGAATGCCGTCCAGGTTAATGTCGGGCAGGTTGATGTCCATGTCCGGCAGGTTGAATTCCAGACCTTCAAAATACATCTTCAGGGGCATGTTGACGCTGATGTCCCCGGTTACTTCAGGGCTGATATTGAGCCTGACATCCTCGGTGTCGATATAAAATTTTCCATCATCGGCGGGCAGGGCATCAATAATTGCCTGGTCCACCCCTTCGGGCAGGTTTTCCGGCAAAACCCCCGTAAAATCGATCTGGTCCAGATGGACTTCTAACATGGCGAAATCATCTGTGGTCAGGTTGTTGCCGTCTCCGTCAATCACGGCGGAGCCGCCTACCGCCCCAAGCCCCAGTGGGCCGACTTCAAACTTCATTTCAAGGTCTTCACCGGCAACCCTGAAGCCGAGCCCGGCAGTGGTGCCTGTGCCGTCTGTCTCATCATAGTCGTACAGAAAAAACAGCGGATTTGCGATGTCTGAAAAATCAATGCCTGCATCCACCTGAAGGTTCAACAGTGCCTGTAAAAGGATGTTTGCTGCCGCACCTGCACCTAGCTGGTCGCTGAGGATATCGATATTGTCCAGACCCGGGATCTCTTCGCCCGCCATATCAACCAGGGAGGCCAGATCAAGGTTGAAGGTGGACAGATCGCTAAAGATCTTATTGTACTCCATGTGGATCTTGAGAATGGATCCGTCAAGGGTCAGGGCGAACTTCTGGTCTGAAACGGCTGCCGTATTGTCATCATCAATGCCCAGAATATCTTCTAAGAATGCTTCCGCATCCTGTAAAGATCCTGCCGGATCTTGTGCCGCCGTTTCAAGCTGGACGGCAAAATCATCCAGAAACGTCAAGGTGTCGGACAAAGAGAAGTTGAGTATGGGCAGTACCTGGGTATAAAAGGTATTGCTTTCAAAGGTATCGTTGATAAAGGTAAAACCGCCACGCACCGCTTTTATGATATCCAGAAAAGAGATGTCCTTGAAATCAAAATCACTGCCAAGGTCCGGGGTGTAGATGACGATATCGTTGGCTGCGGCATTTCCGGCGTCGATCTCGGCCTGGAGGTCAAAGGTACCGGTGGGATCGTATGACAGCACCAGGGTGCTGCCCGGATTGAAAATATCCTGGACACAGGTGCCGATTTCAGGGGAACCCGGCAGGGCAATGCCGGCACCCAGTCCCGGGTCGATGGATAATTCCTTAAGGGTCAGGTAACCGCTGCCGCTCAGGTCCATGCCGATGTCACCGATGAATGTCCCGTCGGCGATTTCATCTCCGGTGTACCGGGTTGTCCCGCCTGATGTCTCAATGGTGCCGTCCATGCTCACCTCGGCATGGACGGCTGATCCGCTGCCGGCCCCGCCGACGGTAACCGCTAAAAATCCAATGGTGCCCGTGGCTTCAATATCAGCCGCATCCATGGACATGATTGCACCAAAATTAACATCTTCAATGCCAAGGACAAAGCCCTCGGCCAGGGTCCAGTCGGCATTGGTTGCACCGGCACCGGCTGCCGAATCCATCACAAGGGTGTTGGCATCCGAGACCGAAACGACCACATACTCGCTGTCGTCAATGGTCAGGGTATAGCCGATGACGGAATCGTCAAACCCGCCGGCGGCGGAGGTAAAGGTTGTGGAACCGCCGGTCAATACGCCGTCGGAACCACTCATTGAAATACCGTCCACATCAAAGAAAACATTGAGGCTGCCGGTCACAGTGGTCGCAATGGTGGTGGTGTTCGCGGTGGTCAGGCTGATCTCATCCCCGAACCCGATACCAAAAGCAATATCCGTGGTCACATCTGCCAGATCATGGGTGTATTCAATGGGAAGGGTGAATTTTCTGCTGGCAGCATCATAGGTGATTGCCATGCCCAGAGGGAGTATGCCGGATTCGTTTATGGCTGAGATAAACTCCTGCAGGGTCTGGATCTGTTCCACCTTTTCGTGGATGGTGTATGCACCGTTGGTGACGGCCTCGTCAAAACTTCCGGACAGGGTCAGTACCCCGGTATCCGTGTCAACGCTCCGGATCTGGAGGGTGCCGATTCCTGTAAAGGTAATATATTGATCTTTTAAATCTTCGGTTGCGCCGGCAAGGGTAAACGCATTGGAATCTGCGTCCAGAAAGCCTGTACCTGTGTCAATGACAACCATATCCCGGTAAAAGTTAATCTGATTGTACACCTGGGTTTCAAACCCCGATGCAAGGTCAAAGATGCCTGAGAGTGCCTCTTCGGTAAACGGAATGTTAAACAGAAGGGGATCGGAACTTTGTGCCGCATCTAGTGCGCTCACAAATTCTGGAAACATCAGGATCATGTCTGCCACAGACATTTCCGGGAAGTCTGAAAGGGCGCTGAAATTTTCAACGGTAAAGGAATAATCCGCATCGCTGGTCAGGGGGGTGGCGGTTATCAGAATCCTGGGCAGCCCGGCAACGGCAGACAGGTCCACCCCTGCAAGGGATGCATAGATGGGCAGGTCAATTGCAATGGTGTCGGTGATGGGTACAAGGGAGACATTGGCACTGCTGATGGATATCCCGGCGGAAAGGGTCGCGGCTATGGTGCCTTTTTCACCGTCTGCTTTCCCGATGGAGATTTCCAGGGGACCAAAATATCCAGCTATGACAAGATCGTTTACGGATCCTGTTGCCTCAAAGGCAGTTGAACCCAAATCAATAGACGCATTGGTGCCGTCCAGCCCGACGGATGCGCCGAAATCCAGGTTCAGAACGGACGTGAGCGTAATGGTCAAAGGGGTGTCCAGGGTCAGTCCGAAATCCTGGAGGGTTTCACCGGGATCAATCTCAACCGCTTTTACGATTTCAAGGGTGTCATTCACGGCAAAGGTGACGACCCCGCCGGATTCGGTAAGGGTGAATCCCCCGTTGGACAGCCCCGTAATCCCAGTGGCCCAGTGGGTGTCAAGATAGGTGTTGAGTCCGCCCAGTGTGGGGAGATTCTCGGTTCCCGAATAATCGCCCAAAGGAAAATCCGGGTCGACGCCATCACCCAGGGCCCCGGTTGCCGGTTCAAGATAATGGTGGATGTATTTGCCAAGATTGAAAATATTCTCAAACCCGGTCAGGCTTTCGTATGATACGTCAAGGCCTGGAATCATGTTGGCCAGCACGCTGTCGTACACCAGATTGCCGTCTTCATCCACGGAGGCCGCCAACCCGTCATATTGTGTGTTTAACTGGTCGGCAAGGGATTGTATGCCGGTAAGAAGATTGCCGGTAATTTCCGTGTCTGAAACATCGGCAGACATTACCGCCTGATCCGCCACGGCCACAAGATCAAGGCCGGAATCGGTATACTGGGGGTCAAGGCGAATACCGTTTTGGGTCATTCCCTGATATGTATCGAAACTTCCGGTGTAAGAATTCCAGGTCATGATATGGAAAACATCCCCGGCCGTCGGGGTAAAATCGTTGAGCCATGCCACCTTCAGGGTCCCTTCCAGGTCTGCATGGCCTTCCACGTTTATCTGATCGTAACCATCATCAATCACCGTGTCGCCGGGCCCTGGTGTCAGGCCGCCGATTTCCATGTACAAGGCCCCGGCATCGGTCTGTTCAAAGGTATCGAATGTCTGTATGCCGGGGGAGTTTCCGGGCGCAATGATCCCGTCGTTGACCACATCGCCGTCCACCACACCGCTGCCGGTGAGCATTTCAAAATCATCGACCACAAGGGTGCTCTCGGCTAAAAAGATGTCTTCCGTGGTAAGGTGTATATCGACGAATTCGTCCGCAGCGGGGTCATTTGAGGACGGGCTGTCCACGTAGTCTATCAGGTCTTCTTCCACCTGGGGATCATAAACCGTGTCCTGATCCACGTCCGATTGGGCAACGGTGACGACTTCAGCAGCCTGGTCTTCAACAGCCGGAGCTTTTTCAGCATCGGCATCGGTGTTTTCAACCGGCAAATCACCTGAAAGCAAAATTCTTGGCTCGAGTTGCTCAAACAACCATAGATTTTTTTGTTTCATATTTTTCAAACTTTCATATAACGGTCACGGACTGTCCTTGGTCTTTGACCGTGGTTCGGCCCACAACTAATATTGAAACATCTCTGTGGTTTACAGAGAGTTTCTTATAAAAAAATCAATCGATTATCAACTCCGCTACAGCACCAAGTCTTGCCTGATTGTCTTTATTATCAAATTCCGCCTTGATTTTAGTTAAACTGCTGGCCGTATCGATTGTCGGTGCCACATAAATAATTGTTGCATCCTTGACGATCTCACTTTCCGGCCCATTTATTCTTATCGTTACATTTTTGCCTTCCTTGATTGACGCAATTATTTTTGCCTCTGCATTTCCCACAAAGATACCCTTGAGGGAATTCACCACCCGGACCAGGTTTTCGTGGGCCTGGATGCTTTCGCCGTTCTCTTTTGTTATCTCTGCGACATATCCGCTGAACGGCGTGACTAAAATTTTTTGATTTAATTTGGCAATGGCCAGTTCCAGTTCTATTTTCTGCAGTTGTTTCTCGGTTTTAATTTTCTGGATCTCGGCCACGGCCTGCTCATATTCAATCTCCTTGGCTTCGAACTCTTCTCTGCTGATGACGTTCCCCTGGGTGCTCAGGTCGCGGGCTGCTTCATATTGTGTTTTAAGGACTTTCGCTTTTTTTTGGGCAAAAATCAGTTCAGAACGGCTGTTTGCAGCTATTCTACGCCTTTTTACCTCAAGCTCCTCAATGCGCTTGTCAAGAAACGCCAGGGTCTGTCCCTTTTCGACGAAATCGCCCTCCTTGACCTGTATCCCGGCAAGGCGGCCTGCCTCAGGAAGCCCGAGGACAACATCATGAACCGCCTCGGTAAACCCTGAAATCGTTATTTGTTGTGCCCCGCAGATACCAATAAAGTTAAAAATAATGAACGAAATAAAAAAAAATAATTGGCAAAACCAGCCCGGACCTGCCTGTTTTTTTCCCCTGCTTTTGGTAATTTTCATCTGGCGGCAATCTCGTCAAGAAGTGTTCCTTTGGCCAGACTAAGGCTGGTTTGTACTTTTTTGAATTCAGAAAGTTTTTCATACAAATCAATTCTGGCTCTCAAAATTTCTATTTTTCTGGCAATCACTTTGTATTGGTTATCCTTTCCGCTTTTCAATTTCTTCATATCCTGATCAAGAAGTCCCTGGAGTTTCGCAAGAACCTGTTTTTGTTTTGCAGCTTCCTTGTGGGCAATTTCCAATTCAGCATAGGCGCTGCAAATTTCATCTTTGATCAGCGCACTGACAACCTCAATGTTCTTTTCGGTCATTTGTTGCCTGAGTTCAGCCGCTCTAACCGCACTTTTGCCTTTTTTCCCACCCAGGGGAATGCCCACATTTATTCCTATCGTCCAAAAATCGTACTGACTATCATCCAGCCCTTTAGTCGCATCTTCCCAGGATTCATTGAGTTCCGTTATGCCATATTCCGCAACAAGATCGACGTTTGGCAGGCGTTGATTTTTGGCATATGCATACCGGATCTTGCTGATTTGGTGTTCATGGACGGCCTGTTTGTGGTCCGGCCTTTTTTCATAATAAGAAGAAAGATCCTCAGGGAGCGGTTCCAGTGATTCCGGAATATCTTTCAAGTCATCGGTGGCCTCGATAATTGATAATGTCTGAGCCCCTGTTCCGAGAAGCATCTGCCGAACAGACGAAGACGCTTTTCTAAACTTTCTGGCGATGAAATTCATTCGTGTCTGCCTCTTGGCGATGGTGGTTTCAATATCGAAAATATCGGTTATAGACAGACGGCCGGCGGCCACAAGTTTCTTCACCATGGACAGCCGTTCTTTTTCAAGCGCAAGTATTTCCGATTCCAGCACTCCCCAGCGTTGATAAAACTGGATATCCGTATACCCTGTAATGGCATTGAACCCGGAAACCATTTTTATTTTGACCAATTTCTCTTCAGAAATCTCTTTGTTTTTTGACGCAATATTAATGTTGGCATTGTTGACTTCCGGCCCAAATCCCTTGAGCAGCGGCTGGGTAAGTTCCAGCCCGATTTTGCCGCGCTTTTCATGCCCGTATTCATCATCTGTCTGAAGCGAATTGCTCGGATCATCAAGCTCATAATACAGTTTATACTGTGTGCCAAAAGGGATCAGCCCGTTTATGGATGCGGACCAGGTATTATCCCTACTCTCATATTCGGTTTCCGTACTTCTCTGGATTTTTTGTTCGCGGTTGTTCTGCTCGTAGTTGTATTCAAGCAGGTAAGAGAATTCGAGCCGGGGCTCGAAGACCGATCGGGCGTTCAGAATGCCCTGCTCGGCGATCAGCGCTTCGATCTTGCTATTCTTTACGGTTTCGCTTTCGCTAATAACGATGTCAATAAGATCATTTTGTGAAAGCTTTGTGGTTTGTAAGGAAAAATTTTTGATTTCATCAGCCTGTAAAATACCGAAATTAAGAACCAATAAAAACAGCACAAAATATTTTGTCGCCATAGCATTACACGCCCTTTGAGAAATTGATCTACGATGTAATAAATTTCTTAAAATAATCGCTCGAAGAGCGTCAGATGTCAAGGTTGAGTTAATTTTAAAGGCTACCATTTCCATTATTTATTTTGGGACAACGATATGAGTTGCCTCAAAATCAAAGTCACGAGGCTTAAGGCATCCAAACAGGGGGTTCCGGAATTGTAAAATATCGTTATTATACTCAACAGGTTTGAAGTCATATTTCAGGTGCTTGATCCGCTTTTCATTATTTGATATACAGTGTTTGTAAAAAAGAGAGTGATATCTGTAAACAACAAACTAACGGCCATGGGCCAACCTAACCTACCAACCCCCAAACCCGAACCACAACAAAGCTCAAAAAATCTGAGCAATTTACCCAACTTTTTCATAAAAAAGATAATGTATGAATAAATTAACAAGACTTGTTCTGATTATGATCGCCTGCAGCACATTCTTTTTTTCAGGGTGTGTGATTCCGGCTGACGGATATTATTCTGCCCCCTATTACCATTCCAGCGTGGTGGTCGTACCGGCCTTGCCGTACACGGTTAACTTATACGACCGCGCGTACTACAATTACCGCGGCTATTACTATTTCTACAATAATCAACGTTGGTATTATAGCAGGAACAAAAGCGGACATTGGATTGCGTTACCTCGTACTCACTGGCCACATGACACTAAATGGCGCGGGCACCATTTCTATCATGATCACCATGATCATAAATCCGGAAGACAAAAGAATCGTCCGCCCCAAAAAACAAAACATCATTCCCAAAAGAATCCACCTCGGCACGACAAGTATCAACAAAAAAAGGATCCACGCTACAAAAATTCATACCGAGAGGATTCCCGACGGCCACACAAAAGTCCAAAGCCAAAAGAAAAAATAGATGATGAAAAAAAACAAAAGAAAAAATCTTCAAAAAAGCGGACCATGGATCCACGTCAACATGATCCCAAAAAAATGAAGCGAGATCGGAATAATCACAAACAGCGCAACATGCATCCGCCAAAGAATAAACAGAAACAACATAAAGACGGCAAAAAACGCACTGAAGATGAAATATATCCCAATAAACCTGAATTTGAACGTAGGAGACAACACTTTTAATTTTAATTTTTCATGAAAGTCCCTCTGAGTTGTCAAGGACCGCAAATTTTATTTTATCTGCGCAATACCTAAGGCATTGCGCAGAAATTTTCTTCCCAGTGTGTCGGGGCTTTTATTCGACCCCGGCAATATCGGCTGAAACAGGAATGCTGATATCCAAAATTTCCGCCCATCTGTCATTATCAAATCCAGGCATTATGCCGCCAAGTTCGGGATCATCAAAAGACCCGTAGACAGGCTGATTGGTATTGGTAAAATCCGGCAAAAAATTACGCAGGTCACCAGGATCGTCAAAAAATGCAGTCAGGTTAAGAGCAATGGGATTTTCATCGGAAAATGCGTCAAGCGTAACAGTGCCAGTCAAGGCGCTTTGAATTTCTCTCAGTTGCTCTTGGAAAATTTGTTCCTGCGCATCGTCATCAGGTGTCTCGGGAAAGGCAAACGTATCGTTATTCTGGTCATCGGTTTCTGTCCTGATATAATCCGAGGCCTCAAGATAACTTACAATCGCCTCGTTGAGTGATTGTTTGGCCTGGGACAACAAAGCGGCAGCATTGTCATCCAGCAAAAGAAAATTGGGCCGGCATGTCGTGGTGCTCGGATCACCATCACACAAATAATCGTTAATAATAAAAACATCTTCCCTTAATTTTCCGACAATCTCAGCGGTCTGCTCGATATTGAAGTTGTAGGCATCCACAATTAAAAGAAAGGCCTTCATTCCCTGGAGTGCGGCACGGTAAAGTGCCACATCACCATAATCCACTTCTATATTTTCACAACCTAACGTATCATCCTCCATGGTCAGTTCTTCGCACAAAACGATGAATGGATCTGCGATGGTATCATCAAGCCCGTCGAGTTCATCTAAAGCCCCGTTTATTTCCGGTAAAAGTACGGTTATCAGGACGTTCAGGGCATCCTCAGTTGAAGGCAGGGTATCGGGCAGGATGACCTGATCATTTCCATCCCTTGGCCAATCTGCCGTCCAATTGCACAATGTCCTGATTTCTTCTTCAAGCCCCAGTTCAGTGAGAAGAACATTGATATCGGCATCATAGATTAAAGCCAGTATTCTGGTAACGGCATGAAAGGTTTTCAAAACCTGAGTGGGATCTGCGGCGACAGCCGTCTGAAAACAGGCATTTGCTTCAGCCATGTGGCAGGGGAGCAACGCCCGGCAACCTGAAGAATCCATATATCCAAAAGAGGAGGCGAAATTTTTCAGATCTGAGGCGTTGAAGGTTTGGATAAATTCGAATATATCTTCTCCGTCCACATCATCGTCTGAATTATAGTCATAGGAGCCGGCGGCTTGGGCAAAACCGGAAAAAGCGCTTAACACCAGTATGGCACCACAAAAAGTATAGATAATTCCTGTCCAGATCTCTTTTACTCCAAAAGCCTTCATTTATCCCTCCTCAATTGAAAAAGTAATATTTTTAAGTCCTTGATTTGTTTTCAGTTCATGACCCAGGCTATTTCGGGTTTTGTCATCCAGTTTAAACGCCTTTGACGTTACAAAACGGCCTTTGGGAATCAGCCAGATAATTTTTTCGCAAGTCAGCTTTTCACCATTACCTGCATTTATTGTGACATGCCCTGTTAAAACAAGTTGGTCTTCGGACTTGAGACTCGCCTTATCCGCCCTGATGGTGAACGATTTTTGATTATCTTTGAAAAAATTTATTTTGACCCGGGTCAATTCAACGCCCTTAATATGACCCGGCAAAACCTGTTTTAATTTATTTACTTGATTGAAAAAACGGTCAGCATCCTCGGATACGGATGGTCCGGCCGGTTCTTTTTGTGACTCCGGGGTTCCCTTTTCAAACCAATTTATCTCAACGCCGTCCAGGATGGCTATTTTCATGAACCCTAAGCGCAGGAAGCCCATTTTTTTCTTTTCCACACGAAGGGAATCAACAGAAAGTGAAAAATTTCTACGACCTGCCCTGAAATCCGACATGTTAAGTTTACCAACAATGTCTTTTCTGGGTGCATCAGGGTAAACATTTTTAAAACCATCGGTTTTGTCGGGCCATTCACTTACTAAAACAAGGCATAGTAAGAGGATCAGGCATACGGCGGTAATCCCCCATATACGTTTGCCTTTTTCCATATGCACCAATCCCTGATTCCACATGATGGGAATCTAAGTAGGACAGGAAAACATTCTTTGTCAACAAAAGTATAAAAAATCAGAAAAAATCCGCCCCCAGGATGGTGGGAGGGGCGGATTCATTTTTTTAAAAACCCTTATCAGCCGGTGATCACGTAGAGATAAAGAGCCCGGGGTCCATGGGCACCGTGCACCATCACAAGCTCAATGTCTGCGGTCTTGCTGGGGCCTGAGATCATAACCATGTGATGGGGAAGCCCTTCTCCCCTTGTGTCCGGATCAAATTTGAGTAACGCATAAAGCTCTTTCATGTCAGACAGAATCTGCTCTTTCTTGATCACAGCCACATGGATAGAGGGCAGAAGGGAAACGGACCGGGCCTCGTTGGGTCGGGAACGCATCACCAGGGTGGCGGTATCGGCCAGGCAAAAATCGGCGGATGTTACGCCGATATATGATTGTATGACCTGTTCCCGGATTTGTTCCCGTTTCGTTTCTTTTTGACAATCCGTGGTCTCACTGCCGTCAAAGGCTGCCGTATACACCGGCACATTCTGGTCTTTGAGTGCCGATTCAAGGGCCAATTTCTTGATCATGGGGTGATCCCACTGCACAACACTTTTTTTGTCTCCCCACTCAGGGGTGGTGTCGGCCACAAGATCAGCAATGGCTTTGGCAACTTCAGCCTCATTTTTCATGGGCATGACCTTAAGATTTAAAGGAACCGCTTCCTTTGCCAATCTGTCAAGCAGAACCATCCGATCACTGTTTTGTCGCGCGCCAATGGTTTCAAGCAGTATTTGCTGTGCTTCGGGCGTTTGTGCAGGATCCGTAAAAATCTCTTTTTTCCGTGAGTTCGTGTTATCGGCACGGATACCTAAAGCGGCACGTATATCATTAATAAACTGGGTCTCATTGGTATGGGTCGGCATATCTTATCCCCTATCAGACTTTTTTGTAGAAAGCGTTTCAAACCGCTCGCGAAACGGGGTATCGGCAAGGGGCTTGATGTCCCTGTCCCGGGTCCATCCGGCACCGGGGCCGGACATCGTGCGGATCATGCCCCGGGATCTTGGAAAAATTTTCTGGCCCACGGCACCGGCCTTTAAAAAAGCGCGGTACAGCGCGGGGTGCCCTGCCAGAAACGCCCAAGCCTGGTGGAGGGTCTTTTCCAGGGGATTTACCTGTTTGGTCTGCCAGTCATCATCCCCATAGGCCAGACGGTATCGAAGTTCCAAAAGCATGCGGGGCAGATTGATGTTCACGGAACAGGCCTGTTGGCAGGCACCGCACAGGGTCTCGCCTAAGCACAGGTCCTTGGCCTTGTTCATACCCACCATCAGGGGGGTAAGCACGGCACCGATGGGACCGCAATAGGTGGCACCATAGGCATGACCGCCAATTTTGCCGTACACGGGACAGGCGTTCAGACAGGCAGAACAGCGGATACAGCACAGAATCTCACGGAATTTAGGGTCCGCCAGAATCCGGCTTCTGCCGTTGTCCAGAATCACCAGGTGAAACTCCTGGGGGCCGTCAGGAAAATCAGGGCCGCCCGGGCCGCCAATATAGGAAACACAGCCGCCCAGCTTCTGGGCCGCGGCACCCCGGGAGAGCAGCCGGAAAAGGATATCGTGGTCTTCCAGGTTGGGCACCACCCGCTCCATGCCCATGATGGCCACATGAACCTTGGGCAGAGTGGTGGCCATGCGGATATTACCTTCGTTGGAGACCACCGTCATATGGCCGGTTTCCGCACAGGCAAGGTTGCAGCCGGAGATGCCCATGTCCGCCTGGAGGAACTTGTCGCGCAGGGCCTTTCTAGCGATCCGGGTAAGTGTCGGGGGATCATCCGTATAGGGAACACCCAGTTTTTCAGAAAAAAGCCGGCCCACCTGCTCCCTTGTTTTATGAATGGCAGGGGCAATAATGTGGGAGGGTTTTTCTCCTGCCAGCTGGATGATGTACTCGCCAAGGTCGGTCTCATTGACCTCAATGCCCAGGGCCTCCAGGGCCGGGTTAAGGCTGATCTCCTCGGAGACCATGGATTTACCTTTCACCACCTGTTTGACATTGTGTTGTTTGGCCACATCCAGGGTATACTTTACGGCCTGTTCGGCGGTCTTGGCAAAGTAGACCTTGCCGCCGTTTTCCCGCACCTTGGCAGCCAGCTGGGTGAGAACCACATCCAGATTATTGATAGTTTTTTCCCGGATATCATGGGCTTTCATGCGCAGTTCCGGTCCCTCTTCCAGGTTCTGGTAAGAAGCCTGGGTGGCTTTGGCCAGGCCGGACTGCATTTTTTCCATCGCCTGGGGCAAAAAATTGTCATTGATGGCCTTGACTGCATTTTCAACATATTTATCCGTTAAAATTTCATCACTCATGCAGCATCTCCTTTCTCCCCGGCCAGAAGCTGGGCAATGTGCATCACCTTGACCGGATAATTATGGCGGTTGAGA
Source organism: uncultured Desulfobacter sp. (assembly GCF_963677125.1). NCBI lineage: Bacteria > Pseudomonadati > Thermodesulfobacteriota > Desulfobacteria > Desulfobacterales > Desulfobacteraceae > Desulfobacter > uncultured Desulfobacter sp. Next base: position 386,222 of record NZ_OY781882.1, on the reverse strand, counting down.
TACCCCTGGATATTCATCAGACACCCCATATCGCACCCCACAACGGCATCCGCCCCGGAATCAAGAATGTTTTGAACCTTTTCCTTGACCATGGCTGTGGAAATATCAGGATACTTGGTTGAAAATGCGCCGCCGAACCCACAGCATTTATCCGAATTTTTCATCTCCACAAAGGTTAAGCCATTCACCCGGTTGATCAGCTCCCGGGGCTGGGATGAAACCCCGAGGTGGCGGTTGAGATGACAGGAGTCGTGGTAGGTCACCTTACCGTTAAAATAGGCGCCGGTATCTTTAATGCCCAGAACATCCACCAGGTATTCGGTGAGTTCAAAGGTTCGTTTACCCACACGTTCAGCCCTTTTTCGCCATCCCGGTTCGTCTTCGAACAATTCGGGATAGTGGTTGCGGACCATGGCAACACAGGAGCCCGATGGGCAGACAATGGTGCCTGCGTTCTCAAAAGTCTCAATATAGTGCTTGGCTGCCTTGGCCGCTTCTTTACGGTATCCGGAGTTGAACGAGGGCTGGCCGCAGCAGGTCTGGTTCTCCGGGTAATCCATGGTGATGCCCAGGCGCTGAAAAAGCCGGACCATGGCCTCTCCCACTTCCGGATACATGCCGTCCACAATGCACTGGATAAATAAAGTTGCATGTGCCATTCAATTAATCCTCACGTATTTTTTAATTATCTGTTCTATTTAGTGCCTGAACGAAAACCTTGTTTGGACGACAAGTTGCCCAGATGCAAGGCACCAAAAAATTTGAAACCGGAGCATACTTGTGTATGTGAGGATTTCAAATATTTTTTGTAACGCCGCAGATGGGTGACTTTGCGTCCAAACACTAATGAATCAGGTGGGCAGGCAGCCATGTGATCAAAAAGGGAAATGCCGCGCATAAAAGCAGGGCCAGAATCTGAAGCCCCACAAAGGGCAGCACACCTTTGTAAATATCTGTTGTTTTAACATCCGGCGGCGTGATCCCTTTCAAATAAAAAATGGAATAGGCAAAGGGCGGCGTCAGAAAGGAGATCTGCAGATTCACCATAACCATGACGGCAAACCAGATGGGGTCAAACCCCAGTTCAAGGCCGATGGGAGAGATCAGCGGCACAATGATGAAGACAATCCCCATCCAGTCGATAAACATGCCCACGACAACCAGTAACAGCATGATGGTGATCAAAATACCCCATTTGCCGAAGGGCAGGTTTAAAAACAGACTTGAAATTACATCATCTCCGCCTAACGCCACAAAAACAGAAGAGAAAAATGCCGCCCCAATGGCGATCATCAGGATCATTGAAGTGATGGTCAATGTTTGGATACACGCTTCTTTTAAGGTCGCATAGGTCAGCTGTCTGTAACAAGCCGCCAGGAGGATACTTGCCACAACACCCACCGCAGCTGCTTCAGTAACCGCAGCAATGCCGAAAAATATTGATCCAAGAACGGCAAAGATGAGCATGGCCGGAGGCAGCACCGATGTAGCCAGCAACCATAGCTTCTTTGACACCGGCACGTTGCGCTCTTCCTTGGGCATGGGCGGTCCGTCCTGGGGTCTGAAATAGCATCGGACGGCAATGTAAATCATATACAGTGCAGCCAGCAGGATGCCAGGCACTAGGGTGCCCAGGAAAAGCTTGCCCACCGAAATCCGTGCAATGGGTCCGTAAAGGATGATCATGATGCTGGGCGGAATCAAAATACCCAAGGTGCCACCGGCACACACACTGCCGCAGGCAAGGGATTTGTCATAGGATTTTGAGAACATAGCCGGCAGGGCCATCAAACCAATGGTGACCTCGGATGCCCCGACCACGCCTGTGGCGGCTGCAAACAACGCGCAGATGGCAATGGTGCTGATACCAAGGCCGCCGCGCATGCCGCCCCACAACAGGTGCATGGCCTGGAACAGCCGCTGGGCCACCCCGGATTTTTCCATAAAGACCCCCATGAATAAAAACAGGGGAACCGCCAAAAGCGTATAGTTTTTCATCAAACCAAAAAGGCGGGTGATGAACAGCCCGAAAATATCGGGCCCCATATCCACAAAGCCGAAGAGCATGGCCACGCCCCCCAGGACAAAGGCGGTGGGGAACCCGAGAAAAATGCCGACAAACAGGGTGCCAAACATCAGAAGCACCAAAATTTCAGGTGTCATAAATGCATCCATGGGTTATGCCTCCTTTACCTGGCCGGGGGCATTTTCGCCCTTGATGAGAATTAGAAGGCTGCGGCAAAATTCCGCCAGGCCCTGGAGCAAAAACAGCCCCACGCCGATGGGCATCACCGTTTTAAACGGGTAGATCACCGGCTGCCAGTATCCCTGCATGGATTTTTCACTCATTTCCCAGGAAAAGGCCACGTAGGGAATCAATGCATACAAAATACCGATCCACAAAGGGAAGAACAGCACCAGATAGAAAAACACATCAATGGCGGCCCGGGTTCTTTTGGAAAACCGGCCGTACAGGATGTCAATGCGCACATGCTGTTTGTGCTTCAGAGTAAAGGCTTCCCCCATGAGAAAAAAGGTGCCGCCAAGCATATAGCTTGTGTCAAACACCCATTTGGTGGGGGCACCGAATACATAACGGGCCACGATCTCATAACTCAAAATTAAAGTCAGTATGATGACTAGACAGGAGATCAAGCGACCTGTGGTTTCACTGATGGTATCTATGATTTTAAAAAACATCTTTTTTAACAAAGAATCCGGCATTTCACCGGATTCTTTAAACCTTTTTTTATGATCTATTCGTAGGCAGGAGTCATCAGCTTCTTATAATTGGCATACCCTGCCCTGAAATCCCGCTGGGACTTAAGCACTTTAGCAAAAAACGGATCTTTTGCCGCTTTCTCATCAAGAAGCTTATCCGCCTCTTTGGCCAATTCCTTCTGAATTTCAGGGCTTAAGTACTCAATCTGCACGCCCTTTTCCTTGAAATAGGCCAAGGCCTTGATGTCCTCATTAATGCAATGGGTGAGCATGCGCATGGTCACGGACTGGGCAGCCACCTTGACGATCTCTTTGAGATCATCGGGCAGTTTGGCCCAGGAGCGTTTGTTAATGGTAATGTCCGTGATGGTGGAGATCTGGTGAATGCCGGGCACCAAGAGATATTTAGCCGTTTCGTTGAATGAAAGATCCTTGTCCATTGACGGAATACTGAACTCACCGGCATCCAGGATATTGCGCTGCAGCGCTTCATAGATTTCTCCGGCCGGTAGCATCATCACAGAGGCGCCCGCCCGGGAAAGCACCTCTCCCCAATAGCCGCTGGTCCTGAATTTCAGGCCTTTGAAATCATCCATGTTTTTGATGGGCTTGTTCGACCAGGCAAGGTCTTCGGTGGGCAGCACGCCGCAGGGTGCCACAAAGCCAAGATCATAGGATTTGTAAAGTTCTTTGTACAATTCCATCCCATCGTTGTCATAAAACCAGGTCATATAAGGCACAGCGTCCATGCCAAAGGGAATATAGGCAAAAAGAGGGGCAGCCGGCAGCTTGCCCATCTGGTATCCGGGCGAACAATGGGCCACATCAATGGTTCCCATACGCACACTGTCGGTTACTTCCAAAGCCCCCACAAGGACACCTGCCGCATAGCTTTTAATTTCCAGACGACCGCCGCTCATGGCATTAACGGTTCTTGCAAATTCATCTGCGGCCCACTGGACCATGGTCCCCTTGGGCCAAGATGAGGCCATTTTCCACTTAATAGTTTTGGCAGGTGCCGTGCCGGGTATGGAAAAACTTATTCCCAGCATGATCGCCAACCCTAAACATACTCTTTTGACTGCTCTCATTTTCTCTCCTTCACATAGGGGCCTAGATCACGAAACCTTGTCGACCATGGCCTGATAATTCTATATTTTTAATCTAATTAACTTAAGATTAAGGGCAAACTGTCTACCAATATGCCAAACACCTGTCAAGCGGATTATTTTCCTTACAGGAAACAATCGTTGTCTGCCGTGTTGGTGCAAATCAAAAATCAGTATATCCAAAAAAGTTTCCATAAATGAAAAATATTTAAAATTAAGCAAATTCAACAAACCACCTAATTTTTAAAAGCCTTCTACGGGATTCAGCCCATAAAGATATCTCACAGCACAGCTTTTACGAGACGATTATAAGCATTCCAAAGACTTGCCGATCCTGTGAAAAGTTGACAAACAGAAAACATTTGGAGTACATCTCCCCTCCGAAATCATCCAATAAACACACCCTTAAGGAGTATATCCTGATGAAAACCCCCCAATTTTTCAGCCTGCGTGCGCGGACAATAAAAACGGCACGAATAGTGACCATAGCCCTCTTAGCAGGAATTATCCTATCTGCTCCAGCCTTTGCCAATACCGTAAAATTCGGCCATATCGCCCCCCAGTTCCACGGCCTTAATGCCGGTGCTAAAGTTTTTGCCGACTATGTACGGGAAAAAACCAACGGCAAAATCGACATCAAGGTGTTTCCCATGGGGCAACTGGGCAGCGAACGGTCCATGGCGGAGCAGGTCCAGTCCGGCACACTCCAAATTGCCTCGTTGACCACGGCTGTACTTCAAAATTTTGAGCCCCAGTGCGCAGTTCTGGATATGCCCTTTATTTTTCCGAACCGGGCAACGGCCTATGCCACCCTTGATGATCCCGCAGTCAGAAAAAAAATATTTTCCGCTTTTCCCAAAAAGGGATTCATTGCCATCGGCTGGATGGAAAATGATATTAGAGATTTTTCCAATACCAAACGGCCTATCCACACCCCGGAAGACATCAAAGGTCTTAAAATCCGGGTAATGAACTCTCCGGCATATTTGGACACCTTTGAACAGTTGGGCGCAACCGCCGTAGGCATCCCTTTTCCCGAAATGTACAACGCCCTTCAAACGGGCGTCATTGATGCCCAGGAAAACCCCTTAATTACGGCCATTCTCACCAAGGTCACTGAGGTGACCAAGTATGTGACCATGACCCAGCACTGTATGACCGCATGTGTCACCGTGATCAGCATAGATTACTGGGAAAGCCTTTCTAAAACGGAGCAGGAAATTTTCAGGCAGGCGGCTGAACTGGCCATGGTTGAAAACCGGGTGGTCAATGCCCGCATGAAAGAATCCCTTCCCAAGATCGGAATCTCCATTGCAGACTACGCCAAGCAGGAAAAGATCGAGATCATTGAATTGACACCCCAAGAGCGCGACCGCTTCCGTGAGGCCATGGTGCCGGTGTGGAACAAATACCGTAAAAAACTGGGAGATGAAATCTTTGATTTCATGCTCAAACGAATTGAAGCCAATCACCGGTAATTGAAAAAAATTGTAGCTAACCTTTGGTGTGAAAAGTACGAAGATGCTTTTCACACCCCGTTTTTGGAGCGCCCCTTTGCAGCGAATTTTCAAATTCATTGACCGTGTGGAAAACTTTACCCTGGTCTGGACCATCCTGATACTGGCCTTGATCGGCTTTGTTCAGGTCATTACCCGGTATATTTTTAACTTCAGTTTTCCCTGGTTTGAAGAACTGGGACGATATCTTGGCGTATTTATCGCCTTTCTTGGGGCTGCCATCGGGGTTAAAACCGGTTCCCACTTTACCATGGATCTTCTGATCCTAATGCTGCCGTTATCCATCAGGTGGCTGGTAAATTTGCTTTCCCATCTGTTGAGCGCAGGATTCTTTTTTATCGTGGCCGTCTACTCCTGGAAGATCATCTCCCGAATGTACGGGTATGAAACCACCTCTCCTGTGATGGGTATGCCCATGTACATTGCCTACCTGCCCATCCCGGCATTTTCGGTGGTAATCGGCACCCGTTTCAGCATCAAAGGGTTTGGATTCATCAAAGAGGCTTTTGGCAGCCGTACGCCTGCCCAATCCAATGCTGCCGGGTCCGGGGAGGTGAATCAATGATTTTATTTATCTGCGTCTCTTTTACGCTCCTGCTCTTTTTAGGCATGCCCATTGCCGTAATTCTTGGGGTGACCACCCTGGGTTGCCTGGTATTTTTTACCTCGACCCCGTTGCACATCATCACCCAGCAGCTCTTTAACGCCCTGGACAATTTTATCCTCCTGGCCATTCCCTTTTTTATTTTGGCAGGTTCCATCATGACAAGGGGCAGTATCGCCAAAAAGCTGATCGCTTTTGTCAATGCCCTTGTGGGATGGTTCCCGGGCGGCCTTGCCATGGCAGGCGTATTGGCCTGTATTTTCTTTGCCGCCATTTCAGGGTCTTCTCCTGCCACAGTGGTGGCTATCGGTTCCATCATGATCCCGGCCCTGATCAAGGCAGGGTATGATGAAAAATTCTCCCTTGGCTTGATCACTGTTTCAGGATCACTGGGTATCGTAATCCCGCCTTCCATACCCATGATTCTCTACTGCCTGGTCATGAATGTATCCGTATCCAAAATTTTTATGGCTGGCATCATTCCCGGACTTCTTACGGGTGCTGCCCTGATGGCCTACACCTTTTTTGCGGCCAAAAAAAACAATTGGCGAATTACCGGCAAAGCATCTGCGGCCAAAGTGCTGCGCACGGCCAAAGAAGGCATCTGGGCATTAATTTTGCCGGTCATTGTTTTAGGCGGAATCTATTCAGGCATATTCACCCCCACTGAAGCTGCGGCGGTCTCTGTAATATATGCATTGGTCATTGAACTTTTTGTGTACAAGGAATTTAAATTTTCCCAAATCACGGATGTCTGCAGAGAGGGGGCCGTGCTTTCGGCCTGCCTGCTATTCATTCTCTCGTGCGCCATGACATTTATCTGGCTGCTTACGGCAGAACAGATTCCCCAGCAGTTGGCAGACATTATTATCCAACATATTGACAGCCCCTGGATATTTCTGCTCACCGTGAACATCCTGTTTCTCATTCTGGGCTGTTTTATGGACGATGTATCCGCCATGCTGATCCTGGCACCCATCTTTCTTGAGACCCTGACCCGCTATGGTATTGATCTGATTCACTTCGGCGTAGTCATGGTGCTTAACATCCAGATGGGCATGCTGACACCGCCTTTTGGCCTGAACCTATTTGTGGCATCGGGCATCACCAAGCAACCGCTGGTGAAAATTGCCAGGGGTGTGGCACCGTTCCTGGTCATCATGCTCATCTGTCTGATGCTGGTTACCTATATCCCGTGGCTTTCTTTGGCTCTACCTAAATGGCTATTGAACTAGAATAGATTAAATTTCACTATGGATGAAAAAAGCATATCGGAAAGCATAAAAAACTTAAGAACTGCGCGGCAATTGACGCTTCAGGATTTAGCGGATCGGACCGGTCTGACCAAGGGCTATTTATCAAAGGTGGAGCGGTCTAAAAAGGCACCGCCCTACTCCACCTTGAACAAAATTGCGGCAGGCCTGGACATTGAGCTCACCTCCCTTCTTGCCGGAGATGCCTCTCCTGTAAAAGATGTCCGACTCTTTTTAAGCAAAAAAGAAAAACGTCCCCTGATTCGGGAGACCGATCTTTTTGCAGGATATGATTATGAACCCCTGGCCGAAGGAAAACCGGGCAAAAACATGGAGCCTTTTATCATCCACGCCCCCTTTGATATCAACCGGACCTATACTCACGAGGGCGAAGAAACCATCCATGTGCTGGACGGCCGGCTTGAATTTCATTACGGGGACGAAGTTTATAATCTTAATGCCGGGGACAACATCTACTTTGACTCCATTGTGCCCCATGTAGGTAAAAGCCTTGGCCGGTCAAAGGCAAAACTGCTGGTGGTCATCTATTTCTACAAAAGAAACAGGTTTTGAAGGCTGTTCCGATAGATATCCAGGGCAGCCTTTTCTTAGATAGTGCCCGACCGAAAACCGTAAATTTTGCCGATTACTTCGTTGGTCCCAAATTTTAATCCTCAAAATACTCTATGTATTCCTCCGGTTAAAATTTGTGCCCGCCTTGTACTCAACAAAATTTCCAGGTTTTCGGTCAGACACTAGATAATATTAATTCGGCCACAAAAATAAAATTAGGCCCGGTTTATTGAAGTGTCACTTCGCTGAACGGGCCGACAGCAGCGAATCGGCTTTCATCCAGGATATCTATAACCTTGGCTTCACTGAGCGTCATGCGTTCTTGTTTGATCATTTTCGAAATTACTGCAGGGGTTGGACTGCCGGTATTTTTGACATATTGAGCTTCAACGGTAAAATCGTTTTGAACGGGATACCCTTTGATCTGAACAAGGGATTCCCGGATGGGGTCCAGGGGTCCCTGCCAATACCTGAGCAGGAAGTTCAATTGCCCCAGCCGTTCGGCTTCAAGGCCAAGGGACTGTGCCAAATGCCGGTGAAAATCATCATATTGATCCGTGCCGGGTACGGCATCCGATACCCATAGATGCTGGCGAATCAGTGTGATACTTGCCGCGCTCTTTTTAAGATCCCGGGTCTCCAGCCTCAGGTCGGCTTTAATGTATCGACATGGATATCCGCCCACTGTTTTCATTTCAGGATCCACTGTAATGGTGAACACCGGATCTACAACTTGGTAGCGGGCATTGAGAATCTCGGCAGCCCCTTGCGCCATAGCGTTATCGGCCTGAAGCATCCGTACATTTTTTATATTCTCAAACGGCAAGATTAAAATTTTGTTTTTATACCAGTCAATTTCCCGGATCCGGCGTTTCTCCAACAGAAAGTGGGTGGTGTCCCGCTGCTCCTTGACCTCACCGAAAAACCGTTTCATCCAGTTTCCGGTATAGCGGGTCTGTTTGTCCACCAGCATGGCCCGTGGGGTGTAGCCCACCCGAAGTTCGGACTCCTGTTTGCCCATGAGGTATTCATCACTCTGATAATCATGGACAAACAGCACGTCACCTAAACAGACTGGGACAGGCACCCCAAATACCAGTGCGAGGCAAAAAACCGGAAACAATCTATAAAATCTTATCAATGGTTATAATCCCAGCAGTTTTTGATGAAGATAGGATAGACCGAACATGGTCACAAGCGGAATCCCCAACCCGAAAAAAGAGCCCCAGAAAATACTTCCGCTCGGATCAAACCCATAGGGTTTTGTGTAATACAAAAGAAAATTAATGCCGATTCCTGTGAACAGATAGGTATTGTACCATCTGCGCTTGTTTTTCTCCCAGTTCAGCAATCGTTTGTTGCGTTCTTTTTCTGTTGTCATGATTCCCCGCCGATATTGTTTTTATAAGAAAGTCTGGGTAAGTTACTCAGATCTTTCAATCTTTGTTGTGGGCCGAACCACGGTCAAAGACCCAAGACGGTCCGTGACCGTTTATAAAATGCCACCCCTGCCCATGGTGCAGGGGTGGCGTGTATCGATTATTCTTCCGGTCTTATATCCAGTGAATATTTCTGAATTACTTCATCTTTGCACGGTTTGGTCATCAGGCTGACAACAATAAAGAAAGCAAATCCGACGAACACCCAGTAAAATTGGTGGGGTGTACTGATTTTATTTGCCGGATCACTAAGGAAAAACCAATGGTAACTGCCCAGTTTGTATTTTGCGTACATCCATGATCCGCATGAAAGCGTTGTCATGACCAGGATGTTGGTAATGGCGGCTGTTGTTGTGGCCCGGGTCCACCAGATGCCTAATATCAGCGGGGGACCAACAGAGCAAAGGATAACAATAAATGCCGCCCCGGAGATATCCAAAACCAGCGCCGGCGGGTTGAATGCGAAGAGCATACAGATGAATACGATCAGTATGGTCATAACCCGTGTGGCCTGCACAGGCTTATCCTCAGGCCATCTGCTGCCGAACACTTTTCCCATCAGGTCCCGTCCCAGCAACACATTCAGAACCATGGTCCAGCCTGAGGCTGTGGCCATGGCAATGGCCAAACCGCCCGCCGCCAGTACGGAAAGCAGGAAGGGGCTTTTTAAACCTTCCACGGCGGCAATCATGGAGTAATCTGTGACGGATGCCCCGGCAACGCCGTATGCGGTCTTCATGTGTTTGAGTACCCCCATGGCGTTGGTAATACCTTCGGTCTGCATAAGGGGATGAAGGGTTTCGATCAATACCCTGGCACCGGTGCCGATAATAACCAGCCCGCCATACATGGCGCCGCCGATGGTTACGGCCCAGAAAACGCTGCGCCGTGCAGCCTTAATATCCTGGGTGGTAAAAAAACGAACCACGGTATATGGCATGGCGGAAAAACCGAAATGCCACACAAAGAAAAAACCCACCACACCGGTCCAGGTGGCCATAAGCGGATGAGATGCGGCTTGGGAAACATAGGGCATGTTAAAAAAATTGCCGCTGTTGGCCAGCACTGCATCGGTCAGACCGTTCAGTCCGCCAAAATTATAGATTACATATCCTGCGGCCAGCACCGAAGCAACGGTCATGGCAAATCCCTGAAACGCCGTTGAGATGGTGGTGGCGACCATCCCGCCGAAATAGATGTAAGCAAAAACGACAACGGATGCCAGGATAACGGATACATTGAAAGGAATCTGCAGGATGGCCAGCAAAAACAGGGCCGTGCCCACGATTGACAAAATGACATAGGCCAGTCCGCCAATCAGTGTGGGGATGCCCGCCACCAGGCGCAGCCATTTGGTATCATAGCGGTCTGCATAGTAATCCGTGAACGATGTCGGGGCATACTTGCGCAGGGGAGCTGCGGTCAGCAACGTTGCAATAGGCATGCCCCCGATGATGCCTACGAGCGCCCACCAGAACGGGTAGCCTAAAATAAAAATGAACGCCGGCAGCCCCAGAAAACTTGCCGGACTGAAATATGTGGCGGCCAGGGCCGACCCATTCACGAGGGGACCGACTTTTCTTCCGGCCACATAAAAATCGGACGAATCCATGGACGCCTTGCGCGAATACCATCCGATATAAAAGATCACTGCAAAATAGAGTACGGAACCTAAAATGACGATTGGATTAACACCCATTACTGCCTCCTTATATATGGCTGCCGATCAATTTTCTTGAACAATATTGGCACCCGCGGGTGCATCCGGTGTCTCATGACTTTTCCTGGCCGCGATCCTCTCTTCTCTTTTTTCCTCAAACCTGTAGTATAGAAAAGAAATGATGATGTTCATCAACCAGAGGCCGACAATCCAATTATAGGTGTAGCAGGCCGGCACCCCCATGAACTTTTTCAGTGGAAAGCCGGGGATTGTCATCTCCAAGACCATGAAAATGGCAATCCAGCCATACATCAACGCAGTTCCGGCCCAAAATATCTTTGGCATACCCTTAAACATCTGTCGTCCTCCTTTTTACATTTTCTATGTAGCGCCTGACCGAAAGCCTGAAAATTTTGTTGCGTACACGGCGGGCTGGAATTTTAACCTTCGGCATACATGCCGTATTGCGAGGATTAAAATTTTAAACCAACGCCGTAATCTGTAAAAGTTACGGTATTCGGTCGAGCACTATGTATGGAATTTCGGGAACCTTTTCCCGACCTCCCTCCCCCTATTTACTTAACGCCCAGAGAAAACAATAGATCTCAAAGCGTCGAATGAAATTATGTAAAAAATAAACATAAAACAATCAGCTTAAGACTGATTTTCCTGTCCGTGATGGCCCGAGTTGTTTGTAGGTGAAAGGAGAAGGGGTTACATAAGAAAACAACCTACAATAACAGTATCAATCTAAAAAGAAAGGCACTGCATAAAATCTGCTGATTTTGAAACTATGAACAAGAAAAAGATGCTGTAAATCACAGAGAATAGGAGATCTCAAGAGATTTCATACCATGGAAAATCGCGATACCACAACCACCATTAATCGATATTTACTATTAGAAAATGCGTCGTTCTCATATTACCCAACAAACCCTGTTGGGTATTTCCTGGACTCGGTTTTGCGTTCAATGGGTGTACGAATGTCTTGAAAAACGACGTTATAAAACAAAATTAATTGGTAAAAGAAGACTCTATTGTGATTTCAAAACCCGCTCAATCCAATAATGAAGTCCTCTGTCAATCATTGAAACCAGTACCCCAATTATACCGCCTTTTGACAAAATCGAGGGTCAATGTGGTCTCCACAGACGTTACGCCGGAAATTTTCCCCACCTGATTGATCACCAACTCATTGAGGTCGGCCATGGACGCAACGTTAAATTCTGCATCAATGCCGGTTGATGCGCCGCTGGTAGTAACAATGAACCATAATGCCTGGATCTCTTTAAGCTGCGCCGCTACCTGATCAATCCGGCCGATTTCCACATGAATTCTCAGGTGCCCGACCACGTTGAACCCGAGCTTAAGGGGGTTGCTGACGGCCACAATCTGAATAATCTCATCATTGATCAATCTGCTCAAACGGGTTCTTACGGTAGCTTCCGAAACATCAATGGCTTTTGCCATGTCCGTGTTGGATATTCGCCCGTCTTTTTGAAGCAACTTGATAATTTCACGATCAATCCGATCAAGGGGCCTATCTTTTTTCATATAATCATCCTTATTCTATTTACATCGACAACAAGCATTACCGTTAATCGTAATTCGCATATTTTTTTAAACTATTTTTTATATATTAGAAATAATAATATTTTAAAAATCGAATTTCGAATAAATTTTCATTGACATTGCAACTCAGTCACTTTAAAAAGGCAAACATTCGATATTCGTACTTTATTAAATATAAAATACGAATAAACGCATAAATATTACCATAAAAGATAGTTTATCGAGGCATATTCATTTTCGATAAGATAAATTGAAAAACAAGCAGGGAGTAAATTTCATGAGTTTACCAAGAATCAAAAATTACATTGATGGAGAATGGGTTGATTCCAACAGCAGCCGGACCGGTGATATCTGCAACCCTGCCCTGGGTGAAAAAATCGCTGTTGTGCCGTATGGAACGACAGAAGATGTAAATATGGCCGTAAATGCGGCAAAGAACGCATTTGAGGAATGGAAAGAGACCCCGCCGCTTAGCCGGGCCAGATATCTTTTTCGTCTGAAAGAGGCGTTTGAGGATGAATTTGAGGACATTGCCCGGGTTCTTACCACGGAACAAGGTAAAGCCATTGATGAAGCCCGGGGAGAAGTGCGCCGGATGATCGAAAATGTCGAACATGCCACAGGCGTAACCACCATGATGACCGGGTATTGTCTGGAAGATATTGCCACAGGCATTGATTCTTCTCTGTACCGCCAACCCATGGGGGTTTTCGGATGTATCGCACCTTACAATTTCCCTGCCATGGTTCCCTGGTGGTTTTTGCCCTATGCCCTGGTCACCGGAAATACCTATGTGCTCAAACCCTCCGAACAGGTTCCCATGACCCAAAACCGTATCTTTGAGATCATTGATGATGTCGGATTTCCAGAAGGCGTTGTGAACATGGTGAACGGGGCAAAGGAAGTGGTCAATGCCATGCTTGACCACCCGGACATTGAAGGTATCTCTTTTGTGGGCTCTACCCCTACGGCCAGATACATTTATGAACGCTGCGGAGCCACAGGCAAGCGGGTCCAGGCTCTGGGCGGTGCCAAAAATATTGTTGCCGTCATGCCGGATGCCAATGTGGATGAAGGTATGCCCTCTTTAATCACCTCCTTTTTCGGATGTGCCGGCCAGCGTTGTCTCTCGGGTTCCATCCTGGCTCCTGTGGGTGACAAGACTTTTGCGGACGCATTCATCGACAAATTTGTCACTGCCACCCAGGCCATGCGCGTGGGTAACGGGCTGGATGAAAAAAACGCCATGGGACCTGTGATCAGCCAGGTCCACCGGGAACGCATCCTGGCATATATTGAAACAGGCATTCAGGAAGGTGCAGATCTCATTTTAGATGGCCGGGAATTTATGGTTGACGGCTATCCCAACGGCTTTTTCGTGGGCCCCACGATCTTTGACAATGTCACGGCTGATATGACCATTGCCAAAAAGGAGATCTTCGGGCCTGTGGTAAGCATTGTACGCACCCCGACCATAGACGATGTGATTCAACTGATCAATACCCGTGATTTTGCAAACGCAGCCTGTATTTACACCCAGAATGCCGCCACCGTCAGAAAACTGCGGGTTGAAGCCGAGCCCGGAATGATCGGGGTTAACATCGGCATTGCCGCCCCCATGAGTTTTTTTCCGTTTGGGGGTTCCGGCAATTCCATGTTCGGGGATATAAAAGGCCATGGTCGTGAGATTTTCCAATTTTTCACCGATACCAAAGTGGTCATTGAAAGATATTTTTAGGAGGATCATATGTCCCTGATTAATTTTGGAAGTATTTTAGCTTTTGCAGAAGAACTTGAAAACCAACAGTTTGAATTCTGTAATACGGCCATGGGCCTGCCCCAGTGTTCGGATCTAAAATCGGTCTTACAGCCCCTTGGCAAATCGGCACAAAAACGTGTTGCCGAGGTCAGGCGTGTGCGCAGGGAAAATGTCACCGAAATGATTTTGGAAACCCTTGAAGGGTTTTCCCGTGAGCCGTTTGTTCTGAGGGTTCCTGATCCATTCACCCTGCCCCCAAAAAAGATAAAATCCGCGATCATCCGGATGGGAAATCGGGCCGCAGACTATTATGAAAAAGCCGCAGATACACTCAAAGGCCAGGCAGAGGCAGCACGTGCCCTGAAAAGTCTTAAAAAAAAGCACATCAAAGATTTAAAACTATTTAAAACAGCCATAGACTGACCTGACATATCACCTGCCAGACACAGCACACAATAAAGATTATAAAATCTGATAAACATACTACGACTTACTCATAAAAAGGAAACAATCATGACATCACCGGTCAACCGGCTTGGGTATGACGTTGAAACCATGGTGGAACACGATAAAAACAGCCTTTGGCATCATCTGAAATCCCACAGCGTGTTTAAAGAGAAAGAACAGATGATTGTCGTGGGGGGCCAGGGGTTAAAAATTTACGACATCCGGGGCAACGAATACCTGGATGCCACCTCCGGGGGCGTTTGGAGCGTCATGGTGGGCTATGGCAGAGAATCCATTGCCCGGGCGGTCTTTGAACAGTTAACACAAATGCCCTACTTTACCGGTGCCTACGGATCCATTCCCGCCATCAAGCTTGCAGCCAAACTGTTGGACCTTCTGCCCCGCCATGGAAAAATTTACTTTTCCAACTCGGGGTCCGAAGCAAATGAAAAGGCATTTAAAATGGTGAGACTGGCCTCCCGGATTTGTGACCAGCGAAAAGGAAAATACAAAATACTTTACCGGGATAGAGACTATCACGGCACCACGGTGGCCACCATGAGCGCCTGCGGCCAGTTTGAACGAAAAAAAGGATTTGGCCCCTTTGTGGATGGATTCCAACAAGTTCCCCACTGCCTGTGTTACCGCTGCCCCTTTGACAAAACCTATCCGGGGTGCAGCATTGACTGCGCCCGGGCCGTTGAGGATGTGATTCTCAAAGAGGGGCCGGATACCGTGGGGGCATTAATTGTGGAACCGATTACAGCCGGCGGCGGCATTATCCCCCCGGTAAAAGAGTATTTCCCCATGGTCCAGGCAATCTGTAAGAAATACAGGGTCTGGATTATCATGGATGAGGTGGTATGCGGATTCGGCCGGACCGGAAAATTTTGGGGCCATGAACATTATGATGTAGATCCTGACATCATCACCATGGCCAAAGGACTGGCAAGCTCCTACGAGGCCCTTTCCGCCACCGCCGTAAAACAGGAGATCTATGACATTTTCCTCAATGACATATCCAACCCCGGAGAACAGAGCAACTTTTTCCGGGACATCAGCACCTATGGCGGCTGCACTGCCCCCATGGCTGCCGCATTGGAGAATACCCGGATCATTGAAGAAGAAAATCTGGTGGAAAACAGCCGGGAGAAAGGAAAATTTCTTCTTGACCGACTCAAAGAACTGACCTCTTTACCGGTGGTAGGCGATGTAAGAGGCGTTGGCCTTTTCTGCGGCCTGGAGATCGTTGTTGACAAAGGAAAAAAGACGCCCCCAAGTGATGCACAGATGGCAACACTTATGGGCAATATCCTTGCTGAAAAGGTGATTGTGGGCAGAACCAACAGCAGCCTGCCGGGCATGAATACAACCTTATATTTTGTTCCCTGTCTTACGGTGTCCGCAGAGGAGATCGACATAATGGTCTCGGCAGTTGCTAAAGCCATCAAAAAAACATTTTAACCACGGAAATCACTGAATTCACGGAATTCTATTTTCAGTGTCTTCCGTGATTTCCGTGGTTAAACGGCCATGGGCCGACCTGGTCTATCAACACCCAGGATAGGCCCACGGCGGTTGTAAAAACGACTCGACCCGGACTGCTTTGCCGTCATACCCAAGATCTTGACCTCAATCACGGCGGTTTTGGCCAGGCCCTGCGGGTCAAATTCATGGGTGCGCGAAGAATACTGGGCCATGATACAATTCAAGCCTTTAATTTTTTCTTCCGGGTCAACAAGGATACGTGCCGTTCCTTCGCCAATAACGCTGGTGTAGGATGATCCCCAATTGCAGGCAGATGCATGTTTATTCAGCTTTATAAGTTCATCAAACTCAAAGCAGACCTGTGGATTGGCAGTAAGAATATCAAGCTTGCGGCCGGTATCCGCCCCATGAAAATATAAAAAAGGATGATCATACCCGAAATGCAACGGTACCACATAGGGCCGGCCTTTGTCTGACAGGCCTAATCGACAAACTTTCGTCTGTTTTATGATAGCGTCAATCTGATCCTGATCAATTATCTGCTTTTCTTTTCTGCGCACAGAACCTCCTGCTTTAACCGCATAAATTCCTTTTCACCCGCCCCGATGACCCCCAAAGGACGATTAACCTCGTCATGACAGTCGGAACCACCGGTGACAAGCAGGTCATATTTTTGAGCCCAATCAAGAAGTAGGGCCTTATGTTCCGGTGAATGTCCCGGATAATGGACCTCAAGCCCTTTGACACCGGCGTCCAGCATCTCCGGCAGCAAACGGGCCACAGTCTCTACAGGAGGCAGAACCTCCTTGTAATGCCCTTCCCCAGGATAGGAACCGGCAGCCGGGTGAGCCAGCACGCCAACCACAGGCTCGGTTTTTAGAAATCCCTTGACCTGATCAAGATCCACCCCCGAAGGCAGATAAGCGGGACTGTCATTACCGATGACCTGGGTAATGGTACCTTTGTCCGAAATCCCCAACTTTTCGTCCAGAGCCATGGCAAAATGGCGGCGGGAGGCATTATCAGAGTATGCAGCAATATCTTCAAAGGTTAACTCCCTTGACAATAAAGCAGATTCACCGCCAGGCCCGAACACCTCGTTGATCTTCTCAATCCTTGCCCGGACCAAAGCATCTCCGCGTCCTTGGGCCAACAGGGCTCTGAACCGCTTAACAAACCCCAAATCGCTTAAAAGCGCATTTGAAAAATAGGTCAGCACATGCAACGTGCCAGTGAAAAACGCCCGCTTGAAACGCACGGAAATTTCAACACCCGGAAAAACCTCTATCCCCTCTTTTTTCCCCGCATCCAATGCAGATTCAAGTCCATCCAAAGTATCATGATCCGTAACACCGATAACCTTGATACCCATGCCCGCAGCCCGGGCCACCAGATCACCCGGGGGAAAATCCCCGTCAGATGCGGTGGTGTGATTGTGCAAATCTGCAAATATATCTGTCATCGACTCTCTCCTGTAATTAAAATGTTACTTAAATTATACAATATTATTTAATTTATCATAAGCAATACTCGGCCGGGTATATTTTCTTTTTTTAACCATTTTGTAATATTTTATTTGATTTTCATAGATTAAATGGTAGAAAGGACAGCTATTATAAGTTGGTGTCATAGCCGGTTTCAAGCATTGGAAATCCTTGGCAATCCATATTGCTATTCGGGTTAAATTGCTTGATCGGCTGAAGAATAAAACAATATTGTCACTTTTTAGAGATCACACCCGGTCTGCAGCCTGTCATAAAAAACAATAGAGACAAGCCTTTGAACGTTGACAATCCATAAACATCTGGACTTAATTACATATGGACCCTTTACAAACCCTTGGGAAAATCACGTCTCCCACCCAGGCCCTAAATCTGTTTGCATCACAACTGGACAGCACACAATCAGCAAAAATTGCCAAGATCAAACACCCGGATGTACTGGTCCGTATTGCCAACGCCATTGCCCTTTGCAGGCCGTCAAACGTATTTATCAATACCGGATCAGACGAAGACAAGGAAACCATTCGAAAAATTGCCATTGAAAAGGGTGAGGAAAGCGCCCTTGCCATGGACGGTCACACCATTCATTTTGATTTGGCCGGTGAGCAGGGAAGAATCGTGGACCGCACCTATTACATTGCCGAACCCCAGGATTTGGTATCCAGCCTTGCCAACCGCATGCCCCCTGAAGAAGCCGCAAAGCAGATTGAAAACAATATGGCCGGGATCATGGAAGATCTGACAATGATTGTGGGGTTTTACATGAGAGGGCCTGTGGGGTCTCCGGCAGCCAATCCTGCCTTGGAACTGACGTCATCAGCCTATATATCCCACAGCGCAGAACTGCTTTACCGAAATGCTTATAATGATTTTGACCGGGAAGTTGAGCAAAAGGGATATTTTTTCACCAATGTACACTCCGAGGGGTTGAACCGTACCGAGGATCTTCCCCAGGCCCGGGTGTTCATGGACCGAAAATATCAGACCACCTATGCCTGGAAATGCACCTATGCAGGCAACACCCTGCTGCTTAAAAAGGGAAATCACAGATTTGCCGTGGACAAAGCCGTTTACCAGGACCGGGGCAGAGAGTTGTCCGAACATATGTTTATTACCGGCATCAACGGGCCCGGTGGCCGGACCACCTGGTGTGCCGGCGCAGCTCCGTCCGGATGTGGAAAAACCACGACAGCAATGGCCGGAAACGTATTTATCGGCGATGACCTGGCCCAGATGTGGATTGCCGAAGATGGGAGCATCCGCACCATAAATCCGGAAAACGGGATTTTCGGCATTGTAGAGGGGATAAACCATGAAGGGGATCCTTTGTTGATGAAAGTATTGCGGCAGGCCGGTTGCGAAGTAATCTGGTCCAATGTGCTTATGGACGAAAATCTTAAACCCCACTGGGTTGGCAATATGGAACCATCCCCCAAAAAAGGAATCAACTTCCAGGGCGAATGGTACCAGGGAAAAACCAACGATAAGGCACAGCCCATCCCCATATCCCATCCAAACTCCAGATGCACACTGGCCTCAGACAACCTGGACAACTACTCCTCCCAAGCCGCCAATCCCGAAGGGGTGGTGACGCGGATATTCACGTATTCCGGCAGAGATGCGGACACCATGCCGCCGGTGTGGGTTGCACAAAATCCAGATGCCGGTGTGGTCATCGGTGCCTGTATTGTATCTGCAACCACGGCCACAGAGGTCGGGGTCTCAGGCATTAAACGCGCCCCCTGGGCCAACGCCCCTTTCATCCCCGGCGCGTTAGGCGACTACATGGATGCACAATTCAAATTTTTCAGTAATTCGGACATTAAACAACAGTTTAAACCGGTTATGGCCGGCCTGAACTATTTTCTGACCCACCAGGCTAGGGGCGGTGATTCCGGCAAGCTTCTCGGAGAAAAACGTGATGTCAAAGTATGGCTGGCATGGCTGGAACGATACGCCCACAACGAAGTTGGATACCTGTCCACACCCATCGGCAACCTGCCCTGTTACAAGGATCTGGCAGTACTGTTCAAGTCAATTATTGATAAAGAATACCCCAGAGCCCTTTATGACATGCAGTTTGCCCTATACACGGAAAAAATCATCCAGCGCATTGAACTGCAGGAAACAGCATATGCAGAAGAAGAGAACCTTCCCAAAAAACTGTTTGAAATCCTTGATGAACAAAAATCGGCCCTGCTGAATCTGAAGGAAAAAGCAGGAAATGTTATCATGCCGGATTATTTTGAAAATTTGATTTGAGGCCAAATACCAACAGGTTTGAGCAAATTTATCCTGGTGTACTTTTTACAAGATAGTGTCTGAACGAAAACCTGGAAATTTTGTTGAGTACAAGGCGGCCTGAAATTAAAACCTTCGGAATACAAGGCGTATTTCGAGGATTAAAATTTCAAGCCAACGCCGTAATCGGCAAAATTTACGGTTTTCTGTCGGGCACAAGATAGTCTGTGTAACCGACACAGATCTTTCAACTTTCGTTGTGGGCTAAGCCTTGGCGGTTGATAGACCAGGCTGGTCCATGGCTGCAAGATACGTTACCTGGGTTGATCTATCCTCCTACCCCAATGTTGCCCTAAGCCCCTCTCCTTATCTTCTCTATGGTCTGAAAAAACAAGCCTTAGAAGGATCAAACACATAACTCCCGTTTTGTAAAAATGATGAGCTTTGCCATTTTTTTTATTTCACCACACCCAAAAATATCATTTCAATTCAATTTAATTGAAGAATAAGCCAATGAACGATTATTTCCAAAATTTTGATTATGAGTCTTGAAAAAGGGCTAATACCGGGTGTATCTTAAATATTGCCCTAAATTTTAGGTTTTAACCGGTTTTAAGCAACAAAGATGGCAAGGTATCTTTACATTTTTTATTCATTTTAAATAATTGTATACAATTGCACACCGGTTTTCCACTTGATTTTAGGCGGACGTCTAATATATAAATGCATTTATTTAATTTATTAGCGAGGACGATTTTCATAAATTTTTTTTAACAATTCTTTAAATTATTTTTCACAACCAAAGAAGGAGAATAATAATGGCAAAAATAGTGCATCGTGAGGAAATGGCCCAAGGGACCATTATCCTCAACGAAATAGACGCGCCCCGCATATCCAGAAAGGCCAAACCCGGCCAGTTTGTCATTCTGCAGGCAGACGAGACCGGCGAGCGTGTCCCGTTGACCATGGCAGACACAAATCCTGAAAAAGGAACAATCACAATCATTTACATGGTTGTCGGCAAATCCACTGCCCGGTTCAAGGATCTTAAGGTTGGTGAAGAGTATTATGCACTTATTGGTCCTTTGGGCGCGCCCACACATATTGAAAAGTTAGGAAAAGTCGTCTGCGTTGGCGGCGGAACCGGCATTGCCGTACTACACCCCATCGCACGGGCACTTAAGGAAGCAGGTAATGAAGTTACCGCTATCTTGGGTTCCAGAACTTACGATTTGCTCATCCTGGAAGACAAGATGCGCCAAGCGTCCGACACCCTCCATATCTGCACCGATGACGGTTCCAAGGGGCACCACGGCTTTGTTACGGATATACTTAAAGAGACCATTGAAAAAGAGGATATTGCCCTTGTTGTGGCCATCGGCCCTATTCCCATGATGAAATTTTGCAGCATGATCACCAAAGACAAAGGTGTCAAGACCATGGTCAGCTTGAATCCCATCATGGTGGACGGCACAGGCATGTGCGGCGGATGCCGGGTATCCATCGGCGGAAAGACGAAATTCGCCTGTGTTGACGGCCCTGAATTTGACGGTCACCAGGTTGATTTTGATGGACTTGCCAAACGGCTTGCATCTTACACTGAAGTTGAAAAACAGTCCTTGGATGCTTTTAACCAATGTCAATGCAATACAAAATAATGCGCCCGTTTCAGGGATATATGGAGGAATAAATGGCTGATAAAAAAGTGAAAGTTGACCGGGTAGTGATGCCTGAACAAGATCCGGATGTCCGGCGCAGAAATTTTGAGGAAGTGCCGTTAGGACTTTCTGAAGAGATGGCAATAACTGAAGCAAAACGCTGTATTCAATGTAAGAAACCCGCCTGTATGAGTGGATGTCCGGTTTCCGTAGCCATCCCTGAGTTTATCAAATTTATAGCTGATGGTGATTTTAGCGCCGCTGCCAGAAAACTGTGGGAACGAAATGCCCTTCCCGCGGTCTGCGGCAGGGTATGCCCCCAGGAAGAACAATGCGAAGGCCAATGCATTCTAGGCAAAAAAGGGAAACCTGTTGCCATTGGATATTTGGAACGCTTTGCGGCGGATTGGGAGCGTAAAAACGGCACAGGTGAAGTACCTGCTGTGGCGGAAAAAACCGGCAAAAAAGTGGCGGTTATCGGTTCCGGCCCCTCCGGCCTGACCGTTGCAGGCGACCTTCTAGTCAAAGGACACGATGTCACCATCTTTGAAGCCTTTCACAAACCCGGCGGGGTTTTGGTATACGGTATTCCCGAATTCCGGCTGCCCAAAGAAATAGTTGCCGCCGAAGTGGCCACTTTAGAAAAGATGGGTGCAAACATTGAATGTAACACCGTCATTGGTGCCACCGTCACCATTGACGAACTATTTGCCGAAGGCTATGACGCCGCATATATCGGCGTGGGTGCAGGGCTTCCCAGATTCATGAACCTGCCGGGCGAAAACCTCATCGGTATTTATTCCGCCAATGAATACCTGACCCGGACCAACTTAATGAAAGGATATTTGTTCCCACAATACGATACACCCATTGCCCGGGGCAAAAATGTCGTTGTGCTTGGCGCCGGCAACGTGGCTATGGACTCTGCCAGAACCGCCATGCGTTTAGGTGCAGATTCCGTCAAGGTTGTCTACAGACGTTCCAGGGATGAAATGCCTGCAAGAAACGAAGAACTGCACCATGCAGAAGAGGAAAAAATTGAATTTGTCCTGCTGACAAATCCCACCAAGTTCTATGGTGATGAAGACGGTAGATTGACCGGCATGGAGTGCGTCAAAATGGAACTGGGCGAGCCTGATGCTTCCGGTCGCCGGCGGCCTGTGGTCATAGAAGGCAGCGAGTTCAACATTGACTGCGATCTGGTTGTTGTGTCTGTGGGATCCAACGCCAATCCGCTGCTGACCAATTCCACACCCAATCTGAATCTAAACAAATGGGGAAATATCATCGCAGACCCCGTCACCGGGAAAACATCCAGAAAAGCGGTCTGGGCTGGTGGTGACATCGTGACCGGTGCTGCCACGGTTATCCTTGCCATGGGTGCAGGACGTGCTGCAGCCAACTCCATGCACGATTATCTGACCATTGGCTGGTAATTCCTAACGACATCGTATTTGAACGCAAAGTAACCTGTTACGGTTGCAAACCAGCATCCGGGCAACAATGCGTCCAAATACGTTTTTTTGCGCTTGGCCGACTGTTACATGAGGCCAAGGTGCGAATTCAATAAAATGCAAAAGGCGACCCGGATATAAACATCCGACCTCGCCTTTTGCGTTTTTCAGCTATGGGGTTACTGCTGATCGTTGGCTTTACATCAGGGTATCCCCTGGGTGAAAATATTCAAAATTTCCCCAGTTACGCTTAAATTGTTTTTATTTGTGGATTCATAAACGTTTGCTGGCGAAAGGCCACCAAACACATTAGAAAGCCCTTCACTGCTACTCAGGCTTGATAAACACCTTATGATCCACCAAGGACAGGGAATCAATCTTTCCTTTTATAAATTTCTGCTCACCAAAAATAGACACCAAACGAATCCCCTCTTCTTCGGGTTCGACTTTGTCCACCGCCTCTAGAAGCAGAGACTCCTGTCCACTCTTGTCCACGAGATATGCATTGGCTTCACACATAATATGAACTCCTGATCTTTAGATCATTTACAGCCAAAGGGCATCTTCCGTATTTTACTTTTGAAAGACACACCCAATAAATTTATAAGAACCTCTCTGTAAGCCACAGAGAAGTTTCAATATTCGTTGTGGGCCGAACCACGGTCAAAGAAGACCAAAGACGGTCCGTGACCGTTATAGTATACAGGTAATCAGACTCAATTACACCCAAAACCTGCAGTTGTTATGTTAGGGGAAAATAAGCATCCAATAATTCATCAACCAGCTGAGGCAAGGGAGAGCCCACCATCCCCACAATGGCAATATTCTCCTGGGTCAGAGGTAAAAGGACCTTTTTTGCCTGGGAACATGATACGGCTTCGGCCATCTGGGGGGTCACCTCTCCCATCATGGCATGGGGCATGATAATCCCCACCGTACCGATTATCATATCAGCGCTTTTAACTGTCTGCACAATGGCGTTGGTACCGGAAGCGCCCTTATTGGCACGGGCTTTAAGCATCTGGGCTGTGGCAATGGCATTGGTGCCAAGGGCAATCACCTCAACGGATTCCTCAAACCGCTCCTTGATCCGTTTAATTACGGTTGATCCGATACCGCCACCCTGACCATCGATAACACACACTTTTTTCATCTTTTTTCCTGTTAAATTACAAGGCAGACTTGGTCCCAGACCGCTTTGGCTATGTTTTCCACAGAATCATTGCCATTTATTACAGCCACGCGCTCCTGGTGCTTCAAGCGGTGAAACGCTGCCAAATAATTTGCCCGCACTTGCTTCATGATATCTATTTTCTCATAGATTTCAAGATGTTTTCTGTTGGTTTGAAGCCGTTTCAGGCAGATTTCGGGGTCCACATCAATAAACAGGGTGATATCCGGTTTTAAAATATCAGCATTGAGCCGATTGGCCTGGATCACCCATTCCATATCCATATACTGGCTGTGATAAGCATAGGAAGAAAAATAATACCTGTCACACACCACGATTGTACCGTTATCCACCATCTGCCGGATACCGGTTTCAGGGTCCATCAGATGCTCTGTACGGTCTGCGGCAAAAAGGCTTGCAATGGTTCGCTGATCCGCAGGAAGCGTGCCGGACAGCATCCGACGGATAAGCCGCCCAACCGGCCCGTCGGTGGGTTCGCATGTGGCAAGAACCGATGCCTGTGTTGACGCCATGCGCTTGCAGAGCAATTCGACCTGGGTGGTTTTGCCCGAGCCGTCAATTCCTTCAAACACTACAAACCTGCCTTTGTTCGCTTTTTCCAAACTCACTTCCTTGATACTACAAACTGGATACAACAAAATAAACCCGGCAGATCCCGGTAAACGGGCCCTGCCGGGCTGATATATATATCTAAACCCCCGACGAAGAAGGAATCAGATTTAAGACTCGCTGTGACAACCGTTACAATTCACAGGGGCTGCCTTGGGAAGATCAGCTTTATCTATCTTACCTTCAGCCATAGCTGCCCGGCGTTTCTTGTCGATATCCCGGTGACAGGTTATGCAAACATTATGGTAGGCTGCCAGGTAATACATCACGTTTTCTTCGTTTTTGATGTTCCTGGATCCTGAGGGTTCAGTTTCATTGTGGCATGAGGAACATGCTTCAACTTCGCTCTCACCGTCCCAATCATGGTGACACTCTTTACACGCAAACTGAAAATGAAGTCCGTGGGGAAATCCCACAGAACCCTTTTTGGCTTCAACCTCTTCGGGAGCTTCTATAGTGATGATACCAAGGGGTATTGACAGGGCTTCATCACTATTTACAACTTCGGAATGAGGATCAGGATGGCATCCGGCGCAGACAACAGGACCTGTGGCAATGCTCTTTGAACCAGCGGCTTTTTGCTGGTCAGCCTCATTTCTGTGGCAGTCACGGCATGCCTGGTGATAGGCACCAACCAAGGATTTTACGCCGTTTTCCGACACATCGGCCTGGCCCGGCTTCGGCACCCAGAAATTTTCATGGCAACCACTTGTCCCGCAACTTTTTATGGCTCCTTTTCCGTCCCAATTGTGATGGCACTCTTGACACGCATAAGAAAAATGAACGGAATGGGGAAAATTAACCGGAGACAGCGTGGCCTTATAGTCGGCATCCTGAGGAGCCTGTAAGGTCATGGTGCCGGTGGGTAGCTCAAATGTGGCTTCAGTGTCTTTAGCAAAGGCACCGCCCGTTAAAACAAAAGCAAAAGCAAACCAAGGTACTGCAATGAGAAATAATCGTTTCATGATCCCTCTCCAAAAAAAGCTGTTATGTCAGATTGTACCTGATGTGACCGGGATATTACAAATTGTCCGGCCCTTAATATCACATAAACACTATTGCTGATTTAATGCGCTCGTACATAAAGTTGTCTTTGTATATTAATTAATGTTTATAAAATCAACCTGAAATTTGGCCATCAGGGGTAAAAATCCATTCTGCGCGCAAAAAAAACACCGCTCATTTTTTTCAACAAAAATGTAACCTATTTGAAATATTAATTAATTTTGTTTAAAATCTACGATTTTAATCTTTTTTTGCAGTTACGAACAAACCGGTCGAATAAGGGCAGCATGCCGTCACTTTTCTGCATAAGCAGTTCAGGGTGCCACTGCACAAGATCAATGGGTAAAGATTCATGTTCTGCGCCTTCCACAACTCCGTCCGGGGCCCATGCCGTGATTCGAATGCCCTTGCCCGGCGCATCAATTGACTGGTGGTGCCGGGAGTTGATGCGGATGGATTCACCAAACAGACGGTACAGCCGGGAACCCGGATCAAAGCGAACATCATGATCTGTACCATAGGAAAATACTTTCTGCATGTGATCAATACCGGATTCAGGCAGTTGGCTTGGGATATCCTGGACCAGGGAACCGCCTAACGCCACATTTGCCACCTGAGCCCCTCTGCAAATACCCAGAATCGGCATGTGCAGTTCAACTGCCAGAGTCACTAAAGCGATCTGAAAGGTATCAAGTTCCGGATCACTTGCCCTGCATGCCGGGTGCATTTCCTGATTAAAAAAATGGGCGTCCATGTCCAGACCGCCAGGAAGAATCAAGCCACTGACACGGGACAGCATCAAGGCCACCATCTGCTCATCTCCGGTGGGCGGCAGGATAACAGGCACCCCCCCGACCCGCTGAATACAATGGCTGTATACCACGGGGACGCTGGTGATAGTCTGGCCGTTTTTATTTTGTTCCGTATTGGCGGAAATGGCGACAAAAACCGGCATATCAAATTCTCCACTGATTTCTTTAATCATAAGCCGAATGTAAAGCTCAATAAACTCTTTATAATGAGGTCAGGGTAAGCTACTCAGATCTTTCAACCATTGTTGCGGGCTAAGCCTGGTAGTTTATATATTAGGTCAGCCCATGGCTGTTATAAAGCAAGATGGTAATGTGTTAAACTATTTTTTGATGCTAATCATATTTTATTCCTGCCCGGAGAAAAAGCGCTGCATACAAGATCGTAACAGCATAGGCGCCAGACTGTAAAAAACCGTGTTGTTATGCTATAAACAATAGATGTTTTTAGTTCGTTGTTTCACATTACCTGGAGATAAAATATGGCGCGAGGAGCAGGCGGGACTGATGGGGGATCAGGGCGTTTTTTTATCGGTCTGATTATGATGATCGCAGGCGGATATCTTTTTCTGGATGCAGTCAAAGTAAGCTATGGATTTAGTTTTGGCATGCGTATTTACAGCATTGGCGGATTTCATCTAACCAGTGGAATGGTTCTTATTCCTCTGATGTTTGGTATCGGTCTTATTTTCTATAATGCAAAAAACGTCATTGGCTGGATTCTTACCGTCGCCACCTTGATCATGCTTGTTTTCGGCATTATTTCAAGTATCCATTTTCGGTTGCGGAGTATGTCGGCTTTTGAGCTTATCACCATCCTTGTTCTGGGCATTGGCGGCATCGGTCTTTTTTTAAGCTCACTTCGCCCCAGCAGTTCAAAGGAATAAGGGGTCGTTAATATTTTGCATCTGTAAATGGCCTTTGCTATGCGTTTGTGATAACGGCTTTTAAACGGATCATTTTAGGCTGAATTTTGAACGATTCAGGTACCTGTGAAAAATCGGAGTCCAGAACGGAAAGGGCTTTTGCCGCAACGGAGACTGCCGCTTTTTTCCTGTCATAAGTCAGTAATTCAAATGTGCCGGCAGTGCGTATCATTGCCTGCAAAACCTTTTTTTCCTGCCCCTTAGCAGCCCTGTAGTTTTGTTCGAGCCATTCATGACATTCAAAGAAAAGGGCTTCATCCCATAGCAGGCTGGCAACGGCATAAATATCGGCACCTAAAAGCGGATCTGCAAATATTTGTGTCAGAACACTGGAATATTTGTCATACCGCGCTTTGATGTAACGTTGAGCCGGATCGGGCAATGTCTTTTGACCCAACTTTGAAATCGCCTGGACCACAGATGCCGGATCGCCTTTATGCAAAGCGTCAATAAATGCACTTCCCAAAAAATTTCGAACATCCCGGTCTGTCCGGTCTTCAAACGGGTCGAATCGTATTTTCATCATAATGAGCACTCATACCTGAAAAAGGGGGGATTTTTCAAGGAAAAGGATCATTTTTATTGTCTCCAGCCTGCTTTTGTCATGGATTAAGCCTTAATGTTAATAGGCTATGCCTACCCATGGTTGTTAGGGAATAAAAAGAAAGGCCTGCCAGTAAAACCCTTGAGCATTGTCCTCAATTAGCGTATTTTATTTTACTGGTTTAAGAGGGATTTGATTCGGGGGATATTGACACGCTCCGGTCTTTAGGCAATTTTTAAAAAACCGGACAAACAAACGAGGTTCTCATGGCAAAAAAAATCATTATTATCGGTGCGGTGGCCCTGGGCCCCAAAGTGGCCAGCCGCCTCAGACGGCTTGATTCCGATTGTGAAATCACTATGATAGATAGAGACAATTTGATCTCATATGGCGGATGCGGCATTCCTTATTATATTGGCGGGGACATCGGAGAACTCGAAGAGTTGTACTCCACAACGGCCCATCACGCCAGGGATCCGGAATTTTTCCGCACCGTCAAAGGCGTTAATGTCCTTACCCGGGTGGAAGCCATCGGCATTGACCGCAGAAAAAAACTGCTCAAAGTTCGTCACCTTGACGACGGTAGCGAATCTGAAATGCCCTATGACAAGCTGGTTATCGGTACAGGCGGCACGCCCTTTACTCCGCCTATTCCCGGTGCAGATTTACCGGGCGTATATCCGGTATCCAACCTTCACCATGCCCACACCATTAAAGAATTGATCAGTAAGGGCGCTGTGGGCAGTGCCGTGGTCATCGGCGCCGGTGCCATCGGTGTTGAAATGGCCGAAGCCCTGACCGATTTATGGGGCGTGGAAACCACCCTTGTGGAAATGGCCCCCCATATACTGCCGGTTGCCATCGGTCCCAATATCGCTCTTATTGCGGAAAAAGAGCTTGAAAACAACGATGTGGGAGTCAAAATAGGTGCCCAGGTCACCAAAATCCTTGGGGATGCTGAAAACGGCGTTACCGGCGTTGAAGTCAGCGGCGAAGTGATTGAATGTAATCTTGTAATCATGGCCGTAGGCGTTCGCCCCAACACAGGCTTTGCGGCAGAAGCCGGCCTGGCTGTGGGACGGGGCGGATCCTTGATCGTGGATAAAAATTTAAGGACGACCGACCCGGATATTTACGCAGGCGGTGACTGCATTGAGGTGCGCAATCTGGTATCCGGTGACCAACTACCCATGCCTTTGGGCTCCCTCGCCAACCGCCAGGGCCGGATCATCGGCACCAACATATTCGGCAAGAATGCCCAATTTGACGGCACTGTGGGCACCTTCTGCATCAAAATATTCGGCATGGGTGTGGCCACCGCAGGCCTGACCAGCCATCAGGCCAAGATGGCCGGGTTTGATCCGGTTCACTCTGTGGTCGCCCAGTTTGACCGGGCCCATTTCTATCCCGACTCAAAATTTCTGTTTATCCAGCTCATTGCCGATCGGAACACTCGCAAGGTATTGGGTGTGGAAGCCATCGGCGAACAGATTGATTCGGTTAAATCCAGGGTAGACGCTGTGGTACCGTTGCTGCATAAAGGCATGAATTTAGACGAAGTCTGTACCCTCGAGGTGGGCTACGCACCGCCGTTTGCATCTGCCATGGATGTAATCAACAATGCCGGCAATACGCTTGATAATATTCTTGACGGAAGAAATACCCCTATTGACTGGCCCGAATTTATTGAACAGTTCGAAAAAGGCGAAATCACGGTGGTGGATTTAAGAGAGAGTGTGGAAGCCCAGCCGTTTATCGACAAATACGGCGCAGACCGATGGATACACCTGCCCCAGCCTGAATTGCGCGAACGATTTAATGAACTGCCCAAAGATAAAGAACTCTGCCTTTTCTGCGGTACGGGCGCAAGATCTTTTGAATGCCAGATCATCCTGAACCAGAAGGGATTCACCCGTGTTAAAAATCTTCAGGGTGGATATGCCATCATCAGGGTCACTGATCCGGATTTCATTCCACCGGAAGGATAACCCGTTAGGCCCATGCGTACAATCCAATCTAAAATAATCTAATAAATTATGCCACCCTTCCATTGAGGGTGGCTTAAAAACAACCGACGACAAACCGATCAATTTTATAAGTGATGTGGCAAGGCCGACAGCCTTGCCCCTCCTTTATTTACTTTTTTCTCATCGATTTACTGTAAAATCCAAAACTAAAAGCGATGATCCTTCGCCGGGTTGACTCAATCCTTAAATCTATTTTATATTACATTGAGTTGAATATAAAATACCCAACGTTGCACAAAAAAAATTTAGATCAACGAAACATATTGAAATCAAAATGGAAATTGATAACCGGGATCAGGATAAAGACCTCACATAGGGTCAACCCTGATTTCAAATTAAGGCCATAAAACTTCCATCTTCTTTGAGATCAAAGTTTTGCGATAGTCTGCGACAGTTGCAAACCATAGATGTTTTGAAGTCAAAATTCTTATAACTTCTGCAACGTTGGGACATACATAGCCGACAAATCTGATTTTTTAACAAAAGTCTGGGTAGTTATTAAAATCTTACACTCTTTGAGGTATTTTCAACTATGATCCTTGTCACTGGTGAAATTTTGTTTGATATTTTTCCTGGTTATAAACGCATGGGTGGCGCCCCCTTTAATTTTGCCTACCACATGCAAAAACTTGGGTTTCCGGTAAGATTCATTTCAAGCATCGGAAATGACGACCTGGGTGATGAAATTCTCAATTTTTTAGATAACAACAATTTCAATCCTGAGGATATCCAGATAAATGACAATCACCCCACCGGTAATGTAAAAGTGGATATTCTCGACAAAGGAAAACATACATTTACAATTGCAAAGGATGCAGCATACGATTACATTGATGCTGCACCCATCCGGCGGTTACTATCCAAAAAAAAACCGGATTTAATCTATTTTGGCACCTTAATCCAGCGCACCCAAAATAATTTTGAAGTGCTTCAAGACATTTTAAAACGAAAACCAACAAAGACCATATCTTTTTGCGACATTAATCTAAGACCCGATTGTTATAGTGAGCATACGATCAATGCGTCTTTGAATGCTGCAAATATCCTGAAACTCAATACCAATGAACTTGAAGTGCTAACGTCCGTATCAGATGCCAAGGTTTCCCATGAGGTGTCCGCCAGGCAATTAATGAAAACCCATTGTCTTGAGACCATCATCCTCACCATGGGGGAAAAAGGAAGTCGTTGGTTTACTATAGATTCGGACCACTTTATGGGACCACCGGCGGCGTCTATAGATATCGCTGATACCGTTGGTGCAGGGGATGCATATGCGGCGATGTCTGCAGCCGGTATTTTGAAAAACAAACATATTAAACAAATCATTCCCCTTGCCGCCGAATTTGCATCCTATGTCTGCAGTATTCAAGGCGCATTAATTCAGGATTTGGAGGTATACCAAAAATTTAAAAGAAAATTGGAGAGATAAATGAATCATAAAGGCCTATATATTCAGATGTTCAGCATTCACGGCCTTATTCGATCTGAAAACATGGAACTTGGACACGATGCCGACACAGGCGGACAGATTAAATATGTCATAGAATTAGGCAAAGCGTTATCCAAACATAAAGATGTCGAGAGGGTCGATCTTTTGACGCGGTTGATTTCGGATAAAGCCTGTTCAGATGACTACAGTCGCCCCATTGAAACGGTCAATGAAAAATTTCGCATTGTCAGGCTTCAGTGCGGCGGGAAAAAATATATACGCAAAGAATTGTTGTGGCCATTTATGGACGAGTATGTGGATAAAACCATTAAATTCATTAAGAGCGAAAGAAAAATTCCGGACATTATTCACGGCCACTATCCGGATGCAGGGTATGTAGCCAAAGAGCTGGCCCGTTTTTTTGGATTACCCTTTATCTATACCGGCCATTCACTGGGCAAATCAAAGAAACAAAGACTGTTGAATGAAGGTCAAAAAGAAGGAGAGTTAAACAAAAAATTCAAAATTGACCACCGGATTTTCATGGAAGAGCAAATTTTGAAATCGGCAGATATGATTGTGACCAGTACCCGCCAGGAAATAAATGAACAATATGGCCTATACCAAAACAAAGGGCTGCCCACTTACCATGTTATTCCGCCAGGTATCGACATTGAAAAATTTTGCCCCTATTACCACGAAACATTTGCCAATAATGAACAAAAAGAGGCATCTTTGTTTACAAGAGAGTCTCTTATCAAGGAGCTACGTCGGTTTTTCAGACACCCAGAAAAACCGATAATACTTGCACTATGCCGACCCGATAAACGAAAAAACATTGAAGGCCTCGTCAAAGCGTATGGTGAAGATTATGATCTGCAGGCCATTGCCAACATTGCCATTTTTGCCGGCATCAGAAAGGATATATCCCAGAAAGCGGACAGCGAACGGGATGTGTTAACCCAAATGCTGCTGTTAATAGATAAGTACAACCTTTATGGGAAGATGGCCATTCCCAAAAAACATGACTTTGAACATGAAGTACCCGAGCTTTATCGTATTGCCGCCAGAAGAAGCGGTGTGTTCGTCAATTCCGCACTGGTGGAACCCTTTGGATTGACCCTTCTGGAAGCACTGGCATGCGGATTGCCGGTGGTGGCCACAAATGACGGGGGACCCAAAGATATTATTAAGAATTGTCAAGGCGGTATTCTGGTGGATCCCAAAGATACAAAGTCCATTGCAAAAGCCATTAAAGAAATTCTGGTACACCCTGACACATGGAGTGAATTTTCAAAAAACGGCATAATGAATACCCGTAAGTGTTACACCTGGACAAGCCATGTAAAAACATATGTTCAAAAAGTCAAATCCCTAAACAAAAAATACGAAACCCTGGAAATGGATGTCAACGAAAAGCGCTTAAATATTGGAAAACGATTCTCAAACCTCCATCATTTTATCATAACCGATATTGACAACACCCTATTGGGCGGCAGCGATGAAAACCTCAAGCAGTTGATGAAACTGCTTAAAGACAACAAAAGAAATATTGGTTTCGGTGTGGCCACAGGGCGTGTGCTTAAGTCGGCTTTGGATATTTTAAACGCAAATAATATCATGACCCCGGACATCATCATCTCAGGAGTAGGAAGTGAAATCACTTATGGTGAATCCTTATATCATGACAAAGGGTGGGAAAACCACATTTCCAAAAACTGGAATCGCGACCTGATCATGTCAGCCCTTGAAAATGTCGATTATCTGACAAAACAACCTGAAAAGAACCAAACAGCATTCAAAATTAGTTATAACATGGTGCCCGGTAAGGATCATCTACCCCGGTTGCATCATCTCCTGACCAAAAAACGATTCCGATATACGTTAATTTATTCCCATGAAAAATACCTGGATATCCTCCCTTACAGGGCCTCAAAAGGCAAAGCCATACGGTATCTGAGCTATAAATGGGAAATTCCTTTGAAAAATCTTCTGATCTGTGGAGACTCGGGAAATGATGAGGAGATGCTCAAGGGGGAACCAGCCGGTATTGTCGTAGGAAATTACAGCTCGGAACTTGAACCCTTAAAAAATATGAAAAACATATATTTTGCCCAAAATAACGCAAGTGGCGGTATCATCGAAGGAATTAATCACTATAAATTTATTCAAAAGGCCGGAGGATCGACATGACGCTGAAAAACAAAATTCAACTGATAACCTACCCGGACAGCCTTGGTGCCAACCTACCTGAATTGCATTATGCCCTACGCAGACATTTTCCAAAGGCCATTTATGGCGTTCATTTGCTGCCATTTTATCCTTCTTCCTCGGACAGAGGGTTTGCCCCGCTAACCTATGATGAGGTAGATCCTGCATTCGGAACATGGGAGGACATCGAAAAAATAGGCCAGGATTTTGACCTGATCATTGATTTTATGGTGAACCATATTTCACGTCAAAGCATTTTTTTCCAGGATTATGTTGAAAAAGGAGCTGACAGCGAATATGCAGATATGTTTATATCCTTTGAAAAACTGTCTCCCGACGGCTGGGTTAAGGAAGAAGATCTTGCCAAGGTTTATACACGAAAACCCAGACCGCCCTACCAAGTCATTGAACGTCCGGACGGCACGCTTGAAAAAATATGGTGCACGTTTGATTATGAACAGATCGACTTGGACTACAATTCACCCAAAACCCGGGAGGTGATGCGCCGTTTCTTAATTCGGCTGGTCAGAAACCGGCCTAAGATGATCCGTCTGGACGCCATTGCCTACACCACCGTAGAGATGGGAACCAATTGCTTTTTTCTGGAACCCCAGATATGGGAGCTTTTAGACTGGTTCAATGACTATGCATCGGCTTTTGATACACAGATTCTTCCTGAAGTTCATGAACATTACTCCTATCAGCTCAAACTTTCCCAAAAAGGATATTGGTGCTACGATTTTTCTTTGCCCATGCTGGTACTTCATGCCCTATTCACCCATGACAGCCGCCAGTTGAAATCATGGCTTAAAAAATGTCCACGCAAACAGATCACCACCCTTGACACCCATGACGGCATTGGGGTTGTAGATGTAGACCAGCTTCTAAGCCCGGATGAAATCCAACTGACCCTTGATGAACTCTACCAAAAAGGCTCCAATGTAAAAAAAGTATATTCCGGCCCGGAGTACTACAACCTTGATGTTTACCAGGTCAATTGCACCTACTATTCCGCCCTGGGTTGCAATGATGATGCATATATAGCTGCCAGAACCATTCAGTTCTTTACCCCCGGCATTCCCCAGGTTTACTATGTCGGGCTTCTGGCGGGTGAGAATGACATTGAACTGGTGGAAAAAACTAAATTCGGTCGAAATATCAACCGTCACAATTTCAGCCTGGAAGAAATCAAAGAGCATCTTAAAAAGGAGGTGGTTCAAAGACTGTTAAGGTTGATGGAGTTTCGGAATACCTACCCTGCTTTTAACGGGGAATTCAGTCTCACAAAAAGCAGAAGTGACCGATTAATAATGGAGTGGAGACATAAACAATGCCATGTCACGGCAGAAATTGACCTTAAACATTACGAGTCAAATATAACCTATTTTGATCCTGTTGCGGGAAGAGATGTGAATTTCTCAGCATAAGCATAATGACCGGTAACCAAAAAAGCCCCGCCGAATTTCAGCGGGGCTTTGATCTTCGATTGCCGGTAAAACGGTATAGCGATTTGGTCTATTTTTCCCAGAAACGCATGGTGCCGTTTTGTGCAAAACTAAGATGCATTTTGTAGCATTCGTCCAGCAGCTGAGGTTCATGGTGGCCGCCGGTTGCCTTGGTGGCGCGGTCAAGATAATCGTACATATAATCTTTGTAAGCCGGATGTGCACATTTATCGATGACAACCTTGGCACGATCAACAGGCGCCAGGCCACGCAGGTCAGCCAGACCCTGCTCGGTAACCAGAACATCAATATCGTGCTCGGTATGGTCGACGTGGGGAACCTTGGGCACAACACCGGTGATGCCGAATTCATCATTCTTGGTGGCACGGCAAGAGGGGCAGTGCATCATGGAGATGTAAGCGTTACGGATAAAGTCACCGGAACCGCCGATACCGTTCAGCATGCGGGTACCGCCTGCGTGAGTAGAGTTGGCATGTGCATACATATCAAATTCAAGCGGTGTATTCATACCGATGACGCCCGCACGACGAATGAGTTCCGGATTGTTGGAAACCTGCTGCGGACGCATCATAACCATTTTCTTATAGGTTTCGAAATTTTTCCACCAATCAACAAATGCATCATTGGACAAGGACAGTGACGTACAGTTGATGTATTCGCATTTACCCGAATCAAGGAAGGGCAGGAAGGTATCTTGCAGCACCTCGGTGAAAACGGTCAAATTCTCAAAGGGACTTGCGGTCAGGCCACCCACAACGGCGTTGGCAATGGAGCCCACACCGGATTGCAGGGGAAGCAGGTTCTTGGGCAAACGCCCGGCCTTCACTTCAACCTGGAAGAAATCAACGATATTGTCGGCAATGGCCTGGGCCACATCATCGGTACCACGCAGCGCACGACCATTGTCGGGCAGCTTGGATTCAACAATGGCGACAATTTTGCTCTTGTCCGTCGGCACCCAGGGTGTACCAATACGCTGACGCAGATCAGTCACCGGATAAATTTTACGGTACGGCGGCAGGTCGGTCAAAAGAATGTCGTGCATGCCTTCAAAAGAGGGCAGACCGGTATTGATTTCGACAATAATTTTGTCGGCAACATCAATGATTTCAGGCGCGGCACCCACGGCACCGGTAAGAATGATGTCACCGTTCTCGGTAATGGCGGATGCTTCGATAACTGCCAGATCAAGCCCGCCACCCTTATCCATGGTATAAAAACCGTATTTCAGATCTTGAGGGAACATGGAAAGGTGTTTATCACCCATACGAATCTGGCCGCTGTTGATGGCTTTGCCCAGATTTTTACCTGTCTGGTAGGGCCAGCGACGGTCGATCATGTTTAATGTGGCCATGCGATCCTCAACCTCGGCACCGACAGACGCACCGATAAACAGGTTGAGTCTTAACTTGCCTTGCAGATTGTTTTCCTCAACGTGGTCGCACAGTGCAATGGGCACAACTTTCGGATAGCCGACCGGGGTAAATCCGGACATACCAACATTTAGACCATCTTCAAAGTACTGGATACATTCTTCAGGGGTTTTGACTAAGCTGAGCAGCTCTTTGCAACGTACGCGTTCCTCTAATGTAGACATACGCTCTTTCTCTCCTTCATTGAATTTTACTTACGTACTTACGGGTGACGAAGAGATTCCCCTTTGAAGCAGCCTTAATGCATCGACCACCTAACTAAATATCGGGGAACCGCGCCAGTTAAAGGGCCATACCGAAACAGGGTTTCAATAAATTAATTCTTAGGAGAGGGTTATATAATGCGTCAGCGAGCATAGTCAAGAAAAATTTTTTTGACTCATTCATGGTAAAAACAGCCATTTATAAAAAAGTATGTCCATCCTAAACAACGCTATAAATTTTTATTGAAGTTTAAGTGTAGTTCTTAATTGGTCAAGTTTGCGTAAAGTTGTCATTAAAAAAAATAATTTGAATCCGAACGCTTTTTTTTTTAGACTAAAAACATTCATACAGTTTCCCTATCCCAAAAAAATTGACTATCGGAGAAACAATGGAAAAGAAAACTTCAGACCAATTTCTAAGTTTTACGCAAGCAAACCATCCGGACAATCAGAGCAAAGCGGGGG
This sequence comes from uncultured Desulfobacter sp., assembly GCF_963677125.1. Lineage (NCBI taxonomy): Bacteria > Pseudomonadati > Thermodesulfobacteriota > Desulfobacteria > Desulfobacterales > Desulfobacteraceae > Desulfobacter > uncultured Desulfobacter sp. Next base: position 348,906 of record NZ_OY781882.1, on the reverse strand, counting down.
TCAGTCTGGAAGAAAACTTCAAAACGTTGACGGATACGCTGCCCATCGGCATCGTTTTGACTTCAGTGAAAGGTGAAATAATAAATGTGAACCCTGAAGGTCTCAATATATTGGGTTACAGTTCAGTGGAGGATCTTTCCGGCATCCCCATTCAGTCATTCTACTATAATAAAGAAGACCGGGACATTTTTTTAAAACAAATTGATACAGGAAGAGTCCGCGATCTGGAAGTACGATTTCAAAAATGTGACGGCAGCGTAATCTGGTGCTCCATGTCTTCCGTAATCCAGGAAAACAGCCCCAGGGGACGTTATTTTATCACCTCACTTCTGGATATTACCCGGAGAAAGGAGATGGAGGAAGAAAAATCGGACCTTTTGATCCAGTTAACCCAAACCGATAAGCTGGCCTCCATTGGACAGCTTGCTGCCGGCATCGCCCACGAAATTAACAATCCGGTAGGATACGTCACCAGTAACCTGAACTCCCTGGAAGAGTACCTGTCCGATATTCGAAAGCTCATTGAACTGGATCAAACGCTGATCAAAAATCTGGGTGATATCAGTCTCCCTGAAAAATTGAAAAAAATAACCGAAGCAGCACATGAATATGCACAAGAAATTGACATTGACTTTCTTCAGGAAGATATGGATGAGCTCATAAAAGACTGCATTGACGGACTGGAGCGGATCAAAAAAATCGTTATAGATCTAAAGGATTTTGCCCATCCCGGTAAAAAGGATATTGAAACCGTTGATATCAATGCCGGTATTGAAACCACACTGAATGTGGCGGCCAATGAATTAAAATATAAAACAACCGTGTATAAAGATTTAGGTAAGTTGCCCTTGATCAAGGGCATCCCCCAGCAGCTTAATCAGGTTTTTTTGAACATACTGGTAAATGCAGCCCAGGCCATTGAAGAAAAAGGTGAAATCAGAATCAAGACATGGCAGAAAAACAACAACGTATTTCTTACAATTTCAGATACCGGCTGCGGCATTGACCCCCAAAATATATCTAAAATTTTTGACCCTTTTTTCACCACAAAGGAAGTGGGCAAAGGAACGGGATTAGGTATGAACATCGCGTATAACATTATTCAGCAACATTGCGGAACCATTAGCGTTAAAAGTGAAAAAGGCAAAGGAACCACCTTCACCATTACGCTCCCCGTTCCCGAAGACACAGAATAAACCCTTTACCTAAAAACCGTCCTGTCAAAGCAGACAAGGTAGCGATGTAGGTCTGATTCTCTATGGTCATATCGAACGTAACCCGATTGGTTTGTGATTCAAGCACAGGTGACATTTTTTTCATCACATCTTTGGAAAGATAATCCGTCAGAGAATTTCCCACACTGATCATGCGGTCGTTTATCTTTAATTTTTCAGCCTGACGGTTGATTAATATAATTGTCTGGTCATAGCTCACGCCCATGGCTGCCACAGGAAGTCCCCGAAAAAGTACCCGCGTCAGTTCAAGGGCCTGGTTCTGGAGTTCAAGTTCCCTTGTTCGCTGCCTGATAATTTTTTCTAAATCTTTATTGATTTGTTCCAGTTCCTTATTCTTTGCAGCCAGCATGAGATGGAGGGACTGATTTGACTGAATAAGGTCATATCGTTCAAGGGCTTTTCTGATCTCCTGCTTCAGATCGTCATCGTTCCATGGTTTTAAAAGGAATTTGTAAACATGGCCCTCATTTATCGATGCTTTAATGGAATCGATTTCAGTGTACCCGGTCAAAAGGATTCTTATGGTATCCGGATAAGTTTCCCGAACCTTGGACAGAAATGAAATGCCTGACATTTCGGGCATTCGATGATCTGAAATAACCAGATGAATATCCCTGGATGCCATGATCTTTAATCCTTCTTCGCCATTTTTTGCAGTCAACAGATCAAAATTTTCTTTTCGCAGCAAACGCTTTAACGCAGCAAGAATTTGTTGTTCATCATCAACACAAAGTATCGTGTGTTTTGGCGTACTATTCATCGACAGATGTTCCATCCCATTTAAAATATTGATATAAGAATTTCACTTCGTCCATGGTGGCTATTTATTAGAAAGTCTGGGTAAGTTACGCAGATCTTTCAACCTTTGTTGTGGGCTTATGCCTGGCAGTTGATATGTCAGGTCGGCCCATGGCCGTTATAGGAAAAACGCCCATGCATCGTCGATCAAAGTCTCGACTTTGGGAAACCATTTATCGGCCGATTCAATCCAGACATTGAACCGCTTTCTGGCGTGGGGATCAAAATATGCATATTTAATATTTCCCGGGGATGTATTGTTGTTCAAAAAATCAGGATAATAACTGTTAATGACTCCATCCGCCATATTTACAATCATAGTTTCATCAAAGAAGGCCGCGCCGGGCTGAACGGCATGATGCGAATAGATTATATTGGCCAGATGCGGTGGAAGGTCCCACTTTTTTATGAAAAAATATCCGACTTCAGGGTGACAAGCCGGCAGTACTTTTTTTTCTGCCTCCAGATACATCAGGCCATTCTCACGGGCATGTTCGATCACCTCAATAAAATCATCGGGGAAATAATGGGCCAGCATCAATTTTCCCATATCATGGAGTAATCCGCAGACAAAGCATTTTTCCGGATCGCCAACCCCAGTCTGCTCTGCCATATATTTGCTTAGAACCGCAACGCTGATTGAATGCCGCCAGAAACGGTCAACATTGAAATGCATATTTGATTTTTTCTCAAACAGATGGTCCAAAATATTGAAGGTTGAAAGTGACAGGACTATATTTCGTATGGCGTCGAACCCCAAAATAATGGCAGCTTCATTGGTGCTTGAAATTTTCTCTCTCAATCCGAAAAAAGCGGAATTTACCAGCTGAAGCATTTTAAACACAATGGCTTGATCCTTTTCAATCGCCCGGGATAAAGAATCATTTGTTGTGTTTGGATCATTGAGCATTTCATTTACTTTTGTTACAATTACCGGCAAAGAAGGCAAATCCCGAATCTTTCCAAATCGTTTTAGAAATCCTGCTTTTGTCTTATTCAATTGGGGCGCCTCTAGAAAACTGATTACTGATTATTCAAACGAATTTTACACAAACGGTATGGAAAATATGACATTAATCTCAAATTTTGTAAAGTATGCATCGTTCACTTTAAGATGTGCCTTCAACCTAACTTTTTGATACGGAAACCCAATTCTATGAAGAATATCCTTTTCGTTGATGATGATCCAAAAATTCTGGCAAGTTTAAAACGAATATTACGCCAATATACCACCAACTGGGAATTCCATATCGCCCAGAGTGTTGATGAAGGGATTAACTTTCTTGGAAACAAAAAAATAGACCTGGTGATCTGTGATATTCTGATGCCTGAAAAAGATGGGTTTGAGATGCTGAAAACGCTTAAAGCCGGTGAAAAGACAAAATCCATTCCAGTGATAATGCTCACCGGAATGCTTGACTCAAAATTGAAACTCAAAGCCCTGAGCATGGGCGCGGCAGACTTGCTCAATAAACCCATTGAAAAGGCTGAATTGGTCACAAGAATCACTAACGGCCTGAAAATAAAAGAGTACCATGACCAAATCCTTGACCAGAACCTTTTTCTTGAAAAAAAGATACAGGAGAGGACCCGGCATGCCATGATGGCTGCAGAAATAGGATCAATTCTGGTCAAAGGAACGGATGTGAATGAAATGGCCGGCAAATGCTGCGATGCAATTGTCCATTATCTTGATACTGCATTTGCCCGAATCTGGATTCTAAATGACGAAAACAATCAACTTGAAGTCATCGCATATAACGGGATGTTTACCCGTCTTGACGGTGAGTGCTGCATTATTTGCCCAGGACATTTAATCGCTGAAAAAATTGTCAAAGATAAGCAAGCCGTTCTTTCCAATTCAATTATTGAAACCCTCGATATCGACAATCAAACGTGGCTAAAAAAAGAAAAAATAACGGCATTTGCCGGCCACCCCCTGATTGTGGGCAATCGAACCGTTGGGGTTGTGACAATGTTTTCGAGACAACGGCTTGAAACGGCTGAGCTGAATGCCATTGCCTCAATCTCAGATAAAATTGCATTGGGCATTGACAGAAAAAAGGCAGAGGAAAAGGCCTGGTTTTTAGCTTACCATGACACCTTGACACGGCTGCCCAACCGGCAGTTTTTTTTAAAGGCACTCAAATCAGAGGTCGAATACGCAGGGCGGTATGGAAAAAAATTTGCCATGGTACTCATAGACCTTGATTATTTCAACCAGATTAACGAAAGTTTAGGCCATAAGGCAGGAGATCAATTTCTGCAGCACATCGCAGACCGATTAAAAAGCTGTTTAAGATCCAGTGACCTGCTTGCCCGCCTGGTCTCCAAAGAGACGCCCATAGCCCGCATGGGCGGAGATGAATTTATTATTCTTTTGCAAAATACAAACGATATTTTTGAAATTGGCCAGGCTTGTCAGAGATTATTAGACGAATTCAACCATCCGGTTTATTTTGAAAAAAAGGAGGTATTTATTTCCGCAAGTATCGGTGCAGCCGTGTTCCCTGAGGACGGGAGAAATCCAGATGTTTTATTAAAAAATACCGAAACAGCACTGTATGATGCAAAAAAAAAGGGGGCCGGCGGGTTTTCTTTTTATTCAGAGTCCATGAACCAGGCCTCCACGAAACTGTTTGAGATGGGAAATAACCTGAGAAAAGCGATAACCAACAAACAATTCCTGCTCTATTTTCAGCCCAAAGTCAGGCTCCAGGGGAAAAAAATTGTGGGTGCTGAAGCTTTGATACGGTGGGAAATGGAATCAGGGGAATTTATTCCGCCTTCTGAGTTTATCCCAATCGCCGAAAAAAATGGTATGATTGTCCCCATTGGAGAATGGGTCCTTGACGCGGCGTGCAAATCTTGCCGGACGATTCAGCGGGCAGGCCGGACAAAGGAGCATATTGCAGTGAATGTATCTGCACTCCAACTGAATCAAAGCGATTTGGTTGAGAAGGTGGCAATGATTCTTGAACAAAATAAAATCTCTGCAGAAAGTATTGAGCTTGAAATCACTGAAACCATTATTATGTCAAACCCTGAAAAAGCTATTGAGAACCTTAAACAATTAAAACAAATAGGATTCACCATTGCCCTTGATGATTTTGGAACCGGCTACTCGTCTTTGGCCTATCTTCAAAGGCTGCCCATTGACTATGTAAAGATAGATATCTCTTTTATCAGACAAATCCTTGTTAGCCCCAACGATGCCGTAATGGTTAAAACGATCATTGACATGGCGCATAACTTAGGCCTGCAGGTCGTTGCCGAAGGGGTTGAAGAAGAAGAACAGACGAAACTTTTAGAAAAATTGGGGTGTGACATTGTTCAGGGGTTCTTGTTTGGCCGCCCCATGCCCGAACAACAACTCTTGCAGTTGTTGAACCAAAACGCTTAGAACCTATGCAAAAATTTAACATCGTAGCAATTGAAATTTTCTCTTTAAAGATATAAAATCACATCAATAAATTCTATCATCACAAGAGTATCGTAATTATGGCAACTATCTCTCGTCCGTGGCAGGCGTTCTGGATTGTTACTGCAGTTATCGTCCTCACGGACTCTTTTTTCATATTTATCAATTACCTGTCTGCCTGGCAAATGCTGGCCCAGGAAATTGAAAGACGCAATGATGCATTACGTTCCGGATTTCAGATCTCTCTGATCTCCAGTGCCACCAATATGCAGCAAATTGCTACATATGTTGCCAATGACGTTCATGTCCCTGCAAGTTTTCTCAAAGGAAAGCTGGCTGTGGAAAAGGAAGGGGGAGGGCCTGGCGGCAAAGATGCTGCCCGTATGCGGGCAGAACTTTTTGATCATGTTAAGCCTGGATGGGAAAAGATGCAGGAAAGTTACGATGTCAGACAACTGCATTTCCATATAGGCCCCGGATCGCTTTCTTTTCTCAGGACCCACGCCCCGCACAAATTCGGGGATCGTATGGACCAAGTCCGCTTTACGGTTGTAGACTGCAATGCAACACAGACACCCACCAAAGGTTTTGAAACCGGACGGGTCTATTCAGGCATCCGTGGCGTGGTGCCGGTATTTGCGACAGATCCCCGGACAGGGAAAAAAATTCATGTAGGTGCTCTGGAAGCCGGGACCTCAATGGCATCTATTGCTAACCATCTAAGCTCTGCCACAGGATATCACATTGCGGTGTTGCTCAATCGGCAACATCTGGAAAAATATGTCTGGCCGGAATACTTAAAATCACGACTGGAAAAAGACCGCATTGCCGACAGGCTTGTGATTGAGGAGGCAAAAGAACAAGACCGGCCAATTTTAGAACTACCTGAAATAGCGGATGTTATTTTCAATAATCATCCACAAATCCTGCCCAAAAGGGATCCCCCTCTTGCGATCAGTTCTTTTCCTTTTAAGGATTATCGCCAATCCTGTCTTCCAAACGGAAAACCCGTCGGACATGTTGTGGCTTGGCATGAAATTTCTTCGGAGCTCCATGGCCTTAAAAAAGGCCTGTTAATAAACGTGCTGTATGGTCTTATTGTTTTTTCTCTGGTGGAAGGCCTTCTTATCGTCTCCTGGAAATTGGGCATTCAAAAACTTGAAGCAATTATTCGGCAAAGAACCCAGGATCTTGAAGAGAGCAACCGTTTGCTTCAAAAGGAGATCAGCTCCAGGGTCGAGGCGGAAAAAAAATACCAGTATATATACCAGGCGGCACCGGTGTGCATTTCCAGTCAGACGACAAAAGGCGATACCGTGTCCATGAACCCGGCATGTGCACAACTCCTTGGATATGATTCCCGGAAAGCGCTCTTGGAGGCCATCGGCTTTAATGGAAAAAATCTGTTTGCATATCCCCAAGAATACGCAAATTTTAAAGAAACCCTGAAACGAAACCGGGTGGTGGAAAATTTTGAATTCAGAACCAGGAAAAAGGGAGATGGCGACATCTGGGTCAGTGTCAATGCCTGCATAAGAGAGGATCGGATCAACCCGGATGTCAAATGGGTTGACAGTTTTATCATTGATGTGGATGAACGTAAAAAACTTGAAAAATTAAAAGAAGAGGTAGACCACATCACCCGGCATGATCTTAAAGGACCATTGACCGGAATTATCAATATTCCTGCACTGATCCGCAGGGAAAAAGGATTGACCCCAACCCAGGAAAAGCACCTGGACAATATCAAGCTTGCCGGATTCAGAATGATTGAAATGATAAATATGTCATTGAATATTATCAAGATGGAGATGGGACAGTATCAGTTCTCGCCATTTGATCTGGATTTTAAAATTTTACTTCAAAGGGTTATCTCTGAACTTGAAGGTTTTTCGTCACAACTGGATGTGAGTATCCGTTTTGACACCAAAGAAAATACCGAAACCCCACCCGATGCTTTTGTGGCACAGGGCGAAGAGATCCTTTGCTTCACCTTATTTCAAAATTTATTAAAAAACGCCATAGAAGCCAGCCCCGAAAATGCAACGGTCTCAATTTGCTTATACCGGACGCCGCAAAATATTCAAATCGAAATCCATAACTGTGGAAAGGTGCCGGATGAAATTTTTTCCACCTTTTTTGATAAATATGCCACCTTCGGTAAATCCGGGGGAACCGGGCTCGGCACCTATTCCGCCAAACTTTTTACCCAGATCCATGGCGGGCAGATAGAGATGGACTCAAGCGATACCTCCGGCACAACAATTACCGTACGTTTTCCTGCCGGCCCCCTATAAATAACCCGCCCCCAAATTGATGTATTTATCAATCAGGATAGAATTGTTCGAAGCATCTGTTCCAGATCTTTTTTCTTAAAGGGCTTTTGAAGGAAATGAACCCCCTCGTGCAAGATACCGTGGGAAGAGAAAACGTCTGTCGTATACCCTGATACATAAAGGCACCTAATGCCCGGATGATCACGAATCAGCTTGTTCGCAAGTTCGAGGCCGTTCATTTCGGGCATGATGACATCCGTCATGAGCAGCTGAATTTCCCCCGGGTACTCGGCTGCAATGCGTATGGCTTTATTGGGAGAATCTGCAGCCAATACCGTATACCCCATTTGTTCCAGTGTCGCACGGCTTAGTTTAAGCAGCGCTTTCTCATCCTCCACAAGCAGAATGGTTTCATTCCCTTTAAATGACACGTTTGTATCCGTATCATTTACGACTGAAGGGACTTCGTCTCGCCACTCAGGCAAATAAACCGTAAAAACCGTTCCTTTGCCCGGCTCACTATCCACACGGATGCTGCCCCTGTTCTGCTTGACGATACCATATACCGTGGATAGACCCAGGCCGGTTCCCTCAGAATCCTCTTTGGTTGTAAAAAAAGGCTCGAAAATAGTGTCCAATATGGCCGGTTCCATGCCGCAGCCGGTGTCGGAGACCGAAAGCGTGACATAGTCCCCCACAACAGCATCCGAATGTTGCCGGCAATATGTTTCATCCATAACAATCCGCCCGGTTTTGATGATAATTTGACCAATACCATCAATGGCATCCCTACTGTTAATACATAAGTCCACCAATATTTGATCCAGTTGAGTCGGATCTATATTGACCTTTCCGATATCTTCACCCGGCAAAAACGTTAAATCAATATCCTCCCTGAGCAGGCGTTTGAGCATATTCATCAAATCATGGACCTTTTTATTTAAATCCAAGATCTTGGGTGAAACCGTCTGCTTACTGGCAAAGGCAAGAAGCTGTCCGGTTAAGCCGGCTGACCGGTTGGCAGCAGAACTGATGGCAATCAGCCTTTCATAATTAGGGTCCTTTGGCGTTACAGTTTGCAGCATCATGTCCGAATAGCCTGAAATGATACTGAGCATATTGTTAAAATCATGGGCAACGCCCCCGGCAAGCCGTCCTACGGACTCAAGTTTCTGGGAATGTATCAGTTGCGCTTCTAATTTTTTTCGTTCCTCCTCGGCTTTTTTTTGCTCGGAAATATTCAGGGCCATCCCTTCGATGTACTCAAGTTCGCCGTTATCATCATGAACAGGCCGGGAGTAGAATGCCAGCCAGACCGTCTGGCCGTCTGCAGTGCGAAACTCAGTGTGAAAATTTATCACCTCTTTTTGTGTTCTTATTTGCTTGATAAATTCTTCTCTGCGTTCAGGGGTCACATAAAGCTGTTCTCCAATATTTGAGATGGACTGGGTCAAGTCCTGAGGCGATTTATAGCCAAGCATTTGTGCCATTGCAGGGTTGACATCAATAAAATGGCCGTCAGGGGTGGACTGAAATATACCCTCCACCGCGTTTTCAAAAATAGTTCGATATTTTTTTTCTGCATTTTTAATTTCCATCATCTGCATATTCAGCGTATCGCGCATATCCCCAAGGATACTGAGCAGGAATTGAAATTCACGATATGGAATTTCGTGTTCGGGCATAATGTCTTTGCCCAGCGCATACGCATCGGATATGGCGTTAAGGCGCCGAAAAAGATTTGTTAAAACAGCTTTAAAAAACAGGCCTGTTACCAGAGTCAACGAAACAATAATGATGACGAGTATACCAAGGCCGGAAAAAAGTATTTTATGATTGCGGTGGACCAATCCTTGGGTGGTAAAGGCCACATCGATATACCCCACAAGCCGGCCTGCATGATAAATGTCTCCGGATTTACGAATAACCGGTGCATCTCGATTCCTGGCATAATTAAAAAATGAGGTATTTAAATTATCACGAATTTCAAGATACTCAAACAACTCATTATCGGCATATGCCTGGGCAATTTTTTGTATATTTTCACGATCCATATTCCATAGAGGAATTTCAAGCACATCATCTATTGATGAAACAAAATCATCTGCTTTCTCTTCCAATTGCCGGTATTCACTCTTTGAAACGGCGACATACAAAATGCCTGCAATGGTCAGTGCAACGACAGTCACCGTAAACGTTAAAAGCAGTGTCAGGGTACCGGCAAGGGACCGTTGTTTCGGCCTGTCCTTTGAAACGGCGGTCTTTTTGGATTGATCTATCATACCTTCTTGCCCTTTATCTATTCTTCAATTGGCTGGGGTGTACTTATCCAAGAGCTGTGCTATCTCACCGGCGTCTTTCATTTGTTTGAGTTCTTGGTCAAAGGCTGCTTTGAATGCTTTGAGTTCCGTTCGTTTTTTCTTGGAAAACCCATAATAATTATAGTGAATTGCAAGCGGTGGAAAAATGGCCACCGGATACTCATCTTTATGAAGGCCAAGGCGCTGAAACGCTTTGTAAGCCTCCCTCTTCTGGGTGGGGACGAGATCAACCCGCCCGGAAATCAGCTTTAAAAAACAAAGATCAATGTTAGGCGCATAATCGATGGTCAGTTTGGACATCTGTTTTTCAAAAGCCTCTCCCACACTCCACTCCCGGACTTTGCCGATGTGCAGATTGGCGATGGAGGCAAGGTTCCCATCCCAGGTAAGATGATTGCCGGGTCTAACAAAAAAGAACGATTTATCCTCAAAAAAAGGGACCTGGGAAAAATCCATCCATTTTTCCCTTTCCTTGGTTTTATAAGGAACAAGGAGGACATCCGCCTGGCCGGCCTTGACCAATGCCTGGGCACGGACCCAGGGGTACAGTTCAAAGATTGGAGTATGACCAAGGCGCTTGCAGATAATGCGAACAATATCAATGCTGATGCCGCCAAGGGTTTTATCCGGCAACCTTTCCGACAGAATCGGAAAATTACTGCCCACAAACAGATAGCTTTCAGCATTCAAGGCAGACGCAGACACCACAAAGAACAATAAAAAGCCCCCAAAGAGCCCCAATATCTTTATGTTGCACCGGACACCCCCCCGAAAGAAAAAAGCCATTACGTTCTTTTGAAACACATTCATAATTCCACCTAATTTACAATGAATATCGCGACATGAGGTCATTCAATGTAACCAACGCCTCTGGAAAATCAAAATTCTCAATCTGATGCTTTAAGGCCGCCACATCCTCGCGGTTAATAGTAGTCACCAAGGCTGGATATACGTTCTCCCAGGTTTTATACGCCCTCATATCGTTTTGGTTTAAGAATTCAACAAATTGCCCCAGCATTGATTTAAGATGGCTCGAATCAACGGCATCAGGCTCAATGGCAGGCGGCTTGTTCATATGTTCAATCTCCTCACAAACTGCGCTTAATTCCTTGTTTAACGCCTCCAGAGAGGTATTAAGTTCCAGGTCTTGGGCACCATTGCGCACAAGGTTTTCATAGGATGCTGCAATCTCATACAACTCATGCATCCCAAGCATTCCTGCCGAGCCTTTAAGTGAATGAGCCAGACGCCGCACCGACGCCATATCCTTTTTTTGGAGAGAATTCTCAATATGAGTTGATAAGTCTGCCTGTTGAGTTAAAAATCGATTCAACATTTTGTGATAAATTTCTATATTTTTAACATATTTTAGACCGATTTTTTGATCAATATGACTGAAAGCGTCATCTTTGTTAACCGCGCTTGATTTTTCAGGCACGTTATCCCTATAAATATAATCCTCAATTCCATCACGACCGGGTATCCATCTGGCCAGCACGGCATGCAATTGCTCCGGTTCAAAAGGTTTTGCAACAAAGCCGTTCATTCCGGCCTCCATACAGCGTTTTCGGTCTTCTTCGAATGCATTGGCTGTGAGTGCCACAATGGGAACCCGGACCCCGTTCGGAAATTCTCTGATTTTCCGGGAGGCTTCCAAACCGTCCATGACCGGCATTTGCATGTCCATTAGAATCAAGTCGTAAAGATTTGCTTCCACTTTTCTGCAGGCTACACGGCCGTTAAAGGCTGTATCCACAGACAGCCCTAACTCTTCAAGAATAGTTTTGGCCACCTCCTGATTGATTTCATTGTCCTCTACCAGAAGAACACGGGCATTTTCCCGCAGTTTTGCCAGTGCTTCACCGACGTCTGTCTTGAGGTCTTCAGCATCGCCAAGTTTGAATACTGCGGTAAACCAGAAGGTGCTGCCCTTTCCAAGCTCGCTCTCAACACCGGCATCTCCACCCATCATGCGCGCCAATTGCCTGGAGATGGCAAGCCCAAGGCCCGTCCCGCCATGTTTACGAGTCGTTTGGGAATCGGCCTGTACAAATGAATCAAATACTGTATTTTTTTGTTCATCACTTATACCGATCCCGGTATCCTGAACCTCAAAGCGTAACTTAACGTCATGGGCTCGCTTTTGGGAAACAACGGCATTCAAGGTAATCCTGCCCCTTTCAGTAAACTTCACAGCATTGCCAAGGTAATTGACCAGTATCTGTCTAAGGCGCAGGGGGTCTCCGATAACAGGCAGCGTATCCAATTCAGGGTCGTTGTTAACGGTTAACTGAAGCCCTTTTTGGAAAATCGGGTCCTGTATCATGTTGCAGACATTATCAATGATGGCGGACGTTAAAAAAGTGGTCTCTTCCAAAATTAAAGCCTCCTCTTCAATTTTTGACAAATCAAGTATGTCATTAATAATCCCCAGCAGATGTTTCCCGGAGCGGATGATCTTGGACACCATCTCTTGTGGCTCCTCATCCTTGATATGCCCGCGGATCAGATGGGCAAACCCGATAATAGCATTCATCGGCGTCCTGATTTCATGACTCATGTTGGCCAGGAAGGTACTTTTGGCCTGATTGGCGGTTTCGGCCTGAAGCTTGGCAGCCTCAAGTTCTACGGTTCTCGATTTCACCAATTTTTCCAAATGCTGGCGGTGATCGCTGAGCTCTTGTTCGATCTGTTTTTTCTCTGTGATGTCCTCTTTAATCGCCACAAAATGGGTCACGATACCGTCTTTATCACGCAAGGGGGTGATGACCGCAGATTCAAAATACTGTTCACCGTTTTTACGTGTATTTATAAATTCGCCGCTCCAAGATTTTCCTTTCCCCAGGGCATCCCACAACTGTTCATAGGTTTCTTTGGGTGTTCGATCTGAGTTAATGATACGTGGTGTTTTTCCGATCACATCATCTCTGGAATACCCGGTCATCTCTGTGAAGCGCTGATTGACGTATTCTATATTGCTGTTCCGGTCAGTGATGACAACGGCATTGGCACTTTGCTCCACGGCCAGGGAAAATTTACGTAAGTGCTCTTCGTTACGGGTCCTTGCCGTGATGTCGTGGGCAATTCCCAAGACACCGATGATTTCATTCTTTTGATTCATCAATGGGGTCTTAATGGTTTCCAACAATTCCATATGGCCATCCGAAAGGAAGGTTACCCACGCTTCGTTCATGGTGGCCTTGCCGGCCTGCATGGCGGCCCTGTCCCCCTGTCTGAAAGCGTCCGCCATCTCTTGATCAAAAAAATCATAGTCGGTTTTTCCCACAATCTGTTCAGCTTTTGCCCCGAACATTGCTTCAAAGCGCTGATTGCAGAAAAGAAACACACCGTCATTGTCTTTGAGCCATACAAGATCCGGAATGGTTTCCAAAAGGGTTTTAAATTGCCGTCGCTGCTCTTCAAGTAAAAAGCCAATCTGCTTTTTCTCTGTGATATCCCTGGCAATCTTTGAAGCTGCCCACACCTCCCCATCTTTATCGTATATGGGAGAAATAGTTACGGATACATCAATCACGGCACCATCTTTGCGCAGCCGCCGGGTTTCAAAGTGCTCAATATTGATACCCTGTTTTATTTTTTCAAGAATTTTTTGTTCCTTGATCCATAGATCGTAGGGAAACAGTCGTTTGATGGGCCGCCCAATGATTTCATCAGCCTTGTATCCAAAAATTTTTTCTGCGCCCTTATTCCAGCTAAGGACCGTGCCGTATATGGTTTTGGAAATTATGGCATCGTCTGATGAGTTGACGATGGCTTCAAATTCCTTTAACCGGCTTTCCATCTGTTTACGTTCCGAGATGTCCGACCATGAAACATGAAAGAGCACCCTGGCTTCGAACCGTATGGGTGTTAACGTCACCTCCACAAAAAAATGGGTGCCGTCCTTTTTGACATGCTCCCATTCAAAACGATGGCTTCCCCGTTTAGAGGCGACTTCGTGGACCTCCTTTGCTTTTTCTTTGGTTAATTTCCCGTCTGGTTGATATTTGGGAGATATATCTTCGGGAGCAGTCCCGCGCAATTGCACCGACGAGTCATATCCTAAAAGCTCCAATGCCGCTTGGTTAGCATCAATAAACCGTAGATTTTCCATTAGAAACACTGGAGAGCTTGATTCGCTGAAAATCTTGCGAAACCGTTCTTCACTTTGCCGCAAATTGAATTCCGCTTTTTTATGTCCGGTAATATCGATCCCCACACCATCCCAAACAATTCGTCCATCTGATTCTCTGACCGGATGGGCATTGAACTGCATCCACAAACACTGATCATTGTCCAGATCAAATTTAAATTCTTCGGTAACAGCGGACAATTTTTCGGCATTGTGTGACATGACATGACGAAAACGAATTTTAGAATTTTTATCCATGCATGACAATATAAGAGACGGCTCTTTGATGATCTGCTCAGGAGAACAATTAAACAGTTTTTGCACCCCCTGACTGATGTATGAAAACTCCCTTGTCCCATCAGTAAATATGGTAAACTGGAAAACAAATCCGCCGGGTATGTTATTGCTCAACGATTCAAAACGCTGATCTGCAATTTTTTGTGCCGGATCAATCTCCATGACCTGGATATTTTTTTGCTTATACAAATTTTGAAATAAAGCAAAGCAGATAACGGCAACCCCGACAACACAGGCAACACCTGCGTCAAGTAACAGCACAATCAGCAAACAGATCAATGGTAAAATATATTTAAGCATATTAACGCGACCCTAAAAATTTCCAAGTTTTCGTTCTGGCATGCAATAGCGTCTGAACGAAAAAGCTATTTGCGGTCCTTAGGGACCTGCTGCTCCTTATAACGGGCAGCAATATTCTCAAAATCGTCCACCCGCCGGTTAAATGCATCGACGATATCCGGATCAAAGTGTGTTCCGCGGCCCTCATTAATTATTTTTATGGTGACATCCATGGGGTACGCAGATTTATAAACCCGGTCACTGATCAGTGCATCAAACACATCGGTCAATGCCATCAGTCTTGCCGCCAGTGGAATATGGTTTGAAGTCAGCCCTTTGGGGTAACCGCTACCGTCCCACTTTTCATGGTGAAACCCTGCAATGTCCATGGCCACATATAGGAAATCTACCGCCTCTTTATCTTCTTCATTGCCGACGGCCCGCCGAATGGCGTCAGCACCTATCTGGGCATGGGTTTTCATAATTTCCCACTCTTCCGGGGTAAGTTTGCCCGGCTTATATAGAACATGGTCTGGAATACCCACTTTACCAATATCGTGAAGCGGGGCCGCCTTTGTATAAATTTCAATGGTCTGTTCTGTAAGAACGTCGGCATATTTAAAGTGTTTGGCCAGTTCTTCAGCTAAAACTTTTAAATAGTTTTGTGTACGCAGAATGTGATTGCCCGTTTCGTCATCCCTGGCTTCAGCCAGGCTGGCCAAAGCCCGCATACTGATGTCCTGGACTTTTTGATACTGGCGAATTCGCCGTTGAATTTCCAATTCAAGCCAGTTGTTCTGGTTACGCAGTATGTCCCGGGCTGCCTTGATCTCAAGTTGCCCCTTAACCCTGGCCAGCAAAATAGGTGCGCGAACCGGCTTGGATATATAGTCCCTGGCACCGAGATCAAACCCTTTGGCCTCGTCTTCGCATGTATCCAGCGCCGTTATAAAAATAACAGGAATATCACTTGTTCTGGGATTGTCTTTCAGGTATTTTATGACCTCATATCCGTCCATTTCCGGCATCATGATATCAAGTAAGATAAGGTCAGGCAGGGGCTCGGTGCCGGCTGCGGTAAGGGCTTTAGGACCCGAATTGGCAACACGGACTTGATAATGGGGCATCAGCAGTTCGCCCAAGACAGCCAAATTATCAGGCGTGTCATCCACAATGAGTATTGTCTCTTTCGCCGTTTCATTTTTTATCATCTATATTTCCCTGTTTTCTTCCAAGTGTCGATACTGAAGAATTTTTAGCCGCGAAACTATTGTCGCAGCCGTTGGATACGTCATCGACTAAAATTTATGACAAGAAAGGCAGATACAGCCTGAATACAGTAATTAACAGCATATGCTACAGAACTTTTAAGATCAGCGGGCAATTAGAAATTGTATTTTACCTGTTTCTTAATCTATTTAAAAATACCACTATTTTACTTTTGCTGGAATGTTATTTTTATAAAATGCGTTAAAACATGCTATGCTATGGTTTCTTGGGATAAAATATCGAACGGCCCCCGGATTTACGGGACCCCAAAATTCACTACCAACAATTTAAAATCGGATAGCCATGATAAACCTTATTGCCGCGTGTACACATACCTTAGACGCTTTAAAGCGGTTTTGGCACTTGGAAACCACGTATAAAACGGCGTCGAATCTTTTAATTCTAATTTTTTTAACCAGTCTTATCTTAATTGAATTCAACCGACAAGGCCTGCTGCCCAAAATGCTGGCCACGCATATATCCCACAGCCATTTTACGGCCATATATATTGCATTTCTTCTGGTTTTATACATGGAAATTATTTCCATGATATTCACCCTGCCCGAATCCATGTCCCGGGCGTTAGGCAAGCAATTTGAAATTTTGGCTTTAATCTTTTTAAGGAATGCTTTCAAGCAGTTGTCTGATCTGACAGAGCCATTATCGCTAACACATCACGCAGATGTGGTATATCATATTTTCGCATACGGATTTGGGGCGCTGGCCATTTTTGGTTTGCTGGGTTGCTATCGAATCGTATTAACCAAACCTGACAAACGCGACAAGACAGTTGTGACGGGCCCATGCCTGAACCGATTTATATCGGCAAAAAAAACGGTAGCATTTTGCATACTTCTCATTTTTTTCGGTATGGGGGTATTGGATCTTTGCCTGATAAGCCAAAAATTAAACGGATTTGATTTTCTCCAATCTTTTTACACGGTACTAATTTTTTCCGATATCCTCATGGTGTTCCTGGCACAGGGCGTGTTGCCCCAATTTCAAGCGGTGTTCAGAAATTCAGGCTACGCGCTGGCCACCCTTTTAATGCGATTGTCCCTGACCACATCTGTTTATTACAGTGTCGCCATTGGGCTGTCTGCTATGGTTTTTGCTTTACTGCTGACAATCATATACAACAGATTTTACAGCAGGTTGCATGAATAATTACAAGGTTTGAAACCCTATGAAGTCTGTTGTTCCAGTCCATCCAGCAACTCAAATAATTGTGTGGTAACCTGCCCATATTCCTTGAAAAGATCATGGGCATCACCGATGTTCCCTGCGTTAAAAAGCGTTGCCACCCGGCCGCCTATCTCATGCACCTTTTCATGTATTTCCCCAAGTTCTTTATAGCCTTGACTTTTTGCATACTTTTCCATTCCCGGACCAAAATACCACTGGCCAAATTCACAACGACGATAATCTGTCATTTGATCCATACTGATATCTTCCTGCTTGCCGGATAACAGATTTGACAGCTTCTTTTTCCACACGCTATGGGTGCGCTTGACAGGGGCGGCATGAAACCCTTTGTGAATCATCTTAAACCGGCTCATCATCTCAATGACATCAACGGCCATTTGGTTCTGGCTCTCCGCATCATTTTCAACATTTCGGCTGTACTCACTCATCTCTTCAGAAGATTCTTTCACCACATGTATTTCCTGGGCAATCCGGTTAGAAATATCATTGGCAAGAATAATGGTTTCCTGGATATCGGAAACCCCCGCAGAGACCTGCTGGAGATTGGATGAAATATCTTCGGTTGTTGCGGTCTGCTCCTCTATGGATGCAGCAACCGAATTCACCTGCCCGTCTACGTCATCAATAATCGAGACTACCCTGCCGATCTCCTCCACGGCCTGGCTGCTGACTCCCTGAATATTTTCAACCTTTTCTTGGATATCCACAGTGGCTTTGGATGTCTGGCCGGCCAACTGCTTGATCTCGTCGGCGACCACGGCAAAGCCTTTGCCTGCCTCCCCTGCCCTGGCCGCTTCAATGGTGGCATTTAAGGCCAAAAGATTGGTTTGTTCACTGATCTCCTGGATGGTGTTCAAAAAATTTCCGATGTCCTGGGCAGAGGTTTGCAGATCCGAAATCTTATCCGAGGCACTGCCGGCATCTATAACCGCCTGGTCGGTGATCTGTCTGGTTTTACTTGTATTTTGGGAAATTTCATTGATTGAAGCCGTCATCTCTTCGGTGGCCGCCGCGATATGACTTGCGCTGACCGTGGCCTGTTCCACGGCCGCCGCCACAGTATTCATATTTGAATTCATCTCCTCAGCGGCACCGGCAACGGCATTGGCCTGGGTGGACACTTTAGCGGCATTGGCCGTCATCATCGCGGCAACACCGGACAGTTCATTGGAGACCAGGCCCAAATTCTGATTCCTGTCATTGACATCCCAGATTAAGTGATCCAACTTTTCGATAAAAATGTTAAATTCACGGCTGAGTTGTCCTATTTCATCCCGGGAAACGACGTTCAACCGCTTGGTCAAATCCCCATCTCCCTCGGCAATGTCCTTCATGCCGTCAGCAATGGTTTTAATAGGCCTCACAACACTTCTCTGCATAAAAAAGACCAGGCTGACAATAAACACTAAAAAAATGCCGAATAACAGGCTGAATATGGTAACAATTAATTTTTTTAATGCATTAACATTTTCCATGGCAATTTTGTTTTTCATTCCAAGCACATACAGCCCTGTCGTTGATTCGGCAAAGCTTTTAAACTGACCTTTAATGCTAAGGTACTCACGGTCCAGAAAAAATGGCGCACCCAAAATCTTATTTAAAATTCCAGTTTTTTGAAGATAGGCCCAATACTGTTCATCCACATCCTTTTGATTTAAAATGAACTCAGCCACCCTGGGTTTCCCCCCCATGCCCTTGGCCACATCCAGATCGTTGGCATTCATAAAGTAAATAAATTCAAGGTCATGGGGTTTCAATGTACGCTTAATAGAGTTCAATCCCCCCTCAAAATTGGCAATTCCAAGAAATTGACCGTTATCCATAATGGGGAACAAACCTTTCAGACGAACCCCTTTGCCGGATACTTCCATGGCAACATCAGACTTTAAGGTGTTTTTGACCTGGGCATAGCCCTTGGAATATCCAAGGGCTTGCCCATATGAATCAGAGGCCCAGGATTTGTAAAACGAATGGAGATTTTTATCGATCAAATGAACCTGAACATTTTTAAATCCGGTATTCTCCTTAAATGTCTTGCCCAGACGTTTTAATGTTCTGTCAGCAAGCTTTCGGTCATTTTCCAAGATCGCTTTTTTGATGTTGTCATTGGATGCCACTTGTAGTGCATTGGTCAGCCACACCTTTTTTTTAGCCTCCATGGCCATCTCGAATTGTCTTTGGGCCGCCTTTGCGTTTTTTTCGATCTGCGCCCCCTTGATCCGTTTAAAATAGATGGTGGCAGCCAATAAACTGATAATCAAAATGACACTTAATCCAACCAGACTAATAAAAAAAATCTTGGTATTCAGTTTCATCGTTCAGCTCCTTTGCGTCTTAAAAATCTTCAACCGATGCCGACGGCAGCATGGGGTGATGTCTCGGCCGTCTGCTTACCGGATTGATATGACAGACAGAACAGCGTTTGGATCCGATGGGATTGCGGCTCTGTTGGTATTGCAGGGGTTGGACATTGTCCAGATCTCTGCCAAGTTTATTGTTTGCCGGATATACGGCATGGGTGGAACCATGGCAGGCCTCGCACATAATTTTTCCGGTGTTGTCATGCCGCAGACGGTAAAGCGCTGAAAGCTCCTGCGTCCACTGATTAAACCCATTTGCCGTTTTTGCATCAGCCCGGGTAAAATTGACATGACAATTGAGACAGTCCGGTTCATTAACCCAGGGAATGCGTGGCTTAATTTGATCCAGGGATGCAACGGTGCGGGGCTTAAGATGGGTCATCAGCCGCCTTGCACCAGGCTTTCCGTCCTGATCCTCTTTTTTGAGCAACGTCAAGGCGTGATCTTCCAAAAAACCGTGGCATGAGGTGCAGTCCAGGTTTTTGGCATGAACACTTCTCAAACACTGGGTGGGTCCGTCAGGCCGCGATGGATGGCATTTAAAACAGGCTTCGGTGCCGCGCTGGGTCAGATAATTGGCATGAAACCCATGTACGGCGGCCGGAAAGCTCAACAGCCCAGGTTTTCCTTTGGTTCCCAGTACAGGATCCGCATGACAGGACTGGCACAATTGGGGCTGACCGTTTTGGGCCATTTCCAAAAGGTTGGTGCCGGACCGCTTGTCATGAACCGCCAAAATATTGCCCGAAGTTTCATCGGTGAAGCCGGCTTTACCGTTGACCCGCCATTGGCCGCCGTGACAGTTACGACACCCCATCTCCGTGGATGTCGGGGCCACAGTAGTGGTTTGTGCCAATTGTTGGCCGGTCTGCTTATCAACGGCTGTAATGGTGAATATTGGATAGGGGTTATAACTGCCGTCATCATTGTACGGCACAACCGGTATCAATGTTGCTTCAAAGGCATGAAGCTCTTTTGACAGGTGCATGTTTCCTGAAACCCCATTGCCTGAAAGCCCGATATTTTTTTCCGGCTGGGCACCGAAAATCGACTTTGCATGTTCCCAGAACTTGACATGGGCACTGGGGTTTTCAAAGCCGGGCTCCACCTTGTAGGTAATTTCGATATTTTCGGTGACCACCTTTGGCCTGTCTCCCCGCCTAATCAACTGAGCAAACAAATCATTGGCCGGGGGCAGCAGCACCCAGAACGGATCACTGTCCGAGATACAGTGCATCCCCAGGTTATTCCAGGCTAAAAGCACATATTCACTGGTATCCGCATTAAAGTCAGGGATCTTTGCCGTTTTATTCTGGGCGGGGAACACAGTATCGGCGACCGCTCTTTGCGCATTCAACCCTTCCACAACAAATGTTGCCAATGCCCAGCGTTCATCCCGGGTTCCCATGAACGGCGGCATGTAGTGACTGGTTGTTCCGCATCCGTTCAACCGGGAATCTATACCGTACACAGATATCCCCCGGGTTAGTTTCAGGATATCGTTCATGGGCCCGCCAACGGAATGACAACTCGAACACTGGTTGCGAAAAAGTTCCCGTCCGGCGGCAAGGGAATTTAACGGCGTAATCTCTCGGTTAAACACCCATTTTGCGGTAGCTAAGAATCCGTTTTTCTCTATTTGCGGTATTTCTGTTTTCTTGATGCCGTTGGCATAGGTATGATTGTAAATGGCCCAAGGACGTCTGCTGCCTTCCCTTAAAAATTCAAATCCGCCCATATAAACCAGCCCCATGGCCAGAATAAAAAAAGCCAACACTTTTTTGACGGGTAAAGGCAGAGAAATTGCCAGGACAATCGCACCGGCAAATAAAATTGCGGTTCCGATATAAAAGGTCGTCAAATAGGGTAAAAGCTCCGGAGACCCTTTAAACACCATCATTTTCACCGGTTCCGGAAGTATGGAAAAATACCAGTACCCGGATAAAAGCATGCCGACCAAGGGCACCAAGGTCCAGACGGCGCAGCTCTTGTTCATTAATGATCGCGCTTTTTTATCCTCAATGAACATACTTGTTAAAAACCCAAAGATACCTGCAAACATAAATGCAATAAAGGTTCTGAAAAACATTGCCGGCCACATGGTGGGATTAAAAAATCCGGACCAGAAGCTTTGATTTTCAAGCCACTGGCCAGGGGTCAGCATAAAATCAATGATCCCGTTAATCAGAAAAAGGGAAAGCCATGCAAAGATAAAATATAGCCACCCGATTTTAAGGTGATTTTTAGGGGACATTTTCCCGAAGGTATAAAAATAGATAAAAAGGGCGACGATCTCTCCCACGAAACAGACCCACTCCGTGGCCCACCCGAAGACAAAGGTATGAATCAGTGTGGATGTGGCCGACGGGTTAAGCAATGAAATGGTGAACCATATCCCCACGCCGGTCAATCCGCCGAAAACCATGGTTAATAAAAGGAAAAATTTGGTATGTTTTTTCACATAGTCCAGAAGAACATTTGAATTTTCTTTGTACGCTTTGTTCTCCGCCCATATCAAAAAAAGACCGCCGCCCACGGCAAAATGAGCAACGTAAACATGAACCACAGCAATCAAGGCAATCAGAAGCCCGCCGCCGGCAGTATAAAGTTCCCAAACAGGATAATTCATATCATGCCTCCTTTCCCGCCGATACGGCAAGTTTAATCATGTATGCGATAATGACGATACCTGCGGCAAACGAGACTAAAAACAAAATCATGGAAGAGTATTCCGGCACCACTGTCAATTGCTTTGGCGAAAAGTACGGTTTCAGATAGGCACTGCGCAGCAGATCCCGGACCAGCACCATATCCACCACCGTGCCCAGGGCAAGGGCAGCCGTGGTCCAGACGTTATTCCGGGCGGCCGAAAAAATGGCCGCACCGCCCAATAGAACACCCAATGCAAGCAAAAAGCTGTGCAGCGGCGCCCGGCCCATAAACAGCATCATTTTATCCTCGGGCAGAGAGACCAAAAACCAAATACCCACGGCAAATTGGATGCAGGTTGCCCAGGCAAACCAGTTCAACCCGGACCGCACCGCTTTTTTTGAAACCGGTTCCGGCTTTTTCACGGTCCAGAAAATAGCCTGTAAAAGCCCGGCCACGGCGACAGACGCCAGAACAAAATGCAGATATCTAGGCACCAGCATGGGCTCTTTAATACCAAGCAAGGTACCAAATGGATTACGAAAGTATGCCGACCAGGTTTCGGGCTGAATCATCATCACCATATTATTGGTGAATACAAACCCGATCCAAAGAAGCAGTATCACACTGATGCAGATAAAGATGGTCCGGCTTCTGCCCATGGCGTTAAACTTAAAGTCATAAATATAGGCCGCATAGTAAGCCAGGATTAAAAGAAGGATAATCGACAACCAGTACACCGCCATCAAAATGGAGCTTGTGTAGATAAAATGCCCGTAAAGCACTTGGATAAAAAGCAGTGGTGCAACGCCCATATTGACAGTGAACGCAATGGTGTAAGGCAGTTTTTCAGCGGTTTGAAAATTCATTGCATCCGCATCTTTGTCAATCTTAAACTCTCGTAATAACGCCATAATCGCGCTACCAAGCATGGCATTCATAAATAACAGATGCAAAACAAAGGTAACGATCAACAGCACCTGAAACCACGCCCAATGTACTGGAATTGTATCCGGTACAGGAATAAGATTACCTGGATTCACTTTTTGACTCCTCCTTTATAAATTTTTTTATAAGAAAGTCTGGGTAAGTCACTCCGATCTTTCAAACTTTGTTGTGGGCTGAGCCTGGCAGATGATATGTCAGGTCGGCCCATGCCGTTTTAAGAAAGAAAGGTATTGGATATGCCGGCAAAAAAACGAATTGGTAGAGCGATATGCAGGCAATTCCAGGGTCTGTTATAGACGAAGCGGAACATATCAACATAAAAAGGCAGATCAGCGAATAACGATTTTCATCTAAAACAAATATTTACGCGACAATCGTCGCTATGTTTTGAATTTTAGTATATCCTATACGAAAATAGAGAAGGTTTCAACACGCGAATAGATTCAATATGCCATTTAAATAAAAAAATCGCAGAAAACCTGCATAGATTATATTTTTAGGAGCTCCATAAAAAGGCTTATGACGATTTTAAGAATGGCGACAACTTAAAAAACAACAAACATAAGATATGTATTTATTGACAAACCCTATCATTCCATTCTATTTTTTTGTTATTTTAAGTTAGTTTTCTATAAAACAATCTAATTCTTAACTCTTAATTACCATTTATATTGAATTTCAAAGGAGAAAAAAATGAAATCCAAAAAATGTTTATCCGTATTATTTGCCGTCCTCATGGTTCTATCCTGTGCCATTACGGTGCAGGCCGGCGAAAAAACAGAACTGATGATGGCCACTACCACCTCCACTGACAACACAGGGTTGCTTGATTACCTGATTCCTTTTTTTGAACAGGAGACCGGAATCGCCCTGAAATGGACGGCCACAGGAACAGGCAAAGCCCTTAAACTTGGCCAGAACTGTGATGTGGATGTGCTGCTGGTCCATGCGCCACCGGCTGAAAAAGCATATATTGCTTCGAATTACGGCAAAGACCGGCGGGAAATCATGTATAATGATTTTGTAATCATCGGTCCGAAATCAGATCCGGCCGGTATAAAAGGCAAAAAGATTTCCCAGGCCCTGTCAGCCATAAAGACCAAGAAAGCCTTCTTCATGAGCCGTGGAGATGATTCGGGTACCAACAAAAAAGAGAAACTGCTCTGGAAAAATGCAGGCATTGCATTGCCGGACAAAGAACAATGGTACGTCCAAACCGGTCAGGGTATGCTGGCCACCATCAATGTGACCCAAGAAAGAAACGGCTACACCATGACCGATCGCGGCACCTATATCAAATATCAGGACCAGCAAGGCGGGAATGCCCCTTTAACCGTTCTGGTGGAAGGGGATGACATCCTCTTGAACCAGTACTCGGTGTTGACCCTGAACCCTAAAAACTGCCCTAGAGCCAAGTATGACCTGGCTTTAAAATTTTCCGACTGGATGGCCTCGGAATCTGCCCAGAAGAAGATCGGCGAATTCCGGCTTCTGGGGAAAAAACTGTTTATCCCCAATGCCAAATAACCGACATCGGCCACCCAGCGTTGTAAAGGACATTAATGGCATTTCTCGTAGAAGGGTTTCTTAGGGCGATCGAACTGCTGATCAGTGGGGATATCTCCACCTGGTCGGCAGTTTCAGCCACGGTCCAGGCATCGACAGGTTCCATGCTGGTCAGTCTTTTAACCGGACTGCCCTGCGGGTTTGTTCTGGGTTATTTTGATTTTAGATTCAAACGCCCCATAAGAACGATCCTGGATACGCTTTTGGCCCTGCCTACAGTGTGTGTTGGACTGATTGTCTATGCGTTCATCTCTTCCAAAGGCCCTTTGGGAGAGATGGGCCTTTTATTTACCCTGACCGGTATTGCCGTGGGCCAGACGATCCTGGCTTTTCCTGTGGTGACAGCCATCACGGCGTCCATCATTGAAAATATCGACCCTGCCCTGAAGCTGACCCTGGTGTCACTGGGTGCAGGGAAAAAAAATATCATTTTAACCTGCCTGTGGGAGGTCCGGTTTGGTATTCTTGCCGCGGCAGTCACGGCATACGGCCGTGTCCTTACCGAGGTGGGCATCTCCATGATTGTGGGCGGTAATATAAAATATCACACCCGGACCATGACCACGGCCATTGCCCTGGAAACCAACAAAGGCATGTTCGCCGACGGTATTGCGCTGGGAATCGTTTTGATAATGATTGCATTCACGGTAAACTTAAGCCTCTCTTTTCTGCGCAAAAGGTAAAATGATATGAACGCTCCGGCATCTTTATACACCCTTAGCCACATCTGCCACTACTACGGCAGTAAAAAGGTGCTTGATATTGACGAATTCAGCATCCCGGCAGGCAGCATATTAGGCCTGTCCGGGCCCAACGGCAGTGGAAAAAGCACGCTTTTAAAACTTTTAGCATTTGCCATGGCCCCCAGCCAGGGCGAAATCCATTTCAACGGTCGCAGGGAACACCCCATGTCCGCCCGGGTTAGATCCAGAGTCACACTGATGACCCAGACCCCATATCTGCTCAAACGCTCAGTCCTGGATAATGTTACCTACGGCCTTAAAATCCGAAAAGAGACCCAAAAGCTAAGACAGCGGGCAGCCAACGCCATGGCTGCGGTCGGTCTCGACTTTGACGAATTCCACAATAGGGCCTGGCACCAGTTATCCGGCGGCGAAGCCCAGCGTGTGGCCCTGGCGGCCAGACTGATCCTTGAACCCCGGGCTCTGCTGCTCGACGAACCGGTTGCCAGTGTGGACGGGCAAAGCGCCCGCCTCATTCGCCGGGCCTCTTTGGCGGCCCGGGACAAATGGGGGTGTACCCTGATCGTAGTCAGCCACGATCTGGCCTGGCTCAATGCCTTTAGTGACATCCGTGTCTCCATGGAAAAGGGCCGGATTTTTTCTACCCACACAGAGATTATACTTCCGCCGCCCTACCAGACTGAAAAAATCGGCAGCACAGTCAATTGGATTTTGCCCGTATCCAGCGACCGGCATATCATTCTCCCTTCAAAAACCGGGGAAACGGCGCTGATACCGGCAGACAAAATCAATATCGTCAAGGATGTTGAAGCCCCATCCGACGAAAAGAATCAGATCCCGGTTCTGGTCACCCGAATGGCACTGGAACCCAAAACCGGCCGCATTGAGGTTGACGTTGACGCAAACACTTTCAGACTAACCCTTTTATTGTCAAAAAATCAGACCGGAGCATTAAATCTTCAGCCCGGGGAAAAAAGAAACCTGGTTTTCAGAGCCCAGGATGTTGTCTGGCGTTAAATCCTTTTTCAGCCCCACAGATGAATCCACCCCCCTCCTTAAAGCGCTCAAAACAAACCGCAAGCGATGAGCCATCAGTTGAGAATTAGTCTTCACACTTCATGGGAATATTCCACTTTTTCATATACTTCCAAATGGCGGCCCGGCTGAAACCGGTTTGCCTGGCAACTTCAGCTTTATTCCATCCTGAGTCACGCAGAAGGGCCAGTAAGCGGTCCCGCTCCAGGGGCTGCCGCTGCTTTTTACGAGAAGGGGCCGGAACCGGTTGTGATTGGCATGGTTCAGCACAGACAGTATTTTGTCCGATAATTTCAACGGGGAGATCTTCAGGTTCTATCTGGCGGCCGACGCAGAGCACAAATGCATGTTCAATGGCGTTGGCCAATTCACGGATATTTCCGGGCCAGTCATATTCCATAAAGACCTTTAGAGCCGGTTTTGCCATGCCGGTAACGGTTCCCCCGGATATCTTGTTATTCAGCTTGATAAAATGGTTGACCAGCAGCGGGATGTCTTCTCTACGATCTCTTAGGGGAGGCAAAAAGATGGGAAACACTTTGAGGCGATAATAGAGATCCTCCCTGAAACGGTCTTCATCAACAAGTGATTTCAAATCCTTATTTGTGGCGGTAATAATCCGGATATTCACCTTGCGTTTTTTAGACTCCCCAACGCGTTCGATCTCTTTTTCCTGGAGTACACGCAACAGTTTTAGCTGGATATAAGGTGAAATTTCACCGATTTCATCTAAAAAAATCGTACCCTGGTCAGCCTGTTCAAATCGCCCGATCCGATCCCGGTTAGCGCCGGTAAACGCACCTTTAACATGTCCGAACAACTCGCTTTCCAATAATGACTCGGACAACGCACTGCAGTTAACCGTAATCATGGGCTTGTCCCTTCTTTCGCCAATGGAATGAATGGCCCCGGCCACAAGTTCTTTTCCCGTTCCGCTCTCGCCCTGGATAAAAATTGTCGTTTCGCCGGCGGCCGACGCTTTTATGAAAGAAAATACATTCTGCATGACCTGACTTTTAGCGATGATGCCGCCCAACCGATTCAACTCTCCTAACCGGCGGGTTGCTTCTTCCATCTTCAGCCGGGCGTTTTTAAGCTCAGTCAGATCAATAACGGTTTCAATCACACCTATAATGTGTCCGCGATTATTTCTAATGACCCGGGCTTTTTTACTCACCGAAAGGGCATGCCCGTCCCGGTGGTTGATCATGCATTCAGTCGGTGTGGTTTTCCCGGTTTTAAGTATCTTGCAGTCATGCAAACCGGAAGGACAGCCTCGTCCGAAACAATAGCTGAACTTGAGGGTCCGGCAGCTTTTTCCTTTAATTTCGTTGAATGAATATCCGGTAATGGATTCCATGGCCGAATTCCAGGCCACGATTTTTCCGGTAAGATCCAGCACGAACACACCGTCGCCGATAGCTTCCAGCAACTGATTGAGCAGTTCGTTTTTCTCGATCGCCTGTCGAATGGTTTCCATAGTTGGATATTTTTTATTGTTGAGTGGTTAAGTGGCGCAACTTGTAGCGCCACTAAGTCGTATTTTTATCATAAGTGGCGGATAGTAAATTGTCAATCCTTTGTGAGATTGGCATACTCCCCCAAAAAAATATTTTTATATTCACATATCATATTAAATAGTTACATAAATACAAAGTATTGAGAGAATCTTCGGTATGATATTTGTATTAAATATGTTTAACCTGACAGCCAATAGCTGAAAGGTGCACCAAGTTAACTTAAACATAAGGAGATTAGCCATGAGTAAAACAAAAAAATACATGATGGTTCATAACTCCCCCGATGTTGACTGGGAAGTAATTAAGGAGAACTGGCGCAAACTGGCAACCGTTGAAGCAGCAACCTGGGTGAGAACCTACTACAACGACAAAATCGGCATGCGCTTCTGCATCTGGCTGGCCCCCACCGAAGAAATTCTGAAAGATATTTTCACTGAAATCGGCATCAGCTGGGAAAGCATCACCCAAGTAGAGGAAACCGTCCCCGATGTTTGGAGAGGAACGTGGGCGGACGATCTTGCTGAAGCATATGGAAGAACCGGAATGTAAGAGATGCAACATGACGATATGAATCATTACCGCCATATCCAAGCTTTTCCAACCCAATAACAGCCATGGGCTGACCTGGCCTATCGACAACCAGACTCAGCCCACAACAAAGTTTAAAAGATCTGAGTAACTTTATAAGAATATCTCTGTAAGCCACAGAGATGTTTTTATATTCGTTGTAGGCAGAACCACGGTCAAAGACCAAGGACGGTCCGTGACCGTTTATAAAAAACACCCGACATAGATCTTACCCCGTTTTCTCCTGGTACATTTTGATAAACCCATTGAGTTTATCTGCCCGGTCCTGCATGAACCGGATCCACAAGTCCAGGACCTCCCTGCCCTCGTCGGTGATGGTGTAAATCCGTTTGGCCGCCCCGGCCTGCTCGGTGTCCCATTGTGAACTGAGCAGATTGTCATCTTCCATTTGCCGCAAATGTCGGTAAATCATTCCGGGAGGTGCCGTGCCCTCAATGAAACCAAAGGTCTGAATAGTGGAAATCAGTTCGTATCCATAAGATGGGGCAGGTATCAACCCAAGAAGGATAGAGGCCTGGATATAGCGTTCCTGTCGGCCTGACCCCGGTATATTTTTATGTGCCATATACAACTCCTTGACATATATCCTTTAAGGATATATATTACATTAAAAGATATGATACTAATATCATATCTATCCTTAACAATACAGGAGGGAATCATGACCAAAATTTTTGTCAGAGAAAGACGAAAAGTTGAAAAGGGCGAAAAAAAAGCCCGCTTTCGTGTCGTTGCGTTAAGCAGCAAGGAAATAAAGATTTACGCCAAACATGTTCGGAAAAACGAGCTTGAACTCATTGCAAAAGAGGCGAATGCAGAAATCGTCTACCTGTCCAGACATGAATCAGGCCAGCAGAATGGGAAAAAATGAACCAACGGATTGTGCCCGGATACCTCCCGGGCACAATCCATTTTTCATTTATGAATAATCGTTCCTACATGCTTGCCCTCAAGCGCCTCTCTGATCTTTTCAGGATAGCGCAGCGCATCAATCACCTGCAACTCTTTCAAACATTTGGCATTTTTAAGCATATTGAGAATTGGACGCTCAATAATCAAATCATCCAGGTCCAGCTCAATCAGCTCATCCACGGAGATCTTATCATAAAATTTTAGTTTCTCTTTTTTCTTTGCCTTTTTGGGATCCTTTGAAAAAAGCCCTGTCTCGTCCTTGAGATAGATCAGGGACCTGGCTCCGATATTCTCAGCCAACAGAAAAGCCCCACAGTCGGTTCTGTGGGGAGGAATGGAACCGAATTGCGCCGGATGTTCAAAAAAGCCATAGGGCGGTATACCGGTGGTGATGGGCAGGTATCCCTGGCGGCAGAACATGGTCAACTGTTCAAGGTGATCCCCGTGGCCGATCCGAACACCGCCGTGTTTGGCTAATAGAACGGAGAGCATCACCGCATTCTGGGATGAGACCTTATCCCCAAGCTTTGACAACACCCCTGTGGGCATACCTAGATCCACGCCAATATTGTACACGTGCCTTGCCCTTGTCCCGCCGCCGGTCATCAGCAGCAGCTTATAATCTTCTTTAACGCTGATCAGTTCGTCAACAATGGGAAAAATCGCTTTTGATCCCCGGTCCATGATGCTTTGACCGCCGATTTTCAACACATTGATATCCGGATGCATCCTGAAATACTCTCCGGACTCGGTGGTTTTTAAAAATTCCTTGCTCACCAGGGATTCCCCCAGCATCGGCGTATCAATGTGAAGCCGCCCCTTTTCCTCTGATTCTTTGATCAATTTTCCCATTTTTCCTCCTTAATATGATTAATGTTATCCGATGCAGGTTTACGGCAAAAAGAAGAAAACGATTGCTTAATTTGTATAAGAAAGATCTGGGTAAGTTACTCAGATCTTTCAAGCTTTGTTGTGGCCGGGCCCGGTTGCTGATAAACCAGGTCGGCCCATGACCGTTATTGAGGTATTCTTAATAATCTATCAGGAGAGATCGCCAAAGTCCAACAGATTTTATCTCTCGATTATCGAGTATCTGCTTCACAAAAGACCTTCTAATTGTCAAAAATATCGCGCAATCTGACACTGAGTTGTTCTAAAGAAAACGGTTTCTGGATAAATCCCACGCAGCCGCGTGCCAGGATATCTTCAGCCTGCCCACTGAGACTGTATCCACTGGCAAGCAGGACCTTGACCTGCGGATCGATCTCTTTGCACGCATCGAAAATCGCACTGCCGCTCATACCCGGCATAATTACATCCAGAATCACCAGGTCAATCTTTTCAGAAAACTGACGAAAAATGTCCACCGCAGTTTCACCGTCCGTTGCGGACATCACTTTATATCCCATTGATTCAAGCATGGGCTGCCCCACCTGCAAAATGACCTCTTCATCGTCAATGAGCAGCAGTGTTTCCGTTCCCTTTGAAATAATTTCGTACAGCGCAGGCTCTGTTTCCACATCGCCATCCGAGGCGGGCAGATAAATATAAAAGGTGGTGCCTTTGCCCGGTTGGCTGACAAAATCAATGGCGCCGCCATGATTTTTGATAATGCCATAAGCCGACGCAAGGCCCAGTCCGGTACCCCGCCCCATCCCCTTGGTGGTAAAAAACGGCTCGAATATCCGTGCCTGGATTTCAGGATCAATACCAGTGCCGGTATCAGAAATTGAAACGCATACATATCGTCCGGGCTGAATATCCAACGCCTTGGATAGAACGGCATCCAGAACCATATTTTTGGCATCGATGACAACAGTACCGCCGTTGGGCATGGCTTGCCATGCGTTAATGTAAATATTGAGCAGAACCTGCTCAATCTGATTTTTATCAGCGACGATTGCCCACAACCCGTGCTCTATATTTTCCTGGATCTGGATCTCTTTGCGCGTGCGGCCGAACATACGGGCGGTATCCATGACAACCTGATTAAAATCCAAAGACTTGGCCATGTATTTGCCGCCCCGTGCAAATCCGAGCAGTTGCTGGGTTAACTTAGTGCCGGAGCTCACGCAGGATTCGATACTTTTTAATTTTTTGTAATGATACTCAGACGGGCGGGTTTTGAGCATCATCAATGAAATATTACCCTGAATACCCATCAACAGATTATTGAAGTCGTGGGCCACACCGCCGGCAAGGGTTCCGATCCCCTCCAGTCGCTGGACCTGATGCAGCCGCTCTTGAAACGCTTTCTTTTCAGCTTCGGCATTCAGCCGTTCACTGATATCCAGGACAACGCCGCGATAACCGATCTTTTCACCGTTATTATCGAGAATGGGGGCGGTTGACACATCCACAGTCCGCTCATCACCGTCTTTACGGAAAATTGTCAGACGGGACAGATTCCCGTTCACGCCGGATCGATAGGTATCAGAATATGTTTCAGGTTCTGTGCGTGAGCTTTCTGCATCCAGCAATATAGAGTAATCCATTCCTTGAAGCTCTTGGATTGAATATCCAAGGATGACCGCCAGGGAATCGTTGAAAAAGGTCAACCGCCCCTTAAGATCCACTTCGTAATAGCCGTTGTTGGTATTCTCTATGATGGACCGGTATTTTTCTTCACTGCGTCTAAGCGCCTCTTCTTTTTCTTTGCGCGCTTCAATTTCATTGCGCAGTTGTTCATTGCTCTTTTGCAAATCCAGTGTGCGTTCTGCCACAAGGTCCTCTAGTTGATCCTGGTAACGGCGCAGTTTAAGCTCTGCTTTTTTTCTATCGGTAATGATACGCAACGAACCGATAATTTTTTCCGCATCACCGTCCTCATTGCGTTTTAAGGTGGCCGAGACCGATCCATAGGCAATTTCACCTTGTTCGTTTTCCAAGGTAACTTCCCAATCACTCACAGACTTTTCATCAAATATTTTGGATAAAAAGCGTTGGTAATCATCGGCATTTTTATAGAACTGAGTGAGATTAATACCGATAATGTCCTTGCGATCCCGCTGCATCAAGCCCTCTACAGAGGGGCTTATTTCTAAAATTTGCCCTTCAATGGTGCATTCAAAATAGATGTCTTGAATGTTTTCAAAAATCAGACGATATTTTTTTTCACTGGTTCGCAGAGAGTCCTTCATCTGTAAAAAAGCGGCAGCCGTTTCATTTATCTCTTTGAAGATGGAACGGGTATTAAAATTCGCGGACAAGTCATGCTGCTTGATGGCAAGCGCCTCTTTCTCCAGCCCCATCAAAGGCCGTGTGATGCTGCGAAACAACTGTAAACCCACCAGGGTAGCAATCACGGAAAATGCCAGGGTAATCCAGATATTAAGCAATCGATTTTCTTTGAGTGCTCCAAGGTAGTCATTTTCCGGGATATACACGCCGATCATCCAGGGCCAGTGTGAATCGGCAAACTGGGTGAACATGGTATTGTACACGTCTCCGTTATGGGTGAATTTGGCAAACTGGGAGTGGTCGAGTTTCAGCAGCCCGGCCTCTGTTCTCTGCCACTGGATGGCGTGAAAGGCAGAACGGCTTAGTTCATCGTCCAATTCATCAATTTTAACCATTCTGAAATGGTGGGCCTCGGTACTTTCAACCTGTTTAATTTTTGAAATATCGGGAAATGCCACCACATCTCCGTTATTATTAAGCATAAACGCACGGCCATGCTTACCGATCCGAAGTTGGCTGATGAAGGTGGACAGGTCATCAATTTCAATATCCACACCGACAATGCTCTGTAACTGTCCGTTTGCCTTGAATATTGGACCTGCCACCGTAATACCGGGTTTTTGTGATGAGAAAAAAATGTAGGGTTCCGTCCAGATAATTTCCCGTTCAGCAAGGGATTTTTGATACCATGGACGCTGCCGGGGATCATAGGTGTCGCTGGGATCTTCAGCCGTTTTAATCATGCTGCCGGCTGAATTTCGCCAGACAAGCCGGGTTCTTTTAACACCATTGGAATGATTGATTATCTTGGTCCGAAACCCGTCCGGAGTAAGTGAATCACTGCGGTTGACATAAAAAAAGTCACCATTGGGCATACCAATATAGATGCCGGCAAAATGGGCATACAAAGACAATTGATCAAGAAAGTACCGCTCTAGAACGTCATAGTGCTGATTACGGCTTCCCACGACCTCTGAAGCCAGCAGACGCTTGGTCAGAAGTGCTGCCCGCTGGGCCAGCTGAAGATGGTTTTTGGACTGGGTCATGGTCAGGTCCGCAATGTTCTGCATCACGTCGCAGGCGTGGCCGGCCAGCATCCGCTGTGATGAAACATAGGAAGATGATGTGATCAGGATTTGCATCCCCCAGATGAGCCCCAGGCAACCCAAAACCATTGCCCACCTTATCGATATTTTCATTTTTCCCTCCATCAAAAAAAAACCGTCCGCTGTTTTCACAGTAACGATGCTTCTGGCATATTCAAAATTTTTCTGATAATATTGTAACATCTAACGCATATTTTTCTATGCCCAAAGTTTTTTCATGGTTTTATGAACTCGGCAAAAATAAATATTGCCGACTTTATCTCATAAATTAAATCCGGGTTAACCCAATTCAAAAGGGGAGGTTGATCTAAAATGACAAAACCAAAACACAATCTTTTAGTTTCCTTAATGTTCACGTTGTTGATGCTGCAGATCGGCCATGTGCCATGCGCAGCATCAACAGATGGAAATCAGGAAGAACTAGCCCCCGGCAGGGTTCTTGCGAAACAGGCGGTAAAGACAAAAAAACGGTGGATCACCGCAGATCATTCAAAATTTGAGATCCTGCAACAGGAATTTTCCTCAGGCCCACAAGTGACGGCAGCGTGCCTGAACTGTCATAATGAAGCGGCCCTGCAATTTCATAAAACCATACACTGGACCTGGAAAGCCCCGGGCAAAGACCTCGCCACTCCCTTGGGAAAAGGCGGATTTTCCATCAACAATTTCTGCATTAACGCCAGCAGCAACGAGGCGCGTTGCACATCATGTCATGCCGGCTACGGCTGGAAAGATAAAAACTTTGACTTTACTGATCAAACCAAGGTGGACTGCCTTGTCTGCCATGAAACCACCGGCACGTACAAAAAATTTCCATCCGGGGCCGGCCATCCGGCCAAGGAACCCAAAGTATTTAAATCAAACAAAAAAACATATTATCCGCCGGAGTGGAACGAAGTGGCCCAAAGTGTGGGTCGGCCCGGGCGTAAAAACTGCGGGGCCTGCCACTTTTACGGTGGTGGCGGCGACGGTGTGAAGCATGGAGATCTGGACTCCTCCCTGATCAAACCCGACAAACATCTGGATGTTCATATGGGAACCGACGGCCAAAATTTTAACTGCACCCGGTGCCACTCCACATCGGAACACCATATTGCCGGCCGGATCTATACCCAGCCTGCGGCAAAAAATAAAAAATCATTAATCGAGGACGATCTGACCTCAAAAATAACTTGTGTATCCTGCCACGGCCGGGAGCCCCACCAGCACAATGCCAAGGCCAATGACCACACAGACCGGGTGGCCTGCCAAAGCTGCCATATTCCTAAATATGCTCGTATCAATCCCACCAAGATGTACTGGGACTGGTCTGCAGCCGGAAAAATGAAAGACGGAAAGCCTTACACCCAAAAGGATGAGTTTGGAAAGCCTGCCTATATGACCAAAAAAGGCGCATTCAAATGGGAAAAAAATGTGGTCCCCGAATACTTCTGGTTCAATGGTTCCATTGACCACCTTACCTTGAAGGATACCATTGATCCGTCCGGTACGGTTGCAGTCAGCAAGCCGGCCGGTGAGATGACCGATGAAAAGTCACGCATCTTTCCCTTCAAAGTCCACCGGGGTAAAATCCCCTATGATAAAATTCATAAAAAACTTGTGGCCCCCCACCTGTTCCCCAAAGATAAAACAGATAAGGCCGCCTACTGGAAAGGATTTGACTGGAATGCGGCGATCCAATACGGCCAAGCGTATTCAGGTCTGCCCTATTCCGGCGAGTACGATTTTGTTGATACATCTTATGTATTTCCCATCACCCACATGGTGGCCCCTAGGGATAACGTTCTTTCATGCACCCAATGCCATATCAAAGGGACCGGACGGCTGGCCAACCTGAGCGGCTTCTACATGCCTGGACGGGATCACTTTACCATGCTGGACTGGGCAGGGTGGTTCCTTGTGGTCGGATCATTAGCAGGTGTCACCCTCCATGGTTTAGGACGTTTCTTTACCAGAACTGAAAAACATTAAAAAAGGGGCACAACATCATGACTCAAACAAAAAAAATTAAAGTATATCTGTACACACGTTATGAAAGATTCTGGCACTGGCTGCAGGCCGCAATTATCATATTCCTCATGCTTACAGGTTTTGAAATCCATGGCACCTACACCCTGATGGGATATGAAACCGCAGTAAAAACCCATAACTTTGTGGGAATTTCATGGCTGGTGCTGTTTGCTTTTTTTGTATTCTGGCTTTTCACCACCGGCGAGTGGCGCCAATACATCCCAACAACCAGAAAACTTATTGATGTGGCCTTATACTATGCCTTCGGCATTTTTCAGGGCAAACCCCACCCGGTTGAAAAATCACCCGGAGCCAAGCACAATCCCCTGCAGCGCTTGACTTACCTGGCACTTTCAGCGTTGATGCTGCCGGTCCAGATGGTGTCAGGCATGCTCTATTACACCTGGAATCTATGGGGGGGCATCGGCTGGGCCCTGGCACCGGTGGCACTGTTGCACACCCTGGTGGCGTTTCTTTTACTCTCGTTTCTGGTGGTGCATGTTTACATGACCACAACCGGTCACTCCCTGTTCAGCCATATCGCGGGGATGATCACAGGATGGGAAGAGATCAACGAAACCACCACGATTCATGAATGGGAGGTGGCAGACAAGCACCGTTCCTGACCAAAGGGTTTTTAAAACGCTCTCTAAATGACAAATGATCGACCAAAGACGGCCATCACCCTTTCCGGCAGATGGCCGTCGTATTTTTTAATGGTTATCCCTAAAAGAAATTTGTCAAACACCGGCAAAAAAACCATAATAAAGACCCGATTCATCATCCGGCGGACGAATGGATAGATATGAGAATAAAAACAATTTTTCAGGAGGCACGAACCCATAATGAAAAACACAATGCTGACACTGATGCTCATCTTCATGTGCTCATACATGTCCATGTCGGGATGTGACTCAAAACAACCGGTTAAAATAGGTTTTATCGCCGGCATGTCAGGTCGGGTGGCCGACCTGGGCATCGCCGGATTGGATGCGGTCCAGATGCGGGTCGAAAAAGAAAACAAAGAAGGCGGTATCAACGGCCACAAAATTCAACTGATCATTAAAGACGACCGCCATGATCCTGACGTTGCCCGGCAAGCTGCAACACAACTGATTGACGAGGGTGTGGCCGCAATCATAGGGCCAATGACCAGCCAGATGGGCATGGCCATCATGCCGATTCTCAACAAACACCACATGCTTTGTGTAGCGCCAACGGTGAGTACACAAAAACTTTTCGGCATTGATGATTATTTTTTTCGTGTTGTCCCTTCTGTCCGGACAAATACATTGGTCAGTGCCGATTACCAGATTACATCAGGCAATATGACCCGGGCAGCAGTGATATACGATGTGGGCAATCGGTCATATACCGAAAGCTGGCTTAAAAATTTCAAAGAGCTGTTCACAGAAGGTGGTGGCAAAATCGTTGCAGCCATCCCCTATAACACCCAAGACAACAACCCATTCGAAGATATAGCAGCAAAAGCACTCTCATTAAATATCAACGGCATTCTAATTATCGCCAACTCCATGGATTCTGCGCTGTTGTGCCAGCAAATCCGTAAAAAAGATGAAACCGTATACATTACTATAGCGGATTGGGGTGCAACAGAGCAGCTCCTGGAGTTCGGTGGAAGGGCGGTTGAAGGGGTTACCGTGGTTCAAACCTTTGATCGAGAAGACGCCTCACCGGCATACCAGGCTTTTCGTAAGGCGTACATGGAACAACTGGGCAGGGAGCCGGGCTTCCCCGGCGTGAATGGATATGATGCCGCCCATGTGGTCATCACAGCCCTCAAGCAGCAGAAAACAGGAGAAGATCTTAAAAAAACCGTGCTTTACACCCGACGGTTTGATGGGTTGCAAGGCCCGCTCATATTCGATGATTATGGTGATATGACACGTCCAAAGGCCTTCATGAGTATCGTTGAAAACCAAAAATTTGTTTTGCCGGAGTGATGTTTTGAAAAAAACAAAATCGCTTCGATATCATCAATCGTTACAGTTTGCCCTGGTGGCGGGCTTGCCTGTATTGATCATCGCGTTTCTTGTGTGGTTGTTTTTGTTGCCGGCCATGCAGTCCGATACCAAAATCCGGCATCAGGGCATGGCCCGTTCCATCGCCGGGCAGGTATCCTCAAATGTGTTGGGCGGTCAACGGCAGCTGGCCGCCTTGGCGGATTTTATACAGACCCGGAATGGGCTTTCAGACCAACAGGTCACGAGGCTTTTGGATTCCCAATGCGGTGAAGGCGAACTGTTCGAAACGATCTACATTTCCTCTCCACGACAACAACTTGTTATGACGGTGGGCCTGACGCGGTCACGGCGTTCGTTTCGACGGGATTTGGTAGGTTTGGATCTTTCCGGCAGACGATTTGTAAAGGCGGCCGGGAACCCGGAAAAACCTGTCTGGTCGGAGACGTTTATGTCCACGGTCAGCCGTCGACTTGCTGTTGCGCTCACCATTCCAATGGCCGACACGCTGATCACTGCTGAAATCACGCTGGATAATTTGTCTGAAAAAATCAGCCAACTGCCAGGGAAAACCGGATATTTAACCTATGTGATTGATCGTAAGGGAAGGATTGTCGCTGATTCACAGCGACTGCACTGGGGACAGCGACTGCAGGGTTCTCTTTTTGCCTTTGCCGAACCCGAGAATGGCGGACAAGTTATTTCCGGTTCCTTTGAACTGGACGGCACCTCGTATCTGGGAACGGTTGTTTTCATTGATGATCTGGGATGGAAGGTCCTGGTGGCCCAGCCGGCGTCCAAAGCATATGGCCCCCTTCGATCCACCTTGATCACCTTTGTCCTGGGCCTGACCATGGCTTCAATTCTGGCGTTGTATCTTTCCTGGAACCGGGCCAAACGGCTGTCGCGCATTTTTCGGGCCTATGGGGAAAAGGCCCGAGCCATCGCCGATGGCCGGTATGACAAAAAATGGCCCTCTTCAGCCATCACCGAACTATACCTGCTGGGACAAAGCTTGAAACACATGGCCGGCATGATTGATCAACGGGAAAAAGAGCTGATTGAAAACAGAGAGGCGATGAAAAACCTCATTGCCAATGTCCCTGGCATTATGTATGAATTTTCCGGAGATCCCAAACATCCGAAATTCAATGATGCCTCAACTGTATTAAAAGAAAAACTAAGAGACCTGCTCGGAATTCATTGGCAGCCGGAACAATTACTTAATGATTTTATTGCCTGTCTGCCCAAAGAGGATCAGTCCCGTTTTGTCTTATCCATTCAAAAAGCAGTCTATACAGTCTCCCCCTGGCATTACGAAGGACGTTTTATCAAACCAACCGGAGAAGAAATATGGATTGAATGCACTTCACAGCCTCGAAGCGTGGGCAAAAAAATTATTTACTACGGATTTATCATGGACAGTACCCGGCGCAAGGAGATGGAGGAGTCCCTGCGCCTGACCCAGTTCATCTTTGACAAAGCGCCTATAGGCATCTGGAGAATGGGACCAAAGGGCGAAATCCTCGATGTCAATGAAGAGGGGTGCGCAAGCCTTGATTATTCACGCAAAGAACTGCGCCGAATGAACGTCTTCGATTTTGATCCTGCGATGGACAGTAAACGTTGGGCCCAGCAAATAGGTATTCTCAAAGATGTGGGCTCTACAACGATTGAATCCCTGCACCGACGCAAAAATGGCGACATTTTCCCGATCCAGGTGATTCAAAAGATGGTGCGTTATGAAGCCCAGGATTTTCATGTGGCCTTTGTTCAGGATATTACCCAGCGTAAAGAGGCGGAAGAAGAACTCCGCCGGCTTAAAAACTATCTTTCAAATATCATTGATTCCATGCCTTCGGTTCTGGTGGGCGTGGACCATAATATCCGGGTAACCCAGTGGAATCAACAGGCCCGGAACACCACAGGGTTGAATTTTGAAGAGGCCGGAGCCCGGCACCTGACCGAGGTTTTACCCCATCTGGCCGATAAAATAGAACAAATTAAAACCGCCATCCGGGAACACCGGGTCATCAGCTCCCCTAAAATACCAATCAAGACAAAACAGGAGATCCGATTTGAAGATGTAACGATTTTTCCTCTCACAGCCGATGGGGTGGAAGGCGCTGTGATCCGGGTGGACGACATCACCGAGCAGGTAAGGCTTGAAGAGATGATGATCCAAAGCGAAAAGATGCTGTCCGTAGGTGGTTTGGCTGCGGGCATGGCCCATGAAATCAACAATCCCCTGGCCGCTATGCTACAAACGGCCAATGTGGTGAAATCAAGACTTGAAAATATAAAAATCCGGGCAAATCTTAAAGCTGCCGGTGAAGTCGGTGTGACGGTCGATCAGATTAGGGCTTTTATGGAAAAAAGAAGCATTCTCAGGATGTTGGACGCCATCAATGAATCCGGTCAGCGGGTAGCTGGGATCGTTGGTAATATGCTTAGCTTTGCCAGAAAATCAGACGCTGCGTTTTCATCACATCATCCGGCCCAACTGATAGATAAAGTGCTTGAACTTGCTGCAACGGACTATAATTTGAAAAAAAAATACGATTTTAAAACCATCAAAATTTTAAAGGAGTATGAAGAAAACCTGCCCATGGTCCCCTGTGAAGCCGCCAAAATTCAGCAGGTGCTGTTGAATATTCTGCGCAATGGCGCCCAGGCAATGCAGTCCCAGGATATGGCCGACAACGATCCGCCCTGTTTTATTTTAAGAATAGCCAAAGAAAAAAATATGTTGCGCATAGAAATCCAGGACAACGGCCCTGGTATGGATGAAGCCACCCAGTCAAGGATTTTTGAACCTTTTTTCACCACAAAACCTGTGGGGGAGGGAACCGGGCTTGGGCTTTCCGTTTCATACTTTATCATTACACAGAATCACAGTGGAACCTTGGATGTGGAGTCCTCTTTGAAAGAAGGATCAAATTTCATTATACGGCTGCCACTGGAACGTAATTGATATGGTCGTGTCCAAGGATTGGTATTTTTTTTAACCCAGGCAAAAAATAATGTAAAAACGCAAATAAAACGTGTATATTCACTCACCTTTTTTTGCAGCACCAAAAATGCTGTGTTTTTTTACGGATATTTACTTGTTATTGTAAAGGATTTGGTGCAGTGAAAAAACTTTCTACGCCCTATTACCTTATTAATGAACAAAAACTCCATCAAAATATGGAGAAACTGGCCGCCATCAGAAATCAAAGCGGAGCCAAGCTGCTTTTAGCCCTGAAATGCTTTGCCGCATGGGGGGTTTTCGATCTGATTAAGCCATACATGGATGGTACCACCAGCTCTTCATACTATGAGGCCAGACTCGGATACGAGACATTCGGCAAAGAGACACATGCTTACAGCGTTGCCTACAGCAGTGAAGATATAAAAAAGGTCTCTGTGTTTTCAGATAAAATCATCTTTAACTCTTTGTCGCAGCTTGAGCAATTATACCCTGAATGCCGCAACGTCACCTGCGGCATCAGAATCAACCCCGGTGTCAGCTACAGTAATTTTGACCTGGCAAACCCTGCCCGCACCTTCTCCCGGCTCGGCGTCACCGCCATAGCGGATATAGAAGCGGCCATGCCCATGGTGTCTGGGGCCATGATTCACTTTAACTGTGAAAATGAAGATGTGGCGGCATTTGAACAGATGCTGGCCGGTATCAGCCGTAAATACTCAACTTTTTTAGAACGGTTTGACTGGATAAGTCTTGGCGGCGGTATCTCTTATACCGAAGACCATTTTGACAGCCAACAATTTGTTCAAATCATAAAAAACTTTTCACAAAGCTTCGGCCTGCAGGTGTATCTGGAACCGGGAGAAGCGGCTGTGGCCCATACGACATCCCTTGTAACAACCGTGCTGGATATCGTTGAAAACAATAAGAAAATCGCCGTTGTAGATGCCTCCATTGAAGCGCATATGCTGGATCTGCTTGTATACCGGGAATCCGCCACGTTTCAAGAAACTATGTCCCAAGGCGGATTTCCATATCAGATCGCAGGCAGGTCCTGTCTTGCCGCCGATATTTTCGGAGAGGGAAATTTTCAAAATGAACTTCAGATCGGCGACACCATCATGATTGAGGATGCCGCCGGTTATACCATGGTGAAAAAAAACTGGTTTAACGGGTTACACATGCCGTCCGTAGCGCTCATGCGTACTGACGGCCAAATAGATGTTTTGCAGGAATCTGCATATACGGATTATAAAAAAAGCCTATCAACTCAATGAAGGATTTAACAGTGCTTTATGGCATACGTTCTATTTAAGTGGGGGTGAGAATCACCCGTTTGGCTAAAGAAAGGAAATAATAATGAAAAAAAACGTGATGATTATCGGTGCCGGGGGCGTTGCCAATGTGGCGGCCCATAAATGCGCACAAAATAACGATGTACTCGGCAATATTGTCATTGCCTCAAGAACGCTGTCTAAATGTGAAACAATCATCGACAGTATCAGGCGCAAAAAAAGCAAAAAAAGTGATGAATATTCCATAACAGCCTACCAATTAGACGCCATGGATGTTCCTGCCACCGAAAAACTGATCAAAGGGACCGGCACCTCGATTGTCATCAACGTGGGCACGGCATTTATCAATATGAGTGTGCTTACAGCCTGTATTAATACCGGTGCAGCCTATATGGATACAGCCATTCATGAAGAGCCGGATAAAATCTGCGAAACCCCGCCATGGTACGCCAATTATGAATGGAAACGCCTTGACGAGTGCCGGGAAAAAGGCATAACGGCTATTCTTGGCGCAGGCTTTGATCCCGGTGTTGTGAATGCCTATGCCGCCTATGCAGACAGGTATATTTTCGATACCATCGACACCATTGACATCATGGATGTCAATGCCGGTAATCACGGCAAATACTTTGCCACCAATTTTGATCCGGAGATTAACTTCCGCGAGTTTACCGGCGGGGTATGGACCTATATTAACCGCCAATGGGTGAAAAAAGAGATGTTTGAGGTAAAACAGGTCTACGATTTCCCGGTGGTGGGAAAAATGCCCATATATTTGAACGGGCATGATGAGCTTCACTCCCTGTCTAAACATATTGATGCCGATTCCATCCGGTTCTGGATGGGATTTGGCGACCACTATATCAATGTGTTTACCGTGCTCAAAAACATCGGCCTGCTTTCAGAGCAGCCTGTCACCACTGCCGAAGGGCTGGAAGTGATTCCGTTGAAAGTGGTCAAAGCATGCCTGCCGGACCCGGTGTCACTTGCCCCCCAATACACAGGCAAAACCTGCATTGGCGATCTGGTAAAGGGAAATGTCCTTGGGGAAAAAAAAGAAGTGCTGCTTTACAACATCTGTGACCATGAAGCCGCTTACAACGAAGTTGAAAGCCAGGCAATTGCCTACACCGCCGGTGTTCCTCCCACAGCGGCAGCCATGCTGATTGCCCAAGGTGTCTGGGACTGCAAGGAAATGAAAAATGTTGAACAGTTGGACCCTGCACCGTTTTTAAAAATACTTAATCAGATCGGCCTGCCGACCAGGATGATCAAAGACGGGGAGGACCAGCCGCTCTCTCTGTAAGCCGGCCATAGCCTGGCCAGATTTATCCTTCCTCCCGAAAAAAAGCCGATTAGGTTAACTTCGCTATCGGGATCGCTATCGAAATGTCCATTAATTTAGATTCAGATCCCGATGACCTTCTCAATATACCTGCAATGTCCCTGGGACGCGGATCGGAACCAATTACATCGAATCTCAATCAATCCTTTTCCCGGGGAAATTTTATCTTCTGGTCGCCTTTTTTCAAAATTGCCTCTATTTTTTCAGCAGGCAAAGGCCGACTGAACAGAAAACCCTGGGCCTCCGTGCATCCTTTATCCACCAGAAAATCAAGCTGCCGGTCATTGTCTATACCTTCGGCAATAACCCTGATATCCATACCCTTGGCCATTGACATAATGGCTGAGATGATGGACTGATCATTTCTTCTGGAATCTACCCCCAAAACAAATGAGCGGTCAATTTTAAGACAATCTATGGGCATCTCCTTAAGGCGGCTGAGACTAGAGTATCCGGTACCAAAATCATCCACTGAAACACCAACGCCCTTATCGTGCAACTTATTTAAAATATGTTGGATTTTATTTATATCTTCTGCAAAAACACTTTCAGTAATTTCAATTTCAAAACAATTGACCGGCATGCATGTCTCTTCTATAATTTTTTCCACCACCTCCAGAAAATTGGGATGGGTAAACTGCCTGACCGATACATTAACCGCAACCCGTTTGAGGGGCAGCCCATCTTCAATCCACCTGCAGACCTGTGCACATGCAGTCCGCATCACCCACTCTCCTATGGGTATAATCAGTCCGCACGCCTCGGCAACGGGAATAAACTCCAAAGGTGAAACGCTGCCAAGCACTTCATTATCCCAGCGAAGCAGGGCCTCCATACCTATCAACTCGCCTGACGGAAGATCCACCTGGGGTTGATAATGCAGCTGCAGTTCATCTCTTTCAATGGCATGACGCAGCTGATTTTCTATGGTCAGCCGCTTTAAAGCCGCATCATTCATTGATTTCTGATAATACTTGAAATGCTCCATATCTCTGCTTCTTTTGGCAAAATACATGGCCAAATCCGCATTTTTCAACAACGTTTCCACAGAATCACCATCATCCGGAAAAATGGCGATGCCGATGCTTGGGGTGATGATAA
The DNA here is from genome assembly GCF_963677125.1 of uncultured Desulfobacter sp. Classification (NCBI taxonomy): domain Bacteria; kingdom Pseudomonadati; phylum Thermodesulfobacteriota; class Desulfobacteria; order Desulfobacterales; family Desulfobacteraceae; genus Desulfobacter; species uncultured Desulfobacter sp. The sequence goes on along the minus strand of NZ_OY781882.1, from coordinate 304,400 downwards.
ATTCATTGTCCCCAATGGAAACCGGCTTTGCCACATGTTCAATGATTCGCTGGGAAACAACAGCCGCCGTATCCAGGCCATTAATTTCAGGCAGCAATACCGTAAATTCATCCCCACCCAGCCGTGCCGCGGTCCGATTCTTGACCGACCGGGCAACCGTATCAGATAAACGCAGGCTTTTGCCAATACGATCGGCAATAATTGTAAGCAGTTCATCTCCGACACTGTGACCTAGGGTGTCATTGATTCGTTTAAAATCGTCCAGATCAATAAACAGCAGAGCCCCTTTTGTGTGATCTCTGAAGTGTTGATTGATCGCCCCTTTGAGCCTGTCTAGGAAAAGCGCCCGGTTGGGTAACCCGGTAAGATGATCATAATAGGCCAGTTGATTCAATCGACCTTTTATTTCTCTGGACAACTCCCATTTGCGGCTCAGTGCATGGGCCATTTGAAGCACTTCCACGTTGTCAAAGGGTTTTTTAAGAATTAAAAGACTGTCGCTTTCTCCCAAAACTTTTTGAATTTCCGACCAGGAATAGTCGGCGTAAGCCGTGCAAAGTACCACCTGCAATTCAGGGTCGACCTCCCACAGCCGGCTTATGGTCTCAATACCGTCCCAACCCGGCGGCATGCGTCCGTCAACAAACGCCAGGGAAAAAGGATCGCCCGCTTTATTGGCCTTTTGCACCATGTCAAAGCCATCTTGACCCTGAAAGGCATATTCAATCTCAAATTTGACATTACTATCCAAGGTTTTCTCGGTTGGATCATCAAACAGAAAGGATTCCATATCTTCCAGTTCACTGTTTGTTTCCGACACCTTGCCGAGGATTTTTTTAAAATCTTCATGGATGGCAGCATTGTCGTCAATTACAATAATACGGTAACTGGATTGTTTTTCCTGGGTGTTCATGATGTCTCCTGTATGGATAAGGGCAGTGTCAAAGTAAATACCGCACCACAACCAAGCCCGGCACTTTCAGCTGTCAGTCTGCCGCCCAACTGCTTTGCGGCAAGGGCCCCGCTGTGCAGACCAAAGCCGTGGCCGTGCCGCCGCGTGGTAAAACCGTGGTGAAAAATCCGGGAAAGGTTTTCTGGTGCAATACCGGCCCCGTTGTCCTTTATCTTTATTTTAATCTGGTTTTCACCCTCTCGGGACAGGCTGATCACGATGTAATTTTCTCCCTGTCCGGTTTTATTTTCACTGCAGGCGTGTTTTGCATTAGAGATCAGGTTTAAAAGAATCTGCAGCACCATATGCTTATCCGTAACAATTGTGGGAACCAGATCAAACTGTCGTTCAATCCTGATCCCGTTTTTTGTTAAGCTGTCACTGTTCATACGGATAGCATCCTCAATCAGCTGCTCGGGTGCAAAAGATTCTTTGACGCCATGGACTGAGCCGTAACGCTGCTGCATGGCAATGATTTGTTTGACATGGTCTATCTGGGAGACAAGCTGCACAATCTCCCCGTGCATTGCCTTTTGTTCTGCCGTGAGCGCAGGGCCAAGTGAGGTCAAATAATCCAGGATCAGTCTGCCTTTGGGGTCTTCGATTAAGAAGACTGCCAAATCCTTTTTTGAAAGGGGAAACATCTCAACCGCTTTCTGGACATTGGCCATTCTGGATTTTTTCACCTGACTCTCCAAACTGCCCACAGAGGTATTGATGCTGTTGAGCACATTGCCCACATTATGCAGCACGTTGGTGGCCACCTCGGCCATGCCCGCGGCCCGGGATGCCTTAACCAGGGAAGATTGGCTTTCGGCCAGCTCTTTCATTGCCTTTTCTTTTTCAAGTATCTGGGTTTCAAGATCACGTGTCCTTTCCCTGACTATGGCTTCCAATCGCTCCTGATATGCGTTATTCTCTTTGATCAGCGAGGCTTTTTCCAAGGCCTTGTTTATGGCATGCTCTAATATTGACAAATCGTGTACCGGTTTCTCAAGATAGTCCCAAGCACCGTGGCGCAGCGCTTCTATCACATCTGCAATGCTGTTTGCACCGGAAATCACAATGAAGGGCAGATCCGGCATTATTTTTCTTCCCTGCTTTAATACCTCAAGCCCGCCCATCTGGGGCATCATAAGATCCAGCAGCACAAGGTCGGGGCTCTCAGACTCAATCAGTGCCAACCCTTTGCGTCCGTTTTCTGCTGTAATCACATCATATTCGCGGTCTTCAAGATAATCCTCGAAACTTTGGCGAATAAATGCTTCATCGTCGATCACAAGTATTTTCAACGCACCATTCCCATTCATTTTACTTTAATTAAACCCGCATGATAAGGAACTTAAAAAATATTTTTTCTTACTGACAAAAAAAGTCATTTCCAACGGCAACTTTTTTTCATGGATGTTCATAATACCTCCTGTGTGGATAAGGGCAGAACCAAAGTAAAGGTTGCACCACAACCGATCCCGGCACTTTCGGCTGTCAGGCTGCCGCCCAGTTGCTTTGCGGCAAGGGCCCCGCTGTGCAGGCCAAAGCCGTGGCCGTATCGCCGTGTGGTAAAACCGTGCTGAAAAATCCGGGAAAGGTTTTCCGGCGCAATACCTGTGCCGTTGTCCTTGACCTCTATCTTAACGTATGTTTGATCGTCACACTGCAGGCTGATCATAATACGATTCTCTCCGTGGCCGGCTTTATTTTCACTACAGGCGTTTATTGCATTGGCGATCAGGTTGACAAAAATCTGCAGTACCTGATGTTTGTCCGTAACAACTGTCGGAACCGGGTCAAATCGTCGTTCAACTGTTATGCCGTGTTTTTTTAATCTGTCGCGGTTCATGGCAATCGCATCTTCAACCAACCGATCAATGGCAAAGGGCTCGTTCACCCCATGAACCGAGCCGTAACACTGCTGCATGACAATAACTTTTTTAACATGGTCTACCTGACTGACAAGCGATTTGATCTCATCATGCATTGCCTGTTGTTCTGCCGTAAGCGCCCCGGCAAGGGATGTCAAATAATCCAGGACCTGCCCACCTTTGGGATCTTGGCTTAAAAAGCCGGCCAGATCCTTTTTTGAACGGGGCAGCAGATCAACGATCTTTTGAACATTTGCCATGCGTGAGTTTTTAAGCCGACTCTCAAGAATACCGGCAGAGGTATTAATACTGTTGAGCACATTGCCCACATTGTGCAGCACATTGGTGGCCACCTCGGCCATGCCGGCAGCCCGGGAAGCCTTAACCAAAGAGGACTGGCTATCGGCCAGTTCCTCCAGCGCCTTTTCTTTTTCAACCACCTGTTTTTTAAGCTCAAGGGTCCTCTGGGCCACACGGGCTTCCAGGGAATTTTTTGCCTCGATCAGGGCCAGACCGGATTCGACGCCGGCAACGGCATGGGCAAAAATCTGGGTAATCACCTTAAGCCCGTTGATATGATCCTCAGGCCACCGGTCATAGGGCTGCATCATCTCGAATCCGACAATACCATATATTTTTTTGTCGGTCCGACTGGCCAAAAACAGGGCGGATTCAATCCCAAGTTTCTTTAAATCGCTTTTCCAGTCCAATCGATCAGCTATTTTATCAACATCAGGAAAATGAAGGAGCGTCTGCTTTTTAAAAAAATTGACCAACTTTTCCTTAGAATTATCGATAATAGGATGGGGGCTTAGAATCCCGGCCTTACTTTCGATTCCTTTGGCACACCACTCCAGAACCTTATCCCCTCCGACCAAATCCGGCATCAAAGGGAAAAAGGCAACCCGGTCAAACTTAAAAAATCTGCCGATACGACTTAATGCATCTTCGATAATCTGCCGGATGGTCACAGGAGAAGCCGCCACAAAATTTGCAGATATTTGCGCCGTCAGTGCAAGTAACGCCGTTCGTTCCTCCACCCGACGTTCCAGGGTTGTTTTGGCGTGTTCTATTATTTCTTGTGCGGCCTTGCGTTTTGAAATATCCCGGGCAAAAGAGCAGGCAAGAAACGCCTCGTGCGCCTCACTCAAATAATTGACACTGATTTCCACAGGAAAAATATGGCCATCCTGTGTCATGTGGTGGCTCTCAAAAAGGACCATCTTTTTTTTAACTAATTCCGCAGCACCTTGGGCAAACATCTCGGGCGTATAACCCGGGTCAATATCAGCAATGGTCATCCCGAACATCTGCTCCTGGGTGTATCCAAGGTTTTTACAGGCAGCATGATTAGCGTAGACGATTCTGCCTTGATTATCGGTCAGCAAGCAGCTGTCCATGGCATTGTCCACGGCCTGTTGAATTTTCAAAAGGGCCTGTTTTTCCGATGAAAAAAAATCTTTTGAATAGCACGTTGTTTTTGTCATGATGCCGCCGTCCCATGCGCTGCCGGCAGCTCAAGAATGAAGACAGCTCCCTGTCCCGGGCCTTTACTGTCAGTGCGAAGACGCCCTCCCATCTCCTTGGCTGCCAGGGCACCGGAGTGCAGGCCGAAGCCATGTCCGGATTTCCGGGTTGTAAAACCATGCTGAAAAATACGGGTCAAATTTTCAGGCGCTATACCAACTCCGTTATCCGCCACGGAAAAACAGACTGTAGCGCCCTGCCCTTTGTATATTCCTAAGGTGATTAATTTTTCCTTTTTTTCGCTTTCCGAACAGGCGTATTTTGCATTATTAATAAAGTTCAACAGAATCTGCAGAACCTTGTGCTTATCCACCACCACATCCGGGAGATCCTCGTACTCTTTTTTAACTTTCACATTATGACGGACCAAAGCCCCTTGATTGAGCATCAGCGCATCTTCCATCAATTTTTCAGGGGAAATGGTTTCACTGATCCCCGAGACCCGTCCGTAATTTTGCTGCATGGCAACAATTTCCTTGATGTGCTCAATACGGCCGGCTAACGCTTCAGTTTCGGAAAACAGCCGGCCATGCTCATCAGCAAGGGCATTGCCAAGGGATATGAGATATTTTGGAATCTGCTGCCCCTTTGGATCCCGGGCCATAAATTGGACCAGATCCTCCGGGGGAAGATCCATCATCCCGGCAATCTTCGACAGGTTGCCCACCCTGGATTCACGAAGCGCATCCAATATCAAGGTGGCAGAGACGTTAACGCTGTTGAGCACATTACCGACATTGTGGAGTACGCCCGTGGCAACCTCGGCCATCCCCGCAGCCCTGGAGGCCTCCAGCAGTGAAGTCTGGGCAACGGAGAGCTCGGACAACGCCTCTTGTTTGGCCTGAACCTGATCCTCAAGCTCCCGGGTCCGCTGCTTCACCTGCAGTTCAAGGGTGTCCCTGGCTCTGATTACGTCTTTTTGAAACCCCTGCCTGGCTACGGTCGCCCCAAGCATGTCTGCCAGTGCCATAAAACAACTGGTCTCAGCCGCTGTCCATTCGCGTATAGCATCGCAGTCCTCAAGGGCAAAAAGCCCCCACCATTGCCCCTCCACAAACACAGGAATAAGAATCAAAGATTGAATTTGGGAATACGCTAAAAGCGTCTGCTCAGCATCACTGCACGCCTGCAAAGAAACAGACAACGTCCGGCCTGCCGCAAGACTGTCAACCCAATGCGCCACCCCCCGTTTTTTAAAACTGATCATTTGGTATTCAGGATCTTCTTTTTCCGGTGATACACCGGGAGCCGTCCATTCGAAGCGCTTTTTTGCACCAAAAGAGCCGGCGTCATCCTTTACAACGACATGAAATACGGCCCTACTGATACCGGCAGCGTGCCCAATGTCCTCAAGGACCTTAACAATACTTTCTTTCCAACTTTGATCCTGTAAAAAATGATAGGCGGCAAACCGGACACTTTCCAAAATATTATTTCTTTTCAACAACGCATCTGCCATAACGTTTACAGACACGGCCAGCGCACCCAGCTCATCCTTTCTGCGGGTTTTCGCCCTGACGGACAGATCCCCTCCGGCAATCTTTTGAACCAGGGTTTGAAGCGCTAAAATCGGCCGGACGATCTGGCGGGCATAGCCAATGGCACCCAAAAGGCTGATGAAAATACAAGTCATCGCAACAATAAGCGTACTTTTATAGAGCCCAGCAACACTTTTATCATACTCGTCAAGGGAGAGGCCCACGTGAATCCAGCCCCACTGAATCCCCGAATAGTCAAAAGGCTGGGCAAAGTGGAAAACACGCCGCTGAAACAAAGGACTTAACTCAACCTCCCATGAGGTGTCGCGCAACGGTCTGACAAAGTGGGGCTCCTGCAGCTGGGCCACCTCCCACTTTTTCTGTTCTATAACCAGTGCAAAGCCGTCATTTTTCATGATGATCAGAAAATCAATATAAGCGTCCCCTTTCAGCAAGACCTGGGCCGAACTGACAACGCTGGAATAATCCTCATTGACTGCGGCACTTGCCGCCACATCATGCAACGAAGCGGCCAGGCCTTTGGCTTTGGAGGCTAAGGTGTTGACAAATATATCCTTTTGACTGGGAACGGTTATCATCATGAACACCAACAAGGGAACGATAGACAACCCCCATCCCAAAAGCATGGTACGCATAAAAATGCTTAACCGACGGCTCTTTTTTGTTTCAAAATGCCTTGTTTTATTTTTAACTGAGGTCAATTTTTCGCCCCTTTGATTCTCCTGGATTTTGACCGGTCACAAATGCCGTAATCCTTTTCCAATAAAGTGACAATGTTCGCAAAATCTACTATGGAAACTTTCTCCATACCTTCCATCTGAAATATAGTAAGCAGCTGGCCGCCTGCTGAACTGTCCATCATCTCCTGTAAATCATCGAGCAAAATCTGCTTGATCGGGGCGTGATAATCTTTTCGAAAACAAAAAATAACCGGGATATAGGGCGATGATTTCTCGACAATTTTAACCTGTTGGGCGATCTGGGGATTGAGCTCTGCCATGATGTCCAGCCCTTTGAGATTAACCAGGCAGGCATCAGCCTGTTTAAAAAACACAGGAAGAACAGCCTCATTGATTTTTTTGACCCATTTGATTTTACTAAAGTACTCATCGGCCGGTCCCAGTCCCTTTTCCACCATAAGCGAACGCAACCAGGTGCAGCTCAATGCGGTTCGTGAATATTCCCATACCCTTAAACTTTTTCCCTTCAGGTCCTGAAGGCTGTTGGCCGAACTTGTCCGATGAACAAGTACAACATACTCTTCATTGATGGTGCCACCGGCTTTAACGGCAAGCAAACCGTCTTCGGAAATAAGATCTCGCACTGCAAACCACTGGGGCGTTGTCAAGCAAACAACATCGACCTGTTTTTTTTCAATCTCTGTCTGAATCTGTGCCAAATCTTCATAAATGCTGACAAAAGGTATTGCAGGAAGGCCAAGTTCTTCGACCAAAGTATTTGTCCAGCTGCGAATGGCGGCTTTTGCATCATTTTCATTGATCGTTCCCAATATCGCTTGGACAAACCCGAACCGGACCTCCTCGGCGGGTATCGCCTCCTCCTGGAGGCCTGCATCTGTCGCATCGTCAGCCCACAAGATAGAGGTCATCGGCAAAAAACAAAAAATCAAAATGCATAATTTTAAACAAATTTTGCTATTATATCCACTCATCTGTATAAATCCAAACCGAACCACTTCCTTACTTTTTACCCCTTCAGTAGTTATATTTTGTGCACCAGGCTACCGCTCCCCCCCCCAAAAAAATAAAAAGGATCAGTATACTGAAACAAGTCTTCACTTAATACCCACTACTCTTTGCTCTTCTGCCACGCCCCGGATTCCAGCCGGGATGCTCTGGTATCATCACCAAACAGGCGCCGGTGTTCTTTGATCAGTTCCATTGTGGGCCCAAGGCTTTCAAAGGACTGGAATGTAATATCGTTCATTTGAAAAATGGTAAGGATCTGGCCGCCGGCAGGTGTTTGGTCCCAGTTTTCAATATTGTTCAGCATGATAGTCTTGACCCTGGATTGATAATTTTTTCGAAATCCTAAAAAACCGGGCACGTATGCCTTGGAAGCGGCCATGATTTTAAGCTGATGTGAAATCTGGGGATTAAGTTCCGCCATGGTGTCAAACCCTCTCCGTGTCACCAGACAGGCATCTGCCTTGCCGAAAAAAACAGGTAGAAGCGCAGCACTAATTTTATTGGCCGAAACCATCTTGTCAAAAAACTGTTCTGCTGTCGGTAACCCGGCGTCTGCCAATTTAACATTCAGCCAGATGGTCGAAAGGACAGTTCGCGCATTTTTTGAAAGCTTTAGAAAGCCCCCTTTAAGATCTTTAATATCTGCAAAGCGGCTCTCTTTTCGGGCAAGCAGCAGGTATTCTACGGTTATTGAGTCGCCATAGACCGCGACAATAAGCGGTTCCCGGTCAATCAGATGCTGCAAATCAAAAAATTCAACAACGCTTAAATTGATAAGATCAATCATACCTTTCTTAAGCGCTATTTCAATCTCTTTGCCCCCCTCATAAATTTTGGGCTGAACATTGACAGGGAACTCATCCGTACCCACAAGCTTCGTTGACCAAAGCTTTACCGCAGCCATGGTATCATTTTCGTTAATTGAACCGACTATTGACCGAGAAAATCCGATATGAACGATCTCTTCCGACTGTACCGGCTCACCCTGCAGGAACACGGCAGCAGACAGCAGCATCATAATCAACACGCGGAACGGTACCAGCTTTATTAAATGAGCTCTTTTCATCTCTTGTTCTATCGAATTACTGCATCTGCTTTAACACCTCAGCGCCTACGATCAGGTCCAAGCGGGAAAGCAAGGCGACATGTTCATACCTGGCTTTGTAGTGCTGCGCCGCCATCAGGGCCTCGGTTAACTGGGCCTGGATCACATCATCGGTTTCCACCAATTCGCTCTGGTAGGCCCGCACGTTAAGCCCCCGGTTTTCCGTGGCAGCATCCAGGGCATTCCCTGACGCATCACAGGATTTTTGGGCGGCGTCAAGAGAGAGGAGAACATCCCTTACCTGAAGACCTATACCCTCTTTGAGCAGAAACTGTTCCTCTTTAATCTTGGCAATGGCGGCCCTGGCCGCAGCGATTTTGTTCACTGTCAGCATGCCGTTAAAAAGGGGAATTTCTACACCGATCCCAAAGGTCCATCCCTGTTCATTTTCAGAGGTAGCAAGCCCGCCGTCGCTGTCCGGCCACCACTTATGAATATCGCCGGTCAGGGCAAGTTTTGGGAAAAAACCGCTTTTAGCGGTTTTTAATGCACCCTCAGCCGCTTTAAGGCCTGCTTCTACCTTGGCCCAGTCCGGATTGAACGCATAGGCCTTGTCCACGATTTCGCCCGTATCAATGGGAAATGACGACAAAGGGATTTTTCTATCTTCAGGTTCAACACTTTTATCCCAAGACAGCCCCATGGTATTGGCCAGGGCAGCCCGGGACATCAGCTTGTTTTTTTCAAGCAAGGCAACCATGGATCTTAAGGTATCCACCATAACCTTGTTGTTGAGCCAGTCTGTTTTTTTCACCGTGCCTGACCCCTCTTTATACATGGTCTCGGTCAGGTTCAAGGTGGCGTTCATCCGAGACAGGGTGTCAAGACCTACCTGGTGCAACTTTTTGGCCAGCACGGCCCCCCAGTAATACCGCTTGACGTCGTCAATGATTTCAAGATCCGTACGCCGGACCTCCTGTTTCATTATGTCCACAAGGCCCTGGGTCTGCTCTCTATACCCCTTTCGCATGCCGCCATCGTATAAAAGCCAGGTCGCTTCAATGGTGGCAGTATAACTTTTCTCCACCAGGATGTCGATCTCCGCGTCTACCGGGATAGTTACCGGTACAGGCGCAAGCCCTGAAATAGAAAATTCAGTTGCCAAATTGAAATTAAGCGCCTCGTCCAGCCGCGAATACCCGCCCTGGGCTGTAATCTGGGGCCAGTATCCGGCAAGGGCCTGCCGGTGCTGGGCCTGGGCCATCTCAAGGGCAAACCTGGACGCCGGCCGGCGACGATTGTTTTCTAACGCTTGTTCCAGGCATGCGTCCAATCCTGCTTTTTGTATCTCCTCTTTTTTTTGTAAATCCCGGCTTTGGACAAGACCCGGGATCACGGTCAGCAATATAACGAAAATAGCAGTGGCAATTCCGGCATTTTCGGGCCATTTTTTTTGTCTACCCATCAAAACTCCTTTTTAAATCCTTAATTTTGGTGTTTTAAAAAAGGCTCAATTTTCTTTACATGCAGGACAAATGGGAATTCATGTTTCATCCAATTCAAATTTAAAAATCGGACGAAAACCCATTTTTATTAACGAATATTTTTCTATAATATATTTACTATCACTATACGTTAGATATCGTATTTTGGCTACAATATAGATGAATACCACGGCCCATTACAGCGTTTATCGTTACAAAGACAGGACATTGGCAAGAGATCCGCCATGAAAATTCGCTCCATACCGTAATATATACCTCCTTAAGGCGTGGCGGCCTCTGCTCTGGAGTCAGGCCGGATAGTTCCGGTATCATCCCCCCAAAGACGCCGGTGTTCTTTAATTAGATCCATTGTGGGCCAAAGAATTTCAAAAGGTTTAGGAATAAGAGCGTCCGTATGAAAAATGGTAAGGATTTGATGGCCCGCAGGTGTCTGATTCCAGGTCTGAATTTCTTTTAAAATGATATCCTTAATTATGGATTGGTAACCTTTACGAAATACCAGAAAATCAGGGATATATTTCATGGAAGCGGTCAAAATTTTAAGCTGATTTGGAATCTGGGGATTGAGTTCCGCCATGATGTCAAATCCGTTCCGGGTCACCAGACAGGCATCTTCCCTGCCGAAAAAAATAGGAAGAAGGGCAGCACTGATTTTACCCACCGGCTCCATTCGGTTAAAAAAATGTTCTGCCGCCGGCAGACCGGCCCGTCCCAGCTCAACATCCAGCCAGATAACAGACAAGGCGTTTCTTGCATTCTTTGTAAATAACAGGGACCTGCTTTTAAGGTCTTTGAGCTCTGCAATGGGGCTGCTTTTACGGGTAATCAACAGGTATTCTTCAGTCATACGACCCTCATTGACGGAAAAAATACATTTTTCACGGTCCAGCAGGTGCTGTAAATCAAAAAATTCCGTTGACGTAATGCAGATAAAATCAGCCTGGTTCCGTTTAAGCGCGTTTTCAATTTCCCGAACATCCCCATAGATTTCCGGATGAACATTAACGGCAACATTCTCAGACACGATCAGTTCGGTGGCCCAAACCTTTATCACAGCCAACGCATCGTTCTCATTAACCCCACCGATAATTGACCGGGAAAATCCGATGTTAAGGCGCTCAATGGACTGTGCCGGGCCAGCATGCAGGCAGACCGTAACGACCAGCAGGGCCATGGCCCACAGCCTGAACGACAAAGGCTTGAGTGGGCAATCTATCTGCATTCCTTCAAATATCTCTCCAGTGGTAAGCGTATGATAAAATTTGCCCCTTTTCCTGGTGACGACACCACATCCATTGTCCCACCATGATTTTGTGTAATGATAAAGTATGAAACCGATAAGCCAAGACCTGTGCCCACCCCCACAGGCTTTGTTGTAAAAAACGGCTCAAAAATCCTTGACCGGGTGGCTTTATCCATTCCCGGACCATTATCTTGAATCTCGATGCGCAACATACTTTTTTCCGGGGCAAGCCTTAGAATAAAACAGGGAAATTCGCGGCTGCCTGTATCCCGATTCTGCATGGCCTGGACGCCGTTGCGTAGAATATTCAATAAAACCTGCTGTATTTTCGCCCCTTCGCAAAAAATCATGGGCAGATTTTTTTCATACTCTTTGATGATTTTAATTGTTTTAAAATCATAGTGTTTCTTTAGATCATAATCGGTGGTTGCAAGTTCCAGAGTCCTGTCCAGAAGTTGAATTGGATCACAACTTGAAAGAGCCGCCTCTGATTTTCTGGCAAAACTGAGCATATTATTCACAATTTCGGACACCCGCCGGCCGGACTCATTGATGGCGTTGATCATCCGTAAAATGCCTCGTTTTTCCATGAACGCCCCCATTTTTTCAATAGAGACGCCCACTTCATCGGCGGCCTTGAGATTTGCAGGGATGCTCAAGTCCTGCAATCTTGATCTCATTACATTGGCCGTTTGCATCATCCCGGCCAACGGATTGTTGATTTCATGGGCCATGCCTGCAGCAAGTCCGCCGACAGAGAGCATCTTTTCACTTTGAATCATCATTTCCTCCAGGCGCACTTGTTCGGTGACGTCGTCCACCCGGATGACAGCCCCCTCCATACTGTTATCCTTCAGGGGGAAAATGGTGATATTATCATAACGAATTCCGGTCTTTGTTTTGCACGCAACCTTAGGTGAACTGATCACCCGGCACTCACGGATGGCCGTCTCGATTTGATGCATCTGCCCGGCCAGACTGGGATACACCTGTGCCAGGGGCAGGCCCCGAACCTTTTCCAGGCTCAATCCTGTGGTTTGCCGGGCCTTACGATTCCACTGGGTCACCCGGCCCTCACGGTCCACTCCCACCAATACCGACGGCATGGAATCAATAATATTTGAAAGATAATTTTTAAGATGCTGAAGCTCGCCCTCCGCCTTTTTTTGTTGGGTAATATCCCTGAATTCCACCGTCCTGACCTGTCTGCCTTTGTATGGTATGTTGCGGGCGGCAAGCCGGATTGGATATTCTTCCCCGTTTTTACGCAGGCCAAAGGCTTCATAGGGTTCTTGGTAGCCCGAAGCAATCATGTCCCGTACCAATTGCCTGGATCTTTGAGTAAGCAGCAGCATTCCGTCCATTCCGATCAACTCATCAACCGCATAACCGGTTATTTCCGCCAACCCTTGATTGCATTCAAGAATGCGGCCTTGGTCGTGGATCATAATGCCGCCAAAAGAAGCGTTGTGAAGCGCCTTAAAGCGTGTTTCACTCTCTTTGAGCTCATGAATGAGATGATGTAATTTTTCCTCATCCTGCTTCTGGCGGGTAATCTCGGAAATCACGCCGATCACACCGACGATCTGGCCATTGATATTCTTGAGTGGCGTAAAATTTTCCCGAAACCATGCATTTTCATTATGGGGCAAAGGCAATTGTACTTCCATTTCGCCTTGGGGCTCACCAGACATCGCCTTGCGTATATTATCTTCGATCACGGAACCGCTAATAGAGGAGAATACCTCCCAGGGCTTTTTTCCCAACGCCTCCTGTCTCGGGGTAAGGGTGATTTTTTCTATGGCTTTATTAAAAATTTGATATCTGAATTCATGATCCAAGACGATGATCCCTTCATTCATCGACTCCAGGATGTTGAGCAGCAGCTGTTCATTCTCCCTCAGTGCGGCTTGGGACTGCTTTCGCTGGGTAATATCCATCAAAACGCCATAATATATCAGCTCGTCATCGACCCTTCGGGGAACTGAATTACCTTCAAACCATAGTGTGTCGCCGGAAGGTTTGGTGAATTGTCCCTCATAATGCCAGGGGACTTCTTTTTCAAGTGCATTTTTGAGTGACATGGAAAAGCGGTCGCGATCACTTTCAGGCAGACAAGCGACAAATTCACTAAAAAAAGTTTCCATTTCAGAATCCAAACCGAACATATCAATGACCCGCTCTCGTATCACACTGGTCAAGCGGCTCGATAATAAAGAATTGGGATCTGCTTTGTATTGATACACGACACCCGGAACATTTGAAACAAGATCCCTTAGCCGCTCTTCATTCTCCATCAACACTTGTTCCATCCGCTTGCGTTCAGTGATGTCCATGGCCAGGCCCACAACGGCGGGCTCCCCGAATTCGTCTTCATCACATGGGACCTTTATGGTCCGAAGCCACCTTCTATCGCCGGCACTCTCCCGGTAAGGTTCTTCAACGATAAATATCTTCTCTCCGCTTTCGATAGCTCTGCGATCGTCAGCCAGCATCCGTTCCACCTCATCCGGATCAGGGTGAACATCCCGATGCATCCGCCCCTCAAGTTCATCTACCGTCATGCCCAAACTATCTGCAATGGCCCGGTTGACCATGAGAAATCGTCCCTCTTTATTCTTTACAAAAATCATGGAGGGTACGATATCCATTATACGGCGCAGCATCCGCTCATTTTGACGTAATTTTTTTTCCATCTTCTTGCGGCTGCGGATGTCCTTTATGAATACAAAGGCATACTGTTGTCCTCCATATTCCATTCGGTTACTTGTTATTTCCACCGGAAGTTGGGACCCGTCCTTTTTCAGATGAACCGTTTCAAAACTATCCCATTGGCAGGTGGCAAGGGTTTCGAGATCTGTCTCCATGGCATCGGCAGACATATAGGGATCAATGTCGTAAATTGATAACGCCGTCAACTCTTTTACGGTGTACCCCAGCATATCAGCGGCATAAGGGTTGGCATTGAGAATGCGTCCATCCATTGCCAGCTGGTGAATGCCAATGGAGACATTCTCAAAATAAAACCGGGTCAAACCCAGGGCAATACTTTGTGTATCCTCAGGCAGTGGATTCAAGGCCGCTGTTTGGCTGCGCAGCTCACGTAGTTCAGCAATAAGTTGGGATTTGGTTTTATCCTCATCTCTCATTTTGATTCTCCTGGGGAGCCTGATCCGCATTTGGCAAGTTGGTGGTTTCAATAATCAAGCCATGGTGTAATTTAACCACATTTTTACCGAAATAACCACCAATGAAAATATCGCAAGGCAAGTCTATTTTGAATCTGCGGCGATTAAAAAATTGTTTCAAACCTGAAGAAAAGACAACGCACCCTCTGCCCGTTTTGCTCGCCCCTAACACAAAAACGCGGTACTGAGTCAGTACCGCGTTTTGTTCGGCAATATTTTTTATATGAAACTCTCTGTAAGTCACAGAGATATTTCAATTTTCGTTGTGGGCCGAACCACGGTCAAAGACCAAGGACGGTCCGTGACCGTTTATATGAAAGTCTGGGTAAGTTACCCAGATCTTTCAAACTGTGTTGTGGGCTGTGCCTGGCAGCTGATATGTCAGGTCGGCCCATGGCCGTTATTTCTGAATTAAATTTTGGGCAAAATTATTTGGCCATTGCCTCCATGGCTCTATCAGGATTTGCTTCAACTTTCTTTAAGATTTCCATGGTTTTGGCTTCAGGAAGCCAGTCAATTTTTCCATTTGATACATCATAGATGGCGCCAACCACTTTGGCTTTCCCTGCGTTCACCAGATCTCGGGAAGAAGGGCTTGCCATAAACAGGTCTTCAATGCCTTTCCAAATATTTTCCTCAATTGCATAGGGTATAACATCCGTACCATGGACATGTGGGTTGTCCGCCATGGCTTTTTTCACTGCCGGGATGATGTTATCAACCAAAGGGGGAATATTTCTTTCCAATGGGTGACCGTGTCCTTGGACGGCCTTTGTCACTGCGGTTACTGCACCGCATTGCGTATGCCCAAGCACAACAAATACCGGCGTGTTGACATGGGCAAGGCCATATTCCACAGACCCGATCTCATCAACATCAAGAACATTGCCTGCAACACGAATCACAAAAATATCCATAACACCGGCATCAAATAAAATCTCTACCGGAACTCTGGAATCAGAGCAGGTGATTACGGTTGCATAGGCGTGATCGCCCTGATCTTCTTTCCCGGCAAGTGCAAGGCGGGCCGCATCCGTATGGGGCTGGGTTGACTTACCGGTTACAAAACGCTCATTACCTGCTTTGAGCATGGCGATTGCTTCATCGGGACTGGGTTTAGCGGCTTTGCTTCCGCTGGCAAAAACAGGGCCACTGGTTAGAGCCAAGAAACAGCTGACAGCTACAACAAATTTCAAAATTTTTTTCATCATTGGTCCTTCTCTGCAAGATATAGATTTTGTGATAAATGCTTAGCCTCCGATAGGCTATAACTCACCTGTTTAAAAACAGGGAGATTGGAGAGTATCGTAACCATTGCCGGGAAAACAAGAAAAAAATAAAAAACGTACACCTTAAAATCGGCCATAAACTAAAGCATTGGGTATTTGACCACGAAGAACACAAAGTTCACGAAGATATCAGAATACTATCCTTCGTGTTCTTCGTGAACTTCGTGGTTTTCATTTTAAAGCCTCACAAGCCATTGACTTTTCACCCTGCCCCGCTGTAATAACTGCCAAAGACGAACCTTGGTATATCAATACCAGGCTCACCCCACAGCAAGGCAGGAAAATAATTTAATAACTTAATTGATACTTCATAAAAAACCCACATGAATATTCAAATAGCAATCAGCCGGGATACCGGACTGAAAGAAAACCAGGTAGCCGCAGTGCTGGATTTACTGGACCAAGGGTCCACAGTGCCGTTTATAGCACGATACCGCAAAGAACGCACAGGCAGCCTGGACGAGGTGGCCATATCCGATATCCGGGACCGGGCCAAGCTGTTAAAAGAACTCGAAGCCAGGAAACAGGCGATTATAAAGTCTTTGGAGGAAAGAGCGCTTTACACCAAAGCGTTGGCGCAACAGATTGAAAATGCCGACACCATGACACGGCTGGAAGATGTGTATGAAAAGTATCGGCCCAAACGAAGAACCCGGGCCACCATCGCACGGGAAAAAGGGCTGGAGCCTCTGGCCTTGATGATTCTGGCACCTAAAGCCCCTGTGGACCTTCAAAAGGAAGCAAGCAAATTCATCGGTCCTGATGTGACAAACCTGGAAGAGGTATGGGCCGGTGTAAGGGACATCATTGCTGAAATCATTAACGAAGATGCATCCATCCGGTCAGGGATCCGGGACCTGTTTGTCAAAACCGCGATGATCAGCTCAACGGTAATCAAGAGCAAAGCTGAAGAGGGTGCTAAGTTCAAGGACTATTTTGACTGGCAGGAACAGGCATTTAAAGCCCCGTCCCACAGGATACTTGCCATGCTCAGGGGGGCTGCCGAAAAAATTTTGCGTATCCATGTCCTGCCCGAGGAAAAAAAGGCATTGCGTATCATCCATGCAATTTACCCCGGCAAAAGACAGGTTACCCCCCAAAGCCGGGAGCAGATCCTTGGCGCAGCCGAAGACGCATACAAACGGTTGTTGTCCAAATCCATTGAAAATGAGGTCTTGCGCGTTCTCAAGCAAAAGGCAGATGAAAAGGCCGTGGCGGTCTTTTCGGACAATCTGCGGCAGGTGCTTCTCTCTCCTCCCCTCGGCGGCAGGCCTGTGCTTGCCATTGACCCTGGATTTCGCACCGGATGCAAAATCGCCTGCCTGGATGCCACGGGAAAGCTGGTTCACCATGATGTGATCCATCCCCATACCCCAAACGGAAAAACATCCGCCGCTCAGCTCATCCCAAAACTTGTGAAGCGTCACCAAATCCGGGCCATCGCCGTGGGCAACGGTACGGCCGGCCGGGAAACGGAGAGCTTTATCAGGGAACTGACACTGCCCGAAGATGTGGATGTGATCATGGTAGATGAAAGCGGGGCATCCATCTATTCAGCGTCTGAAACCGCCAGGGAAGAGTTTCCAGATCATGACATCACGGTCAGGGGGGCGGTTTCAATCGGCAGGCGGCTCATGGACCCCTTGGCCGAACTAGTCAAAGTGGAGCCCAAATCCATCGGAGTGGGACAATACCAGCACGATGTGGACCAGAACATGCTCCAAACAGCTTTGGATGATGTGGTGGTTTCCTGCGTCAACCAGGTTGGGGTGGAAGCCAATACCGCATCAAAGCAGCTTTTATCCCGGGTTTCCGGCCTGAACGCAGGCATTGCCGCCAATATGGTCAAATACAGAGACGAGAACGGCGCCTTTGTATCCAGAACCGATTTTCTCAAGGTGCCTCGCTTAGGCAAAAAAGCATTTGAACAGGCCGCAGGATTCCTAAGAATCCAAAACGGCAAAAATCCCCTGGACCGCAGCGGTATCCACCCCGAATCCTACACCGTGGTCAAACAGATGGCCAAAGATCTTGGCTGTCGTGTGGAAGAGATGATGACCACAAAGGCCCCGGTGCAGGGCATGGACCTTACACCCTATGTCACGGAAACCACAGGTCTTCCCACCCTCAAGGATATCGTTTCCGAGCTGGCCGCCCCGGGCCGGGACCCCAGACAACCGTTCCAAGCGTTTTCCTTTGACAAAAATATCCATGAAATCACAGACCTGGTGCCGGACATGGTTGTTCCCGGCATCGTAACCAATGTCACGGCATTTGGCGCTTTTGTGGATATCGGGGTTCACCAGGACGGACTTGTGCACATCAGTCAGTTAGCCGACCGATTTGTCAAAGATCCCAATGAGGTTGTCAAAGTACGGCAGCAGGTAAAGGTTCGTGTTCTTGAAGTGGATATCGCCCGTAAAAGGATTTCTCTGTCCATGAAGGGGTAAAAAAATTATTCAGGAAACAGCTATGACAATCTTAGACAATAGTAAGACGAAAAGCACCGGCAATGCAGATCAATTGATTGAGCAGGGGCTCAATCACCACAAAAAAGGGGATCTGTCCAATGCCGGGCGGTATTACAGCCAGGCCGTTCAAATGGACCCCGGCAACGCGTCTGCCTATTTGTTTCTCGGTATACTGGCAAATGAGGCTGAAAAGCCGAGACTTGCCGTATCCATGATTGAACAGGCCATTTCCCTCTCCCCCAAATTCGCAGCGGCCTACCATAATATGGGGGTGGCATTGGCCAAATTAGGCCATGAGGATGAGGCCGCCAAAAACTATGAACGCGCATTATCCCTGGATCCGGATGCAGCGGATTATCTTTCAAAAGTGTTTAAAAAAAAATCAGGTGCGTCCAAATATAAAAAAGGTGACGATTTGTCGGCACCATTCCCGCAAAAGATAAAAAAACAGTCACCTGTAGACCCTGGGAAAAACCATCCACCCAACGAACGGATACAACGCGTGATCAAGCTCTATCAAGCCGGAAATATGGCCCAGGCCGAGCAAACCTGTAGAGAGCAGCTCAACGATTTTCCCGATTCGTTTGTACTGTTTAATCTTTTAGGGGCTGTGGTTCAAGCCCAGGGGCGGGTTGAAGAGGCGATTGAAGCCTTTGACCGGATGTTGCATTTAAATCCGGATTTCGCTGAAGGATATTATAACCGTGGGGTGGCCTTCTCTCAGATAGGCCGAACTCAAGAGGCGGTGCAGGATTATACCATGGCTGTTGAGCTTACCCCCAATTTTTATAATGCCCATCTCAATCTTGGACTCGCGTTAGCAGCACGAGGCGATTACAATCAGGCCGTTCAAAGTTTTAACCGTGCAATTGACATAGATCCTGATAATGCCCTTGGATACAACAACAGGGCTTTTTCCCTGATGAATGCAGGCGATCTGGATGCCGGCTTAAAAGACTGTGAAAAAGCCATTGCCCTTGATTCCAATTTGCCGGAAATCCATAATATTCGCGGGCTGATATTTGATAAGCTGGGAAAAGCGAAAAGGGCTGTGAACAGCTTTAAAATTGCCCTTCAACTCAAGCCCGGTTCCGTTCAATTTCAGGTCAATCTTGCCAAAAGTTTAAATGAACTCAACAATTATGAACAAGCGCTAAAGAATTGTAACCAGGCGCTTGAATCCCATCCCAATTCCCCGGATGCCCATTTTAACAGGGGCATTGCCCTGCAAGGCCTGATGCGGTTTGAGGATGCGATCGATAGTTATGACCGGACCATTGAACTTGCCCCCCAATTTTCGGATGCGTTCTGCAACAGGGGAAGTTGTTTTCATCAGTTGGAACGTATCGAAAAAGGCTTTGCCGATTTGAACAAGGCCATTGAATTGAATCCGCACAATGTCAATGCCTTTTCCAACCGCGGAGTGTCCCATCGTCATTTTGGGCAGTTTGAAGCAGCAAGGGAGGACTTTCAGCAGGCCCTTTCCATAAAACCGGATGATGGCCCAACCTTATTCAACCGTGCTCTTCTGTATCTGCTCACAGGCGATTTTGAACGCGGATGGTCTGAATATGAATGGCGGTGGAAAAAATCCCAGAGAAGACATTTTTCCAATGCTAAGATTTGGAACGGCGAACCGTTATCCGGTAAAATCATATTCATATATGGAGAACAGGGGGTTGGAGATTTTATTCAATTTGTCCGATATCTGCCGTTGCTTCAAAAGATGGGCGCACGGGTCATTTTAGAATGCAAAACCGCCTTGGCAAGACTGATGATAAATTTTAACGGGTATGACCGTCTGCAAATCCAAACCAATGATACCGCCAAGCCAATCAAAGCGCGATTTGACTACCATCTGCCGATCATGTCGCTGCCCAGACTGTTTAAAACAACCCTTGACACGATTCCCTCACAGGTGTCCTATCTGACGGCAGACACAGAGTTAACCCGGATTTGGCAAAACAGAATAAAAAAGGGTAGCGCTTTGGATATCGGCATTGTATGGGCCGGTAACCCCTCCCATAAAGGAGATCGGCGACGATCCATCAGTTTAAGCCGGTTTGCACCGCTAAAAGAGATCACAGAGATTAACCTGTACAGCCTGCAAAAAGAGCCCCATGAACTCTGGACAGATAAAAACCCTGAGAACTTTTTCTCTTTTGATTTTGGAAAACAGATTTCTGATTTTGCCGATACCGCCGCAATTATCTCCAACCTGGATTTAATCATTTCAGTTGACACATCGGTCGCACATCTTGCAGGGGCGCTTGGAAAGGAAACCTGGGTGCTGCTGCCCTTTTCCCCGGATTGGCGATGGCTGACCCAAAGAGACGATTCGCCCTGGTACCCAACCATAAAATTATTTAGACAGCCTGCGTTGGGTGACTGGGACCATGTGTTTAAAACCGTGAGCGAGGCGCTGGAACAAAAAATAGCTCAAACGAAATAACTGGCCTTGCCTGTAATTTAAGCCATACGAATTTTCGTAGGTTGGGTTGAGGAACGAAACCCAACAAATTATCGGTGTTGTGACCAAACCCCAATAATTATAAGGCATCACGCAAAATTTTCTGCGCGATGCCTTTTTTCTTCAAAAATTACGCGCCCAAGTAGGCCTTTTTCACCTCGGGATCGTCAAGTAGGCTTTCAGCCGGGCCTTCCAATACAAGCTTGCCGTGTTCAATCACATATCCTCTTTGGGCAAATTTAAGGGCCAGCCGGGCGTTCTGCTCCACCAGCAAAATGGTGGTGCCGTATTTATTGATCTCTTTGAGGGCATCAAACATTTCAAGCATCAGCAAAGGCGCAAGCCCCATGGAAGGCTCATCCAGAATCATGAGCTTTCGGCCGCTCAGATAGCCACGGCCTACGGCAAGCATCTGCTGCTCTCCGCCGGACAGGGTGCCCGAAATCTGATTCTTGCGCTCTTCAAGGCGGGGGAACAGATCAAACACCCACTTTTTATCCTTTGCAATCTGCTCGGTATCTTTTCTGGCAAAACAGGCCAAAGTTAAGTTTTCGGTTACCGTGAGATTGCCGAATATTCTTCGGCCTTCGGGCACATGGGAGATGCCGAGCCGGGTGACAACCTTGTCGGTGCTGTAGGAAAGTACATCTTCACCCTCAAATTCAATGACGGACCCCGGCTCACTGGGCACCATCCGGGAAATGGCTCTAAGGGTGGTGCTTTTGCCCGCACCGTTGGCACCGATAATGGTCACGATTTCACCGGTATTAATGCTGAAGTCCAGCCCGTGAAGCGCCTTGATATTGCCGTAGGAGACTTTCAGATTCTTAACATTGAGCTGCATCAGGTCAAATCCTCCTTGCCCAGATAGGCTTCAATCACTTGGGGGTTGTTCTGGATCTCCTCGGGAGGTCCTTGGGCAATCACTTCGCCGAACACCAGGGTCTGAATGTGCTGGCAAAGCTCCATCACAAATTTCATACGGTGTTCGATCAGAAAAATAGCCACCCCGAAATCCTGGTGTACCTGCCTGATAATCTTGATCATTTGGATCAATTCGTCAGGTGTCATGCCTGCGGTGGGTTCATCCAGAAAAAGCACCTTGGGATTGGTGGCCATGGCCCGGGCCATCTCCACCCGGCGCTGGGCCCCGTAAGGCAGGCTTGTTACCAGCTGCTGGGCGTGCTGCTTGATATCAAACAGTTCCAGAAGCCGATAGGCATTCTCTTCGGCTTTGGCCTCCTGTCTCCGACACTTTCCTGTATTAAAAAAAGCATCGAGCAGGCCGTAAGTAAGTTGGGAATAATGGGCCATTTTAATATGGTCCAGCACATTCATATGCCGCCACAAAGCCAGATTCTGAAAGGTTCTGCCAAGCCCTTTGGCTGCAATCTCATTGGTTTCCAACCCCACAATACTCTCATTTTCAAGGGTAATACGGCCTTCGGTGGGGGTATAGACCCCTGTAATCAGGTTGAAAACGGTTGTCTTACCTGCCCCGTTTGGGCCAATTAAGCCAACAATCTGGTTGGGCCCAACCGAAAGATTATAGTTGTGGACCGCCCGCAATCCACCAAAATAGTGGGTCATTTTATCTACATGAAGCAAAGGCGTCATGGTAACGCTCCTTATTTATAACGTTTGGCCGCAAGAAGTTTTTTAGCATTGAACTCTTTGAAAGAGATCAAGCCGTAGGGCCTGAAGATCATGACAAAAATCAATATCAGCGGAATAATGATCCACTTAAACAGTTCCAGGGGCCGCAGGGCTTCGCCTAGAATATTGATGGAAACGGCACCCACAATGGAGCCCACAATAGAGTTCAGGCCGCCGAAATAAACCATGGCAAGGATTTCGGCCAGCCGGTTAATGCTGAACATGCCGGGATTGATATAGGCCAGCACATGGGCAAAAAGCCCGCCGGCCACACCGGCCCAAAATGCCCCGAACATAAAGGCGGTCATTTTGGTTTTCCGGGTTTTCACGGTCATGGATTCGGAAGCGGCCTCATCATCGCGCACGGCATTCAGGGCCTTTCCCATGATGGAGGTGACAAAATTATGAATCACCCAGATGCACAGCATGGTCCAGATAAAAATCACAGGAAGCGGCGCCAGATCGGGCTGCCCACCCATGCCCCGGGCACCGCCGATGACATTGAGGTTTTCCACCGCACTTTTGACGATGAACATAAAGGCCAAGGAGATGATGGCCAGGTAATCCCCCCGGGTACGAAATGAAGGGATGGCCACCAAAAGCGATGCAAGGGAAGCGGCGATCCCGCCGATAATCAACGCAACTGGAAAAAGCCACGGGCCAAGATTTGGCGGCAGCACGGCAGCCCCGAAAATCTTGTCATTGGCAAATAAAAGCAGGGTAATCACAGACGAGACATAAGCCCCCACCGCCATAAACCCCGGGTGTGAGCATGAAAACTCACCCTGGTAGCCGTTGATGACATTGATGCTGATGGTCAAAATAATGGAGATCAGCGTCAGTTTCACCACAAGCACACGATAATCGTTGATGCCAGCCCAAAGGGACAAGATCGCGTAAAAACAGCACAGATGGATCAGTACGGAAATCCATAACGGCAGCTTCTCCATGGCACCTGCCAGCGGGTTGGTAAAAAACGCGGAAGCCTTTCCCACAATGCAGACCGGCAGGACATAGACAACGATGTCATAGGCCAGGGCGCCGGGGATCATAAGCGGATCCTTGAGCATGATAATGGCGCCGAACAGCACCGGAATCTTGGGCAGGCCCAGGTAGTAGGAAATATAGTCGTATCCCCAAAAATACTCGATCAACACAGCAGCCAGCATTCCTAAAAGCCAGCCGGCCATGGGTATGTTCGATAGGAATTTTTTTATTGATTGTACAATCTTCATGGCAACGTTTCTTTCTGAAAACGGGTAAAGAAAAAAATTACAGTCTCAGTTTGGTACTGTGCTCCATGCCGAAAAAGCCTCTTGGCCTGAAGGTCAGAATCAAAAGGATAATGGAATAGGCAATCAGATCCCTCAGGGTGGACGGAAATATGGTGGCGACAAAGATTTCAATGAACCCTAGAAGGTAACCTGCCAAAGCAGCCCCTTTTATAGAGCCGCGCCCGCCGAGAATGGCTGCAACAAAGGCTTTCCAGCCAATCAGCACCCCCATGTACGGATCAAGGATGGGATATGCCTGGCCGTATAAGATGCCTGCCACCGCAGCCAGCCCGGCACCAATGGCAAAGGTCAAAGGTGCCATGATATTAATGGATATCCCCATGAGGGGTACGGCAAGAAAATCAAAGGACATGGCGCGCATGGCCATCCCCCATTTAGTTTTCTGGATGAACGTATGCAAGGCGAGCATGAGCAACAGGCTGATGATGATAATCATCACCTTGATATTGGTGAAATAGACCCCGCCCACGTTGTAGGAGACCGATTCAATGA
The DNA here is from genome assembly GCF_963677125.1 of uncultured Desulfobacter sp. NCBI lineage: Bacteria > Pseudomonadati > Thermodesulfobacteriota > Desulfobacteria > Desulfobacterales > Desulfobacteraceae > Desulfobacter > uncultured Desulfobacter sp. The sequence continues at coordinate 280,197 of NZ_OY781882.1, read as the reverse complement.
GCGGCGGAAAGCTTAAGCGCTTGGCCCCTAAAAGAATCAAAATACCGGTTTCAAAAATAATGCCGATCATAAGGCCTGTGATGGCGGCAGAGGCACGGGGCGCTTGGCGCAAAGGCCGGTAGCCCGCCACTTCCACAAACACCCCGACCCAGGAGGCTAAAAACATGGTCACCACAACGGTGGCCACAAACACGACAGGCCCGGGTAAAATACCTGCAAACAGCGTAAGAAAAAGAGTTGCGATACCAAAACCGATATAAGTGCCCACCATGAAAATATCACCGTGGGCAAAGTTAAAAAGCATCAAAACACCGTAGACCATGGAGTACCCAATGGAGATAACGGCGTAAAAACTTCCTCGCTGGAGTGCATTGATAAAGTTCTGAATAAAAAACTGTATCAGATCAGTAAACGATTCCATGCAGCAGTTCCTGTTAAAACAATGAAATACAGTTCATTTGTGTTTGAACTATAGTTGAAAAAACAACTGCCGCGTTTAAGGTTGCGGCAGTTATTTTTTCCAATTTAAAAATATACTAACGAATATCTTTCACTCGATAATCCAGTTTTATACGCCCGGTTAGGGGCATACGGATTTGTAGAACTCGTATTCACCTTTGTCGTTTATTTTTACGATCACCGCACATTTGACCGGATCACCCTCTTCGGTGAAGGTCATGTTGCCGGTAATACCTTCAAAATTCTTAATTTTAGCCAGGGCATCCCGGACAGCCTGGCGGTCCTGGTCAATTCTGCCGGTCAATTTGCCGGTATTCTCAATGGCCTGCTGGGCTAGACGAAGGGCATCCCAGGTCAGCGCGGCCACATCATCGGGGATATAACCATATGTTTTATTGTAGCGGTCAATAAATGCCTTGGTTGCACCCTGGGCGCCGGCAGCTGCGTAATGGGAAGAGAAAAACTGGCCGTAGCAGGCTTCGCCGCACAGCTCAACAGTTTCGGCAGATCCCCAGGAGTCGGAACCCACAATAGGTCCTTTCCATCCAAGCTCTTGAGCTTGTTTAACAATCAGGGGAACTTCGTTGTAGTACTGGGGGGTAAACAGCACCTGGGCACCTGACTTGATAATGGTGGTCAGCTGGGAAGAAAAATCGGTATCTTTGGTGGTGAAGCTTTCAAAGGCAACCACTGAGCCTGCCCCGTGTTTCTTTTCCCACGCATCCTTGAACACTTCGGCAAGCCCTTTTGGATAGTCGGAGGCCACATCATAAAGGACGGCAGCCTTGGTGAACCCGAACTCATCGGTAATAAAATTGGCCACAACAGGACCCTGGAAGGGATCAAGGAAACATCCGCGGAATACATAGGGGCGGTTCATGGTGGTGTCGGGGTTGGTGGACCAGGGGCTGATCATGACGGTTTTGTATTTGTTGGCCACTTCACCGGCCGGTACAGCCTGTTTGGAAGACTGGGGGCCGACAATGGCCAGAACGTCATCCTGGCTGATCATTTTGGTATTGGCTTTTACCGCGGATTCCGCTTTGGATTCATTATCTTCAACAACCAGTTCAACCTTGTACTTCTGGCCGCCGACTTCAAGTCCGCCGGCCTTTTCAATGTCTGACAGCCACATCTCGGCAGCATATTTTGAGCCTTCACCAACCTTTGGGATATCGCCGGTCAATGGGGCATTGATGCCGATTTTGATGACGGTTTCTCTTTTACAAAACGCAGATGAAGAAAAAACCATGGTCATTGCAATGACAGCCGCCAGACAATACGTAATCTTTTTCAATGTTTCCTCCTAATATTATGTTGTTAACTTTCTTATCACTATACTTTATTACGGCAAAGGCCGTACCATTCCAGTAAGTCTACCGGTATATATTTTTGTACCCGATATTTTTAACAATAATATTAATGTATAAGGAAATAAAAAACCGAAGTAAAGTAGAATATTGTATTAAAAGTTATTCAAATGTTCAATTTTTCCAATAAGCTGACATGTTAAAAAGGAGTGCCGATCATAGAGCCAACAGACTCTGTATACGGTGTTGCCGCCGACATTCCCACCCCGTGTTTGGTCATAGATGATAACAGGCTATACGGGTATTCCTCTTGACTATTGGATACCGGATTTAATATAGAAGCAGGAAATTTTGCCTGAAGGCGACTGTTTCACAATGGTTTTTACCCTGTGAAATTTCCGGAAGAATCCGGAACAAAACAAGGCAGCAGTAAACTGCCTTAAAAAAACGACAAATAAAACAATAACCACGAAGGTTCAACGTGCGTAGCTGCATGCCGGAACTTTTGTGGTTTTTTTTTGGGCATGCGGTTCACAACAGCCCTAAAAGGAGAGAAGAATGGCCCCCTGCGGCATGGACTTGCTAAAAAAACGCATTGAAACATACTGGAACTGGAGAAGTTCAAGTTACGAACTGGATCAGGCAAAATCCATTGAAACGGTAAACGACTGGGAATCCACCATCAACGCCTTGGTATCCCATGTAAACGGAGATGACCTGCGGGCCCTTGATGTGGGCACAGGCCCGGGGCAACTTGCGTTCTATCTGGCCCAAGCCGGTTTCAAAACGACCGGTATAGACATATCTCCGGGCATGGTTGCCCGGGCCGAAAAAAAAGCTTTGCAGGACGGCCTTTCCTGCGAATTCCAGACAGGTGATGCTGAGCATCTTCCCTTTGCAGACAACACCTTTGATGTGGTGGTGACCAGAAACCTTGTCTGGACCCTTCCCGATCCCCAGGCCGCTATCCGGGAATGGCACAGGGTGCTTAAACCCGAAGGCCGTATCATCATATCAGACGGATACTGGCAAAACATAACCTGGCCACGCATTCACACACTGATCTTAAAAGGAATCAAGAGTTTTTTAAAAACCGGCAGCTTTATTTCCTGCCGGTTTTTCTCATACTATGCCGGGCTGATCAAGCGCCTGCCCCTTTATGAGGGGGTGACTGTCAATGATGCCGGAAAACTCATGCACAAAGCCGGATTCAAGGATATCCTTTCCTGGGATATTGCCCGTCATTTCAGTACAAACCCATATGGTGCGGGCAGGCTTGCGGCACCGGTATTTTTTATTGTCTATGGAAACAAATGAGTGAATCATTTGTTGTTTTTATTTATTCCTAACTATCAAGGAAAAAGAAAAATGAGAGTTGTAAAACATGTTCTGTTCACCGTTGCCGTTACAACGGCACTTGTGATGTACTGGCCGGCCTGGGCGGCCGACGATGCAGCACAGGATACAGAGGACACGGCATCGATTCAGGCAGAAACAAGTGAAGAATTGGAAACTATGACGGTAATTGCCACCAAAACACCCAAGGCGCCGTTGGACTCACCGGCGTCCGTTTCCGTAATATCCGAAGATGAGATTGATGCGTTCAACTCGGAACACCCGTTTAAACCTCTGTTCCGTGCAGAAGGTATTTATCCCCGCCAATACAGAGGCCTGGCCGACTACTGGTCCCGCCCCATGATCCGCGGCAGCAGAGCCCTTGTCATGGTGGACGGACTGAATTGGTATGACTATGGGCAGTATTATCATACCGGATCTATCCCCATGCTGGATATCGATAAAATTGAAGTGGTTCGGGGGCCTTTTTCAGCGCTTTACGGCACCCTTGCCCAGACCGGCGTTATCAACTATGTCACGAAAATCCCCTATGACATGGAGGCAGAAGCCGCCTTTACCTATGGAACCGATAATACCCAATTTTACAAAGCCCGTATAGCAGACCGGCCGTTCATGCTGGACGGTGATCCTGAAAATCTTTCCTGGGCGGAAAAAAACCTTGGAGATAAATTCTTCTATTCCATGAGTTTCAAATACCGGACCACGGATGGGTATGAAACCAACCCAACTTATAAAACCCTGTCAAGCCCGGTGACCGGCGCACTTGATGCCACCATCCCCATTGCAACAAACGTTGCCACAGATATCAATCCCCAGACCGGTGCCACACGCTATATTGTGGGCACCCAGGGAGACAACTGGTACGAGGATTACGGCGCGTTCCTGAAAACAGGATATGAGTTCAACGAAAATTCCAAAATATGGTACAGCTTTAACGTCAGCCAATTTGAGTATGGATGGAGCGGCGGGAAAAGCTACCTGCGGGATGCCAACGGCAATCGCATTACATCGGGCGACGTATACATTCAAGATGGCGCAGACTACTACCAGACCAGCTTAACTGACACCACCTTCACCGCCACCGCGTATCAAAAAGAGTCCTATGTCCATACACTGCACTATGACTATTCCATCCCCAATAAAGTGGATATCAACGCCCTTGTGGGGTACAGCGACAAGGAGACCCAGAGCCATTCGGTGGCCGGCGCTTACACCAAGATTGAAGACAACGATATGCTCCAGGCAGACTTGTCCGCCACCTTTCACATGATGGACGACAAGTTCCTTTTGACCATGGGAACCCAAGGAGTTAAAGAGACCGCAACCGTCACCAAACACAACTTGTCAAATGCCAGTGATGCAGACAGCTGGGAATCCGTCCAAACCCGGGAATCCGGCGAAAGTCTGACCTGGGGAACCTTTATCCAGGCCGAATATACGCCGATTGAGTCCACCACCTTGTACCTGGGTGGACGGTATGATCACTGGTGGGCTACGGATACCGAATATTCCGACATCAACGGCAACCATGAAAGCAGTGATGACGTGGATGACGGCCAGTTCAGCCCCAAGGCATCCGTGGTGTACCGGCTGATGGAGAACGGTATCCTGCGGGCCTCTTACGGAAAATCATTCACCGCACCCAGCCTCTATTACAGAATCGCCAGCTATTCTTTTGACAACGGCGGCCAGACCACTTATGCGGCGGGCAATCCGGATCTGGACCCCACAACCAACACCTCCTGGGAACTTGGTACCGAGTGGGAATTTTTCAACAAAAAAGTACGGGTCAAAGCCACCTACTTTCAGAATGATTTTGATGACCTCATTGTCAACGCAACAAGAAATTATGTGGTAGACGGCCAGTCCGTAACCATTAAAAGACGTGTCAATGCAGAATCTGCAAAGGTTGACGGAATTGAAACCGCGGTTGAATTCATCCTGCCCTGGGACCTGAAAGGCGGATTGCACTATACCCACAACTGGTCGAAATACACCAAGACCGAGGGAAACGGCATGGACGGATGGGAAGTGGCCGAAGTCCCAACGGATATATTTAACTTCTGGCTGGGATACTTCACAGACGCTTGGGATGCATCCGTTAATTTAAGGTATTCCGACAGTGTGTATGATGACCGGCGCGATCCCTATTCAGATTCCGTCTACTGTGATTACACCGACTCATTTGTCGTGGATGCCCAAGTCACCTTCAGGCCGACTCAAAAAATGGCCCTGACCCTGTCAGTGGACAATCTGTTCGACGAAGCGTACTATGAATACTATGAAGCCCCTGGCCGGACCGTCATGGCCACAATTTCAATCGCTTTATAATTTGTAACGTATGAGTATTCTATGACTGTTTTACATGAAAAATTTTCCCCTGCCGGACCGGGCATTTCAGCCCGGCCCGGCAGGACCGTCTTTTGTCTGATTCTTTGCCTGATTCTTTGTTTAGGGACAACCAAGTTGTTCGCAACAGAACCCTTCACCGTTGCCAAACCCTTTGGTCCCTCGGGCACAAGCCTTGATCCGGCCAAGGGATCTAACGGGTGGTACGCCGGCGAAGCCGGCATTACAGAGACCCTGTTTGCCCTGGACTTTGACATGAAGCTGATTCCATGGCTGGCCCGGAGATTTAACAATGTTTCTCCTGTATCCTGGGAAATCCGGTTGCGGGACAATGTTGTGTTTCACAATGGTCGGCCCATGTCGGCCCAGGCGGTACAAACCTGTCTTGAAAGTTTGATCGATGAAAAAAGCGATAGATTCAACAAACGCATCCAGGGGCTTTTGGACATAAAAGCCATTATCGTAAAAGATGACCAGACCCTGACCATCGAGACCTTTCACCCCAATGCCGGCTTTATTTACAATCTGACCTCACCTGAAACTGGAATCATTGACCTGTCAGGCAATACACTTGCCGGGACAGGACCGTTTCAGCTTAAAGCGGTGGTGCCCAACGAAAAGACTGTTGTAACCGCCTTTCCATCCTATTGGAACGGAACGCCAAAGCTTGCCCAGGCCGAACTTTATGTGATCAAGAGCCCGGTTTCCCGGATGCTGGCTTTTGAGTCGGGAAAAATCGACATCGCTACCAATTTTCCGGAACTGGATGCTTTGCGCCTGATGAAACAAGGCAGTGATGCCAAGGCTGAAATCATACACCAGCCAACCGCCAGGCTCTGCTTTTTCTTTGTCAGGGTCAAGGACGGCCCCCTGGCAGATCCCATTCTGCGCAACGCATTGAATTACGCCATTGACCGGAACCAGATTCTGGCATCCGTGCTTGGCGGCATTGGCGCAGAGATCGGGGCCTCGGTTTTCCCCAAAGTCATGCCCTGGTGCAATAATGACCTGTCCATTTATACTTATTCTCCTGAAAAAGCAGCGAATTTGCTGGATGCAGCCGGTGCAAAAGATCTTGACGGCGACGGCATCCGGGAAAAAGACGGCAAGCCGTTGCACCTGGAGATGTGGACCTATGAAACCCGGGCCGCCTTAAAACCCACCCTGGAACTGATTAAATCCCAATTGTTAAAGGTGGGGATCGACACCGGAATCCGGGTGACGAAAAAAGGCTCTCCCATCAATCAAGCCATGCAGCAGGGACGGGTTCATCTGAACCTTCAGATGTGGAACACCGCCCCCCAGGGCGACCCGGACGCCTTTTTGTCGGATGTATTCATGACCCGTGCCAGATCCAACCTCATGGGATATGCCAATCCAAAACTGGACCAATTACTCCAGGCGGCCAAAACCTGCTTTGACCCAAAAGAACGAGCCCGTCTGTACAACCAGGCCCAGCAGATCATCCATGACGAAAATCCCGTGATCGTGCTGTTCCATAAGTCCATGGTAACAGCCATGTCCAATCGGGTTACGGGCTATCGGATTCATCCGGCGGAAAAATACCTGTTGACCCAAAGCATTGGCAAAGAATAGTCCAATGCCCTGCCCTGCCGGCCGGAATATTCTCAGCGTCAAGCATCTTACGGTCTCTGTCAGGACACAATCGGTTGACCGCGAACTGTTAAAGGATGTAAATTTCACCCTTGGCCGGGGAGAAATCCACGGCCTTGTGGGGGAATCCGGATGCGGCAAAAGCATTTTTGCCCGCACCCTTGTCCGGCTTGAAACTCCTGCCCGCATTGTATCCGGCACGACTTTTCTGGGCAATACCCGGGTATCAGACCTGTCGGCCCGTGCATTTGCCCCGTTTCGCGGCAAAAAAATCAGTCTGGTGCTTCAACATCCGGCATCGACCATGGACCCGGTGTTTACCATGGCAAGCCAGTTCAAAGATGCCCTGTCCATTCTGCCCAAAAGCGATCAATCTATGGATCGCGTATATCAACTGCTCAAGGAGGTGGGCATTACGTCACCCGAACAGCGGTGCCGCCAATACCCCCATGAATGGAGCCGGGGCATGCTCCAGCGGGCGCAATTGGTTATGGCGCTTTTGGGCCACCCCAAAATCATGATTTTAGATGAAGTAACGTCAGCGTTGGACCCCACCATTGCCCTGCAGATTCTTGAATTGATTTCCCGTCTCAGACAAACCCGTAACACATCCTTTATATTGATTACCCATGATCTTGCCATGGCCGCCCATATCTGTGACACCATTTCGGTCATGCGCCATGGCTCCATCCTTGAAACTAATGATGTTAACGCTTTGCTCAATCATCCCAAGCATGCCTATACCAAGGCGTTCATATCCGGCATAAGTCAGGAGGCATCGTGCCCGAACCGTTGATCCGAATTGAAAATTTCGGAGTGGCCTTTAGAAACCGATCCGGTCGATTCGGCCGCAGTTCCCGGTTCTGGGGTGTCAGGCAGATCGGCATTACCCTGGAAAAGGGGGATTCATTCTGCCTGATCGGAGAAAGCGGTTCCGGTAAAAGTACACTGGCCCTGGCTCTGGCAGGGCTTCTGCCCTTTCAGGAAGGTTATATTAAATTCAAGGGTAAAAAAATTGTTAAACCGAATGACAACACCCACAAGACCCTGATAAAACAGACCCAGATGGTGTTCCAGGACCCGGTCCAGGCCTTAAGTCCGTTCAGAACCCTGGGCCAATCCGTGGAAGAACCCCTGGCCGCCATGGGGATTTGCAAAAAAGAACGTGCCACTGTCCTTGCCCCGCTCATCCGCGATACCGGCCTGGCCCAAGACCTTTTAGATCGAAAACCGTTTCAGGCCTCGGGGGGACAGAATCAACGGGTCTGCATTGCACGCGCCCTGTCCACCCAACCGGATCTGCTCATCCTGGACGAACCGCTCACCGCCCTGGACGCGCTGATCAAAAACCGGATCATCCAGCTATTGTGTCAAATCAAAGAAAAATATCCGGTCACCTGTTTTATCATTACCCACGACATGGGCCTGGTCAAGGCAATGGCCACCCGGGTAGGCGTAATTTATCTCGGTCGGATGCTGGAGATCGCCCCCAGGCAAAAAATGCTCTCTGAACCGGCTCATCCATATACCCGGGCGCTTTTATCCGCCTCTTTCACACCCGGTATATGGAAAGGGGAACGTCTCGTGCTCCAAGGCGATGCGCCATCAGCCATGCATCTTCCCCAGGGCTGTATCTTCCATCCCCGGTGCCCGGAATCGGCCCGGATATGTCAAGCCCAAGCACCATCCCAGACAGAAATTTCACCCGGCCACACGGTCTTTTGCCATATGTACAATCCTGCATCTGAATATAATAAGGAAAAAACGGTATGCCCGGCTTCATCGTAAAAAAAACCGCAGGTATGATTCTGATGCTGTTCGGAGCTACATTTCTAACCTATGCCATGATTCTTCTGGCACCGGGAGATGCGGCAAGGGAGATCGCCGTGGCCCGGTACGGCGGGGAGTCACAGTTGGACCACGCCACTGTGGAGTGGATCAGACAAAAAGAGGGACTTGACCAGCCGTTTTTAGTCCAATACGGCAGATGGCTGTCCCATGTGGTGAAGCTTGATTTCGGCTACTCTCTGGTGGAGGAAGCAAAGGTGGGCAAACTGATCAGTACGCGGTTTGCCAAAACCTTCGAACTGGCGACTGTGGCCATTCTCATTGCTCTGGCCGTGTCTCTGCCCCTGGGAACCATTGCAGGCGTAAGACAGGGATCATGGCTGGATTCGGCGTCGGTATCGTTATCCATATTGGGCCTTTCCATCCCCAATTTCTGGTTTGGCCTCCTGTTGATCACTTTTTTCAGTGTTCATGTTCACTGGTTGCCCAGTTTCGGCACCGGCACCTGGCAGCACCTGATTATGCCGGCATTGACCCTGGGTACATCCATTACCGCGTATATTGCACGGCTTTTACGATTGTCTGTAATCCAGAGCCTGGCATCCGACCATGTACTGGCCTTGCGTGCCAGGGGAACGGACTCGTTCAGGGTATTATCAAAACATGTGATCAAAAACACCCTCATTCCCCTGATCACCATTGCGGGCCTGGAATTGGGCCTGATCCTTGAGGGCGCGGTAATTACGGAAGTGGTCTTTTCATGGCCGGGACTCGGCAGTTTGATGGTGGATGCCATCAGCAACCGGGACTACCCGTTGATCCAGGGGGTGGTATTATTCACCGGGGCGATGTTTGTCCTGATCAATTTCGGTGTGGATCTGATCTGCAGTCTTTTGGATCCAAGGATGGGTCTGAAATGAAATTTTTAGAAAAAAAACGATTCCCTGCCCGTCTGATGATTTCCTGTATACGCAATCCCGTCACCAGCATGGCTACCGGGGTATTGGTGATTTTAGCGGTCATTACCCTAGCCGGACCGTTGCTTGCCCCCAATAATCCGTTAACGCCCCACCCGGCTATGCGCTTGAGCCCACCCTCAATCCATTTCCCCATGGGCTGCGATATTTTGGGACGGTGCCTGTTTTCCAGGATTATATGCGGGGCCAGGGCATCCATCGGTATCGGGTTTGCCGCAGTGGCCATCTCCGCCTGCTTAGGTACTGCCATCGGACTTGCGGCAGGCTATTTCAAAGGCATTGCCGACGAATTGTTCATGCGCATCACAGACATGTTTCTGGCCTTTCCTGAAATGGTGGCAGCCATTGCCCTGGCCGGCATCATGGGACCGGGTAACCTGAACCTGATCTTTGCCATCAGCTGCATCTCCTGGACTAAATACGCGCGTCTGTCTAGAAATATCGCCTTAAGCGCCAGGCAAGCCCTTTACGTAAAATCAGCGCGTCTTTCCGGAATTTCAGCAGTGACGATCATGTTTCGGCATATTCTGCCTACAGTGCGACCGTCCATGACGGTCCTGGCAACAATCGGCATGGCCAAAGGTATTTTAAGTGTCTCGTCTTTAGGATTTTTAGGATTTGGCGTCCAGCCTCCGGCCCCGGAGTGGGGCACCCTGCTCCTGGAAGGAAAAGATTACCTGTTCACCGCCCCCCATCTCTGCATTTTTCCGGGCCTCTGCATCATGGCGGCAGTTCTGGCCTTTAACCTTTTAGGAAATCGTCTTGAACAAAAAACCTGTGTCTGAATATCCCGGATTATAGGTTTTTGAAACGGTAGCGGCAGGTCAAAGATGAGGTGCTGCTGTCAAGCGGGTTCCGCCAAAACTTGATGATTGTCTGTATCACACCCAATCAATCAAAAAACATTTTTTCAATTTAGCGATCATAAGTTATTTGACGCCTCTCTTGAGTTCAGATACATACTAACAGCCATGGGCTGACCTGACATATCAACAGCCAGGCTTAGGCCACAGCAAAGGTCGAAAGATCTGGATAACTTACCCAGACTTTCATATAAATGCCAGTTAGAAACAATTGACGATCGCTTTTGGAGAAAAGACAGACAGCATATATATGGATATTTTGTTAAAAAGCTACTTTCGGCACTATTTAACAAGGCGCATTATGATGCCGGCACTCATCATGGCACTGTCGTTCATTATTCCTGCAGATCCCTATGCCTCACATGCTGCCGACTGCATTCAGCTGACCCAGGCTGAAAAAACCTGGCTTGACGGACATCCCACAATTACCATTGCGGACTCTATATCCTTGCCGCCATTTCATTATTATATAAAGGACAAATTAACAAATCCTAAAATCGCAATACCCACACCCGATGACAATTATCAGCAGTATATCGCTGTCTCCAAGGGACACCAGGAACAGCTCATAACAGAGCATAAAACACTTGCCGCCACGCCGCCCCAACAAAAAAGCGATATTCAAAATAAATGGCTATCCATCACATACGACGATGGTGCCAGCCCTCAAGATACGTTTTTCTATATTTTTTTGGTCCTTTTGTTCTCTGTCGGCATTATCTGTATTGTACTGTGCCGTAACCGAAAGCTTGCGAAAGAATCCCGGGAAAAGACCATCACGGAACAGGCCCTGCGGGAAAATGAAGAAAAACTTCGAAACATCCTGGAAAACAGTACCAGCATGTATTACTCCCACACACCAGACCATAAAATCACCTATGTCAGCCCCCAATGCAGACATATTCTGCACTGCGAACCCCAAGAGGCCATGACGAGATGGACCGAATTTGTCACGGAAAACCCCATCAATCTCAAGGGGTTTGAATACACTGAAAAGGCGATCAAAACAGGAAAACGCCAACCCCCGTATGAACTTGAATTGAAAGGAAATAAAGGACACAAAATAGTAGTAGAAATTCGTGAGAACCCAGTAGTGGAAAATGGCAGGACCGTGGCCATTGTTGGTTCTGCAACCGACATTACAGAACATAAAAAAGCTGAAAAAGACAAAGAAGCCTTACAACGCCAACTAATCCAGGCCCAAAAAATGGAATCCATAGGTACCCTGGCAGGCGGCATATCCCATGATTTCAACAATATTTTGGGAATCATTCTGGGAAATGCACAACTGGCAATGCTGGACCTGCCCGAAGATAATCCAGCCAGGCCACGCATCGATGAAATTCAGGCCGCCTGCCTAAGGGCCAAGGACGTTGTTCTGCAACTGCTCAGTTTCAGTCGACAGTCAGAACAGGGAAAACTACCGTTAAATCCGGCCAAACTGATGACCGATACGGTCCGCTTTTTAAGGGCATCTATTCCTTCGTCCATTGAAATTGTGTGCAAAACCAATGAGCCGATACAAACAATCAATGCCAATCCCACACAAATCCAGCAGGCCATTATCAATCTGTGCAATAATGCAGCCCAAGCCATGGAGCCCGGGGGCGGCACCCTGACCATTTGCCTGGAAACGGCAAACACCGATGATTTAAAAACGCCGGAATTAAAATCATGCGGGGCAACAGAGGCCATCCGAATTACCATTGAAGACACAGGCACAGGCATTGAGCCGGCCATCCAGGACAGGATTTTTGATCCCTACTTCACTACCAAGGAGATCGGCCAGGGATCGGGCATGGGACTGGCCATTGTCCATGGTATAGTTCACAACCATGGCGGGGCCATATCCGTTAAAAGTAAGATGGGGTACGGCTCGGTGTTTACTGTTTTGTTGCCGGCAAGTTCCATGCCCCCGGCAGATGAACTGCCTGCGGAGACCAGTCCCATCCCCAAAGGTACAGAACGCATTCTTCTGGTGGATGATGAAAAAGGGCTGACCGACATGATGGGGACCATGCTGATGAACTTGGGTTACACTGTCAAAGCTGCCCAAGATCCCCAAAAAGCCCTGGCCACATTCAAAGAGTCACCGTCCCAATTCGATTTACTCATCACGGATATGACCATGCCCCACTTAAACGGCCTTGAACTCTGTGCCGAAATAAAAAAATCCACCCGAACATTCCGGTTATTATTTGTACAGGACACACCAATCGGCTAAATACCAATGCTGCAGACAGTGTTGACATCGCCGCAGTAGTTATGAAACCTGTAACAATACAAGAAATGGCAAAAACCATTCGAAAGGTTCTTGATTATTCCTGATGATCCTGCTTAAAGTTCATGAAACCTAAGAGATATTTTAAATCGCATGTTTTTCTACATATCTGCCTGAACAAAAGATCGTGATTGGACGAAAAGTTTACCCAATGAAATGCCCCAGCTGGGTGACGTCTCGTTCAATCACGATCTATTTTTTCATAGTAAAGGGATTAAAATCTTGATCAAGCAAATTTCTCAGCGACAAAAACAAAGGGGAGGGAAATTGATTCCAGGAAAACCATTTCCATTCCTCACATTTATCAGGCTCTTTAATTTCCGGTTCTCCGGATTCATATTCGCAGACGACAAACAATGTCACATAGTGCTTGTCATTGTCCTTAAATATATCATTGGTACAGGTGACGTAACGGCAATTTTTTATCAAAAGTCCGGTTTCTTCATGAACTTCCCGGGCAGCGCAACCTTCAATGGATTCGTTAAATTCCAAATGCCCGCCGGGAAAGGCCCAGCACCCGGACCCATGTGCCCCCTTCCTTTTTCCCAATAAGACTTTCTTATGTTGGGTAACGATCGCTGCGACGCCAACCAAAGGCCTGTTCATGATTTTAAAACTCTTTATATATCCGGGCCAGAGGATGGCCCGGGGCCTTAATGACCAAGTCATTATAATACCCATAGGCCGTCAGGGATGCATCATATTCTGCCTTTAGCAGTCTTTCATGCACACGATCTAAAAGCAGTTTGGCTTGATCCGGATCTGCTTTTTCCTCCCCAAGGTGGGTAAATGAATGGAGCAAGATCTTGGTAACATCCCATTTCCTGGCCAGCCATTTGGTATTTTTAACAAGTTTGGTTTCTGATGAACTGCCTTGCTCGACATCTTTGGGTTCGATATGGACAAACGCCACAACAACGTTATCTTTGCCATCCGGCTCTGATATCGGCACTTGTTCAAGGGTTTTGAGCGTAGGGGTCCAGGCAAATTTATCACAATACCAAAACAATACTCTCATTGAGTACTTTCCTCTTTTTCCGCAGGCCTATTTACGCCTAAGAGCTCATCCTCATCAGCATCAATCATCTTCTGACAGTGTGGGCATGTCATTTTTAACCGCCTCACATCCCCCTTCAACATAATTTTTTGGCAATAAGGACAATGATACGATTTAAATTTTGAATTGCCCCGTATCGTTTCTATTTTATCCAGGTCCAAGTCAATTCCTCCAATTCAGTTTTATCAAAGACAGCCGGCCAACTTGACGCCCCGAAATCCAGACTGATTCTCTTATAATATCATTTCCCTTTTAATCTTTCCAGATCGGAATCTTTCACACCGAATTGGATTGAAAAAAGAGTAATTGTTCATTAAGGAATGACCAGGCCTGTGTTTTGAGCACCCTTAATCAACTCTATCCATATCAAAAAAGTATATCGTGTGTAACCCATGCCTGCAAAATTCTTGACTTATGATCAGCCTTGACAGGGTTATTTTGATCCTTAATGCTTTAAAGATAAGAAGTTAGGCAATTTGGATGAGCTGTGTAACGGTTTTTAAAATTTTGATAAGGCATTGCGCAGAAATAAATTATGCAGATTGCGCCGAATTTTTATTCGTATTTAAGGCGGGGCAATGCGCGCATAACCAGCTATGTAAGTGTTGCCCCAACGAAAAATACGGATAAAAAGGCAAGCAAGATGTGTGGTTTATTTTTGCGCAATGCCTAAGAACAACAGTGGAGTAAGGGAATGTTACCTAAAAAAATCGGCATTTTTCCGGCGGCCGTATTGATCCTTTTCGCAATTGCTGTATTGAATTCAGATAAAGACTGGCGAACTGCAAGTCGTGAACCAGCCGGAATCCTGCCGGATCCTAAGACCTACCATGAAGCAGTGCTCTCCGTTTTGGGAGCCAATGCATGGGGTTGGCGTGGATGGTTTGCCATACACACTTGGATAGCTGCCAAAAAAACCGATGAAAGCGCCTATACGGTTTATGATGTTGTGGGATGGCGGGGGCACCATGGCAAATCGGTATTGGGTATTTATAAAGATATTCCGGACAGGTACTGGTACGGCAGCAGACCCGCATTGATCCAATTAAAAAAAGGAAAAGGTGTTGACGCGTTGATAGATAAGGTTGACAAGGCCGCAAAAGCCTATCCATGGAAAAACAGCTATAAAGCTTTCCCAGGACCAAACAGTAACACATTTACCGCCTGGGTCGGCCTGCAGGTCCCCGAGCTTGAAATGGACCTTCCATTCTCGGCCATCGGCAATGGTTATGCAGACAAAAAACCCTAATTTTCAAACTCAAGGTTGTCTGTTAACCTAACCTTAAAAAGAGAATATCTACCGTTGAACACTTTTGTTTTGGTTAAACATTTTCCAATAAATTTGTATTACGCTGCAATATGTATTAGAATAGAACTTCGCTTTAACCGAAATATGGGATCGATATATCCATAACCCTGATCCCATCAAAGACTTTCAATTAAGTATAATCAAATAGATAGTACCTAAATGAGTAGGGAGTTCTCCTTCGCTTTTAGTTGTCTCCTTTTTCTGTAAAGTTGAATTTAAACTTCTATAACATACAGGATGGAAATATGGAAAAATGCGATTGGAAAATTGTTGATGCCAATGAAAATCATTACGAATCAGAATGTGGCGGAGACTGGTTCTTTTTTGAGGGAACTATAGAAGATAATCAAATGGAACTATGCCCATTTTGTGGTGAACCAATAAATGAGATAGAATCGGTTATTTAAATAGTCGGCCTTGGATAAGAAAGTACGTTATTGGGATATTTTCTCCCAGAGAGTCAACGTAATGATATTAACTGTCGCTCAGACCTTTTTCAAAGGAGCATTGTGGGATGGACGCCTGTTCAAATTTCAAAATTATTACCCTACAACACAACTTGTGAGACCGGCACCCATATATTGTATATAGGTCCGCCAAACACTTAGAAGGTATTGGCGTCAAATCTGTAGGTGACGTTGTAGGGTTAAGGCCAAAGGAACCCTGAGCACCGCCATAAATTGTGGAATCATGGTTCCCTGTGATATGGCAGGCGTGTAATCTTTTGAGTGACGCCTATTTCAATGATCGATAATAGCTGTCGATATTGTACACGGCAGCCAGGGGGTTATGGCCCAGCAACCGGTCTTTGACGGCCAGGACCGTGCAAGGCGCATGGGCATATTTGAAAAACAGTGAATCATGCCCCACGCACAGGCCGAGCAAAATATTGAACTCGGTTTGTTCGTCATTCAGCACCATGGCCTGTAGGATGGGGTTGCACATGGCTTCATCCGTTCCCGGATCCAGTTTCTGGTCATTTTCAAGCCCGATGGTCTCTTTGAACGCGCATCCGACCTTGCAGACCACCGAGGTCACTGTAAATCCTTTTGAAGAATAGAGTTTGGCAACGGTTTTGGCTTCTTTCCTCAGACCGATGCAGAAAACCAGGCCGAGTTTTTTATATCCCATTTTCTGCGCAAACTCCATCACTTCAAGGATGCGCGGTTTGACCGGCTTGAGGTGCGCATATCCCAGTTCCTTATTGCCGTATCCGTCGCTTTCCTGGATGGATGCCTGCTTGGCAAAGTAATAAATATCCGGATTCTTATACTCCTCTGCTGCCTGTTTGATCAGCTCGGTTTTGTTTTTGGTCGGGCATCCGTCAGGGGACTTGCCGTCCGGGGTTTTGCATAGCCGTTCCGACATATTGATTGAGCATTGAGCACAATTGGGTGTGTTTTCCATTTTTATTTCCTTTTATGATTGGTATCATCTGTTGCATATCTTGATTAGACTCGACTATCAAGTTTTTTCTTCCGGTACGGTTGCAGGTATTAAAGACATTTTTCAGGCGCGTTGAGGTATTTTTTTACGGTATGAAAAGGACGACCAACACGACTTCTATGATTAAACGTTTTCCTCTGGGAGACCTTTATGAAAAATCATACCGGTAAGTGCTTAGTCACTATGAGGCAAATCGAAGAAAAAAATTGCAAGCCTTTCAAGAAGATGTTAATGATTTCATCATTGATTTTTTTAGCCTGTATGCAGATCCGGTTATTCTTACTTTTCGGATGTTATTCCGTTAGATAAGTGAATCCCGAAGATAAACGAAAACCACAGATCAACTTGTTCACCCTTAACGCTTAAGAAGGTTACAATGGTAAAACATATCGTTTTTTGGACCCTTAAGGAATCAGCTGAAGGCAGATCCGCCCACCAGAATGCAAAAGAGATAAAGAAAAGATTGGAAGCCCTTAACGGGCGCATTCCCGGGCTGATTAAACTTGAAATCGGAATAGATTTCGGAAGAACAGAGGCATCAGCAGATGTTGCCCTTTATTCAGAGCTGTCAGATCGTAACGCACTCAATCATTATATAAATCATCCTGAACATGTTGCTGTTTCGGAGTTTGTCGGCAAAATTCGTCACAACCGTACTGTAGTCGATTATGAGATTTAATTATCTATCTGAATATATGTAAAATATTTTCTATAATCGGTGGGCATAAGTGGCGGCATGTCCCCTGATATAACTGGGATTAGGCAAATGAAGCTTTCGATCCTGAACATCCTGAGGATTCAATTTCAAAACTTCACCGATCCTCGTTCCGCCTCTTGCCATCAGTTCAAGCATCAACCGGTGTCTGGGGCTCTCTGTTTTGAATAGGAATTCATCAACAGCATCTGGTTTTAAGATTGTCCAGATCGGCAATTTGGACAATCGAAAAGTTTTGCAAGGGCAGTAAAGTCACATTTTTTCGATGGGTTAGAATTTTATCCCAACCTACTTACCTTATACTTATCCAGTTATTTTTCTTTCAGATTTCAAGTTAAATTGGGAATTGCCGATATAAAAAATTGATTATCTATCATATAAGTATTATTAATTAATATAAGATCTTTTAACTGAAACAAAATAATGGAAAAGCTTTTATCGTTTAAGTTGTTTCCAGTTAAACATCGGAGGTCAAATCATGAAATCATCAAAAACTATTCCCAATCTTTATACTGTAGTTGTCATATTGTTCATGGCAATTATGGGCGTAGGTGTTGCCGGATCACTTGCTCACGCCGGTGAGATCAAGTCTATGAATGCCGGAAAGTCTGGGATTGCAAAATACTGGACCAAGGAGCGCAGAGTAAATGCAGTTCCCCGTGATCTGGTAATCGACCAGCGTGGTTTAGGTTACCTGCGAAAATCGGATGGATCGTTCGCGCCATACGGTCACCAGATTGAAGCGAAAACGCCGCAACCATTAGGGAAACCAATCAATGAGTCGAACCCTCCGGAAATTAGTGAGATGAATCCAGCAGAAGGTGTATCTATCGGCGACTCGTATACTTTTTCTGCCATGGTTACTGATCAAAATAGAATCAAGTCTGTTACTTTTGTCATCTATTACCCTGATGGAATCAGCAGTCAATCGTTTAGTCCCTTGAACACAGGAAATGATATTTGGCGCATCAGCCTTCAGGGATTTTATACCGGGGATTGGGCATGGGCGGTTGAAGCCGAAGACAGTGTTAAAAACACAGGAACTTCTGATACGGTTAACTTTACTGTGGGTACAGGTCCGGAGCCACCACCTGGGGACGATTCCGACACTACTCCCAACGCAATATGGGATAGGGATAATGGAGGTGCTGTGCAAACTGCGGCCGGGCGCATCTATTTCGAAATGCCCACGGCTAAAAACCCCCGTAAACCGTGGCAGGGTTATGTATGCTCCGGTACTGTAGTTTCGGATGACACATCAGGCCGGTCAGTGATTCTTACCGCCGCACATTGTGTATATGACGACGCAAATAAGGCGTTTGCCCGTAATGTGTTGTTTATCCCGGACCAGGCTGGAACTGATAGTGATGAAGGGACCGACCGTGATGGCTCCAATGATCCCCTTGGCTCCTGGGCGCCTTCCTTTGGCGTGGTCGACGAAAACTGGACATCAACCACCTTCCCTGACAATATAGAATGGGATTATGCCTTCTATGTTGTGAATGACACAGACACAACGGCCCATACGCCCGGACTTACGCCGAATACAAGTGATATTTTAGATGTCGCAGCTGCCACCCTTCAGGTGAGCTTCTCTACGCCATATTATGATGACGGAACCTCTGGTGCAGACACTGACGATTTTACGTATGCACTTGGATACTCCTTTGATTGGGACCCCAATTTGATGTACTGCGCAGAAGACATGACCAAAGAAGGGGAAGTAAACTGGTGGTTGCCAAGCAGTGAGCTTTCCGGTGGTTCTTCCGGCGGTCCATGGGTACAACCTATGGATACTGATACTGGAAGCGGTCCCGTTATCTCGGTAAACTCCTGGAGTTACATAAATTTACCAGGCATGGCAGGTCCTATGTTGGATATAACTTCAGCTGAATGTGTTTTTAACACAGCCATTTTGACGGAATTCGTTGATGTTGCAAATGACGACGGCAAGGCTGGAGTCACATACAATGGCGATTGCCCGTAACAAGAGGTAAGTGTCTCCAATACCTTATGAGAATACATCCATGCGGGTTTGGATAACACCCCCCATCTATCATAATGGCCCTTCCACCCCTGGAAGGGCCATTCATATTTAAATCATCAATAATAAAGGAGTATAGACTTGAAAGTTATCGGATTTAATGGAAGTTCAAGAAAAAAAGGGAATACGGCCTGTTCCATGAACACCGTCTTTGATCAACTTGAAAAGGCCGGCATTGAAACGGAAATGATCCTGGTGGGAAAAGAGAAAATCCAAGGATGCGTTGCATGTCACGGCTGTGTCAAAAATCAGGATGAAGCCTGTGCGATTAAAGATGATCCCGTAAATGAATGGATCCAGAAAATCAAAGAGGCCGACGGCGTTTTACTTGGCTCGCCGGTTCATTTCAGCGGTGTTGCCGGGACAATGAAATCCTTTCTTGACAGGGCCTTTTTTGTGGCCTCGGTCAACGGCGGGCTGTTCAGACAAAAAGTCGGTGCTACGGTTGCCGCGGTCAGGCGCTCTGGGGGGATCTCCACCCTGGAAACCCTTAATCATTATATCAACTATTCCGAAATGGTCATGCCTTCTTCAAACTATTGGAATGTGGCCCACGGCCTGACGCCGGGACAGATGGAAGAAGATGCAGAGGGAAAGCAGATCATGGAGGTGTTGGGCCAAAATATGGCATGGATCATGAAACTCATCTCCCATGGAAAAGAACAGATTCCCGCCCCTGCCCCGGCACGCAAAATCATGACCAATTTTATCCGATAATTTAAAACCGTAACGATTGCGGACCGGCCCGACAAGAGAGATTTCATTATAAATCCGTTTTTTTATTAACCATGAAGGACCTGAAGAGCATGAAGGATAAGCTTCTTCATGTCCTTCATGCGCTTCACGGTAAACCAATCGGAGCTTAGAATAGCCTGAAATCAGTTAATTGACGTTTAGAACAAATTGGCCCTGGTCCTCACGTCTTAAAAATTGACAAAAAAATGAAATATAGTATATTTGAAGATTATTTTTGAAGGTAGAAACCAGCTATGCCGCTGTAATCTATACATGTTTTAAACCAACACAGGCAAAGGAGATGCTGGTGGAATCGATTCTTTCTATTTGTGGACTGGGAAAGTCTTTTTCCGGTCAGCCTGTGCTTCAAGATTTTGATCTCGACGTTAAAACTAGTGAGTTCATTACGCTTCTCGGCCCTTCGGGATGCGGCAAAACAACGCTTTTGCGTATCATTGCAGGATTTGAAACGCCGGACACCGGAACCATCCTTCTTGACGGGAAAGACTTACTTTCCCTGCCGGCTGAAAAACGCAAGGTCAACACCGCAAGGTCAACACCGTTTTTCAAAGCTATGCCCTGTTTCCCCATCTCACTGTGTTCAATAATGTTGCCTTTGGTTTGAAAATTAAAAAAATCAAAGGCCGGGAACTTCAGACACGCGTGATGCAGGCCCTTGAGCAGGTAAAAATGAAAGAATTTGCCCAACGGTATCCCCATCAGCTTTCCGGAGGCCAGCAGCAGCGGGTGGCCATGGCCCGGGCCATCGTCAACCGCCCCAGGATTCTTTTGCTGGACGAACCGCTTTCCGCCCTGGACGCACGGCTGCGCCGGGAGATGCAGATGGAATTGAAAAAACTGCAGCGGGAAATTGGTATCTCTTTTATCTTTGTGACCCATGACCAGGAAGAAGCTTTATCCATGTCCGACCGAATCATAGTGATGCAGGAGGGCAAAATTGCCCAGCTCGGCACCCCCCGGGAAGTTTACGAGGAACCGGAAAATCTTTATGTTGCCAGATTCATTGGAGATATCAACTTTTTTCCTGGAGAAATCAGTAAAATCCTTGGCACCGATCAGGTGGTAGTGGATATCTTTGGCCGACATATCAAGGCGCAAACTGAGCGGCAATTCCAGCCGGGCGACAAGGTGGTGCTGCTGCTCAGGCCCGAGGATCTAAGACTGTATGAACAGCCTCCCAAGGATATAAAAACCTTTGCCGGCAGCATCGTTGAACGCAGCTACCGGGGATCGACCCTTGATACACTGGTCCGTCTTGATGACGGGCTTTTGTTGACAACCTGTGAGTTTTTTGATGAGGATGACCCTGATTTTGACTACAATGTCGGCCAACGGGTATATATTACCTGGGTTAAAGGTTGGGAGGTTGTTCTGCCTGATGAGAATTCCTGACAAAACCCGCGCCTGCATTATCCTGCTGATCTCAGGATGGTTTATTCTTTTCGGTGTCATACCGTTGCTGCTGCTTGTCTTTACAAGTTTTTTGACCATGGATCCGGCAGATCTGGTCAAATTCTCTTTCACATTAAAAGCATACTCACAATTATTTATTGAGCCCGGCTATATTATTATATTCGCCCGGTCAGTAAAACTTGCCCTGACAACAACCCTGCTGTGCCTGGGTTTAGGATATCCCTTTGCCTGGTACACGGCCAGGATGCCAATCAAATGGCGCACATCAGCGCTTATACTTTTAATGATCCCTTTCTGGACCAATTCGCTTGTCAGGACCTATGCCATGCGCATGGTGCTGGGCGCCCAAGGCATACTTAACAAGGCCCTATTGAGCCTGGGATTTATCCAAACCCCTTTGAAAATCATGTACACAGATTATGCGGTGTTGGCAGGGCTTTTTTATCTGATGCTGCCCTTCATGGTGCTGCCGCTGTATGCAAGCATTGAAAAACTGAATTTTCAACTGGTTGAAGCGGCCCGGGATCTTGGTGCCGACGCGGTAAGTTCATTTATCAAAATTATTTTTCCCCTTACCCTGCCCGGTATCATGGCAGGCTGTGTCATGGTATTTGTCCCCACCATGGGGCTTTACTATGTGGCCTCCCTTCTAGGTGGCGCACGCCAGTTGCTTGTGGGCAACCTGATCCAGCAGCAGTTTCTCAATGCCAGGAACTGGCCTTTGGGCTCGGCAACCAGCATTATACTTATTATTTTCATGGCAGTGATGCTGATCGGATACGGCCTGCTGCTACGCCGTTTCAGCCGGGGAAGGGAATAAACAATGCGCTTATTAAGGCTCTTTTACTTTGCAGGCATTTTTTTCTATCTTTACCTGCCCATCAGCGTATTAATTGTCAACGCATTTAATCTAAATAAATACGGTATGAAATGGGACGGATTTACTTTTAAATGGTTTGCTGCCATGATTGAAAACCACTCCCTGATGGAGGCGGCCCGCCATTCCATAGTCATTGCCGTATGCGCAGCCACCCTGGCCACAATGATTGGCGCTTTGGCCGCCATCGGACTGAACCGTTACCGATTTTTCGGTCGAAAAGTGATCCAGGGTACCAGCATGACCCTGATGATGGCACCGGACATTATTCTGGCCATTGCCTTTCTTGTCCTCTTCGTCACCTTGGGCGTAGGGTTGGGTTTCTGGTCCCTGCTGTTTTCCCACATCACCTTTTGCCTGCCCTTTGCCATCATGACCATCACGGGGAGACTTCAGGATTTTGACTCCAATATTATTGATGCCGCCCGGGATCTTGGGGCATCGGAAAAAAACATTCTTACCCGGGTCATTCTGCCCATGATGCGGCCGGCACTGATCTCAAGCTGGCTTTTGGCCTTTACCCTGTCCTTAGATGATGTCATCATCAGTTCATTTGTTACAGGTCCAAGTTACGATGTACTGCCGTTGAGAATCTTTTCGATGGTTAAAGTGGGAGTCAAACCTGAAGTAAATGCGCTTGCCGCTCTTCTGGTCCTGCTCTCCCTTGCATTGGTTATTGTCAGTCAATTAATGTTAAAGGAGAAAAAAATCGCATGAAAACCCTATTAAAACCGCTTGCTATTATTACTGTCGTTTTGCTTGCCGTAATCCAGGCTCAGGCCGCAGAAAAGATCTATGTGTACAACTGGACGGAATATCTGCCCGAATCAGTTATTGCACAATTCACCAAAGAGACCGGCATTGAAGTGGTTTACGCCACCTATGAAAGCAATGAGGCCATGTATGCCAAACTCAAACTGATCAAAAAAAACGGATACGACGTGGCCGTTCCTTCAACCTATTTTGTTTCAAAAATGGGCAGGGAAGGCATGCTCATGAAACTGGACCAGACACTTTTACCCAACATGAAGCACCTTGATCCCGAACTTTTAAACAAGGATTACGATCCAGACAACAACTACTCCATCCCTTATATGTGGGGGTCGACCGGCATTGCCGTGAACACCGACGAAATCCCCAAAGAACAAATCACATCATGGAAAGATCTGTGGAAACATGAATTTAAAGGCCGGCTGCTGCTTCAGGACGATCTAAGGGAAGTATTTCACATGGCGCTGCGCCTTAAGGGATTTTCCGGCAACACCACAAATCCCAAGGAAATTGAACAGGCATACCTGCTGCTCAAAGATTTAATGCCCAACGTGCTGCTCTTTAATTCCGACTCCCCGAGACTGCCATTTCTGGCCGGCGAGGTGAGCATCGGCATGATGTGGAATGGTGAAGCCTGGATGGCCCAGCAGGAAAATCCGGCAATCCAGTATATATATCCCAAGGAAGGCGCAAGCTTCTGGGTGGACAGCTTTGTCATCCCCAAAGGGGCAAGAAACCCCAAAGGCGCCCATGCATTTATCAACTTCATGATGAAACCGGAAGTGGCCAAGACCTGTGTTGAAGAATACGGATATCCGACCCCGGTGAAGCGTGCCATTGCCCTGCTGGATGCAAACATCAAAGGGAACCGGACCATCTTTCCCGACACCAAGGTTATCCAGCAAGGGGAGTTCCAGAATGATGTGGGGCAGGCCATTGAAATTTATCAGAAGTACTGGGAAAAACTTCGTACCGGCGACTAACAGCCATTTTTTAGTACCAACAACAATGCCGGCAATATAGTTGCCGGCATTGTTTTATGCACGCCACAGATCACATTAGTTTTTTAATCCAAATTGATTATTCCGATACCAAAATTACAAGTACATAAGGATTTTCAATTTGCCAAAAACCCTTATTTTATATAGGTCTTGAGTCGTTTCTGGTCTAGGCTGGATAATTGTTACTGGCCGGAAAGGAAAGGGTGTGATGACAAATTTTCCTTTAGACAATGCAGAAGGTATTTTAAAAGCACCGCCTGAGGTCGGCGGGTGCAAAATTTGTTTATTAACTACCTGATGTTACAATGAATTTATTTTAAACCACCCTACCAAATTTTAGTATTTAAAGGAGTCAGTCAGATGATCAACGTCACTAAACCTGCCCAGGAACAGGTCAGGATGTACTTTGAAGGCAAAGAAATTGTACCCATCAGAATCTTTCTCAACAGCAGTGGATGCGGCGGACCAAGCCTTGCTATGGCTTTGGATGAAAAAAAAGATACAGATGCCGCATTTACCTTTGATGATATCGAATACGTTATAGATAAGGATCTTTTGGAAAAAGCCGGTAATGTGGATATTGATTTCGCAGGCAACGGCTTTCATCTTGATTCCGGTTTGAAACCCACAGGCGGATGTATGGGTTGCAGCGGCGGGACATGCGGCAGTTAATCGGAAGGTAAGCATGGCTGACGAAGTCCATCTTCATCCCAAATTAGAAAGACAACTTACAACTATGGAAGGCCGGGCCAATGCCCCATCCATTGCTGCAGGCCGGGCCAGAAAAATAATTGAGGCCATGATTGAAGGTCAGACATCCCAGGCATCCGGGCTTTTTAGAGCGCGCTCAGATGCCAGGGTGAAAAATTCCTGGAAATATGATCTGGGGGCAGGATACCGTTTAATCTGTATCCGCACCAAACAGACCATTTACATCATGCATTTAGGGGATCATGAAAGCTGTGATACCTGGTTGAATAATAATTCAAAAAGACAGCCCCAAAACACTGAAATCAAGATGACCGCCTTTACCATTCGTGACACCTCAAACCCCTATGATTTTCAAACAGTTCGGGTGCAGGATCAAAAGCCGGATTTTGACGATCAGGACCTGCCATCCATTCCCCAGGAATACTTGAGAAAAGTATTCTGCGGACTTGCTGGTTGACACGCTGAATGATAGCGGAACATCTGGAATTTAAAAGCAATACTGATGTAAAACACCTAAGACCTAAAAGGAACCCTTTTCAAAGGAGAACATTATGACCGAGGCAGTAAAACTTAATAAAGGAAAAAAGGCAGAGTTTAAAGGAAAACTGATGGACAAACTGCCTAATGGTGTCAATCTGAATATGTGCCTGACATGCGGTGCATGCGCCTCTGGTTGCCCGGCAACCGGCCTTAAAGATATGGATCCGCGCAAATTTGTCAGAATGGTGGCTTTGGGCATGGACGAAGAACTGGCCATGCACCCATGGGTATGGCTGTGCTCCCAGTGCCAGCGGTGTGTGTATGTATGCCCGATGAATATTGATATTGCGGCGATGGTATTTGAGGCCCGCGCCTCATGGCCCAGAGACGAAAGACCCAAAGGTATTTTAGGTTCCTGTGATATGGCCATGAGAAACGGCAGCGGCAGTGCCATGGGTATCTCTGAAGATGACTTTGAATGGGTTGTTGGCGACATTCTTGAAGAAGTCCAAGAAGAACAGATAGGCTGGGCAGAACTGGAAGCACCGGTCAATAAAGAAGGCGCACACTTCTTTTTAAGCCAAAATTCACGTGAACCAGGCACAGAGCCCGAGGAAATGGTTCCTCTATGGAAAATCCTGCATATGGTTGGGGCAGACTGGACCTACGGCACACGAGGCTGGGGTGGAGAAAATTACTGCATGTTCCTTGCCGATGACGAGAGCTGGGAAAAAGTTACAAGAAACTCCATTGAATCAGCCATGGAACTGGGTTGTAAGGTGTACTTGAATACCGAATGCGGCCACTCCACGTTTTCCGTATGGAAGGGCCAGCAAAAATTCAATATAGAGACCGAGCTTGAAATTGCGCCTATGGTTCAGTATTACGCCAAATGGATCCGGGAAGGAAAACTTAAACCTAGTTCCGACTGGAACAAAGATTTAAAAGTAACATTTACCTGCCAGGACCCCTGTCAGCAGGTTCGAAAAAGCTTTGGTGATCCATTAGCTGCAGATTTGCGCTTTGTTATCAAAGAATGTGTCGGTGAAGAAAACTTCATTGACATGCAGCCGAACTTTTCCAACAATTTCTGTTGCGGCGGCGGCGGCGGATACCTTCAGTCCGGCTTTAACGAAGAACGTTTAAAATACGGCGAAATCAAAAAAGACCAAATTGTGGCCACTGGTGCAGACTACTGTGTAACCCCCTGTCACAACTGCCACGATCAAGTCCATAAGCTGGCCGATCACTATGAATGTAAATACCATACCATTCATTTATGGACACTGCTTGCGTTTTCATTAGGCGTGCTTGGCGGCAGGGAACGGCTATATCTTGGACCGGACCTGAAACCACTTAACATGCCGGAAGGCGAAGAATTGGAAGAAGAATTTTAACGCATTATGTGACCTCTCCAGGCTGTTGTTTATAATAGCCGCGGGCTTAAGTTGATTTTCTACCTTCTGCTCTTAAGGTCACAATAACGGTTAATAAAGTCTGTGTAGATTAAACAGACTTGGCTTTTTAAAAAAAGCAATATTTTCGGGAGACAGGATATGAGTGATATCTTGCCTCCCGTATTTTTTTTATATGAAAGTACCAATAAATTGCTAAGTTACTTTCATGCTTTGTTGTGAGGTTAGCCTGGATGTAGATAGACCAGGACGGCCATGGCCGCTATCGAGAACATCAATCCAATTCCATATTCTCTATTTATATTTTAATCTTGATCAAAATTTTCACCGTCTTTATACTGAACGTTTTCAGCGCAGATAAAAGTTCGTAATATTAGTCATTGAACATTTTATCTGCCGCAAAAAAACAGCAAATGTTGAAGTCTTAAAAAAGGAGAGTACAATGAGCGAAGATTATACACCCATGTGGGAAAGCCTTGGCATGGATTTAAAAGCCCATGACGCATTACTCGGCGTTTTGGAACAAGGATACAAAGATATTTACCTGTCCCAAAAGAATCGCCCCGAAGGTATGGGCTATTTTGATTTTGTCATGAGCGAGGTTCATGGGTTGCGGATCAAGGAGCTTCTTGACGAAAAAAAACAGAATCGTAAAATCATCGGCAGCTATTGTGTATTCGTCCCAGAAGAGATCGCTCTTGCAGGGGGAGCTACCCTGGTCGGGTTATGCTCGGGTGCGGATTTTGCCGTTGAGGAAGTGGAGAAACATTTACCTAGAAACACCTGCTCATTGATTAAATCCTCTTTTGGCTTCAAGCTTGGGAAGGTTTGCCCTTACCTTGAAAGTGCGGATATGATCGTTGGAGAAAATACCTGTGATGGTAAGAAAAAAGCCTATGAAACCTTTTCCGGCATGGTGGACAATCTTTATGTCATGGATTTGCCCCAGGTTAAATCAGCCCAAGGCCGTGCCCTTCTCAAAGAAGAATACGAAAGGTTCAAAACAGCCGTGGAAGATTTGACGGGCAATAAAATCACAGTGGAATCTCTTAAAGAGGGAATCAAGGTCGTCAATGCCAAGCGGGCCGCAATGCATCGACTGGCAACATTACGAAAGGCAGATCCCGCACCCATTTCAGGCCTCGATGCCCTGCTTGCCAATCAGGTTTTCTTTTATGATAATCCCGCTCGGTTTACCGAATCCGTCAACAAAATTTGTGATGAACTTGAGGGACGGATTAAAGAAAATCAGGGTGCATTTCCTGCCAAAACGCCTAGAATCCTTATCTCGGGCTGTCCCATGGCTGTACCCAACTGGAAACTGCCATGGATCATTGAATCCAGTGGCGCTGTGATCGTGGGCGAGGAAGCCTGCGTGGGCGAACGGGGCACCCGGAACCTGATCGATGATTCAGGACAAACTATGGATGAACTGATGGAAGCCATTACAGACCGGTATTTCAAAGTGGACTGTGCTATTTTTACCCCAAATCAGGAACGCAACGATCATATCATTGAAATGGCCAAAGCCTATGGTGCAGACGGGGTGATCCATTACGGTCTGCAGTTCTGTCAGCCTTACATTATGGAATCCATTCCCGTTGAGAATACGCTTGAAAACTTAGGGATCCCCTGTATGAGGATTGAAACCGATTACGGCATGGAGGATGTTGGACAGCTTAAAACTAGAGTAGAAGCCTTCATAGAACAAATAGCGGATTGAGGAAAATAGATGATTTGTGCAGGCATTGACATTGGCTCCAGAAGCATTGAACTGGTACTGGTTGAAAACGATAAGGTCATTGAAACCCGTCAGACCGATACCGGGTTTGACCCCATTTCCCAGGCGAAAAAAGTGATGGAAGGGGTAAAATTTGACCAGATCATGGCCACAGGTTATGGGCGCAACCTTTTTGAGGTGGCGTTTGATGATGCATCAACGGTCACCGAAATTAAAGCCCATGCCGCAGGGGTCCGGGTGGAATTCCCTGAGACCCTTGCCATTCTAGATATTGGTGGCCAGGACAGTAAATCCATCCGGCTCAACGACCAGGGCCGGGTGGTGAAATTTGAAATGAACGACCGATGCGCGGCAGGCACGGGCAAATTCCTTGAAATCATGGCTCATAACCTTGGCTTTTCTTTGGATGAATTTGGTCCGGCCGCCCTTGATGCCCAAAAAGATCTTCAAATCAACAGCATGTGCACCGTCTTTGCAGAGTCTGAAGTAACATCGCTCATTGCCAAAGGTCAGGACCGCCAGGAAATTGCCCGGGGCCTTCATTTAAGTGTGGTCAAGCGTGCTGTGGGCATGCTGAACCGCGTGGGGGCCCAGGGAGCTATCGTATTTTCAGGTGGGGTGGCACAAAATCCATGTATGGTACAAATGGTCTCAGACGCCCTTGAAAAAGAGATTCTTGTCCCCGAACAGCCCCAGATGATGGGCGCCTTGGGTGCGGCGATGATTATGGCCGCAAAACGATAACCCAACCTTAGCCGGCACCGGATACCGAACTTTTTTCTTTGACTTATCTCTTACCTCGGCATCCGGTTCCAGGCAGGGCAAAATCCTGCCAAGCCAAACACTTGCCCCCAAAAATATAGCGGCACCTGCAATATTAAGATAGGGCATCAGCACCCCTTCGCTGCCTGCAAGAACAAGCCCGGTTACCCAAATCATTACAGGGAAAATAATATTCGTTTTCTTTCCCTTAATACTTTTTTTCGTGGCTTGATTTGTATGGTTATCCTTTGAAGACAAATAACTGGCGACATTTACAAAATTTTTCGTCGTAGGTTGAGCTTGGGTGTTGATGGACCATAGATGCCCGTGGCCGTTATGTGGTAAATTTTTCTCATTTAAAAAAATTGATCGTTGCATACCTCACCTCTTTTTTTGTTGTAAATATCAAACTGTGTTGAAAAAAATAAACACGACATACAAAAAAATATTACCTGTATTCCCGGCAGCTCCAAATCACACGCCCAAGAACCCGAACCTTTTCAAGGGCATGAATATCCAAATGAATGGGAGAAAAATCCTTGTTATCACTGCACAGCACCAAGGCATCCGGATGTTTTTCAAGCCGTTTGACAAGAATGGTATCATCCACCCCCACTGCATAAATAGCACCAGCCATAATACGGGTCTGGGACTGATCAATTAAGACGGTGTCCCCTTCCCGGATCAAAGGCTCCATGCTTTGTCCAAACACCTCCATGGCCACCATGGCTGCCGCCGACCCTTTACGGGCAAGCCAGGCAGAAGGAAAGGAAAGAAACTGAGAAATGTCCGGGTCACACTCAAATGATCCGGTGCCGGCGGACAGACGGGCAGCAACCTTTGGAATCCTGCGAAATTCACTGTCGTCATCTGCATGTTTCCGATCAAAAAAAACAGAGCCTTTACCCGTATCCACCCAATCCGGATTCACTCTGAACCGCCTGAAAAGTTTGACAATCCAGTTATCAGGGATATGATTCTTATTTCTGGCATGGGTGATCCCCGATCTATTAATACCAAGCTCTTTGGCAAGTTCGGCCTGGGACGAAATCCCGGTAGCATCCATAATCCGGTGAATCAATATATCAACTTTATTTTCCGTCACCCCTACTGTCCTTTTTTTAAATCTTTTCTATTTACATGCCATGCTTGTTGAAAAAATACAACAAATTTATTTAGCATCTGAACGAAAACCAAAAATTTCTTTCATACGCGTGCCATCCTGCCAGACAGCATCCGTATCTTCATAAAGCTGCTTAAGGACCTGGGCCACATGCGCCTGCATCTGCTCAAATTCGCCTGGCAGCATATCCCGGTGCACATGAATGGGAGAACCAAAACGGATGATCACCCGGGAAAATGGTTTAGGGACCATAAAACGGTCCCAGGAATTGAATACCCACCGATTCTGCCCAGAGGTAATGGTGGGTACAATGGGCAAATCCGCATACTGGGCAATGCGGATCAACCCCGGCTTCACCCTACCGAACGGTCCCTGGGGACCGTCAACGATATGACCGATCTTGTAGCCCTGCTCGATCAGCTTTTTTATGGTTTCAAGGGCCTGACCTCCACCACGGGACGAAGACCCCCTCACCGCCCGCCAACCCATGATATGCACAGCCCGGGCCGCCATTTCACCGTCACGGCTCTGGGAAATCATAATGGCAATGGGCTTTCTTGTTGAAAAAAATGTGATGCCCGGAAAAAACCGCTGGTGCCAAGAGGCATATACCAGTTGCCCTCCGGCTTTTAAAATATTCTGTTCATGATCCAGATCAACAATTTTGACCCGGTAAGTAGCTGACAAAAGCCTGACAACAAACAACCCCGCATAGGGAAACAGATAATAGTATAGTAAATGTCTGAATATTTTCTTCATCATCCAATCACTCCCGTGTCAAAAGTAGAAACGAACAAGCACACCCAAAGTTGATAACATGACAAAAAGTTCAACCGATGGCTGTTATTATCACGAAAATATCTGCCCTGCCAAGTGCCTTGCAAAGCAGTGGTTGAATATCAACTATCCCTGACAACAGCGCGTTTTCAATATTTTCAAACAGAGTCTGAAAGAAAATCTGGAAATTTTGTCAAGGACAAGGCGGGCGCAACTTTTAACCGGAAAAATACATGAAGTATTTCGAGGATTAAAATTTGCGACCAATGAAGTAACCGGCAAAATTTACGATTTTCGGTCGGCACTTCATATGCGTTAACCATGTGTATCGTTACAGCGTCACCATAAGCGTTACAATTGTAACGCATTTTCTTATTTACTATATTTATTTATGGAAACAGCAAAAAATATACTGTATAAAATCAATATACTAATCGAAATTCATTTTCACATTAAGCCCGTGGTATGAATTTTGGATTCTATAACTAATGCAGGCACAACTTAACCTCACAAAATAAAAGGATTGTCTAATGATTTGGAAACTGCTGCGAACAATGAGTCAAAATCTAACCCTGACGATTCCGGTAATGATGGTGGCCGGATTCATATTCGGTATTTTCATGGATGCCGCTTTTTTAAAGAGTTTGATTATTCCGTTCACCTTTTTAATGGTCTACCCCATGATGGTGACGCTGAATATCCAGAAGGTATTTGAGGGCGGGGATGTCAAAGCCCAGGTGCTTACCCAGGCGATCAATTTTGGTGTGGTTCCCTTCCTTGCCTATTTTATGGGTTTAATTTTTTTCAAAGACCAGCCTTATATGGCGTTAGGTTTACTTTTGGCAGGGCTTGTTCCCACGTCAGGCATGACCATTTCCTGGACGGGCTTTGCCAAGGGCAACCTGGCCGCGGCCGTAAAAATGACCGTAATAGGCCTAACCCTGGGCTCCATCGCCACACCTTTTTATGTTCGTATGCTCATGGGCACAACCATTGAAATTGACATGGTCGCTGTTTTCAAACAGATCGTGATCATTGTCTTTATCCCCATGGCAGCCGGTTATTTAACCCGCAGAGCACTGGTTAAAAAACACGGGGAAAAGGGATTCAAAACATCAGTGGGCCCCAAATTCCCGCCGTTATCCACCTTGGGTGTTGTGGGCATCGTATTCATTGCCATGGCGCTTAAGGCCCGGGCCATTGCCGCAGCCCCCAGTATGCTTGCTTACATTCTTATCCCTTTGGTTATCATTTACGGATTCAACTTCACCTTCAGCAGTATTATAGGTAAAAAACTTTTGCCCAGGGGTGATGCCATTGCACTTGTTTACGGCTCAGTCATGCGTAACCTGTCCATTGCCCTGGCCATTGCCATAAATGCCTTTGGTAAACAAGGCGCGTCGGCGGCCCTGGTTGTGGCTGTGGCGTATATCATTCAGGTTCAATCTGCTGCCTGGTACGTCAAACTGACCGACAGAATATTTGGACGGGCGCCTTTGGACGGGGCACAACCTTCGAAACCTACACCCCAGGCAAAAACAGAGCCTATCGCTGAAACCGTTGAGGAGCCCGAAGGTTCCATGGTCGCAAATATTCAAAAAATTCTTTTTGCCACGGACATCACCCCTACGGCAAAATATGCGGCCCGCTATGCCTGTACCATCGGCAACAAGTTTAATGCAAAGGTATGGGCCATTCATGTGGTCCCGGATCTTTTAGCCGAATATTCGGCAGGCGCCGGTGTCACCATAAAGGATCCTGAAAAGCAGGAAGAGTTCAACCGGGATGCCGTTGAAAATGCTGAACGAATGCTTGGAGAACGTATCCGAACCACATCGGAAAAGGTGATCAAAGAAATTTCAGCCTGTCCCTTATCCAAGGACCGCATCATGGTCAAAACAGGAGATCCGGTGGAAGAGATCACACAAGCTGCGACCCAGGGAGATTTTGACCTGATCATCATGGGCACTCACGGAGATCAGGGTTTTGATGATATACTCTTAGGCAGCACAGCCCAGGGCGTCATCCACGCATCCAAAATTCCTGTACTTGTGGCGCGCCCCTCTTAAATAGTGCCCGACCGAAAACCGTAAATTTTGCCGATTACGGCGTTAGGCTGAAATTTTAATCCTCGAAATTCGCCTTGTATTACTCCGGTTAAAATTTCAGCCCGCCTTGTACTCAACAAAATTTTCAGGTTTTCGTTCAGACACTAAATGTCCCGCATTTTACTGAAAATGCGGGACATTTTTATTTGCGAAACCCAAAGTCTTATGCGAAATGTTCTATTGACAAGGCGGAACAAGCTACGATATGGTTTTATGTAATATATCTCTCCTAAAAATTTAAAAAGCGGCACATGGTATCATCATGAAAGTTATTACACTTGCAAACCAGAAAGGTGGCTGTGGCAAGAGTACCATTGTTCTCAATCTTGCCATTGAACTTGCTTTACAACAGCACCGCGTCATCGTCTTTGACACGGACCCCCAGGGCAGTTGTTATGAAACAGCTGAAATTCGCAACAGTCAAAAGGAGCTGACGCAGATCAAAGTCGCCCCCGTTTACGAAAACCTCTATCAGGTTATTGAAGAGTCTGATAAAGATTTTGATTTTGCCCTTATCGACACCCCGCCCCATGACAATGACGTTGTAACGGTTGCAACGGCATGCTCTGATCTTATCATCATTCCTGTACAGGATTCGCCCCTTGATATCCGCAGCACAAAGACAACGGTAGAGCTGATCAACGAAGCAGGAGAACTAAACCCCAACATTAAGCCCTATTTTTTGCTCAGCCGTATTCAGACAAATTCGGTCATGGCGCGCGAGCTTGCGCAAGTATTAAAATCAACTTATAAATTTGACATATTAGAAACCCAGATCGCAAACCGAATGGCATATAAATATTCTCTGATTTACGGCCAGAACGTGTCAGAATATTCAAATAAGGACATTGCTGCAACAGAGATACGCACCCTTGCCAAAGAAATTCTGTCTATTCTTGACCGTTAGGCGGCAATTAATATGGGGCATGCGTTTTTTTATATGCAAAAGGAACCCGTGTTATGAAAAAAAAGAGACCTTCATTACTTGATGTGGAAGTATTTGCCCAAAAAAGAGCCGAAAGCAGGCAGGATAAACTAAAAAAAATAGAGAAGGAAGCCTTGGCAGCAACTGAAGAACCCTTTGAAATTGTTGACCAGGAAAACGACCATACACCAGAGTATAAAGAACCTGAACAGCAGACAGAGCAGGTTCCAGATGCATTTATGGACGAATTGGTTGACTTTGTCACAACCTACAGGGATGAAATTCTCACCTTGAAAAATGACCTGTTCAAGATCAAGGAACAGGTCCGCATATTCAGCACAATGATGAACAGCCAGCAAAAAAAGATCTCCCAGCTCATGAAATCCCAGCATGAGGATAAGATGGACAACTCCGTTGAGGATGATAATTACTATCGACTGGTGCTTAGAAATATCATCTGGCTCAAAGAGGAAAAGGGGTTTACCACCAATGACGTTGTCCGATTGTTCCGGGCCGAAGGTTTCCAAACGCCGGCGCCCCATAAAGCCTGGAATACAAAAGTTGTTGAACGGCTGTATGCCGAAGCCAGAAGGACAATTTTATAAATATTTTTTTGCTAAAAGTCTAATAAAATGACAATTCCTGTACTGACGATGCCTCCTGACCGGATTGCAAAGCGGCATCCTTTGTGGAACAAAGATATCGAAAGATTAGGTCCATGGGAACGGATAGATCAACAGGACTTTTCTTTGGTGAGTCAAGGGCCTGTATGGTATCCATCCGCTGACGCAAGCAGAAGTGCACCGACGATCCTGATCTGTGACCAGTACGGTTCCAGCATGGACCCGGCCTGGGAGCTTCTGGGCCAACAAAAAATCCATACCTGGGATTCGGTCATCGTCACCGAACAGACAGCCGGCAGAGGACAGTTTCGACGCAATTGGGTTTCTCCTGCGGGAAATCTTTATGCATCCTGGGTGTGGCCCGAATGTTCAGACAATAATCCTTCCAATGCATATCAGGAAAATTTATTACCCCTCATCGCAGCTTATATCGTCGCCCACGGTCTTGAATTGCTGGGGATCGATGTCCAAATTAAATGGCCGAATGATATTCTATACAAAAATCGAAAAATCGCAGGTATTCTGGTTGAACAGTGCAACAAGAAAATTATTGTGGGAATTGGAATCAACATGGCTTGTGCCCCCTCTTTGCGAACGATCGGCACTGAAACCGCCATGCCGGCGACCTGCTTATCAAAAGAAGGATTCCATGTCTCCCCTCTAAAGGTCTGGTGTCACTTGGTGGAATCAGGCATCCAATGTATGCGAAGTTTGATCAGACAAATCCAGGCATCCGAATTTACACAGCTGATTACCAGCCGCCTGGCATGGCGCGGCAAGCACGTCCATATTCTTAAAAATGAAGATGAAATTAATTCGGCAATTATTATCGGTGTTGCTGAAAATGGGGGCCTGGTGATACAAAAAGGCACTCAAACACAGATCATTCATTCCGGAAGAATTCTAACCGTTGAATAACAGCCAAAAGCAGACCTATCCTATCACTCCTCAGGTTCATCCAACAACAAAAGGTAAAAAATCTTTACACGATACTCATACTTTCCTATAAACTTCCATACAGCGTTAATATTTCGCCATAATGGTAACGTAAGCATATTATTTGAAAAGCCCAAACTTTAACCGAAACGCATCAATTTTAGGGAGAACTTAAAAAGTCATGAAACAAAAAACACTTGAGCAGGTTCTGGCTGAAAATAAAGGTAAACCCATCCTCGTTGCTAACCGGGGAATTCCTGCCCGTCGACTCTGCCGTTCAATTTCAGAGATGGAAGCCATCTCAATCATGACTGCAACCGATGTCGATAAAACGTCTCCCTCTACCCACAGTGCCCAGGAACTGATGCTGTTGGGGGAGGATCCGACCGCTTATCTTGATATTGACCGGATTATTAAAAAAGCTAAAGAACGCGGTGTTATTGCCATTCATCCCGGCTGGGGATTTGCAGCCGAAGATTGCAGCTTCCCCCTGAAATGTGAAAAGGCAGGTATTCACTTTATCGGTCCGCCCCATGATGCCATGCGCCTTTTAGGCAACAAAGTTGCCGTTCGCAACTTGGCCATAAAACTGGGGGTGCCGGTCATCCCCGGAACGGAAGATGCCGTTTCACTGGAAGAGGCCCGGGCCTTTGCCAAAAAAATAGGTTATCCGATCATGCTAAAAGCCGAAGGCGGCGGTGGCGGCCGGGGCATCTACGAAGTATATTCCGAAGAAGAGTTTGAATCCGCTTTTGTTAAAGCATCGACATTTGCCCAGGCCTCTTTTGGCAATCCCAAGCTGTTCATGGAACGGCTGCTGACCCACGTGCGTCATATTGAAATTCAAATCGCCGCTGATCAGCACGGCAATGT
Source organism: uncultured Desulfobacter sp. (assembly GCF_963677125.1). Classification (NCBI taxonomy): domain Bacteria; kingdom Pseudomonadati; phylum Thermodesulfobacteriota; class Desulfobacteria; order Desulfobacterales; family Desulfobacteraceae; genus Desulfobacter; species uncultured Desulfobacter sp. The sequence goes on along the minus strand of NZ_OY781882.1, from coordinate 243,337 downwards.
GTTTGCCTTTGATGAACGGGACTGCACGGTCCAAAGAAATCATCAAAAACTGGTCGAAATAACCCCCTCCCCCTGGCCGGGCATGACTGAAGAACTTCGCAACAAACTCAAAGAATATGCGATCAAGCTGGTCAAGCATGTCAATTATTATTCCCTGGCAACGGTGGAATTTCTGGTAGAAAAGGACGGAACCCCCTATCTCATTGAGGTCAACACACGGCTTCAAGTCGAACATGGCATTACGGAATGCCGCTACGGAGTGGATCTTGTGGCGGAACAGATCGCCATTGCCTTTGGTGCAACGCTCAGTTTTAACGAAGAAGAGACCAAACCCTACCAGCATGCCATGCAGGTCAGAATCAACTGCGAAGATCCCCGGAACAATTTTGCACCCAATGCCGGCCTGATCACGCGGCATGCGCCTCCGGGCGGCACGGGTATCCGGTTGAACACCTGCATCAGCACAGGCTACCAATTCCCATCCCAGTATGACTCAGCCGCAACGCTGCTGATCAGTTTCGGCCGCAGCTGGAACAAATGCGTCAAGGCCATGCGGCGCGCCCTGGGTGAGTATCACATCGGCGGCGTGAAGACCACCATCCCCTTCCATCGTGAAATTCTCAAACATCCGGATTTCAATTCAGGTAATTATGATACCAAATTCATTGAAAAAGCACCGGAACTGATGGACTTTATTTATCAGGCACCGGAACCCGTAAGGCTTTCCCGTCTGGTGGCTGAAATTTCAGCCAAGGGATATAACGAGTTTGTCCAGTTAGGTGAATACCGCGGACGGGCTGACAAACGGCTCGGGCCTTTCAAACCGGTTCTGCCCCCTGAAGGATACAGCGACTTTGTCCACCCGTATCCCAGGGGAGACCGCCAGGCTATTCTGGATTTCGTTCGGGACAGCGGTTATATTCATTTTACGGATACAACGCCCCGGGATATTACCCAGTCCAACAGTGGAAATCGCTTCCGTCTGGCCGAGGACAGGCTGGTCGGGCCGTACCTGGATAAATGCGGTTTCTTCTCCATGGAAAACGGCGGTGGTGCCCATTTCCATGTCGCCATGCTGGCTAACATGACCTACCCGTTTACCGAAGCCACCGAGTGGAATGAATTTGCACCCCAAACGCTCAAACAGATTCTGATCCGATCCACCAATGTACTTGGATACAAACCCCAGCCGCGCAACCTGATGCGCAAGACCGGGGAAATGATCTGTGCGCATTATGATGTGATTCGCTGCTTTGATTTTTTAAACCACATTGAAAATATGCGCCCCTTTGCCGAAGTGGCCATGGATTCCAAAACCAATATTTTTGAGCCGGCCATTTCCCTCTCCTTTGCAGAGGGCTTTGACGTAAAGCATTATCTGTCGGTGACGGATGAAATTATAGCGATGGTCGCCAACGTTTCCGGCCTGCCGACCCATAAAGTGATCCGCACGATTATCCTGTGCCTCAAGGACATGGCCGGGGTCTGCCCGCCCAGCTTTATGCGCAACCTGGTAGCCGCGATTCGAAAAAAATATCCGGAACTTATCATACATTACCATCGTCATTACACCGATGGATTGTTTGTTCCGGCCGTGGGTGCGGCGGCCCAGGCCGGCGCCAACATTGTGGATACCGGAATCGGCGCATCCGTCCGCTGGTATGGCCAGGGCGAAGTGCTTTCGACGGCAGCCTACATCGAAGATGAACTGGGCCTGAAAACCAACCTGAACAAAGAGATGATTCATTCCTGCGGCTTCATGCTCAAACAGATCATGCCGTACTACGACCGCTACTGTTCACCCTATTTCCAAGGCATAGACTATGATGTCGTCGAACACGGCATGCCGGGCGGCGCGACCTCTTCTTCCCAGGAAGGCGCCATGAAACAGGGATATATCCATCTTCTGCCGCATATGCTGGAATTTTTGAAAGGAACGCGCAAAATCACCCGCTATCACGATGTAACACCCGGCTCCCAAATCACCTGGAATACGGCATTTCTGGCCGTTACCGGGGCATATCAGCGCGGCGGGGAAGACGCGGTTCAGCGCCTGCTGGAGACCCTCAAAGCCGTCAATACCATCCCTGAAAAGGATCTGACCAAAGAAATCAAAACAGCACGGCTGGAACTATACCGCGACAGCAATGACGCCTTCCGGAATCTGCTGCGAGGCGAATTCGGTAAACTGCCGCTGGGTTTCCCGCCGGACTGGGTTTATGAAAGCGCGTTCGGAGAAAATTATCAAGAGGCAATTGCCGGCCGGACAGAGGAATCACCGTTGAACACGCTTGAAGAGATACATCTTAAGGCTGAACATGACAAACTTAAAGGTCTGATCAGCCGGGAACCCACGGAGGAAGAATTCGTTCTCTATCTGAATCATCCCGGGGATGCACTGAAAACCTTTGAGTTCACGGCAAAATTCGGCGATCCCAACAACCTTCCGGTGGATGTCTGGTTTGAAGGGTTGCAAATCGGTACGCAAATGGAATTCAGGGACAGCAGCGGCAAACCCCATCAGATGATCATTCTGGATATTTCCCCGCCCAAAGAGACCGGACACTGCGTGGTCCGTTACCTTTGCGATTCGGAAATTTTTATATATAAGGTTAAAGTCAGTGAGGCCACAGGCATTGGCACCCAATCCATTGAAATGGCCGATTGTTGCAATGTTTGTCATATTGCGGCACCAAGCAACGGTGATCTGTGGGTCATGTATGCCAATGAAGGAGACGTCATCCAGAAAGGCCAGGAGCTTTTCAATATCTCCATCATGAAGCAGGAAAAAGCGGTTCTCTCGCCGGTTGACGGCGTTGTCAAACGGGTGCTCAAGACAGCCAATTACCAGGAAACCAAAAAAATGGTCCCGGTTGTCAACGGTGAACTTCTCGTGGAACTTTCAGCCACATCAGACACCTGTGTTAGCTGTAAATGCCCCATTGATATTGATCACCAAAAATTCTGTCCGAGCTGTGGAAATAAAATTTGTGCTTGTAGCGACAAAAGTTAAATTTAAGCCGGCAAATAAAATGAATTAAAAAGCACGGCAAAGGCCCAATAGCAGAAATATTGGGCCTTTGCTGTAACCTGGCAGATTAATCCTTAACTTTATCCCCCCTCCCCCCAGGGGGATCGCATTTATAATTTTGCCGGCTATTTTAATTTCGCTATCGGAATCGAAATGTCCATTATTTTCGATCCCGATCCCGATAGCGATAGCGATCCCGATGACCTTCTCAATATAAATTCGGTTACCCTGCCCCCCCGGGTCATTTTTCATATTTTCCTAATCCTCTCTTCACAGGGATGTAACACAATTTGGGTATCTTTCCTGATTAATAAGATATTCATCCAAAATAATTAAGGATAGGAAATGATGAAAATAGATCTTCATGTGCACTCCAAGTTTTCCAAACGGCCATCCCAGTGGATCCTGCAGAAAATCAGCTGCCCTGAAAGTTTTACGGACCCTATGCTGGTATATAATACTGCCAAGGCAAAGGGGATGTCCCTTGTGACCATATCCGACCATAACACCATTGACGGTGCCCTTGAAATCGCTCACCTGCCGGACACCTATATCTCCGAAGAGATCACCTCATATTTCCCGGAAGATGGGTGCAAGGTGCATGTACTGGCCCAAAACATCACCGAAGCCCAGCATGATGAAATTCAGAAAATCCGGCAAAATATCTTTGATTTGGTAGCCTATCTGAATGGTGAAAATATTGTCAATATCATTGCCCATCCGCTCTACGCAGTCAATGACCGGCTGTCCATCAAACACTTTGAACAGTTGCTTTTGCTGTTTAAAAATTTTGAACTCAACGGTGCCAGAAACGACAAACAAAATCAAATTCTTGCCCAGGTGCTCAAAAAGCTCACCCCTCTGGACATCGAACGGCTCTCCAACCTCTATGATTATCAACCCTTGTTCGATACCCCCTGGGAAAAAAATCTCACCGGCGGCTCCGATGACCACTCCGGCTTGAATATCGCCAGAACGTTTACGGCTGTGGACGACGCAACGGACCTTTACAGCTTCATGAACGGCATCCTCAACGGAAAATCCCGTGCCGTGTCCGATCCGTCCACCCCCCAAACCATGGCCCATAACCTGTACGGTATTGCCTACCAGTTTTACTCAAGCCGATTCAATTTTGGACGCCACGCCGGTAAAGATCAGTTACTCAAATTCCTTGACCAGTCACTGATGCCGGTATCCAATGTTGATAACGGACTTATATCAAGGTTTTACACTTTTTTAAGCAAACGTAAAAACCGCCGGGAGAACATCAAATCCGCAAGTTTAACCGATCTGATCAGAAAAGAGACCGAGCGTCTGTTTGCGGAAAATCCCGACCTGCTGAAAATTGCCAGGACCCAGTCAAAAAAAATACAGCTTGGTGAATCTCCGGAAAAGCAGGAACAGCACAGAGAAAAATTATGGTTTGATTTTGTCAACCAGCTTTCAAACAAGGTTTTATTCCACACCGGCGACCATCTGCTTGGGCAGGCATCCGGCGCAAATCTGTTCAATATATTCCAGACCATTGGTTCCGTGGGTGGGCTTTACTCCCTTTTAGCGCCCTATTTTGTGGCCTTTGTTCACTTTGCCAAGGATAATGAAACAAACACAGCTGTCCTGAACCGGTTTGCCAAATACAAAAACGGACATCAGCCCCCCAAATCCCGCGTGAAGCTTGGGCATTTCACAGACACCTTTTACGATGTCAACGGTGTGGCCCAGACGCTTCAACAACAGGTGCAGGCAGCGCTGAAACATGACAAACACTTGACCATCATTACCTGTGATGCCAGGGCCGAAAAAACAGGCGAAGGGGTGAAAAACTTTACGCCCACAGGTGTTTACGAAATCCCGGAATATACGGAACAAAAATTATATTACCCGCCGTTTCTGGAGATGCTGGAATACTGCTACGACCAGGGATTCACCCATATCCACTCCGCCACACCCGGCCCCATCGGCCTGGCAGCCCTGGCCATTGCCAAGATCCTTAAGCTGCCCTTGACCTCCACCTACCATACCCAGTTCCCCCAATATGCCCAGTATCTGACCGGGGATAATTTCATTGAAGAGATGACTTGGAAATTCATGATCTGGTACTATGATCAGATGGATCAAATCTATGTTTCCAGTCAAAACTCCTTTGACGAGCTCACTGAACGGGGGATCAAGTCTGAAAAAATCCGCATCATGCCCCGGGGCATCAACACGGAAATCTTTCATCCCTCAAAAAAGTGCAACATCCTGACGTCCAATTTCAAAGTGAATGAAGAAGCCCTGAAATTTCTTTATGTGGGCCGGGTATCCAAAGAAAAAAATCTGCCGATTCTGGCGGAAGCGTTCAAAGCCCTTTGTGCGACCAGTGACAAAGCTCATCTGACTGTCGTGGGCGATGGCCCCTATGCCGATGAAATGAAAAATCTGCTCAAAGATTATCCTGTGACCTTTACCGGTTATCTTTCCGGAGAGCCTTTGTGCCGGGTGTATGCGTCAGCAGATCTTTTTGTGTTCCCCTCCACTACAGACACATTCGGTAATGTGGTGCTCGAAGCCCAAGCCTCGGGCCTGCCGGTAATCGTGTCGGATATAGGCGGTCCCTGCGAAAACATGCTGGATCAAGAGACCGGCATTATTGTTAAAAGTGATGATGAACCGGCACTTTTAGCGGCCATGCAGCAATTTTTGAATACCCCCGGGCTGTGCAGTCAAATGGCCGATCAGGCCAGGGCATACATGGAAGACAGATCGTTTGAAAACGCATTTATTCAGTCCTGGGAATTCTACAAAGAGATAGATATGCCGGTCTCCATGCAAGAATTTTCCAAGGCAGTATAACGATGACCCACATAAAATCAGGACTGAAAACCGCCGCACTGATGCTCAAAGGCCGGATGCCCGGTCAGCTTGTAATCCAGATCACGGACCTATGCAATGCCACCTGCCCCCAGTGCGGCATGCGAAAAACCAATAAATTTGACAGAACCCGGCTCTCCAATGACCAGCTCAAAGAGATCATTGATGCGGCAGGCCAAAAGGGATTTCAGGCCATCTCCTTTACCGGCGGAGAGCCCATGATGTTGCGCAAGGATCTGCCCGAACTTATCCGGCACGCAGGAAAAGCAGGGATTCCCTATATTCGAACGGGCACCAACGGATTCTTTTTTGCCGATCATGACAAACCCGAGTTCGAAGATAAGGTAAAGGCCATTGCCGAGGAACTTGCAGATACCCCGTTGCGCAACTTCTGGATCAGCCTGGACTCATCCGTTGCGCACATCCATGAGCAAATGCGCGGATTTGAGGGCGTTGTCCGGGGTATGGAAAAAGCATTACCCATTTTCCATGAGGCAGGTCTTTTCCCGTCCGTGAATCTGGGGTTGAACCGTAATGTATCCCGGATCACTCAAATTTTAGGATCGCCAACGCCAAAAGATCTTTTGACCCCGGAGGCCTCTCCCTTTTACCGGGCATTTGCCCAGGGGTTTGCCGATTTCTACCGCAAGGTGATCAATATGGGATTCACCATCGCCAATGCCTGCTACCCCATGAGTATGGAAGACAGTGCAGATAAAGAAGACCTGGATGCTGTTTATGCCGCAGCGTCTGCGGACCGGGTGGTCTGTTTTACAGGGATCGAAAAAGCGCTTTTATTCAAGGCGCTGTCAGACACCATTCCCAAATTCAGATCCCAGATTAGAATTTTTTCGCCCTTGGCCGGTTTGCACACCCTGTACAATGTCTATTCAGGAAAAAATGCAGATACCCCCTACGGCTGCCGGGGCGGCATTGATTTCTTTTACCTGAACTGCACCGATGGCAACACCTACCCTTGCGGGTACAGGGGTGCTGATAATTTAGGTCCGTTTCCGGACTTAAACGTCAATGCAATTAATCCCAAAGGGTACTGCCTGGCCTGCGACTGGGAATGTTTCAGGGACCCCACCGAGCTTGGGGGGCCATTTATGGAAGCCTTTTCCGCACCGTGGCACCTGGCGACCAGAATGGCCAAAGATCCAGGGTATGGCGCCTGCTGGCTCAAGGATCTCCAATATTATAAAGCCTGCGATTTTTTTAACGGCAGACGGCCGCCCCGGACAACAACTTTAAGAAAATTTTAAATCGTACCTTACCGCCCCCGTTTTTAAAAGATCGTAGGTTGGGTTGAGGAACGAAACCCAACAACTTATTGGCGTTGGGTTTCGTTCCTCAACCCAACCGACCGGAAATTCGTATGGCTTAAAATATGAACAAGGCCTTATTTTGTAACGCCGCAGGTGGGTGATTTTTCGTTCAAACACCCAACCCGTTTTACCTGGTTTACGAGAATGGCAGCAATCAGGTAAAATAAGGCAAATCCGGTAAAGACGACCATGAAATTGTCATGGGTAAGTCTTAAAACAACACCGGACATCCAGGGGCCTAAAAATCCGGCCACAAATCCGTAAGCAGTAAATACAAGCCCGAATACCCTTCCAAAATTCTCAAGACCAAAGCACTCCGAGACCAATGGTGCGGACACGGTAAACAATACCCCGAATGCAAGCCCAACAACGCTTGCCAATAAACTTAACACATACAGATTATGAAAAAAGGGCATGAGCAGATAGGCCAAAGCCGCCATAAGAAACACCCGGATTAATATTTTGTGTTTGGATATGCGGTCCGCAAGTATGCCAAATACAATGCGGCCAAGGCCGTTCAACATGCTGAATCCGGTCAGAATCATCACATACTGTGTCACGTCATATCCTAAAGACTGCCCCAGGGAGGCACACAACATAACCATGGAAACCCCTGCAGCCCCGGCCAGGGCCCATACGCACCAAAGACACCAGAAGGATCTCAACGTAAGTATTCGGCCAACACCAAGAGCGATTCCCAACCCCTTTACAGATTTAAATGAATATGCGGAGCCCCGCATAAAAAAGGCGCATACAATACCGGTACACACGGCAAAGATCATGGAGATTACACATGTTGCCCTGTACCCCTGGTTAACCAGCAAAATAGAGAATACCGGCGACATGACCGCAGCTGCGCCGCCAAACACCAGATTGATGAAACCTACTGCCAGGCCTTTTTGTTCCAAAAACAATTTTTGGGAAACCGTCAAACAGGGAAGGTAAACAAAAGCGCTGAAAAACCCTTCCCAAAACGCCCAGGCAAAGACATGATACAGCGCTGAGGCCCATGCAACAGCGCCGACCCCAAAGCCGCAAGCGACAGTGCCCACAAAGATAAGCCCCTGGGGCGTAATCTTTTCCTGGAGCTTACCGGACAGGTACATGGAACATCCCGTACCCGCCAGGATAAAAAACATGAGTTGCCCGATGCGGGCCTTTTCCACGCCCAATAATTGCTGCCACTGCACCGCCATCACCCCGGGAAATCCAAACAAAAAAGCCCCGGGAAAAAAGATAGCCAGACACCCCAATGCCAGCAGCAGTTTTTTATTTATCACCCCGTTCATGGGGGCTTGTTATATATCAATTTTAGCTAAAGGCAAGCAAAAGCCATGAACAATTAAAATTTAATCGCGTGCAGGATCAACTAATTGCCAAATCTTGCCGTCATTGCCCTCTGCCCAGTTACTGTACTGTATTCGAATGACTTAAGGATTTTTCTATATATGGTCTCAGACGGCTCGGATGGTCCTTTCAAGCGATAGGTTCTTATTAAATACTACATCCATGGGCATTTACATCTTTGTCACGAATTTTTCAGGCATTGATGTTTTTCCCTTGTCTCAGTGCCTTGCTTAGGCACTATCTGACAGGAACGACCTCAAGCCAGTACCCGTCCGGGTCATTGATAAAATAGATACCCATATCCTTATTTTCATAGCAGATGCACCCCATCTTCTCATGAAGGGCATGGGCTGCGTCAAAATCATCGGTTTTAAATGCGATGTGAAATTCTTCATCGCCGAGATCGTACGGCTCGTTTCTGTCCTTAAGCCAGGTCAACTCCAGTTTATTGGCAGACTGATTATCGGTCAAAAACACAATCACATAAGAACCGTCTGTGGCCGTTTTCCGACTCAGCTCCGTAAGGCCGAGCGCTTTTTCATAAAATGCGATACTATTTTCCAGATTTAATACGTTGATATTAAAATGATCAATTGTAAATCCCATTTTTTTCTCCCCAATTTAAACCAATTTAAACGGTTCGCTGCACCAGTCTGCCTGACAGACCTGCTTTACAGCGACTGAAAATTACATTACATCATCACCATAGGCAGGTCTTTGCATGGGGTCAAGAGAAAAAAAGTACCTAATTTATGCGATAATTTGGACAAATTTAAGAAAAAAAGTCATAAAAAATCAGGGATTCCCTGATTGATTTCCCCTATCAGGCATTGATAATATATATCGCATGTATGTGAAAGAGGAAAAATACAAAGAAAAAGTCAATTTCCTCTAAACAAAATCCTTAAAGATTGATACAGGGAGGAAGGCGAATGATTGAAGCAACTGAAACCCAAGTAAAAAATGACATCTTTGATTTCCTTAGAATCATCGACGATGAAATTTTAAAACTAAAAGGTCCTGACGAAATCGCCTCAGACGCTAATTTCAGCTTGCATAGTATCTCTCAGTTAGATTCTGTTATTCAGCCGGAAACGGAACTCAAAGAAAAAGCCTAATTTCCTACTCTCTCTCTTTTTCAGAATTCTTTTTTCAAACAACCCGGTGCCCCTAAAAAGTTCCTTTTTAGGGGCACCGGGTTGTTTTTTATAACGGCCACGGGCTGACCCGATTCTATTGATACCCCGGCTCAACCCACAACGAAACCGAAAGGCAATTCAATAACTTATTAGGACTTTCTAATAATAATAGTTAAAAACTATCGCCTGATTGACAGGGCTTTTGGTATCGTTATAATAGAGATCGTGGTAAGATACCTTAACCTAACAGAAAAAGGAAAGAGGAAATGAAAAGAAATTTATTTGCAATGGGTTGCCTATTGGCTGTTTGTCTGATCTTTGCCTTTGGGACCAAAGAAGCAGAAGCTCGGACAATTAAACTTGGGGTTGCCGGGGCCCATTCAGGAGACCTTGCATCTTATGGACTTCCGTCAGTGAATGCTGCCAAGCTGGTTGTAAAAAAAATCAATGCCGACGGTGGTGTTTTAGGCCAACAGGTGGAACTGCTGGTTGAAGACGATGCGTGTAAACCCGAAATAGCCGGTAACACCGCAATGAAGCTGGTTTCAGACGGCGTTGACGTTGTTATGGGCCATATCTGCTCCGGGGCAACCAAAGCGGCCCTGGGCATTTACAAAGACGCCAAGATCGTTACCATGTCTCCGTCTGCCACCAATCCGGATCTGACCTTGTCCGGTGAATACCTCAATTTTTTCAGGACCATCCCCCATGACGCCAAACAGGCCCAACTTCAGGTCAAATTTGCCACCCAAACCCTTAAAGTTAAAAATGTCGTCATCCTCCATGACAAAGGGGATTACGGCAAAGGCCAGGCAGAACTTGCCCAAAAATACTTTAAGGAAGCGGGTGTGAACATTCTCCTGTTTGAAGGAGTTACCCCGGGTGCCGTTGACTATTCGGCCATTGTCACCAAAGTGGAAAAAGCGAAACCGGACCTGGTTGTCTGGGGAGGCTACCATCCTGAAGCCTCCAAGATTGTTACACTGATGAGAAAACAAAGAATGGATACCCTGTTCATGGGTGCTGATGGTGTAAAAGATGATACCTTCATTAAGGTTGCCGGTGAGTATTCTGAAGGGGTTTATGCCACAGGTCCCATGGATATTTCCGACAACCCTATGGCAAAGATGGCAAAAGAGGAACACCAAAAAGCGTTCGGTTCTGATCCGGGAGCCTTTTTTGATGCAGCTTATGCGGCAACCCAGGCCCTGCTCAACGCCATTGAAAAAGCGGGATCCACTGACTATGACAAGGTGGTTCAGGCGCTGAGAACTGAATATGTTGAAACACCCTTGGGAAAAATCCGTTTTGACGAAAATGGTGACGCCACAGGTATCGGCTTTTCTGTATACAAAGTGGTCAATGGCCAATTTGTTGAAGAAAAGTAATTATTAAATTAGGGCGTCGCTGAATGATACACAAGGGGGCCGGCATCAGATGCCTGCCCCCTTGTGTCTTGCAGGATACATCGCGAATGAGAAAACAGGTTACACATGGATTATGAATTTTTTTTAAAGCTGTTCCTGGGCGGATTGACCAGGGGCAGTATCTATGCCTTGATTGCCCTGGGGTACACCATGGTGTACGGCATTATTGAACTGATTAACTTTGCCCATGGTGAAATATATATGATAGGCGCTTTTACCGCGCTGATCATCTCCACGGTATTAACCATGTCAGGCTTTCCGGCCTTGGCCGTAACGCTGATTGCGGCAGCGGCAGCTGTATTTTATGCCTGCTGCTACGGATATACCATGGAAAAAATTGCTTACAAGCCCCTGCGAAAGGCCCCCCGCCTGTCAGCGCTGATCAGCGCCATCGGCATGTCACTCTTTCTTCAAAATTATGTACTGCTTGCCCAGACCTCGGATTTTCTGCCTTTTCCCAGCCTGATTCCTGATTTTGAATTCTGGGAGCCCTATGCACACATCATGTCCGCCCCGGAGCTTGCCATTATCGTCACCACGATGATCGTCATGATTGGATTGACCTTTCTGATCAAGTTTACCCAGATCGGCAAAGCCATGCGGGCCACATCCCAGGATAAAACCATGGCCATGCTGCTTGGGGTCAATGTCAACCGGGTCATCTCCTTAACCTTTATCATCGGGTCCGGCACGGCGGCCATCGGAGGCATGCTCATTGCTTCGCACATTGGACAGATTAATTTTTACATGGGATTCATTGCCGGCATCAAGGCCTTTGTGGCAGCTGTCTTAGGCGGCATCGGCAGTATTCCGGGCGCGGTTTTAGGTTCCCTTGTCCTGGGGTGGACTGAAAGTTTTTTCACCGGTTATATCTCCAGTGATTATGAAGATGTATTTGCCTTTTTATTCCTGGTTCTGATCCTTATTTTCAGGCCATCCGGAATTCTGGGCCGGGCGGAAACCAAAAAAGTTTAAATTAAAGATAGAAATTATGAATCTGTTACAAGAACTCAAACATTCCACCATAGCAGCGGTCTGGTTTATGTTCCTGACCTTTCCGATCATGGTAATAAAAGTCAATACCGTAACCCAGACCATTGAGTGGCGCTGGTGGAATATGGCCTTTATAGGCATTGCCTTTTTTTTCCTGTCTGCCCTGTGGCGCTACTTGCTTAAACGCAAAGAAAAACATACAGGCAAACTTAACCAGGGCAAAAAAATATCTATTGCCAGAAAACTTTTGGCCGAAAAACGGTTCTTTATTCCTGCCATGGTTTTGTTGATCATTGCCACCCTGGCATTTCCCTACACCTTTTCCATGTACCAGACTACTATTATGATCTCAGCACTAATCTATGTGATGCTGGGGTTAGGGCTGAACATCGTTATCGGGCTGGCAGGCCTTCTGGATCTTGGATATGTGGCCTTTTTTGCGGTGGGCGCCTATGCCTATGCACTTTTAAATCTGCATTTCGGCATGACCTTCTGGATGGTGCTGCCTTTGGGAGGGCTTTTAGGTGCGGTTATGGGCATTATCCTAGGCTATCCCGTGCTTCGTTTGAGAGGCGACTATCTGGCAATTGTGACCCTGGGCTTTGGTGAAATCATTCGTCTGGTGCTTGAAAACTGGAATAGCTTTTCCAAGGGCCCCAGCGGCATTGCCAATATTCCCAAACCCGGCCTGTTTGGCATTGATCTGACATTCCAGCAGAACTTCGTCTACCTATATTACATTATGGTGGCCCTGGTTATTTTTACCATCTTTGTGATCAACCGTCTCCAGAACTCCAGGGTCGGACGGGCCTGGATAGCCCTGAAAGATGATGAAATCGCCTGCCAGGCCATGGGCATTGACAAGGCCCGGACAAAACTGCGCGCCTTTGCTTTGGGGGCGACCTGGGCCGGCATGGCCGGCGTTGTTTTTGCCGCCAAAACCACCTTTATTAATCCGGCCAGTTTCACCATCTGGGAATCGGTTATCATTTTGTGTACGGTGGTGCTGGGCGGCATGGGCTCCATTGCCGGCGTCATTTCCGGAGCCTTGATGCTGATTCTACTGCCTGAATATCTTCGTGCCGTATCTGAATACCGGATGATTGTTTTCGGCGCCGTTCTGGTGCTGATGATGGTTTTCAAACCCGGCGGACTAATTGAAAACGTCAGAAAAACCTATCATTATAAAAACCACGAACACACCACAGAGCAATAGATATGAACAAGCCTATTTTGGAAGTTAAAAATCTGACCATGGATTTCGGGGGACTGCGGGCCATCAACAGCCTGGACCTGACTATCAATCAAGGGGAAATTGCCGCACTGATCGGTCCAAATGGTGCCGGAAAAACCACTTTTTTCAACTGTATCACAGGGATTTATTCCCCCACCCAGGGAGACATTTTTATCCGGCCCAACGGGGATGATTCAACCAAAGAACGCATTAACGGACTCAAACCCAACCTGGTAACCCGCAAGGGCCTGGCCCGGACATTTCAAAATATACGACTGTTTGAATCCATGACGGTTTTGGAAAATGTCATGATCGGATGTTACCCCGTCACAAAGGCCGGTATCCTGGGTGCGATTTTCAGAGGCCCTGCCACCCGGGCCGAAGAGCAATTTATCGTAAATAAAAGCTACGAAATATTAAAAAAAATCGGTCTTGAAACATATGTGGATGAATTGGCGCTGAACCTGCCTTACGGTGCCCAACGGCGCCTGGAAATTGCCAGGGCCATGGCTACAAATCCCTTCCTGCTTCTTCTGGACGAACCCGCGGCCGGCATGAACCCCAAAGAGACCGAGGCGCTGAATAAATTGATCTTAAAGTTAAGAGATGAAGAAAAAATTTCCATCCTCTTAATCGAACACGATATGAAATTGGTCATGAGCCTGTCTGAAAACATCTTTGTGGTGGATTACGGTAAAAAAATCGGTGAGGGCTCGCCTGACCAGATCCTGAATAATCCGGCCGTGATCAAGGCTTACCTGGGAGAAGAGATAGATGCTTAAGATCAAAAATGTAGAAACCTATTACGGCAATATTCAGGCCTTAAAAAATATCAGTATGGATGTCCAGGAAGGTGAAATCATCACGCTTATCGGCGCCAACGGCGCCGGAAAATCCACGACCCTGATGACCTTGTGCGGGGTGGTGCCCGCCGCCTCCGGCACCATCGAGTTCCAGGGCCGGGATATCACCGGCATGCCTGCCGACCAAATCGCAGCTTTGGGCATCAGTCAGGTGCCTGAAGGGCGCAGGATTTTCCCCTATCTCACCGTCATGGAAAATCTGGACATGGGCACCTTTCTTAGAAAGGATAAAGTACAAATTAAACAAGATTTAGAAAACGTTTTTGAGCTGTTTCCCATTTTGGCGGATCGAAGAAATCAGCAGGGGGGCACCCTGAGCGGTGGAGAACAGCAGATGCTTGCCATTTCCCGGGCCATCATGAGCAAACCCAAACTGCTGCTGCTTGATGAACCCTCTCTTGGGCTTGCACCCATTATCACTAAGCAGATTTTCAATATTATCAAAAAAATCAACCAGGAATATAAAACCACCATATTTTTAGTGGAGCAGAACGCCAATCTGGCGCTAAAGGTGGCGGACCGGGGCTATGTTATGGAAACCGGCACCATCACCATGGCCGACACAGGCGAAAAACTTCTGGCCAACGACGCGGTTAAAAAAGCATATCTTGGTATGTAACGAAAGGAATGAACCATTGAATACACACGATAAGCTTAGCCTTCTGAGACGAAAAATGGATGAGGCCGGGGTCAGTGCAGTAATCATTCCCAATGCAGACCCCCATCAAAGCGAATATCTGGCCGAACACTGGCAGGCCCTGAAATGGCTGACCGGATTTTCCGGTTCTGCCGGAACAGCAGTGGTCACAAAAAAACAGGCCGGAATGTGGACGGATTTTCGCTATTGGATCCAGGCTGCTGCCCAACTGGACGGTTTTGAACTTTTCAAGCAAGGAGATACAGATGTCCCCTCCTTTGACAAATGGCTGGCCCAGTCGTTGCCTGCCAAAGACCGAGTTGCCATAGACGGCAAAATGATGTCCGCGGCCCAGGCCGGCAGACTGAAAAATAAATTTACACAAAAGGGAATTGTTTTGGACACTACCATGGATCTGATTTCCGATCTGTGGCAGGATCGCCCGCCGAAACCCCGAACCCCGGCCTTTGAACTGGATGTCATCTATGCCGGTGAAACCCGGAAAGAAAAATTCTCTCGCATCCGAAAAAAAATGGCGGATTATAATGCCGACTGTCATGTGCTGGCCGCTTTGGATGATATTGCCTGGACCTTTAATTTGCGGGGTGAAGATATCCACACCAATCCCGTAAATCTGGCCTTTGCCCTGATCACCAGGGAGACAATCAGTTTATTCATTGATTCTGACAAGGTTAGTCCGGCACTTGAAACCGCACTTAAAACCGATGGTGTTGATGTATTTGACTACGATAATTTTTATAAAACAATTCAGGATATAGATAAAAAATCCAGGATACTGCTTGATCCCGAAAGCGTTTCAGATTTTATATATCAGGCTATAGAGACGCACTCGGATATCATAGATATGCCAAACCCAACGGTTATGTTTAAATGCCGAAAAAATGATGTTGAAACCTCACATATCCGTGAGACGGCGGTCAAAGACGGACGCGCCGTGGTCAATTTTCTGCACTGGCTTGACACAAGTGATGCGCCCAAAACAGAAATATCAGCGGCAGATCAACTTTTGAAATTTCGCAAAGAACAAGAGGCCTTTATTCACGCTTCCTTTGATTCTATTATGGCGTTCAAGGAACATTCGGCCATCTGCCATTATAGTGCCGATCCTGATACGGATCTGCCCCTGAGCCCTGATGCCATGTTTCTGACCGATTCCGGGGGCAACTACCTGACCGGGACAACGGACATCACACGCACCGTGCACTTAGGATCACCCACAAGTCAGGAAATCCGGGATTACACCCTGGTGCTCAAGGCCCATATTGCCGTTGCAACGGCACGCTTTCCGACCACAGCCAGGGGATACCAGATAGATGCCATGGCCCGCCGCCATTTATGGCAGCAGGGACTGGACTTTGGGCACGGTACAGGCCATGGGGTGGGTTTTTTCCTTTGCGTGCATGAAGGTCCGGCACGTTTAAGCACCCTTCCCGTGGATATCGCGCTTCGCCCGGGAATGCTGTTGACCAACGAGCCCGGCCTATACCGGGAAGGCCAATACGGGATTCGTCTTGAAAATATGGTTCTTGTCGTTGAGGATGAGGAAACTCAATTTGGAAAATTTTTAAAATTTGAAAACATGACCTTTTGCCATTTTGAACGCAGCCTTATGGATAAAACATTGCTGAGCTTGGCGGAAATCAACTGGGTCAATGCATACCACCAAATGGTTTATGAGCGGCTTGCACCTGGCCTTGATGTGCCTGTTCTTAAGTGGCTTGAGCATAAAACCAAGCCTCTCTAATTGTGTATTTATTTACCACGGAGAACGCGATTCTCACGAAAATATCGAATAACAAACTTCGTGTTCTTCGTGAACTTCGTGGTGATAACCCGAGAACGACTTAACCTTTCATAAACAAATCCAGCAGCGACTCAGGGTCATCTTGAATAATAAGTTTTGCTGCTGTCTCTTTTCTGATGAACCCTTGGTCAACGCCATGCTGCACAAACGCATTAAGATGATCATAATATCCGACCATGTTGAGCAACGCACAAGGCTTTTTATGAATCCCTAAATGAGCCCAGGTCAGTATTTCAAAAAGCTCGTCCATGGTGCCTATACCGCCGGGAAGTGCAATGAATGCGTCCGACAGATCGGCCATCATGGATTTTCTTTCATGCATGGAGCCCACAACCACAAGTTCTGTTAAGCCGGGATGGCTGATTTCCCGGTTTATCAGGGATTCGGGTATGACACCTGTGACCCTGCCACCGCCGCTGAGAACAGTATCAGCCAGTGTACCCATAAGTCCCACGCCGGCGCCACCGTAAACCAGGTCCAAATTTTTTTCTACCATGGCTCTGCCAAGGTCGGCTGTGGCCTGTCTGTATTCAGGGCGGGTCCCGTCACTTGAACCGCAGTACACACATATTTTTTTCATTTTTTATGCCACCAATTACAATTATGAACGCGTAATGACCCAACGAAAAACACACAATTTTGATGTTTAACAACTTCGTAACCCTAAAACAAGCGTGCATAGTACACGCACATCAACATTTGTATGTCAAATGCATACCCATGACAATACAAAACAAGGCAGATGGTTAAAACCACCTGCCTTGTTTTAGGTTATATATGTAAGGATTCAGGCTACATTTTTTTTCGGCTGACTCCGGCAATACCAATCAATCCCATGCCAAACAATACCAATGTAGCGGGCTCGGGAACTGAAGATATGTTGCCGCTACTCTCCTTGTTGAGAACGGTAATTTTCCAGTCTTCAATTTCACCCTGGCCATAATCGGAGTAAGCATCAAAAGCTGCGAGGTACTGCGCTTCAGTATATTTCCACTGATCACTCCATGAATAATTGCACCCCAATTCTTCGTATACGACTGAATCACTGCACGTCACCCTGGCCCTAAGGTATGCAGTTCCCAAATGGTCTTCGGTTAGCGTAATGGTGTACTCATAGTATTCATCGTCATTGCCATAACCATAATCATCACGACTATCACTATCACTACGTCCAGCATCAAAGGTATAATCAGATGAGACCGCCCCTCCCATACTTGCCCGAAGCACTTTAAGCTCCTCAACTACGTTTTCACTATCTTCAAACTCATAAGTAGTGTCACTGGCATTCCAATCAATCCAGGCTTTTAAAAGATTGGCATAGTGATTTCCAACATTCTCAGAGTGCATGTTAAATCTGAATGTAACGGTGTCCCCGACATAAAGGTCATCATGACCGAAATCACCGCCGTTGCTACTCCAGGAGACACCATAACCATTAGGCGTCCCCAGTTCCTGCCACTCTGTAGTCTTATGCTCTGCATACCACAGGCGTTCTTTAGCGATGGTCGCATCCGAATTGTAACCTAGGCTTGAGTGATAAGTCCCATCCCCGGAATCACTGAAAATAACTCCGTCGGCATAGGCACTTGAAGCTAATAAAAAGACACAAAAGCCTGCGAGACAGATACTTATAAAGTAATTAATCCCCAATTTAAAATTTTTCTTCATTCACAACCCCTTATTGGCTTCTCCATGTTTCACTTAAAAAGCATTTTTCCATTGTTTACTTTCGTATTAGCAACTATGGTACCAACAAGGACATCATATCACTTGGACAATTTATGCAGCTCACGACACGAGCAACAACTTATTGGAATTACATATTTATTATAAATAATTTCAAACGAAAATATTTTTTCACGCATCATGTCAAACACGATGAAGAGTGAATAGTCGAATAAATTATGAAAATTTATAAACACTCATAAGAAGTTTTCTTCACACTTTTAGAGTTTTTAGTCAAAAACCGCCTATCCACCAATTATATTTCGGGCTTTTTCAGCCCCCTCAAAATTTGGATTCAATTTTAAGGCAATTTTCATATACTCTCTGGCTTTTTCATATCTGCCGGTATCATAATATGCCCATCCAAGATGATAATTTGTAACCGGATTGTCAGGATTGATAACTAAACTGTCAAGCAGTGTTTTGATGGCCAACTCATAGGATCTTTGCTTATAATAAATCCATCCAAGGGTATCTAAAATGTTGGGATTTTTTGGGGCTTGGGATTCTGCGACCCTTGCCAGATGCAGCGCTTTTTGCAGATCTTTTCCTTCTTGTGCCAAAATATATGCCATTTCGTTGGCCGCTATGGCATGATCATCTTTTATCTCAAGCACTTTCTCCAGAGATGCTTTTGTTTTTTCCATATTCTTTTCAGACTTATACATACGGGCCAGATTCATATAGGCAGGGATGTATTTCGGATTATATGCGAGAATGGATTCATAGTAGTTAATAGCCATGGATTTGTTTCCATTTATTTCAGCAATCCGTGCCAAAGCTTCATATGAAGGCGTTGTTTGACTATTAATTTGAAGTGATTGATTAAAATGCGCTTTGGCCTTGTCCACCAAATTTTGGGACAAGGCAATTTTCCCCAGCAAGAATTCAATATACCCTTTTTCAAATGAGGTGAGTTTCGGATGCTGTGAATGCGTGTTTAAATATTCAACAGCAGCCTCCTTCTGTCCGTTGCCCATATAGGAATTCACGATATTTCTCATTGCATTCATGTTCGACGGATCAATATCCAGGGCTTTCTTAAATTCTGTAAGCGCTTGCTTGGGTCTTTTCTGGGCATTATACACAGTACCCAATTTGATATATGCCCATGAATAGGTGGGGGCTTTTTCAACAATCTCTTTAAATATGGATTCGGCAGAATGCCAATCTTTTTGAAGTATCTTTACATCTCCGAGCATCAATGATGCGCTGAAATGATTTGGGGATTGTTTTAATATGTAAGCAATCTGTTGTTCTGCTAATGGCAGTTGATTGGTCTGGATATATACATCTGCCAGCATCAGTCTGGCCATAAAATGATCCGGCGAAAGATTGATAGCGGCTTTAAGACTTTCAACAGCAAGATCCCTTTTCCATTCTTCGGCACTGACATTGCCGGCGGCCGCCATCCGGATCTGCTGGCCCGGCAGCTCCTTAAGATCTTTTTCCAAAAGGCATATTGCTTTTAAATAGTACGCAGTGACATTTTTATTGTCTATGACAATAACCTGTTCAAGCATATCCAAAGCGGCGGCATACTTTTTATCTACCATGAAAAGCTGGGCGAGAACCAACCGCCCCAGAGCATTGTTTGGCTGTTTTTTTAATATTGATTCGGCCTGTTCACGAGCCTTTTGATAGCTGTCCAGTTCAAGGTACGAGGTCGCAAGCTTTTCCCTTATTTTTACAGTGTCATCTATCGCCAATGCCTGATTAAAATATTTGACGGCGGCTTCAAAATTCCGATGACGGGCAAAAAAAAGCGCGAAATTAAATACCGGCTGATGGTCTTTGGGATCAGACTCGCTGATAATTGTTCTATATATATTTTCAGCCTTTTGTATCATGTTGTGCATTTCATAAAAATTGGCCAAAAGGGAAAGATTACCGATTCTGTTTTTAGGGGTCTTCGTTAAATCGATCAGCAATTTTTCTGCCTTGTTTATCTCTTTTTCATTAACATAAATATTTGAAAGCTCTTCATACGGCTCAAGAATTGCATCATCGATTGAGATGGCTTTTAAATATGAGGCCTCTGCACCTGGAAAATCCTTATTATGATAATATTGTAAGTATCCGAGCAACAGGTATAGATGAGGATTGTCAGGGTACAGCACAATGGCTTTATTCAGGGTTTTCATTGCTGCATCAACGTTTCTTTCCTGTACCTGCACTGTGGCCAGCATGTGATATGCCCGAACGCTGTTGGGATCTTTGGAAAGAATCAATTGCGCGGTTTCTCTAGCCTTTTTCGTTTGTTTGCCCAGAAGAAAGACTTGGCAGAGTTTATATTGTGCCGCCAAATTATCAGGATTCAGCGCAGTTGCCTGCAATAATACTTTAATTTCTTTTTCGGGTCTTGCTAAAGTTCGGTAAATTTCACTTAATTTCACATAAGCATCTTCATTTCGCGGATCTATTTGCAGAACATTTTTTAATTCAATTTCAGCCTTTTTGTATTCTTTATTTTGAATATATGCATCAGCAGAGTCCATATATTTTTGGGCGCTTTGTGTTTGATCGGAGCATGAAATTAGAACGAAACTAAAAAAAAGAAAAAAGGCGAACAATAATATAATAGAATTTTTATGCTTAAAACAGATCATGATATTCTCTCTAACTTTTTTAAATTCATAAGAATCTGCCGTTACGGCACATCCGGGTGGGTTAACAATGAAAAAACGAATTTGAAAACATTAATTCAAAAAAATTATCATATATTTGGCTTTAAGCACAAGTGGAAACATGACGTATTGACGATATAGAAGAGATAACAATTCTGTAATGGAATTGGAGAGGAAAGGCGTTGTGCTGGCTTTAGGATAGAAACTTAACCGACCCGGCCTGTATATTCGATGTGCTAATAAGCGGGTAATGAACCGCCCCAAACAAGGTCTGGCTCATTACCCGTTTACCTATTCTTTTTATGGGGTTCCCATGAAATGAATACAGCCGGTGGGGCATTTTTCAATGGCTTTCATGGTTTCTTCATATTTTTGGGCTGAATAGTCGTCATAATTGCATTTGGACAAGTTGTCCGAAATAGTGAAAAGATCCGACACCTTTGCACAGGCTTTGCATCCGACGCATGCATTGTTACATACGGCTTTGGCATCCTTGGCCTTGTCTTTATTAGAGCAGGCCACCACAGGAATGGTCTTTTCCTTGAACCCTTCAACGGAAAGAATGCCTCTGGGGCAGGCTTTGGTGCAGGCACCGCAACCAATACAGTTATCATAGTCCACCCGGGCAAGCCCGTCAACAATATGGATGGCGTCGTAATTGCATACCTCAACACAGTCACCATATCCAAGACATCCAAAGGTGCAGCCCTGGACGCCGGCAACCTGCTGGGCAGAGGCGCATCGCTTTTCGCCCATATATTGGGTCATTCCTAAACGACTTGACATAGGCGCATTGCAATGGACGATGGCACGCAAAGCCACCATGTCGCCCACTTCAACCCCCATAATATCAGCAATTGCCTGGGCACAGGCCTCCCCGCCCACAGAACATTTATTAACAGGATCATTGTCTGCAACAATTGCTACGGCATAATCCGAACACCCTATGTAACCGCATCCGCCACAATTGGCGCCGGGAAGGGCTTCTATAACCTCTTCAATTTTGGGATCCACTTCAACTTTAAACTTTTTATTGGCCCATCCCAGGATATAAGAAAAAATCATGGCCATGACCAGCATGCTTGCGCCGGCGATACCCAGTGAAACCATCATGGCAAAATCTCCCGGCTGCTATGGCCCTTACAGGTCATATCAGCTAAATATTCAGTCAACGTATTATCAGCGCTTGCTTCAGTACTTTGTTCCTGGGCAGCAGGTGCTGGCTTCAGTACATTTTTGATACCTGAATCCACCCCGGTGAATCCCATGAAGGCAATCGCCAGAATCCCCCCGATGACCAGGGTAATGGCAGCACCTTGAAAGGGCCTTGGGATATCGCAAAGTTCCAGTTCTTCCCGGATACCCGCCATGATCACAATGGCAATGGTGAATCCAAGGCCGCCAAAAAGTGCCAGGGTCATGGCTTTGCCCAGATCCCACACCTCTTTGGGATTGTCAACGCCGGCCACATGGCTCATGATGGTCAAACAGGCAAAAAGAATCGCACAGTTGGTGGTAATCAAAGGTAGAAAAACCCCGAAGGACCGGTAAAGCGGTGGAAAAAATTTTCTGACATACATCTCCACAAATTGAACCGAAGAGGCAATGGCAAAAATATACACAATGTAACTTAGTACTGTCAGATCAATTTGCGCGGCGGCTTCCGGCGTTGTGAAAAAACCCGCAATATACGTTGACACCGGCGCACCGGGAATCAGTATAAACACCGTGATGCTCCAGGAAAGAAACGCGGCGATACTCATAACAAATGTTACGGCACATCCCATGCCAAAGGCCATTTCGACCTTTTTGGACACGCCCACAAACGGGCAGATGCCCACAAAGTAATAAAATATAAAGTTGTTAATTATCGAAGCTGACAGGGCAATCAGCAGGATATCTACAAAATAGTCCATTAGACCCGCCTCAATCTTTTAAAAGTTTCATCTAAAATCACTTACGTGCTTCTTCCCTTTTGTAATCAATAAAGTTCACCAGACCAAGCAGCAGCCCCAGTGTAATGAATGCACCCGGGGGAAGCACCATGACGACCCAGTCCGGCCAGAAGGCCGGCAGAACCTTAAATCCCATAAGCATACCCGTACCCAGAATTTCCCTGACGGCAGCAATACTTGCCAGCGCCAGCCCAAATCCAAGGGCCTGGCCCAGGCCGTCGGCCGCTGCAACAAAAGGATTCTGTTTGGACCCGCACACCTCACACCGGCAAATGATCAGACAGTTAACAATGATCAACGGGATATAGGGACCAAGGGTTTTGCTCATCTGGAACATGTATGCGGCCAGTAATCTGTCCGCCACTGTTACAAAGGTTGCAATGGTCAGGGTAAAGACTACGATCCGCAGATGGGGTTTTAACAGGTTTCGGATCAGACTGATTACGACATTGGCACACACCAGAACAAAGGCCACGGAAACGGCCATGGTCAGCGCAGACTTCATACCGTTGGTAACAGCCAGGGTGGGACACAACCCAAGAAGCTGCCGGAATACCGGATTCTCGGGCAGAATCCCCTGTACAAATCTCTCTAATGCTGTGGGTTGATCTGCCATCAGGAACGCTCCTTATCTTTGCCGGGTTCTTCGTTTTGAGCCGCCGGGGTGTTATTGTTTTCAGGGCCGTCAGTAATCTGAAGCTGAGGCAGAACATTGGCGACCGCAGTATTCACGATTCCGGTTACACTTCTTGAAGAAATAGTGGCACCGGAAATGGCGTCAATCTGGTCGTCTTTGGCACTGCCGCCTTTAATAACGGAAAGGGTATCTTCTGTGGACTTATCTTTGAACTGTCCACGCCAGCCATCTTCCAGGATCTTGGCACCCAGGCCGGGCGTCTCTTTTTGATCCAGAATAAAAAGCCCTGTGATCGTTTTGCCCTGGGCATCAAGGCCAACCAGCAATTCAATTTTGTCGGCATATCCCTGACCGCCGGCTTTGATCACATGTCCGACCATTTTTCCGTCGGGCAGCCAAGCGTCATACACCGTGTAAAACTTGCTGGTGCCGTTTTGCTTGACTTCAATTACTCTGGATTTGATGGCCAGCGATTGGTTGTCAGCAACAAGTTCGGCTGCCAGATCCTCGCCCAGCACCAATACGGGTATTTTTGCCATGGTCTCTTTGACCTTGTTGGCCTCAATTACGGGCCCAAGTTTTGCCTGGATACCGGCAAGGGCGGTACCGAACAGGGTGGCAAGGAGAAGAACCAGCCAGGCCTGTGCCAGGTTACTTTTTTTCAATGACATGGTATCAGGCCTCCTTTTGTCCCATAGGCTTTGGGATAGTCCAACGGTTAATCAACGGGGTCATGGCATTCATTATCAACACGGCAAACATAACGCCTTCCGGATAACCGGAGAAGAGGCGAATCACCATGATCAGACAGCCGGTACCCACGCCGAATATCATTTTGCCTTTAGCAGTTAACGGAGAGGTTACAGGGTCCGTGGCAATGAAAAATGCACCGAACATCAGTGCGCCTGCAAACAGATGGTGCAGCAGAAACAAACCCTGATATCCCCCGGCGATATCCGTAATTCCCGCGAGCAGGGCAACGGTAACCAAAATACTTGCAGGGATCTGCCAGGAAGCGGTTTTTCTGTAAATCAGATAAAGCCCACCTAAAATACAGGCAAGGGCACTTACTTCACCAATGGACCCATTGGTAATGCCCATAAACAATGGCGCGATACCGGTTTGGACACCATTGAACTTCAGCGCGCTCAAAGGTGTCGCACCGGACACGGCATCCACAAGACCAGTTACATTCTCATAGGCACCGGCGCCCATGAGCTGGGCAAAGGCAATCATGACAAACGCCCTTCCCACCATGGCAGGATTGAATATGTTCATCCCAACACCGCCGAATACGATTTTGCCGATCCCGATACCGACGAACGATGCCAGCGCGCCCACAAACCAAGGGGCGGATCCCGGCATGGAAAGGCCCAAAATGATGCCTGTCACCATGGCGGAACAATCTTTTAACGTAAAAGATTTGCCCCGCATGCGGACAAAAAGATATTCCGCAACAAGGCAGGCCACCACACAGACAAGTATCTGTTTAAGGGCGTAGAATCGGAATAAATAAAGAGATACGATAATGGCCGGCGATAATCCAAGAATAACATCGACCATCATCCTGCGCGTGCCGGCCCGGCTATCCGAGATATGCGGGGACGGGGCCACGTTTATGAAGGGCGGCTTTCGCCCGGGCCTGTCTTCAAATGACATGGCTGAATTCATCTGTCTATTTGTATTTGACACGGTTTATTCCTTGTATCAATTAATCTTTGTAGTTTATTATCAACGACGTTCCCAGGCGTTCAGCTGGACCTTGCCCTCACGAATCAGCTGAACCAGGTTCAGCTTTGCCGGGCACACATAGGAACAGCTCCCGCACTCAACACAGGCGCGGATATGATATTGGGCAGCAAGCTCAGGATTCTTATACCGGGCCGCCAACGCCAGCTTGGTGGGCACAAGATTCATGGGACAGGCGTCCACACAGCGTCCGCAGCGCACACAATTTGTCTCCTCTGCTTTGCGAACCTCATCATGGGTAAGGATTGTCAGCCCTGATGTGCCTTTGGTAACAGGTGCAGACAGATCTGAGAATGAAAATCCCATCATGGGACCGCCGGAAATAATCCGGGCCGCATCCGGTGTCAGACCGCCGCAGAAATCAACCACCTCGGCCAAAGAGATGCCGATGGGTACAAAAATATTTTTTGGATTGCAGATGCCATGGCCGGAGACGGTGATCACCCTGTGGGTAAGGGGTATATCCTTGACGATGCTGCGTGCCACAGTGGCAATGGTTTGCACGTTACTTACAGCAACGCCCGCATCAGCCGGCAGGCCTCCCAATGGAATATCAAGACCGACCACAGCTTTCACAAGCTGCTTTTCACTGCCCTGGGGATACTTGGTTTTCACCACGGCAACCTGCACGACGGTTTGTTGAGCCGCTTTTTGAAGCCGTTCTATGGCATCAGGTTTATTGTCCTCAACACAGATGACAATTTCCCTGGCCGAGACGGCCCGGGCCGCCAGAAGCGCTCCGGTCACTATAATATCAGGCGCCTCAACCATAAGCCGGTAATCACAGGTCAGATACGGTTCGCACTCACACCCGTTTATCACGAAGGTATCTATCACCCGGGTATCATTGGGCATCACTTTTACATGAGTGGGAAACGCCGCTCCGCCCAGCCCCACGATGCCGGACGCCTGGATTTTGTTTACAATGTCCATAGGCGCATAATCGGAAAAACCGCCCTTGGGCCATTGAGTAAACTTCACCTCTTCCCAGATTCTTTCCGGGGGGATCTGCTCCCCTTCCGCCTGGATCGTGAGGGCTTCAAGACGCCTGCCGTTAGGCAAGGTCACCATTACATTTCTTTTGACTTTTCCGGCAATGGGGGCGTGGATTGAGGCGGAAACAAAGGCCTCTCCTTTACCAACCATCTGCCCGTAACTGACTGTTTCACCGGATTTGACAATCTGTTTGCAGGGCACACCAAGATGCTGAAGCAGCGGCAGCGTCACCGTTCTGGGTGTATCCATCACTTCAACAGCCATGTTGGCGGACAACGCTTTATTATCCGGTGGATGAACCCCATGGGGGAAACTGCCGGTTCCCGGAAATCCCTTTAATTTAAATAAACCCATAAATTTCTATACACCTTGTTTCTGATCTACGAACCAATTCAAAAAATCCCATCAAAAAAATTATAGATTCCCAGACTTTTCGAATTTTATCAAGTCCAAAATTTAAAGAATAATTGATTTTTCTTGGCTCATTTGTGAATTTATATTATTTTGATGATTGATACAGATTTTGATTATACACACCATGTAATAATCTATCAATGCTCATAACTTAATTTAAATTAACCTGTTAAAATTAAAACATAAACGATAAGGATAAGGATAAAAAAAATGGGAAACATACTGATTGTTTATTCCTCCAGAGTAGACGAAACAAAGGGAATCGCAGAATTAATCGCAGAAGGGGTCCGTCAGTCAGGGCACCAGGCAGAAGTTAAAACCGCAGGCCAGATAGAAACCGAAGAAGATTTAACCGGGTTCGATGCATACATCTTCGGTTCGCCCACTTATCACGGGGAGATGCTGCCTCCCATGAAACAGGTTTTATTCATGGCGGAACGCGCAAACCTTGAAGGCAAACCCGGCGGTGCCTTTGGTGCGTATGGATGGAGCGGCGAAGCCAATAAAAGAATATTTGATACAATGAATTATATTTTTAAAATGAAAATGGTATCCGGCCCTTTGATGATCAAGGCCTCCTGGGTTGAAGACGGTGTTGAAAACGCACAGGCTTACGGAAAAGAGATTGCTGAAATGATATAACGGCCATGGGCCGCCCTGACATATCACCTGCCAGGCTTAGCCCACAAAAAAGTTTGAAAGATCTGAGTAACGTCCCCAGTCTTTCATCCAACGTACTTGAGCACAAAGCCACTAATTCAGAATCATAAATATGATCAGCGCGCAATTGCGTGCTGTTCATATAAACGGCCACGGACCGTCCTTGGTCTTTGACCGTGGTTCGCCCCACAACAAATATTGAAACATCTCTGTGACTGACAGAGAGTTTCTTATAAAGGTGCTGGACGATACGCTTCTTGCCGCAGATGATCTGTTCCGGGCGCTTGCCGACTTAAACAGCAACGAGATATCATCAGACTGCCCCGGCTATTTGATGCGGACCATTTTCACACATCCACGGTCATTGAAACCCTGTGTGGTGCCGAACTTAAAGGATAACAAAAAGGAGCTGTCATGCAGTTGGTCTGGTTCAGACGGGATTTGCGCACCCAGGATAATACGGCATTGCATGGGGCTGTCAGCTTTGCCCGGACACACAATGAGGCGGTGACGGCCATCTTTGTGGCCACCCCGGATCAATGGGACGGGCACGATATGGCCCCAATCCAGGCTGATCTTATTTACAGGCGGCTTTTTACCCTTCAAAAAGACCTGCAGGGATTGCACATTGAACTTTTATACAAAGAGACAAAAACCGATGAGGAGGCTGCAAAATACGTAGCGGCCACGGCTGAACGTTTGCAAGCAGGCACGCTGTGGTTTAACCGTGAATATGCGCTCAACGAAACCAGACGTGATGCCCTGACCGAAAAATTGATGACCATGCAAGGCCGGCAGACTATGGCCTGCCATGATACCTGCCTGTGTACACCCGGCACGATTCTTAACCGACAGGGCACTTACTATAAGGTGTTTACGCCCTTTGCTCGTGCCTGCAGAGAGCAACTGCACGGTCTTGTGCCGTCTTTGCAGCCACTGCAATCCGTTAAAAAAGCGGAACTACCTTCGGATATGAAACAACTAATCCTGTCGCCTGAACAACCCTTCAGCTATCCCAGACGGCCAAGTAAAGCATATCATGCCGCCACAAAAACCATCCAAAAAAAATTGACTAATTTCTGCACAGGCGCCATGATCGCCTATGACCAGCAACGGGACTTTCCGGCTGTTGCAGGAACCAGTGGTCTTTCCCCCTATCTTGCCATTGGGGCATTATCATCACGAATGTGTCTATCCAGACTGATTTCTGCAGAACAAAGCCAGGGTGGCACGACTTGGAAAAATGAACTGTTATGGCGGGATTTTTATCATCATCTACTGTTTTTTATCCCGGGGCTTAGTCGCCAGGCTTGTTTCCATGCCTGGGGAGACCGGCTTTTATGGGATGACAATCCCGAACTGTTCGCGGCCTGGCAGGAGGGGAAAACAGGATATCCCATCGTTGATGCGGCCATGCGCCAGCTTAACCAGACCGGCTGGATGCACAACCGACTGCGCATGATTGTTGCAAGTTTTTTGACCAAAGACCTTCACATTGACTGGCGCCATGGCCAGGCCTATTTTATGCGCCATCTGGTGGATGGAGATTTTGCCGCCAATAATGGCGGTTGGCAGTGGGCTGCATCCACCGGTTGTGATGCCCAGCCCTTTTTCCGTATCTTCAATCCTGTCAGCCAGGGGAAAAAATTTGATCCCGGGGGACGGTTTGTCCGGGCCTGGCTTCCTGAGCTTCAGGGGATACCGGACCGCTATGTCCATTGTCCGTGGACATGGTCAGACTGCAAACAGATCGCATACCCGCCTCCCATTGTGGATCATGCCCAAGAGCGCCTTATTGCCCTTCAACGTTATTCAAAGGAAAGCAAAAGGAAGTGACAATGAACAAAGCTGGAAATACTTATAAAAAGCATCGGATACGAACCCTTGGTGGCCAGTGACGGTGAAGAAGGATGGAATCTGTGGAAAACCCACAGGCCAAGAATTGTTATCACGGACTGAATGATGCCCGGGCTAAGCGGGCCTGAATTATGTAAAAAAAAATTCGAAATGCCGAAGGCAACGAATATACATATTTACTCATCGTGACCGCTACGCTTGATACAAAAGATATCGTCCGGGGTATCAATGACGGGGCTGATGATTTTATCTCCAAACCTTATGTTAAAGAAGAGATAGAGGTTAAAATCAGGGCTGGTCAGAAGTTGATTGGAAAGAACCCCTGAAGAAAGTACATGAATCACTCACCTGATTTTTTCAAAACCTGTTTGTCGTTCACTGATATTCTTAACAACATAGCGGCCATGCCCCAATAAACGACTATTCCAACTACACCGAAATTCCACCCGGTCACCAAGCTTGAGTGGTTGCTTTCTTTTTATACTAAGAGGAATTTTCACACCAAGGCCGGTTGGTGATATATCTATAATATATGCCTCGATGGATTGACCATTTCCCAAGAGAATATCAATCTTGCCACCCTGACTCGTTCTTCTGTGAACCCTCTTATCTAATATGCATTTGGTGTTTTGTTTACACTTGTGGCATTGTATGTTTTTTCTTCGTAAATTTGGAGGAATGGCGAAATTTCTCCGGGCTCCGCAATTGGGACATTTAAATTGCATCCGGTTGGATCTAACTCGGAAGACCTTTGTCTTGCCCGCCCTTTCCCTTAAACGATCGGTATAGTGGACAAATTCCATATTTCCATGACCTACGCTTATTATTAATTCTGGCATTAACTATTTAGTGTCTGGACGAAAAGCTGGAAATTTTGTCGAGTACAAGGCGAGCGCAAATTAAAACCTTCGGAATACATGAAGTATTTCGAGGATTAAAATTTGTGGCCAACGAAGTAATCGGCAAAATTTACGGTTTTCGGTCGGGCACTATTTAGAGAATATCATCGCCCGGCCAATATATACAGGAAAAACATGCTTTTTGTGTATATGCCTTAAAGATCAACGACAATTATTTTTTATAGCTTCTTCAAAAAAATCGAGTTCATATTGTGTTGATAGCGTGAAGGCATTCAACATTTCCTGATAGAGATCTTCATCTGCCTCTGATGCTATCCGTTCTACAATATCAATAAATCTTAGCGTGTATTGCGCGTACGCGTCACTGTGATAGGTGTCGATCCACATCTGGTATTCGTTGTCAGCTTCCGCAATGGACAAGATATGATTACCAACGCTGCCATACACCCAAAAACAAGGTAAAAGTGCCGCAGCAGCAAGCGAAAATACGGAATTTTCACTATGGTTGAGCAGAAAGGAAGTGTATTTCTCAATTGCCGGAGACTTTTTTTCAGCTTCCTCAATATCAAAATATTTCAGGAACTCATTGTGAAGGGCTTTTTCAATGTCCAGCCCATCTTTGGCTAACAATTGAAAGAATTGCTTTTCAGATTCGTTAGGCGCTTTTTCGGCTAACAGGTCCAACGCCAGATTATCATCTTTGAGATAAAGGATATCCTGCGACAGGAAATGTGCAAAACTTTTTTTATCTAACGTGCCTTTCGCCAGTCGCACAACGAAGGGATGAGTGATTGTATCCTCATAGATAGAAGCAACCGCATCCCACATCTTTTGCGTATGTTTTCCTGCTGCTTTCATATTTTTCATCCCCCCGGATGCCTCTATTTTTATTTTTTAAAGGCACAAATGGCAACATAATCACCGCAGTCAAACCCAGGAATGGGTTGTTCTTCCATATTGTTTGAGTATAGCGGATGTTTCGTGAGCGTTTGTGCATAATCAAAGTCTTGAAACCCTGCTGTTTTAAGCATCTCGACTTTCTCAGCAGTTGTACGCCAGTTGGCAACCTTTACAAACTCAATGGGATACGGATCCCTTGGGTGAACGCCTTCCAACAGTGGATGTTCCCATGTTTCAAGACTTTTTGCCAAGTTATACATGGTTGCGTATGAACTTTCCTTAGGCACATCAATCACCACAATTTTACCTTTTTTTCTCAACGCAGTATAGGCTTTATGAAACACAGACTGCAGGTCATTGATATAGCTTGGCGTGCCGTTGAATAGGATCGTATCGTATTGTTCTTCGCCCAGATCGGCATCTTCCGCTGTGGTTACATCAACACGTATCCCGCGTTTACGGGCAATCTCAGCCATCCCGTCTGATGGTTCAAGGCCGTACTGAATGGAAATGTTAAAATCTCTTTTCAGGATTGATTCAAAAAGGCCGCTTCCGCACCCTACAGAAAAACAATCCCCCGCATCTTTCATAAAATAAGCAACCAGATTCACCTCTGAATTTAACAGATTCATATTGTCAAAAAACCACGCATCATATGCGTCTGCAAATTCGTCAAAACTTCTTTTTTTATCCATGCGGACCTCTGAAGAAAAACCGTTATTATT
The DNA here is from genome assembly GCF_963677125.1 of uncultured Desulfobacter sp. Taxonomy (NCBI): domain Bacteria; kingdom Pseudomonadati; phylum Thermodesulfobacteriota; class Desulfobacteria; order Desulfobacterales; family Desulfobacteraceae; genus Desulfobacter; species uncultured Desulfobacter sp. Next base: position 211,555 of record NZ_OY781882.1, on the reverse strand, counting down.
AACCCGGTGCAGATGGGTATAATCTTGCATAAAATTTCAGCATCGCTATCTGGATTGAAATATTCATTGTTTTCGATCCAGATAGCGATAGCACGTTACACTATACCTTAGATAACTAAAGCTCAAAAGTGGTCATGCTGACCACAAGCTCAAGGTCTTCGATCTCTTTTACCACATCAGACGGCACCGGGGTCTCGGTTCTCAGGAATATGATATTTCTATCCCCGTCATCCTCACGGCCCACCATCATTCTGGCAATATTGATCTTGTACTCGCCTAGTTTCATGCCGATAGAGCCGATGGAACCGGGTTTGTCCACATTATGAATGATAGACAGGTGACCCTCGGGAATAACCTCTAAACGGAATTTGTTAATTCTTACAATCCGGGCGTCATCTTTTCCAAAAATAGTTCCTTCCAGAACATTGGTCCGGTCATCCGTGACAATGGTCACCCGGATCAGATTCAAAAAGTTACCGGCTTCTTTGGAGGTGGATTCGCTGATTTTTATTCCCATTTCATTGGCCAGGGAAATGGCATTAACCGAATTGACTTCGTCCCTGACATATTCATTGAGAAGACCCTTGATTCCATTAATGGTCAGGGGTTTCAGGTCAAGATCCGGGAATTTACCAATGTATTCGATCTGTACTTCGCGGACGCCGCCTTTGCTGATCTGAGCCTGCATTTTGCCCATTTTCTCCACCAGGTAGAGAAAGGGTTGAAGCTGCTTTAAAACATCTCCGGTCACCGACGGTACATTCACCGCATTGATCACGGTGTCGTTTAACAAATAAGCAATAATCTGGTTGGCAGCCGCCACGGCAACATTGGTCTGGGCTTCTTTGGTGGATGCACCCAGATGGGGAGTGGCAATCACCTGGTCCAACAAAAGCAGCGGATGGTCCGCACTCGGGGGTTCGACAGAGAATACATCAAGGGCCGCGCCTGCCACCTTTCCTGACTGAATAGCTGCATGCAGGGCTTCTTCATTAACAATGCCGCCCCTGGCACAGTTAACAACCATGACACCGGTCTTCATCTTTTCAAAGGCCTGGGCGTCCAGCAAGTCAATGGTGGCATCCATTTTAGGCACATGCAGGGTAATGTAATCAGACTTGGCGTAGAGTTCATCCAAGGTCACATATTCAAACCCTGCTTTTTCAATATGCTCTTTAGAGATATTGGGGTCGAACACAATGACGTTCATGCGCAACCCTTTGGCAAGGCCGGCGACAATGGAGCCGATATTTCCGAAACCTACAACGCCCAGGGTCTTGTTGAAAAGCTCACGGCCCTGGAGCAATTTTTTATCCCAGCGCCCGGCTTTGAGGGAGGAGGTGCCCCGGGGGATGTTGCGGGTTAAGGCCATCATCATGGCAATGGCATGCTCGGCTGTGGTTACGGTGTTACCGCCGGGGGTATTCATAACGGCAACCCCTTTTTTAGTTGCCGCATCAATATCCACATTATCCAGGCCAATGCCGGCCCGGGCAATGACCTTAAGGTTACCTGCCGATTCAAGCAGATCTGCGGTCACCTTGGTGGAACTGCGGATGGCCAGGCCATCATATTGTCCGATAATCTCTTTGAGTTCTTCCGGGGAAAGCCCGGTATTGACATCAACATCAATACCATCCTGGTTTCTAAAAATATCAATACCGGACTCATCCATTTTATCACTGATCAACACCTTCATTATTTAGCCTCCTTTTGAAACGCTTCCATGAATTCGACCAGGGTTTTAATGCCCTCTATGGTGGTGGCGTTATAAATGGATGCCCTGCATCCGCCTACGGATCTGTGCCCCTTGAGACCGCCAAGGCCTTTGGCTGTTGCCTCTTTTATAAATTTTTGTTCAAGCTCTTCACTGGGCAGACGGAAGGTTACGTTCATCAGGGATCTTGAACCTTGGGCTGCGGTGGCCCGGTAAAAATTACTTGCCTCCATAAAATCGTATAACAACCCTGCTTTTTCCTTATTATACGCTTCCATCTTTTCAAGGCCGCCCATCTCCTCTTCAATCCACTTGAGGACCAAATCAATGGTATAGATACCGAAACATGGCGGGGTATTGTACATGGAGTTCTTTTCTGCATAGGTGGAATACTTGAGCATGGAAGGCAGATCTGCATTGCCTGTTTCCAGCAAGTCTTTGCGCAAAATCACCACACAGGTACCGGAGGGGCCTAAATTTTTCTGGGCACCGGCGTAAATCATGCCGAATTTTTCCAAGGGAAGGGGGCGTGAAAAAATATCAGAAGACATATCCGCAATAATGGGAACCCCACCGGTGTCTGGGAATTCAGCAAACTGGGTTCCTTTAATCGTGTTATTAGAGGTAATGTGGACATATTTTGCATCTTTGCTGAAGGGGATATTTTCAGGAATATATGAAAAATCCTTGTCCTCGGAAGAGGCCACAACCACATGCTTTTTATTCTGGATTTTTGCCTCTTTGATGGCTTTGGTGGACCATGTCCCGGTATTCACATAGTCGGCGCTTTGATCCCCGGAAAGAAAATTCATGGGAATCATGGCAAACTGTAAAGACGCCCCACCTTGGAGGAAAAGCACATGGTATTGGTCATCCAGACCTAAAAGACGTTTGGCCCGGTCTACGGCATCATTGATGACATCATCAAAATAAGAAGATCTGTGGCTGATTTCTGTGATGGACATGCCTGAATTGCTGAAATTCAAAAAAGAGGCCTGAATTTCTTCAAGGACAGGCAGAGGCAAGGCCGCAGGTCCGGCATTAAAATTGATAATTCTTTGGTCTGTCATTTTTTACCTTTCTGTTTAGGGGTTATCTTTGTTTCTTTTGTCCGTATATATTTTATTGCCTCAAAACCCAAGGCAACCTGATATCCAACCCTACTCTTTAACGCCCTCGCAGATGAAAATCAATAGCCTAACCGTCTTTATGTAAAAAACATTTCTGCCCGGCATAGAAACTTGTGCTGCAAGGAATCCAAATAAAGAAAATCTTTCATCATTTAAAATGAACTCGCGATGGATAAAATATAAAAATTTCTTTATTATTATATTAATAAAAAAAGAAAGGAGACCCCATGGCAAATCAGACAAACCAGGCAAACACTGCCGCCGGACCCTGGAACACCCCGTTTTGGCCCGAGGGGGTTGCGCACAATGTCACTGACTACCATTATCCGGTTTTTAAACTACTGGATGATTCGGCAGCCCGTTACCCCAATCAGACTTTCACTATATTCAATGGCGCAAAAAAGACCTTTTCCCAAGTTAAAGATACAGCAGACCGGATCGCCTATTTTCTGACAAAAACAGGCATCAACAAAGGGGAGAAGGTGGCAATATTCCTCCCTAATCTTCCCCATTTCCCTGAAATATTTTTCGGTATCATGAAGGCTGGGGCCGTGGCCGTGAACTGCAACCCCATATATACTCCCACGGAATTAAAACAGCAGCTTAATGATTCCACTGCCAAGATGGTGTTCTGCATGGACCACCCCACCTTTTACCCCAATGCGGTCAAGGCTGCTGAAGGTACTGATGTCGAAACCATAGTCATCTGCAATGTTAAAAGTTATCTGCCTAAATTAAAAGGATTTATAGGCGGTCTGCTGGGCAAAATCCCCCAAGCCGCCCATCATGAACCCGGACACATCATGTATGACGATATGGTGGCCCAGTCCAGACCCGAGCCGCCCGACATCACCATAGACCCGGTTAACGATACGGCGGTCATGCTGTACACCGGCGGCACCACAGGTACGCCTAAGGGCGCGGAACTTGTGCACATAAATTTTACCTACCAGGTGGCAGCAATCATGGAATATCTAAGGCTGTCCCACGGTGAAGGCAAACCTTTGGAAAAAGCATACTATGGTGGATACCATAGTTTTTTAGGTATTTTGCCCTGGTACCACAGTTTTGGCATCTCCGTAGCAATGCTGTGCGCAGTCGGCTCGGGCAGCAGTCTGATCTGCATCCCGGATCCTAGAACAGGCAAGCCCCCTTTCACGGATGTTCTCAAAGCCGTCCAGAAACACCGCCCCACCCTCATGCCGGCCGTGCCCACAATTTTTGTGGCCTTTACGAACCACAGCAAGCTTGACGACTATGACCTCTCTTCCCTGATGGGCTGTTTTTCCGGGGGAGCTCCCATGCCGCCGGATGTCTGCCGCCAGTTTGAGGAAAAAACCGGTGCAGTTATCTTTGAAGGATATGGGTTGACGGAAACGGCGCCTGTACTGTCCGCCAATCCAACCAAGCGGGAAATTAGAAAAATAGGGTCCATTGGGTTTCCTTTACCCGGCACGGACATAAAAATACTGGATCTTGAGAATCCCACAAAGGAACTGCCCAGGGGTGAAGATGGTGAAGTGGCCGCCTGCGGTCCCCAGGTCATGAAAGGATACTGGAACAATGCTGATGCCAATGCCGGCGCGTTTGTCACCATTGAAGGCAAACGCTTTTTTCTCACCGGGGATATCGGTCACATTGACGAGGATGGGTATATCCTGATCACCGACAGAAAAAAAGATATGATTCTGGTGGGCGGATTCAATGTATACCCCCGGGATGTGGAAGATATCCTATACACACACCCCAAAGTTGAATTGTGCGCAGTGATCGGAGTAGCCAACAAACACAGTGGAGAAACCGTAAAGGCGGTCATCAAACTCAAAAAAGAACAAACAGCCACCCAGGAAGAGTTCATGGCTTTTTGCAAAGAAAACATGGCAGGCTACAAACGCCCCAGGATTATTGAATTTAAAGATGATATACCGGTCTCCAACATCGGCAAAGTGCTGCGCAGGGAACTGCGGGACACCCATTCGGATTAGCCCTGTCTTTGCACAAAGCATTCAATTCCATACCCGGCTGATCTTTTTTCAAATTTTGCTTGAGGTTAAGTGCGATTAATTCTATAAGACCAGGTGGTATTAAAGTTAAGAATTAATTGGATGGCTGCCGGTCGAGGGGGTCATCCCTGAGCATTATAACCTGACAACAACACTTTTTTAGGAGGTTTTATGTCAACTCTCGTATTTGGTCACAAAAATCCGGATACCGACACCGTAGTAGCAGCCATCGCACTGGCCGATCTGAAAAAAAGCCTTGGTGAAGACATCGCACCGTCTGTTCAGGGCGAACTGAACCCTGAATCCAAATTTGTCCTGGACAAATTTGGACTGGCTGCCCCTGAAATTATCACAAGCTATGCAGGAAAAGATGTTTACCTGGTTGATACATCTGATCTGACCCAATTGCCTGATGATCTTGGCGAAGCCAATGTCCTTGGCATTGTCGACCATCACAAACTCGGTGACGTTACCACCGGACAGCCCCTGGAATGCTGGATCTGGCCTGTAGGCTGCACCTGTACCGTAATCGCGTCCATGTACGATTACTTCAACGTAGAAATCCCCAAGGGCGTTGCCGGTGCCATGCTCTGCGCCATCCTGTCCGACACCGTAATCTTCAAGTCCGCCACCTGCACTGACAAAGACAAAGAAGTTTGTGCAAAACTGTCTGAAATCTGTGGCGAATCCGATCTTGAATCCCTGGGCATTGAAATGTTCAAGGTAAAATCTGCTGTTGAAGGCACCCCGGTTCGTGAACTGGTTCTGCGCGACTACAAAGACTTCAACATGAGCGGTTCCGGCATTGGCTGCGGCCAGCTTGAACTGGTTGACCTCTCCATCGTTGACGGCATCAAAGCTGATCTTGAAAAAGACATCCGTGATCTGAAAGCAGAAAAAGGTCATCACACCGTACTGCTGATGCTCACCGACATCATGAAAGAAGGCACCGAACTTCTCGTTGCTTCTGACGATGAATCAGTTGTTGAAAAAGCCTTCGGCGAAAAACCCGTTGACGGCAAATGCTGGCTGCCCGGCATCATGAGCCGTAAAAAACAGATCATCCCCGATCTGGAAAAAATCTTTGGTTAATTAAGTAATTCAAGGGCTTTTGGTGTTTTGCCAAAAGCCCTTTCCTTTTCCCTAAGCAGTTCGCCCTTCACACACACTATCATCCCCCACATCCATGAACATTTTTCGATTCCCACTCCCTGGATAAGCTATTCCCTCCCAAAAAATGGGGAGACGTCTACCGCAAGCATCACGGATATGGTCAGCCGAATTTTCGGCCATTCTCACAACAATGCGCTCTGCGTATTTTTGTGCCTCTAAAGACAAAGGAACACAAAATTCAGTGAAAATCGAAGTTGATATTTTTGTCTCGAGAATCATTGTGCAAGTAAGCACCACCTTGTTTTTTTTGTCCAAATTCTTTATTCTATAATCAAGACGGCTCGCCCCGCCCTCAAAAATTCAGCAGCCGTTAAATGCAAAAATCCCGTTGAACAATTCCAATAACATGTTAAACGGGAGAAGGAGGAGATCATGAAATCACTAAAATGTCTCCCACAAAGAAGTTTCAAAATCATGCTGACTGTCGTTTTCCTTATTGGTGCCCTTGGATTCATCGCCATTGGCTTTACATTGTTGCCCCTTATCGGCTTTATTGTTGCAATTCCATTCATAGTGCTGGCTTTCTATTTTTTTAATGCAAAACTTGATGATCGTTGTGAAATCAACTTTTCGCACCATTAGACTATTCTTATAAACCGGCTGCATTTTGTGTTCATATCCGACCAGAGTGCTGATCCCTTTCGGATGAGCCTAACCGCCTCAAAAATGGTGCGGTTGGGCTCATCAATAATTTTCTTTACACACTACAGCCATATTGATATGCAACGTCTGGGTTAACTTTTTCTTCACAAATAAAAGGTCTAAAATGTTTAAATTCATTCACGCAGCCGATATTCATTTAGACAGTCCATTGCGCGGGTTGTCACGATATGAGTCCGCCCCTGTTGATGCCATCAGAGACGCGTGCAGAAGAGCCTTTCAAAATCTGGTGGACCTTGCCATAGAAGAAAAGGTGGCTTTTGTACTTTTAGCCGGCGATCTTTATGACGGAGACTGGAAAGACTACAGCACAGGAATTTTTTTAAGCCGGCAAATGGGGCGCTTAAATCAACACAATATAAAAGTGTTTTGTGTCGCAGGAAATCATGACGCCGCGAATCGAATGACCAAAGCCCTGGATACGCCTTCAAACATGAAAATTCTTTCTGCCGCAAAAATGGAAACGGTGAAGCTGGAAGAATTGTCTGTTGCCATTCATGGGCGAAGCTTCAAAACACGGCATGTTGACGAAAACCTTGCAGCCGGATTTTGTAGTGCCCAAAAAGACATGTTCAATATAGGACTGCTTCATACCAGCCTTGACGGCCGTGAAGGACACGCCAACTATGCGCCGTGTTCCCTGGACGATCTTGTTTCAAGGGGTTATCAATACTGGGCATTAGGCCATATCCACAAACAGGAGATCGTTGCTAAAGACCCTTTTGTTGTATTTCCCGGATGCATACAAGGCCGCCATATTAAAGAGACCGGCCCCAAAGGTTGTGTTCTTGTCACCGTTGAAGACAAAACCGTAAAGGACATTGAAAAAATTTCCTTAGATGTCCTGCGATGGACGCAAACCCAGATTGATCTGACCGATATTGGCGACCGCCGGGACATCCTGGAAATAATCAGACAAGCCATTTCGCAAGAACAGATATCGGCAGATAACAGGCCCCTTGCCATGAGATTAAAACTGATCGGGGCAACAAAGTTGTCTGATCAACTTGCCGCTTTTCCGGAAAGTTTTGAACAGCAGATCAAAGCGATTGGGGCTGAAACCGCAGGAGACCAACTTTGGATTGAGCGCGTTGAAAACAACACCCAGGGAAAATATGATTTAGACACAACATTGGCCGATGGCAATACACGTGGAAAACTACTCAAGTCAATCATTTCAACACCAGATAATCTTGATCAGATAGCAGGTATTGAAGACAAAATCGCAGAACTTAGACAAAAACTGCCCCCACAGGCATTTGGACCTGACAGTATTTTAGATCTGAACCATGAGCAAACCATCAAACGAATCACCAGGGAAGCCAAAAAAATGCTGATCGGCAGACTGCTTTCAACCAGGGGAAACGATGAGAATTAACCGCCTCGACTTCATGGCTTTCGGCCACTTTACAAAAAAATCCTTGGACCTGTCCGAGGGTGATTTGGGATTACATATTATTTACGGAGATAACGAAGCCGGGAAAAGTACATCATTAAGGGCGTTGATTGGTTGGCTCTTCGGCATTCAAACCCGGAGCAAAGACAACTTTCTTCATGCCAATCCAACGCTGCGGATAGGCGGAGAATTACAGCTTTTAAACGGTCAAAAATTTGAATTTATCAGGAGAAAAGGAAACAAGGACACCCTGCTTGAGTACGGCAGCAACGCGCCTTTAGATGAAGATCGGCTCACACGCTTTCTTCCTGCCGGCATTGATGAGCCTTTGTTCACTAAACTGTGGGGTATTGACCATGGCCGGTTAATTGCCGGTGGTCAGGAACTGTTGGAGCAATCCGGGGATCTTGGCCAGGCGTTATTCAGTGCTGCTATGGGGACTGCGAATCTTAGAAAAATTCTGGAGGAGATGCAGAACAGTGCGTTGGATATCTTTAAACCCCGGGGATCTAAGGCGCTATTAAACAAAGCCATTTCAGATTACAAAGAGACCCAGAAACGGATGCGTGAAGCCACCCTGCCCGTTTCCAACTGGAAAGCGCTGCAACAACAGCTATCACAATTTAATACCGACATCAGCGCGATTGAACAAAAGATTAGTGAGAAAAATAAACAAAAAAACCGCCTGGAAAGAATCAATCGTGTTAAAGGCGCCCTGGCCCAACGTCGAAACTATCTGACAAAAATTGAAGAATTAGGCACCGTGCTGCTGCTGCCGCACGATTTTGCAGACCAGCAGAAGACGGCCTCCGACACACGTCAAAATGCATTGAATTTAAAAGAACGCCTGGAAGCCAAAATCAACGTCTTAAATACAGAGTCCATGTCTTTGAGTGTCCGGGAAGATCTGCTTAAAAATGAAAATACCATCCTGATGCTTTACAAAAATCTTGGTGCTGTTGAAAAAACAATTGAAGACCGGCCCAGACAGGATGGGAAAAGACGATTGTTGCGCAATGAGGCCGAAAACCGGTTAAAGGGTATCCGGCCTGACATGGGATTAGATGACGCAGATGAACTCAGGCCCCTTCTTAACAATAAAAGATGGATCTTGGGATTGGTTAAAAAAAACAGCTTATTGGTACAAAAACAGGCAGGATTAAACGCCACACTAAATGATCTGCTGTACGAACAAAAAGCACTTAAACATAGATTGGAAGATATTTCGCAAAGTCAAATTGACTTAACGCAGTTAAAAGCATCTATTGTCCTGGCACGTAAAGCAGGAGACATTGAACAACGTCTGGAAGATGTGACACTACAGGCCGCACAGGAAAACGCGGCCTGGAAAAATGAATTTGATAGATTAGGCAACTATCATGGCAGTGCAGACGCGTTGCTGTCTATGATTTTACCGGTTTTTGAGACCATAGACCGGTTTGAAAAAGAAAACGATGAGATCTTAGAACAATCCAAAACTGCATTTCGTAAAAAACAAGAACTGGAATATGAAAAAAGAGAGACTGAACAGGAATTAAACGCGCTGCTTTTAAAAGAAGATATCCCCCAGATCGCTGACCTGGAGGCATGCCGTAAAGACCGAGATCTTGGATGGGAACTAATAAAACAAAAATATATCCGGCAAATGGATATCAGCGACACGCTTTTGACATATTCACAAAAGTCAGATTTGCCATCGGTTTATGAAAAAAAAATCCGGCAGGCCGATGATATATCAGACCGTCTGAGGATGAATGCAGATCAGGTGGTTAAACGGGCGGAAATGGAAGCAAAAATTGCCGGCATTACGTCTCAAATCAATGACCTGTCCAGGGTTGTTGAAAAATTCAAAAAGGAGCAAGCTGATTTTAATATCAGGTGGCGTCACCTTTGGAAGCCGTTAAATATTATTGCCGGCACCCCCCGGGAAATGAAACAGTGGCTGCTGAAAGCAGAAAGGGTGATCGAAAAAATACAAACGGCAAAGGCTGTTTCAGCCAATAAAAAAAAATTATCTGACGCGTACGATCAACTAAAGGAATTGATTTCAAATCAGATATCCCAATTTGATCCGCTGCAAACAACCCAAGACAAGCGCCTTGAAGCCATGCTCTCATTGTGTGAACAGCGACTTGAACAAGAACAAGACGCGCGTGACAAGCGTCGCGAAATAGAGTCATCCCTGAAAGAGTCTCAAATGCGTCTAAAACGAACCCAGGATGATCTCAAAACGGTTAAAAATGATTTAATGGCATGGTCCGATGAGTGGAGAACAGCAATAGACGGTTTAAGTCTCAACCCCGATATGCACCCGGAAACTGCCATAGAAACATTCGACAATCTGGTGTTGTTCTTCCAGAAATTTGATGAGTCTGAAGCGCTGGGCAAAAGAATTTACGGTATGGACAAGGTAAAGCAGGACTTTCACAACAAAGTTCATGAATTTGCTGAGCATATTAAATTCATAACAGACGAACAGGATGCAGTGACCATTGCAGCGCGGTTACATCGAGATCTGAATGCTGCGCGTGAAGCCCGGGCAAGTTTAATCAAAATCAAAGATCAACTTGATGAAAAAATGCAGGAACTCAAAGAGACCAACATTACCATCCGTCATTCACAGGAAAAGCTTATCGATTTACAAAAACAAGCCAGGGTCGAGACGATTGATGCACTTTCCGACGCCTGTGAAAAATCAAACCATAAACGAGCGCTGCGCAAAAGTATTGAAGCACTTGAACAGGAGCTCAATCGCAATGGTGACGGCCTGAGCATTGAACAACTGGAAGAAGAATTGAACCATTGTGACATCGACGCCCTGGACGGTGAAATTGAAAAAATATCCATTGCACTAAAAGAGCTTCAACTTCAAAGAGACAACCTACGCGATCAGCGACAGACCATCCAAAATGAAATCGACGAGAAAGATGGCAGTGCGTTGGCAGCCAACCTGTCGGCACAAACTGAAGAGCACTTGGCCGGCATAGCGCAATATGCTGAACACTACCTGCGTTTCCAGATCGGTGCACTCATCCTTGAACAGCAGATAGAAAACTACAGAAAACAAAACCAGGCGCCTGTGTTAGGCAGAGCAGGTGAATTATTTTCCAAGCTGACATTGGGGTCGTATGCCCACCTGAGAGACGAACTTGATTCGTCAGGAAAGCCAATGCTGCTTGGGGTACGACCGGACAATCACGAGGTGGCCATAGCCGGCATGAGCGAAGGGTCCCGGGACCAACTATATCTTGCCCTGCGCCTGGCGACCCTTGAGCAGCATATAAAAAGGGAGGAGCCCATGCCCTTTGTTGTAGATGATATCCTTATCGGGTTTGACGATGATCGAACCCGTGTCTGCCTGGAAGTGCTGGCCCAATTATCAACAAACATTCAAGTGCTGCTTTTCACCCACCACCGACGGGTATTGGAATTGGCAAACAACTGTAATGAAAGTACTATGATTTTTGAACACAGGCTTTCTTAACGTATTAAAAGAATCAACTCCTTTAATGTGTTTTCTGGTTGCCGCTGGGATCAACTACCACCAGGGGAACCCCCAAACTTTCTTTCAGTTCTTTGATCCGGGCAAATGCAGGTGCATGGTCATGGGATGGATCAAATACGGCAAGAACAATATCATGGTGGGAATCAATGTACCCGGATAAAACATTTTCAGGGCTGCCGGCACTCAGTGCGACTGAATATGGCACCGGACAGTTCGGTGTTCTAAGCATTTTTTTCAATGGTCCGGAGATTCCGGCAAGGCGTTTGTCCTTCTGGCCGGACCTATCAATACCCCCTATTTGAATATCCCTGATTGTACCGTCCATATTTTTCGGATAATTTGCACAATCTTTGCTAAACGAACTGCCCTTTCTATTTTTTATAAACTGAAGAATACACAGCCGGGCGCTGATATGTATACACAGATCAGCAGCATATTTAAAAATGGGACGGGAGGGAACATTTCCGTCAATGGCAAGCAGTATCTGCTTCATCTTACCCCTTTCTGTTTTCTAAAAAAGTCTGTGTAATCTACACGAATCTTTAACAACATCCGTTGCGGACTGAGCATTGACGTCGATAGATCCAGCCACCCATGGATGTTATTTTTAAAAACCCGTGATGGGAGTTTATGGAAAACACCAAATATAAAAAATCAAATAAAAAAACATATTAGCATTTTATATACCAGCCCATGCAGACCCCTTAATTTTCTTCTCTACCGCTCGTCCATAAGCGCTTACAGCGATCCAAAAGCAGCCAATCGCCTGGTTTGTGATAACAAAAGGCCGTTTCATTCTGAAATACAAACACATTCAAATTCTCAAAAACATGTTGATATCATGGACAATATGCTACCATTGCAGGAAACACCTCTGCTGTTATGATTTGCAACGGGGGTTTTTACCTTGAATTTTTAGCCCCTTCATTTAGGATAAATGATATATATAAAATTTTGTGGTCGGATTTCCGATACGTGTTCAATGCTTTTTCTTTACACAGGACTGCCTGATTAATAATAAAAACGGCCTGAGTCCATCAAAACATTGCCAAAAGAAGGAGGTTACAATGTCCGTTATCACCATCTCAAGAGGTTCTTACAGTCGCGGAAAGGAAGTTGCTGAAAAGGTAGCCTCCGAACTGGGGTATGAATGTATTTCCCGTGATATTCTGCTGGAAGCATCTGAAGAATTTAACATTCCAGAGATCAGACTGGTCAGGGCGCTTCATGACGCACCGTCCGTTCTTGAAAGATACACCCACGGCAGGGAACGCTATGTAAGTTATGTCCGCAAATCACTTCTGCAGCATATCCGCAAAGACAATGTAGTTTATCACGGCCTGGCGGGTCATTATTTTTTGCCGGATCTTCCCAATGTCCTGAAAATCAGGATCATATCCGATATAGAAGAACGTGTGAAAGAAGAAGTCAGGCGGGAAAACATTTCCGAAGAAAAAGCACGTTATATTTTAAAAAAAGATGATGATGAGCGAAGAAAATGGGGCCTGAGACTATACGGAATTGATACGTGGGACAGTAAACTTTATGATATGGTCATCAACATAAAAAGCCTCTCAGTTGAGGATGCAGCAGACCTGATCTGCGGGACGGTTCGAAAACCCAACTTTCAAACTACACCCGAATCAGAAAAAATCCTTGATGATGCCCTTCTTGCCGCAAAAGTCCATGCCGCTCTTGTAAAATTATCCCCGAAAAGCATTGTTACGGCCGATGACGGCGTTGTAAATATCGGTGACCCGGAAGCTTCCATGGGAAATGAAATAAGAACTATTGCTGAAAATATCGAAGGTGTTAAAGAAGTTATTATAAACGTTCATAAAAAAACCGACGACCATCATGCCGTTAATCCATTCCACAACATATAAACCATAAATGGCCTTAGGCTTTCACCAATAAAAAAAAGCAGCCGACAGGCTGCTTTTATAATCTTTATGGGGTGAGTGACCGGGATTGAACCGGCGGCAACCAGGGCCACAACCTGGTGCTCTACCAACTGAGCTACACCCACCACGAAAAAACTCTGCATAACTATCAGAACTGTTTTTCTTTTTCAAGCATTTTTTGCATTATTGATAAATTTTTGAGTTTCACATTGGCATTGACCTGCCCTGCCCCTTTGATTATTATCAATACTTTGGTTAGTTACTGATACTCGATAATCAAATTTTTAGGGAATTTGTTCAAATTCAAGGCGCAAACAATTTTTAACCGGAGGAATATACAATATATTTTGAGGATTAAAAATTTTTCCAAAGCTGAAGTTGGGCAGATTAACAAAGATTTGACATCGAGTGATAAAAACACGTAACAGGGCGATTAACATAAGATGAATATGAATACACTGATTATTTTTACCATACGTTTGATTCTGGGCCTGGCATTCGGAATCATCCTTACCCGGTTGTTCAAGCCGGATTGGGGCATATACCATGGTGTTGCCACAGGCATCGTTCTTGTGGCCCTGGCATATGGCATGAGCTATTACAGAAAATTAAAAGGGTAACAGGCAGGCATTTGTGGACAATATAATTCTGGGAACAGCAGGACACATTGATCATGGAAAAACCAGCCTGATCAAGGCATTGACAGGCATTGAAACGGATCGTCTCAAAGAAGAAAAAGAACGCGGCATCACCATAGAACTCGGGTTTGCCTCCCTGGATCTTCCCAACGGGCAGCACGTCGGCATCGTGGATATGCCCGGTCATGAAAAATTTGTGAAAAACATGGTGGCCGGATCTTCGGGCATCGATGTGGTGGTCATGGTCATTGCGGCAGATGAAGGCGTCATGCCCCAAACCCGGGAGCACATGGAGATCTGCAATCTCATGGGCATCAGCCACGGCATGATCGCCCTGACCAAAACAGATCTTGTGGATGAAGACCTGCTGGAACTGGCCATGGACGATATCCAGGATTTTATTTTGGACACCTTCCTTGAAGATAAGCCCATCGTACCTGTATCTTCTGCCACAGGCCAGGGGCTGGACGACTTTTTAACCACCCTTGAACAGATATGCACACAAATCCCGCCCAGGAAATTTTCTTCCATTTTCCGGCTGCCCGTGGACCGGGTATTTTCCATGAAAGGGTTCGGTACGGTCATCACCGGGACCCTGATTTCAGGCCAGGTGAGTGTGGGCCAGGATATCATGGTGTTTCCAAGAAAAATCACATCAAAGGTACGGGGGCTGCAGGTGCATTCCAGTTCGGTGGAGACTGCCGTGGCCGGTACCCGGACAGCCATCAATTTCCAGGGTCTTGACCGGGAAGCCGTATTCAGAGGCGATGTACTCTCCACGCCGGGGGCTTTGATCGAAAGCTATATGGTGGATGCACAGTTCCATTACCTGAAAAGCAATGCCAAGCCTGCCAAGGCCCGGACACGGGTACGGTTTCATTCAGGCACAAGTGAAATACTCGGCTATATGGTCCTGCTGGACAGGGAAACACTTTTGCCCGGGGAGACGGCACCGGTTCAGTTCCGCCTGGAATCCCCGGTCTGCTGTATCAAGGATGACAGATATGTTATCCGATCCTATTCCCCTGTCAGAACCATCGGGGGCGGTGCCATCCTCAACCCGGTGTCCCAGAAATACAAGCTTAAGGACAAGGCCATCATTGAAGGACTTGCCGATCTTGTTGAACAGGATGATGAAAAAACCATTGCCTTTTTTCTATCCATCAAAGGATATTCCGGGCTGACCATAAATGAGTTGCGGGTCATGACCAATGTGCCGGATAAAAAACTGGCAGCCGCCTTGCAGAAGATGCTTGCACAACAGGAAGCAGTCCTCACGGACAAGGAGAAGCAGATCTATGTCCACGGCTCTGTTTTTGATGAATTTAAGGAAAAAGTACTGGAACGGCTGACCGCCTACCACCAGGAAAACCCCCTAAAAGAAGGCATGCCCGCCCAGGAGTTGAAATCCAAATTTCAATATGTGGATGATGCCCGTTTTTTCAACATCCTGTTTAACCGCCTGGAAAAGGATAACCTCATTGTTCTGGACAAAAACCTTGTGAAACTTTCAGGATTCAAGGTGGCCCTGCAGGTAGACCAGCATGAAATCAAAGAAAAAATTGCTGATATCTATAAAAAATCCGGCCTGACCCCACCCTTTTTCCGCACCATATGCCAGGACCTGGAGATAGACCAGAAAACAGGCAAGGATGTAATGCGGATGCTCATTGATGAAAAACAGGTGGTCAAAACAAAAGACGATCTTTTTTTTGACGCCGATGTTGTCAGTGATCTTGAAACAAAACTCATTGAATTTCTCAAAGCCAATGAAAAGATCACCACACCCCAATTCAAAGAAATGATTGGCATTTCAAGAAAATATATCATCCCTCTGATTGAATACTTTGACGCCATACACCTGACCATACGGGTTGAAGACCACCGGCAGTTAAGGAAAAAACTGACCTGATCATCATATGCGTTCAACAAAAGAGGCAACAATACTGTCCAGGCGCATCCATCCGTCAAGTGTCAAAACAAATCGTTGCCCGGCATCCTGGAATCGGGCAAATCCTTTATCTTCAAGGTTATCCATCAAGGGTTGAAACTCGGTTAAAAACCGGTTTTGCCACAGATTTTGCCCGGTTCTGATATCAAGGCCCATAGACGTTCGCAGCCCCACCATGACATATTCCATCTGCCGCTGTTCCAGGGTAAGGGTTTCACTGTCGGATGCAGGCAAGTTGCCTGTTTTCAAAAATTTGATGTATCCATCCAGATCCGGTGCATTCCATGACCGTTGACATTCTATGGATCCATCTGCTTTGGATTCTACAGCATAAGAATGGGCGGCCGGCCCGAATCCATGGTAGGGCACCATCTGCCAGTATGCACGGTTGTGCACGGAACGAAGAGAAGTATGCTTTGCAAAATTGGATACTTCATAATGATCCCATGCACGGGCTTTTAGATATTTGGCAGCCACACAGAACAGATCGACTTGATCGGATTGTGCCATGGGTGAAAATTTATCCCGTTCATACATGGCATGCATTGCCGTGCCCGGTTCTAACGTGAGCATATAACAGGAAAGATGTGCGGGATTAAGATTCAAGGCCGCTTCAAGCTCCCGGATCAGGTGGGCGCCGCTCTGACCGGGAAGACCGTAAATCAAATCCAGACTGATATTGTCAATACCGCAAGCACGGACCTTTTCCACAGCATTAACGGTATCATCTGCTGAATGGATGCGCCCCAAAAGAGAGAGCTGCCCCGGATCAAATGATTGAACACCAAGGCTTACACGATTAATCCCCAGACGTTGAAACGATTTTACACGGATCTCATCCAGGGTACCGGGATTGGCTTCAAGTGTGATTTCAGTCTTGCGGCAAAGACCAAAGGCGTTGTCCAGGGCCTGCAGAATATTTTCGAGATCCCGCGGCTCAAGTAAAGACGGCGTTCCGCCCCCAAAATACACGGTCGCAGCATTGCCCTTGGGCTGTGATACATTCAATTGTGAACGCAGCCGAATCTCTTGAACCAGGGCCGTCACATAATCAGGAATCAGGGAGACATGGGTTGTGGAAAAAAAATCGCAATACCGGCATTTTTTTATACAGAAGGGGATGTGAATGTAAAGGTGTTCAGACTTAATCATCAAGTTTTTAGGGAATTTGTTCAAATTCAAGGCGAAAACAATTTTTAACCGGAAGAATATACAACATATTTTGAGGATTAAAAATTGTTTTCAACGCCGAAGTTGGGCAAATTAACAAAAACTTAATCATTAAGTCAGACAAACCGCATCATTAACCGGTCTAATATCTGATCCACGTTCTTCGGGGTCACCCCGTAATTTTCACAGGCAAGCCGCACCTGGTCCATCTGGGGACTGGTATCCATATCTCCAAGCCCTTTGAAAAACCCCATGCGCCGACCAATTTGGTAAAGGATACGTTTTTGGGGGTCCAATTCAAAAAAACGGTCAATGATCCCGATCATTTTATCCTTGTCATGGGGCATCTTCCCGGTAACGGTTTCAAACAAATTCAGGATGTGATCACTTTTTATACGAGACTCGATATTACCAAGGGTCTCAAGCATCAGGCGCACTTCCGTAGCAATCATGGCATCACCCGGTTTTTCAAACATACCCCGCATCTGCCAGTGGGCGAGTTCTGTGGAAGGTGAAAGACCCAGGGTCCGAATTTTTATCACATCCGGATTGATTGCATTCAGGGCCTCAGCGGTCTCAAGGGCATGCTCGATGGAGAGATCAACACCACCTAAGCCGGGCATCACATATGTATATAATTCAATACCCGCCTGCTGGATCCGTTTACACGCCTCTATGTGGCCGAATCTGTCAACGCCTTTGCGCATACGGTTAAGCACTAAATTGGATCCACTTTCAACCCCCACGTGAATCCGGTTAAGCCCCAGTTTATGCAATTGCTTCAGAGTACCGTCAGGCAATTGATTGATAGTGCTGCTTCTGGCATAGGTGGCAATGGTCTCGATTTGTGGAAAGCAATCCTTGATGTGCCCGAGAATAAAAACAAGGTCCTTGGGCTTCATGACCAAAGGATTGGCATCCTGGAGAAAAATGGAAGTCATGCCTGCGGCATACCATTTGACGGCATTGTTGAATGCAACCCGGTCACGCACCTCAAAACCTGTATAAATGGTATGAATCCGTTCCTGGTCTAAGGCAATGGGGGTGGCATTTTCAAGACGCAGTCTGTCAATGTAGGTACGAATCAGGTCAATGTCTTTAATAATATCTTCCACAGGGCGTATGGAAAATTTCTGTTTTTTATAGACCGGGCAAAAGGCACATCGATTCCAGGGACAGTTCCGGATCAGACGCAGCAGCAGGCTGTATGCATCATTGATCGGACAAATGGGTCCCTGTTCATATCCCTGATATATCTGTGTCGGTTTCTCGTCTGCCATGGTAAAAAACTGTTGTTTGTTCCTCATATTGAACCTTTCCAATAAAAGGGTTATAAGCATTAGAAAAATTAAAGTCAATATTTGGATCCGTCTTGAAAACATATCACGGATTTGATATTAATCCCTAATTTTTATAGTCAATTATCAGCTATTTCCCCACCGGGGCCGAAAAATTTGTGTAACATAAGGAGCGCGCATGCCTGGCTTTGAATTATTTTCAGATGAGGAACGTAAACAAGTCAATGATGTACTGGAAACAGGCGTTTTATTCAGGTACGGATTTGAAGGCGTCAGAAACGGTCACTTTAAGGCCTTGGAATTTGAAAAAAAACTGGCCCAAATAACAGGTGCCGGGTTCAGCCATCTATGTTCCAGCGGCACTGCAGCCCTTTGCACAGCCCTTGCGGCCTGCGGCATCGGAGCCGGGGATGAGGTCATTGTACCACCGTTTACCTTTGTGGCCACTTTTGAAGCTGTTATTCAGGCGGGTGCAATCCCGGTATTTGCAGACATTGACCAGACCCTCTGCCTGGACCCGGACCGCCTGGAAGCGGCAGTAACGTCGCGGACAAAGGCCGTGGTGCCGGTGCATATGTGTGGATCCATGGCAAGAATTGATGAAATCAAAGCCTTTTGTGATAAAAAGGGCCTGGTGCTTCTGGAAGATGCCTGCCAGTCACTGGGCGCAAGTTTCCAAGGCAGCCATCTGGGCACATTCGGCAAGGCCGGTTGTTTTTCATTTGACTCGGTCAAAACCGTAACCTGTGGTGAAGGCGGCGGTATTATCACAAACGATGAAGATATTTACACCCGGTGTGACCAGTATTCAGACCATGGCCATGACCACTTAGGCGGGCCGGACCGAGGTGCAGATGACCATCCCATCATGGGCACCAACTACAGAATCTGCGAACTCAATGCCGCAGTGGGGCTTGCCCAGTTAGGCAAGCTTGACCGCATCGTTGAAATCCAGAAAAAAAATAAAGCCGCCATTAAAGATGCCATGCAAGCGGTTGAAGGTGTTACTTTCCGCGAACTCCCTGACCCGGCCGGAGATTCCGCCACGTTCTTAAGCTTTTTTATGCCCTCACAAGATCGGGCCGAACAGGCGGCAAAAAGACTTGCGGAAAACGGAGCGCCTTGCGCTTATTGGTATAATAACAACTGGCATTACTATAAAAAATGGCACCATCTCAAACAGATGAAACGGTCGGCCAGACTCCCCTTTGAATTGAGTGCAGATCTGCCGGATTATGCCGGCCTTGTGCTTGAACAAAGCGAAAATATTATGAAGCGGACCTTGTCCATGCAGATCATGCTCTCCTGGACCGCGGAAGATATGGAGAAACGTATACAAGCGGTATTAAACGCTTTAACATAGGTCTTTTTTTAAGAAATTAAGTTAGAGGATTAAATATTAAAATGTTCAGAAATTTTAAGCTGGTTCCCAATATTCTCTTCGGCCGGGGTTGTTTTGCCCAGCTTGACGAGGTTGTGGGCGGCCGGCGCAAGTCCGGTGAAGACTGGGCTGTTTTTGTGGTGGATGATGTATTTAAAGGCAAGGGACTTGAAAAACGCATCCCCTTGCATGACAACGATTTTCTTTTGTGGGTCAATGTCGCCGATGAGCCCAAAACAGGCTATGTGGATAAGCTCACCCTGGAAGCTAAAAATTTCAACACCGCCCTTCCCTGCGCCGTCATCGGCATTGGCGGCGGCTCTGCCATGGATCTTGCAAAATCGGTCTCATTAATGCTTACCAACGAGGGCTCATCCACCGAGTACCAGGGATGGGATTTGATCAAGAACCCGGCGATTTGGCATGCAGCCGTCCCCACCCTTTCCGGTACGGGTGCCGAAGTTTCCCGGACCGCTGTACTCACCGGACCCGAAAAAAAATTGGGACTGAACTCGGATTATACGGTGTTCGACCAGGTGGTTTTAGACCCTGAACTCACCGCAGGGGTGCCCAAAGACCAACACTTTTACACCGGCATGGACTGCTATATCCACTGCATTGAATCTTTGCAGGGAACTTATATCAATGAATTCTCCAAAGCCTATGGGGAAAAATCCTTGGATCTTTGCCGCCAGGTGTTTGTGGATAACCACCCGGACTCGGCAGACAAACTGATGATGGCCTCCTTTTTTGGCGGCATGAGCATTGCCTATTCCCAGGTTGGCGCGTGCCATGCCCTGTCTTATGGCCTGGCCTATGTGCTTGGCACCCATCACGGAGTAGGCTGCTGCATCACCTTTGACACCTTAGACGAATATTATCCCGACGGCGTAAAAGAATTTCGCTCCATTATGGAAAAAACAGGGGTGGACATTCCCAGAGGCCTGGCAAAGGAACTTACAGATGATCAGATGGAAACCATGATCAGTGTGGCTCTGAATCTGGATCCTCTGTGGGAAAACTGCCTGGGCAAAGACTGGAAAACGATCATGACCCGCGACAAGGCGCGCAGCCTTTTTGAGAAGATGTAACCATGCCTATCGCAGTGATACCCGCACGCTTTGGTTCTAGCCGGCTTGGTGGCAAACCGTTGGTTAATATTGCAGGCAAACCCATGATTCAGCGGGTATTTGAGCAATCCCAGAAATCATCCGTGGTAACTAGGACCATTGTTGCCACGGATGATGAACGTATTGTCAATGCCGTGAAATCGTTTGGAGGAGACGCCGTAATGACCTCGGATACCTGCCGGTCAGGTACGGATCGGGTGGCTGAAACCGCCGCGATGCTCGGGGCGGCTGATGAAGATATCATCATCAATATCCAGGGGGATCAACCTGTGTTTGATCCCAAAAGCCTTGATGATTTAATCCGGCCCTTTGAGGAGAATCCCGGTCTTACCATGTCCACCCTGGCATATAAGATCAAAAACCCCCGGGAGATCACAGATCCCAAAGATGTTAAGGTCGTGTTCAATCGCCAGGGCTTTGCCATGTATTTTTCCCGGGCACAGATTCCCTTTCCCCGGGACGGACAGACAGATGTAGATTACTTTAAGCATTTAGGATTTTACGCATACACCAAAGCCTTTTTAGACCAAATTGTCACACTTGACAGCGGTACCTGCGAACAGGTGGAAAAACTGGAGCAGCTTCGGGTACTGGAATACGGGTTCCCCATAAAAGTGGCTGTCACCCAATATGATTCACCGGAGATTGATCTGCCCGAAGATATTGAACGAGTTGAAGCTGCCTTGCGCTCACAATGTTGATTATTCATGAATAATAAATTCTATAAAATCATCCATACATCAAGCCGCCTCCTTTGGGGAAACCGAGAAAAACGAATTCTTTGCGAATCATTGTGGATGAAAAACAACGGTCACCAGGTAGTCATTATCGCGCCTGGGGATAGTCCTTTGTTTAAAAAAGCCAAACAAAACGAATTGAAGGTCTATCCCATATCTTTCAAATCATTAGCCGGTCTTGGTGAGTATGGGCGACTCAAACAAATATTTGATAGAGAACAGCCATTTGTGGTCAATGCCCACGGTAAAAGTGATGCTAAACTCGCGTTAAAGGTGGCCCAGACCACGGGTGTCCCCTGCCGAATCATGTCCCGCCACAATGGGAACCGGGTTAAAAACACCTGGCCCAACAAAAAAATCTATAAAACCCGGTGCAACTATATCTTCACCACCTCAAAAGACAGCAAAAAACATCTTAAAGAGACCTTTGCGCTGTCAGACATGCAGATTTTTGCCATTCCCGATGGCATTTTCGCACCTGATGCCGCCGTTTTCCCAAACAACACAACCCAAACAGCAGCCAGACAGAAATTAGCAAAGCTCTTGGGATTGGAAATAGATGCCCGGTTCATTGGTGTTTTCGATAAAGCAGGGCCCCAAAACAAACAACGGTTTCGCACAACCACGGAGCAACTTAGCCGACAATTTCCTTTTCATCATCTGGTAATTTCCGGTATTCCCGAAAACCAGGACGCTAAGTATGAACAACTCTGCTCCCAGGTGCATATACTGCCGCAGACCGAAGAAAAAGACGCCTTTTACCACGCCCTGGACTGCTGTCTTTATTTCCCCAATCCCCGAAATTTTTATCACGGAGTGCCTTTGGAAGTGACAAGGGCCATGGCTTGCTTTTGCCCGGTGATAGGCCCGGATGCACCTGGCATCAGGGATATTCTTATTGATCATAAAACCGGCAGGGTCTTTGACCCAAAGCAACCTGAATCTTTGCCCAAAATCATCCAATGGACTCTGAATACCCCCCAAACGATCCAGGCTATAGCCTGGGAAGCCCGGGCCAAGGTTGAACAACACTACACCATGGACGCTATGGGCAGGGATATCTTGCGCATTTACCAGTTACGCCAGATAAAAGTTGATCGAAGCGTTCAAATGATCTCCTAACAGGCTAAATCCAATTTATATTTTTGAACTCGTCTTTGTAGCCAAGGTGCCTCAGTCGGTGGTGTAAACGAGCGGGCTTTTGCCATACCGCAGGCAAGGACCCCGAGGGCAATATCATTGAAATTCTTTCCTGGAACAGGGGATAAAAACAAGCGCCGATCAGGAGGGGCGGTGACTAATCATTATTTGTTATCAATTTCCCGCCCCGAAACCTTCAAGACTTAATTTTATACCGGATTATCGCTTCGGTTGAGGGCAGATTATTTCATGTGCAGCCTGCGCCATTGCCGCAGTCATTTGCCATGGGAAAAAAGGTTCTGAGTTTTTCCCTATTTCTTCGGGGGTCATTTTTATAAAAGGTTCATCACAACACCCCATCGCCATAAAATATAGCCCTTTTATATCGTCACGACTCATACCTTGTTGAGACGCATCAGGGTATAGTTCAACAAATCGACTGACAAATCTTTCAACCCTATCTGGGTCACAGGGATATTTTGTTTCATGAACGCTCCCGTCAGGAGCGACGCATTTATAGGTCTGTGCTGAAAAGCAGGCCGGAAAAACGATTGCCAATAGTAATACGAAAATAAATTTCATCACACGTCCTTTTTCTAAGCCCCACAAGTGAATCAATTGTTTTATTCCCACGTATATAGTGGAATAACATGAATTTTTTGAATGCTATTTGGAGATTAAACTCCATCATTTTTTTATCATTGATATAGATAGATGAATATCAGGGAAACCATTATTTTTTTATTGTTTTTTCGTATGGATGGAAATCAAGTTCATTGAAATGATGGTACTGTCCGCCGAATAGAAGGTAAGGATTCGTCAATTTATTCATAGCTGAAATATTAATCTGATTTCATATTAAACCTTGATTGCGACATAGGTGCTTGGATATAAGAATAGAAAAGGGTTTCATATTGTGGCGGGAGTGACGAGACTCGAACTCGCGGCCTCTAGCGTGACAGGCTAGCGTTCTAACCAACTGAACTACACCCCCGTGATTATTTATAATGGGCAATGCAGTGCTTGAACCTTGCAAAGGTTCCACCCTATCACTGAATGATCCCTGCCCTAAAGAGCAATCTTTTACCGGATGGCCGTTTCATTGTCAACTAAAAAAAGGAGGAAATGATTTTAGGACTTGTGGGTCGGCCCAATACCATAGATTTTAATTTTTTTAGCAGACACAAAAATCTTTGTAAAACTTTGGTCAAATAAGGATACAATCATACCTACGATGAAATTTTTTTTAACTTGGATAATAGTCCTATGCCGAGTCGTAGTCGGGGGACTTGTGTTCAAAACAGGTTTTGATTATTGCAGAGGCAGCAGTGTTTTTGCTTATCAAAATTATGATGACAAAACTGCCGGTATTTTTGTTATGCTCATAGGCATATACTTTGTCTTTTCAAGTATATTTCGTGGTTTATTTGGTTATGACCCAACGGACCGTCTGTAATATTGGTGGTGAGGCATACAATGCCTAAAATGGTTCCTGCATTCTCACTAAATGTTCCTGAATACGGCACCTCAAAGAAAAGCAGCAAGGTATGCCCTATATCAGATTTTTGATTTGGGAATCACAAGTTGCCCCAGGGGTCTTCGGACTCATCCTTTCCAGGCCTTAACTCAAGCTGAAGCCCTTTTAAAAAATTACGTAACATCTGGTTTTTGCATTCCCTGTAATGCTTGTGCCCGGGTTTTCGGAAAAAGGCGCTTAATTCATGTTTGCTGATTTGCAAACCAGCCAAGGATAAAACTCTAATCATATCTTCTGCTTTAAAATTTACAGCAATTTTCAGTTTTTTTAACACAGCATTATTATTTAATATTTGCTCAGGTTCAGGTTGAGATCCTTCTCTTCTTCCCCGTTTATGATTGATGAACCCATTCAAAAAAATAGCCAGCTCTGTATCCATGCATTTTTTACAGGCGGGGTCATCATCTTTTTTCAGCCAATCACTGACCTGACTCCTTGACACCTCATAGTCGGCTTGTCCAAAAACTGAGATCATTTCTGAATCACTGAGATCAAAAATATACCGAATCCTGCGTAATATATCATTTTTATTCATCTTATAAGACCAATCCCATTGCTTTTTAATTCTACCCCAACGTTTCATAAAAATTTTTTAAAAAAGAATGAACACCCTAAAATCCATATGGCGTCTGCATTCGAAGGATTCCCCCTGCCCGGCCTTAAATAATCGACCCGAATGTTAATCGTGGCTGATTCAACAAATCTTGGGCTTGATTAAAAAAATACATTTGACAAAGACATCAATAGATAAGGTTATAGCCGTGCTAAGAGTTCGGCTTTCTTCTCGGTGAATTCTTCATCCGTCAAAATCCCCTCTTCTTTTAGTTTGCCCAATCGTCCAATAGCATCAAGGATTTCTGATTGAGTTCCCGTTCGAGCATTTTCAGGCGTTGCCTGCGGCGGCGTTGCGTTGGATGACGAAATGGGTTGTGCAACGGGCGTTGTTTGCTGCACCGGCTGACCATTACGAAACATGACTGGAAGGCTCGCAAGATTCACAGTTCCATATTGACTCGTGAAGGTAATTGAACCGCCCATGCCCTGCTGCTGCGAGAAGCCGCCAATCTGGTGATCCAGCGTGTCGTAGACCCAGACATCTCCGTTGGTTTCCACGGCCAAACGTCGCGCGTCGGCAAAGTAGGCGTACCGCACGTTGTTTTGAGAGCCGGTTGATGTTGGTGCACCCAGTTCAGATGGATACCAATTGTTACGAGGATCTGGGACAAAAAGGCTACAGTTTCCAACCGGCGCACCGCTCGCCTGGCTCTGTTGCCCTCCGGAACTCTGGCTTTGAGACTGAAAGCTACCTGAACGCAGCAATCCCGGCTGGTTGGCAAGGAGACTTGAAAGCTCGTTACAAAGCCCATCCACACTGCCCTTCAGCCCATGATTGAACATATCTCCCAGCATGATCATGCCGCCCTGCATCCACTGACCGGAACCAGCGAATTCGGGATGGTTGAATTGCGCCATAGTCCCATTACCGTTCAGCACAGCAAACAGCATGTGTGTCACTGCATCTGTACTGACGCCATAACGCATGGAAAGGTCGCTTACAATCTTATGGCCTTCAGGTGTGAGTTGTTGCATAATCTTCTCCTCATAATTAATGTATTGGGTCAAGCCTGTGGATAGAATATTCTCTATTATTGCACCCGGGATGTAAAAAAAGACATCCGCAAAATTACGGACATCTGCCTGCAGGAGGACAGCCGAAAATTCAGCCGTCAGATCTGTGATGCTGCCGGGGATATTCGCTCCCCAATTTTGGGGTACGTGCCCGCTTTCAAGGACCATCAAAAGTGGTCCCCACTTGTGTTTCACAACAAAAAAAAGGCTCTCAGCAAAACCGCTGAAAGCCCTTTATTTATAATGGTCGGGACGACTGGATTTGAACCAGCGACCACTTGTCCCCCAGACAAGTGCGCTACCAGGCTGCGCTACGTCCCGTTAAAAGCAACGTCGGTGTATTTATCACTTCCGTTTGTGGGTGTCAACAAAGATTATATTTTTTTTCAAAAAATTCCAAAACACAATTTTTATTGAACCTTTTATTTAAATAAAGACTCATGTTGTGTTGAGGGATCGTTTAGTGGCAGCTGGTGTATTCTACCTTACGGTGCAACGCTTCTGAAAGAGGCCCTGGCGAATCATTGTTTCCGTCAACCCGAACATGTACCCTGTCTATAGCCAAATGGCGTGTATATCGTTGACACTTTCCTTGATCTCCCGAACCGTGGTGGAAAGTCTGAAATACATTAAAGCCATGCCGACATGATGGGTCAACACCTGCAGAAAAGAGAGGTCTTCCTCTGAAGGCTCCCACACCGTTGAATGATAAATTCTAAGAGCGCCGATTACTTTGCCCCGAATATTTATTGGAAGGGACACAATGGTCCGTACCCCCTCTTCTTCAGCTTTGTCAGGATACTGCAGTATATCGCTTTTTTGTGCATCTATGATGATAACTGGGGTGCGGTTTGACTCATGTTTCATGCTTTGATCAACCAATATAGGGCCTTTATTCACATAGGCAGAGCTTAACCCTTCCGTGGCAAGAATCTCAAGCTCCTCTTTTTCAGTATTTATAATAAACAATGTGGCGCCCTTTGCACCTGTGGCACCAATTAGCATGCTTGTAAGCTGGGAACCCATCACGGTTAAATCATCTGATTTTGTAAGGGTTTCAATAATAAACTTATATGTATCCAGATCTATTTTATTTTGAAAAGACATGGAAACCTCCTTCATACGGTGTGTTAAAAGTCCAACTACTTGTCCTCAGAAGCAATTTAATGGTTTGACTTAACAATTTGGCAAAACGGTTTTTACCGTACAATTTCGTTAGATTAAAACATAAACATCAACAGCACCTTTCAATCCATCAGATACCTTTTTGGAAACGCTTCTGGTAAAAAATTTTGCAATTTTACTAGGATTGCGGTTCATAACCACAGTGTCGAATTTTTTTTCTTTGACCAAGTTGATGATATCAGAGGCAATATCATTTTTCAGTGGCGTAAAAATATAATCTATCTGTGAACTTAAAAATCCACCCATTACCAACTTTTCCTTTGCTTTCTGTAGTTCTTCTTCTCGAGCTTTCTGAAATTGCCTCAAGTAAGACAAGTTGCCGGACATCTTTTCCATGACGGGGTTGTTGCGAACTTCAATTTTAGGGACCGGGGTATATGTGTGGAACAACGTAATACTGATGTCTTTGTCGTGAGCATAGTTTTGAATAACAAACTCTAACGATTTGTCATCATTGGACATAAAGTTTGAAGGAACCAAAATATGGCGTGTGGTCATTCTCTCCTCCTTTCTTAAAAAGTGTTTTTTTGCAGATGGAGGTATCGGTTTGAGACAAGCAATTCATCAGAAGCAAGATGTCAAAGATAAAACTGTCGAAATATACAGATTCAGCTGAGAGTATAGAGAGCATTATCAAGATAACGGTCTTAATGGATTTATAACCTGTCAATAAATATATCATATCACATGGAGGTTGTAAAATTCATCTTTAAACCTGTTCATTATAGATTAAAAACCTGCAATACATGTATACTGAAATGTAAAAACACATTGGGAATTACAAAATGAATACAGAACATCTTTACAACACCCTGAAAAAATCTATGATCAAACTTAAACGCTATCTAAAGGTTTAACGTGATGGATACGCCATATACCTCTGAAGATATTTTCATACTTGCAGCATATGTTTTACTGGCACTGGTGTGCTCGTTCCTCTGTTCTGTTGCCGAGGCAGTTCTGCTAAGTATCACGCCATCTTACATTGAAGGTCTCAAGGAAAGAAATCCGAGACGTGCAGCTCTTTTAAACAAACTGAAAAACGACAATGTGGACCAATCCCTTTCCGCCATTTTAACTTTGAACACCATTGCCCATACCGTGGGTGCTGTCGGCGCAGGTGCCAAAGCCACTGTGGTATTCGGTAATGCCTGGTTCGGTCTGTTTTCAGCGGTTATGACTTTGATGATTCTTTTCATTTCCGAGATCGTTCCCAAAACCATCGGAGCAGTTTACTGGTCTGTTCTTGTGGTTCCCACCGCACGTTTTGTTCAATTTTTAATAATGATCCTTTACCCTGTGGTCTGGATTTCGGAAAAACTGACAGCCTTCATTTCCCGTAATAGAATTATTAATGATTCCAGCAGGGATGAGTTGATTGCCATGGCCTCCTTGGGGGTTAAAACCGGACAGCTTCACAGTAAAGAGTCCAGAATCATCAAAAATCTCCTTCGATTCGAATCTTTGAGGCCATCGGATATCATGACCCCGAGAACCGTAATTTTTGCCCTGCCTGAAGACATGAAAATCTCAGAAGCCCTGCCCATCATCAGCCAAAAACCGTTTTCAAGAATTCCGGTTTATACAAATAGCCTGGACAATATCACCGGATTTATTCTCAGGGGAGACCTATTGCTCCGCTCGACACAAGATTGCACAGATTCCCGGACCGGCATGCCGGAATTTCAAACAAGCGACAGCATCAAGGTTTTAAAACGAAATATTTTATCTGTTCCGGAATCCATATCCGTGACATCTCTTTTTGAGCAATCCTTGAAAAACCGCCACCACATCGCCGTTATCATCAATGAGCATGGCGGCACTCAAGGCCTGGTGACCCTGGAAGATTTAATCGAAAGCATTATTGGCATGGAGATTGTTGATGAGACTGACGATGTGGAAGATATGCGTATCCTGGCCAGAAAGCGGTGGGTGAAACGAGCCGAAGAGATGGGGATCAAAAATGTATCGATTTAGTGTTTGCACAAGCGTTACGCCATGAAATGTTCTTCAGGCAATTGAAATCCAATTAATGATCTCGTAAAAAGTCAGAATACGATTTAAATCTGACTTTTTACGAGTGTTGTCAAAATTATCTCAATAATTTGGAATTGAGGTTTGTTATAAGCGATACCACAAAGACAATCCTATAAAGGATTCCTTCAGTCTGGGTTAAACGTGCCCCCCCATAGACCCTGGTGCATCATTTCTATACCAAGCACTGTTTACTGAGGGAGTTTTGGCTGTTGAAAATTCCACTCCCGCTTTATTAATTTTTTCCTGCTGTTTTTTTTCCAGTTCCGCAACCTGATCCTTACATTCGCCTTCACATTTACCTGTTATATCTCTTGAGGGTATATCAGCCATTTTTTAATCTCCTTCTTTTATTTTGTAATTAAGCCGGCAACTATCTGCCTGCTTGATAATAAGGTATGTCGGCCGAACGAAGATTTAAATAGGTACAACCCCTTAGTTTAACATCTGAATTTGTGTAGATCAGGCCCCTATCTTTTTCCGGTTTCCGGACATCGACCAAGACAGGCCAAAGGAAGCATATTTAAAATATGTGTTCCTTTGGCGTAAAGTCGAGGGTGGCTTAAAAAACAAGTAAATGGTCGATTTTATTTTGATCATGGGTCTTAGATGCCGGCTTCCTGCCCTGCCCCGACAATGAAAACCAGGCTATACGTCCACCCAAATCAAGCCTCTTTAAATTGAATACCGCGCCCGTCATCACATGGTTCAGGCCCCATATCATTAGGCCTTGCATGCTCCGCCCATCCAGGATCAGACGTACAGATATCCAGATCGTATGTATCGGCATTTGTCTTTTGTACGTTTTGCGTTTCCCGGTTGGAATTTCTCGTATTTAACATATTCGCTCTCCTTTAAGTCCTTGGGTTGAATATTGTCAGTTTTCTTTCTCAAAACCTAAACTTAAAAATAAGAAGCCATCCTAATCTCTTTCAATGGGGAAAATTATGTATATTTGTAATTACATGGTTATATACAGTCCGCAATGGGTAAAAAACCGAATATACGATCATCTTTCTTGACTGTTATCTTGGCACACCAATTCGAACAGGAACTATAGTCACTTATTTTACCTGCAACTTTTTCTGAGCATCAGAAAGTTCAAAATTGAGCATACGTACTCCCTTTTCGCTTGTGAAGTGTTGTTCGTCCGGAAATAAGAATTTTCATCCAGCAAAAAATCAGGCAGGCGGCTATTTCCGGACAGAGTAGATCTGTTCAATTTTATTGCATAGTTCGTCTTTATTCATTGGATTTACCTCTTTTTAAGTAAAAGTCATGTGGATTTTAGCTTCAAGGCATCAAGGTTGCTGCTGTAATAAATCTACTGCAAGACCTTGATAACGCCGAAGATGAAATCCTCATGGCTTCCCCGAAGGGTAAAATTTTCAGTAGAAATTGTTTAAATCAGAACCTCACACACACTGAATTCCTAATATGTGTCTGAACGAAAACCTGGAAATTTTGTTGAGTACAAGGCGGCCTGAAATTTTAACCGGAGGAATACATGGAGTATTTCGAGGATTAAAATTTCAGACCAACGCCGTAATCGGCAAAATTTACGGTTTTCGGTCGGGCACTAATATAGAAGGAGACATCTCTTGTCCTTGCCTATCAACTATTTTCATCATTTGTATAAGAAATTTATGCAATTTGGGGGTGAATAACGGCCATGGCCGTCCTAAGTCCATTTACACCCAAGCTTGCCCCACAACAAAATCATAAAAGTAGCTTAGCAACTTATTACTACTTTCATCTAAAACAGGTGGTAAATGCCGATTTCATGGTTATATTTTAATTATGGCAGAAAAAAACTTATCTTGCCACGAAAGGAGTTATCGCCATGAAAATACGTTTTTTAGAATCCCGGATTAACGATTGGGTTGAAAAATGGGGCAAACTCGGAAAGGCCAATGGCGTCAAGCGTTATGACTGTGTCCTGGGGAAAAAGATAAAGTGTACCCCCGTGGTACCTTCGAGCCTGGCGTTGGACAAGGAGTTCAGGGAAAGCCTGGCCTACTTTCATTAAAAACTGATTGATAAGATGTCTTAGAATATATTCTGAGACATTGCCGAACAAGTAAGGGTAGATCCTGACAGGATCTACCCTGTTTATTTTTTAGGTTCCGTTCAATCGTCGACTGGCTGCACCTGACGATTTAACCCCAACGTTGCATAAAATTTTTAAAAAAAGAATGAACACGCTGAAATTATAAAATCCCGATAGATCCCGCTCTATCATTTATCAAATCCTTTCTTCATGAACTGATAAATTGCAGAAAAATCTTTGCGGCCCAGACCGTCTTGTTTTGCTGCGGCATAAAGTTCCTTTGAACAGTTTGCCAGTGGCAGAGGATGGTCTTGTTCATAAGCTGTTAAAGCTGCCAGATGCAGATCCTTGTACATCCACTCCAAAGGGAACTGGACTTCAAAATTGTCTTTGCGGATCATTTCCGCCTTGGCCTGGGTAAAAGGTGCACAGACCGACATTTTGGGCAGCGTGTCTAATAAAAAATTTCTTGGAAATCCAAGTTTTTCGCCGAGTAGTATGTTTTCCGAAAGCGCCAGCATAGACTGGGCTAACAGCGAATTTACCAACATTTTAAATGCCGTTCCTTTGCCCGGTTCCCCCACATGCATAATTTTTTGTCCCATATGCTTGAGCAGGGGCCTTACAACTGCCAGATCATTTTCTTCAGCGCCGACAATGAAGGCAAGATCAGCGTTTTCAGCATTTGGTTTTGTGCCGGATACAGGCGCATCCATAAACCGGACACCGAAAGCCTTGGCCATTAAAAAACTTTTTTGGGAAAAAGAGGGATTGACGGTCGAGCAATCCACCCAGATCGCATTCTCCTTCATTGCCGGCAGAAAACCTTTTTTTGAAAATGCGACCGTTTCAACCACTTCCGGAGACGCCAGCATGGTAAACACAACATCGGCATCATTGACTGCACCCCGATATGAATTAGCTGCAATCGCGCCCTGTGCCACCAATTTTTGAATAGGTTCGGCAGATCGGTTGAAAACTGTCAAGGCTTTCTTATTTTTTAGTAAATTTGCGGCCATCCGTCTGCCCATAATTCCCAGTCCGATAAATGCAACTTGCATTTTATCTCCTCTAAATAGTGAATTGAAAATGTCAGACCTTCTCAAAAAACCGGATATCTTCCATTCTGCCTTCAAAAAAACGTCCGATCCGTCCGGGTTCAGAATTCAAGAGGTTGATGGTGAATTTCTCTGGATCATCGCTTGCAGGCACGGGGATGCCCAGGAGAGTGGCGGAGCCATTTTTCATTTTTATACGAAAAATTTCTCCGATCTGACGGTTTAATGTGATGATTTCGGATATTTGCTGTTGTGAAATTTCTTCCATAATGACCTCCTAAATAAATCAAGGGTTAATTAGTGTCTGACCGGAAATTCGAAACTCTCTATTTTTCAGGAGGATGACGCTGAAATTATTTTTGAAGTTTTGGAAAAGACTTGAATTACTTATTGAATTTTTCTAGTTAGCATGATTGAATAACCAATTGAATTTAAAATATTTATCTTGACACTGCGCAGTTTGGTAGGAATTTGATTTTTTACAAACCCAATAAAACTTCGAGGTTGTTTTGCGTAAAGTTTTTGAGCCACAAATGACATTCGGGCAGACTCCCATCGACCAGATCAAAATTGACATGAGAGCCAGAGATGAAATTCCCAAGCTCCTTTTAGGGCTCCAGCACATTTTTTGCCATAAAACGCTTCGTCAGAAAGTTTTCGAAATTCTCGAAACCATAGTCCCAGAGCATGTTAATTCAAAAAATGGGCGACCCGGAATGGATCTATGGAAAATTCTTGTGATGGGAACAATTCGGCTCAACTGCAACTGGGATTATGATAAACTTCAAGAAATCGTCAATAATCACAAGACAATAAGACAGATGCTTGGTCACGGGTTGATGGACGATGATGACATGTATGCGCTCCAAACCTTGAAGGACAATGTTCAGCTTTTAACCCCTGAGATTCTTGATGAAATCAATACGTTGATTGTCAAAGAAGGACACAAGCTACTGGTAAAAAAAAAGACCAGGTATTAATGGGAAGGTGTGACTCTTTTGTTGTTGAAACCGATGTTCACTATCCCACAGACATTAATCTGCTTTTTGATGCTATCAGGAAAACGATTCAGAGTGCCGCAGTTATATGCCAGAGCCTGGGAATGAGTATGTGGAGACAATCAGAATATAATATCAGGACATTTAAAAAACTGTTTCGCCAAGCTCAGCGATTAAAACATTCCACTTCAAAAGATGAACAGAAAAAGACCAAAAGGGCTCAACTGATTGTTGAAGCCCACAGATCATATATCGAAGCTGCTGAACAATTCATTCAAAAGGCGAATTTGACCGTTGAAACCATTGGCTCATCTAATCCGATATGCGTAGCGCAGATAAAAAAACTGATAGAATATATCGACCATGCAATCCTACAAGTGGATCTGATTCAGCAGCGTGTTATTCAGGGTGAAAAGATACCACATGCCGAAAAGGTCTTTTCTATATTTGAACCCCATACGGAATGGATTTCAAAGGGGAAGGCCGGTGTCCCCCAGGAATTGGGTCTGCGGGTTTGCATTGTAGAGGATAAATATGGCCTCACACTGCACCATCAAGTGATGGAGAAAGAAACCGATGATAAGGTAACCGTTCCCATTATTAATACGGTTCAAAATAAATTTAACAACCTCAGGGGATGCAGCTTTGATAAAGGCTTTTATAGTCCCGCTAATAAAAAGGAGCTGAAAGGGATGTTGGATATTTTGGTGCTCCCTAAAAAGGGAAAACGGAACAAAACTGAACTGGAAGAGGAAACAGCAGATGTTTTCATCCAGCACCGAAGAAAACACTCTGCAGTGGAATCAGCAATCAATGGTCTGGAAAACCATGGTTTAGACCGGTGTCCGGATAGTGGTATCCTTGGATTTAAACGATATGTCAGTCTTTCGGTTTTGGCAAGGAACCTCCAGATCATCGGGCACTATATACAACAAAAGGAATTGAAAAAGCTTCAACGGACAGATCGGCGAAAAGCCGCTTAAACCAGGCAATCACAAAGGAAAAGAGCACGACCAACAGTAGAGTTGCGTCCGAAATCAAGTAAATTTCAAAATGAACCGCTGAAATTAAGGTGACCACCACATTTTTTATCTGGATGGGTAGGCGATGACGAAAATTTGACCAGCCTGCCGAGCCTCAATGCGTCAGATATCAGGGTTTCCGGTCAGGCACTAATTAAGGAATGAGTTCGAAATAACCTAACCAGAGATAAAACATGATGGGCAAATTATATACAACTTATTCCTTAATATTCAAAATATAAGATGCTAAAATGGCCTATTCAATGGGGGAAACTGTGTACGTTTCCATGATCTTCCCTGCAAATGGCAGCGTCAGGACACCGATCCATGGGTTCATTCAACTTATTTCGTATCCGTCCGGAAACAAAAGGCCGGTCCTCTGATAAAAACCGCCACCCCAATTTAAATGCTTCCTATCCGGTGGTTTCACACCCCGGGTGTTTATCGTAATTTTCGTATTTAAATGAGAAACCATTATGTACACAGAATCCGGATGGCACCAATTTTAGTTTGCTATATTTCAATATATATTTTACGAATTTATCAGCATGTCTCTTGCTCTGAAAGATTATTGGTATTTGTATCAAAAGGTTGTTTTTATTTTTAAACAAATCAAATAAAACGTTAATGAGGGATTCATGAACGAAAATGATTCAATCGAGATGCAAGATTCGGTTCCGTCTGATCTTCTGCCAATTGTATGCATTGGGGCTTCCGCCGGTGGTTTAGATGCGTTTAAAAAATTTTTTGATCACATGCCTGCCCAGACAGGTATCGCTTTTGTCCTGATTCCACACCTTGATCCCGATCATAAAAGTCTCATAGTAGAAATAATAGGCCGACATACAAAAATGCCCGTGCAACAGATTGAAGAACGGACAACGATTAAGCCAGATCATATTTATATAAGATCTCCGAATCGCAATCTTGCCATAGAGGCCAGTGAACTTATTCCGTGTGAACTATCCAGGGAACGCGGCATAAATCTACCCATTGACTTCTTTTTTCGTTCTTTAGCGGTATCCCGGAATCAATGTGCTATCGGCATTATTTTATCCGGTACCATGCAGGATGGCACCATGGGGATTGAAGAGATAAAATCAAATGGCGGACTTGTTATCGCACAAGATCCCAAAACAGTTCAATATGGAGATATGCCCCAAAGTGCAATAGAAACCGGTATGGTGGATCTAATTTTGCCGATTAAAGAAATGCCGAATGCTATTTTAAAATTTATCGCCGACCCTTATATATGCAAAGATCAGGATGCGATAAATCAAGTTCTGGATGCGATAAAGACCTATTCCAGCCATGATTTCAGGTGTTATAAGCGCAATGCCCTGATACGGCGGACAGAACGTCGTATGGGACTTTGTCAAATTAGAAAGCTATCTGACTATGTCGTTTATTTACAAAACAATCCAGATGAAGTTGACGCGCTTTTAAAAGATCTGCTTATCGGTGTTACCAGTTTTTTCAGGGATAAAAAGGTTTGGGAAAAGGTCGGCAATGAAATTCTGCCCGCACTGATCACTCAAACAGATCCCCAGGCACCCTTTAGGGTATGGGTTGCCGGGTGTTCCACTGGGGAAGAAGCCTATACGATTGCCATTTTGCTTTATGACATGTTTGAAAAGTCCAATAAACGCTTCAATGCCCAGATTTTTGCTACAGATGTTGACGGGGAGGCCATTGCTAAAGCGCGTAAAGGAATTTATCCTAAAACAGTTGCAGTGGATATACCGCCGATTTATCTAAAAAAATATTTCACTCTTGAAAATGATGAATACCATGTGGTTAAAAAAGTTAGGGAATCAGTCGTTTTTGCTGAGCAGAATCTGGTAGGCGATGCCCCTTTTTCAAACCTTAATCTGATCAGCTGTCGTAATCTTTTGATATACATCAAGTCTGAAATTCAGAAAAAAATTATCGACCTCTTTAATTTTTCATTGCTGGCAAATGGATATCTGATTTTAGGCAACTCTGAAACCATAGGGCATCAACATGATAATTTTGAAACGGTCTCCAAAGAGCTTCGCTTGTACCAAAATATAAATCAGAAGAGCGAACGTGCAAATGTGCCGATTATAAATTATTCTCGCAGGTATCAGTTTAGAATGTCCGAATCCAAGCCCGACTTTCACCGGGAAAATTTATCAAAAATATTACAAAACCAACTCTTAAAAAAATTTGCACCTGCAGCAGTTTTGATCAATAAAAAGTTCGAAATTTTAAATTTAAGTGGACCTACGTCACAATACCTGGATTTACCCCAGGGAGACCCAGTCATGGAAATCACCTCCATGGTTCAAATGGGGCTTCGACTAAAATTAAGAGGGGCCATTCAAAAAGCCGCCAGGACGAATGAAACGGTTACCGTTTCAAATTCACATGTCAAACGTAATGATTGCCTTTATCCTGTTATCATTACTGTTTGTCCGATTAAAGAGACAAAACTTTTTGAACCGTTATTCATGGTCACATTTCAGGAAATATCTGAGTCAGGGCAAGATAAAGACCACCAAAATGAATTGGATTTAGGCGATGATACGCTTGTAAAGCAGCTTGAAACAGAGTTGTTTGATACCAGGGAAGACTTGCAGCAGAGCATTGAAGAGTTGGAAACGTCCAACGAAGAGATGAAAGCGTCCAACGAGGAAATGATGTCGATGAATGAGGAACTGCAGTCTTCCAATGAAGAATTGGAAACGTCCAAGGAAGAGCTGCAGTCCATGAACGAGGAATTGAATACGGTTAATGCTGAGCTTCGTGAAAAAGTTAATGAACTGACTATTGCCAATAATGACATTGCCAACCTAATGAACAGCACGGAACTGGCAACAATTTTTCTTGATTTAACCACTGCCATCAGGCGATTTACCCCAACGGCTAAAAAGCTTTTTAATCTGATAGACTCAGATATCGGACGTCCCATCGGAGATCTGGCGATGCGTTTCAATGATGAAGCGTTAAAATCTCAAGTGGCAATGGTCCTGGACACACTTGTGCCGTCAACCAAAGAAGTTAAAACCGATGAGGGGCTGTGGTACATTCGCAGGATTCTGCCGTTTCGAACGGAAGATAACCGGGTAGACGGAATTATTTTAACATTTTCCGATGTGACCGAACTTAAAAACAGTGAATTGGCGGTTCGACAAAAAGAGGCACAGATAGAAGAAAAAAATCAACTTCTGGCTGCAGTATTAAGCCATACTCATATGATGGCCGTATATCTGAATACGAATTTCGATTTTATATGGGTGAACGATGCCTATGCAAAAACCTGTAACTACAAATCTGATTTTTTCCCTGGGAAAAACCATTTTGACTTGTATCCCAATCAAGAAAATCAAGCCATTTTTCAAAAAGTCGTAGATACGGGAAAACCGTTTTTTGTATCGGCTAAGCCCTTTGAATTTCCGGACCAGCCTGAGCGCGGCATTACCTATTGGGACTGGAGCCTTATTCCCACGACAAACGGCCAAAAAGAGATTACCGGATTGGTCTTTACGCTGGCTGAAGTGACAGATCTAATAAAAGAGAGACAGCTATTCAAGGCAATTGTTGACCGAATACCTGTGATGCTGACCCGCTATGACTCTGATACCAACATGCTTTTTTTGAATCCTGAGTTTGAAAAGGTGGTTGGATGGAGAACAGAAGAAGTTCAAGACATGGATATGATGGAAAAGGTGTACCCGGATTCGGAATACCGGGAAAAAGCATATGAACATATGCAAAAAGCAACCACCGAGTGGAAAGAATTTACGATTCGTTCAAAATCCGGGGAAATGATAGACTCGGAATGGTCAAATATCAGGCTCGAAGATGGTACTCAAATTGGTATTGGCATTAACATCACTGAACGCAAAAAGGCTGAAACACAGCAAGCCAAGGTCCAACAGCAGCTTGTCGAGCGAAACCGATTTATAGAAACAATTCTGGAGTCGCTACCCATCGGACTTGGGGTCAATTATGTTGATAGTGGTGAGGTTACATATCTGAATGAAAAATTTTCAGAAATTTATGGCTGGCCCAAAACTGATTTCCCTAATATCGATAATTTTTTTGATAAAGTGTTTCCAAATCCTAAAAACAGGGAACTTTTACAGGAAAAAATCATGAGCGACATTGCATCTAAAGATCTGACGCGCATGGTTTGGGAAGATCTTGAAATAACCACAAAGAAAGGCGAAAAAAGGATTGTCTCAGCCACAAACATCCCCTTGTTTGATCAAAATCTTATGATCTCAACTGTCCAGGATTTAACTGAAAAACGAAAACTTGAAACCCAGCTTCAGCAAGCCCAGCGAATGGAATCCATTGGCAATTTGGCCGGAGGCATTGCGCATGAATTCAACAACGTTTTGAGTATTATTATCGGCAATAATGAGCTTATCGTGGAAGATCTGCCGGAATGGAGTATCTCCCGAGAGAACTGCGAGGAAATTCGTTTGGCAGGTCTTCGGGCAAGGGATATTGTTAAACACCTATTAACATTCAGCAGACAGGATAACTCAACTAAAAAGCCCATTAATATCGTTTCTACCATAACCGAATCTATAAAATTGATTCGCTCCACAACACCGACCAATATAGAGATCCGGGAAAAAATTGACCCGGACTGCCGTCCCATTTTGGGTGATTCCACTCAAATCAATCAAATACTGATCAACCTGTGCAGCAATGCAGTCGATGCGTTGCCGACAGCAGGCGGGAGAATCGATATTGAACTTTGCAACGCAGATATCAGCAAACATGAAGAAATTGCAATTCACACATTGGCGCCTGGGAAATATGTCAAGTTGATCGTAAGAGACAACGGCAGCGGCATGGATGCAGAAATATCAGAAAGAATATTCGATCCTTATTTTACAACAAAGGACATTGGTAAAGGCAGCGGAATAGGATTATCCGTAGTCCACGGGATTGTTGAAAATCATGGCGGAGCCATTGTTTGTGACAGCACCATAGATCAAGGAACCGTTTTTACAATTTTGATGCCGGCGTACGACGGGCGTGTTGAAGAAGTATCAATCAAAACAGATATGTTTTCAGGAAATGGTGAAAAAATCCTTTATGTAGATGATGAACCATCTATAGCCAAACTGGGGAAACGGCACCTTGAGTCGTTGGGATATGATGCCTATATGACAACGGATCCAAAAGAGGCATTGGAAATGATAAAAGCCGAACCGGATCGATTCAATCTTGTCATCTCTGATATGGCAATGCCCAATATGCCGGGAGACCAATTAATTGATGAAATACTATCAATAAATCCCCAAATGCCTACAATGATATGCAGCGGTTACAGTTCTCGAATGTCTAAAGAAAAAGCTTCAAAAATGGGTATTAATGCTTTTGTTATGAAACCTTTGAACAAAGCTGAACTTGCTAAAAAAGTAAGAGAAATTTTAGAATGAATGAGCTTAGCCACCAATTAAAAAGGGTTCTAAATTTTAAGCCGCCTAACGACTGATTTTCGTTCAGGCAATAACAATAGATAGGATATTTTCCCAAAATTCCGGCAATTCATGTAAGGGATGCGGTATCCGGCTTGGCAAGAATTTTTACAAACCCTTGTGTTTTGTTGGCGGTCCTTGCCCGACCCAGTGCGGTTAAATGAAATTTCCCCATATTGACTGCAATGCCGTTTTCTTTGGCTCCGGCTTCGGTAAGCCCGGTCCAGGCGATCTCAGGCCGGGTAAACAGAACTGCGGGTACAGCCACATTATCAGCTCAAAACAACAAATTACTATAATTTTAATCCGAATTTAACGCGTAAACGGATGGCCTCAAAGATCTTTTTTTTGTTGCATACCACTACTGTTTTGGGGCATAAATATTGAAAAATTATAGACCCGGTTGGCGTTTGAAAATACCCGCCTCTTTCACAAAACGACGTCCTATCACCTTTAAGGCTGTTTAATAACGGCCATGGCCGACCCGGTCTTTCACAGAGGTTGGGCCACAACAAATAATGAAAGAAACGAATCGGTTAATTCAGTTCTTTCATATAAACAGGATGGGCCTATAGAGCGCCCCAGGGAACGATGACATGAAAAAAAGTCTAAATATCCTGCTGGTGACAGTTTTTCTTGTCTCAAGTCAAGGCCTTGCAGCCCAGGAAAAAACCAG
Source organism: uncultured Desulfobacter sp. (assembly GCF_963677125.1). Taxonomy (NCBI): domain Bacteria; kingdom Pseudomonadati; phylum Thermodesulfobacteriota; class Desulfobacteria; order Desulfobacterales; family Desulfobacteraceae; genus Desulfobacter; species uncultured Desulfobacter sp. Next base: position 170,968 of record NZ_OY781882.1, on the reverse strand, counting down.
GATCGACAGTAGGCTGATCAAAATATCAGCTGCCGTCTATGCCGGCGATGTAAGTGCATTGATGTATATCGCAAAAGAGAATCGATTGTTTGAAAAATATGGCCTGGAGGTAAACCTCAAACCGTTTAAAGCCGGACGCTTTGCAGCAGATGCACTGCTCAAAGGAGAATCGAATGTAGCAACGGTGGGCGAATTTGTCATGGTGACCAACGGATTTAAGCGCAATGACATCCGCTTGCTCTCCTGTATTTCAAAATTTCAGCTTAACTATTTGATCGCCAGAAAAGATAGTGGCATCAACCTGGCACAAGACCTTGCAGGCAAAAAAATCGGCATATTAAAAAATTCCCAGCCCGAGTTCCACCTGGGAATATTTCTGGCCTACCATAAAGTGGATGAGCAAAATGTTGAAAAAGTCTATTTAAACCCATCCAGGATTATGGATGGAATGACAGATGGTAGTATTGATGCCAGTCTGCTCTGGGAACCCTATGTTTCCATGATACAAAAAAGACTTGGTAACAATAGTGTGCTTTGGAACGGCCAGATATGGAAAGACGACCACTTTCTGCTGATGAGCACGGCGGGATGGATAGAAAAGAATCCCGGGGCTGCACAAAGACTGCTGCAAGCCCTTTTGGAATCGGAATCGATTGTGAGGCAAAACGCTGAAAAAATAAAGGCGTACATCATCTCGAAATTCGAATATGATCCGGACAGCTATAGCAGCATTTGGCGAAAAATAGACCTGGAGCTTTCCTTGTCACAGGCATTTCTTCTCGACCTGGAGGACCAGGCGGAATGGGCACGGGACAAAGGCATCGTGCAAGGAACCACAATCCCAAACTATCTGGACCTAATTTATATGGATGGACTGGACGGGGTCGCACCAAAGCGTAATACGATCATCAGGTAGACGAAAAAAAGGCAAAGCGGATTATGAACATCAGCCGGAAACTGCAGATCAATACGTTGTTAACGATTGGCATCTCTCTTACCTGCACGCTGTTGATTGGCTTCAGCTATCTCCAAATTGTCCGAATTGGGAAAAACGTGAGTATGGAGTCTGAAATTATACAAGAAGTATTCGAGCTGAACATTCTCACAAGCAATTATATCACCAGCCCTTACCCGCGCACGGTAGACCAGTGGCTCAACAAAACCCGGAACCTTCAAGCAATGTTTGAGGCTGTTGACCGCAAACAAACGGCGATATCTGCCTATGTTGATGATGCCAGGGGAGCTGTTCAGCGGATGCACGATATCTTTGTTGCATTAACCCGGATTCCGCTATCTGAAGACTTCCGGGTAAAAAATATTTCCGATAAAGGATTGCAGCGGCGATTGATCAACAAACTGATGATACACGCCCAATATCTGGCTGAGGCCTGTTTTCGTATCAATACCGAGATTCAGACCAATCATTTATCATCGCTTAAACACCTGGGCGTTATTCTTGTTGCCATGCTTGTTATTATAATCGGCATTGTCTTTTATACCTCACAGTTTCTTGGCCGAAGCACGACCAAAAGGATTGCACAACTGCAAAAAGGCGCGGCATTGATCGGTGAAGGTAATTTGACATACCGCTTTGACACAGGTAGCCAAAATGATGAACTGGAGAGCTTGGCATCGACGTTTAATCAGATGGCCGCGTCTATTCTTCATAGAAAAAAACAGCTCGAACAAATAAATGAAGCATTACGCAAAAAAAGAATGGAAGAAAAAGAGGCTGCTGACTTAATCGCCCGCAGTGAAAAACAATACCGGGATCTGGTTGAAACGGCCAACAGCATTATCATTCGTTGGGACAATAATGGAGTGATTCGGTTTATCAACAGCTATGGGTGCCGGTTTTTCGGATATTCCCAAGAAGAACTGGTCGGACAGGATGTGATGACCATCGTTCCCAATGTAGAGAGAAGTTCGGGCAGGGATCTGGCACACCTTGTCAGAGACATCGTAGTCAATCCAGGCCTTTACACCAATGTATCGAGTGAAAATATTAAGAAGAGCGGTGAGACGGTCTGGGTCACCTGGACAAACAAAGCTATTTTTGACGACTCTGATAAAATTAAAGAGATTCTAGCCATTGGCAATGACATCACACGGCTGAAACAAACCGAAGCAAAACTCGAAGCGCTCAATGAAAACCTGGAAGTGTTGGTAGCCGAACGTACCGCTTTAGCGCAAAAGCGTTTAACCCAGCTTCAGGCCTTGACCCAGGAGCTGATCAAAACCGAGGAAAGCGAACGGCGGCGTCTGTCCGACCTGCTCCACGAAGATATCCAGCAGCTTTTGGTGAGCACACGGATTCACATGGAGACGGCCTGTCACCGGGAACCGGCGAATCATAGCATGGAAGAGGCCCTGAAAATCTTAACAAAATCCATCAAAAAGTTAAAAAATTTATCCCGTGAAATAAGCCCACCGGTTTTGAATCATGCAAGCCTTTCTTCTGCACTGGAATGGCTTGTCAATGAGACCGAAGAACAATATGGGCTGTCAGTCGTTCTGAACATCAATACACAATTGAAGGCAGGAGAAAAACAGATAAATACCTTTCTTTTCCGTACGGTTCAGGAATTACTGCTCAATATAATCAAACATGCCGGTGTAAATGATGCCTATATTGACCTTGACCCGTCGCACGGCGGTTTTACCATTACCGTCACTGACAAAGGTAGGGGATTCGATTGTGAGGCGTGGGCAAATGTTTCAGCCGGCAATGGTTTTGGCTTGTTGCGCATAAACGAAAGAGCCCAGTCCCTGGGGGTTGCTGTGGCCATCGAATCGAATCAGGGAAAAGGCAGCAAAATACAACTGACTGTACCGGACAAAATTTTTTCCAAACAGTTAAAACAGCATGTTGGGGAACAGCCGGACAATCTGGAATGTCGTTTAAAAGCAGGGCTTGCATCCAATCAGACTGGAAAAGAGTTGCGTTGACCTGTGCGATGATCACCACATAATCAAAAAAACAAATGAATAGTATCATACGTACAAAAAAATCCTGCAGGATGTTTAGATCAATTATCCTGTTTGCAACAACAGCATGACACACTTAAACTGTCCCGATTCAGTTTTTTACTTTACAAATTTCGTTTTTGTTCGTGGATATTTTACCACAGCTTGCACACTGATATTTTTTGAGTGTTTCAGCCTTAGTCAATATTATTTATCACATAAAAATATTACGCACAACTAACAACTAAAATCATTAAAATCTGCATGAGCCGGTTGGATCAAATGCTTGCGGAGTATGGTGAGATCCTCAATCACCATGGGAAAAAAGTAAAGAGAGCCCCGCCTCGATTCAGGCCGACATTCACTTGACCCCTGCTGGTGCATATGCGATATCAAAGCATACATAAAACCGGGTGGTGCAATATTTATGGAGTTCACCGATGTATAATACCTTTTTTAATCTCAGGGAAAAACCGTTTCAACTAGTCCCTAATCCAGACTTCTTATTTTTAGGTAAAAGCCATGAAGACGCCCTGGCCCATCTGACCTATGCCGTCTCACAGGGAGACGGATTTGTCAAAATCACAGGGGAGGTCGGCACCGGTAAAACCACCCTTTGCCGGGTGTTCCTTGAGAAACTGGGCTCGAACACGGAAGCCGCCTTTATCTTCAACTCCAAGGTCAATGCAATCCAGCTTTTAAAAATGGTTCACCGGGAGCTGGGAATTAAAAGTTGTGCCGAAGACCCGTGTGATCTCACCCATGACCTGAACACCTATCTCCTGGAAAAAAAGGCCGCCGGCATATCGGTCATTCTTCTCATTGATGAAGCACAGAATCTGGCCAAAGAGACCCTGGAACAGCTGAGGATGCTCTCCAACCTGGAAACCACACGAAGTAAACTGCTACAGATCATCCTGGTGGGTCAGCCCGAACTACGGGATCTATTGGACGACCATGAGCTGCGGCAATTAAAGCAAAGAATTAACATCAGCTGTCACATCCGCCCCCTGGGCCGCCAAGAAACCCTGGACTATATTTCCCACCGAATCAGCGTAGCCTCCAACCGGCCCCAATCTTTGTTCACCCCTTCGGCCCTGAAAGGGATTTATGCATTTTCCAAAGGGGTGCCCCGGCTTATCAACATCATATGCGACCGTGCCCTGCTGGTTGCCTACAGCCGGCAAAGGAAAAAAGTGAGTGCCCGCCATGTCACCGCCGCTGTCCGGGAACTGGAGTCTGTAAATTCACGGCAGCGGGTTTTCTGGAAATACAGTCCCCGGAAAGTTGCCGCAGCGGCCTTTGCCGCTCTGATCCTCATCACGGCAGCTTATATGCTATACGCCAACGGAATCTTTAACCGGCATAAAACGGTTTTAAACACCAAATCTGAAACAAATTCGTCACAGAACCCCTCAGAAATCAATCCCAGCCTGGCGATTCAAAATAACAAGGTGGCCCCGGCGCGAATCGTAAAACCGGTTTCGGAACCGTCCCTCAGCCCCGAACCGGACTTGGCAATGGTGGTGGGACCACTGCAGGCTCCTGCTGTGCACCCGGTTGAAGCGACCGGGACCCCACCGCAGCTTCCTCCTCTTGAAGGGGGGGACGTCCGGGAAACCTTATTGGGTATCCAAAGTGCCATCAAAAGAAAGGAAGCCTTTGGCTACCTATCCACCCTGTGGAAAAAGCCCGTACCGGAAAAACTGGCGGTGCTGGATGGACAGATCGCCTCCAACGATTATTTTTTTAAAATAGCCGCCGCCAGAAGCGGCCTGAAACTGCTCACCCTGGACACCGATCTGCGAAAGGCTCTGAAACTGAATCTTCCCGTCATTTTTGAATACAGAATCTCTTTCCAGTATGAAAAAGGATTTGCAGGTATTGAAGCCGTAACCCCCGACAACCACTGCATCCTCTTTACCGGTGCCGGACAACAAAAATATAAGGTGCCAATGGCGGAACTGCTCCCGTTTCTGAACGGGAAAATGTATATTGCATGGGAAGACGGACTTGGGGCAAACCGCATCATAAGCGACAATGGACCAAAAGATGCTGTCATTACACTGAAACTGCTGTTATCTGAACTGGGATTCCCCATGCAAAATTTCTCCCCGGCTTACGACACGTATGTCCAGGATGCCCTGAGGCAAGTTCAAAATGAGGCCGGGATTGCCCAGGACGGTATTGCAGGCCCGGAGACCCGGATCGCCTTGCTCCGGAAAAGCAGGGGAGATGGGGTCCCCCAGCTATCAGCCTCCCCTCTTAACCATTTAAACCGATAAAATAGCCGGGACACCTAATGAGCACAATCCTGAAAGCCCTGGAACAGGCAGAAAAAGAAAGCAGGCAGCATACCACCCCGCCCTCCTTTGACAGCGGGCTCAATGAGGTGGGGAGCCCCAAAGAGGCCGCCCTCTTTATCCCGCGGCGGGTCATACTCATTTCCCTTATCCTGCTTATTGGCGGGATCTCATTTGTCTATTTGCGCTCCCCTTCCCAGGAAAAGGCCGAGCAACCCGCCCCTGCTCCGGTGCAAAAAAAAGAGTTCACATCACTGGAGGAACCACCCCGGCCCATCGTTATCAAGCCGTTGTCGCCGGCACCCAAGCCGCCCCTAACGGTAGAAAAAACTGCGCCGCCGGCCCCACCACGACCCAGCACACCCGAAAGGCCTAAAGCCCCTCCAGTACCGGAACCGGCCGCTACGCCAGTGATGGCAAAATCATCGACCGCCCCGGAAATTCCTTTGTTAAAAGACCAGTCCCTGAAAATTCAGGCCATTTCTTGGGACCAGGACCCCACAAACCGTATCACCGTCATCAATAACAGTATTCTAAACGAAGGGGATGCCATCCAGGGGTTCCAAGTCCTCCGCATCGAAAAGGAAGCTGTTCTTTTAAATGGCAATGGAAGGAATTACCGCCTGAAATTCCGCTACCGGTAAAAAAAGGATAAGAACGGCCTTAATTGGTGCCCCCACAATCTATAATTTATAGCCAAAACCATTGGCAATAAAGGCGTTGACTACTTTCATCATTTTTTTCCGCCTGGGGTATAGGGTTGGCCACTCTTCATATTAGTAAACGCTTTATATTATAAAAAATAATCTTAAATTATAATCTGTAGCTTTGAAAATGTGAATTAAAAATTGAGAGTTGACTGTGTCTATACTTCCTCAGAAATTCAACCTTTCTCCCTGGCGTTGATTTGATCTGATAGTCCTGCCTGGCCGTCTTTTATCCTCCTTCATTTTTTTAAAAGATTCAGGGTATAATCAATGGCGTCTATATTATTCCCGGAAACCATAGATTTCAGCGTTTCAAGTTTAGCCTTTACATCGGGCATATTGGCTTTGGCAATCTCTTTGGCTGATTGTTCAAGAATGCAAACCCATCCTGTTGTATTATCATCCGGGACGGCCAATATGTTAATCAGTGTTTCGAGAGCTCTTTCTTTGATCGTTTCTTCGTTTTCATTCAAAATTCTTGACAACACCCTGATCAAAAAAAGATTGGTCTCTTCGGCATTTCCACGCATTTTCCACCCCCTGTCGTTAATTACACGAATAGTCTCATTCGGAGATGCCAAAAGGGTTTGGGCCAGCTTTCCTTCATAATGCGGGTTTGTGTTTTTATAAAGTGTTTCATCCGCCGTTTTAATCACCTCGATTATTTCTACTATTTTATCGATTTCCTTTTCAGGCGGTTGCAAACTTTTTTCCTTTGATGTTTCAGGTGCAGCGGTCATGCCGACCACTGTGTTTTTAATTTTTTGTAACCAATTTTCGTTGATATTCATTTTAATCCTTAACTTAGTTTTCGATAATCAAAAACGGTAGTCAATTGAAAGACAACTATTTGAAATACTGTAAAAAAAACGAATTTTACATTTTTATATGGTTAAGTCGGCAAACAAAAACCTCAAAAAAAGGAAATTCGTAGAAAAGGATACTACCTTTGCCGGCAAACAAAATCAAATCAAAACTTTGGATGATTTTGTTTATGCCTGCACCTGAATAAAATGATGAAAACGATACAAAGAAGTATATCCCTGACTTTGATCCTGTTACTGAACAGCTGCTCTCATTACCTGGTACATGATCCTAACCTCATTTATGAAGCCGATTACGGCTATCGATATTTGTCAAAATCTCAGACCATTGAACAGGACAAAATTTTTGCTGCACTGGCCTTATGTCAAACAAAAAAACTGGATCATCGAGTCTACTGGCCATGCGCGGTTGAGGCCATATTTCAGACCCTTGAGCATCTGTTCAACTTTTGTTATACCTTGCTTGGCAAACAGCAACATCCTATCTGTTTATCTGTAAACTTGAGGAAGTTATATGCTAAAATTTAGCGACATCAATATTGGCCCGAAATTGGTCTTTCTATTCATTGTTACCGGAATTATCCCTCTCTGTATCGCAGGTTTTTTCGGCAGTCGAATGGCAATAGATGCACTGATGGATAAATCGTTCAATCAGTTGATCACTGTACAGGAACTCAGGAGAAGTGAACTCCAGAATACGTTCAAAGATCAATACACATCCATTCGAATGATTGCGCAAAACCCCCAAACCATTAAATTTATTAACGACTTGATTTCCGGTCAAGGAAAATTCAGTGGCGGGCCACTTGTGGATTCGGAACAACAAACAAATTCTTATATCCAGTATTTTAAGGAATATAGTAAAATGAGCGGCTACAAAGATCTTATCGTAGTCGACGCGCAAAGCGAAAACGTATTGCTAAGTACTGAAGGAAAAACCCACAGGACCGCTAACTTATTAAGTGGTGAATTCAAACAGTCCGGCCTTGTAAAAGTATTTCAAAAAGTTGTCGAATCCGAAAAGGGAGGCGTTGAAGATTTCGCATCTTATGAACCTTCAGGGGGAATCCAGAGTGCTTTTTACGGAGAACCGGTTTTTGATTCGCAAAAGAAATTAATTGCAGTGATTATTGTTCAGTTGCCACCTTCCTTTTTAACAAATATCATTGAATCAAGAAAAGGAATGGGACAGACGGGTGAATCTTATATCGTCGGCTGGAGCAAAAGAAACCAGCAATTTGAGCTGAGGACGGATCTTCGGACCATGGGAGACGGCAAATATGTTACCGGTGTTGTTCTGGATAGGTTGAATTACTGGGAAGATGCGGTAAAGTACGGCGTCAAGGGAAACCACGGCACATATATTGACAGTGCAGGAAAAAAAGTCCTCGTCGCTTATAACCTTCTGGATGTCAACGGCGTTGAATGGTATCTGATCTCTAAAATTGATAAATTTGAGGTCGAATCCCCGGTTCGGGCTATTATCATAAAGGGACTGGGCATTTCCTCGGTTTTAATTATTTTGATTGGTGTTGCTGCATTCATTATGGCAAAGAAATTTACACGGCCGATTATTGAGGATATGGAATTTGCACAGGCCATTTCAGAAGGAAATTTTGAAAAGAAAATTGAATTGGATCAAAAAGATGAGCTGGGACAACTGGCTGATGCTTTGAATCGGATGGCAAAAGAGCTTTACGAAATTGACTGGATGAAAAACGGAAAAGAAGGGTTGCATGATGCCTTGCGCGGCGAACATGACGATCAGTCACTGGCGCAGCAATTTATTTCTTCCATCGTCAAACACCTTAACGCCCAGATCGGGGCTGTTTATCAGTGCAACGGAAATGATTTAAAGCTGATCGGCAGTTACGCATTTACAGACCGAAAAGGTAATTTCAACCATATTAAAATCGGTGAGGGTATGGTTGGTCAGGCAGCGGCAGAAAGAGAAATGATCAATTTTACGGATGTGGAAGATGATGCACCCAAGATCAATTACGGCGCAGGAGAACGGCCGGCACTCAATTATTTGATTGTCCCGCTGCTTTATCAAGAAGCGCTTTTAGGGGTATTCCTGGTTGGGGCTGTCAATCGTTTTACGCCCCTGCAGCTTGATTTCATCAAACAAAATACGGATAATACAGCGATCCGCATGAATACGGTAAGATCCCAGCAGACGATTAAAGAATTATATGAACAAGCTCAAGAGCAACAGGCGGAACTGGAATTAAAAAACAAAACACTGGAAGCACAAACCCAGAAGCTTAAGGCATCGGAAGCGGAGCTGCAGGCGCAGCAGGAAGAACTTCGCGTTACCAATGAAGAGCTGGCAGAGCAGGCCAATAAATTAAAAGAATCAGAAGCGGAACTTCAGGCCCAGCAGGAAGAGCTCCGCGTCACCAATGAAGAGTTGGAAACCCATGCAAAGACCCTGGAAAAGCAGCAGGAAGAGATGCGTCTGAGAAATGAAGACCTGGAGAATGCCCAGGTCATTATTAAAAATAAGGCAAAGGAAGTTGAAATTGCCAGTAAATATAAATCCGAGTTCCTTGCCAATATGTCCCATGAATTAAGAACCCCGCTGAACAGTATCCTTATCCTCTCCCAGGTTCTATCAAAAAACAAAGAGGAAAACTTGACCCAAAAGCAGATTCAATCGGCGTCAACCATTCATTCATCAGGCAAAGACCTGTTGAACCTGATTAATGAGATTCTTGATCTGTCAAGAATTGAATCCGGCAGGGTTGAAATCATGACAACGGATGTTGAGGTTAAGAACATAGTGAAAGATTTAAACCGGACCTTTAAGGATATTTCTGAACAAAAACAGGTCGGTTTCAATATCAATGTTGATCCGGCGGCACCAGGCACCATTCAAACGGATGATCTCCGCCTCCAGCAGATTTTAAGAAATCTGCTGACAAATGCGTTTAAATTTACAAAAGAGGGCACCGTTGACCTTATTATATCCCGACCGGGGGTGGATATCGTTATGGGCAGGGATCTGAAGGTGGATACGTCGATGGCTTTTGCTGTCAGGGATGACGGCATCGGAATACCGGAAGACAAACAGGCCGTCATTTTTGAAGCGTTCCAGCAGGCAGACGGCAGTACGAACCGGAAGTACGGCGGAACCGGTCTCGGTTTGTCTATTTCAAGAGAACTTGCCAAACTGCTCGGGGGATTTATTCATCTTGAGAGCAGTGTGGATCAGGGCAGCACCTTTACTGTCGTCATTCCCGAAAACCATGAAAATCAGACGCCGGAAACCCAAACCCGGGAAAATACCGCGCCGAAATCAAAGACGCCCATACAAAAACCGGTACCGGAAAAAGCGTCAAAAAAATCGGATCTGACGGACGGCGTGTCTCTCAAGAGTGACTTTATCAGAGATGACAGAGAAAAATTAAACCCTGGGGACAAGGTGCTTCTGGTTATTGAAGATGACTATAAATCAGCCCAACTGATGCGGGATTATTCAAGAGAACGTGGTTTCAAATGCATCGTGGCTGAAAACGGGGAAACCGGACTTCATTTTGCCGAATATTATCTGCCCAGTGCCATTATCCTGGACATTGGACTGCCCGGTATCGACGGCTGGACAGTTATGGAACGACTGAAAAATAATTCCAGCCTGAGTCATATTCCGGTTCATTTCATGTCCGCATCCGAGGGGACTATGGATGCGATGCGCATGGGCGCTATCGGTTTTTTATCCAAACCGATCAGCGTTGAAAAGGTTGACGAAACCTTTGCAAATATTGAAAATATTATTGCCAAACCCATTAAAAATCTTTTAATCGTAGAAGATGATCCGATCCAAAGCGAAAGTATGAAGGAGTTGATTGGCAACGGGGATGTTGTTACGACGATTGTGTCAACCGGGAATGAAGCGTATCAAAAGCTTTCAGAAGAGCTGTTTGACTGCATGGTACTGGACCTTGGCCTGGAAGATATGTCCGGATTTGAACTGCTTGAAAAAATAAATAAAAACCATTCGTTATCCAGGATTCCGGTTATTGTTTACACCGGCAGGGAACTATCAGAGAAAGAAGATAAACAGCTTCGCCGGTATACGGAGAGCATCATTATCAAAGGCGCCAAATCTCCGGAGCGTCTCCTGGAAGAATCTGCCTTGTTCCTGCATCGTGTGGAGTCAAATCTTCCCAGGGATAAACAAAAGATTTTGAAAATGGTGCATGCCAAGGAAACCGTACTGAGTGAAAAAACGGTCCTGGTTGCTGATGACGACATAAGAAATGTTTTTGCGCTTTCAAGTATTCTCGAAGAAAAAGGCATGACGGTGATTGTTGCCCGGGACGGGGTGGAAGCCCTTGAAAAGGTCAAAAAACATAAAGAGATTGATATTGTTTTGATGGATATCATGATGCCGAATATGGATGGTTATGAAGCAATAAAAAAGATCCGCAAAGATGTGAGGAATAAAAAATTGCCCATTATTGCTCTGACCGCCAAGGCCATGAAAGGGGACCGGAATAAATGTATTGATGCAGGCGCCAATGATTATCTGGCAAAACCCGTTGATACGGATAAATTGGTTGCCATGCTCAGAGTCTGGTTATATTAATGATTAGTGCCAGGGAAAATATTAAAAATGAGCAGATAGAAATTAAGCTGCTGCTTGAGGCAGTCAGCCTGAAATATGGTTATGATTTTAAAAATTATTCTTTTGCACATTTAAAACGCAGGCTTGGAAATCGTCTGAACTTGAGCGATATGGACAATTTTTCACAAATGCAGCATCGTTTAATTTACGATGAGTCCTTTTTTAATTTGCTTTTGCTCGATTTGTCGATCAATGTGACCGAGATGTTCAGAGACCCGTGGGTTTACAAAAAAATCAGGGAGACTGTTCTCCCTGTTTTGAAGACCTATCCATACATTAAGGTCTGGCATGCTGGGTGTTCAACCGGGCAGGAAGTCTATTCAATGGCGATTCTTCTTGAAGAGGAAGGTATGAAAAAAAGAGCCCAGCTGTATGCAACGGATTTTAATGAATTAATTTTATCCAAGGCCAAAGACGGTATCTACCCGATGGATGTGATGCGTGAATATATAAATAATTATCAAAAATCGGGTGGAAAAAAAAATTTTTCAGACTATTATGCTGCTGACTACAGCCATGCAGTTATAAAGTGTGGTCTGAGGGATAAAATCCTTTTTTCATCTCATAATCTGGTTACGGATGGGGTTTTTGGTGAAATGAATCTGATTTTCTGTCGTAACGTGTTTATTTATTTTAACAAAGAGCTTCAGGATAGAGTTCTCAAATTATTTTATGACAGCCTCTGCCCAGGCGGGTTCCTCTGCCTGGGCACAAAGGAAAGCATCAAATTTTGCGAATTATCAGATGCATTTGAAATCGTCTGTGACCAGGAAAAAATATATCGTAAGCGGCGTTAATCGAAAGGGACAATATAAATGGCAGTATCGGAGCATTCATATGAAGCGATTGTGGTTGGCGTCTCAGCCGGGGGACTGGACGCACTTGCTCAGATTCTGCCTAAGTTTGACCATAACATGACGCTTCCTGTCATGATTGTGCAGCACCAAAGTTATGATTCTGATGATTTCCTGGTCAGATACTTTGACCGTTTGTGCCGGCATTCAGTCAGAGAGGTCGAAGATAAAATGCCGGTGGAATCCGGCACAATTTATTTTGCACCGGCCAACTACCATCTATTGGTGGAACCCGATAAAACCCTTTCCCTATCAATAGAAGCCCGGGTGAATTACTCACGCCCTTCTATTGATGTTTTGTTTGAATCGGCAGCTGATACTTACACGGACAGGCTGGTCGGCATCATCCTGACCGGGGCTAACCCGGACGGAACAAATGGGGCAGCCAGGATTAAACAACTGGGGGGACTGATTATCGTCCAGGATCCTGAGACCGCCGAAGCTAAAGCCATGCCGATGGCCGTGATCAAGCATGTCCAGGTAGACCATATCCTTCCTTTGAATAGGATAGGAAATTTTGTTAACAGTTTGAATTAAGAAGAAAATTTATGAAGAAGATTTCAGTACTGGCCGTTGATGACCGGCCTGAAAACCTTTTGGCCCTGGAGAACCTTCTTGACTCTCCGGAACTGGAAATCGTAAAAGCCGGCTCCGGGCGTGAGGCGTTGTACAAAACACTAAATCATGAATTTGCGCTTATCCTTCTTGATGTCCAGATGCCTGATATGGATGGATATGAGACGGCTGAACTGTTAAGAAGTGTTAAAAAAACAAGGACAACACCTATTATTTTTGTTACAGCCGCGAACAAAGAAGATCATCATGTGTTTAAAGGGTATGAATCGGGTGCGGTTGATTATCTTCTTAAACCATTGGAACCGCTTATTCTTACAAGTAAGGTAAAAATATTCATTGAACTGTATAAGCAAAGAATACTGCTTGAAGAAAAAACTGAAGAGATCCGAAGCTTAAAAAATTACCTGTCCAATATTATTGATTCCATGCCTTCCATTCTTATCGGCGTGGATAACAAAACCCGGATCACACATTGGAATCTTCGAGCCAGGGAAATAACCCACATATCAAAGGAGGTTGCCAAAGGCAAACCGCTTGAAAAGATATTTCCACAACTTAAAAATGGGACGGAATATGTACAAAAAGCAATTGAATCCCAGCAGGTTTATCATCACCCACGTTCCACAAGACAGGAGAAAGGGCGCTTTGTTTATGAAGACATAACCGTTTATCCCCTGGTCTCCAACGGCATAGAGGGCGCTGTGATCCGAATTGATGATGTAACCGAAAGGGTTCAAATAGAAGAGATGATGACTGAAACGGAAAAAATGCTTTGTTTAGGAGGCCTTGCAGCGGGTATCGCCCATGAAATCAATAATCCTTTGGCAGGGATGATGCAGAGTGCATTTGTCATGAAGTCCAGGCTTGAAAATACCAATATGCCTGCAAATTTACAAGTTGCAGAAGAACTCAGTATTAAAATAGAGGATGTCAGGGCGTTTATGGACAAGAGGGATATTTTTCGTATGATTGATACGATTCATAACTCAGGCTCACGAGCGGCTGAGATCGTTAATTCTATGCTTATTTTTGCAAGAAAATCGGATGCCGACGACATGTCTTTGCACTACCTTAACACGCTTATGGATGAAATTCTGGAACTGGCTGCCACAGACTATGACCTTAAAAAAGAATATGATTTTAAATCCATTGAAATAATAAAACAATATGATGAAAGATTGCCCATGCTGCCCTGTGAGCCTGCAAGGATCCAGCAGGTGCTGCTGAACGTTCTCCGTAATGGTGCCCAGGCAATGCACGCGGCTAGAACAAAATTTCCCAAATTTATCATTAAAATTTATAAAGCCGAAGAATCTGACATGATCTGCATCGAAATCGAGGATAATGGACCAGGTATAGATGAGGACACCCGCTCAAAGGTATTTGATCCGTTCTTTACGACTAAACCGGTTGGTATAGGAACGGGATTAGGACTCTCTGTTTCCTATTTTATTATCACCAAAAATCATAAAGGCAAAATGGATGTCATTTCTAAACCAGGCAGTGGTGCTACTTTTATAATTAGACTTCCCATTAAAAGGGATTAATCGCAGTAAAACATGCTAATCAATCTAATTTACCGTTGTTTCTAACACCTCACGCACTTTTTTTGCTAAACTATGTTTCGAGAAAGGTTTATTTATAAAATGGACGCCTGATTCCAGAACCCCATGGTGGGCAATCACATTGGCCGTATATCCTGACATAAAAAGACATTTTAAATTCGGATAAAGACTTTTTATTTTAGTAGCAAGCTCCCTGCCATTCATTTCAGGCATTACAACGTCCGTCATTTCAGGCATTACAACGTCCGTAATCAGTAACTCGATTTCATCAAAATCAGACGATTTCATCACGATGCCGAAAATGGTCGCTAATCCAAGTCCGCTCCCCTCTCCGATCTCTTTTGTGGTAAAAAATGGTTCAAAAATATTGCTCACTGTGTTTTTATCCATGCCAATGCCGTCATCGCTGACAGCAAGCATGACATATTCACCTGGCTTAAACTCAGGATGTTCTCTGCAATACGCTTGATCAAAAAATATATTGTCAGTCTCTATTGTAATTTATAATACTTAACATGTTGTTAAAATCGTGGGCAACCCCTCCGGCAAGCCTGCCTATGGACTCCATTTTTTGGGCCTGAATCAGTTGAGTTTTCAATTTTTGCTGTTTTTCTTCAGCTATTTTCTGCCTTGATGTATCGGCCAGCAAAAGCATTAGTTGTTTTTTATTCTCATACATAAATGGAATGAATGTGGCGCGCACCCAGCATTTTTTATTGAAACTTGAGGTATAATGAAGGTCGCGCGTCACTTCGATATCATCCTTGAGGGCCTCTTGAGCAGCAGCAAGTAATCCCGATCTTTTCCAGGATTCAATTTTATAAATGTTCAATCCCACTATTTTTTCAACAGTGCCGCCGACAATTCGCGCCAAAGCCTGGTTCACCGTAACAATCAGCCCATTTTGTTCAAAAGTGGAAATCCCTATGGGTGAATTTTCAACGATGGTTTGGACATAGTTAAGGGTACTTTCAAGTTTCTTTTGATTTCGCTTACGTTCAGTGATGTCCTGAGCAGTACCCCAGATACTGATGATATTCCCTTTGGCATCACTTTCCGCCTCACCCTTTTCCCACATCCATCCGGTGGTCCCGTCTTTTTTGACGATTTCAAGTTCAATTTCATAGGGTGTGCCTTTGGCAATGGCGTTTGTAACAGCAGTGGACAGCTTTTCCCAGCTGTCAGGAAGAAAAAGCTTATGGTGTTCGGTGTAAGGTGGAGGCGCAAGGTTTTTATCCCTGTCATGCATCCACCTTAAGATTAATCCATGGATATTCCCGCTTGAGTGTTTCATGAAGCGCAAACCCCTCTTCAACTGAAACGGTTTTACCTCTTAAGTCCTCCATAGAGCCCACAAACGATGCATCTGATCTTGTAAATATCACCAAAGGCGCAAAAATATACTCATCTGTAAAAAGCATTTTTTCTTTACGCGCTTCGGTAATTTTAGGGTGGGTACCATATCCACAATCTCATGGTTTGAAATATATTCTGTAGAGCGATTCAGACCAAACCACCTCAAAATTTTTCAATAAGTTGTAGGTTCGATTTTTTTTGATTCAGGATTATCGCATGGCAAGCGCCCGAGACCCCATCTAGCCCCAAAGCCTGTCAGTCCCTTTGCGAATCATCTTCTTTACCTTCAATTACTTGGTCTGCCCTGCAAGACAAAGGGTGATCCGGATCGTCATCTTCGCACAGGCCAAGCATGTCATCAAGAGCCTTATACAACGACGAGTAGTGTTCAACAATGCGGGTATTTGTTTCAAGTGGCGGCAGTCCGGATTCAGTTTCTCTCCAAAAATACTTTTTCACAACGCGCTCCTATGCTTATCCTAAAAAGATACCATCTCTGTAAGGATTGAAATGACGCCTTGCAGAGATGGAAGGGAAAATAAATTTAATTGGCTATACCCCGTTGACACCCTCGGCAATCCTGTCGCCGATTTGTTTATCAATATTTCGCCAGTATTCAAAACATCGTTCCATAACGGGCTGGGTCACCCCATTTTTCAAGTGCCCCACAACATTTGAAACCAGGCGGTCCTGCTGGGCATCATCCATAACCTCACGAACCAGCGTTCCGGCCTGGCCAAAATCATCGTCGTCCTTTCTAAGGGTATATGCGGCCCGGACAAAATCGCCACCGGCATTCCACACCTCCTTTTGGGCATAGCGTTCGCTGTCTGCCTTAGGGCCGCCCTTTGAGTTGGGGGCGTAAACCGGATCAGAAACATTGATCACACGCATGGCACCGTCTTTGCTGTAACTGTTCACGGGTGCTTTGGGGCGGTTGACTGGAATCTGTTTATAGTTTACTCCCAGGCGTGCCCTGTGGGCATCGGCATAGGAAAAAAGCCGGCCCAGCAGCATCTTGTCAGGACTTGGCCCGATACCGGGAACAAAGCTGTTGGGCTCAAATGCGGCCTGTTCTATTTCCGTGTGAAAATCTGTGGGATTTCGGTTTAAAACCAATTTTCCCACCTCATGGAGCGGATAATCGCCATGGGGCCATACTTTGGTCAGGTCAAAAGGATTGAACCGATAAGTCTCAGCTTCATCAAAGGGCATGAGCTGAACTTTCAGAGTCCAGGAAGGATAATTCCCCTGCTTGATCGATTCAAACAGGTCACGGCGATGACAGTCGGCATCTACGCCGGCCAGGCGGTCTGCGTCCTGCTGGGTCAGACATTCAATGCCTTGGTCGGTTTTAAAATGATACCTGACCCAGAAGCGTTCATCATCATTATTGACCCACATATACGTATGGCTGGAGTAGCCGTTCATGTGACGCCAGGTTTTTGGAATGCCCCGGTCGCCCATCAGCCATGTGACCTGGTGGGCGGATTCCGGTGACAGGGTCCAGAAATCCCACTGCATATCATGATCCCGCAGACCGCTGTCCGCACGTCGCTTTTGGGACCGGATAAAATGCTGGAATTTCATCGGGTCCCTTAAAAAAAATACCGGGGTGTTATTGCCCACCATGTCGTAGTTGCCCTGGGTGGTATAAAATTTCAAGGCAAATCCCCTGGGGTCCCGCCAGGTATCAGGGCTTCCGCTCTCTCCGGCCACGGTGGAAAACCGGATCAGGGTGTCTGTTTTGGTGCCGGGCTGGAACAGGGCGGCTTTGGTATAAGCACTGATATCCCGGGTCACTTCAAAATAGCCAAAAGCCCCGGAACCTTTGGCATGGGGCTGGCGTTCCGGGATGCGTTCCCGGTTGAAATTAGCCATCTGCTCGATCAGATAATGATCCTGCAGCAGAATCGGACCATCCGGCCCTACGGTAAGGGAGTGCTCGTCGCTGGATACGGGTATTCCTGCATCATTGGTTGTGGGTTTGGGGGTATTGCTGGTCATGGCTTGGGTACCTCCTTGAAAATTTTTATGCGCAACTTGATAAATCTACAGTCGATTAGTCATCACAATAAAAAAAAATTGAAAAACCCAGTATCAGTAAAACTATGTAAACATCGCCAAGGAAATAACCACTTTGCAGGTCTATAGTTCTAAAACCGCATTAAAATAGGGAGAGTCACCCATATAAATATGAAATGTTGAAATGGTATACTTTGGACATTATTCATCTTACAAAACACATAAGGAGGACCGGATGGCTAAAAAAAAGAAAAGATACAAAGTTAAAAACAGTTGCCCCCAGTGTGGATGCAGTCATTTAGCAATAATGACCGAAGAAGAGATCAAAGAAAAATATCCTGATCTTGAAAATGCCACAATGGAATGCGACGAATGCCGGGCCGCCACGGAATTAGGCTTTGAAGAATTAGAGAACTAAAGGGAAACTGTCACTGCATTTTTAATTGCAGCCACCATTTCAGCTGACGAGCTTTCCTTGCTGATAAAATCAACAGCACCGGCTGAAATCATATCCCGGGCATAATCTTTTTTCTCGTACATGGAAAGGGCCAGAATCTTTATGTCCGGATGGGCCTGATAAATACGATGTGTGGCTTCAATCCCATCAATGCCTGGCATATTGATATCCATCAAGATCACATCAGGACGAAGCTCTTCGGCAAGTTCGACAATTTCCAGGCCGTCGTGGGCCTGGCCCACAACCTTGATACCGGCAGTTTCCTTAAGTGATTGGAATACTCCTTTACGAAAGATTGCGTGATCATCTGCCAGAAGAACCCGGATATCTTTTTTCGAAAATTGCGAATCGATATTGGCGACAGAAGGCGTTAATGAATTTGTAGACGCATCATTTTCAGTTAATTGCCCGGCCTCTTTTTCATAGGGCAGAAAAATATTAAACCGGCTGCCATGTCCGGGTTTGCTATTGATTTCAAAAGTTCCCCCGATCAGGTTTATACGCTCCTGGATACTGAACAGTCCGAATCCTTGCTGCATATTTTCGGAAATAGAAATTTCAGATGGATCAAAACCATTGCCTTCATCCGCCACGCAAAGGCAGAGTTGCCTTTTTTCGTTTTTTTCAAGCTTTACCTGCGCCTCAAACGTGCCGGAATGTTTAACCGAGTTGAAAAGCAATTCACGAACCGACTCAAAAACCAATAGCATAATGTCCTCGGCAAGGGCTATATTTTCCATTTCAGATTTAACAGTGACTTGGAATCCATGGCGTTCCTGCATCCTGCCGGCAAGCCACCTGAGACCGGAAATTAGTCCTCCCCTGTAAAGGGCGGGAGGGCTTAAATCTGCACTCAAAGAACGGGCCATTTGAATACAGGTGCCGATTGTTTCCTCTATTTTTCGAGCCATACCGCTTAATTGGGGATCTTCTATTTTGCGTTCAAGGCCGCTTAGGTGAAGTTTGGCTGCTGCCATATACTGTTGGATACCGTCATGCAGCACCTTTGCAACCCTTCTGCGCTCTGCCTGTTCCGCCATGGTCAGTTTTCCGGCCAGGGCGCGCAGTTGGGTTGCCCGGGATTGCAGTTCCTGATCCGCTTCCTGGTTGCGGGCGTCAGCCTTTGTGCGTTGTTCAATTTCTTTTTGCAGATGCTCTACGGTCTGATGTAAAGTCAGGGTCCGCTCAGCAACTTTTTCCTCCAACAACTCATTTGCCTCTTGGAGTTGTTTTTGGAACTGCTTCCACATGGTAATGTCCCGAAAAATAAGAACGAGCCCAATGACCTCGCCATTTTCGTTTGTAACCGGATTGACGCTTTCTTCAATAGGCAGCCCGGTTCCATCACGACGCAGGAGCATGCCTTCATCGGGAAAAACCATCAATTGGTCTTCGTACAAGGCGTCCGCCCCAGCCTCTTTGCAGGTGGAATCTTCTTTTTCCCGACATACCTTAAAAATTTGTTCTAATTTCTTTCCCAAAGCGTCTGCCCGGGGCCAACCGGTGAGATTTTCGGCAGCCGGGTTAATAAAGGCAACCCGACCGGTTTCATCTGTGGAGATCACACCGTCCACAATATGCTCCAATGTGGTATTAAGAAACTCTCTCTGGGAAAAAAGCGATTCAACTGCTGCTTTTCTTTCAGTGATATCTTCAAAAATCGTTACAAACTCACCGTACTTGACCGAATACGCATTGAAGGCATACCATTTCTTCAGTGGCGTGACATAACTTTCGAACCGAACCGGATCTCCCTTAAGGGCCACTTTTCCAAAAACATCAATCCATTTCGATGAGTCATTTTGTATGTCCGGCAGTAACTGAGTTATCGTTTTTCCCACGACATCATTGAGGCCGGTTAGTCGCTCAAAGGCCTGGTTGATTTCCAGAAATTCAAAATCAACGGGGGATCCGTTTTTATCCAGGATCATACGGTGCCTGGCAAACCCGTCGAGCATATTTGAAAATAAAGCCTGGTAGCTTTCCCTGCTGTCGTCAAGATCCTTGTACACCTTGTACAGCAAGCTGTACGGTTGCGAAAGACCGGTTTCAATCAACGCCTTGTACAGACAATAAAAGGAGACGATCTTAAAATAATGGCCGAGCATATTGGCGGTACTGTAGACGCCGATATACGTTGTGAACAGTAATTCAGAAACAATGGTAATCAGAATAGATGCTTGTAGCCAGTTGAAAAGTGTCTTGTCAAACCGGTCCCAATTGTAATAAAGGGCGCCGAGTGCTGAAAGCAGAATCACACATATGAGGTATTCGCTGTTTTTTTTAAAAGGGGTCAGGCCGCCCGAATTTTCAAGATAGCAGTCAGGAAAGATCTGCC
The DNA here is from genome assembly GCF_963677125.1 of uncultured Desulfobacter sp. Taxonomy (NCBI): domain Bacteria; kingdom Pseudomonadati; phylum Thermodesulfobacteriota; class Desulfobacteria; order Desulfobacterales; family Desulfobacteraceae; genus Desulfobacter; species uncultured Desulfobacter sp. The sequence continues at coordinate 150,366 of NZ_OY781882.1, read as the reverse complement.
AATAAAATATAGAAAGTAAAATCAAAATGGTGATGATTGTAAACCCCAATAAATAGGTTTCTGCCTTTCTTTTGTCTTTAAATATAAAAAAGGCAGAAAGCAGCGTAATGCTTTCAAGGTAACGGGCTGCGACCCAGAGCTGGGTTGGGATGTTGGCATCAATGGCCACTATGATATTGACCCCTTTATAGGTCATGGCATGAACCAGGTCCAAGATACCGACAAAAAGATAGGATATTCCGATAAAGGGGAAAAACTGCTTTTCCTTGAAAAACTTTCTGGCGTTCCATGTCACCACAAAAATACTGCAGGCAGTGACCACTGCAAACATTTCAGCCAGCGTATGGAATAACAGGTAATTGTAAAGGGAGCTGAGATAAAGGACGACCAACACCAGTATAAACGCTGCACCCCCGACGGCAACCGTTTGGGGGCTGTTATTTACCATATCGGTTTTCGCCATTGTCCTCCTCAACCGATCTATTCTTGAAAGAAGGGTAAATTAATTGAAAAAGCAGATCCACTTCCAGGTGTACTCCATATGTCAATCGTACCGCCATGGCTGTCTACAATATTTTGGGCCAAAGTTAGCCCTAAGCCTTTTCTTCCAGGATAACAGCCGTTCTCTCCCGTATAATATGGTGTAAAAACTTGAGTCAACACATCTTTTTCCATTCCCGAACCATTGTCCGCCACTGTCAAACGGGCATATTCTCCGGCGGGAAGACCATAAAATTCACATGAACCATTCACCATACTTACAATATCAGTGCTCACAATGATCATGCCTTTGCTTTCAGGCAAGGCTTGATACGCATTCTCCAGAAGCACACCTGCCGCCTGACTGATTTTTTCTGCATCCACGGCCACAGGGATCGACCGGCCAAGTAGATCAAACTCCAGAATAATGTCCGGCATGTAGTATCCCGCATGTTCAAATATCATTTCGACGACACGATTAAGATCCACAACCTGTTTTTGGCACTTCCGCGTATCTGCAAACTGTTCCAGAAGATCTACAACATGGGTATTTTGATCAATCAGCTGAACAATCTGGCACATCAAGCTCTGGGCCCTGTTCAAAGATCCGGTCAGGTTCTTAGCCGTGGTCGCCCGGCTTCGGATCGCCTCCAACAGATTTCGAAAGTCATGTGCGACCCCTTCGGTAACCATTTGGATCGGATCTTTGGCCATGCCGTTTTCTAATTTTTCGACACGTTCTTCCATTGCCCCTCCCCCCTTCTTTTAGGCTTACATCATTCTGGCAAAAAAAACAGCGCCTTTTGCCGGATTGTGAGCAAAACGATTCTTCGAACCTTCTTGAACCAAAATGTTTAACTCCAGAAATATCAATAAATTCTTTGGGTTAAATTTTTATCCGCCTTAAACTCGGACAAAATTTACCATTATTTCATCAACTAAAGGATTCATCGAATCAATCTACATTAGTATAAATAATTTTGATTTAATATGGGGGGATTTACCCATTTCCACGCTACAGGTCCGGTATTCCCGGGTGGAAATATAGATATAGGTCAACCTGAAATTTTGCAGATACAGACAAAAGAGACATTTGATTTTAAATAACTTCGAGGTGAAAGGGTTTAATAAAAAAAGCTAGTTTCCGACCAAATTTTTTTCAATGGCAAGGGAAGTCAACTCGGAGACATTGTGTAAATCCAACTTGTTCATAATGTTGGAACGGTGACGTTCCACGGTTTTGGGGCTGATACATAGTAAATTAGCCGCCTCTTTGCTGGTATAGCCTTCAGCCACCAGCTTAAGCACTTCCCGTTCCCTTTGGGTCAGACTATCCCAGGCTGTTTTACTTTTCAGTTTTCTGCGGCCGTCCAGAAATCCTTCCATGACGGTTCCGGTAATCCCCGGACTGATATAGGTTTTTCCAGAGAGAACCACGTGAATGGCTTTTAACAGCTCATCCTGGGATGAATCCTTCAGGCAGTATCCTGATGCCCCGGCATCAAAGCACTCCAGAATAAATTCATCGGAATCGTGAATCGTCAAAGCCATGATCCTGGAATCCGGCCTCTGACGTTTGATCTCTTTGATGGCGGATACCCCGTCCATTTTGGGCATGGATAGATCCATCATGACTAGATCCGGCGGCTCTTTGAGAGAAAGCGTTGTTTCGATGGCAGAAAAACCGTCTGCGGCCTGAGCCACCACTTCAAGATCCGGATCCGAATCGATCATCAGGCATAGCCCTTCACGCAGCAGAGTATTATCTTCAGCAATTACAATCTTTTTCACTTTCGACTCCATGAAACACCCTGAATTTTATTGATATTATAGAAACACTGTAACCCGCACCCGTCATCCACTGATATATCACGCCCGTTTAAATATACCAAATAAATTTATTATTGCTTATCAAAAATTCATCAGCGCCCGCCCCGAAAAAAATGGGGTGTCCTGTGCTATACAGCCACCCCGTTATTCATATCTGTTATGCCTGTTCTCCGGAAACAGCAAATCCGCTGGTCCCCAAACCTGTGGCGGATGATGTTCCGGCAATTCTTGCCAGGTAAGCGTCCCCTAAATTTTCAATATGCCCTGCAATGTTGTCAAAATAATTCAAGTGCATCTGCTCTTCATCAATAATAGTCTCAAATATTTTCATGGTAATACTGTCGCCGTTTTGGCGACAGACCTCCAGAAATTGGTTGTAGTTATCGATGGTGTCATCTTCCAGGTTCGAATCAAAGGGGAAGATGCTGTTTACCTTCTGGCCTTTGCTGACTTTATCTGCCAGGTCGGATGTCGGCTCTCCGCCAAGCTCTTTGATCCGTTCGGCAAACATCTCTGCATGCCTCATCTCGTCAATGGCGATGAGTTTGACCTTTCCTGCCAGTTCCCCGAAGTCCATGTCGTCAAGATTGTAATGCTGATTCATGTACTGGCTGATGGCGTGAAGTTCCATGGCTCTTGCCTGGTTTAATACGCCGATCACATTGTTTCTTCTCTCTTCTTTGGTTAAATTTGCCATCATATTTTCCTTTCTATATTCTTTTTAAAATCAAACATATTCCTGTGCCACTTTTCCCAACCTGTCCGGATCATAAGGCCTGTCAATGAGCGGCCCTTTTTCCAGAACTTTGATTTGAGAGATAAACTCTTGTTTTTGTCTGGCATACAAAATACCGACGGGGATCTGGTCTCCTGTTTCAAAGGCCAGTTTCATGGCCTCGTGAAAATCATCCCGATTCTTGGTCTCGTCCAGTTCATAGATTCGATCTTTATACCATTGGGCGGTATTGATCCGGTTAAAAGTGACGCAGGGCTGAAAAATATCGATTACGCTGAATCCCTTGTATTCGATTGCCGCTTGAATCAGGTCGCTTAAATGCTTTACATTTCCTGAAAACCCCCGGGCCACAAACCCGGCTCCCATAGTCAGGGCCAGCGCCGGACCATTTAGCGGTTCTGATATCACGCCGTCAGGCTGCGTGGGTGTGGTCATACCCCGGGCCGATGTCGGAGAAGCCTGGCCCTTGGTCAGCCCGTAAATCCGGTTGTCATGCACTAAAAGCGTCATATCTGCATTCCGGCGTACCGCATGAATAAAATGGTTCCCGCCTTCACCATAACAGTCTCCGTCCCCTGAGTTGACCAGAATGTTCAAATCCTGATTGGCGATCTTTGCTCCCAGCGCCAGGGAAAGTGCCCGGCCATGGATGCCGTGCAGAAAATTGCATTTTAAAAAATGAGGTGTTTTGGCGGCCTGGCCAATGCCGGAAACGATGAGCAGCTTTTCCGGCGGAATATTGAGTTTGGTTAAGGCATCTTTCATGGCTTCAAGAATGCCGAAATTACCGCATCCCGGGCACCACTGGTTTTTGTACGCAGATTCATAAAGTCCTTTATCTGACATCTCAGGCAAGCTCCTTTTCTTTGAGTGCATCTACTATAAAGCCGGCTGTAAACGGCCTGCCGTCATACTTAAGTACATATCCTGAAAAATCGATATTCATGTATTCCTTTAAAATCCCTGCAAACTGAGCACCGGCATTCATTTCAACACAGATATATTCCCTGTCTGGATCATTGTTCAGTACCTTTTCGACAGCACCTGCAGGGAACGGCCATATCTGGGAGAAAAGCAGACAGCCGACATCCACCCCCTTGTCGCGCATACGTTCTATAGCCTCTTTTATGGCACCGGCACTGGACCCCCATCCGATTAGAACGGTGTGTGCATCCGGAAAAACAGCTTCCGGCGCGTCCAACTCTTCGATCATGGCTGGCAGTTTGGCATGGCGTTTTTCCATCATGGCATTTCGAATGGCAATATCTTCGGTAATATGCCCGTCCGGCCGGTGTTCATCGCTGGACACTTTTACAAGGGCGTCTCCTTTACAGGGCAGCGCCCGGGGGGATACGCCGGAATCGGTGAAGGCAAATCGTTCGTATTTTTTTGGATCCGGCATATCGTCATCCGTAACGATGAAACGCTCCATATGCTTATCAATTGAAAAAGGTTTTTCCATCAGAAACAGCGCATCCATCAAGTACTGATCAACCAGAATAATGGCAGGCACCTGGTATTTTTCGGATAAATGAAACGCCTTGCGGGTCTGTCCAAACGCCTGTTCCGGTGTTCCCGGCGCAAATACAAATCTTGGAAAATCATCATGGGACGCGTGGATGGCAAACCGCAGATCGCCCTGGGCGGTTCGTGTGGGAAGCCCCGTGGATGGCCCGGGGCGCATGGCGTTGACAATCACCATGGGCGTTTCGGTCATACCGGCAAGCCCCAAGGTTTCGGTCATCAGACAGAACCCGCCCCCGGAGGTTGCCGTCATGGCCCTGGCCCCGGCAAAAGAGGCACCAATCACGATGTTGGCCGCTGCAATTTCATCTTCGGCCTGCTCTACCACCAGATCCAACCGCTTGCTCAATTCCGTCAAATGCAGCATGATGCCTGTGGCAGGACTCATGGGATAAAATGCCCCCACCCGGCAGTCAGCTGAAACCGCCCCCAGCGCAATGGCCTTGGCACAGGAAATAAGATTGCCTTTGGGAACGGACGGATCTGCCAGGGGCTGTTTTTCAAAGGAGACATCCGCTACTTTTTCAAAGCCCTTTTGGGCCGCATCCAGATTTTTTTTCAGCAACGCCTGTTTAAGTGTGCTGAAATGATCTTTAATTGTAGATTGGATCGTATCCAGGCCTGCACCCAGTACCCGAAGGCCGGCAGCAGCAGCCACAGTGTTGACAAACAAGGGGCATCCACTCTCCTTGGCAAGTTGCTCAAATGCCACGGGCACAACCTGGCCGGTGGTTGAAAAATCCTCATCAGCCAGCACAACACTTTTCTCCCCAAGGGATTGCTGGTGGACCTGCCAGGTGTTTTTATCCAGGGCGATCAACAGCTCCACGGCGTCCTGGGGGGAATAGACCGGGGCGTCACTGATTCGAATCTGGAAGAAGCTGTGTCCCCCTCGAACCCGGGATTCAAAATCATTGACGGCCATGGCAAAATATCCGGCCTTGCGACAGGCAGCCGCCAGGAGAGCACCGATGGTCTGGATGCCTTGGCCGGCCGCTCCACCAATCAGTATGGTGATATCCATTATAAAGTTCTCCTTATCAGGCCTCTTTTATTAATTTTCTTAAAACGTACGGCAAAATGCCGCCGTGTATCATGTACTCGACATCAATATCCGTATCAAGGCGGGCAATGGTCTGAAACGTCACCTCGTTACCGTCTGCTTTCCGGGCTGTAATCTGCAGTTTTTTGTGCGGGGATAGTTGTGCCATCCCCTTCACGGAAAACAGCTCAGATCCATCGAGATCCAGTTCCTGCCACCCGTCGCCGTCAAGGAACTGGAGCGGCAGAACCCCCATGCCCACAAGGTTGCTGCGGTGGATACGCTCGTAGGACCGGGCAATGACCGCACGAACGCCCAGCAGCGCAGACCCTTTGGCAGCCCAGTCCCTTGAAGATCCAGTACCGTATTCCTTGCCGGCCAGCACGATTAACGGCACATGCTCCAGGCCGTAGGCATTGGCCACATCAAAAACAAATTGGGTATCTCCCTCGGGAAATTTTCTGGTAAAACTACCCTCCTTGGGCGTGACCATCTGATTTTTAATTCGGATATTTCCAAAGGTTCCCCGCATCATTACTTCGTGGTTTCCGCGCCTGGCGCCGTAGGAATTAAACGAATTCACATCAATCCCTTTTTCTTGAAGATAAATCCCGGCAGGGTAATGTTCCGGAATGGCACCGGCCGGAGAGATGTGATCGGTGGTCACAGAGTCCCCCAAAGCCATAAGCGCCCTGGCGTCGTCAAAGCCTTCTGGTGGGGTGGGGCTCAGTGAAAAACCGTCAAAATATGGGGGATTGCGAATATAAGTGGACTCGGGGTCCCAGTTGAAGGTGACAGACTGTGTTATATCAAGCGCTTTCCAGAATTGATCCCCTTGATAAATCTGTTCGTATTGATTTTTAAAATCCTCTTTTTTTACATACCTGCGAACCAGAGTTTCTATTTCGTCGTCCCCTGGCCAGATATCTTTGAGATAAACCGGCTCGCCGTTGGGGTCCAGGGCCACAGGCTCATGGGCCAGATCCACATCTACCCGCCCGCAGAGGGCAAAGGCCACCACCAGCATGGGGGAGGCCAAAAAATTTGCCTTGGTCAACTGGTGGATACGGGCTTCAAAATTGCGGTTCCCGGACAATACCGCGGCCACGGCAAGATCCTTTTCTTTTATCTGCTTTTCAATTTCAGGATGTAAAGGCCCGCTGTTGCCGATGCAGGTGGTACACCCGAAGGCGGCCACATGAAACCCCAAGCCTTCCAGATAAGGCATCAGGCCGGCATCGGACAGATAGTCCACCACCACCTTGGAACCCGGCGCAAATGAAGTCTTGACATGGGATTGGGGAAACACGCCTTTTCTAACGGCATTTCTGGCCAGCAATCCGGCACCCATAAGGACATATGGATTTGACGTGTTGGTACACGATGTGATGGCAGCAATCACCACACTACCGTCTCTGATTTCGGCCGGAACATCATTAAGGCGAATATCAACCTGTCTTTTTTCAGGGACGGCGTCACCCAAAAGCCCCGAAAAAACGGTTTCAAGATCGCTGAGTTTTACCAAATCCTGGGGTCTTGCCGGCCCTGCAAGACTGGGAACAATTTCAGCCAGATCAATTTTGAGGGTATCGCTGAATTCGGGCGTATCGTCATCACTCCTAAACAGGCCGCAGGCTTTGGCCCACGCCTCAACGATTTGTCCCTGTTCCTCCCGGTTGGTTATTTTAAAGTAGTCAATGGTCTGCTCATCTATGGGAAAAAACCCCATGGTGGCCCCGTATTCCGGAGACATATTGGCGATGGTGGCCCGGTCAGGCACCTTGAGGTGTTTTAATCCGGAGCCGTAAAATTCTACAAATTTTTCCACCACATTCATCTGCCGCAGGCGATTGGTGACGGTTAATACCATATCCGTGGCGGTAACACCGGGTTGAAGTTTTCCGACCAGTTCCACGCCGATGACTTCGGGAAGCGGCATAAAATAAGGCTGACCCAGCATAACCGCTTCAGCTTCTATACCGCCGACGCCCCAGCCCAGCACACCAATGCTGTTAATCATCGTGGTATGGGAATCGGTTCCCACCAGGGTGTCTGCATACAGCAAATCATGGGTATCGGTCTTTGTCCGCATGGCGCCTCGTCCTAAATACTCAAGATTGACCTGATGACAGATCCCGGAGTTGGGCGGGACCACCCGAAAATTATCAAAGCTCTTTTGGGCCCATTTTAAAAGACGGTAACGCTCTCCATTGCGCTCATATTCTTTTTCCACATTCTTTTGCCGGCAGGTCTGGGTGCCGCTGAAATCCACTTGTACGGAATGATCCACAATCAACTCCACCGGAATCAGCGGGTTGACCAGTGCAGGGTCCTTTCCGGCCGCAGCCATGGCGTCGCGCATGGCTGCCAGGTCCACCACCGCAGGCACGCCGGTAAAATCCTGCATCAGCACCCGTGCCGGATAAAATGGGATTTCAACAGAATCGTCATATCTTGGCTGCCATTGAGCGGCTGCCAGCACATCGCCCGGCGTTGCCGCTCTATCCCATAGTTTCCTTAAAAGATTCTCCACCAAAACGCGTATGGAAAACGGCAGCCTGGCAAGCGAAGTCCCGGCCTTTGAATCAAGTAAATGAAGGTCATAAAATAAAAAAGTTTGATCTTTGATCCGGATCTCATCCATAAAATCCGCTGCGTTAAAGGCGCCGGGATTGCTTTGGTTCGTCCCCATTGTCTTTTCTCCTTATCTGGTTGCCTGTTTTTTCTTTAAAATTTTATCTGAATTTTGATTCGTTAATCTGCTACTTGTCTGGTGCCGGCGGGTCTATGACGATATTTATTTTTCTTTGTTTTGCCCACAGTTGCGTATTGCCAAGATCAACTGGTCTGGAGAATCATTCTTACTTAAATATGCCTTTGCCCCGGCTTTGCACATGTCTCTGGCAAGGTCCTGGTCCGAATGCATGGAAAATCCGATCACACAAATGTCCGGTTGACGAGATAAAATCTGTTCGGTCACCTCAATGCCATGCATTTCACCTAGATCGATATCCATAATGATGACATCCGGAGCAAGCGCCAGTGCAAGATTTATGGCCTGTTTTCCATCTTCGGCTTCGCCGACGATCAAAAAATCAGATTCCAGTTGTAAAATAACCTTAAGACCTTCGCGTATAGCCCTATGGTCATCAACAATTAAAATTTTGATATCATTATGGTTTGACACAGACGCCTCTTTCTCAAATTTTGAAGTAGCACAATAAGTTATTGTGACTTTTATATAATAAAGATTACATGGAATTTAACATTGGATAGAATCGTAGGACAATGAGGGGAATCCTGCATTTTGGCAAACGGATATATGCAATAACCCAATTTGACAAATATTTGCCTTGCTGGAGGGGGCGTTCATTTGACGGCTATATCGGTTCTCTTCGCGCCGCTAACCGAATATATTTATAGAACACCTAAGTGCCTGATAATATTTAATTACAAAAAAATAGCTAACCAAATAAAATTTTGAATAATTGAAATTACATGGGGTAGGTTCATTCTCCTTTCCTGCCCTTCGGGGCTTTCCCGGAGGATGAACCTGTATTATTTTTCTTTGCATCAATAGAACTTTTTTGGTTCCGCTACCTCAGGTGGAGGGTTTAGCCCCGTACTAAAGACACCAACAATGAATTCCGGGAATTGACAGCATATATCGATCAACCTATTGTTTGCCTATCACACAATGTCCGGTGATAGATGGTCTCAAGCTGCTCCGGAGTTACGGGCTTGTTTCCTGCGGCAGCCGCGGCCCGGACCCGGGGCAGCAACCTTTGGGCGACATCAGTATCAATGTTGATGTTCCGGTGAGCCAGTTCATGTTTTATGGCAGCCGAACCAGAATGCACGCCGATCACCATTTGCCTTGAGTTGCCTCGGCCCACCTGCTCAGGGTTATATAATTCATAGGAATTTGTATCTTTTAACAGACCCGCGCAATGGATGCCGGATTCATGGGAAAATATCCTTGATCCCACAATGGGTTTGGCAGGATGGATCTGCTGTCCTGAAAACCTTGCCACGGTATTGCATAGTTGGGCAAGCCCTGACAGGCGCATATTACTTTTTTTTGCACCAATGCCGAACAGGGCCATGGCGGTCTCTTCAAGGGGGGCATTGCCTGCCCGTTCCCCTAAGCCGTTGACGGTGACGCTGATGGCCTTGGCCCCTGCATCCACGGCAGAAACGGCATTGGCCGTGGCCATGCCAAGGTCGTTATGCCCGTGAAATTCAAGGGCCAGTCCGGGAAGACGGATTAAAAGGGTCTCTATCATATCCATCAGTGCGGACGGGGTCATCATGCCCACTGTATCTGCAAGGCGTACCCGGTGGACGCCTAATGCGATGGATGCCTGGCAGAACCTTAAAAGAAAATCCATGTCCGTGCGGGTGGCGTCCTGGGCGCCCACGGAGACCTGGTCAAAATACTGCCGGGCGAACCGTACGGTGTTATCCAGGGTGTCCAGCACCCAATTCTCATCCTTTTCAAAAGTCTTAAGCAGAATGGACGACGTGGGAAAACTGATATGTACCCCGGGGGTATTGCAGCCAATGGCCAGTTCAATATTTCGTTTGACCGCCCGGCACCAGCTGGTGAGCATGGTGGGCAGGTTCAAACCGGCAATGGCTTCAATTTCCCTGCATGCAAACTCGCCCATGGCAGGAATGCCCACTTCGATCTCGTCAACGCCGCAGTCGGCAAGCTGACTTGCGATGGTTAATTTTTCCAGAGGTCTGAAGAAGACACCCGGGGCCTGTTCCCCGTCCCGGAGGGTGGTGTCGACCATCCAGACCCGCATATCATTAGTTTTCATTATAATTCGTACTCCTTTCTGCACTAATGTATAAATCAGGTGAGGGCCCGGACACAGGTTACATACAACCCATACCGGATCCCCTGCACTCCCCGCAGGAGGTCTGTTCCCGGACAATTAGATGGTTTAGCGAATCCCCGTTTTTCAAAGACATGAGTACAAGATCAATCATGCCGTTAACCTCATGGATGGTAAATCCCATGGAGTTCAAAACCTTTTTGGGGGTTTCCCCGACACCGGACACAAGGATCGTGTGGCAATCCTTAATGGTCCGGGCAAAATTGTACCATCTGATCTCTCCGCCGCCGGGCCTGGGTAAGGTTCTCGTTTCTACCAACGTCGGCGTATTCTGATTTAAGTCATAGATATGCATTTCCTTCGCTTCACCCAGGTGCTGATTAATCAACGCACCTTCCCGGGTGGCCAGGGCCACATACGGCCTTGGTTCGGTGGCACTGAACGCAAACGTATCCTTTATGCCGGGTGTTTCATGACCATCTTCCTGCGCACCGGATCCGGGGTCCGGTGACGTAGCATGGTAGGTCAGCCGCTCCATGAGATTCTGGTTCAAGGGATCATCCAGCAGGCCCACGGCATCAGCCCGGCAGCGCTTGCAATGGGTCATCTGGGGCACATAGACCTGGGCCGCTTTTCTAAGTTCCCTGAGCAGCCCTTTGTCAGGTTCCGGCATATCTTCAAAATTGGAACCTTTTGTGGGGAAATAGGGCATGATATTAAAAATATCCACACCCATTTCACCCATTTTCTTGGCAATTTCTACCATGTGCTCATCATTGATGCCGGGCAAAAGAATGGAATTAACCTTAACCATGATATTGCGTTCTTTGAGTCCTTTAACAGCGGCAAGCTGACGTTCCAGCAGCAGTTTTGCTCCCTGGGCCGGGCCCACGGACCGTTTGCCGTCCCTTAGCCAGGAATAAATTTTTGCACCGATTTCAGGGTCTACAGCATTAATAGTGATGCTCACATGGGTGGTATTGACGGCTTTGAGGTCATCCAGGTAAGGGTGGATGTTCAGGCCGTTGGTGGCCACGCACAAAAGCATATCCGGATAGGCGGCGCGCACCCGCTTCAATGTTTCCATGGTTTTGTCGCCGTTGGCAAAGGGATCGCCCGGGCCTGCAATGCCCACCACAGATGTGTTGGGTTTAGCCTCAACCACCTCTGCCAAGTAGGCCATGGCCTGGTCAGGAGTCAAAAGGGATGAGGAGACCCCGGGACGACTTTCATTGACACAGTCAAACTTTCGATTACAAAAATTGCACTGGATATTGCATGTCGGGGCAACCGGAAGATGGACACGACCAAAATCTTTACAGGACTTTTTATTGAAACAGGGATGGTTATCTAAATTCATCATAATTTACAATTTTCCTTATTTAGTTTCTGTAGCAAAAGGGGCTTTTTTTCTGGGGTAACCATTTACATGTATGAATATCCGATTCTGGATTCAGTCTGTTTTGCCGTAAGAATTGTGTTTACAATATTATCAAACAACTGCAGGGCCCCGTTATAGCCAACGTGCAGGATACGCGAGCCGCCGATACGGTCATGGATGGGGAATCCCACCCGAACCATGGGGATTTTCAGCCGTCTTGCCATGGCATAGCCTTTGGAGTTACCGATGACGATCTCAGGACGCCGATCTTCAGGCATAGCGACTGCGGTCTCTTCCATGCAGGTGAAGTCCATGTCATTCTGGATGATCATCTGCTCAACGAAATTTGCGGGTAACATCTGTTCCAGGGCGGCTTTAAATGTTTTACTTTTGCCGCCGGATGCGCACAGGACGGGTATGATGCCCACTTCGGCAAGGAATCCGGCCATGGAAACCACAAATTCCTCTTCCCCGTAAATCAGGGCGCGTTTTTTCGATACATATTTATTGCCGTCCACATAGGTATCCACCAGCCGCCATTTCTCTTTTCTGTACCGTTCAGGCACGGGCTTGCCTGAGATTTTGGACAGGACGTCCAGAAAACGATCCGTGGCCTTGACCCCGATGGGGATGGGAAGGCGTGTGCAGGGTATATTAAAGCGTTTGCTTAAAATTTCCCCTGCAGTCTGCTCACCCTTTTCTGCGGCCAAGGAGAGCACGGCACCGAACTCCATACTATGAACGGCCGCATTCATATTTTCTATGGCTGCAATGGTCGTCCCCCCTTTCTGAATGGCCTGATATTCCTCCCATGACGGCCCCTCCAGCCTTTCCGAGTAATCAGGCAGAATGGTGACAGGGACATCAAAATCCCTGAAAATATCTTTTAAGTACCGAAGGTCTTCGTTGGAGAGCATGCCGGGAAACAGATTCACTGCCCCTTCTATACAGAACCCCTCAACAATTGTTTTATCTGCAGGGTTAAAGCGGTCCACCACTGCAGCCACGGCACCGTGAAATCCATCCACGTGGGTGCCGCTATATGACGGTGTGGAGACATGGACCAGGGCGGTACCGTCGATGGCGTTGCCCATGCTGTTCAATATCAACTGGACATCATCACCAATGGTTTCGGACAGACAGGTGGTGGCGATACCAATCATGGCCGGTGCATACTGGCGTGCCACATTCTCAATAGCCAGTTTCAGGTTGGCACCGCCGCCGAATACGGCTGTCTCTTCGGTGAAGTTGGATGAGGCGATATCCACGGGCTCCTTGAAATGGGAAATCAGGTAGCGCCGCATATAGGTGGAGCATCCCTGGGAACCATGTAGCAGCGGCACACAGCCTTCAATCCCCTGGAACACCAGGGTGGCCCCCAAAGGCGTACACATTTTGCACGCATTCTGGGTGGGGGTATATGATGGGGTTTCTTTATTAAGTTTACTCGCGGTCATATCGCACTTTCCTTTCCGGCCGAATTCTGCCGCCTGGGAACAAGCTCCCATACCGGGCTTGTCACGGTTTCGTGTACTTCTTTTGCAAAATTGACCATGCCTTCAAATCCAACCAAAGGAATTTTTCGTTCATGGTTATGATCGCAAAACCCGATGCCCATCTTATAGGCAATGGGTCGTTCCTTGACACCGCCGATGAACAGGTCCGCATCTTTTTCTACGGCATATTTAGCCAGCTCAAGGGGGTTTGAATCATCTAAAATAACGGTGCCGTCGTTGCACATCTGCCGGAGCACCTCATAATCTTCCTTGGTACCGGTCTGGGAACCGGCCAGGACCACTTCCATGCCCAGGGTTTTCAATGCCTTAATCAGGGAGAATGCCTTAAATGCGCCGCCCACGTAGATGGCGGCTTTTTTGCCTTCAAGATCCGTTCTCATGTTTTCAAGACGTGGAACAATGTCCTTGACCTCTTTTTTGATTAGTTCCTGGGTCTTTTTTAGAATGCCCGGGCTTTTATTAAAATGCACTGCCACCTGGTACAGGGCATCCGAGGTATCTTCAATACCGAAATAGGAGACCCTTATAAAAGGGATGCCGTACTCTTCTTCCATCTGTTTTGCCAAATGGGTGACCGAGCCTGAACACTGAACCACATTCAAAGCGGCATTGCGCGCCTGCTGGACTTCCTCCACCCGGCCGTCACCGGTGATTACTGAGACGACTTTTACCCCCATGGCCTCATAATACTTTTTGATGATCCATGTCTCCCCGCCAATATTGAATTCTCCCAGAATATTGATAGAGTCAGGGATGGTGACCTGAGGGGCCTTGTTTCTTTCAATCAAACTGAACAAGGCATCGCATGCCGCCTTGTACCCGTCTTTTTTGGTGCCTTTAAATCCTTCAGAGTGCACAGCGATGACAGGAATGTTGGTCTCTTCTTCGACCTGACGGCAGACCGCGTCAACATCGTCACCAATAATGCCCACAATGCAGGTGCAGTATATAAATGCGGCTTTAGGTGAATATTTTTCAATCAGCTCCAGTAATGCTTTTTTAAGCTTTTTTTCCCCGCCATAAATAATATCAGTCTCTGACAGATCTGTTGAAAAACTCATCCGATGAAGCTCCGGCCCCGAAGACTGTGCCCCTCTGATATCCCAGGTATATGAGGCACACCCGATGGGGCCGTGAATTAGGTGCAAGGCGTCGGCAATGGGGTAGAGCACCACTCTGGAGCCGCAGAACACACAAGCCCGCTGGCTAACTGCGCCGGCCAGACTCTTGGTATCACATGCCATATCAAAGGGCTGTCTGCCCTTCTGGTAGATTTGCTTTTCCCGCTGTTTGAGTACCGAGATGGAGGTCATTTTATTTATCCTTATTTATCAGATTATAATCTTTTTTTATGTCGTTGAGTCTCATCTATGCCTCCTGTTTTGCTGTTAATCATGAGCTTAGAGCTCTCCATGTGCCTTAGGAATGCATATCTTGTACCAATTCTAAAAATATAAGGGGTATGCATAGAATAACAGATAGTTAGATATAATAATTAACTAATCAGATTTTATAGCATTACATAATGAGACAAAACAGAGACAGTTAGATAGAGACATATTTGTTTCCATCAAACGATCCAATGGTTTAAAAAAATTATCTCCCTTCGAGCGGGCTGTAAGAAACGCATTGAAATACCGAGATAAATTCAAAAGATTGTGAAAATACACCCTTTTAAATGTTGAAATTCAACCCATGATTGCTATCTTTTGGGTATACGCCAAGGATATTATTATGGTCGCTAAAATAATATCAATTACCAATATTGGGACCAAAAACAGAATAGATCCCAAAGACAAAACAATAGGATTCAATGCCGGGATCCCAGGCCGTAAGAAAGAGCGGCGCAGTAAGCCGTATGATCGCAGAAAAAGTGTCAGAGAAGGTGTGATTGTTACGTTGTCATTTAAGAAAGATCGCAGAAAAAATCCTGACCGTCGCTATGTTCATACATCAGGCGGGTTCGTGCCTGCAGATAAGTCCAAAGGATCTATTTATGATGTTAATGGATAATTACAGGTTGCCGGGGCCAATCATTACCCTTGACCGGGGCATTTAATCCATGCGGCGCTGTTTTAATGTGGGGAATTTTCCATTTTAGATGGAATTATTACGATAGGAGACGCCCCATTTTTGGGGTGAGTGGGTATTTGCATTACACACAAAAATAAGTTCCCATTCTATCCCCATGCTTTAAAAAGAGGGGGGCTATGTGGGGGCAACTTCTCCAAAAATCAAAAAAGGTTTTCAAGCTAAAACCTGAAAACCTCTATCCTTTGTGGCGCGCCCGGCGCGATTCGAACACGCGACCCCTTGATTCGTAGTCAAGTACTCTATCCAGCTGAGCTACGGGCGCCCAAAGAACTCGATACTTATAGCAATCTTTAAATAAGAATTCAAGTAATTTTATTAATTTTGATTAAATTAAAAAAAGCCCGGATGAATACAATATTTATCCGGACTTTTAAAAAATAATCCGGCGGCGTTCTACTCTCCCACATAGTCTCCCATGCAGTACCATCGACGCTAAAGAGCTTAACTTCCGTGTTCGAGATGGGTACGGGTGTGGCCTCTTCGCCATCGTCACCGAATTAAACTGAATTATTTAATCTGTTGCAGTAAAATCAAAAGTTGCTATGTCGTTATGTTGATGCAGATTTTAGTGAAATTCAAGGCGCAAGCATCTGTTTTAAATAAGGCGTAGTGAACTACTCCGTTTTAAAACACATGCGAAGCAACGAAGAATTTCGCAAAATATGCTTCAACATCAAAGTATCTAAATTTATTCGTGGAAAAAAGTGGCTAAGCCTCACGACCTATTAGTACTGGTAAGCTCAACATGTTACCATGCTTACACACCCAGCCTATCAACCTTGTAGTCTTCAAGGGGTCTTCAGTCTAAAGAAGGGATATCTAATCTTGAAGTTGGCTTCCCGCTTAGATGCTTTCAGCGGTTATCCATACCCAACTTGGCTACCCAGCAATGCCGTTGGCACGACAACTGGAACACCATTGGTTGGTCCAATCCGGTCCTCTCGTACTAGGATCAGATCTCCTCAAATATCCTGCGCCCACGAAAGATAGGGACCAAACTGTCTCACGACGTTTTAAACCCAGCTCACGTACCACTTTAATTGGCGAACAGCCAAACCCTTGGGACCTGCTCCAGCCCCAGGATGTGATGAGCCGACATCGAGGTGCCAAACCGCCCCGTCGATGTGAACTCTTGGGGGCGATAAGCCTGTTATCCCCGGCGTACCTTTTATCCGTTGAGCGACGGCCCTTCCATTCAGAACCGCCGGATCACTAAGACCTACTTTCGTACCTGCTCGAAATGTCTCTCTCGCAGTCAAGCTCCCTTATGCCCTTGCACTCTACGGCTGGTTTCCAATCAGCCTGAGGGAACCTTCGCGCGCCTCCGTTACTCTTTGGGAGGCGACCGCCCCAGTCAAACTACCCACCAGACACTGTCCCAAATCCGGGTTACGGACCATGGTTAGAACACTGAAATATGAAGGGTGGTATTTCAAGGGTGACTCCACACACACTGGCGCGCATGCTTCAAAGTCTCCCACCTATCCTGCACATCATATCCCAAAATCCAATGTCAAGCTGTAGTAAAGGTGCCGGGGTCTTTCCGTCTTTTCGCGGGTAGACGGTATCTTCACCGCCACTGCAATTTCGCTGAGTCCCTGGTTGAGACAGTGTGGAAGTCGTTACGCCATTCGTGCAGGTCGGAACTTACCCGACAAGGAATTTCGCTACCTTAGGACCGTTATAGTTACGGCCGCCGTTTACCGGGGCTTCAGTTCAGTGCTTCGCTAAAAGCTAACAAATCCCCTTAACCTTCCGGCACCGGGCAGGCGTCAGACCCTATACCTCGTCTTGCGACTTTGCAGAGTCCTATGTTTTTAGTAAACAGTCGCTACCACCAATTCTCTGCGGCCCCCAACCGCTAACAAAGAAATTTGATCACAGTCAGGGGCATACCTTCTCCCGAAGTTACGGTATCATTTTGCCGAGTTCCTTAACCAGGGTTCTCTCAAGCGCCTTGGGATACTCTCCCCACCTACCTGTGTCGGTTTACGGTACGATCACCTGTTATCTCGATAGAGGCTTTTCTTGGCAGCATGGGTGCAGTCACTTTATGGGATAAATCCCTCGACATCACTTCTCGGCCTTAGAAATCCGGATTTGCCTGGATCTCCAGCCTACAAGCTTGAACCGCCTATTCCAACAGACGGATGACTTGCCCTCCTGCGTCCCCCCATTTCTCAAACGACAACAAGGTGGTACAGAAATATTAATCTGTTTTCCATCGACTACGCCTTTCGGCCTCGCCTTAGGGATCGACTAACCCTGAGAAGATTAGCTTTACTCAGGAAACCTTGGGTTTTCGGCGAGCGGGCCTCTCACCCGCTTTATCGCTACTCATGTCAGCATGGGCACTTGTGACATCTCCACACAACCTCACGGTTGCGATTCTATGACGACACAACGCTCTCCTACCAA